>NZ_JBXHAR010000008.1:0-462771 GCF_056895195.1 Dyadobacter sp. HNCC25DJ185
AAAGGAGGTCTCGGTAAGAGCCTCCTTTTTTGCTTTATCACCTGATCCTGACGTTAGTTACTTAATCACCATTTTCTTAGCACCATTGCTTTTGCCGTCTGTAACCAGGTCATATACAAAAACGCCGCTTTGAAATTCACTGGCCGAAATGTTCAATGCACCTTCTCCCCGTTCGCTAACAGGATAAGAATTAACCTTCACGCCATCAACGGAATAGACATTCAGAACTGCCTCTTTAACCGTCTGGGGAATGAAATACTTGATGGAAGTTTGCTCGGAAAAGCCGTTAGGGGCATTTTGTTCGAGAATAACCCCATTCTCATTAGGCTCGCCGGTTTGACGCGCGGCAGGATTCCCTGTTAAAGATTTAGGGGATCCAGTCGCAACGATTCGTTCCAGTTGAGTTAGCCGTTTAATCAAATCTGCCATTTCCGTGGCTAGCTCCTGGATTTTTTGCTCTTTTTGCTCGATGATTTCTTGCTGTTCTTTCACGGAATTGATCAACATGTACGTAACAGCATTTGCATCGTAATCCAAATATTCTGTCTGTTTACCAGTTGAATCCTTATAAACGAAGGTACCAATCGTATAAGGCGCTATTTTCTGCATATCCTGTGCAATGATACCGACAAACTTCTTTGTTGTTTTTATGCCCGCCTCTCCGTTATAGGAAAACCATACCGGCCGGATTTGCTTCAAAAGAGACAATCCGTCATTATAATCTGAGATATCCTTTTTTAATCGTCTGTCGGAAGACACCGTCCAAGTAGAATTACCAGGCTTGGCAGCCGACTCCGTGCTTAAATGCAACTGATAATTTGGCATAGAAACCCCAACACCGACCCTGTCCACAGGCCTTCCTATTACAATACTATTGGATTGGTCCACCGTAACGCCATATCCTATTGCCGTTGAATAGCTTACATTAACGCCTCCGTCCGTTAGTGTGCCCAAGAACGTATTGTAGCTGCCGCTTGTATTGCTAGACCCTGATAAATATCCCAGAAACGTATTGTACTCACCTGTTTTGTTATTAACGCCTGATTGAGAGCCATAGAAAGAATTATAACTGCCGGTTTCACCATAATATCCAGAGTGAAATCCAAAAAAAGAATTTTCTTTGCTATCCTTGTTATAAGTTCCGGCACCCATGCCCGTGAAGACATTATGGGTTGATTTATTATTGAACGCTCCCGCTGATCCTTCACCAATAAATACATTACCATCTCCATTTGCCAAGGTTCCGACAAATCTTCCCAACATGACATTTGAATGCCCGGAGCCCTTCCCGGCAACTTCATCCCCTATCAGAACATTGTAATTACCTTTATACTCCTGACCACTATACGCCCCAATGAAAACATTCCCGTTGCCGCCTTTTGTTTTTCCCGAATGAGTCCCTACATAAACATTGTGCGAATTTCCGTCATTAGCGTAGCCACTGTAATACCCCAAGAACGTATTATAATTTCCTGATACGCTGGTTTGTCCTGCGCTCTTGCCAACGAAAGTATTGAAAGATCCAATATTCATGTTTCCTGCCAAAGCCCCAATAAAAACACGATCTTGCCCGCTTGTACCAGCGTTGGCCCCGTATTGCGTTTGAGCATTCACCTGCCGGAGTGAACAAGCCAACATCATGAGCACCCCAACTGTTTTGTACCATTGTTTCATATTGATCTATGATTAATGAGGCAAAACGCCTCGTTAGTAATGCATCAAAGATGAAACTTCGCAACTTCAAAAAGCCGCAACAATGAATGAATGGTCAGCAGAAATGAACAATCGGAAAGCCCTTTTTACAAATCACAAATACTTCTAAATGAAGAAAATAGCATTACTTCGCAAAGCCCTCAATTCCCAATCCAAATAGTGCGAAATCATATTTGACAGGGTCGGCTGGATCAAGAAGTCTAAGCGAAGCAGTGAGTTCTTTTGCGGTTCGCCAATCGGTAACAGGCCTGGTAATCAATCCCAGAAGCCTGGCGACACGGTCGACATGCACGTCGCAGGGACAAACCAGCTGTGAAGGTCTAATGTTGTTCCAGATGCCGAAATCCACTCCTCTATCGTCTTTGCGCACCATCCATCGTAGAAACATATTCAGACGCTTACAGGACGACTTCCTCAATGGTGTTGCAATGTGCTTGCGGGTTCTGGCTGGAAAGTTTTCCGAATTGCTGAACATGTCGTGAAAGCCGATCAACCCATTCTCAATGGTTTCATCAAAAACATTAACATGGGTGCAAAACGCAAATTCCAGAGACTCTTGCTTCCGGTAATACTGCTGAAAAAAATGAAGGAAATAAAGCGTGTCCGTAGCGTTAAACGTCCGATGCTTGAAATTCAGAAAAGCCTTCAAATCGCCTTCCTGGTAATTTAAGATGAAATCATAAGGTGCATTGTCCATCAACTCGGACAGTTCCAGGCATTTACTGATAATGGTTTTTCGCTGGCCCCATGCTAAAATAGCTGCAAAGAAACCCATGATTTCTATGTCCTGCTTTACAGAAAAACGGTGGGGAATGCTGACGGGATCAAATGGAATAAAATCGGGCTTGTTATATTGTTCGGCCTTTTTCTCCAGAAGATCTACGATATAAGGGGAAATATTTGCGGCCTCGCCGTCAATGCTTGGCATGGCTACCTCCGAACAGGTAGGCCAATATTCTTGAAATACCCGAAAAAAACATAACGATACCTGAAAACAGGAATGTAAAAATGGCAATGAACGGATACAAGATTGTAAACATTACACTCCACAATTTATAGCCAGTTGTATTTTTGAGCTCTGCCCTCTCCTCTTCTCTTTTTGAACGGAATTCCGGTGCGTGTTTCATATTATTTTGTTCATTCATTTATTCAAGATAACTCACTACCGCTCTGAACCTTTTACTATTTGGAGATACTTTCTCAAATGCTCTGGAAGATAATTTAATAACAATGTCGTCATTAATACTGGTATCCGGTATCCGGCCTATTATCCTTACAATGATTTTCTCCTGATTATACTCGTTAAGCACTTCCACCAAAGCGCCTATTGGCGCTGTCCTGTGAAGTCCTAAAAATTTGCTAGTACTTTCGTCTGATTCAATCACTTCTGCCAGCCCTGACTCCGACTTTCTCTTTCCCCTGACTACCTTCGGAGGCGCTACTTCCTCCACAGGCTTCAATACTTTATCAGGAACGACCGCTTTTGCTTTAACTGAGTCTTTGACAACCGTAGATGCCACTTTGGGAGCTGGCGGCACCACGACTGCAGCCGGCTTTTCAAGCCCCTTTTCACTTACGATCAATTCCTGACCATCTTTGAGATTATCATCCGTGAGGTTATTCCATTTTCGCAGGTCTGCCATTAAAACACCGTATTTGACTGCAACCCTGTAAAGTGTCTGTCCAGGCTCAACTTTATGAATTCCATTTGCCGGTGCTGCGACAGTTGCTCCTGCGGTAGGAGCAGATGTGATAGGTGCAGAGGAAGCAACAGCCGGAGTATCTGACACGGGCTTTAAATCTTTGATCTCTGCCTTCTGGAGTTCTTTCTTCTCTTCCTTTTTGGGTTCCTTTGTATCCTTTTTAGAAGATTTGGCTATATATGGTACCCTGATTGTCTGTCCAAACTGAATCTGATCGCTCATTCCAGGGTTCGCTTCCCGAAGGGCCTGAATGGTCGTCCCATATTGCCTGACTACAGCAAACATGGTTTGTCCCTGGTTCACTTTATGCAGGATGAAAATCTTCCCTCCTACCTTTTCGACTCCGACAGAATCTACAACATTTAACTCCCCGCCCCGGGCCCGCGCTATTCCTGACAACAATCCTGCCATAAGGGCCAGGCAAAAAATATATCTCATTTATTATGAAAGCGTTAAACTCGAAAACTCATTATTATTTTTAAGATATACCAGCGTCGACGCTTTCAGAATCATTGTTGCACGGCCCATTCCTTCACGCTCTTCTGACAGCTTCTCGTGTAGAACCGTTTCCATCTGATCCGTTACGATGAGGAGGTATTGCACTGTTTTATCTTGATCGTAAATATAGTAAGAAAAGATCATATAGGGCCGTAACTCCAGATAATCGATGCCTTTTGCAACATGTCCTCCGGCTTTATTTTCAATAAATGACCGCAGCTTTTCAAAATGGGCATTGCCTTCCATGTAACGAACCGGTTCTTTTAAAATTATCCGGTTTTCGGGAGCCGATATGTCCGAAGTGGGGGTAAACTTCTTTGAAACAATGTCATATTGCTTTTGCTGCAGCTTGTCACCCGTTTTAGTCGCTAAGTCAAGTGTGTCCCGACTTAGTGATTTAATTAAAATGTGATTAGGTATGATGTCTTCACATTGACCGCTCTCACCTGAAAGAATCAAAAGATCTGTTGGTTCGGGAATCTCAGGAAAGCGATAATGATGCAAATACATGCGCCCATGTGAAAAGGCCGTCAGCGAAGTCCACCAATTTGCCTCTGGTGGCTGTACCTGCCATCGGACGGTGCAGGTTTCAGTACTTAAGATCGCGAACGAAACGGTCTTTTTCAACCCATCGCGTAACTCTATGGCCCACAGATCACTCTCAGGGTCCGTGTCAGGAAGTATCCGCCAGATATTTTGTGAAAACCTGTGTGAAATGAGTTTTTGCAATTTTTTAGCTTTATTTTGAAACAAAATTACATTGATCAGACAAACAACAACCTCGTGCGAATATTAGGAATTATCCCTGCCCGATATGCTTCTACCCGTTTCCCCGCCAAAGCCTTAGTAGATATCGGCGGCAAAAGTATGATCCGCAGGGTGTATGAACAATCTTTAAAAGCTAACCATCTGGATCACTTAATTGTTGCGACGGACGACAAAAGAATCCTTGACCACGTGCTGGATTTCGGGGGAAATGCGGTAATGACCTCCTTAGACCATCATAGTGGCACCGACAGATGCTTTGAAGCCTTCAGTAAAACAGAAGGTCAATTTGATTATGTAATTAATATACAGGGCGACGAGCCGTTCATTAGCCCCGAACCAATAGAACAACTGGCGGGAGTACTTGATGGCGAAACAGAGCTTGCAACACTGGTTAAAGTAATTGATCAAGATGAAATTCTGTTTAACCCCAATGTACCTAAGGCTGTTTTGAACAAAAGAAGCGAAGTCATGTATTTCAGCCGACAAACAATCCCTTATTTGAGGAATGCAGAGGAGCAAAACTGGCTTCATTCGCACGTATTTTACAAGCATATCGGAATTTATGCCTACCGTGTGGACGTACTTGCCGAGATCACCAAACTATCCGTTTCCTCGCTGGAAAAAGCGGAATCGCTGGAACAACTTCGCTGGCTGGAAAATGGGTACGCTATCAAGGCAGTCATCACTTCCGACGATTCTCACGGTGTGGACACGCCCGCCGATCTCGACAGGGTAACCAAAAAATTTCTGCTTTAAAAGCCCTGAATGGTATGCATTTTTTAGCAGCGTGACAACGTATATGAGTTCGTCGTGTATTTCTTAAAAAACGTTAAAAGGGTTATTTTTATACCTCCTCTTTCGATTGGGGCGTTACCCTTGCATCTATTTACTAATTAACATTTTGAAAAAACAGCCTTATGCAATACAACATCCTTTGGGCCGATGATGAAATAGATCTTCTCAAACCACATATCATGTTTCTGACCAATAAAGGTTACAGTGTGACCCCGGTAAACAGCGGGGCAGACGCTTTGGACCGGATTGAAAATGACAGATTTGATATCGTTTTTCTGGATGAAATGATGCCTGGTATGACAGGGCTTGAAACGCTTGCGCAGATCAAACAGCAGCAGCCCAATCTTCCCGTAGTGATGATTACCAAGAGTGAAGAAGAACATATCATGGAGGATGCGATAGGCTCGAAAATCGACGACTACCTGATCAAACCACTGAACCCCAACCAGATACTCCTTTCCGTTAAGAAAATCCTGGATAACAAGAGGTTAGTAACAGAGAAAACCACACTGAGCTATCAACAGGAGTTTCGAAACCTGGCGATGCAATATCAGGATCGCATCGGACATGAAGAATGGGCTGATATTTATAAAAAACTGATCTACTGGGAACTGGAGCTGGAAAGCTCGGAAGATCAGGGTATGGCGGAAGTTTTCAGTATGCAAAAGAGTGAAGCCAACGCCAACTTCTGTAAGTTCATTGAAGACCAGTATGAAGACTGGTTAAATGATCCCCGATCCGACAAACCTATTCTTTCACATCAATTGATGAAGCAAAAGGTTTTCCCGCATCTTAAAGGTTCCACCGAACCGGTTTTCTTTTTATTGATAGACAATTTCCGCTACGACCAGTGGAAAATGATCCAGCCTATTTTACAAGAATATTTTAACATTGAAGAAGAGTCATCTTACTACTCAATTCTCCCAACAACTACTGGATATGCGAGAAACGCGATATTTTCCGGTCTGATGCCCAGTGAGATGGAGCGCAAGCATCCGCAATGGTGGGTTAGTGACGAAAATACACCTGACGGTGAAGAGGGCCTCAACAATCACGAACATGATTTTCTTCAGAAGCAACTTGAAATGAACCATTTCAATATCAAGTCTTCTTATCACAAAATTCTTAACACGAACCAAGGAAAGGCGCTGATTGACAATTTTAATAACATGCTGAACAACCAGCTAAATGTGATTGTCTACAACTTTGTGGACATGCTTTCCCATGCACGGACCGACGTTCAGATGATCAAGGAATTGGCACCGGACGAGGCTGCTTACCGGTCTATCACGAAATCCTGGTTTCAGCATTCGCCCTTGCTGGATTTTATTAAGAAAATAGCAGAAAAGAAATGCCGCCTCATCCTGACAACCGATCATGGAATGATCCGGGTCCAAAAACCAGTCAAAATCATCGGATACCGGGAAACAAACACCAATCTCCGTTACAAGCATGGCAAAAACCTTGGTTTTGATGATAACCATTTAATGGTGTGCAGAAAACCTGAACGTATTTTCCTGCCAAAGCCTCATGTTTCGACTTCCTATGTATTCACCAAGGAGGACTACTTCTTTGCATATCCTAACAATTATAACCAATATGTAAACCTTTACAGGGATACATTCCAGCACGGCGGGGTGTCTTTGGAAGAGATGATCATCCCCATTATCGACATGAAAGCGAAGTAAGCAAATCGTTTATAAGCAAAAAGAGCGAAGCTTTCGCCTCGCTCTTTTTGCTTATAAACGATTTGCTTAACTAATTGTGACGCTTCCGTTTTCACATTTTAAAACACGCGCTGGAAAACGTTTCAAAAAATCGTGGTTGTGGGTAGCCATCAAAATGGCTGTACCGGCGTTATTGATTGTCCTGAAAACCTGCATGATCTGGTCCCCAACCTCGGGATCAAGATTACCCGTAGGTTCATCTGCGATTAGTATAGCCGGTTCGTTCAACATAGCGCGGGCTATAACTACCCTCTGCTGCTCACCTCCTGAAAGCTGATGTGGCATCCGCTTCTGAGCGGTGCCCAATCCAACCTGCATCAAAACCTCCGCTATTCGTTTAGAGATCTTGGCCTGCTGGTCCCATCCAGTTGCACGTAATACAAAAGACAGGTTATCCTCCACAGAGCGGTCTGAAAGCAATTGAAAGTCCTGAAACACAATGCCAATTCTCCGCCTCAGAAATGGAATATCCACCCTCTTGATGTTATGCAATTCATATCCAGCCACTTTGGCAGAACCTGTATGTAACCATAAGTCCGCGTAAAGTGTTTTTAAAAGAGAACTCTTTCCACTACCCGTCCGACCGATCAAATAAACAAACTCTCCTTTGCTGATCTCAAAATGCACGTCGTTCAAAACAGGCCTTTCTCCCTGATATATATCTACCCTATCCAGTACGATTATTGGCTCCGCTGACTCAGTCATAAGATTTTAGGAGGTGCTCAGAATAAATTATGAATTTCCTTTTTTGTAATCAGCTAGAAATTTTTCAAGACCAAGGTCGGTCAATGGATGTTTCAACAATGCTTCCATCACACTCAGAGGTCCTGTCATCACATCAGCCCCAACCTCAGCGCACTGAATCACATGCATCGGGTGGCGAACAGAGGCAGCGAGAACCTGGGTATCGTACCCATAATTTCTGTAAATAGTTAATATCTGCTCGATCAACGCGATCCCGTCAGTAGAAATATCATCCAGGCGTCCAATGAAGGGCGAGACATAGGTTGCTCCTGCTTTCGCTGCAAGTAAGGCCTGTCCCGGAGAAAAGATCAGTGTACAGTTGGTACGAATGCCCTTTCCTGAGAAATATTTCAGCGCTTTTACGCCCTCTTTGATCATTGGGATTTTAACAACAATCTTATCATCAATCTCAACAAGTTCCTCTCCTTCGCGGATCATGCCTGCCAGGTCAATTGAAATAACCTCTGCACTAACGTCACCGTCCACAATATCACATATCGCTTTATAATGACGCATGATGTTATCCTTACCGGTAATTCCTTCCTTAGCCATTAACGATGGATTGGTAGTAACACCATCTAAAACACCCAGTGCCTGTGCTTCCTGAATATCATTCAGATTAGCTGTATCAATAAAAAATTTCATATCGGAAATGTATTGGTTAGAATTTCCACAAAAGTAGAAAACCCTGGTCAAAAGCAAAAAGAAAGAGTAGAATACGACGGGAAGGGAATAAAAAAAGGCAAACCGAGAATCTCACCGCATCGACCACCTACCCTTGCTTCCGTCAGGACCTGGGGGATTCGGAAGGAGCTGGTAGTTCCGATTTGCCGGTGCAAAGATAAAGACATTTTATTCACAAAAAGAAAACATTCATTTAACGTTTCAGGTTACTTTTGTGCGAATCAACTAGAAATGAGCCAGTATGCCCCGTTTATTTTTCCTATTTTTTTTATTTCTCCCACTTGCCTGTTCCCAATCCTCTGACGCTTTTTTGGTAAAGGGCAAACAATTAATGAGGGAGGGAAAAACACGTGAAGCGATCGAATTTATTAATAAAGCTATTGAAAAAAATACCGCTAACGCCGATGCATTCAATCTTCGTGGAGTTGCCTACTATGAATTAAAGGAATTCCCCAATGCACTTCTTGACTTTGCCCAGGCGATCAAACTAGAACCTGGCTCTTATCGCCCATATTTTAACCGCGCGTTGCTTTACAAGGACGAGAATCGTTTAGACTCCGCATTCTCCGATTACAATAAATCCGCAGCACTAGCGCCAGACACGGCGGACATTTTCTTGAACAGGGGGCAGCTCATGGTGATGATGGACAGGCCTCAGGAAGCAATTGTTGATTTCGAAAAGGCGACAAAACTAGATGAAAACAACAAACACGCTTGGTATAACCTCGGGAATACCTATTACCGGATAAAGGATTATAAAAAGTCGATCTTGGCGTTTCGGCAAACGATCAAATTGGACGGCCAGAATGGCAAGGCCTTTTATGGCCTCGGCCTCGCTCAATGGAATGATGGCGAAAGGGACCTTGGATGCACAAGCCTGAAACAGGCTCTTAATCTCGGATATCAGGATGCGGTGTCGGCATTGGCAAGCTCTTGTCCATAATACTAGAATTTTGATCTGGCTAAAAGTAAATTTCAATCAGGTCAGGACTTATTAACCTATAATTTCCCAAAACCTCTTACCCTATGAAGCTATTTAAAATTGTTTTCGGAATCATATTCATTGTATTTGCCTACCTTCAATACAATGACCCAGACGCCGGTATCTGGATTGGGATTTACAGTTTTGCCGCTTTGGGATGTTTTATGAGCATCCGGGAGCTATGGCCAAGCTGGGTTTTTTATGCGCTGGCCGCCGGGTATCTGATTGCAGCCGTGCTACAATGGCCGCCGGAATTTGAGGGGATTTTCTTTGGGGAAACTGCAATGAGAAGCCTCAACATCGAACTGGCTAGAGAATCACTTGGCTTAGGAATATGTGCTACTGTAATGGCGATACTTGGGAAATGGGGTTAATTAGGTTATCAACCATTCTATCTCTTTTAAACCAACTTCGATAGTTTGGTCGCTGCCAGTCAATCTGAGGACCAATCGTCCTTGTGGTGTAACATCTGCTACCTCCCCTGTATGCCTTTGATTGTGAACCGAGAACATTACAGGCAAGCCATATCCATAAAGGTGGCTCAGATATTCTTTCCGGATCGATTGACTTGTTGAAATACCCGTTAGCCTGACATAGAACGCGTCCAATATCCTGACTAACTTTTGAAACTCCTCTGTCAGGATGTTCAATTTCCCGGTTTCTTTGACGAGCGAGGTCGCTCTTGCGTTTCCAAAATCTGATTGATTAATATTCACCCCTATGCCTACAATCGAATGAACCAGCTTGGTGCCCTGAACAGAATTTTCAATCAAAACACCGCATATCTTCTTTTTGTTGACCAAAATATCGTTTGGCCATTTTATCAAAACGTTCAGTAAATAATCAGCGACATATGCCCTGATGGCAAGCGCAACTATCTGGCTGATTAAAAACTGGTCTGCAACCGGTAAAAAATCGGGTTTAAGTATCACTGAAAATGTCAGATTTTCCCCTGGACTGGCAATCCAAGTTGTCCCTCGCTGACCTCTTCCTTGGAGCTGATTGTCTGTTATGACAATGGTACCTTCGCTGAACAAACCCGCATGCACTATTTCAGCCGCAATGTCGTTTGTAGAGTGACAAGATGGCAGATAGACAACTTTTTTACCAATTATTAAGGTATCCTGTATAGAGTTGTACAATTTTTTTGCTTTACTTTAGGGTTTAGAAAGGAATTAACTACGCATGAAAGAACGCAAAAATAAAGAACTATCCTCAAAAGATCTCTCCGAGCTAGTTGCTAAAGGAATGACAGAAAAGAAAGGCTTGGACATTGCAATTCTCGACCTCAGAAAAGTAAAAAATTCAATAACCGATTTTTTCGTGATTTGTTCGGGGAATTCCGACACACAAATAGATGCTTTGGCCAGTTCGGTTGAAGACGAAGTTTATAAAATTTCCAAAACAGAACCCTGGCAAAAAGAAGGAAAGGCGAATGGAGAATGGATTTTAATTGATTATGTAGACGTTGTAGCGCACATTTTCAATAAAGAACGCCGTAAGCATTACGATCTGGAAGAACTTTGGGGAGATGCAGAGGTAACATACCTGGAAGATTCCATGGTATAAAGGCCTGGGTGGTTGAACATTGGCCACGCCTGGAATGTTGTTTAATATATTTCCTCTTAATTAAAAACACAGAATGTCCGAAAACGATAACAAAAGAGGGCCTCTCAGTCCTAAAAGTCCTCAAAAGGGATATCAGGGCTGGATAATAGCCGCTCTGATTGCCACTATATTAGGGATAACTTACCTCAACAGAACATCAACCATTCGCGAAACCACCCAGAAACGTTTCGAAAAAATGATGGCCGATAAAGAAGTGGAGCGGGTAACCATTGTCAATGACAAGTCAGTAGAGGTAACTCTTAAACCAGAGGCATTAAAACTTGATAAATACAAGGTCGTAGCGAAGGAGAACAATTATTTCGGCGGAGAAAGTGCGTCGCATTACCAATTCCAGGTTACATCTGCCGAAACATTCAAAAAGGACTTTGACAGGATGCAGGAAAAGGTTCCTGATGATGATAAAGTCCCGTTTGTGGTAGATACCCGCAACGATTGGACCAGTTTCCTTGGAACCTGGGGATTTTTCATTGTGATGATTCTCGTGATGTACTTTATACTTGGTAGAATGTCAGGGGGTGTAGGCCCAGGTGGTCAGATTTTCAACATTGGCCGTTCGAGGGCGACATTGTTTGACGCAGAGAACAAAGTAAAAATCACCTTCAATGATGTGGCTGGCTTGGATGAAGCTAAAGAAGAAATCAAAGAAATTGTAGAATATCTCCAGAGTCCGGATAAATTTAAAAAGCTAGGAGCCAAAATTCCAAAGGGTGCATTGTTAGTAGGCCCTCCGGGAACTGGCAAAACCCTGCTGGCTAAAGCAGTTGCAGGAGAAGCCGGAGTTCCTTTTTTCTCGCTTTCAGGCTCCGATTTTGTTGAGATGTTTGTGGGTGTTGGAGCTGCGCGCGTACGTGATTTGTTCAAACAAGCTAAGGAAAAAGCACCGTGCATTATATTCATTGATGAGATTGACGCAGTAGGACGTTCGAGAGGGAGGGGTGCAATGCCAGGATCTAATGACGAGCGCGAAAACACATTGAACTCTCTACTTGTTGAAATGGATGGCTTCGCAACCGACTCCGGCATCATCATCGTAGCTGCAACGAACCGTCCCGACGTACTGGATCCGGCTCTTCTTCGTCCAGGTCGTTTCGACAGACAAATATCTGTTGATAAACCAGATGTAATAGGTCGTGAAGCGATTTTCAAAGTGCATTTAAAACCGTTGAAATTATCCACTGACGTTAATATTCAAAAACTGTCTTCTCAAACTCCAGGTTTCGCTGGTGCGGAAATCGCGAATGTGTGTAATGAAGCTGCTCTAATTGCAGCACGTCGAAATCGTGACGAGGTGACCATGCAGGATTTTCAGGATGCAATGGACCGAGTAATTGGAGGACTTGAGAAGAAAAACAAATTGATCTCTCCCGAAGAGAAGCAAATTGTGGCTTATCATGAAGCAGGTCACGCGGTAGCAGGGTGGTTCCTTGAGCATGCTGATCCATTGGTCAAAGTTTCAATCGTGCCTCGTGGTGTTGCAGCGTTGGGCTATGCCCAATACCTGCCGAGAGAACAGTATTTGTATCGGACAGAACAATTATTTGATGAAATGTGCATGACCCTCGGTGGACGTGCAGCGGAAGATGTTGTTTTTGGAAAGATTTCTACCGGAGCTTTAAGTGATCTTGAAAGAGTCACAAAAGTGGCTTACAGCATGGTTACCATGTATGGTATGAACGACCGAATAGGCAATATTTCTTTCTACGATTCAAAGCAAAGCGATTACGCATTTACAAAACCGTATTCAGAGTCCACTTCACAGGCGATAGATGAAGAAGTTCGCAAGCTTGTGGATCAGGCTTATCAGTTTGTTAAGAACCTGCTGATGGAAAAGCGTGCCGCATTGGAGGTGTTAGCCAAAGAGCTGCTTGAGAAAGAAATTTTATTCCAAAGTGATCTGGAAAAGCTGATAGGCAAGCGTCCATATGAGAAAGAAACCAGTTATCAGGCTTATATCAATCGTAGATCAAACGAAGAGGCGGCCATCCACGAAGAGGTGGTAAAGCAAACTTTGGAAAAAGATCGTAAAGAAGAAGAAATGGCCGAGGCAGAAAAAGACGCCTCGAACGAATAACGCTCTAAATGGGAATAATTTCGGATAGCCGGGCATTAATGATTGTCCGGCTATTATTTTTGCCAAACATTTAAAATGCAAATTCCCTAAATCATGCCTTTTGAACTATTTAAACAACAATTTGGCGAGTTGACAGAATACGTGATACAAGAAAACGTAAGTGGCAACCGATGTGTAATTGTACCAGAGTTAGGCGGAATCGTCCGTCAACTCTCGCTTCGGAAAAATGTGACCCTATTTTCCGTATTGAAAAGCCCGTCTACCCCCAAATCCCTTATCGAAGACACGCAGAGTGCCGGAGAGCTGCTTTTCCCCTTCGCAAGCCGTATTCCGGATGGCAGATACCAATTTCTGGGGAAAGAGTACCAGCTCATTAAAAATGAAACAGGCAACTTGAACGCAATTCATGGCCTGGTTCGCAAAAAGAAGTTCCATTTAGAGGAGCAAATGATCCATTCCGACCACGCTTCAATTAGGCTTTCTTATACGATCGACAACCCGGAAGGATATCCTTTCAGCGTCCATTTTACAGTGAAATACTCTTTACATGAGGACGGCAGATTCGTACTCGAGTATTCCGCAAAAAACAATGGAACAACATCCTGTCCTGTCATGTTCGGTTGGCATCCTTACTTCCGGCTCGGTGACGAATTGGTTGATGCATGGAAAATAAGTATCCCCTCAAGCCAAATTGTATCGTTTGATTCCAATCAAATTCCCATAGGAAAAGAGCCATTCTTTCTTGAAAAGCCTACATTACTTTATCGGAAGGCGTTTGACAATTGCTTCATTGTTGACGGTGACAATACGCACGTAGTAACCGAGCTTATTTCAGAAAATCAGCATGTGACATTGCGGATTGATCAGGAGGCAGGCGAAGGGAAATTCAACTACCTGGTCATATATACGCCACCTGCCAGGGACTGTGTAGCGATTGAGCCATTGACGGCTAATGTAGATTCTTTCAATTCCGGTGAGGGGTTAAACATTCTTGCACCAGGAAAGACCGTTGAGGGGAAAATCACATTAACGCTAGCTTAGCGATTTTGACGATACCAACGTCCCTTGTGGAGGATAAGCCTCCAGTGACTGAGATATTTCATATGATCTGCCACCACGCGGCCCTTTCCGGACAAACCATCGTGCATGGCCAGGCTTTGCTTGAAATATGGCAAAGTGGAGTTCGAGGGTTGCGCCGGCATGTTTTCCCAGGTCATTACAAGTGAAGAAATGTCCAACTCCTCCGATATCTTCGGCCACTCGGGTTTCCACGGCATACCCAACGATTTGAGTATGCCCAGACTCCAGATTAACAGCCTGTAAAAACCTTTTTCATTTGTTAAACGGGACACTTTTTTCCAATCGACAACATGGCCGTATCTCTGCATAAAGGCAGCAAAATCAGCAATGTATTTCAGGCTGGCCCATCTTTCTTTACCTCCATGATGCACAAGCAATAGCAAAAACTGATATTCATCCTCAAAGCCGGTCAGTTCACCTTTGGCAATAGAGTACGTTTTACCATATTGTTCCCACTCGCTATCCGGAAAGTCGAATCCCAAGCGTGGGTATGCTACTTGCCAATGAAGTTCAACGACTATGGAATCCAGCTGTCTATCCAGCAATACATGGTAATCCGTCTTAAAAAAGGAATTCCTGATCGCAGGGTCACTGAGTAAAAATTGCCTGTACTTGTCGGGAAAATATCCTCCTTCAATTTTGAGCAACTCCAATGCTTTGGGAAAATCGTGAGGCGAAACTAGCAAGTCAATGTCTCCTGCCTCTCTATGACCCACATTTTCATATAACCATTGCGCCCAAAGAATCCCCTTATATGCAAAACAAGGGATATCATTTTCTTTAAAATGATTAGAAATACGCAGAACCTCGCGGGCAAGCATCAGGTTGACAATGCTTATTTTTTGGCATTCCGCAGACAACGATTCTCGAATGCCGATATCCAGCCGAGTATTGTGGAGAAAAGAAAGCAATTGCGGCCGTATCCTATGGTATTTCAGCAGGCTGTCCAGTTTTTGCCGGTTCAGATTGTCCCCTGAGCACTCCGCCTTGATGCCGAGACATGCCGCAATCAGTAGAGATAATTCAGGAGAAGGTCTATTCATGAATGCCCGTTTTTTCAAAATGCGAGACACTTTCAGCTACCCATCGTTCCAGGTTCTCAAAACCCTCTGGTCTTCTTTTCAGCCACATTTCCGCTGATTTTGCGCATCCAATACTTTGCATAAAGTGTCTTTTTAATGCGTTGGCATTTAAAAGGGCCAGCGGTAGCGGAAAGTGCTTAAGTATTTGGGTGGGAATTTCTACCGCATTCAATATCCGCAGGGATTTCCTGTTCCTAGCTTTATGAAGAAAAAATACCTTGCCTAATTTCACCTTTCCTTGCGGGAACGTGGATTTGGGCTGGTAAGCAAATTTATTAACTCCTTCGCTAACCGGCTGAAGACCAGTTCTATCATAGCCCAGGCCGCTCACCGTTTTGTCCCATATTTTTAATTGAGGATATGCAGGTAAAAGATATGGTATTTCGTTCCGGTCGAACTCGATTGCGGTGAGATCGTCGCTCAGCAATCCACAGCCCGCTTTTATGAACGCTGCGGCGGTGGTTGATTTTCCGGCCCCGGGATCGCCGATGAAGCACCATGCCTCATTCCCTACCAATACCGAACTGGCATGCAAAAGGAAATATCCTTTTTGAAACAATATTAATCCCAATGCTTCACTTACCGTAAACAAGCTTATCAAGCTCGGATCTGTGCAAGCCGGAGAAACCAGCAATGTATGTCCCCCCGTTGCCTTAAATGATGCAACATTCTGCCAGCGAAGAAAGAAGTTATGCTCTCCTTCTTTTGCGAAATCAGCCCTGATACCTCTCCTGAAAATATGTGTTTTTTTGACATCAGGTAAGCTGAATGTTTCCTCCTTAATATAGAGATCAATTTGGCCTGCAGTATTTCCGTCGCTCAATTCAGGAAGTGGAATGTCAGAACTGATATTCAGCCCAAAGGCCTTGTAAGAAAACATGTGTGTCATTTATTTAAATCATTCCCAAACCCAAAGTCTCTGATATGAAACGGTCTTAGGCCAATCACCGATGATAATACTGCCGTTTTTTTCAACCCAGGCATGCGCTTCAAACTTCTTTTCGGGATTAATTTCAACCCCTATTTCCAGAGTCAGCGACGACATTTTTCTTAAAAGATATTTAGCAGCCAATGCCCGTGGCAGGCATAGTAATTGGAATGGAAGCAGGTTGGCTGCTGTATCTACAGCCCAAACGATTTGTTGAACTTGTGCTTGGGAAAGCTCCTTTTCACCTTTAGAGGTTGTTAACCAATGAAATACTTTTCGAAATGTTGGAAACGGTAATAGTACAAGTCCGGCTTTAATAGTTAAAAGGCATGTGGCAGCTTTCAGAAAAGTTAATTTTTCGGAAAGGGATAAATCCCTCCATCTGCCCATATACTTTCCAATTCTTCCCAATACTTATCTGATTATTTCTACCAATTTCTCCGAAATCAGATCCCTAAGCAATCCGCCTATATCCGTTTTGCAAGTGTCAGCGTCAATATCATATTCATTTCTAACAGCCTCGCAAAGAGATTCGATGGTCTGCGGTCCAGTTTCTAGCCTGTCCCAAATCAAGACACCTACTTCGTCCAGGCCGTAATATGCGCCTTTTTGATAATTTAGAATGACAGTTTCGCCTGCAACTTTTGACGATATCTGATCGGAAGTTAACTGATACTTCATAGGGTAACTTTTCAAAGGAGCATATAATGTGTCTTTCTTATACAAAGTTAAAAATTATAATTACTCAATCTCAAACTTTATTCCCTGCGCAAGTGGCAGGGTTGCTCCGTAGTTGATGGTATTGGTTTGCCTGCGCATGTAAGCCTTCCAGGCATCCGACCCGGATTCTCTGCCGCCGCCAGTTTCTTTTTCTCCTCCAAAAGCGCCGCCTATCTCAGCTCCGGAAGTTCCGATATTGACATTGGCAATACCGCAGTCCGAACCTGCATGAGATAAAAATTGCTCTGATTCCCGAAGATTAAGGGTGAAAATAGCAGAAGATAACCCCTGCGGCACGTCATTCTGAATTGCGATTGCTTGCTCTATCTCGCGGTATTTGATTAGGTAAAGGATTGGCGCAAAAGTTTCATGCTGTACAATGGCATAGCTGCTTTCAACTTCGGCAACACATGGCAATACGTAACAGCCGGATTCATAACCCAACCCGGAAAGTACCCCTGGCTCTATGATAAATTTTCCACCTGCATCCCTGACTTTTTTAACGGTAGCCTCATATTGCTCCACTGCCAGCTTATCGATCAAAGGGCCAATATGATTCTGTATCTCCAACGGATTCCCAATTTTTAATTGAGAATAGGCTTTAACAAGGCGGTTTTTGAATTCACCGTAAATGCTTTCTTGCACAATAACCCGTCGCGTGGAAGTACATCTTTGCCCGGCAGTCCCCACTGCACCGAATACCACACCTGGTACCGCAATGCTCAAATCTGCCGACGGTGTTACAATGATCGCGTTATTGCCCCCTAGTTCCAATAAGCTCTTACCTAGCCTGCGGGCAACTGCTTCACCTACCAACCGGCCCATTGCAGTGCTTCCGGTTGCAGAAACCAGCGCAATTCTCGAATCATTTGCGAGCCAGGAGCCTACTTCGCTCCCGCCGGTTACAATGCTGGATAGTCCTTCGGGAACATCATTTTTGATTAATACAGTTCTGATCATATTCTGGCATGCGATCGCAGTTAAAGGTGTTTTTTCGGAAGGCTTCCACACACACACATTCCCGCAAACCCAGGCCAGCATCGAATTCCAAGACCACACTGCAACCGGAAAGTTGAACGCCGAGATAATTCCTACGACACCAATTGGGTGCCATTGTTCGTACATCCGGTGCATGGGGCGTTCGCTATGCATGGTTAATCCGTACAGCTGCCTCGAAATTCCAACTGCAAAATCACAAATATCAATCATTTCCTGTACCTCTCCCAGCCCTTCCTGATAGCTCTTGCCCATTTCGTAGCTAACTAATGTGCCCAATTGCCTTTTGTATCGGCGAAGCTCCTCCCCCATCTGACGGACAATCTCGCCCCGCCTGGGGGCCGGAATAAGTTTCCATACCTTAGAAGCATCAACCGCTTTGGCAATCACCCGTTCATAATCTTCCTTACCTGCCCGCCGTGCATGGGCTATTTTCTTTCCATCGACGGGTGAAAACGATTCCAGGATTCCCCCGCTCCCTGCCCAGCTTGCCCGCCCCGTAGTAATGCCGTTATTTTCCTCCCCGAGACCCAATTCAATAAGAATATCCTTAATACTATCCATTTGGATTACTTTTGAAAAGTACTTTAATTGAAATACTGCCCATTCTGCGTTTTCAGGAATTGTTCAAGCATAATGTCTTCCTGCCTGATAAAGCCTTTTGCGGGTAAGATACCGTCCGCTACCAGTTCGACCACAGACGCAATGGACGCTGCGGTTGTCCAGGAAATCGCCCGCCAATGCCGACCGTCAATTTCAATGGGATGGTATGCCTTGTAAAACTCTTCTCTTTCGAGCCTGTTATCTTTCCACCCCTCCACAACTGCGTAAACGTATACAACATCCTGCTGAACAGGCGGCTTAGCCTCGGTAAGAATTTGTTCCACGAGTTCCCGTTTGTCTTTGAGACAAAGCTCATAAAGCATAAACCGCATCAGGCTGCAATGACCAGGATAACGGATTGTTTTGTAATTGAGCGTATCAAGCTTTCCTTCTAAAGTCTCACACAGGGTGCCCAGACCGCCAGACGTAATAAATGCCTCAAATTCCTGTCCTTCTATATTGATCATCTCCACCCCTTCTAAAGACGGGACCATTTTTCTCACGCCGTTATGGATCACTTCGGCATCGTTAATGTATTCATTCACAACACCAGCAGGTGACCATGTGAATGAATAACCCATAAGTCCGTTCGGATAACGCGGAAGCGCCCCTACCCTTAATTCAATATCCCTTAACCTGGTAAACCTCTTGGCTAGATCCATGCCGACAATACCAATGAAGCCTGGGGCGAGACCGCACTGCGGCGCCAAAACACTGGAACATTCCTCAGCCATTTCCATGATGGCACAGGTTGTGGCTACATCTTCGGTAAGGTCAAAATAATGAATACCTTTTTTACAGGCATTCCGGGCGATGGGCAAATTGAGATTATAGGGCATGCAAGACACGACCGCATCATATCCGATAAGCACCTGATCAAGAAAGACAGGATCGCTGATATCCCCGGCCACAAATGGAAATGGGAGTAAAACAGCAGGCTGGGATTTATCAAGCCCTGTGACGTCGAAGCGTTTGCTTAGCAGTATTCCCACGAGAGAACCCACCTTTCCCAAACCGATCACGAGAATTTTTCGCATGTATAGTTATATGGGGTTTTAGTTAAATTTTTTGAAGCGATTTTGAAAGATATGAAAAGAAATTGCAGTTTTTAAAACTAACATTTCATTTTTGTATGATTAAAAACGATCATATGCAGATTGCAATTGTAGGAGGAGGAGCATCAGGTTTTATGGCTGCTATTACGGCGGCGGAGCATTTTCCGGATGCCAAAATCCTGATTTTAGAGAAAAGCAGGACTGTTCTTAACAAAGTCCGGATATCAGGCGGAGGCAGGTGCAACGTCACGCATGATCCATCCGAAATGCGTTTTTTCATTAAGAACTATCCACGCGGAGAAAAGCTTCTTCGTAAACAATTGCCTTATTTTGACGCACTGGCGACTGTAAATTGGTTTGAAAATCGTGGGGTTAAGCTGAAAACTGAAGCTGACGGAAGGATGTTTCCGGTATCTGATTCCTCCCACACCATCATTGAATGTCTTCTCAGGACGGCCAGGCACAATAACATCGAAATCCGTACCGGCGTCAGTGTTAACTCTTTTAGCAAAACGGAACAGGGATTTTCCTTACATATCAATGACAACGAAGAGGTACATGCGGACCGGCTCTTGATCGCCACCGGAGGTTATCCAAGATTAAGCAGCTTTGATTGGTTACAAGAACACGGCCACGATATCATTGATCCCTTGCCTTCACTTTTTACTTTTAATACACCTGACAATTATTTGCTGCCATTGGCAGGCGTTTCCGTTCAGGACACGATCGTCAAGATCATGGGTAGCAAACACGAATGGAGGGGACCATTGCTGATCACGCATTGGGGATTCAGCGGGCCCGCAGTACTGAAATTATCTGCCTGGGCTGCACGCGATCTGGCAGAAACGGATTATCAATTTATTTGCAGGATAAACTGGCTCCCCGAGATGAACGAGCAGCAAGTCCGCGAATTTCTGATTCAGGAAAAAATCAAAACACCGAAACAGCAAATCTGTTCCCATTCAAGATTTGGGCTTCCCCTGCGCCTTTGGAAGGCCTTTACCGAAAAAGAAGAAATCCCCGAGACATTGCGCTGGTCAGAAGCTACTCATAAGCTATTGAACAGGCTTGCGGAAATGCTGACAAACAGTCAATTTGAAGTGAAAGGTAAAACGACATTTAAGGAAGAATTTGTTACCTGCGGAGGGATTTCCTTGCCAAATGTAGATCCACTGACTCTCGAAAGTCGCTCGGTACCAGGCCTTTTCTTTGCAGGTGAGGTATTAGATGTGGACGGCATAACCGGTGGTTTCAACTTTCAGAATGCATGGACAACTGGTTTTATCGCCGGAAAAAGCATCGGGCTCTAACCCTGGGCCATGGTATCAAAATAAGCCCGGACCTTTTTCGCCCTGTCGAGGCCTACCAGCCCTGTTAATGTTTCGAGCGAGCTTTCCCGGATCCCTCTTACGGATCCAAAATGTTTCAATAATTTGGATGCAGTGACCTTACCCACGCCATCCACTCCCTCCAATTCGCTGATCAGGCTTCCTTTACTGCGTTTGTCACGGTGGAAGGTAATGGCAAACCGGTGCGCCTCGTCCCTGATCTGCTGGATCAGTTTCAAAGATTCTGATTTCTTGTCAATATAAAGAGGCAATGAATCTTCGGGGAAATAGATTTCCTCCAATCTTTTGGCTATTCCAATAATCGGTATCTGTCCGTAAATACCCAAACTTTTCAATGCATCACAAGCCGCCCCGAGCTGCCCTTTTCCACCATCGATCACAATCAGGTCGGGCAATGGTTGCTCTTCGGCAATTAACCTCAGGTAGCGCCTGCTCACTACTTCATGCATGGAGGCGAAATCATTCGGGCCGATTACTGTTTTGATATTGAAATGTCGGTAATCCTTTTTCGAAGGCTTTCCTTCTTTAAAACAAACCATTGCAGCCACAGGGTTAGTACCCTGGATGTTGGAGTTATCAAAACACTCGATACGCCTGGGCAATGCTTTCAACTGCAGATCGGATTTCAGCCTGATCAAGATGCGATCTTTTTTTGACGACGTGGCAGACGCCTCCACTTCCCTCCGTTCGGCCTTCTCTCTCCTGAAATACATCACATTCTTCATAGACATATCCAGCAGCTTTTTCTTGTCTCCCAATTGGGGGACTGTAACGGTCAGCCGCATCTCGAGATCTGGCTTCATATTGGAGATGAGCTCTTTGGCTTCTGATCCATACGTTGAGCGCATTTCAACGATCATCAGTGCCAGGATTTCCAGATCACTCTCATCCAGCTTCTTTTTGACTTCCAATGTCTGGGTAGCGACCATATATCCCTGCTTTATTTTCATAAAATTCAGGTAGGCGGCCTCTTCGTCGGATACGATGGTTAATACATCGATATTCCCGATTTTGGGATTGATAACGGTTGCCTTGCTCTGAAAATTAGACAGGTGCTCAATTTTGGTTTTCCAGGAATGTGCCCTTTCAAAGGCCATCTGCTCCGCCGCTTCCAGCATTTTTTCTTTGAAATACTGCTGGGGAGACGACAGATCGCCTTTCAGAATGTTATGGACCTGCGCGATCTCACTATTGTATTCGCCCTTGTCCTGCAAGCCCTCGCAAGGTCCTTTGCAATTCCCAATGTGATATTCCAGGCAAACCTTCCACTTACCGGCAGCGATATTCTGTTCATTCAACGGAAGCTGGCACGACCTGATCTGGTACAGCGACTTGAACATATCAAGCAAAGTGTGCATGGACCTCAAATTGGCGAAGGGACCATAGTAAGTTCCCTTTGTCTTGTCCATATTCCTGGTTGGATAAACCCTTGGAAAAGGTTCGTCGGTAACGCAAATAAATGGGTAAGTTTTGTCGTCTTTAAGAAGGATGTTGAACTTGGGCTGAAGCTGCTTGATAAGCTGGTTTTCCAGCAAAAGCGCGTCCCATTCACTTAGCACAATGGTGTATTCAATTCTGCGAATCTGGCTAACCAATCTTCTGGTTTTCCGGTCATGCTGGTTGTTTTTTAAGAAGTAACTGGAAACCCTGTGCTTAAGGCTCTTTGCTTTGCCTACATATATGACCTCTCCCGTTTCATCAAAATACCTATAGACACCAGGATCGAGAGGAATTTTAGAAAGTTCTTCTTTGTAATTGAATTCAGACATTATTGAAAATTCTTGCGCATATCAGCTCTCCTGCCAGCGAAAAACAAACGGACTAAATTAAAAGTTGCGTCCTTAATCAATCCGAAAGTTTCCTTTTCTGCCACATTCAGACTCATTGGCCGATTCAAAACGGACACTGCATAGTTGATACCTGCTGAACGGATTTGCTCCGGGGTGATCTGCAAAGTTCCGCAAACAACAGCAAGTGGCACTTCATACCTGTTAGAGAGATCAGCCAGTCCTTTCACCACTTTCCCGTTCAATGTTTGTTCGTCGACTTTCCCTTCTCCTGTGATTACCAGATCGGATCCCTGAATCAGCTTTGGCATATTACTTTGCTCCATCACGATTCCGGCCCCGTCCTTAAGAGTTGCATTCAGGAACCACATGCAACCTGCGCCCATTCCGCCAGCAGCCCCGGCTCCAGGTTCATGGCTTACATTTCGTCCAAATGTCTTGCTAGCTACTTCCGATAAATTTTTCAGTCCCTTATCCAGGTTCTCAAGCATTTCCGCGCTGGCGCCTTTTTGGGGACCGTATACATAGGCCGCTCCTCTTTTTCCATACAGAGGATTGGTAACATCACATGCAATCACTACAGAAACTGATTCCAGCCGACTATCGACCTGCGAAATGTCAATATCACGTATCAGGTTCATGGATGCACCGTTGGGTGCCAGTATCTCATGGTGATCGTCATAAAACCGGTAACCTAATGCCGCCGCCATTCCGATGCCACCATCGGTAGTGGCACTCCCTCCGATTCCCAGAATAATTTTTTTCGCATTTCTATCGAGCGCATCGGCGATCAGCTCGCCAGTACCGTAACTACTAGTCAGAAAAGGGTTCCGCTCTTGCGATGTCAGCAAATTGAGGCCTGAAGCTGCCGCCATTTCAATAAAAGCGGTCTGCGTTTCGTGTGAAAAACCGTAACTGGCTTTGATCTTGCGACCAAGAGGGTCCGAAACAGTAACGTTGATGTATTCACCGCCAGCCTGCCTGGTCAGTATCTCAGAAGTGCCTTCACCTCCATCTGCTAACGGTACCGTAATGATATTGGCGTGAGGGAAAGCAAGCAAAATACCAACTTTGATTGCTAGGCAAACTTCGGTTGCCTCAAGGGATCCGCGAAATTTGTCAGGTGCTACAAGAATATTCACTATTTAGGGTTTATCAATAAGATTAAAATAATATACCTTCATCGTCAGATCGCGAAGGTGGAACGTAAGTATCTGTACTGTCGCTGCTTGTGGTACCGCATTCGCGCACATAGTTTTCGGGCTTGTTGAACGGCCCTTTTCGATATTGTACCAATGTTGGATCATTATATACCTTTTGCATAAACATCCCCCACGCCGGCATCGCCACGCGACCGCCCTGCCCCAATGCAATAGTCCGAAAGTGAATGCTACGGTCTTCTCCTCCAACCCAGATCCCGGAAACTAAGTTCTGTGTCATGCCCATGAACCAGCCATCCGAGTAATTGGAAGTAGTACCTGTTTTGGCAGCGATTTCATTCCCATCCGTCACACCGTACTGTCTTAACCTCCCGGCAGTTCCTCCGGGATCCTCGACGGCGCCGCGCATAAGATAGAGCATGTTGTATGCCATGTTCTCGCTAATTTCCTGGTTTTGCTTCTGGAAAAATTCCTGGAGAACATTGCCGTACCGGTCCTCGATTCTCAGCACGGTCATGGGTTCAGTCCGGTGCCCCCCATTGGCAAATGCACAATATGCACCTACTAATTCGAAAACAGACACGTCACTGATCCCCAGACAAAGCGAAGGCACAGGCTGCAGGTTACTGGTAATCCCCAATTTATGGGCATACTCTACAACCGTTTTAGGCCTGACCATCTTCATCAGGTAGGCACTGACAGTATTAACCGATTTTCCTAAAGCCTGTCTCAGTGTCAGCGACTGATAGGAATACTTGTTATTGGAGTTGTGAGGCGACCACCCATAAGGCCCGCCTCCTTCGTCTTTTGAAAAATAGACGGGCTGGTCCGTTACTTGATCGCACGGTGTCAGAAAATTCTTGTCCAGGGCGGAGACGTAAACAAACGGCTTGAAGGTAGACCCAGGCTGACGCGATCCTTGTTTTACATGGTCATATTTGAAGTATTTAAAATTAATCCCTCCTACCCAAGCTTTGACATGCCCATTTCGCGGATCCATAGACATCATTCCTGCCCTTAAAAAACGCTTATAGTATGCAATGGAATCCATCGGGCTCATTGTTACCTCCTTCTCCCCGTTCCATGTAAATACCTTCATTTTGTAAGGTTTCCGCATGATACGCCAAGCTTCATCTTCTCCCAGGTCACGTTTCAGTGAAATAAAATGGGGCGTTTTCTTTGCTGCCGAAATCAGAAAACCAGGGATTTCTTTTCCGTTGTCAAACGTCCATGGATTTCGGCCCTTCCAATGCTCGTCAAAAAGTTTTTGCTGCTGTTTCATGTGCTCTTCCAATGCATCTTCCTGATAACGCTGCATACGGGAGTCAATAGTAGTGTATATCCTTAAACCACTGGTATACAGATCAAAATCTGCATCGTGCTCCTCATTGTAAATTTTCACCCAGCTTTTCAGATAGCCACGCATTGATTCCCTGAAATAGGGAGCGAGACCGGTATTATGGCTATCGACCGTAAAATTCATGCCAAGTGGCTTCTCCTTGTATCTCTCGAAGTCCTCTGCCGGAATATAATCGTACTTGGCCATTTGCGCCAGAACTGTATTCCTCCGGTTCATTGCGTTGATTGGAAAACGGAGCGGATTAAACAGCGTGGGATTTTGCAGCATCCCCACCAGCAACGCTGATTCCGTTACATTCAGGTCCCAGGCTTCTTTGTCAAAATAAGTCTTAGCGGCAACTTTGATCCCATAGGTGTTATTCCCAAAAGAAACAGTGTTGAGATACATTTGCATGATCTCCTGCTTAGTGTACTTTCTTTCCAGAACTACCGAAAGTATCCATTCCTTAGTTTTGGCAATCACAATCCGCACAACTGGAATTTTGCCTAAAAGCCCTTCAAACTCTTCCGAACGCGTATTGAATAAGTTCTTTGCCACTTGCTGGGTAAGCGTGCTACCACCACCCGAGCTTGAATTTCCCGAAATGACTCCCTTAAAAACGCGCAATAAGCTCCGGGGGTCAATACCGGAGTGATTCACAAAACGGGCATCCTCAGTTGCTACCAGGGCATCGATGAGATTAGGGGATATCTGCGATATATCAATGGGTGTCCTATTCTCAAAAAAATATTTTCCGAGCGATTTTCCGTCTTCACTGATCAGCTCAGAAGCCAGTTCACTTTTCGGGTTTTCGAGTGTTTTTAGGTCCGGCATCCCGCCGAAAAGCCATAAGAAGTTAAAACTAACTGCTACAATGTACAATATTATCAGACCCAGGCCCAGCCCAACATACCGCCACATGCGGATAATGGTGCGTCGATACTTTCCGGGTTGCAATTCAATCATAAATGTGGGTTGTAAGGTAAGAAACTAACAAAGATACAATTTCAGGCAATTATCTTTTACCCATAGAAAGGGTATTAAGTTCCTGCATCTCCTTAAGACGAGGCAGGTAGATACTGGAAGGGTAGAGCCGCATGAATTCGGTAATAGCCAGAGCATAAGCTTCTTTACCCCTCACTTTACCAACCAGGAATACACGCAGCAGAGCAAATTTATCTTCCATCATTCCACCTTTGTACGCAGGCAGGTCTCGCTCAATGTTTTCAAGTGCTTTGGAGTAATTTCCTTCTGCATATAACTGATAAACAGCTTCATACTCCTTAATTGGGTTCCCCGAATTACCTCCGGTGTCTACGGTTTTTTTGATAAGCCGAGCATACGTGGAGGTAGGGAACTCGGCGAGCAACCGATCTTTCCAGGTATCTTTGCTTTGGTTATTATCTTCGTAACTCAGATACAAAAGATAATAAATTTCGTCTTTGTACTGCGTTTTCGGAAACTCGCTCAGCACCCGTTCAAAAGTTGTAATACCTCTTTGAGATTCTTTCAGATCAAAGCGGTATATTTTCCCAAGATTGTACAAAGCGTCCTCTTTTTTCTTTTGCGATTCCGCAAACTGCGCATCGGTCAATGGAACCTCAGCCTTAAGTTTATCATGAATTGACTGCCATTCCGGCGTTCCTTTTTTGAGGCCATCACCCGAGGCTGGCTCGAAAGCAACGGCAGTACTGTCCGATGGATTTAACCCCGTATTCCCCACAACCGACCTCATCGGTCGATTACTCCGGCGCCAATCGTCTTCCAGCTGCCGATTACCCCAGGTCCTTTTAAAATCTATCTTTCCCTGGTTTACTAACGCAGGATCATAAAGCTCCCAACGCCTCTCATTTCCATTGATCAATGGGTTAGGGTTGTTTTGGGGATTTGCTCTTTGCGAAGCAAGCAATGCTTTCTTGGCCTTTTCCTCCTCGTCGGCCCGCCGTTTTTCACCGGCCTCGATAATGGCGTCAATTTTGTTATCCAATGCCGCTGGATTCAATTTCGACAGCCGTTGAAGGCTGTCCTCCGTTGATACAATGGTGTATTCCTTTACAAAATTATCCAGAGCTCGTTTCCTGTCAGCAACAAGCGCATACTCCGGGGCCTCACGGGGAAGTATGGCAAGTGCACTGTCGTAATATGCTTTTGAAACCTCGAAATTCTCTAATGACTCATAATTAATCCGCGCCAGTTGAAGAAATGTGTATGCTTTTTGCTGAAGGTTGCCCTTAGAAGCTGCAGCCGATTTTTGCAGATATCCTACCGCTTCGGGGATTTGCTTCCTGTGCTCCGCTAAAAGCCCCATTGTAAAATAAACCCGGTCCCTCAAATCATCATTTTTCCTGTCACGTAACATCCTTTCAAAACCAATGTCGCTCAAATCCTTCTTCGGATTTAATACGACCTCATTTTGCAATGAATTCATGGAAGAGTAAAACCCGAGATCGTAAGACGGGCGATTCTTTCTTACATTTCGGTAATGCTTGTTCGCCAATGCATACTGACCCAGCCGATCGTACATCTGAGCCGATGCAAAGTGTATCCTGGCAGTTTCAATAGATTTTTTTAGCAAGGGGAAAGTCTCCTCCAAAATAGCGACGGAAGTCAGGTACTCGCCATTTTGCTGATGTAAATATGCTTTTGTCAGATAAAAATCCCTGAGTGAAGACTTACTAAGCGGCTGCTGGCTCAGATATTCGGCGACGCCCAATGCATTGGAATAGTCCTTTTTGACAATATACGCCCGCATTAACAGGATAAGGGCATTGTTTTTGTCATTTTCGTCGCGGCCGTTCGCGTAAACGTATCGAAGAGCCTCCAAGCCATCGGCCCACTCCCCGAGGTATAACCTGGACTTTCCCAGAATGATGTAGCTGTTATCCAGCCACTTACTGTTTTGATGTTTCTCGGCAACGATGGAAGCTTTTTTGATTGCATCCTGTAATTTCGGTTTAACGGGGAGAGACAAAACAGAATCCATCGGCAACAGGATCGGCAGCAATTGATTGTAATCTTCCTTAAAATTCTTCTTTATTGTGAACTCCGCCTCGAGCATATCCTGCTCAGCCATGAAATAAGCATTGTAACGCGCTGAAATATTATGAAAATTGACAGCTCCGGGCCTGGAACTGAACTGCGAGCAACCGGCCAGCAGAAAAATAATGAAGAGGTAAGTTGCCGTTCTTATGATATGCGGGGCAAAGCTTTCGATCACGAAAATGACTTTAGGGATGTTCTTTATATCCTGATAAGCAAAACTAAAACGGTATTTTGGATAAATCCGTATCGAAGATAACGTCATTTGCGAAATTAGGAGCAATTTTGTCTACTATTTAAACACCCCAGATGAAAAAGGGCAATCAGGAAACAAGTTCCGAAAACAATGCGTATTCGGGTAAGAAAGTTTCATCAGGATTTCTGAAATATTCC
The DNA here is from genome assembly GCF_056895195.1 of Dyadobacter sp. HNCC25DJ185. Taxonomy (NCBI): domain Bacteria; kingdom Pseudomonadati; phylum Bacteroidota; class Cytophagia; order Cytophagales; family Spirosomataceae; genus Dyadobacter; species Dyadobacter sp. HNCC25DJ185. The sequence goes on from NZ_JBXHAR010000008.1 coordinate 28,846, forward strand.
GGGCTGGCGACACAAATGCTGGGGACTATTTTGGTATTTACCTACCTGGGTTACAGGTTGGATGGCTGGCAGCAGAACAAAGTTCCAGTGTGGACATTGGTACTATCCCTGGCATCCATTGCAGCTTCTCTTTACCTGCTGATCAAAAGTTTTAACAAGAGGTAGAACACCTGAAAAATCAAAAATGCTACGTACGATTACTGCCACTATTATTTTGGGAATTGGATTTTTCCTTGTTCAGCGCTATTACCCGCAAACCGTTCTGCATCCCTATATATGGTACATTTTGCTCTTCTTTTTCGGCCTATCGTTTTTTGGCCACAGGCTGATGGAAATCGGATTAAGAAACAACCGTGAGAAATTTGTCACTTTTTACATTTCAACCATCGTCGGACGAATCATATTAAGCCTGCTTTTCATTGGTTGGTTTTTATACAATGGGTTAACTGATTCATTCTTATTTGTTATCAACTTTTTTGCACTCTATTTATTTTACACATGTTTTGAAATATATGGTTTGTATCGTAACTTGCGCCGCGATTGACAAAGCGTAGTATTTGAAGCATTTATGTACACCCATTTGAAACGGTTTTTTACTATTGCCCTGGTTGCGGCAACCTGTGTTTTTAACATTCCTTCGAAGGCGGATGGGCCTGTCCAGCATGAAGCCGAAAAGGTAGCGGAAGGCATCAATGAAAAGGAGCGTCAAATTGAACATAAGCTTGAAGAGTCGGAAGCAAAGTTCAACATTGGGGACATGATCATGCATCACATCGCCGACTCCCATGAATGGGAAGTCACCCACGGTGTTGTGATTCCTCTTCCTGTCATTCTTTACTCCCCAGATCGCGGCATTGAGGTATTCTCCTCTTCCAACTTCCATAATGATCATCACGAATACAACGGCTATCATCTGGTTCACGGAGAGTCCGAGCAGGTTATCCCGGTTGATGAGTCCAGAAAAATTTACGACTTCTCGATCACCAAGAACGTGGCTTCCATGCTGCTGAGCGCCGTGATACTGATTGTGGTTTTCACGAGTATCGCAAGCTTTTATAAAAACACAAAAGGAAAGGCCCCAAAGGGATTCCAGTCCGCGATGGAGGTCATCATCCTTTTTATCCGCGATGACGTAGTGAAGCCTAACGTCGGCCCGAAATACGAAAAATATCTGCCTTATCTGCTTACGTTGTTCTTCTTTATCCTGATCAACAACATTCTTGGCCTGCTTCCCGGATCGGCTAACCTGACAGGGAACATCGCAGTCACATTAACATTGGCAGTCCTGACATTCATCATTGTGCATCTGAATGCGAACGGGAATTATTACAAACACCTTGTTAGACCTACCGGCGTTCCTGTACCGTTGTTGCTCATCATGATCCCGGTTGAGATCGTAGGTGTTTTTATGAAGCCATTTTCGTTGATGGTGCGGTTATTCGCAAATATTACTGCGGGGCACATAATTCTTTTAAGTCTTTTCGGACTGATATTCATTTTCCAAAGCTTTGTAATTGCGCCTGTCATTTCGTTGTTTGCCTTGTTCTTGAACTTCATCGAAATTATGGTAGCCTTTATTCAGGCTTTCATTTTCACCCTGTTATCGTCCATGTACATCGGAAGTGCTATTGAAGAACATAGCCATGCCGATCACGGACACTGATCTGAATCTCTTTTTTTATTAATTATATTTTAAAACAAACACAATTATGTTGCTTCAAATTTTGCTTCAGGCTGCAGAACAAAGCGGTGCAGGTCTTGCGGTATTCGGTGCTGCTATCGGCGCAGGTCTTGCTGCTATTGGTGCAGGTCTAGGTATTGGTAAAATTGGTGGTAGCGCTGTTGAAGGTATCGCTCGTCAGCCAGAAGCTGCCGGTGCTATCCAAACTGCAATGCTTATCATCGCGGCACTTATTGAAGCGGTAGCGTTATTCGCGGCGGTTATCTGTCTGCTTATCTCGTTCAAGCTCCAATAAAATCATTGGGCGAAAGTCCTTGCTTCCGCGACATTAGGTTCGGACGCAAACAAAGAAACATCGTGGAAGCAATAGGCTTCCACGAATTCTAATAAGGAATAAGATCCCAAAGATATTACCCTATCTTACACTCAAAACTCATTTATACTATGTCATTACTTACTCCAAACCCAGGCCTTATTTTCTGGATGCTGGTAGTATTTTTGCTGGTAGTTTTCATCTTGGCTAAATTCGCCTGGAAGCCGATCATTAAAGGCCTTAAGGATCGCGAAAATGAAATTCAGGGTGCCTTGGACCTTGCTGAGAAAACAAGGGCTGAAATGATCCAATTAAAGTCAGACAATGAAAAACTGATCGCGGAAGCTAATGCGGTTCGTGATCAGATATTGCGTGATGCCAAAGATGCTGCGGACCGTACCATTTTTGAGTCAAAAGACAAAGCGGCTATTGAAGCTCAAAAGATCATTGATGGTGCTCGCGAAACCATCCGCAACGAACAGCAGCTGGCAGTAGCAAAAATAAGAAAAGAGGTTGCTACACTTTCGCTTGAAATAGCTGAAAAGGTGTTGCAACGCGAATTGAAAGACAAAGAAGCTCAAGAGAAATTGATCGCAGAACTTGCTTCATCTGCACGTCTTAATTAACAGATCTAATTTCCGATGTCAGTAAGTATAGTAGCTTCTAGATACGCAAAATCACTGATCGAGCTTGCCAAAGAACAAAATGTTCTTGAAGCCGTTTATCAGGATATGATTTTGTTCAAAGATACAGCAGACAAAAACAGAGGGCTGATGCTTGCATTGAAAAGCCCGGTTGTGCGCCATGAGAAGAAATCAGGGATTTTGAAGGCACTATTTGAAAGCCGTGTTAACCCTATTTCTTACGCAATTTTTAACATCATTACGAAAAAGAACCGGGAGTCTATTCTTGATGAAATAGCTGCTGAATTCATAAAGGCTTACAATCTTTATCAGGGGATCCAAAAGGCGACGGTCGTTACAACCACACCGCTTACTGATGAATTGCGGAAACAATTTACTGATATCGTTACGTCAGCCACTGGCAGAACGGTTCAGTTGACCGAAAAAGTGGATGCCAACTTGATAGGAGGATATGTATTGAGAATTGACGACCGTCAGATCGACGCCTCTCTTCGCAGCCGTTTGAACGAACTTAAATTACAGTTAGTAAACTGATATTTTTATCTGCATAATTTGGAAGACCCGGCTGCCATGCGGCCGGGTCTTTTTTTATTATTGTCATACTTTCATTTTAGTTACATTCTTAAAGCTGATCTCGATTGCTTCAATGGGTGGTATTTTGGCTTGATCCTGCTCAACAAAAAAGTGTGTCATACCCGCCAGTTTCCGATTATCAAAGATCCTTTTAAAATCGATCGAACCGGTCCCTACCTCCGCAAACGACTGATCGGTTTTGTCCATATCTTTCACGTGCCAAAGCGGGAAACGTCCAGGATATTTCTTGAACAATTCTACCGGATCAAGACCAGCCTTCACGATCCAGTAAAGATCCAGTTCAAGCTTCACAAGTTTTGGATCTGTTTGCCCGGCAATGATGTCGTAAGGGATCTGGTTATCAATTTTCTTAAATTCAAAATCGTGGTTGTGATATCCGAATTGTAAACCGGCCTTCTTAGCGATTTCCCCGGATTTGTTAAATAAGTCAACGTAGCTCTTGTACTTATCCAGCGAGTTTCGCTCGCTTTCAGTTAAATAAGCACAGTTCACGTATTTTTGGCCTATTTCTGCAGCATCGTCCACCGCTTGCTGCCAGTCATTGCTCAGGGTCCCTTTAGCTGCTTTGTTTTCAATTCCCGCACCATAATGACCGCTAACCGGATCCAAACCAAGATCAGTCAATATGGTTTTAAATTCTTTTGGTGTTTTTCCAAAGAACTTACCATTTGAATAACCAAAAAGCTCCACTTCCTTGTAGCCGATGGCCGCGACCTGCTTCAATGTTCCTGTCAGGTCTTTGGAAATCTCGTTTCTGAGTGTATAAAGCTGCAAGCCTATTTTGGATGATGCCTTTACATCCCAATTGAGCTTCGACAACGTGGGAACCGCCAGTGCAAAGGCACCGGCTTTAATAAACGACTTCCGGGAGATCTTTTCGTTGTAATTCATTTTAATTCAAAAAAAGTAAGGTTATCTATTTGGTAATGGTAAGTACTCCTGACGTTGCAAGCTTATTTTTCATTTCTTCACTAAGTTTCCATTCCTCAGTGAAATAGCCGTCAGCAATAATGTTAGTGGAAGATTCTCTAAAAAAAATGAGATCCTTGAACTCCGACAATTTACGATGTGTCACTGGCACAAACGGATAACCCTGGTCGGAAACGCCTGTCCACCAAGGTAAACCTGAATTTATTGCGACATAGTGTTGATCCACAGGAAAGACGTAAAGCAGTCCATGCGTTTTATCAGAAGCATCTAAATGTAAAGGTAATTTGCTCGCGTATTTTGCAATCAGGGAATTGTTTTCTTTCGTGCCAAAAAGGATGAGATTACTGCTTTCCAGATCGCTCGGTCTTACTTCCTTGTCCGACAGAATTCGCGGAAAAAACATGATCCGACCCAGAAATGGACCTCGATACTGGGACCAGTCAGCTGCCTGGTTTGCAATATCTATTCTCGTTTTCAATTCCCCTGGCGAAGGATTATCCAAGGTGCCGTAAACATATACGTGCCTGGAAGAAAATGCGTCGTAGATCGGCCCCTCAGCGCCCTCTCTTTTGGCAAGTCCTTGATCTAATGGACGAGGGGAAGAGGTTACCGACCATCCATTTTCCTTCGTAACAAAAGATATCGTACTGTCTATCCTCGCGGAAATTGCGTTTCCATCAATTGTAAAGGCCACATTGGCCGTTGCTTTGAACTTCGGATGTCCTTTGAAGTTAACCGTAAATGCCTTTAGGTTTTTAGTGACGATTTGCGCGGTATTTTCTTTGACAAATTTAGCGTCAATTTCGGCCAGGGCGCCGTAAGCGATTCTATCAAAAGTGACCCAAAATGCCTTGTTGTACTTATACTGTTTGCTTACAAATTGCACACGATCGGGATGGGGATTTTTTTCGGCGTGACTGAACCATTCGAAAATGAACTCATTATCATACGCACTTACCCAGCTATCGTGTTTAACATCCACAAATTCTTTGTAACTAACCTCAACGCCGATATCCTGCAAATGCGCAACCCACTTCCGCGTTCCGGCAACCGGAACAACCGGATCTGCATCACCATGGAAGAAATGAACCGGGAAATTTAGCGCATTTGAGGCCAGATCGAAAGTACCCGTTGGAGGCGCCGGACAAACCGGAGCAATAGCTGCCCAGATATCAGGCCTCGTTAGGCCAACCCACAGCGTCCCGCCCCCACCCATCGATAATCCTGTGAGATATATCTTATTCTCATCTATATTGAAGCGCTTTTTAACATCATCCAGAACATCATAAACATCTTCCTCCGGAATTCCCTGGTAACCGGCAGTTCCTCTTGCATAAGGTGACGCGACGATGAAATCTATGTCATCCCATTGCGGAAAATAGCGGCTGGCCTCCACATCTGTTTCACCTTCGGCGTTGCTTTTCCCAAATACCCGGCGCAGATCGAGACGATGATTGGATCCTGCTCCGTGAAGCATAATAACCAGCGGGTACTTTTTTGTTTCGTCGTAGTTTTTGGGCAGGTAAAGTCCGTAGGGTTGTTCGGTGTCGTCCGCATCAGAAAAGAAAGTCAGGACTTGCGGACCGGAAGAAAGTTTTTGAGCAATCAAGTTTCGAGGAAATACCAGTAGTCCAAACAGTAGGATACCAAGAGTTTTCCAAAAGTATATTTTCATTTTGTTATTTCAATTTTCAGAGTCTAAATATAAACTAATTCATAACGCAGTGGGTAAAACAACGCACCGCTTTTATCTACGCCCTGTTAATATTTGCAAATAAAAAAGGCAGGTCGTGCGACCTGCCTTTTCAACCTTCATTGTTACTTTAAGGAGTTACCAATTAATTAGCAAGTTCCTCTTCCTTTTTACGAACACTAATAACAAGTTGTTCACTGTTTTCTTCATGATTTGCAACCAGCACGTCGCCTTCGCGCAAATCGCCTTTCAATATTTCCTCTGCCACGGGATCTTCCAGATACTTCTGAATTGCTCGGTTTAAAGGACGTGCTCCATACTGCGGGTCATAGCCTTTTTCCGAGAGAAAATCCTTAGCAGGTATCGTCAACTCTATCTCGTATCCTAGACCTTTTACTCTGCTAAATAGTTTGCCAAGCGAAATGTCGATAATTCTATGCAGGTCTTCACGTTGCAACGAATTAAACACAATCACGTCGTCGAGTCTGTTCAGGAATTCGGGCGAGAAAGCTTTACGAAGAGCGCTCTGAATCGTACCTTTCATTATATCATCCTGATTTTCAGTTTTTGCGCGGGTCGAGAAACCGATACCAGAACCAAAATCTTTCAAATCACGTGCTCCGATATTCGAAGTCATAATGATGATGGTGTTTCTGAAATCGACCCTGCGGCCCAAACCATCTGTCAGGATACCATCATCCAATACTTGCAACAAGATGTTGAACACATCCGGATGAGCCTTTTCAATTTCGTCAAGCAATACAACACTGTACGGCTTGCGACGGATCTTCTCTGTCAGCTGGCCACCTTCTTCGTAACCAACGTATCCCGGAGGCGCTCCAACTAAACGAGATACGCTGAATTTCTCCATATACTCGCTCATATCGATCCGCACCAGTGAATCATCTTTATCAAACAGATAAGTCGACAGTACTTTCGCCAGCTCCGTTTTGCCTACACCGGTCGGTCCAAGGAAAATGAATGAACCGATTGGCTTCTTCGGGTCTTTCAAACCAACTCTGGTACGCTGAATCGCCTTAACCAGTTTCTCAATCGGAGGGTCCTGGCCAATCACCTTACTTTTCAGTTCATCGGCCATGTTCAGCAATTTCTTACCTTCATCCATGGACACGTTAGTAACTGGTATACCTGTCATCATCGCCACCACTTCCGCAACGTTGTGCTCAGTAACAGTATAACGCTTTTGTTTTGTCTCTTCCTCCCACGCCAGTTTCGCACGGTCCAATTGATCGATCAATTTCTTTTCGCGATCGCGAAGCTGTGCAGCTTCTTCATATTTCTGGCTTTTGACAACCCTGTTTTTCTCCTGCTTAATGTTCTCGATCTGCTCTTCCAGCAACAAAATATCTTCAGGAACAGTAATATTACTGATGTGAACACGCGCACCTACTTCATCCAACACATCTATCGCCTTATCTGGCAGGAAGCGGTCGGTAATATAACGCTCAGACAATTTCACAGCAGTGCTGATCGATTCTGGCGTGTAATTGACGTGGTGATGGTCTTCATATTTGTCCTTGATGTTTTCCAGAATTTGGATCGTTTCTTCGATCGATGTGGCGTCCACCATCACCATTTGAAAACGACGTGCCAGTGCTCCGTCCTTCTCGATGTACTGACGATATTCGTCAAGTGTGGTAGCACCAATACATTGAATTTCTCCGCGGGAAAGCGCTGGCTTAAACATATTGGAAGCATCCAGTGAACCGGAAGCACCACCGGCGCCAACGATTGTGTGAAGTTCATCAATAAACAAAATCACGTCAGGAGACTTTTCAAGCTCATTCATCACAGCCTTCATTCTTTCCTCGAACTGACCGCGATATTTAGTACCTGCCACAAGTGAGGCCAGATCAAGCGTCACGACACGTTTTCCAAACAGCACCCGGGAAACTTTTTTCTGAACGATCCGAAGTGCGAGACCTTCTGCGATGGCGGTTTTACCAACACCGGGTTCGCCGATCAGGATTGGGTTATTTTTTTTGCGACGGCTGAGTATCTGGGCTACACGTTCGATTTCTTTTTCACGGCCAACAATTGGATCAAGCTTCCCGACTTCGGCCATTTTGGTCAAGTCACGTCCAAAATTATCCAGTACTGGGGTACGGGACTTTTCTGCACCTTTTGATTCTTTTCCGGACGCTGAGCCACCGCCTCCAAACATTCCACCTCTTGCCTCATCATCACCGTCTTCGGTCTCCGGCCCCATATGAGGTCTGGATCCAGATGATTGATATTCTAACATTTCCTTAATGACTTCGTAGTTAACATTAAATTTATGTAAGATCTGTGTGCCTACATTGTCTTCATCCCTTAATATCGACAAAAGCAAATGCTCAGTGCCGATAAGGGTACTCTTAAATATTTTGGCCTCAAGATAAGTGATCTTCAAAACCTTTTCCGATTGCCTCGTCAATGGTATATTCTGCAGATTTTTGACATTGTTAGTGGCAGCGCCTTTAGTGGCCTGCTCAATAGTCTGTCTAACATCGTCCAAAGAAACACCAAGTTTTTTGAGTAAACCAATCGCGACGCCATCGCCCTCACGGATCATCCCCAACAACAAATGTTCCGCACCAATGTAATCATGTCCGAGACGGAGGGCCTCTTCCCGACTCATGGAGATGACTTCTTTCACTCTATTCGAAAATTTTGCTTCCATTCTGTAGCAATAAAAAGTGTTTAATATTCTAAACGCTACTTGACCCTTGTTTGTTCAAAATAGCTTCATTGAGACTTACAGGATCTTAACAAAACACTTTTTGCTTCCGGCCCCATGTTAAACAGTAAATCAACAACACTTAGGTTCTTTACAAAATCATTCCCAAAGGTTTGATAATAAGGTGTCGGCTGGTAGTATTTGGAAGAATCCAAGGCTTTTCTGTTGTTAATGACCGATATATCGTCAATTAACACCTTATTTCTCATTTCAACACCTGACAAATTGTACGTAATCTCCTTTCTTATGCCTAACAATCTAAGACAAAATGTCAATAATTCATAGTTCAAATCAACCAGATAGGCTAGTTTTTTTTGATAGATACCAATCAAATCGGGTGCGTAAAATTCGTAAAACGGGGATCTTCCGTAAGCCGATTTAAGGCAACCCAGATGACGTCTTATCCAATCCTGGTTGTAATCAATTAAAATGTCTTTTGTGGGGCTTGCAGCATCGTATCCTTTTACAGGAACGGTCAGAACGTCTATCTTATTAGTGGTGAGCACCTCGCACCGGTTTCGATAAGTCTGCTTCACATACCTTTCCTCAATGTCAATGTAGATCCGGTCGTACTGAAGTATGCAAGTAAAATACTCTAAACATGGCAAATACTGTAGCTCTATCCGTACTTCCCTAAACTGATCATCTGAACTCAAAAATTCCGGCACTATCAAATATGGTAAAGCCTTGTGATATTATCAAAAAATTCATAGTAATTATTTTCTCCGGTCTGCAATGTTCAATACCAACTTAAATCATTACAATTTTGGCTCATAAAAAAATGCCGACATCTCCAAGTCCTTCACGGACCACCTCAAATGAATCATTGTCGGCTTTTACGATTGTTGAGGGGATATTACCGCCATAACCTCCGTCAACTACCATATCGACCTGATGTTGAAATTTTTCATAAATCAGCTCAGGATCAGTGGAATACTCAATAATCTCATCGTCATCTTTGATCGAAGTCGTAACGATCGGATTTCCTAATTCTTTTACGATCAACCGGGGGATCAGATTGTCGGGGACACGTATACCGACCGTCTTTTTATTGGTATTAAGTAGCTTGGGGACATTGCTCGTGGCTTCGAGGATGAATGTATATGGCCCCGGCAAAACCTTTTTCATAATCTTAAATGCGGCGTTGCCCACTCGTGCAAAGTCCGCAATGTGGCTCAGGTCGTAGCAAATAAATGAGAAATCATTTTTCTGGGGTTTTACACCCTTGATCCTCGCAATCCGTTCGACCGCCCGCGTATTGTAAATATCGCAACCTAGCCCATAAACAGTGTCTGTGGGATAAATGACCAATCCTCCGTTCCTTAGACAATCGACCACTTGGCGAATCCGTCTTTCATCGGGATTCTGAGGATAAATTTTGATGAATTCAGCAGGCATATGAGATGTAAACTTTTGAGGCTAACAACTTCAAAAGCCAAATCCTTCCTGAGTAAGCGCTTTTTTTAAGTTTTTGATGTAAAACCGGTAAGCAAAATTGATAGGCAAATGTAGCCTGCACAGTAAAACAATGAACTCTGTTTGCCAGCCGGGATTCTCGATATAATTCAGTAAGCGTCGAAAATGAACTGCTAATTCAAACTCCTGGGCATACAAACATTTTCGGATAAATGTACGTATCCGAGCCGCCAAAAGATCAAACTCCTGCTGATCGCGGTTCAGATCATAAGCTTTATTGCAAACTGCATAATAAGATGCCAGCATACCGCTGCCTTTTCGGTACACCAGGGAAGACAGAGAGCTCGGAACAACCCGTTTGAGGGTTAGTATCTCATCTAAATAAAAATATTGAAAACGCACCGCTGACCTGATCCAAAAGTCAAAATCCTCAAACAGAAGCGCTTCATCGTAGCCTTCAAGCTCGTTGAGCATGTCTTTCCGCATCATCATTGTGGGCGTGCAGATGAAATATTTCTCCAGGACATTTTTGTAAACATCGCCAGAGGGTACCCTCTCAACAGCCCTTCCGTTTTCATCGACCCGGTAATGGTTATTGAGTTTCCTGCCGCGATGGTCGATATAACTTGCATTTGAAAAAACCACGGCATACTGATTCGGAAGGGACTCGAAAGCATCGACCTGCTTTTCAATCCGATCAGCAATCATCACATCATCGCCCGATAAGTCGATCACATATTTTCCCTGCGCAATTTCTAATCCCTGATTAAAGGCCCTGCATAATCCAACGTTAAACGTGTTAATAATAACTTGAAACGCAGGGGATTTGAGCTTAAAACTTTCGACGATCGAGAGCGTCATATCGGTACTTGCGTTATCAATTACAATCAGCTGAATGTAGGGATATGTTTGATAGAATACGGAAGTAAGCGCTTCTTCGATAAATTTTTCCTGATTATAGGTAGTCAGGATCACCGTTACCAATGGTTTTTCCAGTCCTTTCATTTAAAACCCTACCATGCTTTTCTGCCCGTATACAGCGCTCATTGATGAAAATTTGTACTCTTAGTTTCGCAAAATTAGCAACTATGAAAGCACAGCGGAAAGAATGTTATTATTCGGCAAATCGGGACCTAGCGGGGGATTTTGCTTTTGGATGCAGCGGCAATGCTCGCATTGATTTCAAAACCCAAAATGATCACAAATGCCAGCAGATAAAGCCAGATCATCAAGGCAATCATCGTACCGATGGACCCATAAAGTTTATTATAGGAACTGAAACGGGAGAGGTAGAATGAAAACCCGTAGGTAGCTGCCAAGATCAGTACAGAGGCTATAATAGAGCCGGCATTCACAAAATTATTTTGTCGGCCATGCGACGGTGCAAAGCGGTACACAATGGAAATGGCTAGCATCAATGAACAGAAACTAACCATATATCGGGTGATATTTAACAACGTCAGAAGCCAATTGTCTTTCAAGAAGTGCCACTCCCCCAGCAGATTCATCACCGCGTCACCGACGATCAACAGGATAACCGACAGAAAAAGAACTGCGATCAACAACAACGTAAGGAGAATGGCAATACCTCTGATCTTAAGAAAGCCACGCGTTTCCTTATCCTGATAAACCATATCAAACGAACGCATCAGTGACATCATTCCATTAGTGGATGCGATCATCGCAAAAATAAAACCGAAGGAAAGTACCCCCTTCCGCGGCCTGCTGATGATGTCCATAATCGTCTGGTCAGCATCTTCATAAATTCCCCTGGGAATATTGTCCCTAAGCATTTCCATGATCTGCTGATCAAGATGCTCAATAGGAATGTATGGAATGAGGGTGAACAAAAATATGATGGCTGGAAACAAGGCAAGTGTGAGACTGTAAGCCACGGCAGAGGCCCGCTGGTCGATGTCATATTTTCGGTTGCCATGAACCAGATTGATCAGAATATCATACAGGGAAACTGTACTTCTTAACAGCATTGTGTGCTGCAACCAGATGGTGACTCGCTTGACATGGCGGTTTCGCAACAGTTTCTCAAGCATAACTTCTGATTGGTTACTCCTTGATTTCAAAATATAGCCTAAGCTTGTTCAAAAGGTTTTCAGGCGCCATGCAAAGCTTCCCATTGTCCCGCCGCTGAAACACCAAGGTGGTGTCGCCGGTGTTCAATAAAATATTTTGCTGGTTCCTGATCTCGTACAAAAACAAAATGCGGATGCCCGGCAATTCTTTAATTGTCACTCTGATATTAAGTTCGTCGTCGTAGCGGGCAGGTTTAAGATAGCGAAAATGACTTTCATAAACGGGCATCATTACTCCTTCGTCTTCCATTGCCTTATAATGAAAATCCAGGCTCCTCAGCGCCTCGACACGACCTATTTCGTAATATCTGGCGTAATTTCCATAGTACACGTAACCCATCTGATCTGTATCGGCATAACGTACCCTGATACCTTTAACTTCGTAAGTAAACATGCTTATTTCATGATTTTAAGCCTGTTCAATTCCGCCTGGTATAGCCGTGCATTATTGAGATGGTCGTTATAGTTGGTAGCAAAGGCATGGTATCCAGAAAGGTCCGCTTTGGCACACATGTAAATGTAGTCGTGCTTGTCGTAATTCAGTACCGCATCAAGTGAATTGAAATCCGCTACTCTGATTGGTCCCGGCGGAAGGCCGGTGTTGACATAGGTATTATATGGAGACTTAATCAATAACTGACCGTTCAGAATGCGTTTGATAGAGAAATCCTGCAATGCAAATTTGATCGTGGGATCCGCCTGTAACGGCATTTGAGCCCTCAGCCGATTGATGTAAAGACCTGCCACCCGTGGCCGCTCATCCACTTTCCGCGCCTGCTCTTCCTCTACGATCGACGCGAGAATAGAAACTTGTACCGGCGTAAGACCAATTTCCTTTGCTTTTGCAAGTTTTTCAGCGGTCCAATACTTTTTATACTCACTATGCATCCTGTCCAAAAATTTCTCGGTACCGGTTGTCCAATAAATATCATAAGTATTGGGCAGAAACATGGAGACGATGGTCAATGTATCCATGCCGTATTTGTTGCAAACTGCCGGATCATTCAATGCCTTTCTGAAATTGTCCTCGCCAAATTCAAACCTGCTTCCGATCCGCTTGATCAAGTCTTCTTTAAGCCGGATGTTATTAAAAGTAAGTTTAACGGCATCCTGATTCCCGGAAACGAGCTTCTTGATCGCAGCATAGTTGTTGGTATTGGGTTTGATCACATACCTTCCCGGCTTTACTTTCTCTGTGTATTTAAGGAATTTGGCCAAAAACTGAAAAGAAATATGGTCATTAATGACGTCATATCTATTGAGCGAGTCCAGCACTGTTTGATAGGTAGCACCCTCGGGGATCAACAGAACAAAGCTCGATTGCTTATCGGCCTGAAGGTTCGGCGTTTTAAAAATCTGCCAGAAGTAGAATGAGAAAGTGGTTACCAGGATTGCAACTGTAACAAACAATCCTACTTTAAAATTACGCGACATAGTTTTTGGCTTTTAGCTGTTAGCGATGGCTTAGCTATTTCAATCATTATATATGCTTTCAAACGGGATATTAAAGCGCACGGCCAACTCCGATAAGGATAAAACGACCGGTTCCAGCAAAGAAATTCCGTTTATACTTCTCTCCGCCTCCATTTCTCGCTCCGGGTCACCAGGGATGATCACCTTTTGTCCCTCAACTGCCCGGGCTCCACGAAATGCCCTGATCCATTTGTCCATATCTTTTTTGAAATCTTCGGCCGGCCGGAAACCGTCCACACGCATGGCACCCAGAAAATGCCCGGTCCCCAATCCAACCCCTTCCTGCGCCGACATAAATCCCGCCGTTGCAAAAGGTGGCACCCAGGGACCAAAGTTAGCACCGGATAAGACACCTGAAAAAATATCCACAATAGCACCAAGGCCATATCCCTTGTGACTTCCGTGTTCGCGGTCGGAACCCAGAGGGAGTAATCCGCCGCCGCTTTTTACGGCATTGGAATCGGTCGTGGCATTTCCTTCCGCATCCTGGGCCCAACCCAATGGGGCGGGTAAACCTTTTCGTTGCAAAATTTCAAATTTACCGTAAGCAACAGCCGTGGAAGCAAAATCTGCAACAAATGCGGGTTCTTCCTGAGCGGGAACAGCAACTGCTATCGGATTGGTACCCAATAATTTATCCAATGAGAACGTCGGTGTAACCAGCGGGGCGGCGTTGGTCATGGTCCAGCCGATCATGTCCTTTTCCAAAGCTAGCATAGCATGATAGCCCGCAATGCCGAAATGATTGGAATTCCGTACGGATACCCAGCCCGAACCCACTTTCTCCGCTTTCTCCATGGCTACCTCCATTGCTTTTGGTGCTACTACCAATCCAAGCCCGCGGTCGCCATCCACTACGGCTGTACTCGGGGTTTCGTAAACTACCTTCACTTCGGGTTTTGGATTGAGCCTCCCATGATCATATAATCGGACATAACCTGCCAGGCGGGCAATTCCATGCGAATCCACACCACGCAGATCAGCGCTGACCAATACTTGTGAAGCCAGTTGGGCCTCTTCGGGAGAACATCCTATCGCGAGAAAAACCTCTTCGGTAAAATGTTTCAAATAACTGGCCTGATACATATACGTCAAATGAATGAACTTCTTTTTAATTTTACCGGAAAGGTATGAAAAAGCATTTTTTCCATACCAGGGTTGCAAATATCCTAATTCAATCGGCATCGTCCAATATTTCTCCTCTTTATAAAGCCATCGTCCTGGCGTGCGGCCCGATGCTCAACAGTTTATGCAATGGAAATTAAAAACTTTCTCCTCAAACGGTTAATCAGCTATTTCATTCGAGGACTGGTGCTCGTTGCCCCACTCTATGCAACCGGTCTGATTATCTGGACCGGTGTTGAATACCTGGATGGTCTGCTTCATATTAAAGTGCCGATTTCAGGGCAGCAAACTGTATACCTTCCGGGCCTTGGCATGCTGATCATTATACTGAGCATTATCCTGCTCGGCTTTTTTTTCTCTACTGTCGTTCCCCAATCGTTTTTTAAGCTCACCGAAAGTATCATGCGGCGCATACCGCTGGTAAGCCTGATTTACTATTCGATTAAAGACCTTATTCTAGCGTTCGTCGGGGATAAAAAGAAATTTAACCAGCCTGTGATAGTGACAATGTACAAAGAGACGAATATCAAAAAGATTGGGTTTATCACTCAAACAGACCTGAGTCATTTGAAGATTTATGACCATGTAGCCGTTTATATGCCGCTTTCTTACTCTCTTTCGGGAGAACTTTTTATTGTACCTTCGGAACTTGTTGTACCATTGGAAGCCACTTCCACGGATGTCATGAAAATGCTGATTTCCGGAGGTGTTTCGGTGAAGGTCCCCAAGGAAGAAACAGAAGAAGCAGATTAATTTATCGGCTCTAAAATGAGCAACATTGCAACACTTTCACCCGTTTCAAAGAATGATTCCCTATATTTGAAACATTCTTTTTTATATTATGAGACAACTAATTCCAATTGTCATTTTGCTTCTTTTAGGGAATCTTTCAGCCTGGTCACAGGATCATTATGATGCTAAGAAAGCGCTTTCAAGTGAAGAACTTTTCCTGAAACAAGGCAATACAAACAGGATAATCGCCACGCCAGGGCAAAAATACCTGGTGCTTGATGCCTCGCCGGCCATCGGAGGCTTTCACAGGTACCGCTTTTTTCCAGGGGACAACATCAAATTCAGGATGCAGAATGAAACGATCCGTTTTGACGAAACCATTGCCAGCGTTACAGACTCATCATTCAGTATTGGGATCGTTAATGAAGCGGTGGGTCGTATGGACTACCAGGAAATTCTGCTGAAAGATGTTCGCTTGATGAAGGTTTCGAGACGGATACCTTTCATTTCGCAGCTGGCCCCCATTCTTCCGCTAGCAGGGCTCATCTACATCGGCGCGGATTTTTTCAACAAAGGCGTAGACAATAAGAGATTTACAACGGATACTTCCTCACTGATCGTTGGCGGGTCGTTGATGGCCGCTGGTTTCGTTTGCTACAAGCTGACTTTCGCGTCCCTTAAAATCAACCACCGCAATAAACTGAAGGTGCTGGAAACTTACTGAGTTATCATTTGAATTTTTTGAAGTGAAATCCATTCTTGTTAATCCCCCCAAACAACCGATACGCGCAGAAATACAATTAGCTGCTTCTAAAAGTGAATGCAATAGGGCTTTGATTATCAATGCCCTTACTGGCTTCCAATGTGAACTTTCCAACATTTCCGAAGCCCGCGACTCCCAAACGATGCTACGCCTGCTTAATTCAGCAGATCAGGTGGCCGATGTGATTGACGCGGGTACGACCATGCGCTTTCTGACGGCATACTTCGCCGTCACCAATCAGAACAAAACCATGACCGGCACTGCCAGGATGTGCGAACGCCCAATCGGGATACTTGTGGATGCATTGCGGTTTCTCGGGGCAGACATCACATACGAAAAAGAAGAGGGATATCCACCACTGAAACTAAACGGATTCTCCTATTCAGGTAATCACGAAATTACCATGCGAGGGGACATTAGCAGTCAATATATTTCGGCTTTGCTGATGATCGCTCCAGAGTTGCCAAGCGGACTCACGATTCAGTTGGAAGGTGATGTAGGATCTCGTCCATACATTGAAATGACGCTCAATCAAATGGCGCATTTCGGGATTGATTACAAGGCGGACTGGCAAACTCAAAAGCTGACCATTCCCCCCATGAAATACCAGCCACAACCCTATGCGATCGAGTCTGATTGGTCGGGGGCCAGTTACTGGTACAGCATCGTTGCATTGGCGGAAGACGCTGAAGTGGAATTGCTGGGCCTGAAAAAAGACTCTTTGCAAGGCGACAGTGCCATTGTGCAGATCATGAAGCACCTGGGTGTCGATAGTGTTTTTACAGACCGTGGCGTACTTCTGACCAAAATACCTCCCGCCGCATCCATTGGCTGGGACTTTACCGATTGCCCTGATCTTGCACAAACCGTTGCAGTTTGCTGCGCGGTAAAAGGTATCCGCCTTTCCCTAACCGGAATAGAAAGCTTGAAAATTAAAGAAACTGACCGGATTTTTGCTCTACAACAAGAGCTTAGAAAGTTGGGCGCTGAACTCAAAGAAATAGAAAAGGATCATTTATACGAAGTTCACCCCATCAAAGACCCTGGTCCAATCAAATCCCCTTCTATCCACACTTACGATGACCACCGCATGGCTATGGCCTTTGCGCCTGCAGGAATGGTTTTTCCGGTGGTGATTGAAGAACCCGGGGTGGTCGTCAAATCTTACCCAGGTTATTGGAAGGACCTGGCGAAGGTCACTGACTGGGAAGAAATTTAAAACATTGCCGCTTATTTATATTCTGGACTCATGAGCTCCACTATTGCTTTTTTGTCATCGGTTCCGATATGGGCTTATCTGATTTTAATATTGATAATCATTGCATTGCGTGATATCATACAACGTAAGCACACCATCCAGCACAACTTTCCCCTGGTTGGGCATTTTCGCTACTGGCTCGAAACGATAGGTCCGGAACTACGGCAATACATTGTCGCCAATAACCGTGAGGAACTACCCTTCAACCGCAGGCAGCGATCGTGGATCTATGCTTCTGCCAAAAGGGAAAATAACTATCAGGGCTTCGGGACAGACCAGAATATACAGGAGCCGGGCTATGTGTTTGTAAAACCGGCCATGCTGCCATTTAAGCTGGATTCCACGCACAGCCACCATGTTAAAAATGGGAACGATCCCAATCATTATACCATTCCTTCGGTCAAAGTAATCGGTGCCTATCATAAAAGGAAACGACCGTACCGACCCAGGTCAGTTGTAAATGTGAGTGCGATGAGCTTCGGTTCGCTGTCTGCGCGTGCGATCGAATCGCTCAACAAGGGTTCTTTTCAGTTTGGAAACTATCACAACACCGGTGAGGGAGGGTTATCACCGTACCATAGATATGGCGCCGATGTGGTTTTCAATATGGGTACCTCCTACTTTGGTGTCCGCGATGCCGAAGGAAATTTTGTGATGGAAAAGCTTGTGAAGATGACCGAAAACAATCCCTTTGTCAGGATGATCGAGCTCAAACTGTCACAAGGTGCAAAACCAGGAAAAGGCGGCGTACTGCCTGCAAGCAAAATCACTGCTGAAATTGCCGAAATAAGACAAGTCCCAATGGGTGTGGATGTCGTATCGCCTCCCTACCACAGCGCATTTTCAGACATACGGGGAATGATCGATTTCATTGAGCAAATGGCCGAAAAGACGGGTTTGCCGATTGGCATCAAATCGGCAGTTGGGAAAACAGATATGTGGGAAGAATTGGCAGATCTGATGATTGAAACCGGAAAAGGCCCGGATTTTATTACCATCGACGGCGGAGAAGGAGGTACAGGCGCAGCACCACCCTCATTTGCCGACCATGTTTCACTACCGCTGGTTTTCGCTTTCAGTACGGTTTATAAAATCTTCCAGGAAAGGGGTCTCACAGATAAGATCACGTTTATTGCTTCCGGCAAGCTCGGCCTTCCGGCACAGGCAGTGATGGCTTTTTCCATGGGGGCCGACGTGATCAATGTTGCCAGGGAAGCCATGATGTCTATTGGCTGCATCCAGGCGCAGATTTGCCATACCAACCGTTGTCCGACCGGAATTACAACCAATAACAAATGGCTGGAAGCCGGAATAGATCCGGCGCTCAAAAGCCAGCGTTTCAACAATTACATGACTACCCTTGCAAAAGAGATCATCGAGATCACGCACGCAGCAGGTTACGAACATCCTTGCCAATTTGGTATGAACGACGTAGATATTTCAATGGGTGATCATAACAGCATTATTTCACTCGCCAACAATTACGGATATCTTAAAACTATAGTCCCTTATCCCGGAATTAAAGCATTATTGGATTGTCCGCATCTCGGCGGCCGCGACATTCCAGATGAAAAAGTCGCCTGAGGCCCATCACACTAACATATGCACACAAAAAACTTTATTCCATGCATTCTCCTGTCCATCGTCGTTTCCTGTTCTGCTGCTGAAAATCCTGAAAAAAAGGCGGAACAATCCTATTTCCCACTGGAATCCGGAACCTATACAGATTTTGTGATAGAACGGACCTATTACACAATGGACAAAACGGATCAGGAAGGGCTGATCCAAATTAGAAAACTGATCAAGGCCCCGTTTCAAAAATCGGATGGTCAGGTTGTATTTCCTTTTGAATATTCTTCCAAAAAAAACAGGGTTTTCTGGCAGATTGATTCCTTGACAGCCGGGTGGCAAACTAATGATCGGTTTTTTGAACAAGAAAACGGGCGTCCCATTGTCAAATTCAGCCTGCCGGTTTACGAGGGTTCATTCTGGAATACCAATGCATTTAATGCGGGCGGAGAACGAAAATGCCGGGTCACTGATTTTGATAAACCCTATCAAGCCGGGCCGTTTACTTTTCCAAAGACGACGACGATGATCATTCAAGACGACTCAACACTTTTGTCCAGAAAGAAGTATATTGAAATATATGCACGGAACGTTGGTCTGATAAGGCGTGAGCGGATTAGTTTGCAGTATTGTTATTCAGCCGATTGCGTTGGAAGAGGAATCATTTCCTCGGGTTCGAAAGAAATCACTACCATTCAAAATTTTGGAAAGCAATGATCAAAAATTTACTGTTCACCATTCTGACAATATGCGTAGCGGGTTACAACTCGTATGGACAAAGTAATCCAAGATATCTGGTCTTATTCAAAGACAAAGCCAACTCTCCTTATTCCATTGAAAAGCCCTCTGAATACCTTTCAGAACGGGCTATCGCACGAAGAGCCCGCCAGAATATTCCGATCTTAATCAGAGATTTTCCGGTCAACCCAGCGTATGTCGCTGCTATAAAACAAACCGGCGCGACAGTGATCTATTCCTCCCGCTGGTTCAATGGTTCTTTGGTCGAAGCTTCGGCAGAACAACTGGCTTCAATCAAAAAACTGGCTTTTTATAAAGGAATTGAGCTGGATCTTCCAGTCGCCAACCTTACTTCCCAGTCAGCCGGCATTGAACGCATTTCAGGTACAACGGAGAAATTCGAAACGACCGAGGATCTCAATTATGGCAATATGAATGCCCAACTGGTGCTCATGGGTGTGCCAGAACTCCATAAAAAAGGCTATCATGGCGAAAATATGTTGATTGCCGTTTTGGATAACGGATTCAACCAGGGTGACGTAGTCGGTTTTCTCAAAAACCTCAGAGACGAAAAGCGGATCGTTGACATCCATGACTTCGTGGCGCGTGACGGAAACGTTTATAATGATGGTTCGCACGGGCTAAATGTATTATCAACAATGGCTGCCGAGCTGCCTGGTACCATGATCGGTGCCGCATTTAAAGCCTCGTATGCGCTTTATCATACAGAAAACGACGGTGGAGAATCACCCTATGAAGAAATCACCTGGCTTCTGGCAGCGGAGAGGGCCGATAGCGTGGGCGCAGACGTGATCAATTCGTCATTGGGCTACACCACCTTCGACGGCGAATTCGACAATGCTGCTTATAACCATACCTATGAAGATATGGACGGCAATACAACGATTATCAGCCGTGCCGCCCGTTTTGCAACACGTGTGGGTATCATTGTTACCAATTCAGCCGGAAATGATGGAAATAAGGCCTGGCACTATATATCGGCCCCCGCGGACGTAGATTCGGTATTAACGGTAGGTGCAAGCAACTACGACAGAAGTTATGCCTCACTAAGTTCGGTAGGGCCCAACGCTGCAGGCCAGGCTAAACCGGATGTTGCGGCAGTGGGTGTCGGCGCAGTCGTCGGAACGGTTTCCGGTACAGCTTCAAGCGGCAGCGGCACCTCGTTTTCCTCGCCGCTGATCGCAGGCCTGGCCACTATTCTCTGGCAAGCGCATCCTAACCTTACTGCTCAGCAAATTATTTATGTCCTAAAAAAATCCGGGCATAATGCGGCTACTCCCGATAACCTTTTAGGTTATGGTGTGCCAAGCGCTGTCAAAGCAGAGGAAATCATTGAGAATGAGTTTTATCCGCTAGGTACGGAAAATCAACTGCTGAAATCGGTCATATTATCCCCGAATCCGGCGACGTCGGAAATCGTACTCGACATTCCACAGACCCTGATTGGGAAAAATGCAGATCTGAACATCTATGGCGTTAACGGTATGTCAAGGTATAGTTCGCAAGCCCGTCTGACCGCCCGTCAAACGCTCCCCACCCATGATCTCCAATCCGGATTATATCTCATCCATATCCGGGTAGAAAATCAGCAACGTACTTTGAAATTCATAAAACGCTAGTCTTGCGAACCATCCGCATGATCGACTCCGAATCGTGATAGTTTTGGACTTCCGAAATCGGCACCCATCTTACGTCGCGGGATTCGCTGTTGATCACAACAGGCTGGTGACCATCCATTTGAAAAGCAAACCTGATGTCATAGTGATAGTGGGCAGGTACATCCTTATTGGCTGGGATCAGGTGAACGTCAAGATCATAAATTCCCTCTTTTAGCAAGCTCAGGTGCTGGATGCCCGTTTCCTCCCAAACTTCTCTCCGGGCTACTTCCTCCACGTTAGGGTCGCCGTCGCAATGGCCGCCAGGTTGAAACCATTTGTTCAGTTTCCGGTGATGCATCAGTAATACTGCCTCCAGATCTTCCGAAACAACCCAACCGGATGCCGTCACATGGCCTTTCAGCAGGGAGCGTTCAAAACACTCTTTATTTTCACGGACAAACTCAATTGTATCGTAGTACATTTTTTCCTCCTCCCCTTTCTCAGGTCGATAGGCTTCAAGCAGCGAAAGCAAACTGTTTCGTTTCATCTAGGGTATCTGATATTTTCATTCTAATTTCACCACAAGTTTAACCACAGCCGCCATAAACCACCTTATAAAAAATGAAAAAGTGCCTATTGACCATCGTGCTTGCGACCTTGCTGCTCACCCACTCCGTTGCACAACGGACACCCGCATTGAGCCAGGGAGCGACTGTTATGCAGACTATTGGTGTTACTGATTTCACAATAAAATATTCAAGGCCCTTGATCCGAGGACGTAAAGTATTTGCCGACAGCTCCGCACTGGCGCCTTACAACCAGCTTTGGCGTACAGGGGCCAATTCGCCGACGACCCTCGAAGCAAGCACAGAGTTTTCTTTCGGGGGAAGAACAGTACCTGCGGGAAAATACGCATTGCTTTCCATTCCTTCCGGAGCAGCCTGGACAGTAATCCTGAATAAAAAATATGACCAGGGCACCGATGCATATAACGAATCCGACGACTTGGCAAAAGCTTTGGTCGTCCCTACTTCATCAGAATACAATGAAGCATTCAAGATAGAAATTGAACCTTTGACAGACAGCACCGCTTACCTGAACCTATCCTGGTCCTCAGTAAATGTACCGGTCCAGATTTCAGTACATACAGAAATCCTGACCATGAATGCACTGAACAAAGCCATCTCCGAAAAGCCGGAGGACGTGGCGACATTGGAAAGCGGCGCAGGTTATCTGCTCAATAAGGGAAAAGATCTGCAGGTGGCACTCGCCATGGCCGACAAAGCAATTGGGTTGAAAGAAGGATATTATAATTTATGGCTAAAAGCTTCTATCCTGAGTAAGCTGGGCAAATACAATGAGGCATTGCCTGTAGCGCAAAAAGCATTAACCTTTGGCACGCCGGCAGACCAGGCCTTTACCAGTTTTTACAAAGGACAAATCGAAAAGACAATTGCAGAAATCCAGCCAAAAGTTACGCCCAAGGCAGCGGTAGCAGCAGCCGGAAAAGGCAAGAAGAAAAAGAAATAGTGGTTTGGGTTTACCGAAAAAAACGGGGGACACTCCACTCGTATTTTACCGCGAGTATCCTGATCACTATGATGACGAGGGAAGCCGAGATGAAAGCGATATTACGACCGGCACCAAGTCTATCCAGCAATAAATAACTGCATGCTCCTGCAAAGCATGCAGTTGCATACACCTCCTTCCTGTAAATAATCGGGATTTCGTTTGTCATTACATCACGGATCACGCCACCCATCGTTGCCGTAAAAACGCCCATAATTACTGCGATTTCGGGCCTCACACCCAAATGCAATGCCTTTTCAGTTCCTACTATCGTGAAAAGCGCAATCCCGAAAGTATCGAACAGGAACAGCGTTTTCCTAAGCCTCAACAGGAATTTATAAAAAATAAAAGTGGCGAAAATACCTGCGACGATGGCGTAGATAATATTGATATCGCTGACCCAGACCAGCGGATAACTATCCAGGAGTATATCCCTCAGGGTTCCTCCGCCAATAGACGAAATGAAAGCCGTGAAGCTGGCGCCAAACCAATCGGGGTACTTCTGGTCTTTCACGGCGAGTGCGCCGGAAATAGCAAAAGCAAAGGTCCCGATGATTTCTAGAATATATTGGATACTCATTCCTCAGAACCCTTAAACCGCTACCGGGGCCTTAATACCGGGCCAGGGATGGTAATTTTGCAATTCAAAGTCCTCGAATTTGAAATCGAGCACATTTTTCACCTCCGGATTGATTACCATTGTCGGCAGCGCCCTCGGTTCGCGGCTCAGTTGCAGTTCTACCTGATCCAGGTGATTAAGATAAATATGGGTATCCCCACCCGTCCAGATAAATTCACCCAGATCGAGGTCACATTCCCGGGCGATCATCATGGTCAGCAATGCATAGCTGGCAATGTTGAAAGGCACACCCAGAAATACATCTGCACTGCGCTGGTAAAGCTGGCAGGAAAGCTTGCCCCTTGTTTCTCCGGCATCCACATCTGGAGGCGCAACGTAAAACTGGAACAACGCATGGCAAGGCTGCAATTTCATTTCGGTCAGTTCGGCTGGATTCCAGGCAGTAACCATGATACGACGCGAGTCCGGGGAGCTTTTCAACTGCTTCAAAACTTCCTGTAACTGGTCCACCGATCTTCCGTTTGCCCCTTCCCAGCTTCTCCACTGTTTTCCATATACGGGACCAAGATCTCCATTTTCATCCGCCCATTCGTCCCAGATGGAAACGTTATGGTCTTTCAGGTACTTGATATTGGTATCTCCCCGCAAAAACCAGAGCAATTCGTAGATAATGGATTTGGTATGCACCTTCTTGGTGGTAACCAACGGAAAACCTTCTTTCAGGTTAAAGCGCATCTGGTAACCAAAAACGCTGATGGTGCCCGTTCCGGTCCGATCTGTCTTACGAACCCCGCTACGAAGAATGTGGCGCAGTAAATCCTGATATTGTTGCATGGACTATATTGAATTCTGAAAAACTTCCCGACTAAACGCTCGCAATTTCAACACTATAAGTGATTTCTGCCAATGCTTCCATCTGGGCAGTCGCAGAACAATATTTTTCCATGGACAGGCCAATTGCCCGGTTGATTTTATTTTCGTCGAGCTGATTACCGGCAAATTTGAAAATCAAATGGATTTTCCGGAAAGGCTTGCGTTGGGTACCTTCCTCCTGTTCGCGATCACCATCAACCGAAATGCGAAAATCGGTGATATCCTGACGCTGTTTTTTCAGAATGAGCACTACATCAATTGCGCTGCAGCTCGCAAGTCCCATGAGCAATAACTCCATGGGCCTTACACCAAGGTTGGAACCGCCTATCTCAGGAGAGCCGTCGGTATGTACTTTAATTTCGGATGAGCCAGTGCCTTCAAAATGAAAAGCATCGTTGACCCGGACTAATTCAACTTTCATAAAAAGGTAAGGAAATCTACCAAAACAAAGTTCAAATATACTGCCCAAAACCGATTTGGCGTTCCATCCCGTGAATTAAAAACAAGTATAAATCCGTATATTCGTTCATCAAAATCTGAACCCATCCCCCCATGATAAAGCCATTTATCCTTCCCTCCCTTGCATTTCTGCTTTTAATCGGTTGTAAGAAAGATAGTGAAAATACCCCGCCGGCAGAGGAGGCGGCAGATCCGATCAAAGAGCTTTCCGGTACTTACAACGGGTTTAAGTTTTTTAACAAATCGACCAAAGATTCGCTTGCCGTGACGGTGAAAGTTGATTGGGTTTCCGACAAAAACCTGAACCTGGAAGAAATAACTCCTTTCAACCATTTCAAAAACCTGGAAATGAATGGCATGAATTTTACTTATGATCGTGGAACGGGTGAAGACGACTGCGGAAGAATTTCTATGAAGGGCAGCGGGAATTTTAAAGGAACGGCCTTGTACCTCATTGAAACCGTTACCTGCCTTAACGGAAAAGGAACTGACAAGTTTATCGAATACCGTATGAAAAAGATGTAACAATATGACAAACGACTGAAACGATGTGGAAAGAGGAAGAGAATAAACTAAAACGCAGCTTCACTTTTAAGGACTTCAAAGAAGCTTTTGCTTTCATGACCGAAGTTGCCAAAACAGTAGATAAAATGGATCATCACCCATTTTGGACCAATGTCTATAATAAAGTCAGTTTTGAATTAAATACCCATGATGCAGGAGATATCGTGACGGAAAAAGACAAGAAGCTGGCCGCCGCAATTGATGCTATCTTTGAAAAAAAGAAATAATTTCGGGCAGGCTTTCCCATCCATGCTTGCCCAACGTTAAATGAAACTTTATATAGTACCCACCCCCATCGGCAATCTGGAAGATATCACGCTGCGCGCAATCAATGTACTGAAAAGTGTGGACGTGGTTTTGGCCGAAGATACCCGCACGTCGGGTTCCTTGCTGAAACACCTGGGCATTTCCAAACCCATGCACAGTTACCACATTCACAACGAGCATCAGACTGTATCCAGAGTTGTGGACCGAATTTTAAAAGGTGAATCCATGGCGCTCGTATCAGATGCCGGCACTCCTGCTGTATCGGACCCAGGATTTCTGCTGGTCAGGGAATGCATCAAACGGGGCGTCGATGTAGAATGCCTCCCTGGCCCTACCGCATTTGTCCCAGCACTGGTCAACTCAGGACTTCCCAGCGACCGCTTCACTTTCGAAGGTTTTTTACCTCATAAAAAAGGACGACAAACGAGATTACAAAACCTCACACCCGAGGAAAGGACGATGATCTTTTACGAATCGCCCCACCGGCTCGTGAAAGCATTGCAGCAGTTTGCCGAATTTTTCGGGGCCGATCGGCAGGTGAGTGTTTCCAGGGAGTTAAGCAAGATTTTCGAAGAAAATGTGAGAGGTACTTTGCAAGAAGTAATTGCGTATTTCTCCGACAAAACCGTCAAAGGCGAAATTGTAATTGTCTTGGCTGGGAAAGCAGAGGAAAGAAAGAAATCAGACAAATATGAGGTCGAAGATCCTGAATAATATGAACCCGAACTATCAGCTATTTTTTAAGCGCTTTACCATTGTTCTTTTCCTTCTGTTCGGTGCCGGCCTGCCCCTGTTTGCACAGTTTGCGACATTAAGCCCGCAGGCAAAAGTGAGCCTGATTACCTTTGGGCCCGGCGAAGATTTGTATTCCGGTTTCGGGCACAGTGCGCTCTGGGTATATGATCCGGCTGCCGGGATCGACGGCGCATACAGTTATGGCACCTTTAAATTTGAAGAAGGAAATTTCTATATCAAATTCCTGCGCGGGACGCTGCCCTACACGATCTCGGTAGCGCCTATGGCACCTCACATAGCCTTTTACAGGTCGGAAAACCGTTCTATTTCCGAGCAAGTCCTGAATCTCTCTCAATCCCAGAAGCAAAAGATTTACAATTACCTGGAAACCAATTACCTGCCACAAAACCGGGAATATCAATACCTTTTTTTCTACGACAATTGCGCTACCCGCCTAGCCGACGCATTAAAGGCAGCTGCGGGTGACAGCCTGATATATACGGGATATACCAAAGAAAAACGGAGCTTCAGGCAATGGATTGACAAGTACGCTTTTAAACAAAATCCCTGGGCCGACTTTGGTATGGACCTCGCTATCGGTACCCAGGCAGACGAAATTGCTACCGCCGAACAGGCTACTTTTCTGCCTGATAATCTCGCCGCGGCCTTTGCCGAGGCAAAAGTCAAAACGGTTTCAGGCACCAGGCCGCTGGTGGTTGCCAAAAATGATATCTTCATCGCCGAACCTGTCGCATATAACGGCATATTCACTCCAACGGTTACCTTCTGGACGCTGGCCATTCTAGTCCTCGCATTGACCTATTGGCAGACCAACAAGGGCATTGTCAATTTTACAGTAGACAAGGTGCTGTTTTCAATCGTCGGCCTTGCAGGCTGGATACTGGCGCTGCTCTGGGCTGTCAGGACCGATGAAACCACGCGTTGGAATTATGACCTACTTTGGGCATTTCCGCTTTGGATGCCCCTGATTTTCTTCTTTTCGGAACACAAGAAACCTTCCTGGTTTCAGTTTTTGTTGATTTTTTATGGATTTCTCTTACTTTGCGCAACTGGCAACGTTTTAAAACACAATTATGTAGTGATACCGATTTTACTGACGCTGATCGTCAGGGTTTACTACATCAATAATTCACTCTCAAAAATTCCTCAGAAGGGTAAATAGTATGGATCTCGAATTGCTGACACGAAAAACCACGGAGATTGTAAGGCAGGCTTCTTCTTTCATTCAACAGGAAGCCGCGCTTTTTTCAAGGGACAAAATTGAATATAAGGACCTCAATAACCTGGTTTCTTACGTAGATAAAGAAGCTGAAAAGTTGCTTGTGGCAGGTTTAAGCGCACTTTTGCCAGAAGCCAGCTTTATTACCGAGGAAGGCACAACCGGTATAGAACCGGACCCGACTGCTTTGAACTGGATCATCGATCCGTTAGATGGCACTACCAATTTTATCCATGGAATCCCGGTTTACTGCGTGAGTGTGGGCCTCGCAAGAGGAAAAGAATTGCTGGTGGGCGTCATTCACGAGCCCAGCCTGAATGAAATGTTCTTTGGTTGGCAGGGAGGCGGCGCCTGGCTAAACGATAAAAAAATAAACGTATCCGGCGTCCCGCTTTTGCAGGACAGCTTGATTGCGACAGGTTTCCCTTACTATAAGTTTGAAAAACAAAAACGGTATATGTACATACTGGAATTGCTGATGCAAAAAACCCACGGAATCCGTAGAATGGGGGCTGCCGCAGTGGATCTTGCTTACGTGGCGGCAGGCAGGTTCGACGGATTTTATGAATACAATCTGAATTCTTGGGATATGGCAGCCGGTGTGTTACTGATTAAAGAGGCAGGCGGAACGGTTACTGATTTCAGTGGAGGCGATAATTATCTTTTCGGAGGGGATATCATAGCAACTGCCGGAAAAGCGCACGACGAACTGGTAGGTGTTATTAAAGAGAACTTCTAAGACCAATGTGCCCGCGACAAAAGCAATTCTTTGATTATTCTCATTCAGTCATTCCCTTATAAAAAATGGATCTCGAACAGCTTCAATATCCCATTGGCCGATTTATCTTTCAAGACAGCTATACGCCTTCCGAAATCAAGTCGAATATTCAGACTATTAGTGCGTTGCCGTCCAAATTTATCAACCTTCTTGCTGATTGGGACGAGGAAAAACTAAATACACCTTACAGGCCAGGAGGCTGGACGGTCAGACAATTGATCCATCATGTGGCCGACAGCCATATCAATGCATACACGCGTTGCCGACTCGCACTAACGGAGGATAATCCCGTAATTAAGCCTTATGAAGAACAGTTGTGGGCCGAATTACCGGACGCGAAAACGGCACAAATTGAGTTATCCCTGCAATTGCTGCGGTACGTTCATTTGCGCTGGGTCTTGCTTTTAAGCTCGATGGACCAAACCGACCTGGGTAGGACCTATACGCATCCGGCGACGGGCCGGATTACCAGGCTGGACGAAGTGATCGCTAACTACGCATGGCATAGCGAACATCATTACCAGCATGCTTTCCGCCTCGCCGCGAGGAACAATTGGTAGCATTCTCTTGTTTTCCGGGTCATGGACATACAGCAATTGATCGTACTTATTCTTTTCCTGATAGCGGGAGGCTTTATCGGTCGGCGTATCTGGAAGACTTTTGATAGCCGCAACAGTGGAGGATGCGCAAAAGGATGCGGCTGTGCAGCTGATAAGGCATCATTAAAAGCTTAATTTGTCAGACATAAAAAAGGTAGCCTTGAAGAGCTACCTTTTTTATGTCTGACAAAGGCTATAGCGCCCCTTTTTTGATATCGTCGACAACCGCCGGGTCCAGTAACGTGGAAGTATCACCTAGATTACTGACATCTCCTTCCGATATTTTTCTTAAAATCCGTCGCATGATTTTTCCAGAGCGGGTCTTTGGCAATCCCGTCACAAATTGCACCTTATCGGGTTTAGCAATTGGCCCGATGATGCGGGAGACCGTTGCCGAAATGTCTTTCCTGAACATATCCGCATCATCTATCTCCTTTTCTGCAATCACGTAAGCATAAATTCCCTGACCTTTGATATCGTGCGGATAACCGACTACTGCAGATTCCACTACACCAAGGTGCATATTGATCGCATTCTCGACTTCCGCAGTTCCAATCCTGTGGCCCGAAACATTCAGTACGTCATCGACACGGCCTGTAATGCGGTAATAGCCATCTTCGTCACGCAAACAACCGTCACCTGTAAAATACATTCCAGGATAAGTTGAAAAATAGGTTTGCTTGCAGCGCTCGTGATCGCCATAAGTGGTTCTGATGATTCCCGGCCATGGAAATTTGATACAAAGATTTCCGCTCACGCCATTTCCTTCGATTTCTTTTCCATTTTCGTCGACCAAAACCGGCTGTATCCCCGGTAATGGCAGTGTGGCAAAAGTTGGTTTTTCGGGCGTAATGCCAGCCAGCGGGGATATCATAATTCCGCCGGTTTCTGTTTGCCACCAGGTATCTACCAATGGGCAATGGTCTGCACCAATGTTGGTTTTATACCAATGCCATGCCTCCTCATTAATCGGCTCACCTACCGAACCGAGCTTTGTCAGCGAAGAAAGATCATTTCCATTCACATAGTCCAGACCCGAGCTCATCAATGAACGGATGGCCGTAGGAGCGGTATAAAGGATGTTCACCTTGTGCTTTTCAACGATTTTCCAGAAACGGCTTGCATCCGGGTAAGTGGGGACCCCCTCGAAAATAACCGAGGTAGCACCACAACAAAGCGGACCATACACGATGTAGCTATGCCCGGTAATCCAGCCGATATCGGCGGTACAGAAATGAATTTCGCCTGGCTCATACTGGAAAACATTCTGAAAAGTATAAGCGGCATAGATCATGTAGCCACCGCAGGTATGGACTACACCCTTAGGTTTTCCGGTAGATCCGGAGGTGTACAGGATAAACAGCATATCCTCCGCATCCATCGGCTCGGCCGCGCAGACTGAATCCACCAATTTCACCTCTTCTTCCCACCACAAATCCCTTCCTTTGAGCATGGAAACCGGCGTACGCGTGCGGGTCATGACGATTACATTCTTCACTGTATCGCATTGCACAAGTGCCTCATCAACCGTCGCTTTCATTGGGATCACCTTATTGCCACGGAACGCGCCGTCCGAGGTGATTACCATGGTGCAAGCGGCATCGTTGATCCGGTCGGCTATGGACTTAGCCGAAAAACCACCGAAAACAACCGAGTGAATTGCTCCAATCCGAGCGCAGGCCAGAACAGCAACAGTCAGCTCGGGCACCATGGGAAGATATATACAAACCCGGTCCCCTTTTTTGACACCATGTTTTTTCAACACATTGGCAAACCGGCAAACCTGATCGAACAAAACACGGTAGGTTATAGAAACTGATTTATCTTCCGGATCATTAGGTTCCCAGATAAGAGCTATCTGGTCGCCCTTATCTGCCAGATGACGGTCCAGGGCATTTTCCGTGATGTTAAGGACACCACCTTCAAACCATTTCACATTTGCCTCGGTAAAATCCCAGCTGAGGGCTTTTTTCCAGGGTTTACGCCATTGAAATTGTTGGGCCACCTCCGCCCAGAAACCTTCGGGATCATCTACACTTTGTTTGTAGGCAACCTGATACTCTTCAAAGGTCTTAATTCTCATGATAAATAAAGGTTAAACTTAAGGAAATAGGATATTAGACGACAAGTTATAATTTTCATCTGGTTAGTCCTACTTGACTAAAAACGCTGGTCAGGCATTAACAGGCCTATTTAATTGATAATCAGACAAAAGTAAAATGGTGCAAATCATCTGCATTCTGATAATATTTCTAAATCCGACTTGTTGGTATATAAGCTCCGATCAGTTGCCAAAATGATTTAATTTCGACCTCTCAAAACCTGCGAAAGGTATTGATGCATATCCTTTACATAAGATGGGAACAGACGGACCTGGTTTGTCGGATGAGGAAATCATTTTTATACAGTCACACCAACATGAAAATGTCAGTCGGCTGATTTTGAATGCCGGCCATTACAAGGGTTTGGATGTCAAAAAACTCGCGGGCCAGATTCTGTCCCGGCAGAAGGCTGCAAAAAAGCTTCCCGACTGGTACCACAATGAGCAACTGGTTTTTCCTCCGGCCCTATCCGTGGAGCAATGTTCCTCGGAAGCTACGGCACGCTATAAAGCAAGTCTGGTTTCCGGAAAAAAACTGGTAGATATCACTGGCGGAATGGGTATAGACAGTTATTATTTAAGCCGGAGTTTCGAAAAAGTTGAATATTACGAGAGGCAGCAGGAAGTTGCGGAAACGGCACGCTATAATTTCCATCAGCTCGGCGTCCGCCACATCGAAGTCCACGAGGAGGATTCGCTCACAGCCCTCTTGCATCATGTTTCAGCGGCGGACTGGATTTACGCAGATCCCGCCAGGAGAACCGAGAACCGGGAAAAAGTTGTCAGGCTCACAGATTGTACACCCGATATTTTATCGAATCTTGATCTGTTGTTCAAAAACGCCCCTAACATCTTGCTAAAAACCTCCCCGCTTCTCGACATCGCATTGGCCTGCAGTGAATTACAATGGGTGAAAGAAGTTCATGCCGTTGGTTATGAGCAGGAATGCAAGGAATTGCTTTTCGTTTTGAACAAGGATTTCAAAGCCAGCCAATACAGGGTTAAAGCCACCATTCTGGATCAAAATGGAAATCCCAGGCAGGTCCTCGATTTTGACCCTGAATCAGAACGGAATGCAGAGGTCACCTATTCCGACCCGCTTGGCTATTTATACGAACCGCATCCTGCCATTCTGAAAGCAGGGGCATTCAAAACCATCTGTGAACGCTATCGCGTGGATAAAATCGCCGCTAACAGTCAATTGTACACGTCAGCACATTTGGCGGGCAATTTCCCCGGGCGGTCCATGAAAATCATTGCAGTTTGCAAACCGGATATGCGGGAATTAACAAAACATATCGGAGGAAATAAAGCCAACCTGACTGTCCGTAATTTTCCTGCCAAAACAGAAGAATTGAGAAAGAAGTGGAAACTCAGGGAAGGCGGTGACTACTATTTGTTCGCAACTACACTCACCGATCAATCAAAAGTGGTAGTAGTAACCGTCAGGGCCTCTACTTAAGAAATGTTTCTTCGTAAATCTTCTCTGAAAACCCAAGTGTAACGGCTTTGCCCGTGGCATCTTCAATTACAGGCCTCTTGATTACAGTGGTATGAGCCACTGCCAACCTAGCTGCTGACTTCTCGTCGATTACTTTTGCCCTTTCTTCTTCCGAAAGCTCTTTCCAGGTCGTGGAAGCTTTATTGATCACTTTTTCCCAGGGAAAAACTTTAAACCACTTTTTAACCTTGTCGGCACTGATCGCATCTTTACGATAGTCGTAAAAAGTGTATTCAATATGATGTTTATCAAGCCAGGTACGCGCTTTTTTGATGGTATCGCAATTAGGTATTCCGTAAACGGTTAACATATGCAGAGTTAAAAGGTCAAAAGGTTAATGGTCAAGGGATAATGGTCTAAAGGTCAATACTAAGGATTGAACTCCTTAAACTGCTATTTCTTCCGTCACCAAGTCAGAATTGTGCATTTTCTCATCGTCCAATTCCCCTTCCCAGCGGGCAATCACTGCTGTGGCCAGGCAGTTCCCGGTTACATTGACAGACGTCCGCGCCATATCCATTAACTCATCAATACCCATGATTAGTAATACGGGCCACTCAGGCATTCCGAAGTTAGCAATCGCCCCCAGAAGTATTACCAATGTTGCGCGTGGAATACCAGCAACCCCTTTACTGGTCAGCATGAGCAACAATACCATGGTGAGCTGTTGCCCAAACGACATTTCGGTACCTGTGGCCTGGGCCACAAAAACGGTTGCCAGCGCCAGATAAAGCGTGGACCCGTCGAGATTGAAGCTGTAACCAGTTGGCATAACAAAGGATACGATCTGACGGGGAACGCCGAATTTCTCCATTTTCTCCATTGCTTTGGGCAGTGCAGATTCCGAACTGGTGGTTGCAAATGCGATGGATACCGGCTCGAAAATAGCCTTTGCAAACTTGATCACCGGGATCCGGGCGAATAAAGCGATCGGGACAAAAACAATTAGTATGAAAACAATCAAGGCGCAATACAAGGTAGCCAGCAGCAAGGCAAGGTTTTTCAAAACATCGATGCCCATATGGCCAACGGTTTCGGCAATAGCCGCTCCTACCCCGATTGGCGCAAAATACATGATGATTTTGGTAAACTTAAACATCACCTCCGCCAGCAATTCCACGCCATGCACGAATTTCTCTTTTTTAGCAGCCGGCAGCAATGCCAGGCTTATCCCAAACAAAACACTGAAAACAACAATTTGCAATACTTCCCCATGATAAATGGACTTGGCGACGTTCTCGGGAAATGAATGCAGCACAATATCCTGCCAGGTCTGCTCTGCTACTTTCGGCAAGGTAGCATTGAGCGATTCGGGGGGTACAATACCCACGCCTGGCTTAAACCAGTTGGCAAAAAACAACCCGATCAGCAATGCAAACGTGGTTACCACCTCGAAGTAAAGCAATGATTTCCAACCCATTCTGCCAACTTGTTTCAAATCCGAATGTCCGGCAATTCCCGTGACCAGCGTGGCAAAAAGCAAAGGTGCAATCACCGTTTTGATCATCTGCAGGAAGATCTGCCGCAGGAAATGCAGCTCAGTCCCCATTTTAGGATAATCATACCCGATCTCAGTGCCTACAAGCATGGAGATCAGGATGGAAGTAGTGAGGTTTTTCTTTAGTATGGCAAATACGACAAGGCCCGCCAGCGCAAGCCAGCGGAGCAAAATAAGCACATTATCAGAAACGGAAATAACATCATAAGCATTTAGAACTGTTGCAATTGCCGCTATGGTAACCAGCGCGATGTTGATAATGGTAATTTTGCTCTTCATACAGAAAATTGAAGTGATGAGTAGTTTGTGAAGGTAAACTTATAAAAAATCAGTTTAAGCCCAACTATGCCAATCGGCCCTATTAAGGTAAGATGCAAAATTTATAATATGTTTTCAAGGCTGTTATTTATTGATTGTATTAAACATTTTCTGATTTTTGAAATAAAAAATGGATCTACCCAAATTTTGCATGGAACTCTGGCATAAAAATTGAGTTTCACACTCAACATGAAATATTAAACTTTTGATAAGATGAGCCAAATCCTTTGTTTCATTCTTCAAAATGAATAGGTTCGGAAACTGCTTTCCAAAACATCATAATTAACTGACATGAACCGGATACTTGTCCCTATCGACTTTTCAGAAAATGCTGACCATGCCCTTGCTGCCGCGAAAATTATTGCCGAAAAAGAGATCACTGAGCTGCTTGTATTGCACGCATATCAGCCGTACATAGCCGATGTAAACCTGACACCCGGCAATATCGTACCTGGTGTGGGCGGTTCTGATTTTCTGGGCATGACCAGCGAACTGGAAGATGAGTTCAAGAAAAAACTGGAAAGTTACGCCGATCAACTCGCCACAGAGGGCTATCGGGCGCAAGCCATCTGGGCATTGGGCAGCATTCAGTCCAGCATTGAAGATGCCGTAGAAGAATACAATCCTGATATGATCGTGATGGGCAGGACCGGTACAGGCGGATTCCTGGACAAACTGATCGGCAGTTCGGCGACCCAAATCGCACTGCATGCCACATGCCCTGTCCTGGTTATACCACCGCATGTCAGTCCGGGCAAATTTACCAAAGTCGTATATGCTACTCAGTTTGAATATGATGAGAATGATATTTTAAAAGAGGTTTTTGTCTTGATGAACCATTTTGGTGCAAGCCTGACCTTGCTGAAAGTGAAGTCGGACACCCAACCCGATATTCAGCCTGACAACCAATTCATCGCTGAAATCAAGAAGGAATTTGATATAGCAGAGGGCCAGATCGTGATCCGCCAGGCCAAACACGTATTGGACGGGATTGAGGATTATTGCGACGAGGTGAAAGCCGACCTGCTGATGATGTCTTCCCGTGAACGTTCGTTCATTGAAGAATTTCTGATCAACCCAAGCGTTACCAGAAAGCTCATCATTGACACGCACGTTCCATTAATGGTTTTTCATCTTAAGTAATTCTTAAAATTGAACAAGACAGGAGAAAGCGAAGGTGTAAAGCGCAAGGAGATAGCACCGATCATCAAGAAATCGAAGCGCTATAAAAGGCGTAATTTGCTGACTTCGCCGGGCACACTGACCTACATAGGGCCTGAGATTGAACTCAAAACCAAAATTCGCAGGATCCAGTATAACGACAAAGTGTTCCGGGACGAACAAGCGCATTCCTTGAAAGACTGTGCTCCTGCTGAACCTGACGAGACCATCATCACCTGGCTTGACGTGGACGGCATCCACGAGATCCCGCTCATCGAAAAATTAGGGAAGCTGTACCAGCTACACCCCCTTCTGCTGGAAGATGTGGTCAATACGGAACATAAGCCTAAATTGGAGGTGTATGATTCAGGTTATCTTTTCCTGACGCTGAAAATGCTTCATGTAGAATATGAATCCCCTATCAGCATATCCTGGGAACACGTAAGCTTTGTGGTAGGCGAAAATTACCTGATCTCGTTCCAGGAAGAACTCACCAACGATATTTTCAGTCCGGTACTGGGCAGGTTACAGGCTTCAGTTGGCAAAACACGCCGAAATGGGCCTGATTACCTTTTATTTGCCTTGCTGGATGTCATTGTCGACAACTATTTCATCGTCCTGGAAAAACTGGGCGACAGCCTTGATGCGACAGAGGACAGGGTCATCAGTGGTTCGGAAAGTGTGTCGCTGAATGAGCTATACGCCTTGAAACGCGAACTTAGCGTTGCAAGGCGGCAGATCTGGCCTTTGCGCGATATGCTCAACCAATTGATTAGGGAGGATAACATCCAAATAAAAAAAGACGTAATACCTTACTATCGCGACCTCTATGACCACGTCATGCAGGTGTTGGACACTATTGATTCCTACCGTGAGCTGGTCGCCAGCCTTGCCGACGTGCATTTATCCGCCATCAGCAACCGCATGAATTCCGTCATGAAAACGCTTACCATTTTCTCCGCCGTTTTTATGCCCTTGACCTTCATAGTCGGCGTATATGGAATGAACTTTGAATTTATGCCTGAACTAAAGTGGCATTATGGCTACTTTTACGTCTGGGGTCTGATGGTCGTCGTCACCATCGGGATGATTTTTTATTTCAAGTCTAAAAAATGGATGTAGGTTTCAAACCGCAAGCTGCTTACCTTCTTACCGATAGCCGTCAAGTTTCTTTTCCCGAACAAAGCATTTTTTTCGCGATTAAAGGCGCAAGGCACGATGGTCACGCATTTATCAATGATTTATACAAGATCGGCGTCCGGGAATTTGTTGTTGAAGAGGATTCCTGGTCCGAATCCTTAAAAAAAGAAACCGCCCGATGGCACGATGCGCAAATTTGGGTGGTACCATCCGCAGTCAGGGCCTTACAGAAGCTGGTTTCTGAGAAAAGAAAACAGTTCGATATACCCGTTCTGGGCATTGCGGGCAGCAATGGTAAAACGATCGTGAAAGAATGGCTTGCCCAACTGATGGCACCAGACCAGCGGATCCTGGCAAGTCCCAAAAGTTATAACTCACAGATCGGCGTTCCCTTATCAGTCTGGAACCTCAGCAGCGAACATACGCTGGGCATTTTCGAAGCGGGTATTTCAAAAGCCCACGAAATGGAATATCTCCAGCCGGTTATGCAGCCCACTATAGGTATTTTCACCAATATCGGCTCAGCGCACGACGATGGTTTCAGGAGCCGGAAACAAAAAATCACAGAGAAGCTCCGCCTTTTTACCAAGGTAAAAAAACTCATCTATCGCAAGGATTATCAAGAGATCGACGAGGAAATAGCGTTGATCCTGCGGCCGGTTAATCCGTTTTTGGAAACCATCAGCTGGGGTACGACCAATTCGGGGGCCGGTATCCAGGTTTCGTATCAGATTCAAAAAGACAAGTCGGTCATCACTTTAAAAGGAAAGTCGGGATCCTTTACTTTTGAAACCGGTTTCCGGGACGAGGCATCCCTTGAAAACCTGACACATTGCATCGTATTCATGCTGGACTTTGGTATCGGGCCAGCCGCAATTCAGGAGCGGGTCCTTGCGCTAAAGCCCGTTTCCATGAGACTGGAATTAAAAGAAGGGATCAATCATTGTTACCTGATCGACGACGCATACAACAATGATCTGCAGGGGCTTTCTATGGCATTAAACTTTCTGTCACAGCAGGAACAGCGCCAAAAAAAAGCCATCATCCTTTCTGATGTTCTGCAAACCGGGCAGAGACCTTCCGATCTGTATGGGCTGGTATCCAAACTGTTAAAGGAAAAATCAATCAACCGGCTCATCGGAATAGGCCCGCAGATCAGCAGCCAGGCTACCCTGTTTGACATTCCCGAGCAGGAGTTTTTCAACGATACCGAGTCTTTTTTAAAAGATTTTCCATTCCAGACATTATCAGACAGCCTGATCCTGGTGAAGGGCGCAAGGCCCTTTTCATTTGAAAAGATCGTCCACAGGATACAACAAAAAGCACACGGCACTGTTTTGGAAATCAACCTGGATGCCTTGGCTCATAACCTGAACTATTATCGTTCGAAAATTGGACCCAGGGCTGGCGGTCAGGGAACCAAAATCATGGCGATGGTGAAGGCATTTGCCTATGGAAGCGGAAGTTCGGAAGTGGCTTCGTTGCTCCAGTTTCACAGGATTGACTATCTGGGCGTAGCGTATGCAGATGAAGGCGTGACGCTCAGGCAAAATGGTATTACGCTGCCAATTATGGTGATGAATGCCACTTCTCCGGCATTTGACCTGCTCTGGGAATACCGCCTGGAACCGGAAATTTACAGTCGCCGTATCCTGATGGACTGGGTTGAATATATCAAGAAAAAGAACGACGTAATCCACACGCCTTCTGTCCATATTAAATTGGACACAGGCATGCACCGTTTGGGTTTTGTAAAAGATGACTACCCATGGCTGGTTGACCAGCTACGACAAAATCCTGCATTGAAAGTAGCCAGCGTGTTCTCGCATCTGGTTGGTGCGGATGAAGGGATTCACAATGATTTTTCCAGAAATCAATATGCCCAGTTTATCGAAGGCGCCGCTCTTTTGGAAGAGACATTGGGTTATACAATCATCAAGCATATCCTCAACTCTGCCGGGATCGTACGTTTTCCGGATTATCGGCTGGATATGGTGCGGCTTGGTATCGGGCTGTATGGCGTGGAAGCAACCGGCCAGGAACAACATGCGTTACAGGCGGTTGGGACTTTGAAAACCATCGTCTCGCAAATCAAATATCTTTCCTCGGGAGAAACGGTCGGTTACAGCCGAAGCGGCCAGGTTGACCACGATTCTGCCATCGCAACGCTGGCTATTGGTTATGCCGACGGATATGACCGCGGATTTGGTAATGGTGTAGGCAAAGTTTCGGTCAATGGCCAGTTATGTCCTACTATTGGCAATATCTGCATGGATATGACGATGATCGACGTCACCAACGCTTCTGTGGAGGAAGGTGACGAAGTAATTGTTTTTGGTAAAGAGATACCTATCACCGAGCTGGCGAAAAGCATCCAAACCATTCCTTACGAGATTTTAACAGGTATTGGTGACCGGGTAAAAAGGATTTTTTACAAAGAATAATCAGGATAAGCCAGCCTCGGACTGTACTTCAATTTCAATAGGACCGGCTTCTGATGGTTTTTCTGTTTCTTTCGGCTCCGAATTGTCCTTGGGAATAAAATCCTCTTCAAAAAGGTGCGTCGCCATTACCTCATCGAGGGTAACGTCATAAAATGCCTGATGAACATTCAGCGGCTCTACGCCTTCGGGAATCTCGCATTTGATGTAGTTGCCATCTTCCTGCAGTTCATAGGCATTGACATTATCCTTAAGGCTGTAATAAAGGATATGGATTGCTTCCTGCCTCACACGGGGATCAACCAGCTTGAACAGCGACTCAATCCGTTTATCGAAACTGCGGACCATCGCATCGGCACTTCCGCCGTAAACCAGCGGATTCCCATTCTGATGGAAATAAAAGATTCTGGAATGTTCAAGGAAATCCCCTACCAGGGACCTTACGGTGATATTCTCGCTCAAACCAACACGTTTCGGGCGGAGGCAGCACATACCGCGTACAATCAACCGCACAGGAACGCCAGCCTCCGAAGCCTTATATAATTCCAGGATCGTGTCTCTGTCTTCCAGAGAGTTTATTTTAATACATATCCCACTTTTCAACCCGGCACGGGCATTTTCTGCTTCCTGCTGGATCAGCTCAATCAGCTTGGTACGCATATACCTCGGCGCTGTGATCAGGTTCTGGTATTCTGAGGGGATTGAATGCCCTGTAATTACATTGAAAAACTCGGAAATGTCGTGGGTATATTCCTCATTGGAGGTGAGCAAACCTGTGTCAGTATAAAGACGTGAAGTGTCTTCGTTGTAATTCCCACTAGATAAATGCGCATAACGGAGCACTCTGTTACCTTCGTTTCTGACGATCAGCAATAGTTTTGTGTGTGTTTTCAACAACCCGATACCATAAATCACAAAACAGCCTGCTTTTTGCAAACGCTGTGCTTCGCGTATATTGTTTTCCTCGTCAAAACGTGCCTTTACTTCGAAGAGAACGGCCACGTGCTTTCCGTTTTCGGCGGCATGCAGCAATGCTTCCGTTACCCGCGAATTTTTGGCTAGCCGGTAGATGGTCAGTTTAATGGACAAGACTTTGGGATCTTCCGAAGCCTGTTCCAGAAGTTGTAAAACGGGCTCAAAATTGTTGTAGGGATGGTGCAACAGAATATCCCGTTCGCGCATTACTTCAAAAATATCCGGAATACGCTCCCTGTCCAATCCCAGAGGCGGTACTGGCGCGTGGATCGGCGGGATCTGGTCTTTGAACTCGGGGTGTTTGATGATCCCCCATAGCGCAGTGTAGTCTATCAGGCCATCTATTTTAAAAACATTGTAATCATCAATTTCCCATCGCTTTTTGATCAGGTTCAGCAGGTCCGGGTTGGCATCGGGCTCAATGTATACCTGCACTACGCGACCGAGACGGCGGTTCTTGATTTTTTGCTTGATCTCATCTATGAAGTCCGCTTCGATGTCGTCGCTTTCCTCCAGCGTAAAGTCCCCATTACGGATCAGCCTGAACAAGTTGGTAGATACGATGTCGACATTTCTATAAAGCTTGTTGATATAGGCTCGAACGATACTTTCAATAGGAAGAAATAAAAGCTCATCGTCCCGCTCGATAACATAAAACCGCGGAAGGTTCAGCGGCAATTGTACAAAAGATAATTTGCGGTCTTCTTCGGAAGTAGTCCCTTTCACCTGGGTGATAACCCCTAACACCAGCACTTTCGCGAGTAATACCGGAAATGCGTGGGTATAGTCGAAAAGCATAGGTGTCAGCATCGGGTAAACCGTCCGCTCAAAATATTCTTCCACTGCAGCCTTCTCTTCCTCTTCCACCTCCTCTAATC
Organism: Dyadobacter sp. HNCC25DJ185; assembly: GCF_056895195.1. Lineage (NCBI taxonomy): Bacteria > Pseudomonadati > Bacteroidota > Cytophagia > Cytophagales > Spirosomataceae > Dyadobacter > Dyadobacter sp. HNCC25DJ185. The sequence continues at coordinate 69,901 of NZ_JBXHAR010000008.1, forward strand.
CCACAATTCTGAAACCGTGCCGGGCAAACAAGGGTAGCAGCTGGTATTTGTAACAATCGTTCTGCTTGCGGACCGAATCGTGCAACTCGCGCATCAGCACTTTCCGGAAAGGAATTTCACGTAGTCCCGAATAGTCGAGGCGTTCTTTTCCGAAGTCAAGGTAATTATAAAGGCTGCCGACCCGGATCGTGAAAAACTCATCAAGATTTGAGGAGGTAATGGCCAAAAATTTCATGCGGTCGAAAAGGTTCCGCTCTTCGTTGATGGCCTGGTCCAATACGCGGTCATTGAATTTGAGCCAGCTCAGGTCACGACTGATGAGATCGCTCTGCTGAACTTGTGTATTTGCTTTCTCAGTAGAACTGACTGCTTTGTTGTCTTCGGCAGGCGCCGGTTCTTTCGAGCTTTTGAAGAAGGCTAATAAACTGGTCAGTTTGCCTTTTTTTTCATTGCTGTCTGAGGTGTCATTAGGGCCTGGCATAACTAAATTCAATTAATGTACTTAAATAGATAACCTTAAAATTCAACGAATCTAACCAATCTTATGTTTCAGCCTTGTGAAGTTTGTGTTAAATCTTCACCCTGAAAACAGGAACGGATGACTGCTATTGACAGCCATCCGTTCCCAAATTTGTATCGGAGCGCGGCTCCCGGAGCTAACGGCTAAACGTCAACACGTGCATATTTGGCATTTTTTTCAATAAAATCGCGCCGGGGCGCTACTTCGTCACCCATGAGCATAGAGAAAAGATGGTCTGCCTCAGCCGCCGATTCCACTGAAACCTGTTTAAGGCTTCTTCTGTCCGGATTCATGGTTGTTTCCCACAACTGCTCGGCATTCATTTCTCCCAAACCTTTGTAACGCTGCACGTTTACCGACTCTTCCTTTCCTGCCGCAATTTCGCGGATCGCTTCCTCACGCTGCAATTCGGTCCAGCAGTATCTTTCTTCTTTTCCTTTTTTGACGAGATAAAGAGGCGGCTGCGCAATGTAGATATAACCATGATCGATCAAAACCTTCATGTACCTGAAAAAGAAAGTAAGAATCAGGGTCCTGATATGGCTACCATCAATATCGGCATCCGTCATGATGACAATCTTATGATACCTCAGCTTGTCGATGTTCAGCGCCCTTTCGTCACCGTCCTTGCCGATCTGCACGCCCATTGCGGTAAACATATTCTTGATCTCCTCGTTTTCGTAGATGCGGTATTCCTGCGCTTTTTCTACGTTCAGGATCTTACCACGAAGCGGCAAAATTGCCTGATAAGCACGATTACGACCTTGTTTTGCGGTACCACCCGCCGAATCCCCTTCTACCAGGTACAATTCACAAATATGTGGGTCCGTTTCAGAGCAGTCAGAAAGCTTGCCGGGAAGACCTGTACCAGTCAGTACATTTTTGCGCTGAACCATTTCACGGGCTTTTTTCGCGGCAATCCGGGCCTTAGCGGCCAGAATCACTTTATCAATAATCACCCGGGCCTCTTTGGGATGCTCATCCAGATAAGTATCCAACATTTCAGAGACGACCTGGCTCACTACGCCAGTCACTTCCGAGTTACCCAACTTGGTTTTAGTCTGGCCTTCGAATTGCGGCTCGGCCACTTTAATGGAAATAACAGCAGTAAGCCCTTCACGAAAATCGTCCCCGCTGATCTCTATTTTTTCCTTTGCAAGGATACCCAGCTTGTCGGCATAGTTCTTTAATGTCCTGGTCAGAGCAGCGCGGAAGCCCGAAACGTGTGTTCCTCCTTCGACTGTATTAATATTATTGACATAGGAAAAGACATTCTCGCTGTACGAAGTATTGTACATCATCGCCACCTCCACAGGAACAGACCCCTTGTTAGTTTCCATGTGAATAGGCTCCGGGATCAGCGGTGTGCGTGTTGCATCGAGATAAGTCACAAATTCATTCAAACCAATCTCCGAGTAAAACTCTTCGCCCCTGAATTTCCCGTCCTCGTCTTCTTCACGCTTGTCTTCAAGTGTAATCCTGATCCTTTTATTCAAATAGGATAGTTCGCGCAGGCGCGTTGCAACAGTTTCATATTTGAATTCAGTGACGGTAAAAATGGTGGCGTCAGGCAGAAAGTGGATAAAGGTCCCTGTTTTTTCGGATTCCCCGATGACCCTCGTCGAATACAGCGGCTTTCCCTCGCTGAATTCTTGTTCGAATATTTTTCCTTCGCGGTGAACCTCTGCACGCAAATGTATAGAAAGTGCATTAACGCAGGAAACACCCACACCATGCAAACCTCCTGAAACCTTATAAGTGTCTTTATCAAATTTACCCCCTGCGTGAAGAACGGTCAAGACCACTTCCAATGCAGACTTCTTTTCTTTGGGGTGCATCCCTGTCGGTATCCCGCGGCCATTATCCTGAACGGTAATGGAATTATTTTTTTCAATCGTGACATTGATGGTGTCGCAATAGCCAGCCATTGCCTCATCAATGGAATTATCAACCACCTCCCAAATCAAATGGTGAACGCCTTTAAAACCCGTATCACCTATGTACATCGCGGGACGCTTCCGTACCGCCTCTAAACCTTCAAGAACTTGGATATTTTCGGCTGAATAACTATTTACTTCAAGCACTGTTTCGTTTGACATATAGTTTGTTTTTCATTTGGATAAAAAGAACCAGATTCTGGCTTTTTAAGCATGCGAAGATACGATTTTTTTGTCGTTTAACCTAGTGTTTACGATACAGAAGCGAGCTAAAAAAGGCTACTTTCCCATTATTTTGGCTTCCCGAATTCCGGGCGCGTAAATAGGAGATTTTTTATATTGTAGAATGTGAAAACCGGGCGAAATGAAAGATTTCCGGCAAAAAACCGGCTTATCGTTGCGTGCCGACAGCGGCGTTAATGGTGATTTGCGCTGTCGTCCAGGAAAGTCTGTTATTTCGTAAAACAGCGATCTGATAATTTCCCGGCAGGATATTTTCCGTCAGAAATTCCAGCGTAAACCCGGGTTTAAACCAGGTACCGGTCTTTAAAAAATCGACGATACCGCTGTGGTTTTTTCTGCTCGCAAGCCAGTAGCCTTCCGGGTTGTTTGGGGATTTTAGAAAAATAAAAACATTCCTGTCCGTGATGTCGCGATTCGACAATGTCACATAATTCCGGAAGTAGCTTTTGCTAGCATCTCTTTCCTCCCTGACAACTAGATCATACTTTAAATCCACACTCTGGTCCAGCTTGCTACCTTGTTTGATGCTGGTGAAATGGTCCCGGGAAATACAAATGCCCTTGCTGACCGCCCGCTGATATCCCGACCGGATATTATCATTAAATGAAGCACCATAGTAGAGAAAATTCTGATGGTGCGTCCAGTTTGTGTCGTCGGCAAGCAGGCCGTCACGGCGATAGAGAATTTCTTCATGGTACGTAAAATAGCTCAGTAGATTGAACACAACCCCGACAGCAATACCGGCAAAACCCACTGTCCTCTGCAACCTTCCGGTCAATACCGAAACCACCGACAGATAAACCAGACAGGCAATGAAGGACGAGTAGTGCTGGTAGCGCGGCGCGATAATGGTCTCAATACCTCCCCAGCTTCGCGAAACACTCACCAGCCCGCTAGTAATGGTAAGAAAAGCCAAAATCCCGGCAACCATTTTAACCGACCACGGGAGCGGAACATGCATCTTCCTGAAATGGAAAAACCTGAAAATAACAAAAATCGCAAGTGCCAGGAAAAGAACCATCCCGATCAGCACTGCCGCCCCGGGTGCCATAATCCGAACTTTGCTTAGCGAACCGAAAAAGGCAAAAAAGCATTCGATCAGTCTGACCGGATCGGAGAGACTTTTCATAAAATCGGCATTCTGACCTTTCTGGAAATCCAATAAGTAAATGGTTCCTGTTAAAATCCACCCCAACCCCAGAATTCCCGCCCACTTCCAATTACGGTCGTATAAAACAAACAAAATCGCTATGAGGAAACTAAACAGTCCATTACCATGCGTAAAGGTCGCAATGAGGCAAACCACCAATGCACCAGCATACCGCCCCCTCGCACATAGGTAGCTGAGGACGACAAACCAGAACACAATAACGGATTGCTGAAGAATGCTGATCGACCAGGTGACGTTGTCGTAGTACTGTGGATTCAACAAAATGAGAGGTGCCGGGATAAACAGCCACGCCGCGCTGTGTGTACTACGGAAACCTTTCCAGAAAAACCACAAGATCGAGGCCCACAATATATTTCCCAATAAGATCAGTACCGGCCAGTTGATATAGCCGAAGATCCGATAATTGATATAGGTAATAAGCCTCGGAATAACGATCCTGTGCTCATTGTGCTGCTGAAGAAATAGCCTGACCTTATTTAAAAACTCAGGTTCCTCGCCCACCCAAAGCACTGTTTTGAGTAGATGAAAATCATCGGAAAAAAAGATGTTTTCTGAAAATAGCCAGCTATAAACAAGGTAAAACAAAACCGGCAACAGAATGAGTGGAACTACAACTAAGACTTTGCGCTTTGAAGACATACCAATTGCTTAGAAAAGAACAAATAAATATCATTTTAGGCATTTTAGCTCTAAACAAATCCATTTTTCAGGGAAAACAAAAAACGATAAGGGTTTAATGTGAACTTTAAATAGCTCAACACCAAACCCTTATCGAATAGTAAGAAAACTACCAATACCGTTTTCTACATCTTTTCAAGCGGATGTTCCTTCAGCAGTTGTTCGGGTGAATAGAAATCCTTTTTATTTTCTGTGGATAATCTTACCTGCTTCACCTTACTAGGCGTAATTGCAGTGCCTTTATTTCCGAAAGAATTTCTGACATAAGTCAGCACCGCAGCTACTTCCTCATCTTTAAGCAATCCGCCGAAAGGCGTCATAGGTACCTGCCCAGGATATTTCTGGCCGCCCACTTCGATAGGGCCCAGCAGACCTTTGAGCACCAGCTTGATCAGACGGTCGTCGTTTCCAAGGATCCATTTGTTGGCTGTAAGCGGCGGAAAGCCCGATGCCGCAAGCCCTTTTCCGTCCGGCTGGTGGCAGGTTGAGCAATAACCCTCTCTGGCATAAATCTCTTTACCCATGTTGAAAAGGCTCAGTTCATCACCTTTCAAGCCTGTTTTCGCAACTTCCACTTTTTCTTTTTTGACATTCTCCCCTTTCAGATGGGCTTCCGCCGCCTCATAAGCATAGATCATCCAATCGTCCAGAGGCATTTTCTTGGCTTCCGCCAAAATAGGCAAGCCTTTTTCTTTGCCAATCCACGAAGCCGCAACAATCGCCACCAAACGCACACGGCTGTTTTCGTCCCTTACCGCCTGCATCAACAGATCAGCCTGGTTCGCAACCTGATGACCTGTATAACGCAGTACTTCCACTGCCGCAGCACGGGCGTGATAGTCTTTCGCTTTGAGCATTTGATTCAGCAGTTTCTGATCCACCTTGTCCAGACCCCAGCTCACCCATAGACCCTCCAGAACGTGGTGTTCATATCTCGGATCTTTCTTGTCTAATCCCGCAACCCAGGCTGTCAGTTTTGGTAACACCTGCGCTGCGTCCCTTCCCCGCAATTCTCTCCTGGTACGGTATCTGGTGCGGTATTCAGGCAGTTTAAGGTTGTCCAACAGTTGCTCAATGCTTGCTCCTGCCACTTTTGCAGGAGTTACCAATGGTCTGGATGGATAGGTAATGCGGTAAACACGTCCGTGGGAATGGTCACGCAAAGGATCACGCGCATTGTGCTGCATGTGCCCGATCAGGATGTTGTGCCAGTCGATCACATAAAGGGACCCGTCGGGCGCAAATTCCATATCCACGGGACGGAAGTTCCTGTCCTCGCTCACCACCAGATCCTGGCGGTGGTGGCTTTTGTAACCCGTGCCCTCGTCAGTCAATGTATGTTCTTTGGTACCCAAAAACCCAATGGTATTGTTGATCAGAAAATCTCCCTGCAATTCGTCCGGAAAATGACGGCTCGACACGAATTCCAATCCCGATGTCGGCCGGACACGATGCTTTTCTTCAATCAGCTGCACCCCTTTGTGCGTAGCTTCGCCATACCTCGGCAGTACACTTCCGGGCAACATCCAGCGCACATCCGGACTTGAAGTTTCGGCAAAAAATGGCTGTCCCCAGTCATCAAAGGCAATTCCCCAGGGGTTCGGGATCGATAACTGCGCCGTGCGTTCCAGCTTTTTAAGCTGCGGGGCATAACGGTAAAAACCACCGTTTGTAGCCCTCACCGGCCCATAGGATGTTTCTACGTTGGTATGCAAAAACACACCTTCACCTGAATAAATGGCTCCCGACGGATCAACGGTGAAAGCATGACTGTTATGGTGGGTATCATGGTCGTCAAAACCACTCAGCAAAATCTCACTTTTGTCGGCCTTGTCGTCGCCATTGGTATCTGTAAACAGTTTCAGATTTGTTCCCTGGGAAACGTACACTCCTTCCGGTGCGATTTCGAAACCGAGCGGCAAATGCAATTTGTCGGCAAAAATCGTTTGCTTATCCGCTTTGCCATCATTGTTGGTGTCTTCCAGGATAATGATCTTATCGTCAGGCTTGGTGTCCCCTGGTTTGTAGTGCGGATAACTTGGCATGGTAGCGATCCACAAACGTCCCTTGTTGTCAAACGACATTTGCATAGGTTTGGCCAGATCAGGAAATTCTTCTTCCGAGGCAAAGAGCTCAATCTTATATCCGTCCGGGACTTTCAGCTTTTTCACAGCATCCTGACCATACAGGTACTCCAGACTTCCGTTTTTCTCAGGATTGTAGTTGGTTTTGATTTCGGGCAATGGCCTGGTATTTTTATCGGCTGCCGCCACATCCATCTTCTCTCCTTTCGAAGCTGCCAGCCATACTGCCCTATCCCGTATATCCGTCATTTCACGGATTTTCTCGATCTCCGCGGGATAATTATCTTGCCCAAACGGGTTATAACGGCGGCCGTAAACGTGTACGCCATTTGGTATTTTGAAGTCATTATGCCACATCCAGTTCTTTTCCATCACCGCATCGTGCACCAGCTTTCTGTTAGCTTCTGCTTTCAACGACGATTTACCAAAAACCTGGTCTACCAGCAACACGCCTAATTTTTTATATCCTTCTTCATTCAGTTGAGAACCGTCGATCGTCAAATTTTCCTTGGTCTCATGATACCATTTCTGGGAAGGTGTAAAGGCATCCACAAAAAGCACTCCCTTATTTTGATCGACCACTTCTTTCATGGCTTTGGTATACAAGGAAAGGTTCTCGTTTTCCTTCTTACCATTGGGCAGATCAAATTGCGCCGATAAGTCTTCGAATGCAATCGGGGATACAATTGCCAGCTGGGGAGGTGTGCTGCCATTGTATTTCTGGCTCAATGTGTATTTGATAAACGCGTCCAGTTCAGCCTTGTAGTTGGCCAGACCCGCTTTACCTTCAAATGATTCATTATAACCAAAAAAGGCGATGATGACATCCGTTTTCAAACGGGTCAGCCATTGGTCCGGAGTTTCAAAATGCCCCTCGCTTTGGGAAGGATTCGCGAGTTCGGTCTGGAATTTTTCTGCCCCGGGGAATGCCCACGGCGAGTTCCTGCTCGCATGCGGACGGAACCCCGGCGTGTCACCACCGTCGCACATGTTACGTATGTAGAGGTTATTTTCGGGGTACCTCACATGCAATTCGGTTTCAAAGTTATCGTAATTCATCATCCTGGACCCCAGGTTATTACCTAGCAGAATGATGTGAGAACCTTTATTGACCGGAATCGGAACGGGCTGGTTGAACTTGAAAGCACTGAACGCAATGATTGCTAGTCCAAATGCAATTAGCGATACATGAACGCTGATTTTCCTGGGTTTAGACATTTGACAGGTATTCTTAAGTTGGGATTTAGGAAATATAACGGATCTTATTTTGCTTCTCGGTAAGGGACCAGGATGTCCATTTTGCCTTTCCAGGTTTTAGGGATCTTCATACCTAGCTCCCAATGGATCGCATTGATGACCAGCCTCTGGAATGATTCGATGCGAAAATCCTCAGGGTGGCCCAATGTGGTCATAAACACTTTTCCGCCGAAAGAATTGGTACCTGTCCAGGCAACGGGATTTTCAATGGCTTCTTTATCCGGATTGACAGATTTGCCCATCAGCAGCCAGGTCGATCCCTTCACAGGATAGTCAGGCAAAACTCGGTACAACCACGAACGGGCATGAAATGGGCCGGTAACACCGGTGAGGATTGGATTTTTCGCTTGTTCAGGTATGATGGTCACATCCGTGCTGCTGTTATGGCCATAATGGGTGTGTTTTGCGGCACCGCCCCAGCCCGGAGGCGAATTCAGGGCAAATTCCCCGAATGCATTCCATTTCTCGCTTTCGTCGCCTTTCGGAAAATTAAAAGCGTGGGTTGTGGTCCTGAAACCCATCACCGGCTTGCCTTTTTTCAGGTATTCTTCAATGTAAGCGAGTTGATCTTTGGGCAGCTGCCGCCACCGCAGATAAAAAACGGCCAGATCCGCATCTTTCAGTGCTTCCAGGCCGGGAATGTTCTTTTCGCTGTTGTGATCGGGATAGGCTTTCAGAACGATGGTTCTTATGCCGTAATTTTTCTCCAGTTCAGCAGCTACGATCGGAAGGGTTTCCTCTCCGCTATATTCATGGTCACCGGTCACGAAAACGACAAGCGGCCTTTTGTCTTTGGATTGTGCCTGAACACTTTGAGGGACAGCGTAGATGGCGAGGAATAAAAAGAGGCAGGAAATGAACTGACTTATTTTCATCAGGAAAAAATTAAGGATACTTGGTGGTTAGGAATATAATGCAAAACTATGGGCAAACTACTGATAACTATCGGCACGTCTTTTCATAAAATCACGCTGTAGCAAGGCAGTCACAAAAACAAGACTGTTTTGTCCTACTTTTCCCTTACTTTTTTATAGATATTTTAGAATTGTCAAACCCGCTTCGACCGCATTGCCCTGGCGTGCTTCAAATTATTGTCAGATGCAAACTTCTTGTATTCATCCGACTCAACCGGGTAAATAGCAACTTTACCATCCTCATTGCTATGGATACCCCAGCCATAACGTTTGCCAAGAGGGGAACAACGCAGGCAGGGCTGGCCTTTGGAAAAGAATTTTTCTCTTACTTCTTCTAATTCGTTGCGTTTGACTTTATTTTTTGACACGTAAGCTCCAAAGATCACATCGTCGGAGGTGTATTGATAAGGATGGTCATAAATCATGGCAAAATGCAGGACGGCCACCGTCTTTTCTTCAACTTTCTGAGGCGGGATTTCTGCTTTCGTAGCGGGACTGTCCTCCGCAGTTTCGATGAAAGTATTGAAATAATTGGTTGTATGTATCCTTTCTTCTTTCATGGTGCATGCTTCATTACTTCAGAAAACCAACACCTAGCGTCAGTGAAAACCGGGAAAGATCTACGCTGTTGTCTTTTGACAAATGCAGTGTCGCCGTGCTGATCTCCGTTTTTCTTCGCAAGCGATAAATCGCACCCATCATGGCAGTTCCGGTAAGGTTCAGGCTGAATTTTTCGCTAAGACGGTGTTCCAGCCCAACGCTCACGCCCCAGCCCATTGTTTTCCCGTAAAAGGTAAAATGCTCTGCTCCAACACCGGTTTTATTCTGATAGGGTTGATATCCCACTAGCAATGAAGAAAGTACGGAGGTTTGTTGATTTTTAGAAACCGTCCGGTGGGTCAACAAGCCGCTGAAATGCTGTATGGTCACATCTTCGCTCAAGTCGTTCATAGACGCCCTACTCTGGTAGCGTTCATATCTGACCCCAAATCCTACTTTCGGCCACGGGAAATAAGCTAGCCCCCCTCCGAATGCAATGCCCGACTTGAAATTCTTGATGTATTTCTGATTGGCAGCCGTTGTAACGGCGATACCTGTCCGGTACAACCTGTAGCCTACGCCTCCATTGAGGCCGATGCTCCATTTGGGTAAAGCGGATTGCCGGGCTTGTTTTTCCCTGGTTTCTGGTCTCGGATGACTGTCTTCCGTCTCGCCCCCTCTGTCTTTTGCCCATTCGGCCTGTGCAGACTGCGCCTTCAACTGCGGAACAGCGAAACCAAGTATCAGCAATAACTGGGCAAACGTTTTTGTCATTTATTCGGGTGAAGACGGAACTCTCAATTTCAAAACTAGCCATTTCAGACCAAAATTGGCAGTAACTAATGGGTTTATTTCCCGATCAACAAGCTTAATTCTCCTCTTTCTACGCTTTTCGACGATAAGTCCGGTCCATTTGGAAGGAATACCTAAACATACTCATATCGTTGGAATTGGGCATATTCACACCTCTCAATACATGGCTGTAAAAGACCTGGACTATCTTTCAGTCAACAAATCCGTTACTTTTATCAATTTACCTCCGCTGAAAATCAAGTTTATCCGATTTAGAAATAGCGTGTCCGCGTCATGATTTTGGACAATGAGAACAGAATCCGTGGAGGCCGAAATGTTCGATCCATCTTTGCTCGGCTTTCCGCTGTTAAAAATTTTGATCAATTCCCTCAAATCATTTTCAGTATCTGCATATCCCTCCTGCATATAAGTAATCGTAACAGCCTGGTCAGTTACTAAATATGCACTTGATACGATCGTTGCGAACAGCAGTAGCAAACAGATAAAAAAGGCAATTTTCCACTTGTTCATGGTCCTTGAATATCTGGAAAGTACATTTTAAATCCGGAGCTGCCACAGAAAATTTCCCTGTAGCTCTTCTGACTTACCCAGCGTAAATTTTGATGAAATGCGGACGGAATCCGGCCTGGTGCTCAAAGAACCGGCTTCACACCGCTCTTTTTCAACTTTTCCACAATAAAAGCCCCGATTGCTTTTCCCTGTGCCTGGCCATTTTCGATGGCGTCGCGGTAATGTATCCCGCCGTACAAACGCGAAACAGCGGCTTCCTCCGCGGCCAGGCGGAACGATTTGAAATCACGGGTAGGAAGGTCAAAAATGACTTCGGTGTCGTCCCGGAAGGAGAAATTGTCGCCCAATAAATAGGTCAATGTTTCTGAAACGGCGGTGGAAATGACGCTATGCCCGCTGGTGTATTCGGGAAAAGGAGGCGTTTGCAAAAGAGGCGTCCATTTGGGATCGATCGATCGGGCTATGAAAGTTTCTGGCCTGACGCGGCTGCTCCGGTACTTTTCGTCCCAACAACTGATGAACGCGTCCATTAACGTTGCTGCCGCCAGTGCATGTACTACAATTCCCTTATCCAGGTCCAGGTTGGCTTTTGCACTTGCAATTCCAGTGATGTTCATCCAATGCCCACCCGGACTGATCTTTTTAAAGCCGATCGACATATGGCCCGACGTATTGATCGCGAACGGGTTACAGTCCCAGTAAGATGCGATGAGCCTTTCTTTTTCGGTCAGGTTTTTACCGACCAGGTACACTTCCCGGGCCAGCTTGTAAAATTCGCTGGTACTATCCTTGCTGAAGGCAACCGGAGGTTTTGGCACAAACTGGTTGCATGAGTCGATCAGCATCGGACGGATCGTCTTCCAATGCGGCTCAATGCCTTCGATATAACCCGGGGGGGTGGGATACCAGAATGCGTCGCCCTTTTTAGGTCGGTACCTGACCCGGGTGCTCAGTTTGAGATAACCATCTGTCGCGGCATTGGCAGCTATTTTTTTCGCCACTTCCTGCGCAACCAGCATGGCCTTATCGATCGTTTCCTGCGAATGCCCCTCCCGCAGCAAATCGATGATCAGTTTTTTCTGGTCTTCTTCGAGCATTGAGCCCGACGGCAAGATCAGCCGGCCTGTTTCCAGAATACAGTAAAGCGCCGCGATCCGATAGTCGTAGTCTTTGGATGCTTCGATGGAGATCGGTTTAATGCTCGGAATAAAGGTGGTGGGCGACGTGACCTGCTTGTTGTTTTGCGCCACGATTTCATAAGCACCCATCATACAATACGTATAAAACCGCGAAGCAGCAGGTGGGTTTACAACATCATGGATCATCACCATGGTTACCGAAAATACCGCCGGCTGTAAATGTGCGCGCAGTTCATCTTTGACGATATCGGCGAACGATAACTGGCAGCTGAGCAATATGAGGGTTATCATTCTAAGCATTACTTTCCTTCATTTCTGTAAAACTGTAGGGCCTCATTGAACGCCCCTACCACAACATAAGGCTTCCTGCGGATCGTCAGATTGACAGCCGACTTCACATCCCCTTTTACCGATAAGCCGGACAACGGCTGGCCCTGATAAGTAAATCTGCCCTTTCCATCGCCAGTAAGCAGGCAACCATAATTTGCGTCCATACTCCCCAGCTTCAAGCGGTTATCCGTTTTATTTCCCAGCAGGAGTAAATCCTTAGTACCGTCCTTGTCATAATCCTGCACAAGGATCGCCGTGACTGGCGAAAATTGCGCCTGTAAGGGCAAAGGAAGTTTTTCAAATTTCCCTCCCATATTCAAAAATAGAACAGTTCTTATTTCCCTGGCTTCCAGCCGGGTTGCTTTGTCCAATTCGGCTTGTGAAAACACTTCCCTGATCGAAGCATTTGCATAGTCCTTGTAAAAGCCGAACTTCTTGCGCATCGGATAAATCTGGTCGTTCAGTTCGTCGCGGCTTACAAATGGATAGGACTTTCCCTGGACATAGAAATTGAAGAAGGGGTCAATGGAGCCGTTTTTATCAAAATCGGCAAAATAGAGCTCAGCAGGCTGTTCTTTAGAAGCCTTAATCTGCGAATTCTGTCCGAGATTGCCTGCAACCATATCCGGCTTGCCGTCGCCATCCAGGTCCTCTATTTTCAATGCCGACCAAAAGCCGGTTTCCTCATCCTTGAAGAACTTCGAAGTCGTGTCCTCAAAATCCTTTCCGTTGAAACTAAATACCTTCACCGGCATCATTTCACCGACTATGACCAGCTCCGCTCTTCCATCGGCATCCAGATCCGCCCATTGCGCATCAGTAACCATGCCCACCTTGAAAAATGGTGATTCTTTGATTGTATAAGTCCCCTTTCCGTCATTTATCAGCAGGAACGAGACAGGAGATTCGGGATACCTGCCGGGAATGATGCGCCCCCCGACAAACAGGTCCAGGTCGCCGTCATGATCAAAATCAAATGGCCGCGCGCACGATTTGCTGCAGGCTTTCATGTTTGGGATCGATAGTACCGATAAATTCAGTTTACCTGTTCCATCGCTGAGGTAAATCTCGTCCTGCAATGAAATGGTATTGGGTTCAAACATCGAATATCCACCTTTTGCAATATAGAGATCGTCAAAACCATCACCGTTTGCATCAAAAAAGACCACGGAAGAAGTGGCAGAAATGTGCTCGTCGCCTACTGCGAAGCCCGGCATTTCTTTGAAAGAACCACTGGCGCCCTGCAACCAGATTTTGGCTTGCTTATTTTGGTCGCCACTGACAAAAATATCTTCCAGTCCATCTTTATTCACATCCCCTTTTGCCACCACCGGCCCGGTTTGCGAATACATGGTGAGCATCAGCGGCTGCCTTTTGAAATCATTTTCATTAAAGCCTTCGTGCTGGTAAGAGATGATACTGGTGTCTTTCTGAAACAATGGCACCGGTTTTTCTGGAGCAGCCCTTTTTCCGGCCCTGCTATGGTCTTGTTTTTGAACAATAAGCAACTGATTAGCCTGCACATCCTTTTTTACTTCCCAGGTTCCGTCCGGCCAGATGATTTTCATAGAATCTGCCAAGGTTTCCTTACCCAAACCGAAATGCAGCCGTAGCGGCGTGCAGGACAGATAGCCCCTGTTTGGGTTTAGCTCCTGGTACTGCATTTTGCTTTTAGTAAAAACATAAACCCTCGCCCCAATGCTGTTTTCATTGGCTGATTTTTGTACCAGCCTGAGCTGCAGCCAGGTACTGCCGGCTTGCTCCACTGCCATATTCTGGTATACAAATGCGGGATCGTTGATGTTGTTCACTACCAGATCAAGATCGCCATCGTTATCCAGGTCGGCGTATACTGCCCCGCTCGAAACCGCAGGTTCCAGCATTCCCCATTCCTCCTGTTTTTTACTAAAAGTGAGATCCTGGTTATTGCGGAAAATATAATTGGCAAGCTTTGTAGAAGGCATTGCCCTTACGAGATCCATCAGCCGAAATGGCTCTTTGTCCACTGCCCTCTTGAATTTATAATCGCCCCAGTACTTGAGAAAATCTTTATTGGTATAATCTCTCAGATAACCGTTTGAAACAAAAAGATCCTTGAAACCATCGTTATCGAAATCGGCGAAAAGCGGGCTCCAGCTCCAATCCGTATTCGAAACGCCCGCTATCTGAGCGATTTCGCTGAAAGTGCCGTCACCATTGTTCAACTGTAGCATATTGCGCATATACTGCTTGTGCAGGTTCTGCTGCTGCATCAGCTCGAAAGATTCGTAATTTTCCTGCAGCTGCAGGAGCTTCTGGCGCTGGTTATCTTCGGGAAGCATGTCCAGCGACATGATATCGGGCAAACCATCATTATTAAAATCAGCGATATCGATTCCCATTGAAAACTGGGCAATATGCCGGAAATACTGCTGGGTAACGTCCTTGAAAGTCCCGTCCTGATTATTAATATAGAGGTAATCAGATTCGTTGTAGTCGTTTGTGACGTAGATGTCTTCCCATCCGTCCTGGTTCACATCCGAGATTGCAATACCCAGGCCGAATGTCAGCGGATACTGATGTATCCCGGCCTTTTGGGTTACATCTACGAAATGGTTTTTCTGGTTTTCAAAAAGCTTATTGCCGGCCAGCGCATCCGTCTCTGTTTTGAATTTGGCAAGCTCCATATTGTCAATTTTTTTGATGCTATGGTTCAGAAGCATCATATCCAGGTCGCCGTCATTGTCATAATCAAAAAAAGCCGCCTGCGTACTGTAACTGACGTTGTCCAGGCCGTACTGTGCAGCTTGTTCAACAAATTTCAGGTTCCCCTGGTTGATGAAAAGCTGGTTTTTGCGTTTTTCGTCGTCGACTTTCCCCGAATAACAAATATGAATATCCAATAAGCCGTCTCCATTGACATCAGCCATGGTAACCCCGGTTTTCCAGCCGCCTTTCCTGCCTTCCAAACCTTTACCCGCAGCCGATGTAATGTCCTTGAATTTCAGTGCCTGGCCTTTCGCAGCGCCCATATTCAGATACAGCTTATTCGGCCCCATATTGGATGTCAGGAAAAGGTCGTCGAAACCATCATTATTCAGGTCGCCCACTGCCACACCGCCGCCATTGTAAAAATATTCGTAGGACATCACGTTCTGGCTTTCATCTTCATTGATGATATTGGTGAATTCGATGCCGGTTTGTTTTGGCGGGAGAAGCTTAAATAAAGGTTGCTGCGCCCCGACAGTTGAACACGAAAATGCCAGAAAGAACAGTACAAGAAAGTAACGGCGGCGCTCTTTGATGTTCATTAATTTGCTTATACCGGTTTCTGAAAACAGGAAGATTTATTGGAAGTAAAAAACTTCAACTTTTGGTTGAAGTTAAAACTTAGCTTACTCATTTATTTGAAAGAGGAGAGAATTTTTTGAGTATGTTCATCTTTTACGGGTTGTAACCGGTATCCGATCAGGTTCGCGTTGTTCAATGCGCCCAGTAAAAAAGTCTGGCCTGATTTCGTCAGAACCGCCAGGTCGCGCACGTCTCCATTTACGTAAAAGCCGCTTTTTGACTGTGGCAGGTAACCAAAATCCAGGGCACCTTTATTCAGAAAAACCTGCAGTAAGTTTGCATCATTTTTCCCGATCCTTACCCGGGTTTGTTTCAGGTTACCACCCAGCACCAGGTCGGGCTTGCCATCGGCGTTCATATCCGAAATGGAAATAGCGTAAACGGGGGCAAACTGTGCCTCAATAGGCAATGGATGAAATACCAGCTTGCCTGCCTTGTTTTCGAGGATACCGCTCCTGAACTCCCTCGCTGAAAGTTTCTGCGCCGCTTTCAGCTTTTCGGCGGGAAGCATTTCTTCCAGACTGGCTTTAGAGTACAAAACATAATTGGTGTATTTCTTTTTAAGCGAAGGAATCTGGTCCAATAGCTCGTCCCTGCTTGCATAAGGGAATTCTTTTCCGTTTTCGGTGACACTGATGATCGGAACAATCCGGTTCAGGTTATCAAAGTCGGCAGCATAAATGGACAGGCCTTCAGGCGAAGTGAGGTTCCATTGCCAGTTGGTCCCCATATTGCCTACCACGAAATCCATATCGCCGTCGCCGTCGAGGTCTGCTGCTTTCAGTGCATTCCAGCAGCCATGGAGAGATGCCATGCCCCAGGCTTCACTCGCATTGGTTAGTTTTCCCTTATTATTATTAAAAACTTGTACAGCACTCCAATCGCCGGTAAGTACCAGCTCGGGATATCCGTCCTTGTTCAGGTCCTGAAACAATGCATCGGTGATCATACCAGCCTGCTTCAACTGCGGTGCAAGCGCAGCAGTTCCGTCACTGAATTTACCCTTTCCGTCATTAACCAGTAAAATTCCACCCATACTTTCCGGAAAACGGCCGGGCGTTACCCGGGCGCCCAAAAACACGTCCTGATCTCCATCTTTATCTACATCTGCGACAGCCAGCGCTGCGGCATTCGTCCCGACTGCCGGCAATTCGGTTTTCTTCCAGACACCCCTGTCGTTGATGTATAAACGCGGCAGCAAAAGCGGGTCATTTATACTCAGCTCGTAACCTGCGCTGGTCACGAGCAAATCAGCATCGCCATCCTGGTCGGCGTCGAAAAATTCCATATCAGCATCTTCAAACGCAGCATCCGCTTCAAATGCAGGTTGTGCGGATTTAGAATATTTGCCACCGGAACTCAAAAATAGGGCTCCCGCCTGTCCCCTGCCTCCTCCTACATAAAAATCGTCCGTACCATCCCCGTTCACATCCTTTTGAGCAAAATGCGGCCCCTGATACGACAACATATTGGGAAGTAATGTCTGGATCCGGAAATCATTGCGGATATCCTCGTTGTGTTTGAAATCGATCAGACTTGTCGGCTGCCACATCGCGTCTGACAGTACAGCCGGCACACTGGGATATTTTTTAGCATCGCTGTATTTCACCGTAACAGTTTTGCCGAAGTCCGGCTTTTTCAAAACCTGCCTGCTTCCATCCGCCCAGTTTACCACCAGAGAGTCGATATGCTGGTCATTACCCAAACCAAAATGAACAAGGTCCCATTGCGCAGACTGGAAACCCCTCACAGGCATAAAAGTCTGCGTCTGAGACAAAGTATCTGAATATAAATCAAGTTTAGTACCTGCAAGCAAGGCATACTTAGGAGATTCCAGCTTTATGTTGAAATGCTTATTCTTCAGCTTGGTATCTGCATTGTTGCGGTATACGAAGGCTTTCTGGTTTACATTGCTCGTTACCAGGTCCAGGTCGCCGTCATTGTCAAGGTCGGCATACACCGCGCCGTTCGACTGGTTGTTTTCTTCAAACCCCCATTCTTTTATTTTTTTGATAAAAGTCAGGTTCTTCTGGTTTTGAAATATATAATCCGGCTCGTTAATCGGCGGCATTTCGGCAATGATCTCCATTTGCGTTGGCGCCTTACTGCCCTGTCCGGCCTTCACCTGAACATCTGTCGAATATTTCAGGAACTCCATATTGGTGTAGTCCCTGGCATAGCCGTTGGAAACAAAAATGTCTTTCCATCCGTCATTATCGAAGTCGGCCATTAATGCTGCCCAACTCCAGTCTGTATTGGAAACGCCTGCTAGCTGGCCAATTTCGCTGAAAACGGGCACACCACTGGCATTGACGCCATTGTTCAACTGGAGCATATTTCGCATCGTCTGGTCGTGGAACCCGGCACGGAGCAATTGCTGGTATTTATCGTAATTATCATCGCCGGCGGTGAGCTTAAGGCGCTCATTGGAAGCAGGGAGCATGTCAAGTGTCAGGATATCCGCTAATCCGTCATTATTCAAGTCTGCGGCGTCTGTACCCATGGAGTATAACGACACGTGCCCGGTAGCTTCACGGATCACTTCTCTAAATTTCCCGTTTTTCTGGTTGAGGTACAGGTAATCGTTCTCGTTATAGTCATTGGAAATGTAAATATCCTGCCAGCCATCGCTGTTGAAATCATTGATATTTACACCCAAACCAAAACTTAAGACATTGGAAACGATGCCCGAAGAATCGGTAACATTGGTAAATTTCCCGCCATCGTTTCTCAGGAGCTTATTTCCATAAGCTTCGTTCCTTTGCTGACGGTAGTTCCCCAACAAGTTGCTGAAACCAGCATATTTCTGAACGGAGTGGTTCAATAAAAAACAATCGGTATCACCGTCGCGGTCATAATCAAAAAAAACAGCCTGAGTTGTGTAAGAAGGATCATTCAAGCCATATTCTGCCGCTTTTTCTGTAAATGTAGGAATGCCGTCCGCTGTTTTTCCATTGTTGACGTACAAGAGCTTTGTCCTGAGCCTCGGGTCTTGTGCGCCGGCGCGGCATACGTAAATATCGATCCAGCCATCATCATTGATATCGACCAGCGATACGCCCGTTTTCCACCCCTCGTTCAAAGCAGTTCCCGACTTTTCGGAAACATCTTCAAATTCAAGATCACCTTTGTTAATATACATTTTGTTGGCGACCATGTTTCCTGTAAAATACAGGTCAATAAGCCCATCGTTATTGAAATCCGCAGCGGCTATTCCACCTCCATTGTAAAAATAGCCATATTCCAGAACGTTATTGGACTCGTCCTCGTCAATGTAATTGTTAAAATCGATCCCCGTTTTATCGGACTTCAGCAGTGTGAAAAGCGTATCCTTTGATTGACAGGACGTAAGCAGAATAATAAAGAAAAATAAAATGCGGCTACTTTTCATTAGGTCGAATGATACTGATGTATTACAAAAAAAGACAGAATCCCCTTCATAACAAAAGGCAGGCACAAGGCCTGCCTTTTTGCTAACGTTTAACGCGCCACAGGGATTAGTTTTTGTCCCACCACAGCGGCGTGCTTGCTTTATCGGGACCACCCAATAATTTAACAGCATCCTGAACGGCCTTTGCGTTGGTTTCCTTTTCCGACGTAATGAACGGGATCCTTCTCAAAACCGCTCCTGCCGGCACATCCTCATTTTCAGAGTTTACTACGGGATAAAGTTTCGGGAAACGTGTTCTTCTGTATTCTGCCCATGCTTCCATACCATCCGGATACAGCGCCAGCCATTTTTGCGTGCCAATTTTTTCCCGTTTTACAGCGTCGGTAGCGGCGTCATCCCATTTAATGGCAATGTCAGACAATGCAGGTGAATTCTGCTGATCACCGGGAGCAACCGGCTTTGCCGAACTGTTGATATATGCTGTAACTGCTGCCCCACTCACACCCCATTGTGCCATAGAGGCTGCAATACCTTTTTCGTACAGATCCTTGGGAGTTCCACCCATGTTCCATCCGTTCAGGGCACCCTCTGCCCGAAGGAAGTATGCTTCCGCAGTATGCAAGATATTCTGTGGCGTTTCAAAATTCGTGTTCCAGGCAGCTCCCGATCCTGTTACCCAGCGTGTTCCCACGTTCGCGTTGTCGTCGTTAAGGTTTTTAGGGAGTGCCAGCTGTGCAGGGGTGAGTCCGTTGCGCAAGCCGTCATAGGCTTTGGTAGTGGTTGCCGGCTGGAAATAAACCCCGATCCGCGGATCCTCGAAACCTTTCAGTACCGACTCCATAGAAGCGCTCATACGGAATTCATTCCAGACCGCGATCCGGCTTAATCCGTTTCCATCATCTCCCACCAGTTTTTTAACCATATAGGCATCGTCCGCCACTTCGGTCATGACACCGCCTGCATACGCCGCCTCAGCCTGTTTCTTGGCTTCTGCTGGATCTACTTTTGATATCCGCAATGCCAGACGAAGACGTAGTGTATTCGCAAATTTGATCCATTTGGTGACGTCACCAGCATAAATTAAATCAAAAGTACCATAGGGCTTGGCATTCGCATTGGCCTTCAAAGCAGCAGTTGCTGCGTCCAGACGGACAAAGAAGTCTTTATAGATATCTGCCTGCGCGTCGTACTTTACACTGATGGCCGGAACACCTGCATCAAAATACGGAACAGGGCCGTAGTAATCTGTAAGCCGGTGAAATGCGAAAACCCACATGACATTGGCCAGTGCATATTCCGCTGAACCAGGATCAGTTTGTTCAAAAAGAGTTTTCAGCTGGGGCACCACCTGGGTATAAATCGGGTTCCAGTGACCAGTCAGCCAGTCATAACGCATAACAAAGCGGTCTGAAGGAAAATAAGTGGCTGTGGTAGCGAAATACTGGGCGTAAAGGTCCGCGAAGAGATTTTGTGCGATCTGGTAAGTACCGCTCTGATACGACGCCTGCTGCTCTGCGCGCGAAAAAAGAAACGGCAGCTCATCCTCCGAAAGCGTAGTGAGCTTCGTCTTGCTCGTATTCATCTCCTCAAAATCCCCGGTACAAGCCTGCTGAAGACCCGCCATGCCGATTAGCATTCCGGCACATGCAAGTTTTTTATATGTATTTAAAATATTCATTTTGCTATCG
Organism: Dyadobacter sp. HNCC25DJ185; assembly: GCF_056895195.1. Taxonomy (NCBI): domain Bacteria; kingdom Pseudomonadati; phylum Bacteroidota; class Cytophagia; order Cytophagales; family Spirosomataceae; genus Dyadobacter; species Dyadobacter sp. HNCC25DJ185. The sequence continues at coordinate 90,446 of NZ_JBXHAR010000008.1, forward strand.
AAAGAAGTGGTTTTTACTAAAATCCTAGTTTCAGATTCAATCCGATTGTCCTTGTGGAAGGAAGGTTTCCATACTCAATACCCTGGAAGTTACCAGCGCCCAGGTTCACATCAGGGTCAAACGGCAGCTTGCGTTTTTTTACGCCCGGAATGTCCATGGTTGCGGAGCCTCTGTAGATAAAGAACAGGTTGCGCGCGATAAACGACAGCCTCGCCGATTTGATGAAGAAGCCTGTTCCGGTAGGGATGTCGTAACCCACAGTCAGCTCTCTCAAACGAACATTGGTTGCGGAGTAGGTAAAAAATTCACCCCAGGAGTAACGACCGCCTGATACGGTAGTCCAGAAAGTCTCAGCGTTGATCGCTGTTGTGTTAGTCTCTCCGGTAGACGTTACGCCCGGCAGTACCCAGCCTCCGTCGCGATGGTCGGTCGTGAAATCACCGGTCCCATCAAATGCGAGGTTTGCTGCTGTTCCTGAAGTCATTACCCCGCCAAACCGGCCATCGATCAGGAAGCTGGCCGAGAAGCGCTTGTATTTGAAGGTGTTACTCAAACCGGCAGTCAGCTTGGGGTTGAAATTTCCAATGTACTCATTCTCCGAAGTGACTACTGGTTTTCCACCACCATTGCCTTTGCTGTCAGGAGCGGTAACTACATATTTTCCGGTAAGCGAGTCTGTTTTCCATTTTTGGGCAATCATATCGCCATACGAGCCGCCTTCCTGCACGACCGGCGTCGCTGTGCGGCCAAATCCGCCGCCCAGAAATGCGCGTTTTACATTAGGATCAAGTTTTATAATCTTGTTTTTGTTTCTGGCAAGATTCAATGTCACATCCCAGCTGAAATCCTCGGTTTTTATTGCCTTACCGGTAATGGAGATCTCAAAACCTTTATTGTTGATTTTTCCCGCATTGATAAACTGCTGTGAAAAACCGCTGGCTGGTGCCAGTGAAAGTGACAGTAACTGGTTCACCGTATTCGAATTATAATACGTCACATCCAATCCGAGTTTCCCGCCAAACAAACGCAGGTCAAGTCCGAATTCAGTAGAGGACGAAATCTCCGGCTTCAGATTGGTCGCAGGCTGGGTTGGGTCACGGTAAATATACCCTCCGGTACCTCCCTGGGTGAATGTGTAGGTTTGTGTCAGGAGATAAGGATCTGTGTCATTACCCACTTGCGCCCACGATCCGCGGATTTTTGCAAAACTGATCACATTCGGCAGTTGGAATGCTTCAGAAAGGATCAGGTTAGCGCCAAAGGACGGATAGAAGAAGGAGTATGGTTTCGGCAATGTAGACGACCAGTCGTTCCTTGCAGCCGCATCCACGGTGAAGAAATCCTTATAAGAGAAAGACGCGGTCCCGAAAACATAATGCAGTTCTTTTTCGCTGAAATTGGCAATCTGCGATAGCGAGGACGCAAACGACAGGTCAAACTTGTTAGGCACCAGCAAACCATTTGCGTTACCACCCACCTGTGAATAGCGCTTATAGGTTTGTCCCGCACCAAAGTTGTAGGTCACGTTAATGTTCTCGCCGATTTTATTATTTCCCGAAACGATCAGATCAAGGTTCTTTTCAAGAATGGCAACGGAATAATCCTGGTAAGAACCACCCGGACCAGCAAAAAGCAAGGTATGGTCTGACCAGCTCCTGTTCACGCGGTCATCATAACGGTCAAAGCTGATACGTCCCTGCACATTCAACCAGTCGGTAATGTTGTATTTGGCCGAACCAAGAGCCGTCGTCCGGTTACGTTTTTCGTCATCCGACGTTTTGTTGATCGTCCAATAAGGATTCATGTAGATAGAAGACGATGTCCAGTAAGTAGGCTGGCCCGCAGCGTCCTCGTACGCCTTATAAGTATTCAGATCAACACTTCTCGGCACCTTGTAAACGTTCATGACCGTACCGCTTTCTTCACCGGACCTGGGTTTGTTCTTGATATCCTGGTTCACGTAGGTGATTTTCGCATCGGTTGAAAAACGTTTCGTCAACTGGGTGCCAATGCGTAGGTTAAATGTATGACGCGCCAGGCTGTTATTTGGAATAATACCCTGTACATTATTATATGCATAAGAGGTATAAGTCTGAACCTTGTCTGTTCCCGCTGAAATACCGAAGGAATTATTGGTTGTCACGCCTGTGCGGAAGAAATTCTTCACATTATCGGGGAATGTCGTAGTGGCAGGTCCCCAGCTGCCATAAGAGTTGGAGGTAGCCCCGCCTGCGCCTTGTCCGTAAGTATTCTGGAATTTTGGAAGCAGAAAAGGATTTTCAATTACAACACCCGAGTTGACGTTTGCGGTTACCGCGCCTGCCTTACCTTTTTTGGTGGTAATCATCACTACTCCGTTTGCGGCACGGCTACCATAAAGTGCCGATGCGGCTGCGCCCTTCAACACGTTCATTGACTCGATATCGTCCGGGTTGATGTTCGACGCACCATCACTGCCGTTTGTTCCACCGAAATCATTTCCAACCTGCCCCTGAACAGTGTTATCGATCGGAACACCGTCCACCACAAACAGAGCATTGTTATTTCCACTGATGGAACGGTTACCGCGAAGCACAACACGTGTTGCTGATCCGGGGCCGCTGGCTCCCTGCGTTACGACAATACCCGCTACTTTACCTGAAAGGGTGTTCACGAAGTTTGCATCACGTACGTCTGTAAGTTGTTTTCCATCAATCTGCTGCGTTGCATAAGTCAGCGATTTGGCACTTCTTTCAATACCAAGGGCTGTTACCACTACCTCTCCCAGGTTTCTTACGTCCGGATCGAGGCTCACATTCACACTGGCCATGGAGCTGGTTACTGCTACTTCCTTGGCCAGATATCCAACCGAAGAAATGATGAGCGTAGCACCCGAGGCTGACACGCTGATCGAGAAGTTACCGTCAGCATCGCTATTGGTACCTCTTGTAGTTCCTTTAATAAGGATATTAGCCCCTGGCAACCCGGCCCCATTTTCATCGCTCACCTTTCCCGTAACCGGCCGGTCCTGGGCTTGGGATGGTGAAACCAACATTGCTACCGAGAGGAACGTCAGCAGCAAATAGAGTACACTGTTTTTCATAGGTTAATTTGGCTTTTTTAAAATTCCATGAAATTTATAACTAAATAACAACACACGCAATTTATTTGGCAAAATTTAATTGTACTAAACTAATATTCCGAATTATAGCTAGCAGCACGTAGCGAAAGTCCAATTATCCTACACAAAAGAAATATTATATGTCCTAAGTACATTTATAAAAACAGAAGATAATTTCTGCGTGCTCGAAGACACCATTTCAAAATGTTCTGTATCCCCAAAATGGACTGAAGGTAACATTTGTAAAACATCCCCAAGAAAAAACAGGAATTATCGTATAAAATGGACGCAAAGACGCTGGTTCGGGGATATCCGGAACTAGTATTAAAATAAGATGTGAAAAGAAGGTCACCGCGGCTCTCCGGGCTACTCGTACTTGCGCCAGACACCCAGAATACTCCCAGTTACGGAGTAGGTAATCACACTCACGCCGCCGTCGATCAATGAAAGCAGCAGAGGCCTGAGCGAAAACATATCTTTGACAATGACCTCGGAAAGGACAAAAACAGCCCCCAAAAGCAGCCCGGTCAGGAAACCGGCAAGAAGTGATTTGACTGGAATTTTAGTAAAAATCCAGGCTATTGTATAAGCCACGAAGGAGAAAGAAACGATACTGGCAAGATAGGGAGCCGGGCTTGTTGCCGACTTGACTTGCTCCATGGTGAAACCGTTTAGGGCCATCCATTTTTCCGAAAAAACACTATACCATAAAGCCGGAATGATTTGTCCTATCACCACGCAGACCAGCACCGCCCAAAGATTGACAGATTGTTTTCTCATAATTTGAGTGTTTTATTCAGTCATCGAAAGGAACTCCCGAGCTCAAATATAAAAGTTTAAACCGAATTGCGCTTTTTATTTAGACGATGTAACAAATTCGATATTGCGCTTCAAGCCTTCGAATTTGGCGCGTTTTACGGGGGAACGGCGGAAGATTTCACGGAAAACTTCCTCGGTAATTTCCTGCCAGTCACTGGATGTAAAGCCGGTCAGACTTTCGGGCAGATCGAATTCTTTTGTTGCGTGGGGTTTTGAAAAACGGTTCCAGGGACAGACGTCCTGGCAAATGTCGCAACCGAAAATCCAGTTGTTGAATTTGCCTTGCACGTCCTGCGGAATAGACTCTTTCAGTTCAATCGTGTAATAACTGATGCACTTGCTCCCGTCCACCACAAACGGATCCGTAATGGCATCGGTCGGACAGGCATCCATGCATCGTGTGCAAGTCCCGCAATAATCCCCTACTGAAGTGTCATAGGCCAGGTCGAGGTCGCAGATGATTTCTCCAATAAAGAAGAAGCTGCCCATTTCACGGTTTAGCAGGTTTGAATGTTTTCCGATCCAGCCCAGACCGCTTTTTGCAGCCCATGCTTTGTCCATGACCGGCGCCGAATCCACAAATATCCTCCCATTCACCTCTCCTATTTCTTCCTGGACAGAAAGCAGAAGTGCGCCCAATTTTTCTTTTAACACAAAATGATAGTCCGTGCCGTAGGCATATTTGGATATTTTGAGATCTTTTTCGCCTTCAGGAAGCTTACTGTCGGGATAATAATTGAGCAAAACCGAAATAACACTTTTTGCTCCGTCGACCAGCTTGCGGGGATCAAGCCTTTTATCAAAATGATTGGCCATATAACCCATTGCACCGTGATGGTGCTTGTTCAGCCAGTTTTCGAGCCTCGGGGCTTCGCTTTCCAGGAATTCAGCTTTGGATATACCACAAAAGTCAAACCCGTTTTCCCGGGCTCTGGCTTTGATAATCTGACTTCTTTCCTGCTTGACGAGATCTTCGGTAGTCATCTTACAAAGTTACAAATTGATTGTAAAATGCCATCTTGTCAGTATTTTAGCTCTGGCAAAATAATTTAGGGGAAAAGTGGGCATTATAAAAGTCACGTTATTTTAACAGTTATGCCGGAAAATACAGAATTCAACATAGATCAAGACAAAAACTACGTAATGAACGAGGATAACGCCCCATTGGAAACTGACAATCTGGAAAACGAAGAAATTACTGAAACCACCAACTCCGTGCCCTTGGACAATGCTGGGCAGGAAATCAAAAATGAGGCGCCTGCGGTTGATCCACTTGATAGCGCCAAATCCGAGATTGCAGAATTAAAGGATAAATATTTGCGTCTTTATGCGGATTTTGAAAATTTCAGAAGAAGGACTGCAAAGGAGAAATTGGAAATGATTTCCGGCGCAAGTGCTGATATGATGAAAATAATCCTCCCCATTGTAGATGATTTCGAACGGGCCAAAGTTTCATTTGATTCCTCCACAGAAATCGAGGCGCTCAAAGAAGGTGTAGACCTGATTTACAGCAAGCTGTTCAAGACATTAGAATCGAAAGGGCTTAAACCCATGATTTCCAAAGGCGAAGCGTTCGATGCAGAATTACATGAATCAATTGCCCAATTTCCGGCACCTTCAGAAGATTTGAAAGGAAAGGTTATCGATGAGATAGAAAAAGGGTATTATCTTAATGACAAAGTGATACGCTACGCCAAAGTCATCGTAGGCTCTTAAAATATTAACCTCCTTAAAGGATTCACGACCAATCTAAAATGGCAAAGAAAAGAGATTATTACGAGGTGCTTGGAGTAGACCGTGGCGCAGCAGCTGATGACATCAAAAAAGCCTACCGCAAGCTAGCCATCAAATTCCACCCGGACAAAAATCCGGACGACCCCACTGCGGAAGACAAATTCAAGGAAGCCGCTGAAGCATACAGCGTTCTGAGCGACGACAACAAACGTGCGCGTTATGACCAGTTTGGTCATGCAGGTGTGAGTGGTGCTGGTGGTGGAGCCGGCGGTTTCAGCGGCGGAGGATTTTCAATGGACGACATTTTCTCCCAGTTCGGGGATATTTTCGGTGATAGCAGCCCATTTGGCGATATTTTTGGACGTACCGGCGGCGGAAATGGCCGCAGGGTGCGCAAAGGTTCCGATTTAAGGATCAAATTGAAACTGAATCTGGAAGAGGTGGCCAATGGTGTTGAGAAGAAAATTAAAGTAAAAAGACATGTTACCTGTAATACCTGCGGGGGAAATGGGGCGAAACATGGCACGTCTCTCACCAATTGTAATACTTGTAACGGAACCGGCCAGGTTCGCAAAGTAGTGAGCACCATGCTGGGTCAGATGGTATCTACCAGCACCTGCCCAACTTGTAATGGCGACGGCAAGATCATCAGCGAACGCTGCGATTCTTGTGCAGGGGAAGGAAGATTGTTACAGGACGACCTGATCACCCTGAATATCCCTGGAGGCGTTGCCGAAGGCATGCAGCTTTCCATGTCCGGCAAAGGCAACGTTCCTGCCCGTGGCGGCGTTGCGGGAGACCTGCTGATCGTAATTGAGGAAGAAGAAGATGCGCTTCTGAAAAGAGATGGAAACAATGTAGTGTTTGACATGCATCTGAGCTTTATCGATGCAGCGTTGGGTACGTCGGTTGAAATACCCACGATTGATGGAAAAGCAAGAATAACAGTAGAATCGGGCACCCAGGCGGGCAAAATTCTTCGCCTGAAAGGAAAAGGTGTAAAAGACCTGAACGGCTATGGAAAAGGGGATCAGCTCGTACATATCAATGTATGGACGCCCCAGCAACTCTCCTCCGACGAGCGTGAAACATTGGAATCACTTCGCCATTCGCCCAATTTCCAACCGAAACCAGGTAAGAACGAAAAGGGTTTTTTTGACAAAATGAAAGACTTTTTTCATTGATATTTTGGGACACCAGTTTATATACCGAGCCACTTCCGAAACGGGGTGGCTCTTTTTATTGAACACCCAGTATAGCATTTATTTATTCCAGTGTATTAACATTTAATTTCTATGAAAAAGCTACTGCTTTCGTCACTAATGCTTTACACGATTCCGTTGCCTGCACAGCCTTCCAAACCAGTTGAACTCACATTTGCTACCTATAATGTAAGTATGGAAGCAGAAAACTACGTTCCGCGGGGCACCAAGGGCAATTCGGAGCAAATTTTGGTCAGGGAACTTGCATCGGGGCAAAATCAGCAGATACATAACATTGCCCGGATCATCCAAACGGTAAGGCCGGATGTGATCCTTCTGAATGAATTCGATTATATCAAAGATCCGCAGGCAGGTATCTTGCAATTTGTAAAGGCTTACCTAAAAGAAGATTCTGGTGACACAAAAGGCATTGATTATCCTTACTACTATTACTCGACTGTCAATACGGGCCAGCCAAGCTCTTATGACCTGGATAATAATGGCAAGGTCGAGCAATTCGGAAACGATGCCTGGGGATTTGGAACCTTTCCAGGGCAATATGGCATGGTACTCCTGTCCAGATACCCTATTGAAATGGGACAGGTGAGAACATTTCAGCATTTCAAATGGAAGGATATGCCCGGCGCACTGAAGGTCACCAAGGCAGATGGTACCGACTGGTATTCGGCGGAGGCATGGGCGAAATTTCCGCTATCGTCAAAATCACATTGGGATATCCCTGTTAAAGTCGGAAAAGAAACCGTTCACATCCTTGCAAGCCACCCTACCCCACCGACCTTCGACGGGGCGGAAGACCGCAATGGCAAACGAAACCACGATGAGATCCGGTTTTGGAAGGATTACGTCAACGACGCGGACGGGGCCTATATTTACGATGATAAAGGAGTAAAAGGTGGTTTGAAGCCCGATTCCCGTTTTGTGATTCTCGGAGACCAGAATGCTTCCCCCGATGAAGGAAACGCTATTTCGGAAGGCATCAGATCGTTGTTGAACAACCCGAAAGTCAACAGTGAAATGGCCCCAGCCAGCAAAGGAGGTGCTGAGTATAGCACTTCGAATGCGTTTGCCAAAAATCATACTGCCTTCTGGAGAATGCGTGCTGACTATGTACTGCCTTCTAAAAAGGGATTTCAGGTACTTGATAGTGGTGTCTTCTGGCCATCAAAAGGAGAACCCAAAGCTGACCTGGTCGAAAAGAGAGAATCCAGTTCAGATCACCGGTTGGTTTGGGTAAAAGTGAAGATGCAATGACAAATAGTGAATAATTTGCGGCCGTCCAGTGAATGGGGTCGAAGACGTGACGGATAACCACCATGCCTTCGACCCTGCTCAATTTGCAGTCACTATTGCCCGCCGTACATATTAAATGCAGCCAGATGTTTCTGGAATATCGCTTCGTATTTCTTCGCGACAGCTTCCTGTTTCGCTTCGCGGCATTCCTGTACGATTACTTGCATGATATATAAATAAACATTACTGTCGCGACGTCTGGTTGTGCCATTGTCTTTGGCCCAGGTCAGGACCTCATCGGCACGCTTCGCCATTGTTTCAGCAATTTCCAATGCTCTTTTGGTTTCCCCCAGATCGAACAATGGTCCGATGAAATTGGCGGAGAACTGATCGTATGGAATGCTCTTGTCCGGCATGGTCGCCAAAGATTTATCAATCGCTTTTTTAGCTTCATCTCTTCTGCCGTCGGCGATTAACTGCCCTGCCAGGCGCAGAAAGGCTATACGCGCCGTCGCAACCGGAGAACCCAGATAGGTATTGTCATAGTATGTATTGGGGTTGTCAAGATCACGCCAGAACATTTTGGTCATCAGATTGTTGTACATCACATCCGAATTCACATAACCGTCATTGGCACCAGGGACCTTCACCGGCAATAAACGATACGCATACCCTTCCAGTTGCATATACTCTTTCAGGTTCAGGTAACTACTTCCTCCCAATGTAGATGAGAAGTAAATCGGCCGTTTCCAGTCGTTGGTAGCGATGATATCCAGCATGATGAGATCCGATTTATATAAATCGCCCTTACCAATTGTCCAGCTGATAGAGTCACTAACAAATGGAAGCAGGTCACTTTTTATGATATTCATTTTCTTAACCGCCTCGGCATTGACCGGCAAGAACAGCACCGATGAGGGGAGAATAGAAGTCATATCACCACTCGTCAGCGGCACCTGGATCGCTTTATTTTCCTGCCTTACCAAACCAAGATATTCTTTCAGGTTGATACCTGCCTTCACACTTGGAATTTCGTAAAACGGCACAATGTCATTTTTTCCAAAAGCATAATTGCTCTTGTCCAGAGAGATGGGCAATGCCTCTGACAAATAGGTTTTACGCTTCATCTGATCAATATACCAGTCGGTTCCCAATAAGCTGAGGTTACAAACGCGCACGTCGGTACGGAAACCTTCTACTTCCTGGACGTACCACAAAGGAAATGTATCATTGTCGCCGCCCGTGAACAGGATCGCATTCGGGGCGCAGGAATTAAGCAGGTTCTTGGCAAAATCAACAGAATGGTATCTGTGGTTACGATTGTGATTATCCCAGCCCTTTGCACCCATAATTACCGGCACTACCAGGCTTATTGCTGTTGCTACCCCTGCACGTGCCGCGGGATTTTTCACAAACTTGCTGATCGCGTCAAAGACTGCGATGACCCCATATCCAATCCAGATACAGAAAATATAAAATGATCCTACATAAATATAGTCCCTTTCGCGTGGCTCAGTGGGCGGCGAATTCAGGTACATGACAAGGGCCACACCTGTCAAAACAAATAATAGCCCAAGGACCAATAAGTCGCGTTTTTGACGAAAAAATATAATCACCACGCCAAACAAGCCCAGTAAAAATGGAAGCATGAAATAATTGTCATGCGCCTTGTTATTAAGGATAGGCTCCGGATATTTCTTGGCTGTATCCCACGGAAGCATGTTTCCGGCACCTTCCTCATCGCTCTCCCTACCTACAAAGTTCCAAAGGAAGTACCGCCAGTACATATGCCCGATCTGGTAAGAGAACATAAACGAAAGGTTGTTCCCCATCGTAGGTTTTTGCCCCTCCGCGAGGCCCGTCATTTGCCGGTAAAGTTCCGGGTGCCCACCCTGGGTGCTGTACATCCTGGGAAGCAGCATGTTAGCACCTGGCTCGTACTCATATTCGGGACGGTAGTCGTAAATGGTATATTTCCCGTCCTGTTTGCGATACATGGGAGCACCACGTTTCTGACTTACGGGACGCGAAACAAAAGATGGTCCGTACAACAATGGCCGACTTCCGTATTGCTCTCTTTTCAGGTACGAAACAAAGCTGAGAACATCATTTGGGTTGTTTTCATTGATCGGCGGGTTGTATTCAGCACGCACCAGCACCATCAGATAACTTGCATAGCCTATCAACACGAAGGCAAGGGACAACAATCCGGTGTTCAGCAACACTTTCTCTTTCTGGTGAGAATACCGGATCCCCCAAACCAACGCGCCCAAAAAGATAATGATAAAGAAAATTACGCCGGATTTGTAAGGTAACCCCAGCGAATTCACGAAGAATATTTCAAACTTACCAGCAACACTTGGCAGACCAGGAATGATACCGGAGTTAATGATGGCAAGAATAACAAGACCTCCTAAGAAGGCGAGGATACCTCCAAATAATGTATTCTTCGGATATTTTTTGAAATAGTAAACCAGCGCAAGCGCAGGGATTGTAACGAGGTTCAATAAGTGGACACCGATAGAGAGCCCTACGAGGTAAGCGATCAGGATCAGCCAACGGTTTTCGGTTGCCGGGTCTTGTACTCTTTCCCATTTAAAAACCGCCCAGATTACAATGGCCGTAAAGAAAGAAGACATCCCATAAACTTCTGCTTCAACCGCCGAAAACCAGAATGAATCGGACCAGGTATATGCCAGTGCGCCCACGATACCCGCTCCCATCAAAAGAACGATATCACCAGAATCGAGCTGCTCGTCCGTTTTGGAGATCATTTTGCGAACCAGCAAGGTAATGGTCCAGAATAAAAAGAGAATAGTAAAGGCACTGCTCAGCACCGAAACCATATTGACCCAGTAAGCTACATTGCTCAGGTCACCAAATGCGAAAAGAGAAAAAAGACGTCCAATTAAAAGGAAAAACGGCGCTCCCGGGGGGTGAGGAACCTGCAATTTAAAGGCACAAGCAATGAATTCCCCGCAATCCCAAAAACTGGCTGTTCGTTCAACTGTAAGTGCGTAGGTAATGAATGCGATTGCGAAGACAATCCAACCCGTAAGGTTGTTGGAACGGTTGAAACGGGTCATTTGAAAGACGGTAGATTTGAAAAATTTATATGCACAATGCGCAAAGATGGCAACTCCCTTGGAGCATTTTTACCAATGATCGGCCAAAATTAGCAAAATTACCACAACAGCAAGATTTTCCGTCTCTTAAAAAGTGTTAAGAATTACTTATAAAAGATCCATTTGGCCAGCTCTTTATAGCTCACTTTTTTACCATACATCAGAATCCCTACCCTGTAAATACGGGCCGCCAACCAGGTAGTGCCCATAAAGCCGAGCACGAGTAAGACCATAGACAGCGCGATCTCCCATGCAGGAACACCGAACGGGATCCTCACCATCATGATCACTGGTGACGTGAACGGAATAATGGATGTCCAGAACGCAAGGTTACCGTCGGGGTCGCGCAGCACAAACTGGGCAAACACAAAAGAAAAAATAATCGGCAGGGTAATAGGCAACATAAACTGTTGTGTATCTGCGTCGTTATCCACGGCTGCCCCCACGGCGCCAAAAAGCGCGCTGTAAAGCAGGTATCCTCCCAGATAGTAAAACAAAAAGCAACCCAGGATCAGCGGAATGTTCAGGCTGTTGACTGCACCCAGAACTTCGGCAACCGGGTTTTCGACATTACCTCCGGGCATCTGTTGATTGGGCATACCCTTCTGGATTTTCTGCATTTCCTGTTTGACCTGATCCGACTCGCCGGACATACGGGCGCTTAAAACTGCGGAAGTTGCGCTGGTTAATGCGGTTGTTAAAGTGATCCAGAGAACAAACTGGGTTAATCCCACCAGTGCCACGCCAATGATTTTGCCGAGCATAAGGTCAAACGGCTTGACAGAAGAAATAATAACTTCAACAATCCGGCTGGTTTTCTCCTCCGTAATACCCCGCATGACCTGCGTTCCGTAAATGAAGACGGACATATAAATAAGGAATGCACAAATTCCCCCAATAACGGTTGCAGCACCGGAGCTACTGGCTTTCTCGCCCTCTTCACTGAGGCTAATGGTTTCGGAAGTAACATTGACACGCGAATCTTCCAGGATTTTGTGTGTAATACCGGCTTCAGAAAGTTTGATGTCCTCGATTTGCTTTTCGATTACCTTTTCAATTTCCGATTTGAGGTCCATGCTAACGTTCTTCTCGGCATAAATCCGAACGCTCTTGGGCTTTTTAATCACATCCTTCGGTATAAAAACCAGTGCATTGGCTTCACTGTTCTTGAAACCAGCTTTGGCCGAATCGATATTGCTGTCGATGTAAATAAATTTAAGCGTCTCCGAATCCTTGAATTCCTTCTTGAAAAGTCCGCTTTCATCCAATACCTGAACCGTTTTGGCATCGATCGAACCTACTGCTACCCAAATAACGGCCGCATAAAAGCCTACAAAAAGCAGCGGTGCGAGCAGGGTCATGATCAGGAAAGATTTTTTCTTGACCCTTACCATATACTCCCGTTTGATAACAAGAAAAATATTGCGCATTTAACAAAAGTTTAAAAATGATGAAGAACGTTGAATAAACTACGCTTCCGGTACCTCATTGACCGACCGCATGAAAATGTCGCTCATACTCGGAATATTTTCTCCGAAAGAACGAATTTCTACTTTTGGCAACAAGCTCATCAAAAGCTCGTTAGGGCTGATATTCTCCCCGAGGTAGATATTCGTTCGCCGGTAACCGCCTTCCAGCTCTTTTTCGTCACGAATGTTGTAAGCCTGTTCGAGCCCGTCCAGTTCGCCCCTGTATTCAACAAAATAAGTATTGGTTTTGAACTGCTCCTTAATCTGCTTTTTGGGGCCATCGAGTACTTTCCTCGACTTATGAATCAGTGCAATGTTGTCGCACAGTTCTTCCACGGTTTCCATTCTGTGGGTCGAAAAAATGATGGTGCTACCTTTCTTTTTTAGTTCAAGAATTTCGTCCCTGATGAGGTTTGCATTGATCGGATCAAAACCTGAGAAAGGTTCATCCAGGATAATCAAGTCGGGCTCGTGTAATACAGTGGATACAAACTGGACCTTCTGTTGCATCCCTTTGGAAAGATCGGACACGCTTTTGTCCCACCAGGTCTTGATATCAAATTTCACAAACCAGGTTTTTAGCTTGTCCATGGCCTGCCTTTGAGACAATCCTTTCAATTGGGCAAGGTATAAAAGCTGCTCACCCACTTTCATTTTCTTGTAAAGCCCCCTTTCTTCGGGCAAATAGCCGATTCTGGATATGTGGCTTGAATTCAAGACTTTACCGTCAAACAATATCTCTCCTTTGTCAGGGCCGGTTATCTGATTGATGATACGTATCAACGAGGTTTTTCCGGCACCATTTGGACCTAATAAACCGAATATGCAGCCTTTTGGGATTGAAATGCTTACGTCGTCGAGCGCAACATGATTGGAATATTCTTTAGTAACATTCCTGACTTCGATGATATTCATAAGATGGGAAACGCTGTAATTTGCACCAAATATGTGAAATATAAGTAGCAGGAATAAAGTTACAAGTAAGAATGCATTATTTGACGGATCAATGGCAAAATAAAAAAGCGGGCGGAAAACCGCTCGCTCTGTGCAAAATCGATCAGTAGTCAGTTATTAGATGTATTTTTCTCGGATCTGAAACAATACCCAAAATCCCAGTATACCGCCAATGATCGCCCCGAGAAGGGCCAGCTGAATCAGATTACTCACCAACCCGACGAGTAACGCATAGTATAACAGGTTCCAGCCAGCTCTTTTACGGGCCCTTAGTGGGGTAAACGCCATCAGATACATGATCAGCGTGATCACGCCCAGCGCAATACTCAGGTAAAAGTTAAATCCAACCCCAACTGATACAGCACCAAGGCCAAGCGCGGCGCTGCCAATCCCTAGTGCGGTGAGCAATCCGAAAATAGCAATCACCGAAAGTACAAGCATAAAATAAGGACCGTACTGTACAAGAAATTCTTTGACAGTATCTGAGAACGGGGGAAACTTTTCAAGAAAAATGGGTTCCAATTCCTTTTCAAGGGGCAATTTCGATTCCATAGGGAGAAGTTTAAACTGATTATCAAGAAACTATCTGATAAAGCTAATTTTTTTTCCCCTTTACCTGCCTCAGAAATACCTAAGCGGGAAAATAGTTTATTTTCCGGCACGAGCACTTGATTTTACGGCGCATTAGCCTACAAAGTGAAGAAGATCAATCTTCGGGATAGGGTACAAATACAAAGCCCGAAAACTCCCCGATCAATGCAAAAAGACAGCAAAATTCGTCTGGGTTCTTGTAATTTTCTGTAAACATCGGAAGTGATTCCTCCCCTATCAATTTGCGGTCGACAAACTCCTGCATGTAGGATGCCCGGTATACATATAAGTTACCAAGTTCATGCGAATCAATGAGCAATGCGCCGATCTGAAGTTCATTATTTGTAACTGCAAAAATAGGGTACTCGGAAAAACCCCGCTTCCGGATCTGATAAGAAGCTTCCTTTAACTGGTCCGCCACTTTGATAAAATCCTGTGATATATTCCCCATGAGTTTCTGGTTCAACTCCGGAGAGTTGGCATCATCCATCAGGGTGTTTTCGTTACTGTTGTTGATCATTTTTTTGGTTTTAGCTTTTGGGCTGAGATAATGTTGAACTATTGCTATTAATCATTAACCAGCAGCTTTTCAGTCATGTTTAAAATATGCACGATGAAGCTAAAGCTGACGCTTAACTAACGCCCCTACATCCTCGCCGCAAGCAGCAACGTCAAATCCTTGTACCTCATATTGAAGTTTCGGGCGATGTGTGAATTGGTCAGCGTTCCTTTATGGCAATACACCCCCTTCATAAACCACCTATTGGCATAAATCATTTCTTCTATGCCACCAATTGTCCCGGTTTGCAATAAAAAAGGTAAAAATACATTACTCAATGCTGTACTTGCAGTATGCGCAACCCGCGATGGTATATTGGGCACGCAATAATGGATCACATCATTATACTTAAATGTGGGGTGCTTGTGACTGGTCATTCGTGAGGTTTCAAAGGAACCGCCCTGGTCGATACTTACATCGATAATGACAGAGCCGGGTTTCATCTGCGCTACCATCTCTTTGGTTACAACCAACGGACTGATACCGTTTTCAGCACGCATGGTACCAATGACCACGTCTGCCCGCCCAATCGCCTCGGCAAGTGTGTCCGAATCAATGATAGAGGTATACAAATTCTGGCCAATCGAATATTTGAGCCTCTGTAGCCTATAAATGTGCTTGTCGAAAACCTTGATATCCGCACCCACACTGATCGCAGCGCGGGTGGCATATTCTGCAACCGTACCTGCACCCAGGATTACGATTTTGGTAGGAGGTACACCGGTAATGCCCCCGAGTATAATTCCCCGGCCACCGTTTGGTGTTGACAAATATTCAGCCGCGATTAACAACACCGTACTCCCCGCGATTTCGCCCATTGCACGGATAATCGGCTTTCCGCCTACTTTATCCTCAATCAGTTCGTACCCAATGCCGGTTATTTTGAGCTCGTTCAGTTTCTCAAAATAATGCTTTTCAAGAGCCGGCAAATTCAAAGCAGAAATGAGTGTGGTGCCTGATTTGACATATCGGAACTCTTCTTCCACCAGGGGCTCGACTTTGAGTATCACTTTTGCCTGATAAACCTCTTCGACACTCTGGACAATTTTTGCCCCTGCCTCACTGTACTCATGATCCGAAAGATTTGCGCCTCTCCCTGCATCCTTCTCCACCCACACTTCATGGCCGTTCCTGACGAGTATCCCAACGGCATCCGGAGTTAGCGCAATGCGGTTTTCCTGTAACGACACCTCTTTGGGTAAGCCGATATGCAATGAATTTTGGTCCTTTCGGACAGCCATCAAAGATTCTTGCGGATAAAGGACCGATTGCTTGGCAAGCTCTTCAAAACCGGTAATCTGAGGTTGTGCCATTAATGAGCAAATGAAAATGAAACCATGTTAATACCTCTTACACCTTTGTAACTTCTAATATTCTCATGCCATTTTCATCGGCCTGAAGATTTAAATGCAAATATTGCTGCGGCCACAGAGACGCTATTTTCACAGGCCATTCCACAAAGCAATAACTCCCCGAATCGAAGTATTCTTCCACACCCATATCCAGGGCTTCGGTTTCATCCTCAATCCGGTAAAAATCAAAATGATAAATTAGCTTTCCGTCAGCTTCGTATTCGTTGACCAGCGAAAATGTTGGACTTTGTATATGCGACTTTACCCCTAGCTTTCTGCACAAGGCTTTGATAACGGTTGTCTTTCCAGCCCCCATTCCCCCTTCGAAAAGCCATACAGAAACATCCCTGCCAAGATCCAGCAGATCGGCAGATACTTTTTCCAGTTCACTAAGTGCTTTGAAGTGTATGATGGCAGGCTCGGCGGTCATTTTGCAAAAATACACAATTTGGAAAAAAGGTCACCTCAGACCCTCCATTCCTTTTGCATACTTCTTCCCAGTAGTTTGTCAGCTGCTTTGTCATTTTTAAAATTCTCCTTGCCCGGGTCCCATTTCAGCGAACGGTGTAACTTGTAGGCGATATTGCCAATATTGCAAACTGTGGCCGACCGGTGGCCAATCTCGACGTCACAAATAGGCCGTTTCCTTTCTTTAATAGCGTTGAGAAAATCGCGGTAATGGTTTTCGCTGACATACACATGCCCATCACCTTCATTAAATGTTTTTTGATCGAGCACCTGCGGAGTCGTTCTCAGCTCTCCCCTGGCGACGTATACTTCACCATCCGTCCCGACAAAATGACAATGTGACTTCCCTTCCATAGGACGATGTATTAACTCCACGCCGTTGGCGTATTGATAGATCAACCCTTTTCCTGGTTCCGAGTAAATCAACTCCTGCGGACCTGAATTGTCCATATCGAGTCCCCATTGAGCGATATCGAACATATGCGCACCCCAGTCGGTCATCCCTCCTCCTCCGAATTCAATGTAATCCCTCCATTTTGGCCAGAAAGTCGCAGTCATAACGGGGGCCAGTTCGTTGTTATACGGCCTGTCCACTACGTTGGGCCCCATCCACATTTTCCAGTTCAGGTCTGCGGGTTTTGTTTCCGCTTTCAAATCCCATTCCTTGGGAGGACCTCCAACACTCACATATATTTTCTTTACCGTTCCGATAGCGCCCGTTCTGACCAATTGAACCGCCTTGGTGAATTCCTTTGACGATCGTTGCATACTGCCAGTCTGGAAAACGCGATCATGCTTACGAGTTGCATCTACCATCGCCCGTCCTTCTTTAACAGTCAGGGATAAGGGTTTTTCGCAATAAATATCCTTACCAGCTTCGGCCGCCCGAACTGCCATGGATGCGTGCCAGTGATCAGGTGAAGCGATGACCACCGCGTCAATACCCTTTCGGGACAACAGCTCCCGAAAGTCGGCATATCCTTGGGCCGACTTATAGTCAGCTGCCTGCTTTTCGGAATACCATTTGTTGACCTGATTAACAAAGCTTTCCTGTTTAACACCATATACATCGGACGCTGCCACAACTGGACATCGGGAAAATCAAGAAAACGGTTACGCAACCCTCCCGCCTGCCTGCCACATCCAATAAAGCCCAAGGTGATCTTGTCACTCGGGGCTGTAAAACCTCTGCCTAGCACATGCCTGGGCACAATCATCAAGGAAGATATAACTGCTCCCGCTTTCAAAAACTCCCTACGGCCGATGTTTTCCGTTTTCATTTTTTCTGAAATAAAATGCCTTAAACCGATATTCTTTAAAGTTAAAAGCCCTTCATTCTACTGAATTTAGGGCATCCTCAAAGAAGTAACCTCTTCGGGGACTGCAATGGATCTCTCGTAAAATCACGTGAGTTTGGCGGTAAAAAAATGATCTTATTCACTTATGACTTTAAAGTCAGGACAATTCCAAGCAGCCCTATCATGAGAGATCCTATTTCACGCCGAAAATTCCTCATCAACAGCGCCATTGCAGGAAGTATCGTGCCGGCAATCGCCAAGGAGACTTTCTCTCAATCGCGTATTTCAATGGCTGATATCCCCAAAATCAACATTTTCTCAAAACACCTTCAGTTCCTGAATTATCAGGATATGTCGGAAGTTGCGAGGGAGATTGGATTCGACGGTATCGACCTGACGGTTCGCCCGAAAGGCCATGTCCTGCCCGAAAAAGTTGAAACTGACCTTCCCAAAGCGGTTGAGGCGATGAAAAAAGTAGGTTTCAACCCCTTGATGTTTTGCACCGCGGTTGAAGATGTAAACAATCCCGTTGATAAAAAGGTATTGGAAACAGCCGCTCAGCTGGGTTTCAAATATTACCGCATGAACTGGTACAGATACAATGAACAGCAGCCGATTCCCGAGCAGTTGTATGGATTCGCTGAAAAAATGGCCGGCCTTAGCAAGCTGAACAGTAAAATCGGTTTAAACGGATGTTATCAGAACCACTCGGGCAGAATGGCTGGGGCTTCGATGTTCGAGATCTGGACAATTCTACAAAAGGCAGATCCCAAGACAATGGGTGCACAGTACGACATTCGTCACGCCACTGTTGAAGGCGGATTATCCTGGCAAACCGGCTTCAATCTGATTCGCCCCAATATCAAGACTATTGTTCTCAAAGATTTTATATGGGAAAAAGCCAATGGAAAATGGGCTGTCAAAAGTGTACCTATGGGAGAAGGAATGGTTGATTTTAAAACTTACTTAAGGTTATTAAAAGAGTACAAAATAGAAGTACCTATCTGCCTTCACCTCGAGTATCCCTTGGGTGGCGCAGATCAGGGCGCCGACAAAATAACAGTAGATAAAAAGGTAGTTTTTGACGCGATGAAACGAGATTTAAAAAAAGTAAGAGAATTGTGGGCCGAATCGTAAAACTGAAAAAGAACCTCATCTACATATCATGCAAATTATTGATTAACAAAGACGTGTACTTCCTAGTACTTCTTTCCACACTAAGAGAAGTTAAATGTTCCAAAACCTCAGATAAAATTTGACGCTCAGTAGCAAATTTCGGATTAGCCAACATACGTAAAGCATTCTCTGAGGCTAGTCTGAATGTAAGAGTATCTACACGCGACGCCCAAATATCAGCATCAAGCTGAAAAATCCACAGCTGATTCTTTTCGGCATATGCTTTCAAAGCAGAGACTAAAAAAGGAAGATCTTCTTCTACAAGCTTCAGGTATCCATCGTAATTGGCGACAAGCATGCTCTTCACACCCGAATCCCCCGTTGCCGAGCTGAAATAGTCAAGTGCATAATCTGCCCCCTGCAACCTGATAGCAGTCGCTAAAAAAATATTCGAAACGATGGGATCATGTTCTAGTGAAGCTAAGGATTTAAGAAGCGCAATTGCGGAGGTGTCGTTCATTGCAAGCAATGCTCTTGCAGCGGCATTTTTTTGTCTACGTGTTTCTCCACTGAGAGTCTCACGTAGGCGGGGCAAAAGTTGGAAGTACTTTGCCATTGCTGCCGCATTTCCAATATGAGTAGGAACAAAACCCTCTTCCGAAACAGCGCGATCGAGATCGGCGTTGGTGACGTTAACCGCTGCATTCCGTTCATTGAAAACCTTATAACTCAATTTCATTCTTATATGGATATGACGGAAAACTGATGACTTCCAAAATGACTGTAAACTCCTTTACAACCAAGCCGAGAGCTGAGATATTAGAATTGAACCGCCAGCATGCTCTGGATTTGATCAGGGTTCCGCAGAAATAGCTAATTTGAGATTGAACGCACTAAAATTCATTTTCTTTTGAAATTTGTCATGGCAAATGAGATTAATGTTGGTCACTAGCTATGAAAGTGGATTCAAAACTTAGTCTTCAAAACAATATATCGTTGTAGTTGCTGCTCCGTATGTCTTTGAAATTATCTTTACCAAAAAGCAAAATCCCTAAAATTATGTCTTCAAAAACTCTCAATGTCGGGCTGATTGGCTTTGGATTGTCCGGGCGATACTTTCATTCCCCGTTCCTGAGTACCAATCCCGGATATAAGATCAAAACCGTTGTTGAACGCACAAAAAATGAGGCACAGGAATTTGATGCTTCGATTGGTAATGCCAGATCGGTCGACGAACTGCTCAGTGACCCCGAAATTGACCTTGTCTTTATCTGTACGCCCAATGATACCCACTTCCCCTATGCAATGGATGCTCTTGAAAACGGGAAGCATGTGGTGATCGAAAAACCATTTGCTGCCACGGAAAGTGAGGCCAGGCAATTGGCTGAGTTGGCAAAAAAGAATGGTTTGGTCTTAACAGCCTACCAAAACCGTCGCTGGGACTCCGACTTCCTGACGCTCAAAAAGTTAATTTCCGAAGGAAGGTTAGGTGATATCGTGGAATACGAAAGCCGTTATGATCGCTACCGTCAAGTAGTGCCCACCGAATCGTGGAAGGAAAAACGTGTTCCGGTTGGCGGAAATGTTTACAATCTCGGCCCGCACCTGATTGATCAGGCTTTGGTTCTTTTTGGCGAACCAGAAACCGTCACCGCGGAAGTACGTGTGGTGAGGCCTTACAGTGAAATCGACGATTATTTTGACATTCGACTGGGTTATAAGGATAAGCTGGTCATTCTCAAATCGAGTCTGATGGTTTATGAAAACCAGCTCCGCTATGTGCTCCATGGCACGAAAGGGTCTTTCATAAAAGGTGGATTGGACCCACAGGAAGAAACTTTGCGTAAAAACATTTTACCAACTGCAAAACCCTGGGGCGTTGAACCGGAGAACCGCTGGGGCAAATTGTATACCGAAGATTTTACCGGAGTTATCGAAAGCGAAGCCGGTGATTATGCTCCTTTTTATCAAAACGTTTATGACGCAATCGTTGAAGGGGCGGAGCTGGCTGTCAAACCCGAAGAAATTATTCGTACCGCAAGGGTGATCGATCTGGCATTCCGGAGTAGCGACGAAAAGCAGGTAATGACCTATTGATTGCGCTCGGCATAAAAAGTAAAAGGCAGTCCGGGGTGGACTGCCTTTTTTGCGTATGAAGGTCTTATCTTCAATTATTTCACTACCGCGATAACCTGACGTTTTGTTTCAGTTGAGATCGAGAACGGCTTTGTAGAAATTTCGCTCCCATTGTTGATTACAAAGCTGTAGTTACCATCTGCCAGATTCGACAAGTCGAAAATTTTAGAATAGCTTTCAGATTTTGGAATGGATGTGCTGTAAACAGTGTCTCCGCCGAAATCTTTGATCACTACCGAAGATCTCTCTTTCACGTTCTCAAGCGTCAATTTGAATTTCAATTCTCCTGTCGAAACTAGTTCGATTGCAGCATTTTCTTTTACTTTTTCGGCAGCGATAGAAAGGTTTGCAGCTGATACTCCCACCAGAACCGCGATTGTCAAGATTGTCTTTTTCATTTTATTTCTAATGTTTAATGTCCAACTAATGTTCAATTGTACTTTTTAAATATTTGCAAATACTCTGTTTCTACTTACTAAATCAAACTTCAAAATGCTGTGTTTGACTGATTTGATGATTCAAATGTAGGCAACATACTTAATACAAGTCAATAACATGATTTTCCAACAATGAAAGTTCTTTTTCTTATTATCTAATAATATTAAAATAGTTATACGTTTATTAAAAAAGTACAGCAAGTCGTTTGAAAGTTGACAGTCGAATTAGAAAAGTACAATTTACGATTTTTTGTACTTTACAAAGAAATATCAATAACAATTGTTCTTTTGACACTTTAACTCAAACAAGGGTTTCCAAAACCCCATTTGTGTGAGTAAGTCATTCGTGTCCATTCTCGTCTCAGCGGCAAGAAAAATTTCCGTAGTTAAAGTATTTTGCAAAATCATTCGTCTGGTAACTCACTATCAATTCCTGCGATCAGTTTGTCACAGAAAAAACCAAATATCATTCAAACCGTCACATCTTACAGTAAACAGCTGCTGGGCTTTATCCGGCAACGGGTTAACACGGATGAGGATGCGGAAGATATTTTGCAGGATGTCTGGTTTCAACTGAGTAGTCTGCCTGAAATCGAGGCAATTGAACAAATCGGGAGTTGGCTTTACAGGGTCGCGCGTAACCGCATCATCGACAAATACCGTAAACAAAAGCCCGATTCACTGGAAGATTACGGCTACGAGGACGAAGAAGGCGAATTTTATTTCAAAGACATTCTACTTGCCGACGACAATACGCCCGAAACAGCTTATATGAAAGAGCTTTTCTGGGAGCAACTCACCATCGCCTTGCAGGAATTACCCGAAAATCAGCGACAGGTTTTCATTTGGAATGAATTGGAAGACCAGACCTTTCAGGAAATTGCCGACAGGACCGGAGAAAACATTAAAACATTGATATCACGCAAACGTTACGCTGTCCAGCATTTAAGACTGCGGCTGGAATCTGTTTATCGTGAGTTCGTTAATTATTAAATTTGTTGATCATGAACCAGCAGAAAAGATACAGGAGGCACTTCGCATTGATCCCAATTTTCGCATTGGCAGGCGTTTTGATTTTCGGCGCGGCCGTACGTTATCTGTGGAATGCCATTTTACCCGAAGCAATAAATGTAAACCCGATATCATACTGGCAGGCGGTAGGATTGCTTGTATTGTGCAAAATCTTGTTCGGAGGTTTTGTGAAGCCAATGGGTAACCGCAACAGATGGAGAAAATGGCAAGGTTTTGAGCGTGGTCCGGCCCACGGACGATTTGGCGCACGGCGGGGCCGATGGATGCAATTGAGTGACGAAGAACGTCAGAAGTTCCGGCAGGAAATGCGAAGAAGATGCGGAAAACCTCCTGAGAGTATTTAGCAATAAAGCCCGGACAAAAAAGCCGGGCTTTATTTTTTGCCTCCTTAAAGTATTTATTCTCGCTGAACGTCTGCGACTATGTACGCACCACCGTGTATATATACAAATCAAAACAAAACAAACGCCATGATTGCACCAATTTTGAAAGTAATAGTAGCAGGTATCCTTGGAGGTATCTTATTGTTCGCGATACCGTTTCTGCTTTTTAAAGCGGTCGTCCTTTTTCTTTTCATTGGATTCTTATTACGCCTGATCGCCGGAGGAAGTAGATATGGGCGATGGAGAAGGTATCACCCACGTTATGACCATTATGAAGTCTACGAACCTTTAGTGGGAAAGGAAAGGCTCCACGACCATTTTAACCGAAATCCTAAAAAAATATAGACAATGAAAAGAAGCACAAGAATATTGCTGGGCGCCAGTATTGCGCTGATTACAGCCGCGGGTCTCCGTTGGACTGTTGGGGACCGCTTTCATCAAAGAATGCCAGGACGTTATGGCGAATTCGGCTGCGGACATTTTGGCAAGGCCCCACATCACAAGTCAGACTCTGATATGCCAGCTCGGCCGCAGGAAAAGCCAAACGACAACTTAAACAATAATCAATAAAACAAAGACGAATAACATGTGTAACAGATATGGGAATCGTGGTTTCGGAATGCGCCACGAGTATTTAAGCAGAGGGGCCTTCGGCAGGCCCGAGGAATTCAGGGTACCTGTTAACATCGCTAAGAACGATGGCAGCTATGAATTGTTCATTTTCGCACCCGACCGCTCCAAGGAAGATTTTAAGATCAATTTAAAAGGTCATGAATTGAGCGTTTCCTATGCCCTGAAAAATGAACAGGCAGAAACCAAAAACTGGATCCGCCATGAATTCAGCAAGAGTTCATTTGAACGTTCCTTTATGATAGACGAGACAGTTGACGCGGAGAATATCAAGGCGGAGTATGTCAACGGCATTTTACAACTCGTGCTGCCTATTTTGCCAGGTACCGAAAAACCTGAGCAGGAAATAAAGATCAGCTAATCAACGCCGCACCAATGAAGAAAGCCTCTGGACATTCAGTCCAGAGGCTTTTCTAATTACAACGCTTAACAAATATTGGTATTAACTAACCAAAAACTATTTATAGGCCGGATCCTGTGTAAGGGTTGCAACACCCGCTTTGTAAGACCGGTCAATCGCTTCCTGAGGGATCGGGAAATATTCGTTCTTGCCTTTTGTAAAAACAGCACCCTTTTTATAAACACGCTTGGTTGACTCCACGGCCACATATTTGTTCAGGGTTTCTGCTGCGATACCCCATCTCTGCAAATCAAAGAACCTGTGGCCTTCCATTGCAAACTCCAGGCGTGTCTCAAATCTTACGGCTTTACGGGCAGTTGCCGCATCCGCCCATGGCGCGTCGTAAGTCTTGATGAGGTAATTTGCTGCTGGCTCATTCAGAACGGTATAGTCGTCGCGTGATTTGGTGCCTTGTACGGCCTTCTTAACAAACCCTGCAGGATTGGCTGCACGCGTGCGAATCTGATTCACAAGCTTCCTGGCGTTTTCCAAATTACCTAACTCTACCTCTACTTCGGCCAGCCAAAGCAGTATCATACCATAGCGCATGATGCGATAGTTGTTGCTGGAAAGGTTACCCCAACCATTTATGCCAAAGCCTGCTTTTTCGGAGATATGCTTCTTAGGGGAATAAGGCCCTGCGTAAGTTTGATCCCTGATGAAGTCGCTTCCATGGATTTTAAAATCCTTGAACAAAATTCCGCGGCGTCCAACTGTCTGATCCAAACGCGGATCCAGAGTTCCCGTATACGGCTCAAATGGGTCTGTATATTTTAAACCCTGATCATTTTTCACGTCTGAATCATTAAACGTATCTAACAACGGAAGACCGGTTGCACTTGTCTTGAACGCATTTACCAAGTTTTGTGATGGCTGGTAGAATCCGCAGCAGCCCCAGGGATCAATATAAGGGTGAGCAAGACCTACACCAGCATCAGCAGCATCTCCCGAGGCACTTGAAACTGAATATTGAATCTCAAAAATGGATTCGACGTTGTTACGGGTCGCAATCAGGAAGTTATCTTCGAACTTGGGCGCTAAAGAAAATTTTCCCGAAGCGATGATTTGCTCCAATATAGGTTTTGCTTTTTGTAACGCCGGAAGGTTCACTGCACCAGTTGTCACGTTCCAACCCTGATACATATAGGTTTTTGCCAGAAATGCAAGTGCAGCCCACTTGGTTGGACGTCCAACCTGGCTTTGCGTTTCAGGGAGACCCTCGGATGCTGCTTTGAAATCTGCTTCGATCATTGGCCAAACATCCTTGTCATTAGGAATTTTGGTGCTTTCCAGATCATCCAGCTTATACGTATTCTCGTCAATGTAAGGAATTGTCTTCCACATTTTTTTTGCCTCGAAATGGTAAAGGCCGCGCAAGAATCTTGCCTCTGCGATGATTTGCGACCTTCTTGTTTCAGCCACTCCCTCTACCTCGGCCAGCGTATTGATCACGTCATTGGTACGGGCAACACCCTTATATAGTCCACGCCATTTGTTTTTGATGTGGTTATTGGTTGGCTGAAAATCGTATTTCTCAATAAAAGACTGCTCGGGCTGGTCACCGGCATCTGTACCCTTATAGGAATCATCTGACGCGAGACCTCCGAATACCCAGCTTTGGATATCGTTGTTCCACGAATCCTGCCCATCAAGCCCTTGGCCGTCAATCATTGCATAGGCTCCAATCAGCAAGCCTTCTACCCCACTTGGAGTTTTCAGGGCTGTGGGGCTGTACTGTCCCTGAGGATCTCTTGAGAGAAATTCATCTTTACAAGCGGTTACAATACCGATTGCGAGGCCCACGGAAAATAAATATTTAAAAAATTTCCTATTCATAATTAATCGGGAGTTTTAAGATCAATAAATAATTGGTTATCAGAACGAGAAGTTGAGGCCCAACAGGAATGTCCTGGATACCGGCATGTAACCTCCGTCAAAACCTAAGGTGTTATCCTGGCCAGTCTGGATTTCAGGGTTCAATCCCGAATACTTGGTGACAGTTAACATGTTTTGACCTTGTATATAAACCTGTGCATTGCTAAATCCAATTTTTGCTGCCGCCGCTTTGGGGACGGTGAAAGTCAGCTGCACGTTTTTCAGGCGGAAATAAGTGCCTTTTTCTACGAAGTAACTTGAAGGCCGGCTACTGATCTGGTCGTCGGCATCCATAATCGGCACAGTGCCTGATTTGTGATCTGGCTGCCACGCATCATACAAAGCACGTTTCGCTCTGTTACCCTGGAATGTGTTAAAGTCGGTGAAATAGCGCAGATAGCTAAAAATCTCGTTACCAACAACCCCGTTTCCAAAAATGGTAAGGTCGAACATTTTATAACCTACATTCAGGTTCACGCCATAAACAAAGTCAGGGTGGGGATTTCCGATTACAGTGCGGTCATCATCCGTGATTTTTCCATCATTGTTGATGTCGGCAATTTTGAATTTACCCGCTTTGTTATAAGAGCCGTAAGGTGCCCAGGCTTTCGCTTCTTCATCGGACTGGAATATTCCAAGTACCTTATATCCATAATAAGAAGACAACGGCAAACCGGCTTGCGTCAACGTTACGGCTGGCACGCGGGATCCAGAACCAAAATATTTGGTAGCATCACTTTCATCCAGTTTATTCACCTTGTTTCTGTACATTGAGTAGTTCACCGAAACGCCATAACGAAGATCTCCTTTCATGGCCGTATTACGGTAGCCTAAGCCTAAGTCGATTCCTTTGTTAGTCATTGCACCAACGTTGAAAGATGGCGCGTTTGCATCTCCGGCCGTAAACGTGATGGGCGTTGAAAACAGCATGTCTGCGGTTTTGCGGTTCCAGAAGTCGATTTCAAATGTTAAAGCATCGTTCAGGAATGTTGCATCCAAACCCAGGTTATTGGATGTGGTAGTTTCCCATTTCGCTTTTGGGTTTCCGAATGAAGAGGCATCATAGCCAATGGTTGGCTGGCTTGCCGATCCGTCGATTGGATACCCTGCGTGGAAGATATCGGCACGATAAGTTGTAAACGCGTTGTAGTCCCCAATTTTCTGGTTACCAGTTTTACCCCATCCATAACGCAATTTCAGATCATTAACAAAGCCGACACTCTTCATGAAATTTTCTTCGGATAGCCTCCATCCCGCGCTGAATGCAGGGAATAGCGCGCTTCTTGAAGCTTGCTGGAAACGTGAAGAAGCGTCATTACGAAGAATAAACTGAAACAGATATTTATCTGCATAAGCGTAGTTGATTTTTCCAAATTGCGAATAGAGACTGTAATCCCTGGTCACACCACCATAGTTAGTCGCCTTGGTAGCATCTCCCAGGTTCAGATAGTTAATGATCGAAGGAATTTCAAAGGCATAACCCGATCGGCTGGCGCCAAACTCTTCCGCAAACTCGCGAATGGATTCAATACCGACGTAAGCATCCACTTTATGGTTCGTTCCAAAATTCTTAGTATAACTCAGTGTATTGGTCCATACCCACTGATAAGAATAATTGTCGGTTGACTGTGAGCTGTTATTGAAGCTACCCTCTACATACTCTGGATTGGCGCGCCCGATATAACGGCCTCTCTGGCTCACACCATCGATACCGAGACTGGTTTTCAAGGTTAGGTTAGGGATGATGTCAAATTCGCCGTAGACGTTACCAAATGCGCGCAAACGATAAGTAGTGTTGTCTTTTTCGCGGTAAAGTGTTGCATAAGGGTTGGAGTTGTTACCAAGGTTCGCACCGCGTGAACCGGCAAAGTTCCCTGCAATGTCATAGATGGGCAGCAAAGGGTGGTGTTTGAAAGAACCGGAAACCGCATTTTGCTCTTGGTTGTTACCAAATCCGCCTTTTCTGTTATCAAATGAAACTGCCAGGTTTTCTCCTACGCGCAGGCGCTTGCCCAAAGCGGAAAATTCAGTGTTGGCACGAACAGTGTAACGATCATACCCAATGAACTTAACCACACCATCCTGACTGAAATAGCCCACCGATAAAGAGTAACGGCTGTTTTCAGTACCTCCGGAAGCAGTCAACTGGTAATTCTGGATGGGTGCTGTGGTGGTAAGCTCTTTCCACCAATTGGTGTCAGCTGCTTTGGTTATCGCGTAGATATTACCAGGCACAAGGGAATATTTTGAAGGGTCAACCTCAGGAGTTCCTGCTTTTCCTTTGCTTGGAAATACGTAGTCGGGAAGCGTAACTTCTCCGTTCGGGCCATAGGTGTACTGTCCGTGTGACGGCGTCTTACCGGCATACTTATCCGCCAGATAAAGGTATTGGCCAAGTTCTTTTGCATTAAGTGCCTCTACATCTTTATAAGCCTTTTGTGTTCCGTAATACGCATTAAAAGAGATCACAGGCTTACCTATCTTGCCTCTTTTAGTAGTAATAATCACAACCCCGTTCGCAGCACGTGATCCGTAAATGGAGGCAGACGAAGCATCTTTCAAAATCTGAATTGTCTCGATGTCATTGGGGTTAAGGTTACCCTGGTTTTCAGTTGGCACACCATCGATAATAAACAGAGGGTCGTTGTTACCAATCGTACCAAAACCGCGGATACGGACCGTGGCATTACCGCCCGGGGTAGCATCATTCACAATGTTTAGACCCGAGGCACGTCCCTGAAGCTGCTGGGCAAACGTGGTAGCGGGAACCGATTGCAGATCCTTGGCATTCACTGTCGTAACAGATCCGGTAATGTCTCTTTTAGATTGAGATCCATACCCCGTTACAATTACTTCTTCCAGGGCACTTACATCGCTCACCATCGTCACGTCAATCACAGTGCGGTTGCCGATCGCGACTTCTTTTGCCGTGTAACCAATAAAGGAGATCACAAGCGTTTGGGCACTGGAAGGAACTTTGATGGTGTACTTGCCGTCTGCGTCTGTGGTGACACCCACGGTGGTTGAACCTTTCAAAGTGACTGACGCTCCGGGCAAAGTGGACCCTGTTTGTTCGTCAGAAACTTTCCCCGAAATCGTGATGTCCTGAGAAAATGCACTTTGGCAGATGAAAAATAGAAGCATACTGAGAACGAGCCTGCTTCCTAACAGGAGGTAATTTTTTTTCATAATGTTTTGTTAGGTTAATATCATTAAACCTCCCAAAACTATCATTTTTAATCATCAAAAAATCTAATTATTGGACAATATATTCAAATCAATAATTAATTGTACTTTTCAAATTTAAATTCCCTCAAAAACTTGTACTTTCTTAATAAAAAGAAGGGTTACAACTTAATTTTTAATCTCATTTTAATGCGTTTTTTTAAAGTGTCAATATTACAAATATCACTTAATCAATGTTTTAAAGTAAATTGACAGTTACTTATGCAAACTTTTAGCCCGAGTTTTTGATTGTCTTATTGGAAGAAGCTGTGTCATTTTAACTCCCCAATCAAATAAAAATATAGTTACATACAATACTAAAATAGTTATAAATGTACGATTGACATTTCATGAGCAAATAAGAATAATTATATATTCAACATGAGTGGAAAACAAACAAAAAACCCGGAAAGACATGCTATCCGGGTTCAAAATAAAGGTTGAAGTTTTACTTAATCGCTCTTTTGGAGCCATTAGAGCTGACTATTACTACATCTCTGACGTATTGAGGAAGGAACAGTGCATGTGACGACTGAGACAAAAATGACGAGCCCAGACTCAGCTCTTCTCTTCTGCTTTTACCATTTTGAAATTTCAGTGTTGCGAAAGTTTCCGTCGGCATTAAAGATACTTTTCGTACCTCTTGCTGGCTCCGGTGAAACCTGACAGAGTCCCGGTTTTGAGAAGTCGCGGTGATCCAGTTGCCACCGCTTGATCCCAGTTTTACCAAGCCCTTGGCATTACCTGTTATCGTATAACCACTCTGCAAAGGACTCAGTGGTGTAAAGCCACCTTTTCCATCACCTTTCAACACAAGCCCGTAAAAAGCGTCATAACGACCCACTGATACCTCAGAGCCATAGTCATTACCTGAAAGCATTAAGTCAAGATTACCATCCTGATCAATATCTTCGGCGATCATTCCAAAGAGCGGCGCAAACTGCGCCCGAAGCGGTAGCTCGTGGATTGCAAATTTTCCACCGCCCCGATTTTCCACATAACTGCTTAGCATATACGTTGCTCTTACCAGTAATGCATCTTTCAATTCTTCCGGTTTTAAAATGTCACTCAGGCTGGATTCCGCAAACTTGCGATACTCCTGAAAACGCTGGCGGACCTGGATAATTTGCTTGCCCATATCATCCCGGATATTATATGGAAACTCTTTATAACTGCCGTCAGCAGCTTTATAAAAGACCGTTGGTATCGCATCAAAGTATCCGTCGTTGTTGAAATCCTTTGCATACATACTTACCGGCTGATTTTCGGTAGCCCTGCTGAGTGAATTTAAACCCAGGTTACCTGCCACATAGTCTATATCACCGTCATTGTCGAAGTCTCCAGAAACCAGGCTGCCCCACCAGCCTTTCTGATTTTCCAGCCCGGATACGATTTTTTTGAGTTTTCCTTTTTCATTTTTAAAGAAGGTCAGGGGCATCCATTCCCCAGCAACCATCAAATCCACCCAGCCGTCGTTATCATAGTCTGTCCACAGAGCATCACAGACAAGTCCGATGTCCAACAGTTCGGGAGCGATCGCAGCAGTGACATCCGAAAATCTCACCTGATTATTCCGGGTATCGTTTCTAAGCACAAAGCTGGAAACCGGCTTGGGATATGCCCCTGATTCAACTCTGCCGCCTATAAATAAATCCAGATCACCATCTCTATCGTAGTCAACAGCCTTTACACAAGAACCATTTACAAGAAATTGAGGCAAGGCAGCAACATCCGGATGAAAATTACCCTTCCCATCATTGAGATATAATATATTTCTTAATCCATCCGAACCTGTTTTGATTTCATAGCTTCCGCTCACAATATAAAGGTCCAGATCGCGATCCATATCAGCATCAAACAGCAAGACGCCCATGTCCTCCGTATTTTTCGCCAGACCTTCTGGTCCCGGCAGGAGATCCGCTACTTTAAAGTTGCCGCCAGGTTGCTGAAGAAAAAAACGGCCTTTATGCTGATAAGCGCCGCCCACAAAAATATCGTCCAAACCGTCCCCATTGACATCCCCTGCTGCCAGGGCAGGTCCAAACTGTGACAATTTGTGAGGCATGAGTTTCTGGACATTGAAATCGATAATGTCAGTCTCCTCATGCCGGTAAGGGATATGAAGCGTCGAAGTGATATCTGTAAACAGTGGATTATCAATCATTTGAATATCACTCGGATGTTCCGTAGCATCATGCTCGCTGAGCACCAGAACCTGGTTGGCCGGTACGTTCTTTAAAATCTGGCTTTTCCCTCCCGGCCATGTAATTTTCAATTGGTCGACTTTTTTCTCCTTTCCCAAACCGAAATGGATTATCGGCTCGACGGTTGACAAATAGCCGCGGTAGGGCGAATTTTCGGTGATCTGCTTTTTGCCGCCCCCATAGGTTATCTCAGCGATTACTCCTATTCCTGCATGGTTAAACCGTTCACCTTTAAACGCGATCCTCAGATAGTTACTTTCACCAGGCGCTAACTGGATACTGTTGTTGCGAAATACAGACGCAGAGTCGTTGATATTATTGACAATGTAATCGAGGTCACCGTCATTGTCCAGGTCAGCGTAAGCAGCTCCATTTGAAAAACCGGGCTCATCAATCCCCCATTGATCCCCTACATCCTCAAATCTGAGGTTCCCTTTGTTTTTGAAAGCAAAGTTTTTGATTTTGACGGCAGGGATATACTCCAGCATCATCATCGGCTCCATGATACTGGAAACCTCCTGTCGATAGGCTACAAAATCGAGATCGGTAATGTCGCGAGGAAACCCATTTGTGATGATCACATCCCTCAGTCCGTCGTTATCAAAATCGGTTACCATAGGTGTCCAGCTCCAGTCTGTCTCGGCAATTCCGCTTAGCAGGCCAATTTCACTGAATACGGGATCCTTACTCTTGGGGGTCGTCTTCCCAAGGTTCAGCTGCAGGGTATTCCTGGCGACCTGGTACTGGTAACCAAACAAATCGTTGTTCTGATAGGTTACGTAGCTATTCGCAGGTGTCATCATCTTCTTTCTCTTGTTCGTTGCGGGCATCATATCCACGGCAATGACATCCACCAGACCATCATTATTGATATCAGCTACATCATTTCCCATTGCCGAATGGGACGTATGTTTGAAATAGGAAGATGCTTTGTCGGTAAACGTGCCGTTGCCATTATTGATATACATCAAATCATTCGTTAGATAATCATTGGTGACGTAAATATCCTTCCACCCGTCCTGGTTAATGTCTGTCACGTTTACGCCCAATCCGTATCCTTCTATAAGAATGCCTGCTTCTTTCGATACATTAGTAAAAACAGGGTGGCCCAATTTGGCATCCCAGTCATTCCTGTAAAGCCTGTCTGTCCGCTTGGAGGAACCGTCGACGATCTTTTTATGGTACCTGTTTGGAAAATTATTGTCATCCATCTCATTTACGACCAGAAACAGGTCCAGATCCCCATCATTGTCATAATCCAAAAATGCGGCGTTGGTCGTATGGGTCGTATCCGCAATGCCATACTCCTTACCCATTTCTTTAAAAACAGGGGTTTTGTTTTGATCCAGTCCCTGATTTACATAAAGTAAATTTTCACGTTCTCTGGCTACTTTCCTTACCGAGGAACAAACATAAATATCAAGGAGATGGTCATTATTGATATCAATCAGCGCGACACCGGTAGACCATTTGTCTTTACCCGCCACACCTGCTTTTTCGGTGATGTCCTCAAATTTGAAATCACCCTTGTTGAGATACAACTTGTTGTCCACCGTATTTCCCGTAAAATATACGTCGGGCAAGCTATCGTTATTGAAGTCCCCCAGTGCCACGCCTCCGCCATTGTAGACATATTCAAAGGCAAGAATGTTCATGGTATCATTCTCAGCCACGCGGTTGGAAAAACGGATCCCGGTATCGTCACTTTCAAGCCGGGTGAATGTTTTAAGTTCCTTTTTGCAGGACGTAAGTAGCATGGCGACAGGTAGCGCCAGGAGCAAATTCTTGACAGACATTAATTGAGTCCTATTAAATGATAGAAATGGGATATTTCGAAATTAATAAAAGGAGATGGGAAATTAATATCATGGCCTTTTATTTACTTTTTGGGCAGTCCATTTTTGCTAAGGACAGGGTCGGCTAACTACAGAAACGTGATCTAATCGTCTCGTCTCCAATCGGCAGGTAACAAAGTAGAAAAGCGGTCGTTCCCCAGGTCACCGGCAATTTCAAACCCCATTGGCATCACCACCCATCCCTGTGGCGTGATCACCATATACCCTTGGGGCATGGTGACCTGAGTATAGGCGTAAGGCATGTCGGAATAAGGGGATCTGGAGCGTCTTTTCATATTAAACACTTCCAGTTGCGTTGTCGACACTACCAATCTCTCTGTAGCCAGTTCACCGGGCCTCACCAGTTTAAAACCTCTCACTTGTTCGATCCGGTTATGCAAGTGATTGGACAACATATTTAATCCATTGGTCGATCGGACCGATTTAGAAAACCGAAGCGAATCCGGAATAGCCTGATATACCTTAAAACCCTGTTCTTCAAGGCTATCCGAGACCATGCTCGCGAGTAAGTGTTTTAATGAACCCTGGTAAGCAATTTTTTGATTGGCCCTCCACTGCTTTTTCTGCAGGCTGTCCTTGGGTGTCAGCAATTCAAACCGCGTGCTGCCTCCATAATAAACTTTTCCGCTGAAATAGTCGAAATCGTCGAGGTCCTGATGAATCCGGTAACCCAATGCATTATTTTCGATTATCAACGGACTGATGGTCTGTGCACGCAAATGCCCGTCGTCATCTTCTGAGATCCTGAGTACCTCGGGATTTATGATCCTACATTGTTTACTGAACCTGGTGTTGCCCAGCAGCTCACGTGTAATGGTTTTGAGGTTTCTTTCTCTCTTCTTGTTCTTCTTGGCGTAAATGGTAACGCCTTGCAATTCCTGCCCTTCCCGTAGTTTGAAAAGAACGGTTTTAATCCCGGGCTGTTCAAAACGAAGCGTCTGTTTTACGGTTTCAAACCCTAAAAACGAAACGACCATTTCGAGATTACCGACTGCAAGGTTACTCAGTCTGTAATTCCCATTTTCGTCCGCATTCGTCCCGATCGTGGAGTTATTGATAAACACATTTGCAAACGGCAGTGGCTTACCCGTTTTGTCATCGGTAACCTTTCCGACCAGCGTCACAGTACCCGCCTGTTGGGCCAAAGATTGATGAATGGTCAGAAAAAGAATACACGTAACGATCCGCAGTGGAATGGTAAAAGGATCTTTCAAATTCACTTTCGGACGCATATCGAGTTTAGCAGCTTTTCATTCCAAAGATAAATGAGGAGTTTGTAAACATCCGAATTTGCATCAGATTTAACACATTAAAAAGCGTCCCGATTCTTTAATATGAAAAATCCGGACGCTTCCACTGGATCCTGATGATGGTTTTGTTTTCAAAGTCACCTTCCGCCTGGATGAAGCCCAGGCTACTTTCTGTAACTACTTCGAAGACATGATTGGCGCATTTTGCTTTTGGAGCGATACCAGGCACCTTATCGGACTTAATGGTCTGTACTGAATAGCCGACTAAGCGCTTTTCCCGGGTTTGTACAGGACTGGTCACCACAACTTCATTCATGACAAACACCGCTGATTGCAATGTAACGTTCGTCACCTTCAGATTTCCGACGACGACTTCGACTTTTTTGAAATCAATAAGTTAGAAACGAGCCTACCAAGCCCAATTGCTATGACCGTTCATTGGTTACCGTCCTTTGGGAAGTCCGTTCACCACCTACACGGGTGCGGGATTTCTCTCCTTCCGCTTCCACAGCCCTCCTGGCGCGCGGGGAGCCATGCTCTTCCGCCGCATTATCCAGGAAAGCCTGTACGAGCAAGGTGGTCCGTAACTTGTTGTGAAGTCACCTGCTCATCGTAAAGAATCAGATAATAAACTAACGGGATATCTCAAATTTATAATAGTCTGCCTGCCAGTGGCATCAGACAATAATTCCAAAAAGCATTTTCACTAGAAAAATAGTTTTTTAACTATAAAAATAGTTTTATACTTGTATGATGAAACTTGAAAAGCTGACCAATAAGGAAGAGGAGGTAATGCAGGTGCTTTGGAATCTGCAGAGTGCCTTTGTAAAAGATATGCTTCCGCTCTTTACCGAGCCGAAATTGCATTATAACACCCTGTCAACAATCATCAGGAATTTGGAGGAAAAGGGCTATGCGGGTCACCGGCAATTTGGGAATACTTATGAATATTTCCCCACCGTGAATAAAGAAGATTACCAGAATCATTTTGTGCTCAACAAGGTAGTGGGGAGTTATTTTAACGACTCGTATAAAGACCTGGTTGCTTATTTCGTAAAAAATGAAAAAGTGACCCCGGACGAACTTCGGGATATTATCAAAATGATTGAAGAAGGAGAGTAAAGTATCCGTGTTTCACCATTAAAATGCCCGCTTATGCTATTTCCTTACCTTTTGAAAGTCAGTCTTTTACTCGCCATTCTAACCGTGGGTTACAGATGGATGGTTCAGTTTGAAACCTTTTCCAAACTAAACCGGGTTTTGCTCTGGTTCAATGTAATAGCCGCGTGGAGCCTGCCGCTTGTTTCCCTGCCGGATTGGGGCCCAACCCGGATCCAGAGCGAATTTCACCAGACGATCCCTAAGATTGTTCAGGCTGCACCGGTGGTAAGGGAAAAAATTGTGGCATACAACCTGGCGCCATCCGTTATCAGTAACCGAAGGCTCAGCTCGCTGTCCCAGCGTATCAAGGCGCTTCATTTAACGCACTGGCTTTTGATTGTTTACATTTCGGGTGTTTTTGTACTGGCGGTTTCCTTTCTTTATCAGGTAGGCCGCCTTATTTGGACGCTGATGCGATCTCCCGGAGAAAGATCGGACCGGAGACTGATTTTTGTCAGAAATACGCGGAGTGATGCGCCTTACTCATTTTTCAGATGGATCATCGTGAATCCTGAGAAACATCAACCCGGCGAGTTACAGCATATCCTTGCTCATGAAACCGAACATGCATTACAATGGCACAGCCTGGATCTTTTATTGGCCGAATTGCAACGTATTATACTCTGGTTCAACCCGTTTGCGTGGTTTCATCAAAAATTGGTACAAGCTAATCTGGAATATCTGGCCGACCGTGCCGTATTGAAAAATGGTTTTGAGAGAAAGCAATACCAGTACAGTCTGGTAAAAGCGGTACTGCAATCGAAGGAGATCCCACTAACGACTTCATTCGCCCAATCATTGCTAAAAAACCGGATCAAAATGATGAATAAAAAACCGTCGCGAGGACTTGTCTGGGGAAAATATTTGCTTCTATTAGCCATGTTATATGTATCGTCAGCGTTTGTGGCACCGTACACCATCACTTTTGCAGAGATGGCCCCGGCACTTATAAGGCCAGCCATTGCAACCCTTGGAGAAAACGAAAGTGCGATCTCGTTTGAACCGGCAGCGGTAATTTCAGAAGATAGCTTGTCAGATTTGGCCCTCGCCGACGAGGACAACCCGGCGCGTATTGACTCGGTACAGCTATTTCAAAGCAAATGGGTGATCAAGAAAAACGATGCGCTTTACTGGGCAATATCTCCGCTGGCAAAGTGGCAGGATATTAGCGAAGTGATGAATGAGATCAAAGCATTTGGCGGAGAGATGACCGTCAATGTCATTGAATATGATCAATTGCAGATATTTATCACCAGTGCCATTGTGCGCGTAAGCGTAAAAAACGGCTCTTCCGGCCAGAGTAATGAAGGAATTGATAAATTTTCACCTATTAAGGGAGTTTCCGGGTACATTACCAAAACAGGGGAATTAGGTATGGGCCATCTCCCGCCCGACCCCATTCAAACCAGCCTTGAAAAAGATTATGAAAAAGCAGTTATGCTTTCGCAAGAAAAGGCACGGGAATATCGGGAATACAAATTCGCAAAACTAGTTAATGATGGATCATATGGATCCGCAAGCACTTATCTAATAGAGGCACTCGATGGAGAAAACGGTAAAGAATTGCTAAAAAAAGTCGGAATAGGCAAATCAGCTGACAATACGTTGCTAGTGGATGCTACTCACAAATTCGCTGAGTTCCAAGTGGACTTGAAGCTTTCTTCCTTCAACGACGCCAATGCGATTCCTTTTGAAAAGATTGAAAAGATCACAATTCTCAAGGATGACCGTCAGGGAAAAGAACAAGTTGTGATTTACACTAAATAATAAAAGCCACTTTTACAAGCGGCTTTTATTTATAGACAACATGCTAACTTATTTCAATCCCAACTCTTCCCCAATCGCCTTCACTTTATCCTTGAGACTTGCATAAACACTATCGAAATCCTCATTTTTCTCCAATGGAGCACGAACACCTACATAGAATTTGATCTTTGGCTCAGTACCTGACGGGCGGCAGGTGAATTTGGTGCCGTCTTCGGTGAAGAACTGTAATACGTTGGAAGACTCAATACCCATTTCGCCCGAAGGAATGGAATGTGTGGTGCCACTTGTGAAATCCACTGTGCTAAGTGCCTTATAGTCATCCATCCTGATCACCGGCGAACCTGCCAATGTCTTTGGAGGATTAGCCCTGA
Organism: Dyadobacter sp. HNCC25DJ185; assembly: GCF_056895195.1. Lineage (NCBI taxonomy): Bacteria > Pseudomonadati > Bacteroidota > Cytophagia > Cytophagales > Spirosomataceae > Dyadobacter > Dyadobacter sp. HNCC25DJ185. The sequence continues at coordinate 128,211 of NZ_JBXHAR010000008.1, forward strand.
AATCAGCCATCATTTGCTGAATTTCGTCCGCGCCGCTTTTTCCCTTTTTAGTTAGAGAAATAAGCCCTTCGTAATAGAAACCAAACTGTTTGTAGATTTCCATCAACATATCAAAAAGGCTTAACCCTTTGTCTTTTGCATAAGCAGTAAGCTCGGCGATCATGGCGCAAGACGCAATCGCATCCTTATCACGGACCGCGTCGCCAATCAGGTAGCCATAGCTTTCTTCACCACCACCAATGAATTGCTCCACGCCTTCTTTCTCGCGGATAACCTGCGCAATGTATTTGAAACCGGTAAGCGTATTGTAACATTTCACGTCGTATGCAGCCGCCATTTTGTCGATCAGGTCGGTAGTTACAATGGTTTTGCAAACGAATTGAGAACCTGTCAGTTTCCCGGCGTCTTTCCAGGCGTTCAATAAATAGTAGATCAGCACGCTGGCAGTCTGATTACCATTGAGCAACTGGATTTCGCCATGGTGATTTTTAACCGCAATACCTACACGGTCTGCGTCAGGATCGGTACCCAAAACCAGGTCCGCATCAATTTCCTTCGCTTTTTCAACGGCTTTGGACATTGCCTCGCTTTCTTCGGGATTGGGATAAACCACAGTCGGAAATTGTCCGTTACCTTTTGGCTCGGCCTGTTCTTCGATTACCGTAACTGCTTCAAAACCCATTTTGGCAAGAAGCTGGGGAACCAGCGTAACACCTGTCCCGTGCAATGGGGTATATACTATTTTGAGGCCTTTCTGACGTTGAATCGCTTCTTTTGAAATAGAAAGCGACAAAATGTGGTCCATGTATTTGTTGTCAACATCGGCACCGATCTTGATGATTTTTGAAGAGTCACCTTCAAATTTTACATCGTCGATGGACTGGATCGCATTCACTTCGCCAATGATATTGGTATCGTGAGGAGCAACTACCTGAGAACCATCATCCCAATAAGCTTTGTAGCCGTTATATTCCTTTGGATTGTGAGAAGCAGTGACCACTACCCCGCTTTTGCAACCCAGCAAACGGATCGCGAAAGACAGTTCAGGCGTGGGACGAAGCGCCTCGAAGAGATAAACAGTGATCCCATTTGCAGAAAAAATATCAGCAATGATCTTAGCAAATTCATCCGACTTAATGCGGCTGTCGTAGGCGATGGCCACCTTCTTTTCTTCATTTGGAAAAGCTTTATTCAGATAATTAGCCAACCCTTGTGTTGCAGTGCCCACCGTGTACCGGTTCATCCTGTTGGACCCAATACCTATCAGCCCGCGCAGACCACCAGTCCCAAATTCCAGGTCTTTATAAAATGCGTCGGTCAGTTCTGTATCATTTCCTTCATCAATCAATTGCTGAATGGATTGTTTTGTATCGATATCATAATCACCGTTCAGCCAGCTATTCACTTTGGCCGTTACATTCGTGTCCAGTTGCGCAGTCATAATACGTTTTAATAAAATTGATTTAGAAATAAAACTCTAAATGTAAATATATGCCGGAATTATTTACTTATTTCCAGCTCTTCTTTCTCGCTTTGTTTCGCTGTTTCGTTCGCAGTCTTCAGGATTAATTCCGCTACCAGTCCCGTCCAGCCTGTCTGATGGCTTGCCCCGCAACCGCGGCCATTATCACCGTGGAAATATTCGTAAAACAGAACGTGATCATTGAAATGATTGTCTTTCTGCATTTTTTCATCATGGCCGTACACAGCTCGGTTCCCTTCGGTATCTTTTTTGAAAATATCGATTAAGCGGCACGCAATCGCCATTGCAGCATCTTTGATTGTAGCTAAATTCCCTGAGTTGGTAGGATATTCCACCATGAAATCCTCACCATAATAGGCATGGAATTTCATCAGTGAATCAAAAATCAGATAGTTCAGCGGAAACCAGATCGGCCCCCGCCAGTTAGAATTTCCGCCCATGATATCGGTAAGCGCCTCGGCCGGCGTATAATCCACTTGTAGCACCTCACCATTGATATAAAACTTGTATGGGTTTTCTTCGTGGTATTTGGACAAAGCCCGCACACCATAATCCGAAAGGAACTCGCTTTCGTCCAGCATTCGTTTCATGATCATTTTCATCCGGTGGCCTCGCAGAATCGACAGCAGACGATTTTCACCTTTGCCCGATTCGAACCAACGCGATATTAACCTGGCCAAATCCGGGCGGTTAGCCAAAACCCATTCAACGCGGCGTTTGAACATCGGCAGTTTATCAAGGTTTTGAGGGTCAAGAATTTCGACTGCGAACAATGGAATTAACCCCACAATAGAGCGGACTTTTAAGAGAATGCTTTGTCCATTGGGAATATGGATCACATCATAGTAAAACTGGTCTTCTTCGTCCCAGAGGCTGATAGACGAGTTTTTCCCTCCAATGGACTCCATGGCACCTGCGATGTGCAAAAAGTGCTCAAAGAATTTGGATGCCATATCCTGGTAAACCGGATGTACCAACGCTATTTCCACGGAAATGCGCAACATATTAAGCGTATACATCGCCATCCAGCCGGTTGCATCGGCCTGTTGCAGCTTTCCCCCAAAAGGCATGGGGGTGGAACGGTCAAAAACGCCGATATTATCCAAGCCGAGAAAGCCCCCACTAAAGATGTTATTTCCGGTATCGTCCTTTTGATTTACCCACCAGGTAAAGTTCAGAAGCAGTTTATGGAATATTTTTTCCAGGAACTGGATATCCCCAATCCCGTTGTTCTGCTCGCGGTCTATCTCGTAAACCTTCCAGGTAGCCCAGCCGTGAACCGGTGGGTTCACATCAGAAAAATTCCATTCATAGGCCGGAATCTGACCATTAGGGTGCATGTAATATTCCCTAAGTAGGATTTCGAGCTGCCTTTTGGCAAAATCCGCATCTACCCTGGCCAGGGGAACACAATGGAATGCCAGGTCCCAGGCAGCAAACCAGGGATACTCCCACTTGTCGGGCATGGAAATGATATTCGCCGCGTATAAATGTTTCCATCCTGAGTTTCGTCCCCACTTCCTTCCCTGGTTAGGCCCCGGCTGTGCAGGGTCCCCTTTCAGCCATTCATAAACATTGTAGTAATAAAATTGCTTACTCCAGAGCATTCCGGCATAAGCCTGCCGCTGAATGGACCTTAAATCCGAATCAGAAACATCTTTCTGGATATCGTCATAAAATTCGTCGGCTTCCCTGATCCTCTTTGCAAAAAGATCCTCAAAACCTCCGAACGGTTCTGATATAGAATGATTTACATATCTCAGACGAAAAACCGCGCTTTCACCAGCCTTGATTGTCTTGGTAAACTTTCCGGAAGCTTTGGTCCCGATGTGGTTAGGGTTAACCGTATTGCTTTTTCCTGAACTTACAATGTAGTCGTTGATTCCGTCCTTAGGATAAGCCGTGTTGTTGGCCGTTCCATAGAGCTTTTTAAAGTTTGTTTCGTTCTCACAAAACAGCAGCTCGTCGGCATTGTCGAGATATAAGTTGTATTTGCCGTGCTTCCGGTGGGTTACCTCGATCAAACGGTTGGAGATACCGTTCATGATCGGTTTATAATTGAAGGCCTCATATCCCCACGACCAGGTATTGCGGAACATGATGGTCGGCAAAACAGTAATCGGCGCGTCAACGGGGCCGCGATTGAAAACCGTCACTTTCATTAAAATATCCTCTTCGTCTGCTTTGGCATGTTCGATAAAAATGTCAAAATATTCATTGTCATCGAAAACACCGGTGTCCATGATTTCGTACTCCGGGTCAGCCTTACCCCTCCTGCCGTTCTCCTGACGCAATTTTTCATACGGAAATAATTGCTGCGGATATTTATAAAGCATTTTGGTATAGGAATGCGTCGGCGTACTGTCAAGGTAATAGTACATTTCCTTCACATCTTCGCCATGATTGGACTCCCGGTTAGTCAACCCGAAGATACGCTCCTTGAGAATTTTGTCGTTATGGTTCCAGAATGCGAACGAGAGGCATATATGCTGTTTATTATCTGAAAATCCGCCAATGCCATCCTCTCCCCAACGATAGGCTTTGGAGAGAGCCATTTCGTGGGTAATGTAATTCCAGGCATCACCATTTCCGCTATAATCTTCACGAACTGTTCCCCATTGGCGTTCGGATAAATAAGGGCCCCACTTTTTCCATCCCTTATTTTCTTTCTGAAGGCTTAATCTTACTTTCTCAGCGCCGTGTGCCATTAAAATATTTATTTTCGATAGGAATGAATATAAAATACAATCTACAACATTTAGGAGGGAAATGCCATTTCGGAAATTTCAGAATAAACACTCACCTGATAAGAGACGTCACCCGCATAAAATGTAGTAAGCGACTCTGCTCTTTGGGAAGTTTCAACTAAGAGTGGATGTCGTTCGGCAGTCAATAATGCCTCTACATCAGCTACATACTCCTTGAACATCAGCGGGTTGGTTAGCTTATAAAATTTCCCTTCCCCTGTCTTCAAAACCGGTATTGGCGAAACTTGCCCCTCGGCATTCAACCTGCCATACTTAAGCCGTGCCCGTGCATACTCTTCGTCTGTTGCACCAAAAACGATTACTTCGGTAGGCTTCACTACGGCATGACTTGCCCTGATCTTTGAATCAAGTTCCTCCAACTGGCTTCTCAGCCGCCAGGTATCCTTGCCGGTACGTATCCTTTCGCGGATCGATTGCCTTACAAGGTATGTCAGTGCCTGGGTCACATTCAGGCCAATTTCTGCCATCTGTTTGAAAATAAATGACGTGGGTGACATTCCCGGAATTGTGTTGGGATCGTGGAGTAAAATGGTACCGTCGGGCGTTAAAAATCCGTCAATGCGAACACAAACATTGATCCCCAACTGCTCAAACACTTCCCTTATCACTTTCTGTATTTCCTGATTTTTTTCAAGGGACGTATCTACAGGAATGCGCTTGCGACTTGCGCCGGGTTTGTATTTCGCATTGAAGTCGAACACTTTTACCATTTTGATGACTTCGCTTGGCGGTAATGCAAGTGGCTTTCCGTTGTCAAACTGGATGCAGCCGCACGAAAACTCCTGGCCTTCCACAAACTCCTCGATCAGTACCTGGTCTTCGCTGTTCTGGCTGCTCAGAAATGCTTGTTCATGACCCAGAGAAAAATAGGTATCGAGCTGAGCGATCAATTTGGATGGATGGTACACGACATTGCCATCAAAAACAACGGGAAAGCCAATTCCTTCATCCAGATTAGCGATCTTCTGCCCCCAGGCCTGTTTTTCGGCACTGTCAAAAGATTTCCACGTCGCGGCATCCAGTTCAATCTGGAAAAAGCATTGGTTCACTGCCGATGTAAATTCTTCGAGTGAATCTTCCTTCACAATTGCAACCCCGATGGAAGAACCCTGGTGGGGCGCTTTGATCACCAGCGGAAGTCCCAGATGCTTTTTGAGAACCTGAAAAAGGATTGGATATTCCCGGGGCACCCATTTATCGTAAGTCAAAGTCCAGCTTTTTTTCTGCTGCCCGTTGACAAGCGCAATCATTTCATTTTGCAGGATTTTATCAATTCCAACTGCCGAACCCATCAATCCTGGCCCGCTGTACGGAATTTTATACCATTCCAGCAAGCCTTGTATCGCGCCATCTTCACAGTCGGGGCCGTGCATGGCAAGAAATACAAAATCAAAATGCGCCTTGAATTCGTCGGGGGTTAAAATAAGCCCGATTTCACTGGGGACCGGCTCGTCAATCAGTTCCGGGAAAGATTCAATATAGACCTTAAATCCTTCTTTCTGAATACTTTTAGGTGGGTAAAATTCGCGAATTTCTGAGGAATACATCAACTCTTTTTCAAGCAGGATGAAGCGCCCAAAACTGTCGACAAAAACCGGAACAGGCTCAAAAAGGGTCTTATCCAAATATTCAAAAGCGGTCTTACCCCCGGCAAAAGAAATTTCCCTTTCCCGGGAAGGGCCTCCAAAAAAAATACCGATACGCATATTAAAATCCGGATTAGTGCATTCAATCATTAACGCAATATAAGCCACTAATTAAGAGTAATCAATTGCTGCTACGCAAGCCAAGGGTTTTTAAGCCAAAAAAAGCAGTCCCCGTTATAGGCGACTGCTTTCTTAGAAAAATTCACTGGAATATTTTAAGCTCTACGCAAGCTCAGGAACACTCACGGATACCACTTTATTAACATACGGAACGGCCTTTCTGATCGACTCTTCCAAACCCGCTCGGAATGTCATGGCGCTCATCGGACAGCTTTGGCAAGATCCCTGCAATTCAAGTTTAACGATCATCTCGTCTGTCACCTCAATCAATTTCACATCACCGCCGTCTGCGTGCAAATAGGGACGTACAGTTTCGAGCGCCTGCTCAATCAGTTCTATAGTTCTTTCTTTTGAATCCATTGTTACAAAAATCTATCTGCTAATATGCATGATTATATTCAAAAAATCAAATACTGAATCCCTTTGCATTAAACCTGGACCTCCACAGCTTTTGTTTTTTCGCGTGATGCATTTCTGATCGCAACCTGCTGGGCCAAAGATTCCGCGGCATCCCTGAATGCGTCATTGACGATCGGGTTCGTATCCATTACAGCAGGACGACCGTTATCGCCTGCCTCCCGGATTCCCTGTACCAAAGGGATCTGGCCCAGTAACGGCACGTCAAATTTATCGGCCAGCGATTGTCCGCCTCCTTTTCCAAAAATAAAATACTGATGATCAGGCAATTCTTCTGGCGTGAACCAGGCCATATTTTCAATAATTCCAAGAACAGGAACATTGATTTGCGGCTGCCTGAACATCGCAAGTCCTTTTATTGCATCTGCCAGGGCCACATTCTGCGGCGTTGTCACAACCACGGCGCCTGTTACCGGTACAGTTTGTACCAGCGTGAGATGTATATCGCTGGTGCCTGGCGGCAAGTCGATTAAAAGGTAGTCCAATTCTCCCCAATCAGTATCTCCAAAAAACTGTTTCAAAGCCTGACTGGCCATCGGGCCGCGCCAAACCACCGCGCTGTCCGGAGGTGTCAGAAACCCGATCGAGATCATTTTGATCCCGTATTGCCGGATCGGGTTAATGTAATTTTTGCCGTCCTTCGGGGTGATGGTCGGCTGCATATCCTGCGCCCCGAACATCATTGGGATAGACGGACCGGAAATGTCTGCATCGATAATCCCTACTTTTGCACCGGAACGATGCAGTGCCATCGCAAGATTGGCAGTTACCGTTGACTTCCCGACACCGCCTTTTCCAGAAGAAATGGCGATCACATTTTTTACGCCGGGGATGAGCGGGCCTGCATGCCGGGTTGAAGTCACATTGGCTGTAAGCTTGATAATTACTTCAATGTCGGGACTTAAATGTTCATGGACCGCTGCTTCACAATTTCTTCTGATCAACTCCTTGAGAGGGCAGGCTGGTGTCGTCAAAACAACCGTGAAACGGACCTGGTTAACCCCGATCTCGATATCCTGAATCATTCCAAGCGTCACCAGATCTTTCTTAAGATCCGGTTCTTCGACGGTGCTTAATGCTTGTAAGACTTTTTCTTTATTGATTGTAAATTCTCCCATTATGCTGGTTGAGGACTTCGTACTGATACTGTGCAACAACAAATCCGGTCAATGAGTTTGATCTCTTCCGGGAAATTCCGCCAACCTTGTCTGTATTTCCGAAATCTCTCTGGAGACATCCACATTTGCCGGGGCCGATTTCAACTTCTGAAGGATGCTCAATAACATCTTGTGCTGTCCGGCAGTATTTCCGTGGAGCGGCTTATGCTGAATGGAATGGATGATATTTTCCCATTCGTGCATAAAATCCATTGCATCCCTGCCGATGTAAGTTTGGGTAAATTTGTTGAAAATATATTCTTCTGCGATTTTATTAGGATGGATGAGGTCTTCCTCATAAAAACGGTAATCCCTGAGTTCGTCGAGCATCATCTCGTAGGAAGGAAAATATTCGACGTGCTTATACTTTTCGGATATCCTGTGACAAACAAGTCTCAAAATAGATTTACTGACCTGGTTTAAAGGCAAAGTATCCCGGGTATGGCGAACCGGGCTCACCGTGACGATGATCTTCAATTCTCTGCGAAACATTTGTAGTTTTTGGATAACCTGTTCCATTGCCTGGCCGATTTGGTCCGGGTGCAGCAGTTCCTTCACAAATTGATCTGCAGGCTGCTTGTGGCAATTCCCGATGATTTGATTCGTCCTTTTATGTCGGAATGCGTAGGCTGTCCCAAGCGTAATGACCATCAAATTCGCGTCTCTTAAAAACAGTCTGGCGGAGGCCAGCCTTTGTATCAGCTGTGCTTCCAGCGTTTCTTTTTGTGTGCCCCATTGCGAAGAGTGGTAATCATGGTGCAGCCATACGTTATCAGCATTCCGCAGGTACAAATCCGGATTGGGGGCCGTTTCGTTCACAGCAGCGTCCAGGATCTTACAGATTGCAATGGGATTGAAAACCGTACCGAACGGATTATTCAGGACATTAAACTTATAGGTCGTAAGCTGATCTCCCAGCACTTCCGCAAAGCAGGAGCCAACAGTCAGGATGTTGGAATGATACCCTATGCGCCAGTCGGAGGGCTTTACATTTACTTCGGTACTGAATTTGATTTCTTTCATCGGATGAAAGTTGATTTCGGCTACAAAAGTAACAGGTCGGATCAACCTCCTGGCCCATTTCAATTTTAGTATAAAATGTTCTAAGTTTGATCCAATTATCGTGTACGATCCTTACGATCGGCCGAATGAAAGCATCAAAAAAAACCCTAAACCAAATATCTAACCGGCGGTACGAATCAGTAAAAAAACGGGACAAGACCGATACCGCACTAAGAAATTGGATCTCTCCTATTGACAACTTAAAACCATGCGGAAAAGTAAGACAACAACTAACACAAAGTATTTGCTATCCACAGTCCCTACTCTGGTCTGTAGCATTCTGACGTGTTGCTCTCAACCTCCCGGCTTAGTCAGTTCATCAAAGCCTTTGCACTACGAATTCGCGACTACCCCATCCTGGCAGGACGAATTTACCTACAGCGGCAGGCCAGATCCAGCCAAATGGAGTTATGACCTCGGCGACCACGGCTGGGGCAATAATGAGCTGGAAAATTATACCGACGAAATAGAGAATTCGAAAGTCGAGAATGGCAATCTGGTAATTACGGCTATCAGGGAAAAATCGGGCAACGCTGATTATAGTTCCGCTCGCCTGGTCTCTAAAGGGAAAGGTGATTTTCTTTATGGCAAGTTTGAGATCCGCGCAAAACTCCCGTACGGGCTAGGTACCTGGCCTGCAATATGGATGTTGTTCAGTGAAGGAAATTATGGGAACAAAGGTTGGCCGGATAACGGTGAGATCGACATCATGGAACATGTTGGGTTCGATCAGAACCGTATCCATGGCAATATTCACACCAAAGCCTTTAATCATTCAATCCACACCAATAAAGGCAATAATCTGATCGTACCTGGTGTGTCCGAAGAGTTCCACGTTTATTCCTGCGAGTGGACGCCGGATACCATCTCAATGCTGGTTGATGGCAATGCTTATTTCAAATTCGCCAGAGAGGCGTCGTATCAATGGCAGGAATGGCCGTTTGACAAACCGCTGCATTTAATTTTAAATATTGCGATCGGTGGTAATTGGGGAGGACAGAAGGGTCTGGACAACAGCATTTTCCCTCAGAAAATGGAGATCGATTATGTCCGCGTGTACCCGCTGATCACCAAAAAGTAGCTTTGAAAATCCACTGCACGGGAGTATCTTGCATCATGGATCATTTCGTTGTTTCAGCCAGAAAATACCGTCCGGTTACCTTTGACTCCGTTGTTGGACAGTCGCACATCACTACCACTTTAAAAAATGCAATACGTACCAATCACCTGGCGCAGGCCTTTCTTTTTTGCGGCCCGAGAGGTGTAGGGAAAACAACTTGTGCGCGAATTCTGGCGAAAACCATTAATTGCCAGAATCTTGGAGACGATGTGGAAGCTTGCGGAGAATGCGAGTCGTGCGTAAGTTTTCAGAACAATGCCTCTTTCAATATCCACGAATTGGATGCCGCGTCGAATAACTCCGTCGAGGACATCAGAAATCTGATCGACCAGGTGCGGTATCCGCCCCAGACAGGCAATTACAAGATCTATATCATCGATGAGGTGCATATGCTTTCACAAGCAGCTTTCAATGCTTTTTTGAAGACATTGGAAGAACCGCCGGGTTATGCCATCTTTATCCTCGCTACAACCGAAAAACACAAGATCCTGCCGACAATACTTTCCCGCTGTCAGATCTTCGATTTTAACAGGATCCAGCCAAAGGATATCGCTTATCACTTGGGGGATATTGCCAAAAAAGAGGGCATCGCTGCTGAGCAGGAGGCTTTGGAATTAATCGGTCAAAAGGCGGACGGTGGTTTGAGAGACGCACTTTCGATGTTTGACCTGAATGTTACTTTTTCGACCGATAACCAGCTTACCTATGAGGCGGTGCTCGAAAATCTTCACATTCTGGATTATGATTATTATTTCAAAATCACGGACGCGCTCACTACGGGCAGCATCTCAAGATCATTGATCCTTTTTGATGAAATCCTGAGAAAAGGTTTCGACGGACACTTGTTTGTGGTTGGCCTGTTAGAGCATTTCAGGAATCTGCTCGTAGGAAAAGACCCTGCGACATTAAGTTTACTGCAGGTTTCCGAATCAGCAGAACGGAAATACAGGGAACAATCCGCACTTGCGGAGATGAGCTTTTTACTTTCTGCACTAAGCATCGCGGGTCAATGTGACATCAATTACAAATCAGCCAAAAACCAGAGGCTGCACGTTGAGCTATGCCTGATGAAGCTGGCCAACCTGCCCCACATCCTTCAACTGAATTCACTCGCTGCCGTTGATGAAACGGCAAAAAAAAAAGTTGAGCCTGAACAATCCATAGGTGATTCAACCCCGGTACGCGCTGAAAGTGCGGTTGAGAGGCAAGCCTCCCATGGTACACCTCACGATGCACCGGCAAGGCCCGCTCAGCCATCGGTCATTTCGTCGAAGTTAAAAAATACCATTTCATTAAATACCTCGCCGATCTTAGCAGCAAAAACAAGCGCTGACCCCGCTGTTACCGCATTACACCCTGAAAGTGAGTTCTCAAATAACAGTATCACGAAGGAAGAGCTTTCGCTTGAAACTGTTCAAAAGCACTGGTATGCATTTGCCGAAAAACGGAAACAATCAGGGAATTCTACTACTGAGGAAATTTCGCTTAAGAGAGCATTTAAGCTCGAAGGAGCAATCATCGAAATCGCTTTGGATAATACGCATCAGTTGGAGGCGATTCAAAACGTTCGTTACGATTTACTGAGCTATTTGAAAAGTCGCATCAACGCACCCAAATTGGATATTAATGGTCGGGTCGCACCACAGGAGGTGAGCAGACTGCCTTATACACCGGCTGAGAAGTTCAACTATATGGCTGAAAAAAATCCGTATCTGCTGGAATTGAAACAATTACTAGGATTGGATGTCGACTTTTAGGTTTTCAATGCCTTGCTCAGGAAAAAATTGTGCAATTCCAGTATTCTGGGAATCAGCTCCGAATTTTCGTCATTGACTACTATAAAATCAGCAATTTCCTTGCGCCTTTCTTCCGGAGCCTGCCTTCTGATAATGGCCCGAATTTCTTCCTCGCTTCTCCTGTCCCTCGCCAAAATTCTCTTTACACGGAGATCTTCAGGAGCTTCCACAACGATTACGTAATCAAGTGTATTGCCGTCTCCTGCTGCATTCATAATCGCAGCCTCCTTGATCACATAAGGCGAGCGGGAATTTTGTCTTACCCACTCTATGGTGTCGCGCATAACTGCCGGATGGATGATTGCATTGAGTTGCCTGAGCAAGCCCTCATTCTCGAAAACCAGCGCAGATACAAATGCGGTATTGTAATCGCCTTGTTCGTTATATGCTTGATCGCCAAGCAGCGAAACAACTTGCTCCCGGATATCCCGATCATTATTTGTAAGCCACTTTGCCCGGCTATCAGCGCTGTAAATTGGGATATCCAGACAAGAAAATAGTTTACAAATGACACTCTTGCCTGAACCTATCCCACCTGTGACACCAATTTGTAAGGGACGTGACATAGACAAAAGGGATCTGCGCTAAGTTTTGTGATTTACAAGGGAGGAGCCTGCAGATACTGGGCAACCTCAAAACTGATGAAAACATCCCGGTGACTCACTTCCACCAATGGATATACAGGAAGAGGGATTGGCAGGCTTTCATCATAGTTATTCTGAATTTTCGGTGTAGGTACCGACACGCGTATGGTATCCGGAAAAAGCTTTATCAACGAAACAGGGCCATCTACAGAAATCAATGAGGGTGAGACATTGATAAAGCTTGAAATGACATATCCTTCGCGGATGTTAATTTTTGCGCTATCGACCCGTATCGGTATAATTTTCCTGATTTTTGGCTCAAAATTCAGTTCAAAAGTATCTGCTACGACATAGTTGACATGCATATTGGGAAAAAGCTCCGCTATCTGGTCGGTTAGAGCTGTCGAGTTAATAATGCTTGCCTTATTGGGATTTTGAACCCGGTAAATAACCGGATTGGCGTTAAAATTCAGCCAAGATTTCTGAAGCAGGCTCCAACCATCTCCCGAAACATTCACGGAAATTCTCTTGGGCAGCGGCTTCATTGGAACAAATGCCGAATGATCGTATTCGATAGATAACGGATAATTCAGCCTGAGCGAATAATTGTCCTTATTCAGCACATTCATTAACCAAAAGAAAGACGCTGCCAGTAGGCATCCTAGAAAAGTTTTGATCCTGTTTTGGTTTGGTGGGACGTAACTCACGACAACAATTAAAAAATTTATCCGGCGATGGTACGGGATACAGCGGATTTATCAACAGTTAATTTTACACCCTTATCCAATTCGAGTGTAATCGTCGATTCTTCTACGCTGTATATCCTGGCATGAATGCCGCCAATTGTAACAACCTGGTCCCCTTTTTTCAAATTAGTAAGAAGTTCTTTCTGTTCCTTCTGCTTTTTCTGCTGCGGACGGATCATAAAAAAATAAAATACGCCTATGATACCGACCCACATGATCACCTGGTAAATCATCGCCTGCGAACCGCCTGCTGCTGCTTGTGCTAAAAGAGAGAACGTCATTGTAATAAATGGATTAGTAAGATTTAATTTTTTGTTTCTGGCTTTGGAGCTGTATTGACAATTCCCCTTAGCCTCAATTCAGAGTAGGCCGGTTCGGTATTGGCGTACACAGTGATGGTCTTTACCTGTGGCCCGGATTTATTTTTGCTGTCAAAACGAACTTTGATGCTGGAAGTTTCCTTGGGGCCAATCGGCTCCTTGGGCCATTCCGGCGTAGTGCAACCGCAGGATGAGGTGATATTGTTCAGGATCAAAGGATACTCTCCATCATTACGGAACCTGAAACTGTGTTCCACGACAGCGCCTTCCTGAATTGCTCCGAAATCATAGGACGAACTATCGATTAAAGCAAAAACAGGCATCTTTGAATCCGCCTGTTTTTCTGCATCTTTCTTTTCAACCTTTGAGCAATCAGAAAATGCAAGTGCAATTCCAATCAATATGAAAATGTTTTTTCTTCTCATCATGGTAACTCAACTGCCCTCGCCTTTTATCTGAGCCATCAACCGGTCCACATCTTCCAATAATTTCTCCGCTTTCTCGCGGGCGTCGTTTACAACTCTCTCACTTTCGGTCCTTGAAAAATTGTCCGGCTGATCCTTCTTATCAACCAGGTCCTGGATTACTTCCTGCAGTCTTTCGCGATATTTCGACAATCTGTAAGTTAACTGTGTCCGGAGAACTTCTCCTTTATCCGGCGCATAAAGAATCCCCAATGCTGCACCTGTGACACAGCCGGTCAGGAATGCTATTAAATTATTACTGGTTTTACTCATGATTTCTTAAAGTTTTAGCTGTTGCTACGGATATCGGGAACCGGTTTTTCATTATCTCCAAAAACTATTCCATACTTTGAAACACTTTATCTTTGAAAATATTATTTATTGTCTATTAACCCGCGGCCGCTTTTTCTGATGATACCCTCTTTGGCCAATTTAACGGACAGAACGTCCAGGACGCCATTCACAAACTTACCACTTTTGGGGGTACTGTACCTTTTTGCTATTTCAATATACTCGTTGATCGTGACTTTTACCGGAATACCTGGAAAATGGATTAATTCGGCAAGTGCCGTTTTCAGAATGATCAGGTCTACCAATGCAACCCGTTCCAATTCCCAGTTTTTAAGCTGGTCTTCCAGGTAAATATCGTACTGTTCACCTTCAGCCACCACAAGCCTGCATAACTCTTCCACGAAAAACCGGTCTTCTTCCCAATCTTTAGTCAGTGGTGCCAGCTGAAAAGTATGGCTTTCATCTGCAGATTTTAATGTTTTTATGGCCAGGCTTCGGATCAATTCACTATGATCGACCCAATACAGGTCGCGTTGCTCGAAGTATTCCAGAGGAACTTCATGTTTTAGTATAACCTGCCGCAGAATGTGCTGAATGATCGCCTGATCCTCCTCCGCGGTATGGGAAGCCTGTGCACAGTACGCTTCGTATACTGAATCTTTTCTAAGCGCTTCACGGTAAACTTTGCGAAGGAGATTCATTTCGTTCCCCCAATTTACCCCGTTTCTTATGATCTCTTCTTCAAGACCTTTATCTTCAATCAGAACTTTGATAACCCGGTTGGTATCCAGGCCCGAATCCTTTGGAAATGGTGCTTCGGGATCATCATACCTACGTTCACGGTCGATTTTAGCGAGGTGGGAAAGTTCGATGATCATCGACAAAACCCTGACAAAGTCAACATGTATGGATTCGGTTTCATTCAAAACCCTCCTCACCATCTTCTCTCCGTCTGTCGTGGTTTGTCTCCTGAAAGCTTCAAAAGCGCTGGTGGCAACCCTTATGACTTTTTCAGGCATTTCTTCCTCCTCATTCGGTTTGCCGTTTTTGATCAGCTCATCCAGTGTCATGCCTGCGAGACGTTTCATTCCGGACAATTTCTGCCTGTTTTGAGGCTCCATGGAATTTAAATCCGGGGCAAAAGCTTCATCAATATGGTCAAGCGCTAACAATCGGTTGGCGTCAGTGGTTAATTGTCTTGCGTAAAGCGCTTGAATTGCTTTTGTTCGTAATAATCTTCTATTCAGCATAAGCCGGAGTTACTAATTTATAAAAGGTACAGTAAATCAAAGAACGAGTTTGCATAGAGCAAGGCTTCCTGTTGTACCTCGCGTTTAATGTTTAAAATTGACCGCAAAAATAGACTATTTTGTTCAGAATCGAAAAAATGAAATGCCGCCTTTTAATTTTGCAACGTTTTGAATAAATAGGATGTTGGCTAGAAGGCTTCGGATCCGCTGACTTAAAATTTACGTAGTGAAAGCATTAAAGTACCTCAACAAGTACTTATGGAAGTATAAGTGGTATCTCATTCTGGGAATACTGTTTACCATTATTTCCAATCTTTTCGGCATTATCCCCGCTCAACTGGTGCGCTATGCACTTGATCTTGTAGTCGAGACCCTGGATATATACTACCTGTTCACTGGCGCAGCATTACAGACTGAAATGTATGACATTTTCGCTTTCAGCATTTTGCTGTATGGCCTGCTGATTTTGCTGATGGCCCTTCTGAAAGGTATTTTTCTTTTTCTTGTCCGGCAGACGATCATCGTCATGTCCCGGCATATCGAATTTGCGCTCAAAAACGATATTTATCAGCATTACCAGACACTTCCAGCCAGTTTTTTCAGAAGGCACAGCACAGGCGACCTGATGGCGCGCATTTCAGAGGATGTCAGTAATGTCCGTATTTACCTGGGTCCGGCGCTGATGTACGGGATCAACCTGATCGTCCTGTTTTTTCTTGTCATCTCTTACATGGTTTCGGTAAGTGCCAAGCTTACTTTGTATGTACTGCTTCCCCTTCCAGTGTTGTCGATAAGTGTTTACGTGGTCAACAGTATGATCATGAAGCGGTCACAGGAAATCCAGAAGCAATTGTCAGGGCTTTCCACGTATGTACAGGAGGCCTTTTCGGGTATCAGGGTTATCAAGTCGTTTGTTCAGGAAAAACATTCCTTCTCCAATTTTCAAAAAGAAGCGGAGATTTTTAAGGTAAAATCCCTTGGCCTAACCAAAGTCGACGCATTCTTTTATCCGGTCATACTTTTGCTGATAGGGCTCAGTAATATATTAATTATCTACATCGGCGGGCAGGAGATTATCAGCGGGAATCTGACGCCTGGAAATATTACAGAGTTTATTTTATATGTGAATATGCTGACCTGGCCGGTGATGGCGCTTGGCTGGACTACCAGCCAGATTCAGCGTGCGGCATCTTCGCAAAACCGTATCAACGAATTTTTAAATGAAAAAACGACGTTGGTTTCCGAAAAGAACGTGGTGAGGGCTCTAAATGGCGCTATCAGGTTCCGGAACGTTGACTTTGTGTATCCTGACTCGGGCATACGGGCACTGGACAATTTCGATCTGGAAGTGAAAGCCGGAGAGACGGTGGCAATATTGGGAACTACGGGTTCAGGAAAGAGTACCCTGGCCCATCTGATGTGCCGACTCTACGACCCAACAGGCGGAGAAATCCTGATCGATGATATTCCGATGCAGGAATACGACGTACACGCTTACCGCCGTCAGATTGGCTATGTACCCCAGGACGTTTTCCTGTTCTCCGATACGATTCAGAACAATGTCCGGTTTGGAACGCTCGATATGCCTTTTGAGAGAATCGAGCAGGCCGTAAAGGACGCTGACCTGTACAACAACATCATTGATTTTCCACAGGGCTATGATACCATTCTGGGAGAAAGGGGCATAACACTTTCAGGTGGACAAAAACAGCGGCTGTCGATTGCCAGGGCTATTGCACGCGACCCTAAAATACTGGTTTTGGACGATTGCCTCTCAGCAGTAGACACCCATACAGAAAACATTATATTGAACAACATGAAGCGGATCATGGACCAGCGTACTTCCGTAATTATTTCACACCGTGTCTCATCGGCTAAGCTGGCCGACAAAATCGTCGTTCTGGACGAAGGCAAAATTGTTGAGCAAGGTACCCATGCTCAGTTAATGGGCCTGAATGGAATTTATAAGGAACTATATGAAAAACAGCTCGTTGCGGAGGAGGTTTAATTCAAAAAGGTCTTAACGGACTAATCTCCGCATCTCTTCTTTCATTTCCCTCATCTCCTGATGTAAACTGAGCAGGCTCACCTGCTGGTTATCCCCTTCCAGATCAAAAGTCAATTTACTGTTCACCAGCCATACCTCGCGGATCTCATTGCGATCGATCCGGATCGGCGCATATTCCGGGTTAAGCGAGATCAGGGTAACAAACTGCGACTGGGGTTCCTTTTGAACCCGTTTTACCAGAATACTATCCACAGTTACAATCACGTACATCCGCTTGTTGTTCAGATTATCCCAATCATCCACTGCCTTCCCCACAATCCATTCGCCCGAATGCAATGCGGGCACCATGCTGTCCCCGTCCACCTGAAATCCGCGGAATGTAGCATTGCGGTACTCGGGCAAAGGAATGCCGAATGCCGGCAAACTCTCAAACCATTGCGCATCCCCAATGTTATGGGGATAACCCGCAGCTGCCTTCGCATTCACAAGGACGATGTTTTCTTTCCCCGAATTATCGACGGTAACGACCTTGGGATTCACCGAAACCTTGTCAGGATAAAGGTATTTCTGGGTACTGTCCCCAAACAGCCATAAAGGATTGATATGATATTTCTTCAAAAGCTCCTTCACTGCCTGCCCTGGAATGCGGGTACGCCCTCTCTCGATATCGGCCGTGGTAGCACCTATACCCAGTTCCTCCGCAAATCCGGTCTGCGTCAGATTTAACTCCTCCCTTACTTGCTTAAAACGCCTGAATTCCTCTTCGATCTGCATGCTGAATCCTGAAAACTTTAAAACGGCCCCTTGTTTAAGGTTTCTCAAATATAAAAAAATTTTTTGGAATATTTCCTTTCAACACATGGATATGTTCCATATATTTGGAATTAATCCATTATTTAGTAAATATTCCAAATGGATCGCACGATTTTACATATGGACCTGGACACTTTTTTTGTGTCTGTAGAAAGAAAAAATGACGACCGGCTGCGTGGCAAACCGGTGCTGGTGGGCGGTGTGGGCGATCGAGGGGTAGTAGCCGCATGCAGCTATGAAACGAGGTCTTTCGGGATACATTCCGGCATGCCCATGAAAATGGCCAGAAACCTTTGCCCGGAGGCGATCGTCATCAAAGGGGAAGCCGGGGTTTATTCGAAGGAATCAAAAGTTGTCTCCGAAATCATCAGGGAGACTGTACCTGTGTTTGAGAAAGCGAGCATTGACGAATTCTATGCAGATTTATCGGGAATGGATAAGTTTTACAACAGCTATCAGCTATCGTCAGAGCTTCGCACCCGGATCAGAAAGGAGAGCGGCCTGCCCATTTCCTTTGGCTTGTCGACCAGCAAGGTGGTATCGAAAGTTGCAACTGGAGAAGCCAAGCCCGATAACCAGCGAAAGGTCGACGCAGGAACGGAAAAAACCTTTCTCGCGCCGATGCGCGTACAGAAGATCCCAATGGTCGGTGACAAAACAAACAAAATCCTGTACGATATGGGCGTCAAGTACATCAAAACCATACAGGAAATGCCAGTTGAAATGATGACCAAAATCCTGGGCAAAAACGGGACGCTGCTCTGGAACCGGGCCAACGGACTGGACAACTCTCCCATTGTACCATTTCATGAGCGAAAGTCCATCTCCAACGAACGGACATTTGGAAAGGACACCGGGGATGTAAAACGTATGCGTGAGATGCTGCGCGCGATGGGCGAAAATCTCGCGTATCAGCTTCGGACAGGGAATAAGTTAACATCCTGTGTATCGGTAAAGGTGCGTTATTCGGACTTTAACACCGTTTCCAAACAGGTTAAAATCCCATACACATCGGCCGATCATTTGCTAATTCCCCAGATTGAAAGGCTGTTTGACCAGCTGCATAACCGCAGGATGATGGTCAGGCTCGTGGGGGTACATTTCAGCGACCTTGTTAACGGTAATTACCAGATCAACTTGTTCGATGATACCGAAGAGCGGCTAAATCTGTATCTGGCAATGGATTACATACGGGACAGATATGGCACCGACAACCGTGGAAATTCAATTCTGAGCTGGGGCACGACCATCGGTATCCCCAATATCGCTAGTATGGGCAACCCATTCAACGGAGAGCCGCCTATTATCCCGGCACATAGGAATGCTTAGTATGCTCTTTATACATCATGGGACCAGGAATTTTTTCCTGCAAAATTTCCTCGGAGGGATGTTACTGCGTTTTTCCCTGATAACATGGGCTAATGATAGTCAATGATATTAACCCCTGATGCATTTCCTTCCGACCAGTTGAAAATAAACACGCCACTGACCTTTGATGCAGATACTATAAAATCCTTCATAATTCCCCGGGAGCTTTTCCAAACGGTTTTACGGTTAGTCAGCAAAATTCCGGGCGCTATGCAACATTGTCAGTTTTCTAAGTACAGTCTGCTGAATTCCAATGACAATTTATTTACCCTTTCGCAAAGCCCTATTTTTTCATTGTCTTTTGAAAAAAACTAAGAATCATACCGCTATGCATTAGCAACGTCAAAATAAGCACAAGTCCATTTTTCTCAACATAATGCTACTCAACTGTCACTCTTTTTTTAGCCTGCGCTACGGCATGATCAGCGAAGAAGAATTACTTCGGATGGGTCACGAAAATGGCTATGGATGCATGGCATTGACCGACATCAATAACACGTCAGGATGCCTGAATTTTATCCGCATGGCCCCCAAACACGGTATCCGGCCCCTTGTAGGTGTCGATTTCAGAAATGGGATTCAACAGCAGTTTGTAGGCATTGCGAAGAACAACACCGGCTTTCAGGAATTGAACTCATTCTTATCGGGATATCTTTACTCAAAACAAAGCATACCCGACAATGCCCCTGCCATAGAGTCGGAAAATGCCGTTTTTATTTACCCTTTTGAAAAACTGGCGAAGACCCGCAAGGATCAGTTCCTCCCCAACGAATACATTGGCGTCTCAGCAAAGGATTTGACGAGGATTCCGTTCTCACCACTTTTTAAGTACCGGGACAAGCTTGTGATCATGCAGCCTTTGAGTTTTCGTACCAAAAAGGATTTCAACGCGCACCGCTTGTTACGGGCCATTGCAGAAAACACCTTGCTCAGCAAGCTCGCTACCTCTTCTACGGCCGAAGAAACCGATCAGATCATGCCTTTGAAAGTACTCCGGTATCATTTTAAGGACCTGGAGTACATTATTTACAACACCGAAAAACTAATGGCGGAATGCTCCATTCACTTTAGCTTTGGAGATGACAAAGAGCACCAAAACCTGAAGATATTTACAAAAAGTAAAAAAGAGGATTACCAGCTGATTTACCAGCTTGCCTGCAACGGCCTGCGTTACCGCTACGGGGCAAATGTCAACGATGAAATCCTGGACCGCTTTAATATGGAGCTGGAACTCATTGAAAAACAAAACTACATTCCTTTTTTCCTTGTCAATCACGACATTGTAAGCTATGCCCGGCAAAAGGGATACTATTATGTGGGGCGCGGAAGCGGCGCTAACAGCATCATTGCTTACCTGCTCAATATCACCAATGTAGACCCGATTGAACTTGACCTTTACTTTGAGCGGTTCATGAACTTATACCGCAAAAACCCGCCTGACTTTGACATCGATTTCTCCTGGCGCGACCGCGAAGATGTTACGCGACATCTATTCGACAGATATGGCAAAAACGGTCAGGCTGCCTTGCTCGCTACTTACAGCACATTTCAGCACAGCGCTGCAGTAAGGGAGCTGGGGAAAGTATTTGGTTTGCCCGCGTACGAAATTGATAACTTAAGTGACGGCAAATTTGATCCTGATAAACTTGACCAATTATCGACCCTGATTCTCAAATATGCCCGTTATTTTCAGGAAAACAATCAGCCTAACCACCTGAGCATCCATGCAGGGGGTATTCTTATTTCTGAGCGGCCTATCCATTATTTCACTGCCACGGACCTTCCGCCCAAAGGGTTTCCGACCACGCAGTTCGACATGGTGATTGCCGAAGATGTAGGGTTGAACAAATATGATATCCTTGGGCAAAGAGGCCTGGCCAAAATCAAGGAAACCCTGGAAGTAATCCGTTACAACCGCCCGGATGAACCTGAAATTGATATTGACGATGTCAGGAAATTCAAGACCGATCCTAAAATCAACGAACTGATCAAACAAGCCCAATGTATTGGCTGTTTCTATGTGGAATCTCCTGCAATGAGAATGCTGCTGCGTAAGCTGGAAGTAGATAATTACCTTGGCTTGGTTGCAGCCAGCTCAATTATTCGGCCTGGCGTCGCCAAAAGCGGTATGATGCGGGAGTACATCTTGCGGCATCGGCACACGGACAGAAGAGGCGAGGCTCATCCGGAGCTCATGCGGCTAATGCCCGAAACCTACGGCATTATGGTGTATCAGGAGGACGTGATCAAGGTAGCGCATTATTTTGCGAAGCTTACCCTCGGCGAAGCGGATGTGATTCGCCGGGGCATGAGCGGAAAGTTTCGTGGCCGAGAAGAATTTGAAAGGGTCAGGAAAAAGTATTTCCGGAACTGCAGTGAAATGGGCTACGATCCAAAAACAACCCAGGAAATATGGGATCAGATTGCCAGTTTCGCGGGTTATGCATTTGCCAAAGGGCATTCTGCTTCTTACGCGGTGGAAAGTTACCAAACGCTTTTTCTCAAGGCCTATTATCCATTGGAGTTTATGGTAGCGGTATTGAACAACGGCGGCGGGTTCTATGCACAGGAGTTATATATCCACGAAGCCAGGATGCAGGGCGCAAATGTTTTGCCCCCTTGCGTTAATCACAGCTTTGCCGAAACAGTGATTAAAGGTAAAGACATTTACCTGGGCATGCAGTTCCTGAATGAAATGGAAGAAAAAACCATTTTACGCATCGTTGAAGCGCGACAAGCGGACGGGGATTTCCTGTCACTGAATGATTTTCTTGACCGGGTTTCTATTTCCATCGAACAGCTGACGATCCTGATCCGTATCGATGCATTCAGGTTTACGGGAGTCGACAAGAAAACATTGCTTTGGAAAGCCCATTTCAGGCTCAGCACAACACCTGCCAAGGCTCCTCAAAAACACCTTTTTCATACTGAGGTGAAAGATTTCGAACTGCCTGCCTTTCACTCATCCCCTGTTGACGACGCATATGACCAGATCGAGCTTTTAGGTTATCCGCTTTGCAGTCCGTTCGATTTGCTGAAGTATCCGCTGCCACCCAGCGTCATGAGCCGGGACCTGCACAAATATGTGGGCTGCGAAATTATTCAGTATGGTTACCTGGTGGCTGTTAAAAATACCCGCACCACGAAAGGTGAAACCATGCATTTCGGGACATTTCTGGACCAGCGCGGGGATTTTATCGATACGGTCCATTTTCCTCCGGTAGCCGGCAAATTTAAATTTTCGGTCAAAGGCGTTTATAAAATCTATGGCAAAGTGGTTGATGAATTCGGCTTTCTGAGCCTGGAAGTGATCGAAATAACCCGGCTGGATTCGATCGAAAGATAATTCCATTTGCTTTTGTCCGTTCTCTGGTATGTTTTTGCTCATGTATTGCCATCAATAACACCAATGATATACCACGATGAAGTTGCTTATCCCACTTTTAGTCCTGACAGGATATCTGTATTCCTGTACCTCAAAGTCCGGTTCCATATCAGGAAGCTGGGTTACCGAAATGCCGGACCAACCGCAACATAAGTATGGATTTACACTCAAAGACGACGGAAAAGCTACCTCTATCAATCTGGAAACCAAAGAATACCTGAAGTGGGAAAAGCAGGGAGACCTGCTCCTGATCTCGGGCAAAAATGACTACACCGAACAAACCACAAAAGTTACCGATACCCTGAAAATCATTTCTGTCACGGACAGCGTCCTGACAGTCGAAATCGGCGGGAAACAAATCCGCTATTCCAAAACATTGGAACCCGAAAAGTTGGTTAACGACTATCAGATCTATGAGTGTTTTGCATATAAAATGAAAAAAGACTCGGCCTTTCTGCATATCAATACCGCCGACAGCATTGTGACGGGCGAGCTTATCTATATGCTTTTTGAAAAAGATAAAAATCAGGGGAAAATCGAAGGCCGGATGCACGGAGACACACTTTTTGCAAATTATACATTTGTGTCCGAGGGAACGGAGACTGTCAGGGAAATCGCTTTTGTAAAAAAAGGCTCCGGCTGGGTTGAAGGGTTCGGAGAAATTCTCGACAAAGATGGAATGACGGTTTTTAAAGACAGATCCAAACTTAAGTTCAAAAGGGGCCTTTATTTTAAAGGGATCATGTGCCCTGAAAGCATTCAATAATTTTATATTAACTTTCTTCCCAAATCTATCAAAATTAAAATTCGAAAAATGAAAAAAGCGTTCGTCGCTCTATACTTTGCCGTCCTGGCAATTTCAGGCCCCTATCCAGTATTTGCCCAAGACTTAAGCACTCAAAAAGTCCCTCTCGATCCCAGCGTCAAAACCGGCAGGTTGAAAAACGGAATGACCTACTATATCCGTAAAAACACTGAGCCTAAAAACAGGGCTGAGCTCAGGCTGGCGGTAAAAGCGGGGTCCGTATTGGAAACCGATGCCCAGCAAGGATTAGCCCACTTCATGGAGCACATGAATTTTAACGGCACGACCCATTTCCCGAAAAACGAGCTGGTGAATTTTCTTCAGAAAACCGGCGTCCGGTTCGGGGCTGACCTGAATGCTTATACGGGGTTCGACGAAACAGTGTACATGCTCCCGATACCTACGGATTCGGCCGGATTGCTGGATAAGGGACTGCAGGTATTGGAAGACTGGGCACATGGTGCATTGCTCGACCCGTCTGAAATTGAGAAAGAGCGCGGTGTTGTTTTGGAAGAATCGCGCATGGGCCGCGGCGCCAATCAAAGAATGCGCGATAAATTCCTGAAAGTGATCCTGAACAATTCGAGATATGCGGAGCGCCTGCCCATTGGGAAAGACAGTATTTTAAAAACCTTCAAGCCCGAAATCCTCAAGGCATTCTACAAAGACTGGTATCGACCCGATCTGATGGCTGTGATTGCTGTGGGAGATTTTGATGTTGCCAAAGTGGAGGCTACGATCATTCAAAAATTCAGTTCCATTGCGCCGCCCGCCAATCCCAAGAAGAGGATTCAATATGACATACCATTGGATGGGCTCACCAGGGTTGCGATCGTGACCGATCCCGAATATCCACAAAACCTGATCCAGTTGATTTACAAACAACCCAATAACAAGGAAAAGAACCTGCTGGACGTGCGCAACAATTTCGCTCAGGAACTTTACAATGCCATGATGGGACAGAGGATGCAGGAGTTGACGCAAAAAGCAAACCCGCCGTTTTTATATGGAGGAAGCCAATACGGTGATTTCCTGGGCAACCTGGATTCTTATACTTCTATCGCGCTTGCCAAAGATGCTTCCACCATGAAAACAGCACTTATCGCGCTGCTGGAAGAAAATGCCCGCGTTCAGAAATTCGGCTTCACACAACCCGAACTGGACCGTGCCAAGAAAGACTTTTTCAATGGCATTGAACAGTATTACAAGGAACGTGACAAGACGAAGTCTTCCAATCATGTACAGGAGTATCTGGACCATTTCCTGCACGGCAAGCCCTATATGGGCGTAGAAGCTTATTTTGAATTTGTAAAGAAACACCTGGACGGCGTAAAGCTGTCGGAAGTGAATGCGCTGGCTAAAAAATACATTACAGACAAAAACCGGGCGGTTGTGGTCATGGGACCTGAAAAAAGCAAGGATGCGCTGCCGACAGAAGCCGAAATCAGAAAACTTTTGACAGATGCCGGAAAAGATGTGACCGCCTATGTGGACGATGTTGTGGATTCGCCGCTGCTCTCAGCCGAACCCAAAGCCGGGAAAATAACAGGCGAAAAAACGCTGGAAAAGCTGGGGGTAACGGAACTTACCCTTTCCAACGGCGTTAAAGTCTTGCTGAAGCCTACCGACTTCAAAAATGACGAAATTCTGATCAAGGCAACTGCGAAGGGCGGCTATTCGTTGTTTCCTGATGAACGCGAGACAGGGATTTTCACAAGTTATCTGATCCAGTCGGGTGGTGTGGGGCCTTATAACCAGACCCAGCTACAAAAATTCCTCGCGGGTAAAACGGCCAGCGCAGGACCTTACCTCAGCGAATTGACCGAGGGGATTGGCGGCAGCACTAATCCAAAAGATCTGGAAACTACATTGCAGCTGATTTATGCCTATTTCACAGAACCGCGAAAGGACACTGAGGTGGTGGCAGGGATTCTTGCCAATCAGAAGGCTTACCTGGAAAACATGCAGAAAACCCTTACCCCTGAGAAAGTATATTCGGATTCGCTGAATGCAATATTGACCAATCACAACCCCAAACGCAGACCATTGAAGCCAGAGAGTGTGGACAAAGTAAATCTGGATCGTGCAGTCGCCATTTACAAAGACCGCTTCGCGGATGCTTCGGATTTCGTATTTACCATCGTGGGTGCCTTCAAGCCGGAAGAAATCAAACCACTTCTGGAAAAATACCTGGGCAGCCTGCCATCGACGGACCGGGACGATACTTTCAAACATCCGAACATATTTCCTCCAAAAGGAAAGATAGAGCAAACGATTTACAAGGGACTTGAACCAAAAAGCCGCGTGACGCTGGTTTCAAGCGGCGAATATGAATATAATCCCGAAAACAACATTCAGATTGAGGCTTTGCAGGAAATTCTTCAGATCAAACTGATCGAGTCGCTGCGGGAAGAAGAAAGCGGGGTGTATGGCGTCGGTGTTTCCGAATCGACGGATAAATTTCCAAGCGGGCATTATCGGTTCAGTATCGGCTTTGGCTGTGCGCCGGAAAATGTGGATAAGCTGGTTAAACGTACACAGGAAGAAATCGGTAAGATCAAACAAAACGGCGCCGACCCCAAAGACATCGAAAAATTTGTCGCTGAGACCCGGCGCAAAACCGAAACTGCTTTGAAAACCAACAATTTCTGGCTCGATTACCTGGACGACAATACCTTTCTGGGAGATGACCTGGACGAAATTTTCCAACAGGATAAACTCCTGAAATCCATTACAGTAGCTAGTACAAAAGCTGCGGCATTGAAATATTTCGATGATGATCATTTCATCAAAGTTGTGCTGATGCCTGAGAAGAAATAGCCCCTTTTATCCCCGGGCAGCAGCCCGGGGATAATTGATTCTGCCTGCTTTTTTGCCGCCGGTCTTTCTCCTTTCTACACGTCTGATAATTGATTGCTGGCCCTCAGTTTCAGGATCAGATCTGTTTTCATATCAAAAAGATTCTTCTCCAGTCCTACGGGATAAGTATGCGGATTGACAAACCGCTTGATTCCTTTGTAGAAATGTGATAGCTGGTCGTTTACCCTTTTTCTGGTTTCATGAATGGAGGGCAGCATGTAAATCAGCTGGCCCTTTACGAATACAGGCACCAGCAGATCTTCGTAATGCATGGATTCAGGGAACGACCTGTTTTTGGTAAAATCATAAGGATCTACCATTGTTGCTTTTCCAATCAGCGGTGTCTCAATATTGAAGATCATATCCGAGACAAACCCTTTGGCATCCTTGAACCTGCGTATCTGCTGAACGCCGGGCGTCGATATCTTAATGGCCTGCTCCGATAATTTGAGGGTATAATCCCACGCTCCCGACTCATTTTGAATAGCCGCCAACTTATAAACCCCGCCCAATGCTGGCTGGTCGTAAGCAGTTACCAATTTCGTCCCGATTCCCCAGATGGTGATTTTTGCTCCCTGAATTTTGAGACTATCCATGATGTATTCATCCAAATCGTTGCTTGCAACAATACTGGTTTTCTCAAATCCGGCTTCATCCAATAACTTTCTTGCTTCAATGCTCAGATAAGCCAAATCTCCCGAATCCAGGCGGATGCCGCCTAACTCGTATCCTCTGGCCCGTAACTGATTCCCAACCGTAATGGCGTGCTTGACGCCCACCAGCGAGTCATACGTATCCACCAAAAGGGTCACATTATTGGGCATGAACCTGGCATAAGCTTCAAACGCTTCCAGTTCGGAATCGAATGACATGACCCAGCTATGGGCATGTGTTCCCTTCACGGGTATCTCATATAGCTTTCCTGCCAGAACATTGGAAGTAGCGTCGAAACCACCAATATATGCAGCCCGACTGGCAGTAACCCCGCCATCCGGACCCTGCGCCCTCCGCAAACCGAATTCCAATAAAGTATCTTCCCTGGCGACCAGTCGCATCCGTGCAGCTTTTGTCGCAATGAGCGATTGGAAATTGATCAGGTTAAGAAGGGGCGTTTCCAGCAGCTGACATTGAAGGATCGGGCCCTGGATACGCAATAATGGCTCATTGGGAAAAACTACGGTACCCTCCGGGACTGCATGTATGCTGCATGTCAGTTCCAGTTTTTGCAGGTATTCTAAAAAACCCGGTTCGAATAGTTTGTTCCCGTCGTTTCCCGTAAGAGATCCAATATATTCCAGGTCCTCCGGACTAAACCGGAACTCCTGCATATAATCGATCACGCTGCTCAACCCGCAAGCAACGGTAAAGCCTCCCTGAAAAGGGTGCTTCCTGAAATATAAATTAAAGACTGCCTCCTGCTCGGCTTTCCCGGCTTTCCAATACCCATAAGCCATCGTTAATTGATACAGGTCGGTCAGCAGGCTCAAAGATGTGTCGTATAGCTTGTTGATCATCTTATAAATTTGGTGTAAAGAGTCAACGAATTAATAAAAATTCCCGACCAGAACAAAAGAGGCCGTCCCTTACGAAACAGCCCCTTCTTTTATTTTAAAACCATGATCAGATCGCTTCCAGAATTCTTTCAATCGCCACCTGGTAACCTATTTTTTCCTTCAGCTCGCTGATCGCGA
This sequence comes from Dyadobacter sp. HNCC25DJ185, assembly GCF_056895195.1. Classification (NCBI taxonomy): domain Bacteria; kingdom Pseudomonadati; phylum Bacteroidota; class Cytophagia; order Cytophagales; family Spirosomataceae; genus Dyadobacter; species Dyadobacter sp. HNCC25DJ185. The sequence continues at coordinate 156,364 of NZ_JBXHAR010000008.1, forward strand.
CGCGCTCCTGCTCCATCGTGTCGCGGTGCCGGATGGTGACCGTATCGTCCTCCATCGTCTGATAATCCACGGCAATGCAGAAAGGTGTTCCGATCAGATCCTGGCGGGTATATCTTTTTCCAATCGCCGCGCCGTCGTCGTAAGTCGTCCGGAAGGACGATTTCAAGGAATTGGCAATTGCCTGCGCTTTTTCGGCCAGGCCATCCTTCTTCACCAACGGAAGTACCGCCGCTTTGAAAGGCGCCAGTGCCGGATGCAATTTCAGATAAGTGCGTTCCTTCGCATTGTCGCCTTCGCCTACCGTTTCAGCAGTATAAGCATTGCAGAAAGCAGCCAGAAAAAGCCTGTCTGCGCCTACCGAAGTTTCAACCACATACGGAATGTAGTTTCCGTAAGGCTTGCCTTCTTCGTTCAGGTCCGAATCGAAATATTGCTGCTTTTTCTTCGAGAGCTCCTGGTGATTTCTCAAATCGAAATCGGTGCGGGAGTGGATACCTTCGATTTCACGGAAACCAAAGGGGAATTCAAATTCAATGTCGACCGCGGCATTGGCATAATGCGCCAGCTTTTCGTGATCGTGGAATTTCAGTTTTTCCGCAGGCAGGCCGATCGCCTTGTGGAATTTCATCCGGGCTTCTTTCCACGATTCGTACCAGGCCATTTCGGTACCAGGACGGATAAAAAATTGCATTTCCATCTGTTCAAACTCCCGCATCCGGAAGGTGAACTGTCGCGCCACGATCTCGTTACGGAATGCTTTTCCGATCTGCGCGATCCCAAAAGGGATTTTCATCCGGCCGCTCTTCTGCACATTCAGGAAGTTCACGAAAATCCCCTGGGCCGTCTCCGGACGCAAATAGATCAAACTGGAATCCTCGGCAACGGAACCTACCTGCGTGCTGAACATCAGGTTGAACTGGCGCACCTCCGTCCAGTTTGTGGTGCCGGAGACCGGGCATTTGATATTTTCTGCGATGATCAGCTCACGCACGCCATTCAGGTCTTCTGCACTCAATAACCTGCCCATTTCTGCCAGTAACGCTTGCGCTTTTTCCGGCTGGCCCTCGGCAGTATATTGTTCCGCCTTTCCTTCCAGCAACTGGTCGGCACGATAGCGTTTTTTGGAATCTTTATTATCGATCATCGGGTCATTAAAACCATCCACGTGACCGGAGGCTTTCCAGGTGAGCGGGTGCATAAAAATCGCCGCATCGATACCCACGATATTGTCGTGAAGCTGCGTCATCGCCTTCCACCAGGCGGTTTTCAGGTTATTTTTAAGTTCGACGCCGTTTTGACCGTAATCATAAACAGCCTGTAATCCATCATATATCTCGGAAGAAGGGAATACGAAACCGTATTCTTTGGCATGCCCTACAATGTCTTGCAAAGTGGTAGCAGGTGTTGGGTTCATTCTATTCAGTTAAAAATCAATAAGTAAATGACGATTCAATACAGGAAACTGCGAATTTGGCAAAATTAGGTAATTTGACCGGACATACAGAAGCGCAATGTTCGAAACCGAACATCTTTCGACCTTTTTAAATCATAAAGCACTGACAATAAGCGATTACCGACAGTGGCATGTGATTTGTTAATTCCTTTAAAAAACAAACCTCAACTAGCTATGCTCCTGAACTACGTCAAGATAAGCTTCCGGAATTTCGGAAAACAGAAACTATTTAGCGGTCTCAATATATTTGGCCTCGCTGTCGGCATGGCCGCGGTTTGGTTAATGGTGCTTTATGTCGCCGACGAACTCAGTTACGACCGGTTCCACGCCAAAGCAGACCGGATTTTCCGCGTAGTACAAGCCGCCAAGTGGGATACCGGCGAAATGAACCTGGCCATTACCTCAGCACCTTTTGCCCCGGCACTTCAAAATGACTATCCCGAAATTGAAAAAACAGTACGTATCAGCCCGGAAGGTGGCGGTGTGATCGGCGTCGGACAAAACAAGTTCAGAGAAGATAACATTGCCTTTGCGGACCCTTCCATTTTCGACATATTCACCTACAAATTCCTTTATGGCGACGCCAGAAAAGCATTAACGCAGCCGCAAAAGATCGTTTTGACCAAAACCCTGGCCGAAAAACTTTTCGGTGACGCTTCCAAAGCGCTTGGGCAAACCGTCTTTTTCAGCAATAACTATCCCAATGCTGTGACAGGGGTTATTGAAGATTCTCCTACCAATTCACACCTTGCTTTCACAGCCATACGCTCTTTACCAACCAACTATACGGCTGGCTGGCAACAAGCCGAGTTTTACACCTATATGCTGCTGAAAGAGGGTGCGAGCGCGGCGAAACTGGAAAGCAAGTTTGGCGGCTTCTTCAAGAAATATCTTGAAAAGGAAATGGGCAACGTAAAATTCACGATGACATTGCAGCCGCTGACTTCCATACACTTACATTCGAATCTGCAATATGAATTGGGGCCAAATGGAAAAATCCAGACGATTTACATTTTCTCGGCGATCGCCCTGCTGATCCTTGTCATCGCATGCATTAACTACATTAACCTATATACCGCGCGATCAATGAAACGTATTCGGGAAGTCGGCGTGCGCAAGGCCATCGGTTCGGAGCGTTTTCAACTGATCTGGCAATTCTTCATCGAGTCTTTTATGATGACCATTTTCGCCGGTGCCCTCGCATTGGTGCTGGTCATTACGCTGCTTCCGCTGTTCAATCAGCTGGCCGATAAATCACTGACCATTGATCGTGACAATGTACTGGTGACCTCGCTCACAGCCGTCGCTTTCATCGCACTGATCAGTATATTAAGCGGCCTTTATCCTGCGATCCAATTTTCAGGGTTCCGGCCGGTTGTTGCGTTGAAAGGGCAATTCGGCACGCATTCGGGCGGTAACTTTCTTCGCAAATCGCTGGTGGTGTTCCAGTTTATGGCAACTGTAGTGATGATCGCATGTTCCGCTATCGTGTACAAGCAGCTCTATTTTGTGAATAATAAAGATCTTGGTTTCAATAAAAGTCAGGTATTGACATTTCACATTGATAAAAACGACGTGCGCAGCCAGGTGCAATCTGTAAAAGAAAGACTTACTCAAAACCCGCTCATTGAAAGCGTTGCCTCGGCGAGTAACCCGATCGGCGGGAATAACATTGGCCAGAACACCCTGTTTTTTGAAACAGAAAACGGAGCAATGCCGACCGAAACGCAGAATGTCCAGAAATTCTCCGTGGATAATGATTTTATCAAAACACTGGAAATCAAGTTGCTTGCAGGAAGGAATTTTGACGGCACTTCTGAGGCTGACTTAAAGAATGCAGTGATCGTTAATGAATCGCTGGTTAAAAAACAGGGCTGGAAAAATCCTGTAGGAAAAAGGGTTAAGTACTTCACCGGCAATGCGGGCAATACCGCAGAGGCGCGTGTGATCGGGGTTGTTAAAGATTTCCACATTTACTCATTGCAACACAAAATCGAGCCGCTGGTACTAAGCCTGCCCGACCCGATGGATCGCGATAACCTGTATGTCCGCATTCAAAAGGGCAAAACAAAAGAAGCACTAAACTATCTGGCAAACACTTACAAGACTTTCGATCCCGAAGCCACCGTTGATTTTCACTTCCTGGACGAAAACTTCGCGAAGCAATACCGGTCAGAACAAAAGCAGGGTAACATTTTGCTGACATTCGCGGCACTGGCGATCATCATAGCATGCCTCGGGCTTTTTGGGCTAGCCGCATTTGCCGCAGAGGCACGCACCAAGGAAATCGGCGTAAGGAAAGTATTGGGCGCCAGTGTCCACAGTGTTGTGCTGCTGCTTTCCAAAGACTTCATCAAGCTCGTAATGATCGCCATCGCAATAGGCACCCCCGTTGCTGTTTACGCCATGAGCGAGTGGCTCAAAAACTTCGAATACCACGAAAATCTCTCCTGGTGGGTATTCGCATTATCAGGCCTGACTGCAATGATTATTGCGATCGCGACGGTGAGTTTCCAGGCATTGAAATCGGCGCTGATGGATCCGGTGAAGTCATTGCGGACGGAATAAATCAAGATGAGACTTGTTAAATTTTCTTAAATACAACGCCACCAAAAATCGTCGTGCAGCATTTCCCCTACTTTTGGGATTATGCTGCACAACTACTTTAAAATCGCCTGGCGAAACTTGCTGAAACGGAAGTTTTACGCCGCTGTCATGCTATTCGGACTGTCCGTGGGGATGACCTTCACATTCCTGATCGCGAGCTATGTATGGGGAGAGTCCAGGGTAAACTTCGACCTGCGTAACGCCGACAGTCAATACATTGTCCGCAGCAAATGGAAAAATCCAGATATGGGCAATGATATGACCAGCCTGGGCCCACTTGGAAAAACATTAAAAGACGATTATCCCAATCTGGTAGCTGGGTATTACCGCTACGATGCCATTACCGTCGCGATCTCCAAAGGCGACAGGCATTTTCGGGAGGATGTACAAACAGGAGATTCTACATTGCTCTCCATGTACGGTTTCCCGGTTATGCATGGGAACGCAAAGACCGCCATGCAATCGCCCAATTCCATTGTCATTACCGAAAGCAGGGCGATGAAGTATTTTGGGAAAACCGATGTGATCGGCGAAAATCTGACGCTGCACAATTTTCAGGGAGGCAAACAGCAGTATCAGGTCACGGCTGTCCTGAGGGAGCTGTCCAATAATTCAGTAACCCACTTACTGCCCAATCAGGCCGAGATTTTCATCCCGTTAAGTTCATTAGAAGGGCGCAAAGGTTCGGAGGACAATTGGGGGTTCCCTTACATGGTTACCTATATTCAGTTGCGTAACGGCGTGGATATCCGGGACCTAAAAAAGCCAATCGACAAAATATTGGCAACCCGTACGTCTGAAAGCACCCGGGCTAACCTTGAAGTTTATTTTACGGGTTTGAAAGATTATTATCAGGAAGCGAATAATGGGCTGGTCAGAAAAATGATCCTGACATTGTCTGGAGTTACCGCCTTCATTCTGTTGATGGCGGTCGTCAACTTTGTGAATATTTCGATCGGAAATTCGTCTGCCCGGTTGAAAGAGATTGGAGTGAGGAAAGTATTGGGAAGCCTGAAACGGCAATTGATCGGCCAATTCATAGCAGAATCCATACTGCTAGCTGTTTTTGCAGCTTTGATATCCCTGGGATTTTACGAGATTTCCAGGACTTACTTTGAAAATCTGCTCAGCAAGCCGATCGCTTCGATCTGGTCGGTATTCCCATACTCGGTTATTGTACCATTGGCTGCTGCGCTGATCATCGGCTTACTGGCAGGCATTTATCCCGCATTCATACTTTCGGCATTGCCTTCCATTGATTCGCTAAAAGGTAAACTCAAATCCATCAAGGAGAATGTCATGTTCAGACGAATACTCATTATCTCTCAGTTTTCCATTGCTCTTTTTGTTTTCGCAGCCGCCGCAGTCATTTCCCAGCAGGTCAGTTATTTTTTCAATAAAGACCTTGGCTTCCAAAAAGAAGCATTGGTTTCTGTCCCCGTACCCCGCGACTGGACGCCGGAAGGGGTTGCTAAAATGGAAGGCATACGGGACGAACTGTCACGCCTGAAGGAGGTCGGAGAAGTAACTCTGTCGTATGAAGTGCCGAATGGAAATTATGGAGGAGGGTTTGGTTTGTATAAAATGGGACAGGATTCGGTCGGTGCCATTTATACGCAAATACTTACCACAGATGAAAAGTACGCCCGGACCTACGGGATCAAAATGGTGGCGGGAAAATTCTTTCACGCTGACAAGGGCAGTTTTCAGCCCAATACCATTGTGATGAATCAAGCAGCCGTGAAAGCATTGGGTTACAAAAATGCGGACGATGCAGTGGGACAGCAAGTCAGGCTTCACTTTTTCCCAAATCCCCTGACAGTCACAGGAGTTTCAAAAAATTTCCATTTTGAATCGATGCATAATATCATCAAACCATTGGCCTTTTTGCAAGTACACGGCGGTGGTTCATACAGGTACCTGAGCTTTCGCTTAAATCCTTCCAATCTCGAAAGGAGCATGCAGACATTGGAAAGCAAATGGAAGGAACTGATGCCTGATGCTCCTTTTGAATATACCTTCCTGGACGACACGCTGCAAAAGTTATATCAGTCGGAAATGCAAATGAAAAAGGCTGCAGGTATCGCGACAGTCCTGGCCATCGTGATTGTGCTGCTCGGAGTTTTAGGAATGGTGTCGCTCAATGTCGCCCGACGGACCAGGGAAGTTGGTATTCGTAAGGTACTCGGCGCATCGGGAGCGAGTGTGGTGATGCTTTTCCTGAGGGAATTTTTAGTCGTTATGCTTATCGCAATAGCCATTGCATTTCCGCTGGTTATCCTGACCATGAACAAATGGCTTCAGAATTATGCGTATCGTATTTCCATTGATTGGGCAACCTTCGCCTGGATCGGGCTGGGATTTGGACTGATGATCACGGTTTTGGTCTTTATGCAGACTTACACGGCGGCCCTGATGAATCCGGTTAAAAGCTTGAAAGGGGAATAAATGGGTTAACCAAACTACTGACCGGGCTTCTTGAATACTTCATAAAGAAAGTAATCGTCACTTTGTAAAAATTCCTCAATCGTATCAGATCGTGAAAGTAGGGTTTGAGAAAGTGATTGGGTCGAACAATTACCGGTCCTTAGCCAAATGATTTTGGGAGGAACCGAAAACGTATTCAACAATTTTACAAAGTCATCATCAATTGTAATAATAGCGGAGAAGTTATTCTGGCGGGCATATTTAAAGATCTCGTAGTCATCCGCATCGAGCAGTCCAAGATCTCTAACGTGGTATAAATCCCATATCTCTGACCTAATAAGAGGTATGATGCGATGTGATATATTTTGATCAATCAATAGCTTCACGCTGCTACATCATAAAAGATCTTCCTTTGTTGATTAGCTGAAAACTCGAGAGAGACAAGGATATCTTCTTTTGTTAACTCGGGAAAATCAAGGAGAATATCTTCGAAGGACATCCCTGAGGCCAACCATCTAAGAATATCTTCAACGGTAATCCTCATTTCGCGAATGCATGGCTTCCCACCTCTTTTCCCCTCTTCTATGCTAATGATATTTTTGTAGATATACATAAATCAAAAGTGTTTTGGCAAAAATAGTGGATTGTTAATATTTTCTCAACCGCCCAAACTCTCAACTCAACCGCACCGAAAACAAATCCTTAGACCTCAGATAGATCCATAGGACTACGCCGAGCGTTAAAACCCCGCCCATCATGACAGAGGGGACAGTCCCAAATGCTTTGGCCATCACGCCAGATTCAAAGGCGCCCAATTCATTGGACGAACTGACGAACATGCCGTTCACAGCAGCGACGCGTCCCCGCATTTCATCGGGAGGGTAAATCAGCAGGATGGTCTGACGGACTATCACGCTGACACTATCAAAAACGCCTGTCGCAAAAAGCGCGGCACAGGACAGTAAAAAGTTGGTGGATACCGCGAAAATGATGGTAAATAATCCAAACCCAGCCACCGCAATCAGCATATTGCGCCATGCATTGTGTGTAGGCGGAAAGTAAGCCATCGCGAACATCGTGAGCAGGGAGCCGATGGAGGGCGCCGCCCGCAACAAGCCCAATCCTTCCGGACCGACTTTCAGTATATCTTCCGCGAAAATGGGCAGAAGAGCAACCACGCCCCCAAATAAGACTGAAAACAGGTCCAGCGATATCGCATACAATACGATCCGTGTTTTGAAAACAAACCGGAAACCTTCTTTCAGGCTATCCAGCAATGGTGTCACTATTTTTGGGAATTCGGGTCGGGTTTTGATCATACCCAACAAAACCCAGCAGACGACAAAGCTCGCAATCACACAGAGCAAGGTATTCGTCAAACCAAGATATGCATACATAAACCCCGCAATGGCGGGGCCTGTAATGGAGCCTGCCTGCCAGAAAGAACTGCTCCAGGTAGACGAGTTATGATAGATATTCCTGGGCACCAAAAATGGCTTCAGCGAGCTGGATGCCGGAGAATAAAACCCTTTTGCAAACCCGATCAGTGCAAAGACCGCATAAATAATAATCAGATGCTGGGTCTGTGAAAGCGCATGATAGATGCCCGGCTGAAAGGCCACATACAAAATCAGCGATCCCAGTACAATCACCATCAAACTCAGGTGCATAATGGTTATCTTGTTCTTCTGGTCGGCAATATATCCTCCAAAAAGCGAGGTAACGACAAAAGGGACCACTTCTGCCAGCCCTACCAGCCCGAGGGCGAGCGGGTCGTGGGTCATTTTGTAAAGCTCGTAACCGACGATCACTTCCTGAATCAGGATAGTGGCCGAAAAGAGAAAGGTATTGGATATAAAAAACCTGAAATCGGAATAGCGAAGTGCTGCGTAGGGATCTTGAGAAGGTATTGTTTTCAAATCGATGTTGCGGTGTTCCGGTTTGGTAACACCTTTGATGTGGATTTATGTTCTGTTTTAACTGAAAATTAATGCAAAATGCGATCTTTTACATTTCGTTTACAATGTTTTACCACGGCGAACCGAAGCTTTTATGCGGTATCGATACTTTTGATCATTGTTCAAAACCGCAACAAGTTAAACAAGATGATCATGAAAAATCCATTCCCCAGATTCCTTGCCGCAATCCTCGTGATTTTCACCCTGCCTACTTCCATTGCACTTCCTGAAACTTTAAGACACGGCTTTTATTACAATCCAGTTATGTTGGACGGCCAGGCCGTAAGTTATGAAAGATTATCTACCGCAAGCAGGGGCACACTCACTTTGGTGGCGGGAAATCCGGAGTCTGGCCAGGTCAGAAAAGTCCCGTTTACCATTTACCTGGTGAGGGCCGGACAGGTGGTCGAGACAGGTTTCAATGCACTTAACCACCCTGTACTGGAATTTGAACTTAGTAAAATACTAAGCTCCGCCAGGGTTGACGACCTTATCGTAATCGACCCTGTGGACAAACAAAATGGCATTGGTCAGCGTATCATTAACGTCGACCGCCTCCAGATCATGCCTCAGTTCAATTGGCTCATCGGACTTAGTAAACCAAGCAAGGGAGGCTGCTAGAAATAATTAAATTTGTCATTATCAACCTGTAACGTATCGCGATGATTTGGATCAGCACATTTTTTCAGGAATCGAGAAGCCGGATTTATCCGGCCCATATCATGGTGCTTTTCCTTGGACTTTTGTTCTGCAGCCAAATCGCGCTGGCCAAGAGCGATGATTTCCGCTTCGCCGAAAAAGTAAACCTGGCGCTCAGGCGCACTGCCCATCATTTGCTGGTACTGAACGGAGATTCGACCACGACCATTCAACCCGTTCAACAGGTAGATCCGAATACTTTCTCGGTCCGGTTGGAAAATCTGTTGACCTACGAAAAATTACCCGAACTGCTGCAGCAATCCCTTCAAATGCAGCACATCGAACGAGGCTACAACGTTTCGGTTTTAAAATGTGAAACCAAGGTGATCCAGCTCGGATACAACTTCCAGGATTTGAACCAAAAAGGCGGGGTTCCCTGCCAGGCCCGCAACCAGGATGCCGGATGTTATACATTGCAAATCAGTTTTATCCCTCAGGATACCGAAGCAGCGGGCAACTTTTCCAATTGGTGGATGCTGCCGTTTGGGAGTACGCTTGCCGGGCTTGGTTTAATGGCCTGGAGACGGTCGAGAAAGAAAAGTACTGTTCCGGATATGCCCGAGCCTGCCGCAGCCGCGTTACACGCCAAACTCAGATTCGGAAATTCTTTTCTTGATGTCCCTGGACAAACCTTATCAACGGGTACGGCAGTACATGCACTAACCTACCGCGAGGCAAAACTGCTCAACTTGTTCGTCAAAAGCCCGAACCAGGTGCTAGAACGTGATTTTATCCTGAAATCGGTTTGGGAGGATGAAGGTGTAACGGTTGGCCGGAGTGTGGATGTGTTCGTTTCCCGTTTAAGAAAAATGCTTGCTGGTGATCCCAGCATCAAAATCACCGCCATCCACGGTATTGGGTATAAAATGGAGATCCTTTCCTGACATGTTCAAAACTTTCCTGAAAATGACCGGCCGCCATTTGTGGCAGACCAGGCTCTATGTGTCCATTCAAATAAGTGGGCTTGCTATAGGCTCGGCCTGTATGATCCTGGCAGCGCTGTACCATACCGATGAACGTTCATTCGACCGCTTTCATAGCCATAACCCCGATCTCTACCGCATTACAACAACTTTGGAAGTCCTGGGCAAAAAGACAACCACAGGTGGTACCGGACAGGTGCAGGGACCGGCTTTCTATGCACAGGTCCCAGAAGTATTGCACTATGCCAGGGTCATGGGCGGGGATATTCACGGGGACGTTCATGCAGGAGAAAAAGCATTCCGCCTTAGAATGCTTTTCACAGATGATCATTTCTTTGACGTTTTCACTTTCAAATTGCTTCATGGAGACGCAAGCACCGTATTAAAAAATGTGAACGCCGTAGTCATATCCCGGAAAACAGCGCTGCGATTTTTCAACCGGCTGGATGTGATCGGGGAAGTCCTGCAAATGGATTCCGACCCCTCCGCCATCAGGATTGGAAAACCATTGGTAGTGAGTGGCGTCGTCGAAAATCCTCCTGCCAACTCTTCCATCCAGTTTGATATCCTTTTGCCGTTCCGGTTTCTGCAAGTGTCATTTGACGATAAAAGCTGGCTGAATAGTTATCTCGGCACATTTGTGGTTTTGCATCCGCTTTCCAATGTGCAATCCGTGATCTCAAAGTTTGATCAGATACACCATATCAATGCCCGGGACCAATTGGCAAAAGCGCTGAAATCGAAGGAGCCGGCCCCAAAAATCACCTATGGGCTGCAGCGCATAACCGATATCCACCTCAATCCGCAGGAAATTGCCAATACAAACAGGGAGGCGGGTATTATCAACGGCAGCAAGCCGATCTATTCTTACATTTTTTTGGGTATTGCGACTTTTGTTTTACTGATGGCAAGCATTAATTCGATTAACATCAGTATTGCCAATTCCATGAGAAAAGCCCGGGAGGTAGGGATCCGGAAAACCACCGGAAGCAGCCAAAGGCAGCTATTGATTCAATTTCTAGGCGAGCCCGCATTCTTAAACTTTACCGCTTTGTTATCGGGGATTGGGCTTGCCTTGTTGGCTTTACCGGCTTTTAATCAACTGACAGGCAAGCAAATCACTTTTGAGGCAGTAACAGGTCCGCAATTACTGATCTGGTTAACAGCCATTCTCTTGTTCAATACCCTCGCTTCCGGACTTTATCCGGCTTACCTTCTTTCCAGATTAAATCCGGTAGAGGTACTTTATCAGAAGGTCAGATTATCGGGGTTAGGCGTTTTTGGGCGTGCATTGGTGGTCTTTCAGTTTGCGGTAGCGATCTTGTTAGGCATTGCTACGTTGATTTTTTATGAACAAATGCATTTTATCAACCGCAAAAACCTTGGCTATAACCCAGCCCAGATCATCAAAATTGGCATTTCCGGATTACAAGACGTCAGGCGTATCTCTGAAAATTTCAGGGATGAACTGAGAAATGACCCTCGGATAAAGGGAATCTCGCTGGCGGGTGAATTCGGTTATAGAGAAACCAACATCAACAGCAGAAACATGCTGAGCTATTATAGAGCCATTGATCAAAATCACCTCAACGTATTGAATATCCAACTTCAATCAGGGCGAAATTTCTCATCCAGATTTCCCTCCGACCAAAACTATGCGGCTTTGGTTAATGAATCATTCATCAAAACCGCCGGAATTTCGGATCCCATCGGGAAACAATTCTTAGCCGATTCGTATTTTGGCAACCAGCCATTTACCATCATCGGTGTCTGCAAAGACTTCCATTATAGTTCTTTAAAGGAAAAAATACAGCCCATGGTGCTACTGATGAGTGATCAATACGGCGGCGATGCCATCTGGGTGGAGATCGACCAGAGAAAACAGCACGAAACGCTTGCCTTACTCAAAACTACATTCAAAAAAGCAGCCCCGACGGCCGTTTTTGACTACTCCTTTCTGGACGAGCAAAATGCACTCGGTTATCAGCAGGAACTGAGGCTGCAAAAAACGGTCACGATCGTTACAGGACTTTCTGTCCTGATCTGCGCCCTCGGACTTTTTGGACTGGCCCACCTTTCCACCGCACAGCGTACCCGCGAAACTGGTATCCGAATAGTACTTGGGGCAACCGTTCTCAGCATTGTGGCCTTATTTTCAAGAGATTTTATCAGACTGATCCTGCTGGCGATTGGCATAGCCTGCCCCGTTGGCTACTATATCATGAGTGTCTGGCTGGATGGATTTGCATACAGGACCGCCATTCCCTGGCAGGCGTTCGGACTGCCAGGTATCCTGGCCATTCTGATCGCACTAACCACCATTGGTTTGCAGGGCTTAAAAGCCGGGCTGGCCAATCCTGTGCGCGCTCTACAGGGCTAGCAGCATTCAACTAAGTCTCTAAAAATTAACTATTTGAATTCCCAAACTGAGCAAGATGGAAATGCTGGAAGCACACCGCCGGGCCAGTTAAGTCCTTCGATCGCCCGGTGAACCGGCCTCCTCAGGATGACAGCAGAAGGGTGCCCATTGATCCCGTCCGATACCGTACACATTTGTACGATTTCGAACGATTGACCTTTAAGAACAAAACTTAATAATTTGAATGTCAATAAATTATCCTTTTGGCAAGCCTTTTTAAAATAGGACTGGCATAAGAGGTTCAGGAATAGGTATTGTTTTTCAAATGGGTTGTCCGTAACTATACCTGAAATCTCAAACTCAAAATTTTTATGATTAAGTTAGAAAAGATATCCAAATATTACCCTGCAGGTTTTGGCAAGACTTACGTTTTGCGACACATTGATTTAAATATTAAAGAAGGCGAGTTTGTATCGATCATGGGGCCATCCGGTTCAGGGAAATCAACCTTGCTGCATATTCTTGGATTGTTGGAAGAACCTTCAGAGGGTGAGTACCTGTTTCTCGACGAACCAGTCCAGAAATTATCGGAGAAAAAACGTACCGAGCTGCATCGCCACCATATCGGTTTTGTGTTCCAGGCTTACCACCTGATCGACGAGCTGACAGTTTATGAAAACATAGAAACACCGCTTTTGTACAAGGGAACATCCTCCTCAGAGCGCAAAAGCCGTGTGGCAGAGCTGCTAGATCGTTTCAATATGGTTGCCAAAAAGGATCTTTTTCCCCATCAGCTTTCAGGAGGTCAGCAGCAACTGGTAGGTGTAGCCCGCGCGATTGTTCACAACCCGAAGGTAATATTTGCCGATGAGCCCACAGGTAACCTGCACTCGGAGCAGTCAATCGAGATTATGGAATTGTTTCAAAAATTAAACCAGGAAGATAAAGTCACCATTGTACAGGTAACCCACTCAGAGATCAATGCCGGTTATGGAAACCGGGTGGTCCGCCTGAAAGACGGTTGGTTAGCCTAAAATCTATTAGCCATGAAATACCTAACTTTACTATTCAGCATTTTCGTGTCGTACGTACAGGCACAAACCACGTTGAGTCTCCGCGAATGCGTTGACCTTCTGGCCAAGAATAATCTTATTTACCAGCAAAGTACGCTTCAGGCACAATCTGCCCAGGCCCAATTGTGGCAAACCAAGTCGCAAATGCTCCCACAGATTTCCTTCGGCGCGAGCCAAAGCGTAAATATCGGCCGTAGCATCGACCAGTATACCAATGCGTATATAGATCAGGTTTATGGATATAACAATATGGGCATTAACTTTCAGACACCTGTTTTTCAGGGTTTTAAAGTACAGAATCAAATCAGACAGTATGTTTTGCTGAAAGAATCTGCCGAGGTAAACCGTACCGCAGTTCTGAATGCACAAACTGTTCTGTTAATGGTGGGGTACGTGAACGTATTGGCTACAAAGGCGCTCTATGAATCCTGGACACAACAAGTTGAATCTTCGGTTACACAGGTGGACAGGGTCTCCAAACAGGTTAATGCCGGGACAGTCGGCGCCAACCTGCTGTATGAAATCAAAGCGCAGCTAGCCAACGATAAATTCAGCCAGGTGACTGCCCTTAATAATTACCGCACAGCCCGGCTGGCACTTTTCCAACGGATGAATGTGACCCCCGACGACAATGTTGAATTCGAGCCACTCGTTCCGAGGGATTCGACACTCACAGCTGATAACGCCCTGGACATTTATGAAGATGCACAAAAAAGCTTCCCCGAAATACGCAGCGCTGAGCTGTACCGCCAAAGCTTTGCATACCAGGTGAAGTCCATCAAAGCAAGCAATTATCCTTCTCTAAGCCTTAGTGGCGGGATCGGGGCTTTCTACGCTACCAGCAACAAGAGCCTGGATTATTTCAATCAATTGAATGCTACACGGAACGGTTCACTGCAATTGAACCTGAATATTCCGATTATGGGCCGCTGGACGACCCGCCCTCGGGTTGAACTTGCCAAGGTACAGGAACGCCAGGCTCAGAATACCCTTGATGTAACCAACCAGACGTTAAGACAGGCCATTGAACTGGCCGTGTTGAACTTGCAAACGATGGCCGATAAACATGCTTCTGCGCAAAGCCAGGTTGAGTCGCTTACCGCGGCATTTGCAGTGGTAGAGAGCAAGATGAATGCAGGCATTGCCAATTCATACGAATACTCACTTGCCAAGGCCAACCTGGCCAAAGCACAAGGCAACGCTATCCAGGCTAAATACGACTATCTGATGCAGCAAAGACTATTGCAATATTACCGTCAGGGCAACTGGGAGGGAGTATTTTAAAATATTATGGCTGTCGAAAAAAGCCGTTGGCCGACAGCCATCAAAGATTGTTAGGTTAAATTTGGTATCGGTAATACTTAGAGGCAGTCATCCATTGGCTGCCTCTTTTCTGTGCTTTGTTAAATTAACCTAAATAGTACAGTGGTTACATTAACATGATTATATTGCTTTTAACTATTCACTTAACTTGAAAACCATGAAGAAACTTTTTATGATGACCCTGTTGTGCGCTTGTTGTCTGGCTGGCGAAGTTCACGCGCAATTGCAGAAAGGTGGTCGTTATTGGGGTGCCACTGTGAACTTTAACGGAGATCATCAAAAGGATAAGTATCCGCCCAATTTCAGTTCTAACACCGAACGGTTCAATGTTACGCCCTCCATTCAAGCGGGGTGGTTTTTCCGCGATAACAAAATGTTTGGGTTGAGACTAACCGGCTCGACGAACCAGTTTAAAAACAAAAACGAAAGTTCAGGCGGCGACTACAAATCCGGCTTCCATTACAGCAGTGTGTCACTGTCGCCTTTCATCCGCAACTACAAATCCATCAATGCCAAATGGGCCCTTTTTTTACAATCGGGTTTCAATGCTTCCTATATCTGGTCGAAGACCTACTCGGATCAACTTGAGAATAGCGTTGATGGCTATGCTGCTCAAATTTATGTAAATCCGGGCATTGTTTTCCGGATCACGCCCCGCTTCGCACTGGAATCTGATGTAAACGTACTTTCACTAGGGATGGGCTACACCCATTTAAACGGCAACTCATTCGATCTGAATGCCGGCGTTACTTCCTCGATCAGTCAGTATTTTGGCCTGCGTGCATCATGGTATTTACAATCTAAATAAGCCCGTCATGAAAAAGATCTTTTTACTCGCATTCCTCGCATTCGCATGTTCAATAAGCCATATACAGGCCCAGTTTACAGGCAAAAGATTCATTTCTGGCGACGCGGCCATTGGTTTTGGCATTAATAATCCCGACGATTCCAAAGCTACCAATGGATACAGCTACGGTATCCAAATAGGTTTGGGTAAGTTTAAAACGGAGACACGTGCTTCCGGCTGGAACCTGAACACCTCTCTGGCAGGCCGTAAAGAATATGTGATGGTCAACAATTCGCTCACTGCTGTTGATGGGATTCGGGGAGTGGGTTTCGGCGTCGGCCATTTCTGGCAATTTTACAAACACTTCAATGATCACTTTGGTATCTTCGGCGGGCCTGACATTGGCTTGGATTACGATTATAGCAAGAGTCTGACGGTGAATGGCAGTGAGGTATATGACGTGAAAGGCCATGCGGTTTCAGCTGCACTGGGTATCAGCGCGGGAGCTTATTATAAATTGAATGAAAGATGGTGGCTCCTGGGCTCCCTGGGATTTGCCAGGCCTGTTTTGCTCAAATATACCTCGTCGAACGCAGCCAAAAGGTTGAGTGACGATGAACAGATCACGCGCAATTTTACCTACGGGTTCGCGCCAGGTATTACTTTTCCAAATGTCGGTCTTGGTCTGAGATATTTTTTACGTGACTGATAATTGCGTCACCGCTTCAAAATAATCTCGTCATTTACATTAAAATCGAAGTAGATATGCCTTTTTCCGGCATATCTACTTTTTTAGAATGAAAAAATACCTGCTGGTCCTCTTTATTGGACTAAACGCTTGCCAGAGACAACCAGCCACAACCCAGCTCGCCGCTCCCTGGGAGCCCGATTACAAGCTCGACAGATCAGAAAGCGCGATCCTCGAATTTGAAAAAAAAGACGCTGAAAAAATGCCTGCACCGGGCGGTATCGTTTTTACTGGGAGCTCCTCGTTTACGAAATGGCAATCTGCGGCGCAGGACCTTGCGCCCTTACCGATTATCAATCGTGGTTTTGGAGGTTCTACACTGCCGGAAGTAATTTATTACGCGGACCGGACGATCACGAAATATCATCCCAAAACAGTAGTGATCTATTGTGAAAATGACATGTTCGGTTCAAAAAAGAAGACCCCGGAACAGGTTCGCGATGCCTATGTGCAACTCTGTAAACTGATCCGCGAAAAGCTGCCCGATGTGCGGCTGTACGGAATTTCACTCAAACCTTCACCTTCCCGCTGGGCCAGAAAAGATGAAACAATCAAAGCAAACCAGCTTATTCAGGATTATATCAAGACAGATCAGAAACACCAGTACATTGACGTATGGCCTGTCATGATCAAAAATGGCCGCCCCGACGGAAGTATTTTTGTCAGAGACAGTCTGCATATGAATGAGGAAGGCTACCGAAGATGGACACAGGTTTTGAAGCCAATTCTTGAAAAGACCAAATAGCTTCAAACGCGGGCGAGACGGGCCTTGCAAACATTTTACAAACAACAAATAAGGGTATAGGTTTTAACGTAAAGTCACTATATTAACCGAAAAATACATTCTCGGTTAAAAAGTGATATAGATTTCCAATAATGAAAGTAACAGCGGTTTTTGACATTGGCAGGACCAATAAGAAGTACGTACTTTTTAATGAAAAGTACGAAATAGTCGAAGAGTTTTCCGAGTATCTTCCCGAAACAACAGACGAAGACGGTTTCCCCACAGAAGATTGTGACTTGCTGACAAAATGGGTAAAAGATCATTGGGCTCAACTGCTTGAAAATCCAAAATACGATATCAAAGCAGTCAATGTTGCGGGTTATGGTGCCAGCCTTGTCCATCTGGATGCGGCCAACAAACCGCTTACCCCCCTTTACTCATACCTGAAACCCTTTCCTGAGGAACTATCGAAACAATTTTACAGCACTTACGGAGACCCAACCAGGATATCATTGCAAACCGGCTCACCCTCCATGGGTATGCTCAATTCCGGAATGCAGCTCTACTGGCTGAAATACACCCAGCCGGATATCTATAAACAAATTGTTACCACCCTGCATTTACCACAGTACATCCTTTATCTGCTGACGGGCCGCAAAGTCAGCGATTACACTTCCCTGGGCTGTCACACAGCGCTCTGGAGCTTCGAAATGTGGGATTACCACGATTGGGTAAAAGAAGAAGGGATTCACAAAAAACTTGCTCCGGTGCTTGCGTCATCTTCGTTCATTTATCGTCACGGGGATAAAGGGATCCAATCCGGATTTGGGCTGCACGACAGCTCATCTGCATTGATACCTTACAGAATGGCTGTAAAAAAACCGTTTGTTTTACTTTCGACTGGTACCTGGTGTATCAATTTCAACTCTTTTGCGTCCAAACCGCTCACCTCTTACCAGTTGGAACGGGATTGCATGAACTATCTTACCCCTGAGGGAAGCGGGGTGACCGCATCGCGCTTGTTTATGGGAAGGGAGCACGATTATCAGGTTGCGCGCATTGCCGAGTACTTCAGAGTAGCCCCCGATTTTTACAAAGGCGTTGTTTTCAACGACGAAATCCTGAAAGCGGACACACCACCGTTTTACACTGCCTGCATGACCGGCAACGGCCCATTCCCTGAGCCTAATACCCAGGAATGGCAGATCAGCGCTTTTGCATCTCCCGAGGCGGCATACCATCATCTGATCAAAGGACTCACCGAACTTCTATTTGTGTCGCTGAGCCTTGTGGCCGTAAATGACGTTCAAGCGATTTATATAGATGGTGGTTTTGCGAGAAATGAAATTTTCACCCGCCTGATCGCAAGGAATTTTCCTAATCATAAAGTTTACGCGACCGACTTGCCCTATGCCACTTCCCTAGGGGCAGCATTGCATGTTACACGTCCGCAGTCCTTTGAATTTTCTGGCGAAATTAGAGAAATCATTCCCTGACGCCTAGCTGATCCTGCCCCAGTTTGTTTCATCCTTTCGCAGGTTTTGCAAATGCATGCGAATAGGCTGGTTAACAGGCTGGAGCAGGTCAGGGTCCTGATTGAGGATCTCCTCGGCGGACGAGCGGGCCACTCTGAGAATTTCGCCATCCTGGGCCAGATTAGCCACCAGGAGGTCCACCAACCCACTCTGCTGGGTACCGGACATATCACCAGGCCCCCTCAGCTGAAGGTCTACTTCCGCAATTTCGAAGCCGTCGTTGGTTCGGCACATCGTTTCTATCCGAAGCTTGGTATCCTTGCTGATTTTGTAATCGGTGATCAGGATACAATACGATTGTTCCGCCCCGCGCCCCACCCTTCCCCTCAACTGATGCAACTGCGAAAGCCCGAATCGCTCTGCATTTTCTATTACCATAACGGAAGCGTTCGGAACATTCACGCCTACTTCTATGACCGTCGTGGCAACCATGATTTTGGTTTCGCCCCGCACAAAACGACCCATTTCATAATCTTTGTCCTGTGACTTCATTTTACCATGCAAAATGCTCAAAGGCACCTGGGGGAAAGATCTTGCCACACTCTCGTATCCATCCATTAAATCCTTCAAATCCATTTTTTCGGATTCTTCAATCAATGGATAAACCATGTACACCTGTCGGCCCTTAGCTATTTCCTCTTTCAAAAACCCGAAAACGGAAGTTCTGTGGGCATCATACCGATGCACTGTTTTGATTGGTTTTCTGCCTGCAGGAAGTTCGTTAATAGCCGATATATCAAGATCTCCATATAAAGTCATGGCCAGCGTCCGGGGTATAGGAGTGGCAGTCATCACCAACATATGCGGGTAAACCTTGTCATTCTTTGCCCATAACTTCGCTCTTTGTGCTACGCCAAAACGATGTTGCTCATCAATAATACACAGGCCCAGGTTTCTAAATTGGACGATATCTTCGATCAATGCATGCGTGCCGACAATGATATGTAAAGAGCCGTCCAGCAGCTGCTTATGGATGATCTCCCGCTCCTTCTTTTTCGTCGATCCCGTAAGTTTGGCGATCTGAATACCCAGTAAGTCCGCAAACTTTTTCAATCCCTGGTAATGCTGGTCCGCAAGGATTTCCGTCGGTGCCATCAAACAAGCCTGGGCATCATTATCCAATGCAAAAAGCATCGTTATAAAAGCGACAATTGTTTTCCCCGAGCCTACGTCGCCCTGTAGAAGCCGGTTCATCTGCTTGCCGGTTTTCAGGTCTTCGTGAATTTCATGTAAAACACGGATTTGCGCGTTGGTAAGCTGGAAAGGCAAGTAATTGTCGTAAAATGTTTTAACCAACATTGCATTCGAGAAAATCAGCCCGGGATACTCCGTCTTGTGAAGCAACTTATTCTTGATCAGCCTGAACTGATTGTAAAATAGTTCTTCAAATTTCAGCCTGCGCTGCGCCTGGTGAAGCCCTTGCGCATTTTGCGGGAGATGGAAATTCCAAAGTGCGTCCGCTTTGGAAATCAGGCGGTACTTCTGTACCAGATTTTCTGGTAGCGTCTCGCGGATATGTGGTCTGGAAATCTCCAGCAGGCTGCGTACCATTCGTGCCATGGAACGGCTGTCGATGAACCGTTTGCGCAGCTTCTCCGTCAGCGGGTAAATGGGTTGCCAATAGCCGCCCATTTCATTTTCGTGGGTAACGAGTTCGATTTCGGGATGTGTAATACTCCATCGCCCGCCAAAATTGACCGGTTTGCCGTAAACGACATAATCGGTGTTAACCCGGAGATTTTTCTGGTACCAGGCAATGCTTTGGAACCATACCAGTTCAAGTAACGCGGTACCATCCGTGAAATAGGCAACCAGCCGCTTTTTTGATCCCTCCCCGACCGTGGTCCATTCCCGCAGCTTTCCCTTGATCTGGGCGGCAGGCATTTGCTCACTAAGACTACGGATCTGGTGAAAAACGGTCCTGTCCTCATGGCGGAAAGGGTAATGCTGAATGAGGTCCCCAAATGTAAAAATATTCAGTTCCTGGTTTAGGAGAGCCGCTTTCTGCGGCCCGACACCTTTGAGAAACTCGATTTTTGTATCGAAAAAACGGGTGTTTACAGATGGGTTTGTTGCGGGCGTCATTGCTCAAATATAACTTGAAATCGCAAACAACGATGATTTGACCAAGCCGAAATGTTAATCAAAGTTAATGCTGCCGCTTAATACCCGATTGTCGGTTGAGCAGTTTGGTTCCCATCTTTTGAATGACTTATTTCGCTGAAATTTCATTTTTTGAGTCAACCAAAATCAATTAACTAATTCTTATCTTTTTATGAAAACAACACTTTTTTCTGTTTTCCTTACTTTGCTTGCGTTTACATGGGCTTCGGCGCAAAGCCCCCACGTTAGTGCAGATGGTAAAAACATCGAGATCACTTACGGTCAACCGTCGAAAAGAGGCCGGGTCCTTTTTGGAAAAGCTGGGAGCGGAAGTTTGGAATCCTACGGAAAAGTATGGCGGATTGGTGCGGATAGTGCAACCGTAATCACCTTCAAAAAGGACGGAACTTTTGCCGGAAAGCCTGTTAAAGCAGGTTCTTATACATTTTTCGCAATCCCTGATGAAAAAGAGTGGACGATTATTTTAAACAGTCAGCTGCATCAGTTTGGTGCATATTCTTACGAAAAATTTAAAAGCAAAGATATCTTGAAAGTTACGGTACCTAACAAGGTTTATCCTGCTGTACAGGAGAAACTGACATTCACGGTAAAAGATACTTCCCTGGATTTCCAATGGGATAAGGTTGGCTTTTCGGTGCCTGTGAAGTTTTAATTTATTACTGATCATTCAAAAAATGCTTTAAGAACGATGTTCTTAAAGCATTTTTTTATTTTAGTCTTTATTCGGGAGATCACCAACTAAACTCCTCATACTTTACCGCACCTACGTAATGAGCTGATACTTTTTTTGAATTGATGATTAGCGCAACATCGATTACGGACTGCCCATTCTTTGTTTCTATTCTTAAACTTCCCTGACTAATGTCATTGCCGCCCAGGCCATCCAACATGACTTTATCGTTAGGTTGCCCGTATTTCAAAATGACATTGTGAAATTTCCTCTCGACAAGATCCTTAAGGTCTTTACTCTTTCTGAATTCATACTCACCGTCGTTTAAGACTGTTGTATTCTTTCCTACAAGATATTGGATAACCAGGAAATTATCCTCTACATAGTTCACCAAGTCAATTTGAAAATTTGTCGTACCATTTACTTCCTCAAAAGTGATAAGCGCATCATTTAGCGAGTAATATTTGCCGTCAACGTGGATAAACGACTCGATAGGTGGCGTATCGACAGGCTGTTCAGGATCATTTTTTTTACACGATGCAGATATAGTCAGAACAAAGAATAAGACGAAAATATGGTAAAGGACCCTCTTGTAGTTACACATGTGAATCAAAGGTTAAAGTTAATTTCGAAAGCCAACAAACTAGCTTATTTAGATAACTAACCCTCATTCATTTACCAACCGACACGACCTATTTATCCGGCGGTGATGCACAATAACTTAATTATATTGGATATCATTGGGCCCACACCACTACAAATTCTCCCGGATCATATTCTCCAATACCTGCAAATGATCCGTAAAAGCCTTATGCCCCAGTTCTGTGGCTTTGTAAGTCGTCAGAGGTTTTCTTCCGGCGAATTGTTTTTGAAATTCAATGTATTTCGTCTCTTCCAATGCTTTCAAATGAGACGCCAGGTTCCCGTCCGTCAATTGCAGCAAATCCTTCAATTCGTTGAAACTGAGGTAATCATTTACAACCAGTACCGACATAAGCCCGAGTCTTATTTTACTTTCAAAAACCTTATTGAATTTCTCTAACCACTCCATTGACCAACCTTTGTTATCACCAGAAATTATTGATTGGCTTCCATGAAAAGCATTGCGTCACGATTCCGCAACCATACGGCCTGATCCCTTTGGTTGTTGGCCTGCACAGTCAGTACCGATGAAACAACGCCTGTTCCTAATGATACCCAAAAGAATCTTCTCAGATTATCCCTGTTTCCGGATATCAGAGAAATAATCGATCCTGCCGAACCTGCCAGGGATATAACCAAACCGATGCTTCTGGTACGACGGGACCTCAGATACAGGGCCAACCCTTCGGGAGAAATTGAAAATTCCCGGGCCAATGCCTTTTGACCAGCATAGAGCACGTTATTTTTGACAAAACTATTTCCATTTCGCATGTAAATAGTCTCCCTGTCATACCATTTTCTCGTTTGGCTAAGCGTAGTATCTACCGGGATTTGTGCACTGCCAGTGAATGAAGCGGACAAAAATAACAGAACAAACAGACCTGCCCCTCCGATTTTAGCGCCTGCTGCCTTCTCGCGGTCATACCGGTTGTGCATGGTCAACCCGTAAATGATGTGCAGGACGCCAAACCCCAGCGCCCAGAAAAGTAGCGAATATCCTGTAAAGAAAAGTGCAATGCATCCCAATACAATTTCTGAAATACCGAGATAGAATACCTCCGGAAAAGTAAAGCGGCTTGCATTGACCAAAGCCAGTCCGTAAAACAGCAATGTAGCAGGAAAAACAAGCCAGATAAACCCGTAATGTAACATAGCCAGGCAAAAGATCCCGCCAGTTGAAAGGGGGATCAACATACTGACCAAAAGCCTCTTAGAGCTCCCATTCCACAAGGTAAGCCCCTTTTTCCTTCCTTTCCTAACCGTGAAAATAATGCCGGCCGACAATGAAAAGGCGAGCACCAGAAATCCGTCGGTCAACAAAAACCGGATCAGGTCTGCACGTGAATGCCCATCTGAACTGACAAAGGGCATCAGGATTTCGGTAAGCCAGCCTGCTTTGAAACGGATATAAGCCGCTGCCGCTCCGATCAATGCGAAAATGCCTGCAAAGACGCCGCTAAGTCCGCTGAGAGAAAGAAATTTAGAAGATCGCTCCATTAAGTTCCTTATCTCGGCCAGTGTATGCAAAGAATCCTGATTAGGGTTCATAAGTCAGGTAAAAGTAAAAATTGGTTCAGATTAAAGATTTCAAAAATCAGAAATACGTCAGAAGCTTGGGAATGAAAATGATGCCGCCGACAATGATCGCAGACATTGCCAGGATGAGAACACCCGCAGCTGCTGTATCCTTCACTACTTTGATGATGGGGTGGTATTCGGGCGAGACTAAATTCGCAAGCTTCTCGATTGAGGTATTAAACGCTTCAGCAGCCCAAACGAGGCCGATTTGAATCACGATCAGCACCCATTCGACCGGAGAGATCTGAAAGAAAACCCCCGCTACGATCACCAGAATGCAAGCCACCAGGTGAATGCGTGCATTGTTTTCGTAGCGGAATAAGCTGTAAATACCCACACCTGCATAGCGAAAGCTGCGTAATGCCTTAATAATATCGATGGGACCCTTCATGCTGTTTTAATTCTGCAAAAATATGGAACGCAAAGTACAACAACATCAGGACGAACGAAAACGAGAATGTGTGTTTAATGGCCAGCGGATCCGTCATACTAACCAGAATACCCTTCGCCAGAGATCCAGGCTGTGTCACGATGTCCCAGCTGTTCCACCTTCCATAGCGCCCCAGAAAAACACCAAAGCCACTCAAAAATATAGACACGGCCACGATCATCCAAGCCAATCGTCCACTCCAGCGGTGTGAAATAATCCTGTGGACGATCCGGATACTATACAAGCCGGTAAGGCAGCCTGCCACTGAAAATGTGAAAATCATCAGCGCATCGTACCATATCATGTGCTCGGGCACGCCGCGCAAATGTTTCAGATCGGTAATGATGTAGGGCGCATTTGGGAAAAACAGCAGCCAGATACAAAGATAAATCGCCAGTAACCAGAACGGTAATGCCTGTTTTGCTTCCTGTTCCCAGACCAATTTGATGAAAACCAAAGGTATCCACGCCAGAAAAAGGTTCCAGGCCAGGAAAATAAAATGCCAGTTCTCGATGAGGACCCGCATGGCCAGCAAGGTTACTGCGGCGGCGGATACAAATGCCAGCAAGGCCACCTTTTGGTTACCCTGCAAATAGCGCGCTAATTTTTCCAATGTCATAAGCGATAAAAAAGTACTTTGTTTTGCAAAGTAAATATAATCCCGACTTTATTCAAAGAGGTCGGAATATGACTCACCGGATTTTCAGGAAATTACTTTTTGCTGTTTTCAGCAAATGCTTTCATCATCGCCCATTCGCGGCCTGCCGTTTTAGCGCTGAAAGTCTCTAGACAACCTCTGTCCTGGAGGGTAATGTAGCATGTTGTACCGTTTTTGCCGCCGAAGCAAATATTGGAAACTTTTTTTCCAATGGTCTGAATGGTTTGTATCACCTTCCCTTCCGGCGAAAGCACGGCCACTTCACCTTTGCCATGCCTGGTAATATATAGGTTACCATGAACATCACAACGCATACCGTCCATTCCGCCGTCTTCAAATTGATGCAGCAGTTTTTTATTGGACAAGGAACCGTCCGGAGCCAGATCGAAAACCCAGACATTTCTTTGCACGCTCTCATTCACGTACAACTTTTTCTCGTCGGGGCTCACATCAATCCCATTGGTCGTCCCCATGTTTTCCGCAGCAAGCGTTACCTTCCCCTCCGGGGAAATATGCCATATCTGACCAGTACTATCTTTCCAATTGGGATCCGAACAAAAGATGTGGCCTGTACCTGTGACCGCGAGGTCATTCGGCTGGTTCATTTTAGGTTCATTGGCAAACACCGAGACGTCCCTGGTAAGCAGGTCTACTTTGAGGATATTGTGCCCAGTAAAATCAGCAACGTAGAACGTATTTTTATTCACAAAGCGAATTCCATTGCCAGTGCTTCCTTTCGGTAGGGTCACAAAAAAGCTGGCGCTCCCCCTCTTGTTGATCTGGGCGATAGTACCGTCCCTTGCAAAGTTTACAGCATACACGTTGCCATCTTCATCAACTGCCGGTCCTTCGCAATTATTGGTGAACTCGCCTTCGTTAGAAAATTTCTTGCTTTTGGTTTGCGCCATTCCTGGATGAATGAAGATAAGAAGGGCTGGAATCAGGAGAGTAAGAAGTCTAGTCATAAAGTACTGGATAAAAGAATCAATTACTGGTTTTTCCATTTAATTGCACATCCGATTGGCTTGGTAACAGTTGTTACTACTGGCTTGGCACCAAGCAGATTGGTCACCGCTTCATCGACATAAAGCTTGGTAACACCGGCTGGATCCTGAGGGTTATCGTCGATCATACCCAAATAACGTACTATAAATTTTGTTCCGGCTTTTTGAAGAACATAAACTTGTGGCGTTCTGCCGACCCCGAACATTTTGGCAACCTGCTGTGCATCGTCAACAAGATATGGATATCCGTAACTTTTTGTCGATGCCCGTTCTTTCATTTTTTCAAAAGTGTCGTCCTGATGTGTGCCAGGATCGCTCGGATTGATTGCAATGACCGGAAACCCCTGAGAGGCGAATTTTCCGTTCAATGCGATAATCCTGTCTTCATAAGCCTTTGCAAAAGGACAATGATTGCTGGTAAAAATCACAATTACCCCTTTTGCATTGTTATAATCGGAAAGCGAGACCATGTTTCCGTCGGTATTTTTCAATCTGAAATTGGCGGCAGCATCCCCTATCTGATAACCCGCCTGACCTTGCTCGCCTGCCGAATTCTCCAGATCAAGTGAGTTGGACTTATTAAACAGGCCAATCCATAGAAGTACCGAAAGCCACAGACCAATTTTCATTTTTTTATTTATAGTAATCATTTTTGGTTGGACACCTTATCTGGCTAAAAGTAACAATTGAAGCTGTTAAATTTTGTTAAGCCATTTACGCGATCTTAAGCATTTAACGGTTTAGATCCCTGTGACCATATAAAGGTAAGATTTTGTCTATCTTTAACGATATATAGTAATCATTATAGCGAGCGACTAAGTCCAAAGCAACCCATAATGACTTTCCTCCTCCCTTAGCCGAATATTTCAAACACTACCCATATCAGGTTAAAAACTATGCAATATTCTCGTTAATGCATTGTAATTCTGCATTTAGCTAATTATCTTTGCACCTCGTTTTTGAATCCAGTATACAATCAATTATTAACATGTACGCAATCGTAGAAATCGCAGGTCAGCAATTTAAAGTTGAAAAGGGTCGCGAAATCTTCACGCATAGGCTTGAAGGTGACGTGAACGCTGCACTTGTATTTGACAAAGTCCTCCTCGTTGATAACGAAGGCGCAGTACAGGTAGGTCTTCCGACAGTAGCAGGTGCTTCTGTTAAAGCAACTGTTCTTGAACACCTTAAAGGTGAAAAAGTGATCGTCTTCAAAAAGAAAAGACGTAAAGGGTACAGGGTCAAAAATGGCCATCGCCAGTATCTGACCAAAATCAGTATCGACGAAATCGTTGCCTGACTTTTTCATGGACCGTCGGTAAGGGTTGTCTTTTTATTTAATCAAGAAATTATCATTAATAGTTAAGATATCATGGCACATAAGAAAGGTGTAGGTAGCTCAAGAAACGGACGTGAATCGGAAAGCAAGCGTCTGGGCGTAAAATTGTTCGGTGGCCAGCTTGCTAAAGCAGGTAACATTCTGGTTCGTCAGCGTGGAACGAAACACAATCCAGGTAAAAATGTGGGTATCGGTCGTGACCATACTCTTTTTGCATTGGTAGACGGCAATGTTGTTTTCCGCAAGACTCGTGAGAACAGATCGTATGTACATATCGAGCCAGTTGCTGCTCCTGTTGCCGAAGTGGTTGCAGAAGCGTAGTCGTTTGGCTCAATAACCAGATTTCAGTAAAGCCCGTCAGACGCATTGTCTTACGGGCTTTTTATTTGACTTATAAATAGGACATCTCTAAACCAAAAGTCCCATTTACTTGTTTGCCGACTATAAAGTTATTTACCCATTTTCTGAATCTCACAATGCTTACACGCCCGGTTTTTGTATATACAGAGTTAAGCCCGAACCCGAATTCGATGAAGTTCGTCCTGAACTTCGAGCTTGTTCCCGACGGCCTGTCATTTGACTATCCGTCGCTGGAAGCAGCGTTAGAGGAGGGGAAAGCTTCCCCATTAGCATCGGACCTTTTTCAATTTCCTCATGTAAAAAGGGTTTTCATAGCTAGTAACTTCGTCACGATCACCAAAGACGATTCCATTGCGTGGGAAGAAGTTTTGCGTGATACAAAGCAGTTTATCAAGATCTATTTCGAAGAAAACCATCCTGTTTTTGCACAAAAGACAATTGACACCAACACTTTGATTGTGGATGCAAGGGATTCTGACACAGTGCAGAAAATCAAGGCCGCACTCGATACCTATGTTCGTCCCGCGGTTGAATCGGACGGTGGGGCGATCAATTTTCACTCGTTCAATGAGGAGTCCGGAGTGGTAAAAGTTTTATTGCAGGGTTCCTGCAGCGGTTGTCCATCTTCAACGCTTACATTGAAATCAGGAATTGAAAACTTGCTGACCCGCATGGTTCCGGATGTAAAAGAAGTAGTAGCGGAAGGCGTCTGACCTGTCATTTTTGAATTGGGAGCCCTGTCTGACCGACGGGGTTTCTTTTTTTATTCCGTTTTGTTAGTTTCGGCGCATGAAGCAGCCCATGCAGAAGTTTATTGAACAAATAGGACAACTGCAGTCCAGAGGGGATTCGGTTTTTCCGGAAGGGATCTTTCCAGCAAAAAGAGTTAACTCCGCTATCGGCTACGAAAGATCCGACACCACGATCTTCTTCTCCGCGATCATTTGTTTTACTTTACAATCCATACGTAAAAACACCAGTCCTGTGCTCAGGTCGCAGATCGATCAGATTTGCTCAGGAGTGACCCGGAACTATCTGGATTTCCAGAATAAGGATGGTCTCAAAACTTACAATTTCTGGAAGACCAAACCGTCACGCCATTTTCCCAATGGTCATGTATTCCATCGTTTTGACCATTTCAGAATACCAGATGATATTGACGATACAGCATTTATATACCTCACAACCCATCCTGCCGAGGACGAATTGCATTGGCTGAAGAACAAACTGGCGGCTCATGCAAATGGGGCCCGAAAATACATTCGGAACACTTATCAAGAGTACAGGCATTTGCAAGCATACTCTACCTGGTTTGGGAAAAACATGTATGTTGAGTTTGACGTAAGTGTATTAAGCAATATGCTCTATTGTATTCTTTATTACAGACTTCCATTCGGCAAAAATGATGAGGATAGCCTGCATTACATTCGTTCCGTTATCGAAACAAGGCGGTATATCGAAGCACCGTTCCGCTGTGCCCACCAGTATCCACGAACGCCACTGATCGTCTATCACGTAGCACGGCTTATGGCTACTTTTGATCCGGAGGCTTTGCAACCAGTCCGTGAGCAATTCATTGCAGATGTCCTGTCTCTGCATGATGCGCCACAGAGTAAGATGGATTCTGTTATCATTTCGATATCCCTGATGCGACTCGGAGTCAGGACACAACGGATTGCAGTGGAAAATTTTACGCCAGAAGATTTTAAGGGGTTCTTCTTCTTCATTGCGGGCTTACTGACAGCTTATGAAAACCCCTTGCTTTACCGGTTGTCCGTTCTTCCGTTATTTCACATGCACTGGGTCTGTGAAGCACATTGCTGGACTTTACTTGCAGAATACGAGGCGATTTGGAATGATCTGGAAGAATGTGCGGATAACGGATCACTCACCAAACCTGCAACGCATTAGCTCAGTACCTATGACCGACTCCATCATATCGTTACGTGTAAAACAGATCAAAAATGAAGGGGATGAAGCCAAAACATTCATTTTCAAAAAAACGGACGGGCAACGGCTTGATTACCAAGCGGGCCAGTTCCTCACTTTTTTAATCCAAATACATGGGCGTGAGGTTCGTAGATCCTATTCAATGAGTTCTGCACCCGATGTGGATGAAAATATATCTATTACAGTAAAGCGCGTTCAAAATGGAGAGATCTCGCGTTTTTGGATCGACCGTGTACAGGTTGGCGATGTCTTCAAAGCATTACCCCCGTCCGGAAGGTTTACATTGGAAAAGTCATTTGAAAAAAGAGACATTGTCCTGATCGGGGCTGGCAGCGGGATCACACCTCTTTTCTCACTCCTGAAACAAACGCTCAAAACTAATGAGCAAAGCCACGTTACCCTGATATATGCCAGCAGAAATGTCAAGACGACACTATTTTGGACGGAAATAGAGACCTGGCGCCAACAGTTCCCCGAAAGATTACAAGTGATCCATATACACAGCCAACCAACCGATGAATGGAACGGTATCAGAGGCAGGATCAACAATACGCGGCTGGAGCAAATGATCAATAAGTCATTGCGCTTCGGAAAACAAAATGCGCGGTTTTTTATCTGCGGCCCTTCCGATTTAATGCGGTCGACGGAAATCACATTGCATTTTTTGGGTTTTTCCAACGCGCAGATCAGAAAGGAGAATTTCGTAATTACGTCCCCTCCCCCACCGCCACCGGAATCTTTCCCTCACAAAATATTACTGCATTTCCGCGAACAGCTTTACAACCTGTTGGTGCCCGCACATACCACAGTCTTAGACGCAGCACTGGCCAGCGGAATCCAACTACCGTATAGTTGTAAGGGTGGTAGGTGCTCTACCTGTGCCGGGATTTGTAAAACAGGAAAAGTGCATATGAGCATAAACGAGGTGCTGACAGACCATGATCTGCATGACGGCTGGGTGCTTACCTGCTCTGCCTATGTAGACAGCGACGATGTGATTATTGAAATTCCATAAAACAAAAAGCGTACGACCCTATCGTACGCTTTCCCGGATTTAGGATTAGATGCTATAAAGCTTATTACTTATGAAAAGGTTAAAGGTTAGGCTTCAAGATATAAGAGCAAGGAAAAGTCGGGTTATTGACTTATTATATTCGGGATATTTTAATTGCAGTAACAAAATCTGCCAGGGTTAAACCTGCACACAAAATTAGTTGTAAAATTGGTATATCCTAGTAAACTTAGAGATAGTGTTCGAACACACCACTAAAAACTTGCACCGTGACCGTACCCGATTCAACGAGTCAGACCAATTCGCAGGGGAAGTGACGTGATGTGTTTTTCTTGTTATATCACGAAAGTCATAAAATTAATAAGGAAAATGCACTTTATTTCAAACTTATGAAGCAAAGTGCAACTTTAGGGCATGTTCATCATTAGTTATTAGCTTTGCAAGCTTTTAAAAAAAAGGTCGCTGAATAAAATACATGTGAAAAAGAGAATTGTCAGAATAAAAGATATAGCAGAAAAGGCCCAAACTTCTAAGGGCACGGTGGACAGGGTTTTGCATAATCGTGGAAGGGTAGCGGAAGATGTGCGTGAAAGAATTTTAGGCATTATCAAAGAATTGAACTATGAGCCTAATTTTATAGCGCAGTCACTCAAATCCCAGCGGAACTTCAACCTTGCCGTATTGATCCCCGATCCAAGCCTGGATTCCTATTGGGAGGCGCCCAAAACGGGTCTGGAAAAAGCCGAAAAGGAGTTACGCCAGTACGGGGTTTATATCACCCAGTTCATCTTCAACTCACACGATGACAAATCATTTATCGAAAAGGCACATGAAGTAACCCAGGAGCATCCGGACGGATTGCTCATTGCACCTATATTTTACAAAGAGGCATTACCCTTCTTTAAAGAATGGGCCGCTCTCGATATCCCCTATGTGCTTTTCAACACCCAGATCGAACATGTAAATCCTTTGTGCTACATCGGTCAGGATTCGTACAGGAGCGGATCCCTGGCCGCGAAAATACTGAATTTCGGATTGCAATCGCCTGGAAGCATACTGGTAGCGCACGTAGATGAAGATATATCCAACTCCGCTCATTTGATGACCAAAGAAGACGGGTTCAGGGACTATTTTAACAACAAGGTCGGCGGACCCGATTTTAAAATTATCAGCAAAGAGATAAACTTTCCGGAAGGTCACCTGATTGACGGCCAGTTGGATGAAATTTTAGAAGAAAACCCTGATCTGAGAGCTGTGTATGTGACCAATTCAAAGGCGTTCGAAGTTGCTGCCTATCTCGAAAAAAAACAGATTAGTGATATTAAGCTGGTCGGTTATGACCTCGTAGAACCCAATCTGAAATACCTCAACAAAGAGATTATTAATTTTCTGATCAATCAAAATCCGCTCGGACAAGGCTATTGGGGTATTCACCAGCTAGCAAATCACCTGGTTTTCAAAAAGGATATCCAGCCGATCAAATTCTTACCGCTGGATATCATTACGCGGGAAAATCTGGATTACTATCTGGAACCGCAGTAGGCCCCGGCAATCTACAAATCACCAAACTGACTGTACATTTCCTTTAACTTGGGCTCGGTTTCTTTGGCTCGGATATCTTTACGTAACGAAGTTACACCCTGTATATCCGTCAACAGACCTAATGCCTGAAAAGCGCCAAACCTTACAAAGTAAGAAGGATTGTCGCGCGCGAGTCCCTCGAGCACCGGAATGCTCTTTCGTTGAATATCCTGCTTGGATTTGATAAGGTACTTCCCGAAGACCTGAAGAAAGTTATATTTTTCTGTTGGCTTCATCGACTTCATTTTATCCAGGAACCAGTTAAATCGTTCTGGCTGGGCAAGCCCTGCGTAGTAGTTGGCCACCGAGGTTACGATGGCATCATTAGGGGAATTTTCAAATTGTGCCGCAATCTCGTTCGCATCATTCGGTTGTCCCATCAAATACTTTTCGATTGCCACTGAAACGACCTGATAAGAGCTGTCACTTAATGCTTCCCTGAAAATTGGGTCGCTGTTATTGTCCCCGAACGAAGCCAGTGTGATAATCGCCTCGGAACGTACCTGCGGATGCGGGTCGAGACGGGCCCGGCTTTGGATTTTTTTTTCGATATCCGCAAATCCTGCGCCATCATATTCTGCGAAATTGCTGATCGCCATTTGACGGAATTTCCAGAAAGGGTCGTCCATGGCTTTTACCAGAATATCCCTGACCGTAGTGTCGGCAAGTGCTCCCTCTAATTGAGAAAGTGCCTCATATTTGTGTAAAAAACGATCGGAATGGAGATACTGGAACGCCATTTCCGGTCGGCTTTTTTCATGCTCAACTACACCTAATAATTGTGCCTCAGCGTCAAAAATAACTACATCGGGCTTTTTTGCGGCAGGAAATTCGAGTGTTTGATTGGCCTTATCGATCACAACATCAAATTGATTCTTTTTGCCAGCCACCCAAACGTCGATTTTAAGGGGTAACCGATAAACAGTTGTCGCAAGCGTGTCCTGGGTTTGCTTGATTTTCAGGACTACTTTACCGGTAGCGGCAATATAGTCCTGTTGAATTTTCAATAAAGGGTGTCCGGGCCTGTGAAACCATTGATCAAAAAACCAGTTCAGGTCCTGTCCTGTGATTTTCTCAAAAGACTCACGCAGGTCGTCAATTTCGCTAGTTCCAAACGCGTGTGTCCGAAGATAGTCCTGCAACGAGCCAAAAAAAGCATCGTCCCCTACGTATGCCCTCAACATGTGCAGAATGCGCCCTCCTTTGGCATAGGAATGACTGTCGAACATATTCTCCCGGTCCTTATAAAAATACCGGATCAGCGGCTCCTGTTTTGTTTCAGATTCAACGAGGTAGCTTTTCACCTCCTGGAGGTTCCCCCAATCGGCTTCATTTTTACCATCATTATATTCACTCCACAGGTATTCGGAATAATTGGCAAATGATTCATTGAGCGGAAGCTGCCCCCATTCTTCACAGGTAACATAATCGCCGAACCAATGATGTGCGAGTTCATGTGCAATCACGGCATCTGAGTTACCATCGACAAGTGAGCGCGTGTCATTTTGCACGCCTTCCTCGTGAACCGTGGCAGTAGTATTTTCCATCGCGCCGGCCACAAAATCCCTCACTGCTATTTGTGCATATTTCTGCCATGGAAATTCGACACCAAAAATATTGGTAAAAAAGCCCATCATCTCAGGCGTACGGCCGAAAATCGCATGCGCATCTTTCCCATATTTTGGTTCGACATAGTAACTTAATTCCAAACCATTGGGCATCATATCCTTTGCAACTGCAAAATCGCCCACTGCAAGCATCGCCAGGTATGGGGCGTGGGGCAAAGTTTGCTTCCAATGATCTGTACGCAATCCTTTTTTTCCTTCTTTCTGCTCAACCAGCAGCCCATTTGACAGTGTTTTGTACGTACTGTCAACTGTAAGATAAAAATCCTGGGTGAATTTTTGATTGGGAGCATCAATGGTCGGGAACCAGCAAGAACTGCCCTCAGTTTCTCCTTGCGTCCAGATCTGGCGCGGCTTTCCCTCATCCATTCCGTCCGCGTTGATAAAGTAAAGTCCTTTATCCGACGGACTGTCGTCGGGTTTGCCCCTTGGCACATCATTGGGACGCGCCACGTAGTCTATTTTAACAAAAAGCGTGTCTTTCCAGGTGTAGCTCCTTCCAAGTTTGATGACCAATCTCCTCTTATCGTAAGTATAATCGAGCTTTTTGGTAACCTTTGCCGCGATTTCTTCACTGCTCAGGTCACCGTAATCGCCAACAGTGTCCAATAGAACTACGCCCTTAATGTCAAAACCCTTTGCATCAAGTTCAAGTGTGTTTTGCGGATAAAAATGAGATTTGAATTTCAGGACTGCCGACGCCGGCACCTGCTGCTTTACCCAATCAAACTGTAAATCCAGACGTGTATAGAGAATATCACTTTTCTTCGTTTTCGCAGGTCTGTAGGGACCCTTGGGAGTTATCGTCCCCGGGTTTCTTCTATAAACAGTATCCGCAGGGACGTGGTGACCCGAAGCCGTTATAACGAGAGGATAACAAAGAAAAATTCCAAAAAATATCAAGATCAATCGGCTCAAAAAAAGTCCCTTGTAGTGACCGGTCATATCTGATTTCAGATTGATTGCTAGGTTGTAAGTCAAAGTATTTCAGTTAATAGAGCGTTGCTTTTTATCCTGATGATGTCACTAAACATGTAAAACCTGACCGGCGTCTGCCGCTCTTCTGGCAGGAATGTAGGACACCAGCATGGTTATGATAACGACAATAACGCCGGTATAGAGTATGTCTCCCCATATTAATTTGACCGGATATGCGTCCACCAATGATGTTGTCATTCCCATTGATACAAACCCATACCTGATTTGCATCCAGCAAATCAGCACACCGCCGCACAATCCGACAATAGCTCCCGACAATGCCACTATTGCGCCTTCGGCCATGAAGATTCTGCGGATCAGAGATGGATTTGCACCAAGGGCGTATAACATGGAAACATCTTTCTTCTTCTCAATCGCCAGCATGCTGAGCGAGAAAAAAATGTTAATTGCAGCAACTAAAATAATCAGTGACAGGGTAACTGCAACAAAAAGCTTCTCCATTTTTATGGCCCGGAGCAAATCCGCATTCAAGGAATCCCTGTCTTTCACAACAAACTGTCCGCCAAGTTTTTCAGAAAGGTCCTCACTGACCTGTTTTTCGGTATACCCTGCTGCGACGCGCACTTCCAGGGCCGATCTTTCGCCGTCGTACTGCATGAGTGAATCAACCAGG
The DNA here is from genome assembly GCF_056895195.1 of Dyadobacter sp. HNCC25DJ185. Lineage (NCBI taxonomy): Bacteria > Pseudomonadati > Bacteroidota > Cytophagia > Cytophagales > Spirosomataceae > Dyadobacter > Dyadobacter sp. HNCC25DJ185. The sequence continues at coordinate 191,565 of NZ_JBXHAR010000008.1, forward strand.
GCAATAGGTGCAATGACATAATCGTCATACCGGGTTTCAATAAAAAATATTCCTCCTGGCCGTAAAGTCAGCTGGCTGAATGCTTCCGGGGAGTTCAGGTTCAAAACCTTTGCACTGATCCTTGGATAAAGCAGTTCAAGAGGCGTGAGAATATCTTCCAGGGAAATGGACAACGCATTGCGGATCCCTTCCGCAATGATCGCATATGGGGTACCATTGGAACCATATAATTGGAGGGAACCTTCAATGATCGCGGTATCCAATTGATTTTGCTTTTCAAAAGTGCTGTCGACACCTTTTAGCCGGACGATAATCTGCTGGTTCCCATAACGGGCCAATGCATTGTCTTCAACAACTTGTGTTACCAGCTTGACACCTTCCGCGGATTTGATCTTCGCTATTAACTGTTGGTTGACCACGAATCTTTTACCTGTAGCCGGGGTAACTTTAATATCCGCGTCAAAAGTTTTGAAAATTTTCCGGTTCAAATCCTCCATGCCGTTAAAAACGGATAGCACCACTACCATAGACATCGTTCCCACTGCCACACCAGCCATAGCAATTCGGGCTATGACACTGATAAAGCTTCGTTTGTTTCTAGAAAAAAAATAACGGACCGCAATCCGGTAAGAAAGATCCATGATCGTTGTTGCTTGGCATCAATGGGTTTCTTCTTCCTCGTCGGGCTGAAGCGGCGGAATGACGATATCGGAAAACAGCAGATCCATTTTCGCAGCGTATTCAGCAGTGTCGTCAATATAAAATTGCAGATGAGGAACGATCCGAAGCTGATGACGTACTCTTTCGGCCAGCTTCTGGCGTATAAAGCGGGTATTTTCCTTGATCGTTTCCAGTAAGATGGTCTTCTTTTTTTCGGGCAGAAAGCTCAGATAAGCTCTTGCAATGCTGAGATCAGGCGTAACCCTTACAGCGGTGATGGTTACAAAAGAACCGTTTGTTAAATGCTGGGCATCTTTTTGAAAAATCTCTCCCAAATCCTTTTGTATCTGCCTGCCTACTTTTTGTTGTCTTTTTGATTCCATTTTTTAAGAATATTAACGGAGGGATCTGTCAATCGCCTGCTTCCACTATCCCGTTCCTGCAAGTTAGGGTCCATGTAAACCTACATTTCCTAAATCATTCCCACTCCTTCCAATAAGCACAAATATCCGTACTTATTTTGTTTTTGTAGAACGCGGAGTTGTAATTTCGTGAAAGTTATTCCCGTAAGATACATAATCCACTTAGTACTTGCTCAGTTTTTTTCGCGTTAACGCACGGTATCAGACCATCAGTCTAGTAGTTTTTTTTCTACTATTGCGGCTCCCGTTTTTTTTGGGCGGTGCCCCATTGCTGATACCGGAGCTAAGCTGGATGCTGGTGGGTGAACAAATGGGACGGGGATTTATGCTTTACCGGGATATCTGGGATAACGTGAGTCCTTTCTCTGGCTTAACCTACTGGCTCATAGACGGCCTGTTCGGAAGGACACAATGGGCATACCAGTTGGCCGCGATGGCGGTTTCGATTGTCCAGATCCTTTATTTCAATTATGTAATTCATTCCAGGGAGGTTTTCCCTGAACGTACTTTCCTGCCCGGCGCACTATACGCGCTGTTCCTCAACATCTCATTCGATATGGGCACGCTGTCACCCATGCTGATGGCCAATACATTTCTTTTGTTTGCTTTTGGATCAATCGTTAAAATATTGGTGAAGCGTGAAGTAACAACCCAAGTTTTCGAAATGGGCCTGTATATCGGTATCGCGACCTTATTTTATCTACCGGCGTCGTTATTTATGATCTGGGCCTTTTTGGCTTTATTATTCTATACTGGCTCTACATTCCGTCATCATTTGCTGGGCCTCTTCGGCTCTATTTTTCCGCTCTTGATGGTTGTGCTTTTCTTTTATTTGAACAACGGCGTTGAGAGCCTGAACAGAAACTTACTTACCTCGGTTTTTCAGGCTAAACAATATAACCTCAACGATTTTTCATCCTTATTTGCATCGCTTTTACTACCGCTGGGATTTGGGGTAATGGGTTTTATGCGGATCTTCACAACGCTAAGATTTGTCAACTATCAGACCAGGATACAGCAAGTGATGGCGCTGTGGTTTATTATAGCGGTTTTTACGATTCCCCTTATGCAGTTCATGGCACCCATGCAATTTGTAATTTTTGTTCCGCCGGCTGCATTCTTTGCGACGCACTACTTTCAAAGTTTCAAGAAAAACAGCTGGGCCGATGAACTGCAGTTTACGTTCATGGGTGCAGTAATTATACTGATCCAATATCAAGGATTAAGAGGCTTTATTCCTGGGATTTCGATGGGTAAACTTGAAAACCTGAGGGCTAAATCCGCAGACCTTCCGGAACAGATACGCTACAAGAGGATACTCGTATTAGGGCAACACTCAGGCGAATACATCGACAACTTCACCGCAACCCCCTATCTTAACTGGGAGCTCGCCAGCTACGACTTACGTAATCTCGACAATTTCGACAGCGTTATCCACGTATACGACAACTTCAAAAAGGACCCGCCGGATTATGTAATCGATAAGGTCAATATTATGCCGAAACTGCTGAGTCGCGTTCCGGCATTGAAAAAACAATACGGGTTGAGCCCGTGGAAGGGTATTTACCAAAAACTAGATTAGCAGGAAATTTTATCAACCCGCGTCTGGTGACGACCTCCTTCAAATTCTGTAGTTAAAAAAGCTTCCAGGCTTGCCAATGCTATTTCCAGCTCAATGAACCTGACTGGAAAACAAATAACGTTCGCATCATTATGCTGGCGTGCCAATGCCGCAAGTGGCAGGTCCCAAACCAACGCCGCCCGGATACCCTGATGCTTGTTGGCAGTAATGCATACGCCCTGCCCGCTTCCGCAAAGCAAAACTCCTTTTTCGAATTCTTTGCTCTCTACTGCGTTTGCGACAGGATGTGCGAAATCCGCATAGTCGGCAGAATCGGGACTATAGGTACCAAAATCCTTTACTTCGAACCCGTTGGCGGTGAGCCATTCAATGATCGGCTCCTTGTAAGGAAAGCCAGCGTGATCCCCTCCAATAGCAATTTTTCTCATTACTTTTTTGTTAATTGTGACCCGCTTCTTTCAAAATGACGGGAGATAGGGTGAAAAGATGATACTTTTAGCGATAATGGCAAAGTTACTATTATCGGTTCAACAACTAAAATGAGTTCGTTAAAATGAGTGAGGAAGTAAAACCAACCCATGCAGAATTAGTAGACGTGTCTCTCCTGAACCCTGCGGTTCCTGAGGATGAAAAAAGAATCAAAGAAGCATTTGAGGACAGAAATTGGAATGAGATAAAAAGTGCCGATTCGTGGGTTGTATTTAAAGTAATGGCCGAATTCGTCGAGGGTTTTGATAAGCTCGCTAAAATCGGACCCTGTGTTTCCGTCTTTGGCTCTGCCCGTACGTTACCCGACAACCCGCATTACAAAACTGCGGAAGAAATAGCAGCCAAACTCGTGCGGCACGGCTACGGTGTCATCACCGGTGGCGGGCCCGGTATCATGGAAGCCGGTAACAAGGGGGCCTTCGAACAGGGCGGCAAGTCCGTGGGGCTCAATATCAAACTCCCTTTTGAGCAGCATAGCAATATTTATATTGACCACGACAAGAGTATTAATTTTGATTTTTTCTTTGTCAGGAAAGTAATGTTTGTGAAATACTCTCAGGGATTCGTCGTCATGCCTGGTGGCTTTGGAACGCTCGACGAATTATTCGAGGCCATGACCCTGATCCAGACCAAAAAAATAGGCCGTTTCCCGATTGTCCTGGTCGGAAGCAGTTATTGGTCGGGGTTGTTAGACTGGATCAAAACCACCATGCTAACAGAAAAAAACATCAACCCGGAAGATTTGAAGCTGATCAGCATAGTAGACACGCCCGACGAAGCAGTAAAAGTGATAGACGCCTTTTATTCTAAATATCTTTTAAAACCAAACTTCTGATTATTCAAAAATAGGGTCGGCTACCCACCTCAGAAAGACAGATATGGCTCTATTTTTTTGAGCAGACTTTCATCCAGTACTTTGGTTTTTCTCAAATCGTCCAGATTTTGGAACGGCCCATGCTGATTCCGGTAATTAATGACGACTGCCACCACTTTCCGGTCTCTCAAATAGCTATGCTTGCCCAGATCAGCAGCTGTTGCAGTATTCAGATTCATTTTATGCACAGGGCTGACCACCTTTGCATAATGATGAAGCTCTGCAAGCGCAATAGAGTCCAGGCCGAAAATCTCAGCATATTGACTGGTGGAATAAAAGCCACCTAATGCGTCACGAAATTTCAGGATACGCAATGAGAGCTTGCTACCAATGCCCCGCAACTTCACCAATTGAACCGTGTCAGCCGTATTGATGTCAAATGTTTCCAGAACAGGCTTTCGAAAGGGCTCGCTGGTTTTAGTATTGGTGCTTTCTTTTGCTGGAATTTCATCATTGGCCGGCGGCACATCTGAAAGAACAATGTGGCTTTCGAGCCGCTGGTATAATTCAGCAGGAAAATCGTAAATCTTCATCAGATCTTCTTTCCGCCGGAATTTCCCACCCTTGCTCCTGAACTTTTCTATTCTTTTTGCCAGAAATACCGGCATTCCAAGTTCTAACAATCTATGGTAAGCAACAGTATTGGGATCAAAATTAAAAAGCTTCGCGCCGGTCTTGATCCTGCCCGCAAATTCATTTCGGGGATACAATTTGCGTTTTTCCCTTTGAAGCCGATGTTTCTGTTCCAATTCCACTGCAATGCTATCCAGCATTTTGATATCAATTGGCTCTGACATGGGCGGAAAAAGCGGGAGTATCCATCTTCGAAAAATAAAAGGTGCCCATACCAGAAAAAAACAAGCTGCCATCAGCGCGAGGGCTCCACGCGCTTCTTTTCTTGAAATGCCGAAATGGTCTTGCAGACGTTCAACGATTGTTCTAAACATATACCAAAGAGAGTGATTTCTAATTGGACGTATGTTGATGCGTTTGGTAACGGGCAGTCATAAAAAAAGCATAGGATGAAGCCGAAACCCCATCCTATGCCTGCTGATATATTATTAACTTACTGGTTCACGGAGACACTTCCGCTGCTGGCTGAAAGTGTGACAGGAATTCCGCCTCCGTTTAATTTGCCCTGAACGCGGTCCTTTTCAACTTGTCCGTCGAAATTTTTCAATGGAATAGAAACGCGGTTTCCCTTCAGATCCAGGTCAACACCTTTGTCCAAAGGCATCGTCACCCGAACACTTCCAGCTGAGCTATGCAAATCGACATACTTACCCAGTTTCGCCAATTCTACCTCAATGCTTCCCGCACTTGTACTTGCTTTCAGGCTGCCCGAAACATTAGCCAAATGCACTGAACCACCCGAAGTGCCTGCATCCAATGCGCCGCTGATGTTATCGCCTTTAACACTTCCTCCGCTGGTATGGGCATATACTTCACCGTCGATACTTTGCAACTGAATGCTTCCTCCAGAGGTTTTCAACTCGATTTTACCTTTCAGATCATCCGCCTTGATACTTCCGCCGCTGGTATGCAATTCTATTTCATTGCTGCAATGCGAAACTTCGATGCTTCCGCCCGACGTCTTTCCATGGATAATACCGCTCAGATCGTTGATTTTCAAGCTACCTCCGCTGGTCGCGAAGTTCTGTTCGCCAGTTAATGATGCGATTTTGATGCTGCCGCCGCTTGTTTTAAGGAATGTAGCCACATTTCTTGGCGTGTAAACCTTGAATGCAATCGATATACCTTTCTTGTTGTCCCATGGGATGTTGGGTTTTCTTTTGGCGGTAGCCACTACCCTGTTCCCTTCCGTTCCGATCAGGATATCGTAGTCTTCCAGCCGGTCTTCGATTTCTTCTTTTGAGGGTTCCTGTTTGCCGTTCCAGTTATTCGCCTTGACAAACATATCAACCTTGAAGCCTTCGCTCTGGCCGCCCGTAACAGATATGGAACCACCCGAGGTTTCAACGGAAAGTTCGGTCAGGGATTTGCTGGTAAAATTCTTGGTAACATAAGGCTGATCGTTGTCAGACTGTGCACGACATGCGACAGATACGAACAGAGTGAGCACTATCAGAAGTAAAGCGTTCTTTTTCATGATTAAAAGATTTGTTTTTCACAATGATGCCAAACTTAACCTGTAAGTTGCGCAGGCCTGGATAAATTCAAATTAAATGTTCTTATTAATATTTCTGGCATATTAAAAAAACAGAGCCATTTAATTAAAATGCTTATATTCAGCACATTAAAATGTGATAATTGTTCGCAAACGGACATTCTGTACAAAAATGCCTGAGCTGCCCGCGCCTAGAACACGCGCAGGAATGATTTTTGAATTTCAGCGTCTTTAAAATATTACATCATGAAAACATTCAAAGTACAGGTTGTCAAGAATTCCGAAGAGGAATTGATCCAGAAGGTATTGGAAACGATGGAGCGGCGCGGGATCATCACCTTTGAAGAGGTAAATCTGAACCAAGGTTCTGAAAAAACAACACCTGCCACAAATGAGCAGGTGCAGGAGATTATTGACGAAGCAGAATTGACGCCTTATTATTCAGAAAAAGAAGCGCGGGAAATCTTGAAATTATAATGAATGCCTGCGTCCGGGCTATTTCTTATGTATTTCCAGCACTTTGATCTCGTCGTATGTTGCTTGTTTTCCCCAGCCGCACAGGACAGACCCCTTGTTGCCTGTTTTACTATATTTGAGATGCACCGGGGTAAGGCTATAGTAGTCATTTATCTTGCCCAATTCTTTTTCAATTTTGGTCAGAGAGTTTTCATCTGGTAAAAAAGAAAGGGTTGAATCACCGGACGTGATTGAAAAATGCCAGGAACAACCATCGGAAGCTAGCATGTTTACCCAGGTGGCATCTGCTTCAAAAACCTCTTCGTCCAGAACTTTACTCTCGTCATGGCAGCCGATCCAGGCAAGTAATCCGAGTACTACGATCAATATTTTCATTTTAAGGGGATAGTTTGAGTTTTCAAAAAGATACATTTAGGCAGTAAATCGTTGGAACCAAAGTATTATTTAGCCGATTTAAGAAATCCTTCAAACCATTTTCCAGATTCTTTTATCGTTCTTTCCTGGCTCTTGAAATCAACATGTACCAGCCCGAATCGCGCGGAGTAACCTTCTGCCCATTCGAAATTATCCATCAACGTCCAGGCAAAGTAGCCGCCAACCCTAACTCCTTCCTTTTTGGCCCTCAGAATAGCAGCTAAATATGCTTCGAAAAATTCCTTTCGTTTCAGGTCATTAACCCGGCCGTCTGTGACTGTATCTTCAAAAGCCGCGCCATTCTCAGACACGATAATCTCTTTCACTCCCTGGTATTTCGAAAATTGTTTCAGTATCCTGAACATACCATCCGGATTGATCTCCCAGCCCATTTGCGTAACCGGCACGCTTCTCAAGCTTGCCGGAACCTCTTTCAGCCAGACAACCGGAGCCCTATACGAATGGCGCACAACAACGCTGAAATAGTTTTGCAGGCCAATGAAATCGAAATCAAACTGCAGTTTCTGTTCATCGTCCGGAAGCTTGTAACGATCCAGGTTGGTAAGGAAAGAAAACACATCTGTCGGATAACCCAGCCCGAGTAGTGGCTCGATAAACAAGCGGTTCATCAGCGCGTCGGCTCTTTTTGCAGCCCTGATATCGGCAGGCTTGTCACTATGAGCATGCACATAAGAACAAGAAAAAGCAGTCCCAATGTAAGCTCCAGGTACAAGCTTGCGAATAACACGGCCACCTTCGGCCTGGCATAGTGCCAGATGATGTACTACCGGCAGGAAATTCCAGATGCCTTTCTTCCCTGGTGCGTGCTGTCCGGTCGTGTATCCGAGCCCTGCGGTGGCCATTGGTTCGTTCATGATGATCCAGCACTTAACCCTGTCCCCAAACGCTTCTGCACACACTTCGGCATAGCTCCCGAACCAATCGACAATTTTCCTGTTTTTCCATCCGCCCACCACTTCCAGGACGTGGGGCAGGTCCCAATGGTATAGTGTAATCCAGGGCTCCATGTCGAGCTCCAGGCACTTATTTATCAATTTGTTATAAAAATCAACACCCAACTGATTCACCTGTCCGTGTCCATCCGGTATAATGCGTGACCAGGATATCGAAAAACGGAACTTTTGAAAGCCCATCGATTTCGCTATTTCCAGGTCTTCTTCATACCGATGATAAAAATCGCAGGAATGATTCGCGTGGTCGCCATTTTTAATTTTACCGCTTCTCCTCGCGAAAACATCCCAAATACAATCTGCCCTGCCGTCTTCGTTCACCGCACCTTCTATCTGGTAAGCAGCAGTAGCAACACCCCATTGAAAATCTCCCCCGAAATCTTCCCGGGATATAGGGTACCGGTTCGAAAGTCCCTCGTTTTCCAGGCTAAACGGATCCGTTTTCCTGTTTTTTATGATTGTCAAAATACCTTAGTAGTCTTTTTTCAGAAAGTTATGAACATAAAGTCAAAGTAAAACCCTCCATTCGCAATATTAGCGGATGGAGGGTTTACCGGTTGAAGTGCGTATTAGGCAATGCTAAGGCCATTTTATTAGAAGGACCTTCCCATCGATGCCACATCGGCGATTTCCATATAATCAGTATCCTCAAAAATTGGGTGGCGCAAATCTGGTGCCGCAGCGGGCAAGGTTATTCATAACCATTACTCCTTCTGATTGTAAACACCCTGTTCTGACTGCCGAACGGATGCTCTACTTTTTATGCGGAAAGATAAATAAAGTGGGCCTAAGCAAATACTACCTCCATATCTTGGGTAGCGAAAACGCCCCTTAATTCCTGCAGTGCTTTACGCACCCTCGACTTGACGGTCCCCAGGGGAACATGAAGGTTTTCCGATACTTCTTCATGTGTATAACCTTGAAAATAAACCAGATCGATCACCAACTTACGTTCGGGAAGCAGACGTTCCACGATAGACCGAAGATCAATCGCCGCAGGCACAGGAGTAAAAATACTGGATGCGGCCAGTTGGCTCTCGCTGACCGTATCCAACTTGAGCACATGTTCAGTCTTCACTTCCATACGAAGCTTATCAATGGCTGTGTTCCTGGCAATATTCAGGATCCAGGTAAAGAGCGTGCCCTTTTCAGCATTATAGCTCGCGATGTTTTTCCATATTTTCAAAAAGGCATCCTGCATTACATCGGCAGCACGGTCTTCATCCTTCACAATCCTCAATATGATCCCGTACAACGCTGACGAATAGTGATCATACAAATATTCAAAGGCCTGGCGATTGTTGGCTTTAAGCAATGATATCAGCTCATGCTCTGTAAAGGTAGACTTAGTGCTCATTATGATCTGTTGTAAATTGCTGTGCAAGGTTTTACGGTACCCGATTTGCGAGAGGTTACTATTCTTATTCCAACCCCTCACTAAATAAATCTGGGTAATTTTCTCACAGTTTGGGGATCAGCTGCTTTTAGCCCGAATAATTCCACAACCTTCGCGTTTCTGGCATAAAACCGTATTTTAGCCCTGTAAAAAAGAAGGTCGCCTTATGTCTGTTAAAAACATCCTTTTGTCAATGATACCAGCTCTTATGTTTTCCTGCATATCCCCAACCCATGATTCAAGTGATGACGAGGCTATTGAACAGATCGCACGCGACTACGTAAAGCTTGGACTGACCATCGGACAATATGACGCCGACTTTGTGGACGCCTACTATGGCCCGGACTCTCTGAAACCGGAAGTAAAAAAAGATTCACTATTTCCCCGGGAAGCGCTGATCAAAGAGGTTCAAACTCTGAAAAAGAAGCTAGACGAACTTTCGTTAAATTCGAGAAACGACACCACAGTACACCGGGCCGGGTGGCTCATTTCACAGCTTGTTGCCTTCGAAAGAAGGATCAGGATCTTTTCAGGCGAATACGCTCCGTTTGATATGGAATCAAAAGACCTCTTCGACGCCGTAGCGCCTGTTTACCCCGAAAAGCATTTCCAGGAACTCGTCTCGCGACTGGACCGGACGCTGCCCGGCAAAGGTTCATTGCCGGAGCGATTCCAAAGTCTGGCGGGCCATTTTCTGATCCCGGAAGATAAAATCGATACGATCTTTCAGGCGGCAATTGCCGAAGCACGGAAACGGACATTGCAGCATTACAAGCTGCCGGCCAATGAAAAGTTCACATTGGAATACGTGACTGACAAACCATGGTCCGGATACAACTGGTATAAGGGCGACTACCACAGCATCATTCAGATCAACGTCAGCCAGCCTATTTTCATAGAAAGGGCCATTGACCTGGCCTGCCACGAAGGGTATCCGGGGCACCATGTATTCAATGCAATGCTGGAACAAAAGCTTTTTAATGAAAAGGGCTGGACGGAAATTTCGCTGTACCCGCTTTTCAGCCCGCAATCATTGATTGCAGAGGGAAGCGCCAATTATGGTATATCCGTCGCATTTCCCGGTGACGAGCAAAAACAGTTTTGCAAAGATGTGCTGATGCCCCTGGCAGGATTGGATACGGTAAATATAGACGCTTACTTTGAAGCATTGGAAATCAGGTCGGAACTGAGCTATGCAAGAAACGAAGTGGCTCGTGGCTTGCTCAATAAGTCCATCACCGACGAGGACGCCAAACGTTGGCTGACCGACTATTGCCTCCTTACCGACAAAGGTGCGACCGACTATCTGCGTTTTATCAAAAAGTACCGCAGCTATGTCATCAACTATAATTATGGGCAGGATTTGGTGAAAAATTACATCGAATCGAGAGGGGGAACCAGCGACGCGCCGCAGTTGCGCTGGGAATTATTCGAAAAATTGCTCAGCAACCAGGTTAAAGCCAGCGACCTCTCAATAAAAAAGTAACGCGTTCATGTTTCAAATCATCCTGGCATCAACCAGTGACCACTATCAGGCCGGGGCAGCAATTTTCCGGGAGTACGCCGATTCTCTTGATTTCACGCTTTCTTTTCAAAGCTTTGAAAAAGAATTAACAATTCTTCCTGAAATGTATGGCCCTCCCACCGGCGCCCTTTTCCTAGTCAGGTACCTGGAAGCTTTCATCGGTGCCGCAGGATTGAGACGCATTGAGGATGAGTATACCTGCGAGGTAAAACGGATGTACGTCCGGCAGGAGTTCCAGGGAAAAGGCATTGGAAAAGCATTGCTTGCAGCGCTCATCAGCCACGCAGAAATTCTGAAATACAAGAAAATTAAATTGGATACCCTCGGCCCAAAAATGCCAGCCGCAGTAGCGCTATACAGATCTTTTGGATTTGAAGAAACCATCCCCTACAACTATAACCCTTACGAGGGAGTGGTCTACTTCGAGAAGCTGGTGGTGCCTATCTCGTAAAAAACTGCCCTTTTCTTTCAATTTCCGGTCTGTTGAGGCTATATTGAGGTTCATTACCCCACTCCTTTAACTGACCTTGAAAAATTTTAACCTACTCCAAAAAAAAAGCTGCTCTACGTTTATTTCCCAGATCAGCCTGGTGATCCTGCTGACGGCGGCTGTATCTCTTTTCAATGCTAAAAGGGCAATAGCGCAGCCTCCCTCGCCACCAAAAACCTATACCTGCTACCAGGTCGACAAACCAATCAGTATAGATGGAAAGATCAATGAAAGCTCCTGGAAAAAAGCGGCTTGGACTTCCCCTTTTGTCGATATCGAAGGCGACAAGAAACCACTTCCTTTACAGGCCACCAAGGTCAAAATGCTGTGGGACAGCGAATACCTCTACATTGCGGCTGCCATAGAAGAAGAGCACATCTGGGCTTATCAGGACAAAAGGGACCAGATCGTGTACCTCGAAAATGATTTTGAAGTGTTTATCGACCCCGATGGAGACGCCGAGAATTACTATGAGCTGGAAATCAATGCGGTCAATAATGTCTTCGATCTATTTCTGCCCAAGACTTATCGTAAGGGCGGGAAAGCCCAATTGAAATGGGATATAGCGCACCTCAAATCCGCAGTTTCCATTGACGGGAGCATCAACGATCCCCGGAATAAGGATAAACGCTGGACGCTGGAAATCGCGATCCCTTTCAAATCTTTGTCCAATGACCATGTTATGCCTGTTTTTCCGGAAAACGGGTCCGAATGGAGGATTAACTTTTCCAGGGTGAACTGGCAGCACCATATAGGAGAAGACGGAAAATACAGCCGGAAACGGGATCCGGAGACCAACAAAATCATCCCGGAATATAACTGGGTATGGTCGCCGCAAGGAATTATCAACATGCATTACCCTGAATACTGGGGTTACCTGCATTTCAATTCGCAAAAAGTGGGTAAGGTCAAAGCTACCGAAACTGCTAAAAACTAATCGACTCCTTATGAAACAGTTCATCCTGCTGGCCTTTTTGTCGATACCACTCTGTACCCCCGCGCAACCAGCAAGAATCGGAAAGGTAACTGTTGATCAGAAATTGACAGCCAAGCTGGAAGAAGCTATGACAGGCTTTCATGGCGAGGTAGGTGTATATGTGAGAAACCTCAAAACCGGGCGGGTTGCGGCCGTCTATGCTGATTCCATTTTCCCTACGGCCAGTATGATCAAAGTCCCTATTATGTGCGGGATTTTTGATAAGATATACAAAGGAGAAATCCGCTTCGACCAGGAGTTGATTTACCGGGATTCGCTTAAATACGACAACGGCATAGTAGGATCCTTTCGGGACAGCACCAAAATCGCTTTGCCCAAGGTGGTGCATCTGATGATTTCCCTTAGCGACAATACAGGAAGCCTCTGGCTGCAGGCGATGGCCGGTGGTGGGGAAACCATCAATACCTGGCTGCAGAGTAACGGCTTCGACAATACGCGGGTCAATTCACGCACGCCAGGCAGGAAAGATGCCCAGGCCAGATATGGCTGGGGACAAACCACTCCCCGGGAGATGGCCGAACTTGTGGCCATGATCCACGACAAAAAAGCCATTGATCCGGATGTCAGCGAACGGATGTACCGCTACCTGGGCATGCAGTTCTGGGACGGGGAGGCGATTTCGCAGGTCCCGCCATTTGTGAATACCGCAGCCAAAAGCGGCGCGGTGAACCAGGCCAAATCCGAAGTACTGGTTGTGCACGCGCCACATGGCGATTACGTTTTTTGCGTCACAACCAAAAATCAGCAAGATCAGGCCTGGCAGAAAGAAAATGAAGGATACGCGCTGATACGGAAAGTTTCAGCGATCATATGGAAGCACTTCGAACCGAAAAGTGATTGGAAACCTGCAGGAGAAGCAGGTAAGTATTGGTTTTAGAAGATAGAATTAACAGGTAAAAGGCGAAAGGTCAAGGGCGGAATTAAATAGGATCAACGCCCTTGACCTGCTGACTCTTAACCTGTTAACATTTTCTCAGGCAAATTCCTGTTTCAACAAATTCCTGCTTTCCTTTTTCACAAAGGTAATGGGCACGAAATCGTCGTTCGGCGCACCTATATAGTATACCGTCCACTCTGGATCGTGATGAGAAAGCATCTCGCTGATGCAATCTGCGCGGTGCCCTACAGGATTGGAACAGTCCTCCCAATAAAACAGCTCGACGCGATAGAACAAGTTTTGCTTGATTCCATTGATCGTTACTTCAACTTTAATCTCCTGCTTGCCTGGAAGCGGTGGGATAGGGATCGCAATGTGGCTCATGGGTTGGTAGTTTTAAAAATTCATGTAGTTGTTGTTTTTGGCTGTCTCAGACGAGGACTCGCTTTTAGCTATTCCGCTCGCAGCGACTTCACCGGGTTTGTTAAAGCTGCTTTTATACTTTGGAAACTGATTGTAAACATGGCAACTGCAATGGCAAGTAGGCCGGCGACGACAAACATCCACCATGCTATTTCGATCCGATAGGCGAAATCGCTCAGCCACACGTTAACCGCCCACCAGGCAACCGGAGAAGCAATCAGGATGGATGCGATTACCAGCTTAAGAAAGTCCCTGGAAAGTAACGCCACGATACCAGCCACCGAAGCGCCCATGACTTTCCTTACGCCAATCTCTTTGATCCTTCTTTCTGCGGAATAAGAGGCAAGCCCAAACAAGCCAAGGCAGGAAATAAAGATCGCCAATGCGGCTAGTATGCCTACAATTTCGCTCACCTGGCTATCAGCCCGGTATAGCGATGCAAAATGCTCGTCCAGAAATGAATAAGTGAAAGGGTGCTCCGGAACCTGCTTGTACCATACAGACTGGATCGCCGCAATCCCCTTTTTCATATCGTTACCCTTGATCCTGACCGACATTTCGGAGTAACCCCAATCCTTTTGGTTGAACAGGCATAATGTCTCGATTTTGTGGTGCAAGGAATTGAAGTTGAAATCTTCTGCCACGCCCACGATCGTCGACAGCGAATCCATCCCCGAAAAGCCAAACCGTTTTCCAACGAGCGATTCGATCGTCAGCGTGGGCTCGTCTTTCAGCAACTCTTTGGCCAGTGATTTATTGATGATATAAGATTTGGCATTATCCGCCGTACTATTGGTAAAATTGCGCCCGGCGATCAGCTTGATTTTATATAATGAAAGGTAATCGGGATCTACTACTACCTGAGAAGACGCGATTTGTTTCTTCGCACCGGTGCCTACAAATGTGACGCCTGTCTGGTGAAAGTTGTTGCCCAGGCGCTGCTGTGAGCCGGTAACGCTTTCGACAAAGGGGCTCGTCAGCAATTCCTGCTTTAACGATTCATACTTCGCGCCCGATTTGGAATCAAGCGGGACGATGACAACCTGGTCCCTGCTAAATCCGGGATTTTTGCTGACCATAAAACGAAGTTGTTTCACTGCAAAGCCGGTGGCGATGATCAGGAAAACGGCACTGGTAAACTGGGCAATCACCAGCGCATTGCGAAAACCAGCCTTGCCGGTACGTAGGGTACCTTTCAAAACCTGGATCGGTTCAAAGGACGAAAGGAACGCCGCGGGGTACAAACCCGAAAAGCCCCCGATGAGAATCGTCCCGCCCAGGACCGTTAACAGAAGCCGAGGATTTGTGAAAACAGAGAAATCCAGCTGCCGCTGACTGAACTGCACTACAGAAGGAAGTACCAGTTTTACGAGCAAAACCGCCAGCACCAATGCAATGGAGGAAAGCAATACCGATTCTCCTAAAAACTGGCCTGCCAGCTGGACTCTTTGCGCGCCGATCGACTTACGGATACCCACCTCTTTGGCCCGGCCCGTTGAGCGCGCCGTTGACAGATTCATAAAATTCACACACGCAATAACCAGGACGATCAGTCCGACTACCAGAAAAATATAGGTGTAACTCCGATCAAATTTTTGAAAGTTGAGATAATCATGCGTGATGTCTGCGGACTTGGAATGAACATCCGCCAGGGGCTGCAAAAACAACTCATAGAACTTCCAGCCGTCATTTTTCATGTGCTTCTTAAGGAAATCAGGGAATTTCCTTTCCAGATCCGCCGTCCTGGTACCAGGCGCAAGTTCCAGGTAAGTGATCAGCCAGTTCCCGCCCCAGTTATTCATGTTATCGGGCCCGGTAATCGTATTGAATGATCCAAGCGCACTGAATTGTAAATGTGAGTTTGCCGGGGCATTTGCCATCACGCCGGTCACTTTAAGTCTGAGGGTATCATTCCCGAAATGGGTTACATACTTTCCGATCGGATCTTCTTTACCGAATATGCTTTCGGCACTTTTCTGGGACAGCACCACACTGTTCGGCTCCTTCAAAACAGCGGCTTTTTCGCCTTCAAGAAGCTTATAATCAAATATTTGAAAAAAGTTGGGGTCCACCCACAGCATCTCAGGTATTTCGACCCTTTTTTCTCCGCTGGTGAACATCACTTTCTCCCAGGAATTAACACGCACAAAATCCCTGATTTCGGGATAATCATTCTTCAGCGTCGGTCCCATCGGGAACATCGACAATGCCACTTTCTGGGGTGCTACCATCCCCTCGAATTTCTGCACTTCGTCCAGCCGGTAAAGATTTTTGGCGTGCACCTTGTCAAAGCTTCTTTCGTAGGAGACAAAAAGCATGATGACGATGAAGGCAGCCATGCTGATGGCCAGCCCCAGGATGTTGATGGCCGAAAAGACCTTGTTTTTCCAGATATTCCGGAGGGCGATTTTGAAGTAATTTCTGAGCATAGCAAAGCCAAAACAACAAAGTTATGCCAAACCACACAAGTACCTAAAAATCAATTTATTAAAGCAAAAAATCAAGGCAAAATTGTCCATTTTCGGACAACCATGTTCACGGTTGGACATTGTGAATTGAAGGTTACAATCCGCGCTCTACCAGTACTTGCGGATCCCCAGGTACCCACCGGTATTATGCGTAAAAATATCGCCCCGGTCCACCGACAACTTTGCGATAATTTGTGTGTTTTTCAGGTAAGGGAATTGATATTGTGCCGCTAAAAGGGAAGAAAATTGCGGGCGCACCGGGTCGAAATTGGCACCTGGCGTGCCAAAATTCCGGCTATACGAAGCCCTGAAAGTGAGAAGCAGTGAATTCCGTGCTTTCCCCTGAACACCGATGTACCACATATTCAGACGGTTATTCGGAAAATAACGGTCACTGAACTCCTTGGAGTGGTCCATGTCTTTGTTTGGAATAATAAACGGGGTACCGATCGTCCTGCCCTGATACGACCACCCTTCGGTGTATTGCGTATGGCTGAAATAATTATCAGCCCCCTGATATTTGCTTCCGGGAATATAAAAAGTGGATCCGGACTGATCTTTTGTGGTCAGAAATTCGAGTGTCAGGTGGGTGATCTGGAAACCAACAGACATCTCCCTGGAACTGGTTTTGAAATTGATTCCGTACAAACCGTCAGGAATATTTTTGAAGAGCATACTCGAAACGTCCTCAAAGGGGTGCTGATGATATATAAACAATTGCCGGCCTGCCAGCTTCGTTTCAATCGCGAAATCGTAGCTTCCCAGATGATTACCCAGCCGGTAGCTGTCAAACGCGCCGTACCCGTTTTTGGTGAACCAGTTCTTTGAGGTATAAGCAAAAACCACGTTGGGATAGAACTTCCAGGATGAAGGCAGCTTTCCATCCAATGCCAGCTCGGGGTGTTGTTTGAGGTACTCGGAGTGCCCGGCCCAAAGCACATTATGGTTGAGCCCAAAATAGAATTTTGTGCCCGATTTCGGCTTCCCTAACCTGAAATAGAGAAATTTCTGATGCAGCCTGACCCCTTCCAGATAGTCGGTCGCAAACCAGCCGTGCGAGAAGCCCGCGTGAATGGCCAGGAAATTGCGTGTAAATTTCAAAGGCGTGAAACCGATGGTACCAATCTGTATTTTCGGGATCGGCAGCGCATTGCCCGAACCTGAATAGAACCCGGAAGACAAAGTGGAGTCGCCAATCCCCATTAACTCTTTTCTTCTTCCTAAATAGAGCTCCACCTGCTTGAACCGCAAGCTAGCAAATGCCTCAGGCAAAATGAACTGGGATTTATCATACTTGTCGAAAGTCGCAACCGGGCTAATCCGGGCACTCCAGTCCAGTTTCCTGGGCCGGTTGGAAAGACTATCAAAGTAGATATATCTCTTATACAAAGATGCCTGGATAATTCCGGCAGGCGCTTGATTGGGAACGACGCCAAATTGCCCTGTATGCAACCAGAATGGGGTATTGTCGGTAGAAGATACAATACCTCCCGCCTCCATATTGCCTCCTACTCCCAATTTGTCTTTACTCTGCTGCGCATGCATTTCAACCGAAAACAACAGTGTCAATATCAAACAGGGGCAGAAAAAAAAGCGGAAACCAGACATGTCGACATTTAGATTAACACGCAAGTTAGCCAGGTCCCCGGAAATTTGCCTACTCCGGACCAGGTATTTAATACAGATTTCACACGGGTTATTATTCGGCCTTCAGAGATTTTACCGGATTGATCCATGCAGCCTTCAGGGCCTGAAAACTTACCGTCAATACCGTAAGGCTCAACGCCCCCAATCCAGTCACGGCAAAAATCCACCAGGAGATCTCGGTACGGTACTGATACTTTTGCAGCCACCCGCTCATCAGATACCAGGATAGAGGGCCGGCGATCAGGCATGCCATAACAATAAGGATGATAAAATCACGGGAAAGCATCAGCCAGAGATTGACAACAGAAGCTCCCAGTACCTTACGGATACCAATTTCCTTGGTACGCTGCTCTGCAGTAAATGCGGCCAGACCAAATAGACCCAAACAGGAAATGAAGATAGCAAGGGAAGCGAAAAAAGTCGCCAGCGTTCCGATACGCTGTTCTCCTGCAAATTTGGCAGCATATTCCTCGTCCACAAAATCATACTCCAGCGGTGAGGCAGGATCGTATTTTTTAAAAACAGCTTCTATCTGCTTCAAAGCAACACTTGCCTTGGACTTAGGATTGATCCGAATGGTTATAAAACTGCCTGCACGCCTTGCGATGAAAAACAAGGTCTGTTTTACAGGCCCGTAAGGCGAAGTCATGATCATATCCTTCACGACGCCCAGCACTTTAAAATTCCGGCCCTCCCATTTCACCAATTCGCCAGGTGCCTTTCCCGTCAATCCCATAAGCCTGGCGGCGGTTTCATTCAGCACAAGCCCGGCCGAATCTGTCGAAAATGTCTTTGAAAAATCCCTTCCTTCCACAAATTCCCAGCCCACGGTATGTCCATATTCGTGGGAGATACCCATGGTCACAAAATCAGCTTGCATCGAAGGGTCTTTGCCTTTCCAATCGAAGCCTTTGTTCACGGACCTTACGTCTGTCGTTGGGCCCTGCGACTCCGCCAGCGCAATGACAGTTCCTGTTTTCAACAAATCATGACGTACGGCGTCCATATGCTTGTGAATGTCCGACGTGTTCACATGCACTGCTACCAATCCTTCCCGCTCGTATCCAACCGGACGATCTTCTCCATGCCGAATCTGGCGGTACACGACGATCGTGCCGATAATCAGCGTCACCGAAACTGTGAATTGCACAATCACCAGCACTTTTCGTGGAGCGGCGTTTAGGTATCCACCCAAAAAACGGGACGGTATGGTAGTCCGAAGCGCTTTTATAGGTTGAAAAGATGAAAGATAAAATGCCGGATAACTTCCTGCAACCAATCCGGTGACGCTACAAAAACCGAGACACGCCGCCCAAAACCACGGTTTTGACCATAACATTCCCATTTCCTTACCCGCAACTTCATTGAAGGCCGGCAGGCCGATTTGTACCAGTGCGAGAGCCAGAACAAATGCGCCCAAAACCATCAGATAGGATTCACTGAAAAACTGGACTACCAATTGTGATCTCACCGAACCGATGGCTTTCCTGATACCCACTTCCTTCGATCTCTTTTCTGAACTTGCCGTGCTCAGGTTCATGAAATTAATGCAGGCCAGCAATAACACAAATAGGCCCACAATGCTAAAAAGCCACACGATTTCGATCTGCCTGCCCGCATTGATCCCGTTTTCCCATTCCGAATACAAATGCCACCGGCTCATCGGATGGAGCAGGATCTGAGGCTTGTATTTCAATTCTTCCTGATCGCCCTTTTTTAATTTAATGTCCCTGATCTTTTCGGAAACTACCTGCAAGTCAGCATTTTTTGCGATTTGTACAAAAACCTGAAACGAACTGTTGGCCCACTCATGGTTATCCCGGGCCTCTTTCACCCAGTCATTTGAAGCCACATATAAATCCCATGGCGCAATGAATTTGAGGTCCCGAAATTCCGAACTGGCCGGCAAGTCCCGATACACGCCGGTAACCTTGACATTCAGCTCATTATCAATCTTCATCATTTTGTCCAGAGGATCTGCATTGCCAAAAAGGGCTTGTGCCACCGACTCCGAGATGATCATGGAAGCAGGGTCTTTCAACGCCTGTTCAGTCCCCCGGACCATTTGCAAAGAGAGCATGCCGGGAACACCGGCGGACATAAAATTCCCCATCTTTACGATCTTATTTTCACCAAAGGTGAGGATATGCCGGGTTGTCCAGGAAGACAGGATGACACGTTCAAAATCGTTTGCGTAAACAGTTTCCAATTCCTGTGCTACTGGAAGTGCTACATTTCCGCCGGTTCTCACCTCTCCGTCCAGCGTCTGCTGCTCCATCACCCGGGCAATGCGATCATAGTTCCGGTGGATTTTATTGAATGAAACCTCATCGTAAACCCACAATCCGATCAGCATGGCGACCGCCATTCCGGAGGCAAGGCCAACAATGTTGACAAAGGAATAAACCTTATTTTTAGTAAGGCTGCGCAGAGCTATTTTCAGGTAGTTTTTTAGCATATCTGTAAAGGAAATGGATTTGAGGGTCAAAAGGTTAAGAACCTCTTGACCCATTTTTTTACTCGCTTCGCAACGACTTCACCGGATTCATCAAAGCCGCCCTAATCGCCTGGTAACTTACCGTGAGCATGGTAATAAACAATGCACCAAGACCCGAAGCGGCGAAAATCCACCAGGATATGCGGGTGCGGTATTCATATTTCTGCAACCAGTCGCTCAAAAAATAATAGGCGATTGGAATTGCCAGCACACTCGCGATGATAACCAGCAGAATAAAATCACGGGAAAGCATTGCCCAAAGGTTTCCGACCGATGCCCCCAGGACCTTTCTTACGCCAATCTCCTTCGTGCGCTGTTCAGCTGTAAAAGAGGCCAGCCCAAACAACCCGAGGCAACTGATCATGATCGCCAGAATTGCGAAAATCGATGCCAGTGTCGCGATGCGTTCTTCCCCGGCAAATTTGAGGGCGTATTGCTGGTCTGTGAACTTATAATCGAAAGGACTGCCTGGATTAAATTTACGGAACACGCCTGCCACAGCGCTCAGAGCACGGGCAGTTGGTATGGTCGATTTCAGTTTAATATTAATCACCCCTGCCCAGTCATAATCGAGTAAATACACAGCCTGGTACACTGGTTCAAAGGGTGATGCCATCAGCATGTCCCTGATCACACCTACAACCGTATAATCCTTTCCCCTCCAGTTGACAATCTTGCCGACAATTTCTGATGGATGTTTGAAACCCATGTATTTCACGGCCGTTTCGTTGAGCACTACACCAGAAGAATCGCTTGCGAAATTTCTTGAAAAATCCCGGCCTTCCACGAACTGCCACCCCACCGTTTTTCCAAAATCATGGGTAACCCCGATAGTCCCAAAGTTTTCTTTCATATTCGGATCTTTCCCTGGCCACTTAAATCCGTCATTGGAAGACAGCATTTCGGTGGCCGGCGAGGACGACGTCGACATCTCTATTACCGCACCTGTTTCCAGCAAACTTGCCCTCAATGCATTATAATGCCTGTAAAGTTCCGGCGTATTCATAGCCACGGTGATGAGCGAAGTGCGGTCGTAGCCTGTGGGCCGGTCCTTGGCGTACTCGATTTGCTTATACACAATGATGGTACCAATGATGAGCGTCACGGAGACAGTGAACTGCAGCACGACCAGGAATTTCCGTGGCACCGCGGCAAAACTTCCCACACGAAATGCGCCCTTTAAAACCTTTACCGGCTGGAAAGAAGACAAATAAAGCGCGGGATAGCTTCCCGAAATGAGCCCGGTGACGAGACAGAAACTGAGACCGGCCACCCAGAAAAGCGCGCTGTTCCAGGGTACGACCATTTTCTTATCGGCGATTTCATTAAAGGCTGGAAGCAGCATCATAACCATCCCAATAGCCACCCAAAATGCCATGATCACCACGGTGAGCGATTCGGTGAGAAACTGTCCGATCAGCTGACGGCGCATTGACCCGATCGCCTTCCGGACACCCACTTCACGGGCACGTTTTTCGGACCGGGCCGTGCTGAGGTTCATAAAATTGATCGAAGCCAGCAGCAATACGAAAATTCCTATTGTCCCGAAAAGCCAGACATATTGGATACGGCCGTCTGGATTGCCGGCCTTGTCCCATCCCTGGTACAAGTGCCAGTCCGACATCGGCAACAAGAATGACTCTGGCTTGAAAAAGGCCGCCTCAGGCGTATGCTCTAAACGCATGTTTTTAATTTTTGCAGAGGCTACACGAATATCCACGTGGGGATTAAGCTGTGCCAAAACCTGCCAGGAGCTATTGTTCCAGTCTTTCTTCTCCAATGCCTGACGTACCCAGCTATTTGAAGCCACATACAAATCCCAGGGAACAATGAACGTCAGGTCCCTGAATTGCGTGTTGTAAGGCAGGTCCTCATAGACGCCGGCGACTTTGACATTTATTTCATTGTCCAGCTTGATAATTTTGTCAAGCGGGTTAACCTCGCCAAACAACGCCATGGCGGTAGATTCCGAAATCAATACCGAAGTCTGGTCTTTCAGACCAGATCGTGTGCCCTTCAGCATTTTTAAAGAAAACATATCCGGCGCTTCTTCTCCCAGATAAGCCCCCTTCTTTGTAAATTTTTTATCACCATAAGCCAGAATATGCTCATCGATCCACGACGACATCACAACGTGCCTGAAATAACTCCCATATTTTCCACGTAATTCGTCGCCGACAGTAACCGGCTGGTATTCATTGTGGTATACAACCCCTTCAAAAGTTCCCTTTTGCATGACCTTGACAATACGGTCGTAATTCTGGTGATACCGGTCAAACGAAAATTCGTCGTAGATCCATAACCCGATCAGAATGGCGACCGCCAGCCCTGCTGCCAGCCCCACAATGTTGATAGCAGAATAACCTTTGTGGTTCAAAAGGTTACGGAAGGTGATTTTGATGTAGTTTGAAAGCATGTGAATGGCGATTGAAAAATGACGGATATATAAAGGCTAAGCGGTTTTAATTAGGATGGTGCAGTTTAAGGGGCAATGCCAAAAACAGTGACCCTTAACCCGCTTCTATTCGCTTCGCAAGCTCTTCACCGGGTCAATCAGCGCAGATCTTATACTCTGATAACCGACTGTCAATAACGCAATGCCGATTGCAAGCAAGCCGGCTACAACGAATACCCACCATTCGATGGCGATCCTGTATTCAAAGTTCTGCAGCCACCGGGCCATTGCATACCAGGCGATAGGGCACGCGACGACGATAGCAATGACTATTAATCTTAAAAAATCCTGGGAGAGCATCGCCACAATGCTGGATACCGAAGCACCCAATACTTTGCGGACCCCGATTTCTTTGGTACGCTGGGCCGAAGTAAAGGTGACCAGTCCGAACAATCCCAGACAAGCTATAAATATGGAGATCAGGGCAAAAATGCGGAATGCATCGAACACGAGCTGTTCTACCATATAGCCCTTGGCAAGCGATTCGTTCAAAAATGCATATTGGTACACGTCCTGCGGGAAAGTCTGCTTCCAGGTTTGCTCCATGGCTTTCAGGGTACTCTGGATATTAGACCAATTTCTTTCGCCTGCCTGTAACCGGACATGGATCTGCTCATGAAATCCGGTGTTCCAAACCATCAGAATACAAGGTTTTATCGCCTGCTGAAGGGAAACATTGTGGAAATCTTTGACCACGCCAATGATTGGAGCCTCCCCCTCGCTGATTTTGATCATTTTGCCTATGGCAGCTTCCGGTGTCAGCCCAAGTAATTTCACGGCGGTCTCATTCATTACAAAACCATTGAAGGCTGTCCCGTCAGGTACCACATTCGAAGGCGCAAAACCGCGACCGGCAATGGTTTTTATTCCAAAAAGCGACTGGTAATGAAGGTCGACCACTTTCATTTCCGCTTCCCGGTCCATTTCGCTGCCTTCCGATTTCAGCCGAAAACGGGTACCGAAATAATTACGCGTAATAGGCGCGCCGGACGAAAAGCTAACCTCCCTGACGGCCGGATTTCTTAATAATTGTGTACGAAAAACATCCAGCCGTCCGGGCACCTGGTTTCGCGGCCCGTTAATGGTGACAATTGCGTCCCGGGCAAATCCAAGGTCCTTTTGCATAAAGAAGTTCATCTGGCGCGACGCCACCAGCATTCCCGCGATCAGGCAGTAAGTAATGCAGAACTGCAGAATAATTAATCCGTGGCGCAGGGAAAAACCACGGTGCGGTGCGGCCGCGATATTCTTCAATGCTTTCACCGGCTGGAATTTCGACAGGACAATTGCCGGGTAGCTCCCTGCCAAAAAAGCCACAATCAACACCATCGAAGCTGAGAAAAACCAGATGGTCGCATCCATCCGAAGGTCCAGATCAATGATTGTAAGCGAATGATTGAGCCAGTTCAGCAAGATTTGCAAAACACTGAGTGAAATGAGACCGGCCCATGCAGATATGATCAATGTCTCACCAATAAACTGACCAAATAACTGATAATGAGAACTCCCAACCGCTTTCCGCACGCCTACCTCCTTGCTCCTCCGGCTCGCCTGTGCGGTGGTAAGATTGATGAAATTAAACGCTGCGATCAGGATCAGGAATAAAGCCAGGCTGGACAACCCCCAAAGCATATGCTTACTCACCCGGTAACCTCCTGTAAAATCTTCGTAAAGCGTATCCGTGTGAACTTCGCCCAGCGGTTGCAGAAAATAACTGATATCCCGCTGATCCTTTGCATTCATGTACCGCTTGGTCAACTCAGAAAGTCTGCTTTCCAATTCCTTTGACGACATTCCGGAAGGTAAGGTGACATAGGTAGTACCCTGGTAATTCCCCGACCAGTTATTCGCCTGATACGGGTTATTGGATTTAAAAAACTGGTAATTGACCAGCATATCAAACAGCAGGTTGGTGTTACGCGGCGGGTTCCGGATAACCCCGGTCACCACCAGCGGATCCGAGTTATTGAGCGTAAGCGTCTGCCCAAGGATCTCGTCATAATGGTTGGCATGATCGGCAAAGTAGCGGTTGGCGAGCTTTTCGGTCAATACAACCGCATTAACAGGTAAGAAGGCCTTTTCAGCATTGCCGGCAAGCCATATCCCCTCCGGAGCTGCTTTGCCAAAATCAAAAGTCCGCAAATAATAACCGTCCGCAAACATAACCCGGTTTTCCTCGAACCTGCGGACATTCCCGCGCCGATCTACCGAGCTGACGATACGGTCGAGCGGGCCTGCAGTTTGCGTCACCACCACGCCAGGAATGTCCCGGCGGATTGCTTCCGCGAGCGGGTATGCCGTGGTGGGCCAGTGCTGGACGCCACCCGACATCCGGTGATGTTCCACGACCCGGTATGTACTTTCCGACTGGCTATGAAAAGCATCGAAATTGAGCTCATAACGTACAAAAATGTAAATCACCATACACCCGGTCATTCCCAATGCCAGCCCCAGCACATTGATCCCCGTATGAAACTGATCCTGCCGTAGACGGCGAAGGGCGATTTTTAGATAGTTCGTCAGCATGGTTTCTTTGGCTTTTAGCTGTCAGCCTTTGGCTATTAGCTTTTTTGTTTAAATGCGATTAGTAGTGCTTGTGTCCCTCAATGCCTGGTAGTTTTCATAGCGCTTATGGCCCCAAAAGGCGACTTCTTTTCTCTGTCTGGTCCTAAAAAAGTGTACAGCATCGGGCCAAACTCTTCTTTGGGGATCGGCGGCAAGACACAAACGCCCGGTCGCTACTCACTCCTCAGCGACCTTACCGGATCCAGCAATGCTGCCCTGATCGCCTGTGAACTCACTGTTAATAATGTAATTACCAATGCGGCTGCGCCGGAAGCGACGAAGATCCACCAGGAAATTTCCATCCGGTACTGGTACTTCTGCAGCCAGTCGTTCATAAAATAATAAGCGATCGGAATCGATATCAGGCATGAAATCAGCACCAGCCACACAAATTCTCTGGAAAGCAGCTGAAACAGGTTCGCAACGGAAGCGCCCAAAACCTTTCTGATGCCGATCTCTTTGGTCCGCTGTTCCGCGGTAAATGAGGCCAGGCCAAACAATCCCAGGCAGGAGATCAAAATGGCGATGGCTGCAAATATGGCCGCGAGCTTGCCCACTTGGTTTTCCGTCGCAAACTTCTGGTCAAACTCATCATTTACGAAGCTGTATTCGAAGGGCATCGAAGCATCATATTTCTTAAAATCTGCTTTAATGTCTTTCAAAGCCGTTTTTACATGGACCCCAGGTTTCAGCCGGACAAAAATATTGTTCACATTGCCCGGGCTAAAAAGGATCGCCAGCGGATAAACTGGTTGAAAAGGATCTTCCAGGATCAGGTCTTTCACGATACCCACAATGGTAATGACCTTGTCGCCCGAGCGCATTGTTTTCCCGATCGGGTCCTTATAGCCGATCACTTTCAGTGCCGACTCATTCAAGATGACAGCATTGGAATCGGACTTAAAATCCCTGGAAAATGGACGGCCCTGCACGAAGGTCAGCCCCGCCGTTTTTTCAAAATCCCATTCTGTCAGGATGACATCCAGAGCAATGTCTGAATTGGCTTCCTTACCTGTCCAGGAGAAATCGCTCCATCGGTTATAAATGCGGGTCATAGGCTGGGATGCTTCCGAAACCGCCGTCACAAACCCATTGTTGAGCAACTCCTGCTTGAGAGGTACAAAATTCTTTTTAAGGCTTTCAGTCGCATTGACGGAGATCAGGTTGTCGGTGTCATAACCCACAGGGCGGTCTTTGGCATAGTTGATCTGCTGGTAAACGATGATCGTACTGATGATCATGCCTACAGAAACCGCGAATTGAGAAACCACCAGCACTTTTCGCAGGCTGATGGATCGGCTTCCCGGACTGAACTTGCCTTTTAAAACCAAAACAGGCTTGAAAGAAGATAAATAAAAAGCCGGATAACTGCCTGAGAGAAAACCCGTAAACAGACATATCAGCAATACCGAGATCAATAAATTGAAATTATTCAGATCGAAACGGACATTTTCAAACCCCACGTCCCCGAGTTGCGGCATGACCACCCTAATCAGCAACAGCGAAACCAGGAAAGCTAGAAAAGCAGTAAGTACCGATTCGCACAAAAATTGCAGGATCAACTGGTGACGTTCCGAGCCCACCGCTTTGCGAACACCTACTTCTTTCGCCCTTTTCTCCGACCGGGCTGTTGAGAGGTTCATAAAATTGACGCAGGCGATCAGTAACACCAAGATACCGATGATACCGAATAACCGAACATACTCGATTTTTCCACCTGTATTAACCCAATTGACATAGTTATCGCGCAAATGCCATTGGCTTAACGGATGCAAAAACAAGGTTTGATTTTTAAGGCTTTTATCTTTCTGAACATTCAGTGGGCCAATCTTCTTGGAAAACGCCTGCATGTCTGTCCCCTCTTTCAGTTCGACCACCGTCTTCAGAAAGTTATTTCCCCAGTTAGTTCTATTACTTTTCAAGAAATCAGAAACCGCTATGCCAAATTCGTAGGGTACCAGAAAGTCAAACTGGATCGAGGAATTTTTTGGCGCAGCTGCTGCGATACCGGTTACCTGAATGTCGTAGGCATTGTCTAGTCTGACAATCTTTCCGATCGGGTTGACCTTACCAAACAATGCTTTCGCCAAAGCGTTGGTCAGGACAATAGAGTACGGCTCATTCAATGCCGTTTTTGTGCTACCTGCCGTGATCGGCAGATCAAACATCTCCAGAAAATCCGGGTCGACAAATGCGCCGTCTTTGACAATCAGGGTGTTTCCATTCGCCGACAAACTATGCTGGCCGCCCAGGTCCATCCGCGAAATGCGTTTTACTTCCGGGTAATTGTTCTGGAGCTCATAAAACAAGGGCAAAGGCGTGACATCCTGGCTCTTTTTCTGACCATTGTAGAGCGTATGTTTCATGACCAGGGCAATCCGGTCACCATTTTTGTGAAACGAATCAAAACTCAGCTCGTACTGCACCCACAAGCCGATCAGAATGGCAAAAGCCATCCCCACAGCGAGCCCGCCAATGTTGATAAAGGCGTAGACCTTGTTGTTCACAAGGTTTCGGAAGGCGATTTTTAGGTAGTTGGTTAACATGGCTCTTTCAAAAAGGGTAAAGGTTAAGGGGAATATATATAGAGTAAAAGTCATTGACCTTTTGACCTTTAACCCTTAATCCCCATTTCAACTATTCACTCCGCAACGACTTCACCGGATCCAGCAACGCTGCCTTCACCGCCTGATAACCCACCGTTCCGAGCGCCAATACCGCTATCGCCAGCCCAGAATAAATGAAAATGTTGGGTGTAAGGTCGATGCGGTAGGCGAATTCGTGGAGCCACTGACTCATGATCCAGGCGATCAGCGGGAATGCAATGACCATGGCGATGACGATCAGTTTCAGGAAATCGGTTGAAAGCATCGTCACTACATTGGTAACCGTAGCCCCGACCACTTTTCGGATGCCGATTTCCTTTTGCCTTCTTTGAGCTGTAAATGCCGCCAGTCCAAATAACCCAAGGCAGGATATCAGCACGGCAAGTCCGGCAAAATACCTTGACAATACCCCGATGCGACGCTCGGAAGCATACAATGCCTTGTAATTGTCGTCCATAAACTCATATTCAAACACGTTTCCGCGGTAGTGCTCCTTGAACGTCTTTTCAACACGGACAATGGTGGAAACCTCGGCCCCCCGCTGGATTTTCAGCATGATATTCGGCATCACCGGATATACCTGGAAAAAGCATGGTTTAACCGATTCATATAAGGATTCAAAATTGAAGTCTTTCACCACTCCGACGATCTGCCGCTCCATTCCCCAGAACTTAACCATTTTTCCGATGGGGTCTTTCAGTCCCATAGCTTTAATGGCCGACTCGTTGAACACAATTTCGTTACTGGCATTCTGGCTTTGGGTAAAGCTGCGGCCCTCTTTGAGCTTGATCCCGGCCGTCTCAATAAAATTGAACCCTACTTCCAGGTTGGCAAAATCAATCACCTTTCCGGGCGGACGTCCCGGCCAGTCGAAATCCGAAATACTGCCGTGGGCACCCGTGAGGTTATGGCTGTAACTGCCAGCGCTTACAACCCCAGGCAGTTCTTTTACCTCATTGAAAAACGCCTGGGAGGCAGCAAGGCTGGCCGAATCCATCCGCATCGGGATTTCGAAGTGGATTTTATTCTCGCGGCTGTAACCGAGATTTTTAGTCTGGATATATTCGATCTGCTTGTAAACGACGACGACGGAGACAATGAAGATCATGGAAATCGCGAACTGGAACACCACCAACCCTTTACGCACCAGCAATTCGCTGACAGAAGTTCTCAATGTTCCTTTCAGAACTGAGATCGCATTGAAACCAGACAGGTATAAAGCCGGATAACTGCCGGCGATCAGGCCGGTAGCCAGGGTAATGCCCAGGATCGTGAGCATGAGATTGGATGTAAGATCAAGGCCGATCTGTTTTCCAGTGATATGATTGAACTGCGGAAGCAGGATTACCACAATTAAAATCGCCACGATCAACGACAAAAATGCCATCATCACCGACTCGCTCAGGTATTGCATCACCAGCGATTTGCGCATCGCTCCGAGGGTCTTTTTGATACCCACTTCTTTCATACGACCGGACGAGCGGGCAGTAGACAGATTCATGAAATTGATACAGGCAACGATCAGGATGAACGCGGCAATGATGCCGAACAATTTGAGATACACGATCCTTCCGCCTGCCTGCACACCATTTTCAAATTGCCCGTGCAGGTATTTGTCCGAGAACTTGACAACAAATAATCCGACATCCAGATCCTTTTGCTTCGTCAGCAGGTAGTTTTTCAGCTTGGCATTCAATGCGTCAACATTAGTCCCTTCCTTCAAAATCAGATAAGTGCTCGGATCGCTGTTACCCCATGATTTCATGCTGGGACGTTTTTCGACAAATAAATCGAAGTTGAAAAGCAAGTCGAAACGCTCACTGGCATGGACAGGGTTTTTCTTAAAAACGTGACCAATGTTATAGGAACCGCTGAACTCTCCCATCTCCCATTTGATGGTTTTGCCAATCGCATTTTCAGTCCCGTGAAACATTTTCAGGGCCAACTCATCCGATATACCGATCGTCTGATTATCACGGAACAATGTTCCCTGGTCCCCCTGTACCGCCGGGCAGGTGAAGACATTGAAATAATCTTCCCCCACAAACTGTCCGCCAGCTTTCAAATGCGTATCGCCAAACGAAACAATTCCCTGGCTGTCAAACCATGACGCCGGAAGCACAGAAACCGCATATTCCACTTCCGGCATTTCGGTAGCCAGCGCATGAGGCAATAGCCCCGCAGTGTGATTGATGGTATTGACCCCGTCCTGGTTTTTGTGATTGGCCATCACCTGATAAAGCTGCCCGTCCTTTTCATTGTATCTATCCACATGCAGCTCATCGTTGATCCACAGATAGATCAGGAAGGTACACGCCAGACCGGTAGATAGACCAATCAGGTTTAGCAGCGTGAACTGGCGCTCTTTCAGCAGGTTACGCCAGGCGATTTTGAGATAGTTTTTAAACATAGCTATTTGCGGGTTGACAACATTTTTTTTGCTTCGTTATACATGCCGTCCTGTGCACTGATGTATTCTTTATAGCTGATCAACCTGTCCAGATATTCGTCCGATAACTTGGTATCCGAAGCCTGGTAATGCTTCGCGAGCTTCATCATAGCGTCGAACTTGTAGGATTGTTCCTTGAAGGCATCCCCTTTGGCGAGCTGCTCATAATAAGCAATCGCACGTTGCTGGTTTCCAAGTTTTTCTTCGATCATCCCGGCATGGAGCAGCTTGGATGGATGCGGCGGGCCATTTTTTGAAAACTGGGAGGCCATTTTTGAACCATAAGCCAATATCGATTTGTCGTCCAAAGAAGCGATCAGCTCGAATGCGGAGGCACTGCTCAGCACTTTGTCACTCGGATAGTCCGTGATGAGCATGTTAAGAATCACGGCAGCTTTCCGCCCTTCCTCAGAAAATGCTTTTGACATATAAAACATGCTTAGCACGGTCGCATAGGCTTGTTCCAGGTAGATCCGGGATTTACTTTGGGCAGTTAACTTTTTCAGGTTTTTCTCAATGGACGATATACCGGCATTGAAATCTATTTTTCCGGAGAGACCCAACACGTAATTTTTCACAAACGATGTTGCAATCGGCGAATTCAACGGATCGCCAAAGCCCAATCTGGTCGCGTCCGAATGCACGCCTGTGGGCGACAGGAAAACCAGTGTAAGGTCTTTGGAGGGGACCCGGAGTAACAAGGTCGAGCTGTTACTCCCGTAACCATAACCCCAATGCAGATCGACACCTTCAAAATGCATCGAAAAACAGCCCATGCCCTGCGGACTTCCCGGATAAAACGGCGTGGTGATTTTCTGGTAACGGTCTTGGGGTAAAAGAAGATTTTTGCCCAGCGCATTGGAGAATGTGACCAGATCCTGCACGCTGCTGATCATGCCATAACGCGGCCCGCATTCCATACCTTCCAGGTTGACCTGAACTGGCTTGTATCCGCCCGTGGCCCGATCGAAAGCATATTGCGTTACCACCCATTTTTTGAGCTCCGCATTTTCCTTTTCCACATAACGGGTCAATGTATGCTTCATTTTCAATGGAAAAAGAATCCGGTTTTCGATCTCGAGGGTAAACGGGCGTGTGAGTTCACTACTATCTTTTAGTGGGCTGACTGCGGCGAAAGCATTGAAAACCGTATTGTATTTACTGCCATTGTATACAAAATTCGTCCCGATTGGCTCACTTTCCGATGTGTGGCTGATGATATGCCCCAGGGTCGTTTCGCTGGTCCAGCGGTTGGTCGTAAAATATTTATTGGGGAATTTGCTCAGCTTGTCCGTGAGTGAAAACTTACCCTCGGCCTCCATTTGCTGCAACGCAACGGACGTGAAAGTTTTGGTAACCGAAGCAACATCGAACATATGGTCCTTCGTGATTTTCTCTTTGCTGTCAGGATTTGCATACCCTTCGCTTTTGAAAAAAACTATTTGATCCCCCTTCGCCACCGCCAAAGCGTAGGCCGGCAGCCGAAGCAATTTGGTGTAATCATCCAACTCCTCCTCAAATCGCTTTTCTGCCTGAGAGAAAGCGCTTTGGAAGAGAAGAAGCATTAGAATGGCGATGAAGTACTTCATTCGCTTCTTAACGTTTTCACCGGATCCAGCAACGCTGCCCGGATGGCCTGGTAACTCACCGTCAATAAAGTAATCACCAATGCCCCAACCGCTGTCCCAAGGAAAATCCAGTATGAAATTTCGGTATGATAACTGTACTTGGACAACCATTCCCGCATCGCAAACAGCGCAATGGGAACGGAAATTATCGCCGAAATCAACACCAGCATGACGAAGTCTCTGGAAAGCATTTGCCAAAGATTGGCGACCGAAGCCCCCAACACTTTGCGGATGCCAATCTCTTTGGTACGTTGCTCTGCCACAAAGGAAGCCAGGCCAAAAAGGCCCAGGCAGGAAATCAGGATCGCGAGAAATGAGAAGAAGCCTGACAGCTTCCCGATTCGCTCCTCGGTCCTGAACTTGGCATCATATTCCTGGTCTGCGAATTGGTATTCGAAAGGTGAGCCAGGAGTCAGTTTTTTGAAAACCGCTTCGATTTTTGGCAACGCTACGCTCGCACTGATGGACGGATTCAATCTGATATTGAGCCAGTTCGGGTTACCAAAAAGCATAAAAACAGTGGGCTTCGCTTTTTCGAAAGGCGACTCCATCACCATATCTTTTACGACCCCGATGATCCTGAACTGTTTACGGATATCGCCAGTCATCCATTTGCTCTTCCAACTCATGGGTTCTCCCACCGCCTCCCCTACTCTTTTCCCGCCAAAACCCATGAGTTTCGCGGCAGTTTCGTTCAGCACAAAGCCCGCAGAATCGGAGGCAAGGTCTTTTGAAAAATTCCTTCCTGCCAGAAATTCCCAGCCGACGGTTTTGGCATATTCGGGCGAAACCGACAGTGTGCCAAATTCGTCGGTACCGGTATCATTGCCTTTCCAGTTGAAACCTGCATCGGCACTCCACACGCCGGTAGTGGGGCTTTGCGAAAGTGCAACTGCCGATACGACGCCGGTATTTTCCAGTTCGGTTTGTAATAATTCGGTATTGGAATAAAATTCATCGGTACGAAACGGGACCAGCATCAGCCCGTCGCGCGAGTAACCGATCGGGCGATCTTTGGCAAACTGGACCTGGTTATAAATGATAATGGTACAAATCACCAGCGTAATAGAAACCGTAAACTGCATGGTTACCAGCACTTTGCGAGGCAGCGAAGCATATTTCCCAAACTGTACCGTGGCGCCTTTTAAAACTTTCACCGGCTGGAAAGAAGTGAGGTACAATGCCGGATAGCTCCCCGCCAGCAAACCCGTGACGACAATAAACGCCAGGCCGAACGCCCAGAAATAGACATTACCCCAGGGAATGGACATTTGCTTGGCAGCCAGCTCATTAAACCAGTCCAGCGAAGCGATGACCAGCACAAGCGCGACTATAAATGCCAGAAAAACCACCAGGAACGATTCCGAGAAAAACTGGCGGATCAGCTGGCCGCGCAGTGATCCGATGGCTTTGCGGATACCCACTTCCTTCGCCCGTTTTTCGGAGCGGGCCGTGCTGAGGTTCATAAAATTGATGCAGGCCAGCAGCAGCACAAAAAAGCCGATTAAGCCCACCAGCCACACATATTGAACCGGACCTTTGTCCACGACACCGTTGCTGAAACCGGAATACAAATGCCAGTCGCGCATCGGGTTCAGCCACATTTTTGGATTGGTGGCGTACTCCTCCTGCATATTGTCGATGTTGCGGATCGCATTCAGCTCCGAGTCGCGGATCGCGGCGGAAGCCTTTTCAAAAGTTGTTTCCGGCTTGATCTCGACATACATCCAGAGCGCATGGTTATCCCATTTTTTGTGCGACATATAGGGATTTGTAGCCAGGAACAACGACCAGGTCGACAAAAACTGAACATCGTGAAACTGGGAATTCTGGGGCAGGTCTTTATAAATACCGGTCACCTTGACATTCTTATCGGTATCAATTTTCACCAGCTGGTTCATCGGATTTTTATTGCCGAAAAGTGCCTTCGCGGTAGATTCCGACAATAAAATCGATTGCATTTCCTGCAAACCTGCCCAGGAGCCAGCCAGCATTTCGAGCGACAACATTTCTGGCGCGGCGGGTTCTATGAACTGGCCGGTCCTTGCTATTTTTTTCTCGCCCGCCGCCAGCACGCTCTGGCCGGCATGCGTGGAAGCAACGATATGTTTAAAACTTTCGCCGTAGTTGGTTCTCAGCTCATGGATAAATGGAAAAGGCATTGATGAACTCGTCTCCGTCACACCATTTATAGTCTCATTCTGCATGAGCTGGGCAATGCGGTCGTAATTCTTGTGGCACTTATTAAATGACAACTCATCATAAATCCACAGCCCGATCAGCATGGCCACCGCCATGCCCACAGCCAGGCCACCAATGTTAATAGCAGAATAGCCTTTGTTTTTCAAGAGGCCGCGGAGGGATATTTTCAAATAGTTGGTGAACATGGCTTTTTAGCTTTTGGCCGTCGGCTCTCTTGGCCGAGCGGCATTGTTATCATTTTAAAACCTTCATTCAATTTCAAAAAATGCGAACTGCGAACAGCCTACCCTCACTCGTTCCTCATGCTTTTCACCGGATTCATCAGCGATGCTTTGATCGTTTGAAAACCGACTGTAATCAGCGATACAAGAATGAGCATCGTCCCTGCCATGACGAAGATCTGCCAGGAAATAACGGTTTTGAATGCGAAGTTTTCCAGCCACTTGTCCATCGCCCACCATGCGATTGGCGTGGCGATCAGGATGGAGATGAAAACCAGTTTCATAAAATCGCCGGACAGCAATTTGGTGATGCTCAGCACCGAAGCGCCCAATACTTTGCGGATGCCGATTTCCTTGGTGCGCTGCTCGGCGGTGAACGTCGCCAGCCCAAACAGGCCGAGACATGCAATGAAAATCCCGATAAACGCGAAGTAGCTGATCAACTCCGAGGTACGCTGTTCCTTTTCATAATTTTTCTGAAAATCCTGATCCAGGAAGGAATATTCAAACGGAGAATTAGGGTTAATTTTTGTCCAGGTCCTTTCCAGGCCAGCCATCACTTTTTTATAATTTCCCCCTTTTACGTCGACGATCACGAAGCTGCTTGCTGCACTAAAAAACGGCGAAATGGTTAGTGCCAGAGGCTTAATTTTCTGTTGCAGACCTTGGAAATGATAGTCCTTCGCAACCCCGATGATATGCATGGTAGTCTTAAAGCCCTGAAATTCATAGAAAATCTTCCGGCCTACCGCATCGTCAATCGGATATCCGAGCTCCTTTAACGCGGTCTCGTTCAGTACAACCGCGCCGGAATCGGCTGTAAATTCCTTTGCGAAGCTCCTTCCCTTGAGAATTGTAATCCCGAGGGTCTTCACATAGGCCTCGTCCACAAAAGCCGTATTGATATCGACGTTCTCTTTGACGGTCTTGCCCTCCGCATAAAACAGCATATCCTGAACATTCTCGATCCCCGGATAAGTGGATGCCCTGGTGGAGGACAGTACCTGCGCATCGTTTTCCAGCTCATTCCTTAAAACCTGGTAATTGCGCGCAGACTCGTTGCTCAGGAGGGGCAGTATCACTTTTTGATTCTTATCAAAACCAAGACTTCGGTTACTCAGATAATCCATCTGGCGCCCGATCAGCAATGCCCCCAGGATCAGTACCATCGAAATTGTAAACTGGAACACCACAAGCCCCTTCCTGATGACGAC
This sequence comes from Dyadobacter sp. HNCC25DJ185, assembly GCF_056895195.1. NCBI lineage: Bacteria > Pseudomonadati > Bacteroidota > Cytophagia > Cytophagales > Spirosomataceae > Dyadobacter > Dyadobacter sp. HNCC25DJ185. The sequence goes on from NZ_JBXHAR010000008.1 coordinate 227,242, forward strand.
CGCCGAAAGGTTGCGCCTCAGCCTCCCTTTCAGTACAGCAATCGGGGTGAAAGACGACAGATAAAATGCCGGGTAAAATCCTGATAACAGCCCTGTGAGCAAGGTAAGGGCCAGCAGCCAGCCAAAAATTTCCGGCTGGCCGGAGATCGACAAGGTTTTGCCCGTTACATCATTCAGTACCGGTGTCAGTAATTGGATCAGCAGGAAAGAAATGACCAGGGCAAACACGCTCATCATCAGCGATTCGCCCAAAAACTGCCCAACCAAACCACTCTTGACGGCGCCTATCACTTTTCTTAAACCCACTTCCTTCGCCCGCTTCTCACTACGTGCTGTGCTGAGGTTCATGAAGTTAATGCAAGCAATCACCAGCAGGAAGGCAGCAACGGAGCCAAAAATATAGAGATACTTGATGTTGCCGTTCGGGGCAATTTCGTAACCGGTGTTCGAACTCAGATAGATGTCCCTGAGCGGTTGGATAAAAAGCGTTTTATTCACCCCGGTTGCTTTGAAGTCCGAGCCGCCGTTCCGTTCCAGGAAACCTTTCAGTTTCCCTTCGAAGGCCTCCGCGCTACTGGCTTTGTTCAGCTTAACATAGGTGTGGAATATGTTGTTGGTCGACCAGTTGGTTTGCCCTTTCACCCACTGCCCTACGTCGTTATTGTTCATCGACAAGAACATATGCGCAGGAATGTGCGATTTGCCCGTTTCATCAAAAACACCCTTAATGGTATAGTTATTCTCGCCAAATGGTAGCGCCACCTTGATCACTTTATCGATGGGATCGGCCTTCCCGAAAAATTTCTCGGCAATGTCTTCCGAAATGATGATGGAATTAGGCTGATCCAGCGCTTTGTTCCTGTCACCAAATTTGAAATGGTAGTCAAACAACCGGAAGAAAGTCGAATCGACATAATAACCGTTGATCTCATAAAACTTCTTTTGGTCCGGCTCGTATTTCAGGAGGAACTTTTCCACGCCTGGCATCCGCAAAAGCCGGGTTACCTGCTCCACTTCGGGATAATCTTTTTTCAGACCTGCCGCCATGGGCGCCGACACAGCAACCCACTTTTCTCCTTTCACTTCCCCTGCGACCCGGTAAATCCGTTCCCCGTCCGCAAAATGCCTGTCATAGCTAACCTCATCAGTCACATAAAGTGTAATGAGGGCACAAGTGGTAATCCCGATCGCCAAACCCAGAATATTGATCAGACTGTAGACTTTGTTGTTCGTAAGATTACGAAAGGCGATTTTCAGATAGTTCCGGAGCATGGAAAAAGGGTTAAATGTTAACGGTTAATAGGTTAAGGGAGTTGGGGAGAGTCCAGAGAAAACCTTTAACCGGTTGACCCTTAACCCTTTTTATTCACTCCTAAGCGACTTCACCGGATTCACTAGTGCGGCCCTGATTGCCTGATAACTTACTGTGATGATTGTAATCGCCATGGCGCACAGCGCTGCGGCCGGGAAAATCCACCATTGGACGGTTGTGTGATATTTATAAGTTAAAAGCCAGTCGTTCAGAAAGTAATAGGCGATTGGGCTTGCGATCATGCACGAAATAATGACCAGCACAACAAAGTCCTGGGACATCAGCTGCCACAGATTGAGAACCGACGCCCCCAATACTTTACGCACCCCGATCTCCTTCGTCCGCTGCTCTGCCGTGAAAGAAGCCAAACCAAATAACCCCAGACAGGATATAAGCACCGCCAGCCCTGCGAAGATCCCGGCCAGCTTGCCAATGCGTTCCTCGGAAGCGAATTTTTTTCCAAAATCGTCGCTCACAAACTGATACCCAAACGGGGCAGCGGGTACGTGCTTTTTCAAAACGCCTTCGATGGATGCCAGGGATGCTTTTGGGCTTTTATTCGGATTGAGCTTGATCGTCATCCAGTTGGACGACTTATTGTTCAAAAAATAGAGCGTCTGCTTCACCGGCTCATAAGGCGACTCCATCAGCATATCCTTGATCACACCGATAATGGTGTAGTACTCCACGTCTTTTCCCTCTCCCCACTGCAGCACTTTGCCTACCGGATCCTTGATCCCAATAAATTTCACTGCCGCCTCATTAATCACCACGCCAGACGAGTCGGTTGAAAATTCCCGTGAAAAATCGCGGCCATCTTTGAATTTCCAGCCAACGGTCTTACCAAAATCATTGGTCACCCAAATGGTTGCAAATTCAGCTTGCAATGCAGGGTCCTTGCCCTCCCAATGGAACCCACCATTATTGGACCACACGCCGGTAGGAGGACTGGAAGACAAAGCGACCGAAGCAATACCACCCGAATTTTTCAGGTCTGCCTGGATCAGCTCCAATTTTTGTTCAAACTCCGGCGCTCCGTTATTGATCATAACCAGGCCATTGCTATCGTAACCCAAAGGACGGTTTTTAGTATGCTGTATCTGCTGATACACAATCACCGTCCCAATAATCAGCGTGATGGAGACCGTAAACTGAATGACCACCAATGCTTTGCGGGGAACAGCTTCTAATTTCCCTACCCGGAATGTGCCTTTCAAAACCTTAACCGGCTGAAAGGATGATAAGTATAGCGCAGGATAGCTCCCTGCAAGAAGTCCCGTCAGAAAAATAAAGAGCAAGCTCACAATCCAGAATACAGGCTGGCCCCAGGGAAATTCAATTTTCTTATATGCGATGGCATTGAATGCAGAAAGCAATGTGATCGCCAATACGACTGCACAAACAAACGCCAGGATCACGACGAGGAAGGATTCACTAAAAAACTGATTGATCAGTTGGCCACGTAGCGATCCCACCGCTTTGCGTATGCCAACTTCTTTGGCGCGCTTTTCAGACCTGGCAGTACTGAGGTTCATGAAATTAATGCAGGCCAGCAACAGAACAAATATCCCGACGATGGCAAAAAGCTTCACATATTTTATAAAGCCGCCAGTGTTCACCCCTTCTTCCCAATTGGATCGCAGGTGCCAGTCACTCATTGGGTGCAGAAAAATCTCCGGCTTGGAAACGCGTTCGTCCTTGTTAAGCCGATCGAGCTTCACATTTCTAATTTTGGTGCTCAGCTTCTCTATATCGACCTTTTCAGCAACTTGCGCAAACAGTTGAAAGGAGTTGTTGTCCCATTGATTCTCGTCGCGTGCCCGTTTTGCCCAGGATTCCGTAGCGATAAACAGCTCCCAGGGAGCAATGAAAGCCAATTGCTGAAACTCCGTATTAAAAGGAAGGTCTTTATAAACTCCTGTTACTTTGACGTCCGTTTTATTGTCTATCCGGACAATCTTGCCCATCGCCTTTTCATCACCAAAAAGTGCCTCGGCAGTTTTTGAAGAAAGCATGATGGAGTATGTCTCTTTCAGTGCACCATAATCCCCGCCTTCCATTTCCAATGAAAGCATTTCTGGCATCGGCACACCCATAAAATTGCCGGATTTACTGATTTTTTTCTCTCCATAGCTTAGGATATGCGCTCCTTGCCAGGTCGCCATCGCCAGGTGTTTGAAGCTGCTGCCATATTTATTTTGAATCTCCGTTACCAAAGGCATCGGAATTGATTTCTCTGTCCCCCTGTGACCGTTAAAATGCTGATGCTGCATGACTTGCACCAGCCTGTCGTAATTTTTATGGTATTGATCAAACGTAGCCTCATCATAAACCCAGAGACCAATCAGCATCGCGACGGCCATGCCCACCGCAAGCCCTCCAATGTTAATAGCAGAATAGCCCGGATTTTTCAAAAGGCTGCGAAAGGCGATTTTGAGGTAGTTGGAGAACATAGGCGTAGGAAAGTTTTTGGCGAGTAGCTGTTACTTAACAGCTAAAAGTTTCCGGGTCAAATAGCTTGCCAGGCGACAACATTCAACAAAAACGCTCATAACCAATAGATTATGAGCGTTTAATCGGTTATTCTCTTGTTCAAAAACGAACAGTATTTGTCCGGTATGGAACAGGCTTATTCGGTCTTCAGACTTTTCACCGGATTGAGCAATGCCGCGCGGACCGCCTGGAAACTCACGGTAAGTAAGGTAATGCCCATCGCCCCGGCGGCTGAAACCGCAAAAATCCACCAGGAGATCTCCGTGCGGTATTGGTACTTTTCGAGCCAGCCATCCATCAGGTAACCGGCAACAGGCACCGCGAGCACACAGGAAATGACCACGAGTATGATAAAATCTTTGGATAAAAGCTGCCATAGATTGGCCACAGAAGCTCCCAGCACTTTTCTGATGCCGATTTCCTTCGTCCGTTGCTCGGCTACAAACGAGGCCAGGCCTAAAAGCCCGAGCGCGGAAATAAAGATCGCGAGAATCGCAAAGAAGCTCGCCAGCTTGCCGATCCTTACCTCTGTTTCAAACTTACTTGCATAGCTTTCGTCTACAAACCGGTATTCAAAATCATTGTCCGCGCTGTATTTCTTAAAAACGGACTCAATCGCGCCGATCGCTGCTGCTCCGGAAGCATTGGGATTTACTTTGATAATCAGATGGTTCAGATAGCGCCTACCCAGGTAAAATAAGGTCTGCTTAGTGGGCTCATAAGGATTTTGCGTGATCATATTGCGGACCACCCCAATGATATGTACCGTTTCATTACCCCATTTGATGGTTTCCCCGATCGGATTTTTGAACCCAAGGTACCGGGCGGCAGCTTCATTGATAACGATCCCCGATGAATCCGAAGCAAACTTCTCTGAAAAATCGCGGCCGGAAATCACTTTCCATCCAATCGCTTTCCCAAACTCATAGGTCACACCATTGGTCACAAACTCTTCCTGCATCGAAGGATCTTTCCCTTTCCAGTCCAGCCCGCTATTCGTAACATACGTATTGGTGATCTCCGACTCAGAAGCGGCAATCTCATCTATTTTGCCTGTTTTTTTCAAATCGTCCCGAAACGCCTGAAAGTGGTTCTGGACAGCACCTGCACCTATGGTGATCAACCCATCGGACTGATACCCGACCGGTCTGTTTTTCGCAAATTGGATTTGCCTGAAAACCGTAATGGTGCCGATGATCAGGGTAACCGACACGGTAAACTGGACCACTACCAATACTTTCCTGGGCAACGCCGCAAAACGGCCGACACTGAACCGCGACAACGAACCGCCTCCCTTCAAAACCTTTACCGGCTGAAAGGACGATAAATACCAGGCCGGATAGCTTCCCACCAATATCCCGGTGAAAGTCGCGAAGCATACAATGGCGATCCAGAAAACAGGGTTAGTCCATAAAATCACGATCTGCTTGTTGGCTACTTCATTAAACCAGTTCAGGCTCAGCTGCACCAGCACAACGGAAACCATTGAGGCAATGGCGGATACCAAAAAAGATTCGCTCAGAAATTGGCCGACCAGTTGACTCCGAAACGAGCCAATCGCCTTACGGACACCGATTTCCTTTGCACGTTTTTCGGACCGGGCTGTATTCAGGTTCATGAAATTGATGCAGGCCAGCAGCAATACAATCAGGCCAATGATTCCAAACAGCCATACGAACTGAATGTTGCCGCCCGCATTTACGCCGTTTTTGAATTCTGAGTATAAATGCCAGTTATCCATGGGGTGAAGAAATATTTCAGGCTTGTTTTTTCGGGCATCCTCTGGTACTGCATTCGATTTAGCCAGCCTGATGTTCTTCGAAACCGTTTCCATGTCCGCTTTTTCAGCCACCAGCGCGTACGTCTGGAACCAGCTCGCTCCCCAGGGATTCTGAAGTATCCGTTCCAACCCCTGACTTTGCACCATCAATTCCCAGGGGGCAATAAAATGCAGGTCCGCGAAGGATGAATTTCGGGGCAGGTCTTCATAAACACCCGTGATTTTCACGTCGAGCTTATCGTCGAGCCGGATGATTTTGCCGGTAACTTCCGCGTCGCCAAACAGCGCTTTCGCAGTAGATTCTGACAGCAAAACACTATTCAAGTCGCTCAGGCCAGCGCTGCTGCCCTTTTTCATCTTCAAAGAGAGCATCTCGGCGATGCCGGGCTCCATATAATTGCCCTTTTCCTTGATCTTCCGGTCGGCCAGCGATAGCACGTGGTCGCTGATCCAGCCGCTGCGGACGACCTGGCTGAAATGAGCGCCGTAACTATTCTTCAGTTCCGGCCCCAGCGGCAAAGGCACATTTCCCCAGGTCTGCACTTCACCATTGAAAGTCTGGTTCTGCATCACCTGCGCAATGCGACTATGATTTGGATACTGCTTGTCAAAGGAGACTTCATCATAGATCCACAGGCCGATCAGAATCGCTACCGCCATACCCACGGCAAGGCCGCCTATATTGATGGCAGCGTATCCTTTATGCTTTGCGAGATTCCTGATTGCGATTTTTAAATAGCTCTTTAACATAGCAAGGCTGGTTGATTGGGTTTGGGAATATCGTTCTGATCTCTTTTTGGCTGCAAATGGTCTTAGTAATCTGAAAACATTGAGGATGTACAGCCATCGGGCGTACCTGCCACCCCGTTTTTTAACCCAATGCGCGTACATTTCTACCAAGTCGCCCTGCACTTCTTCCGAAGTATCCGGGTGACCGAAACGGGCCAGCAATCGGGCAGCCCAACGGGGAGGTAAGGATTTCATTCGCTTTTTAACGATTTCACCGGATTGAGCAATGCCGCCCGGACCGCCTGGAAACTCACCGTCAGCAAAGTGACCAGCAGTGCGGCCCCGGTCACCGCAGCAAAGATCCACCAGGAAATTTCTGTCCGGTACTGGTATTTCTGAAGCCAGCTGTCCATCACATACCAGGCAATCGGTGCGGCGATGAGGCAGGAAATGATCACGAGTAATACAAAGTCCCTGGATAATAGTTGCCAGAGGTTCACAACCGACGCGCCCAAAACTTTTCTTATGCCAATTTCTTTGGTGCGTTGCTCGGCAAGGAAAGACGCTAGCCCGAATAGTCCGAGACAGGAAATGAAAACCGCCAGAATCGCAAAGAATGTCGCCAGCTTACCGATCCGCTGCTCGGCTGTAAATTTGCTTTCGTATTCCTGGGAAGCGAACTGATACTCGAAAGGAGTTTGGGAAGCGTGCCTTTTAAATACCGTTTCGATCTTGCTTAATGCTTCACTGCTCGATACCGTCGGCTTGATTTTAATATTAACCACATTGAACGGCCTTTCCCGGTTGTCCACCATAAAGACTGTCGGCATAATCGGTTCGAAGGGCGATTTCATCACCATATCCTTCACCACCCCGATCACTTTCCAATCTTTCCCATGCCATTTGATGATTTTGTCCACCGGATCTTTCAACCCCATTTGCTGGATGGCCGCCTCATTAAAGATAAAACCCGAGGGGTCGGTGGAGAACTCTGGCGAAAAATTGCGCCCTTCCTTCATTTCCCAGCTCACTACCCTACCGAAATCGGGATCTACGGAAACCGTACCGAAACTGGCCTGGACGTCGGGATCCTTTCCTTTCCAGTCGAGGTTATTGGCTGAAGACCATACGCCCGTCATGGGACTGGATGATTCCGCAACGCCCGAAACCACGTTCGTCCGCATCAGGTCATCCCGGAACACGGCGTAATGGTCATGAATCTCCGAGGTAACGATGGGAATCGTGATCAGTCCGTCCCGGCTATACCCCACCGGGCGGTCTTTGGCGTGCATAATCTGCCGAAAAACAACAATGGTCCCAATCATCAGCGTAACCGAAACCGTAAACTGGATAACCAGCAATACTTTCCGGGGAACAGCCGCAAAACGTCCTGCCCGGAATACGCCCTTTAGCACAGCGAGCGGCTGAAAAGAAGACAGATAAAAAGCCGGATAACTTCCTGCAATTAACCCTGTCAGCACCGAAAACCCAGCCGCGCAGGCCCAGAACAGCGGATAGTCCCAAAGAAAAACCATTTCCTTGTCGGCAATTCCATTGAAAAACGGAAGCGACAAAACGACCAGCCCGACCGACAGCACAAATGCCAGCAGCACCACCAGGAAAGACTCGCTGAAAAACTGTGCGATCAGCTGCCCGCGTACAGAACCTACCACTTTACGGACCCCTACTTCCCTCGCCCTTTTTTCACTCCTCGCGGTGCTCAGGTTCATGAAATTGATGCATGCCAGCAGCAGGACAAAAGCACCGATGACACCAAACAGCCAGACAAATTGAATGCGTCCGCCCACACTGACGCCATTGACGAAATCGCCATGGAGGTACCAGCGGTCCATGGGAAATAGAAAAATGATCGGCTTGGAAGCATCTTTCTGGAACTGGTAAAGCAGGTTTCCAATCTTTTTATTGATTGAAGCCAGATTGAAATTTGAATTGAGCAAACCATAAATCTGAAATGAATTGCTGTGCCAGCTGTCATCCGGAATTCCATTCGGAAATAGCAGACCGATCGGCGCAATGAAATTCAGATTGTGAAAATGGCTGTTCTTCGGAATGTTTTTGTAAACGCCGGCAACCTTCTGCAAGAAAGTATTATTCAATTTTACAGACTTGTTGACTGGATCCGCATTGCCGAAAAGAGTGGTGGCCAATGCTTCACTGATCAGCAAAGCATTAGGGTCATTGAGTGCGGATTGCGGCCCCCTTACCATTTCAAGGGACAAGATCTCGGGGAAGGAAGCCTCTGCGAATATCCCTTCCCTGGAAAAACGCTTGTCTTCAAAGGCAACGATCTGTTCGTTTGTGGCTGTCGCGGCAACCTTTTGGAAGTCCATTCCATAACCGTTCCTGAGCTCAGCGGCCAGCGGGATCGGCAAAGACGAAAAAGTTTCTATCCCGCCGCTGATATGCTGGTTTTCGTATACCTGCACAATTCTGTCGTAATTTCTATGGTAGTGATTGAAACTCAGCTCATCGTAAATCCAGAGCCCGATCAGCATGGCTACCGCCATGCCTGCGGCAAGACCGCCCATGTTAATGGCCGAATAACCTTTGTTTTTCAAAAGATTACGAAATGCGATTTTGAAATAGTTACGGATCATAGCAGGGCTAAGGGAATAAGTTTGGGAATAAAATTCAGGTTTTTTTTCTCTTGCAAACGGCCTCAGTAATTTAAAAACACTCCATACATACCACCATCTGGCGCGCTGCCCGCCGGCCGTTTTGCTCCAATACCCGTACATCTCCAGCAAATCCCCCTGGACTTCCTCCAATGTGTTAGGGTCGGCAAACCAGGTCAGCAGCTTTCCGGCCCAGCGCGGCGGTGTCGGCTTCATTCTGATCTCAGTGATTGGACGGGATTAAGCAATGCTGCCTTGATCGCCTGGAAACTTACGGTCAGCAATGTGAGGGTTAACGCGCCGGCCGCCGACAATGCGAAAATCCACCAGGAGATTTCGGTCCGGTACTCATATTTCTGAAGCCAGCCAGTCAGCGCATACCATGCAATGGGTGACGAAATAAGGCAGGAAACGATCACCAGCAGGACAAATTCCCTGCAAAGCAATGTCCATAAATTGGCAACAGATGCGCCCAGCACCTTCCTCACGCCGATCTCCTTCGTCCTTTGCTGGGCCGTAAAAGAAGCCAGTCCGAACAATCCAAGGCAACTCACCATAATGGCCAAGGCAGCGAAGAAAGCCGCAAGTTTTCCGATTCGTTCTTCCGCGCGGAATTTAAGCTCGTGCTCCTCGCTGACAAAATTGTAGATAAATGGACTGGCCGGGTTATATTTTTTAAAAATCGCTCCTACCCTGGCCAACGCCGAGCTGGCGCCCATGGTCGGGCTTAACCTCATGGTCATGAAATTCATCCATTGATAGTTCAGAAAAAATACCGTCTGTTTCACCGGCTCGAACGGTGAATCCGTTACCACATCTTTAACGACACCGATGATTTTGTATGCCATTCCACCCCACTTCACTTCCTGGCCGACAGGATCTTTCAGGCCCATGTATTTAATGGCGCTTTCGTTCATGATCAGCCCTGCCGAATCTGTGCCAAAGGAGCGTGAAAAATCCCTTCCTTCTTTGACCTGCCAACCCACGGTTTTTCCAAAATCGTGGGTACAGGCTACTACATTAAAATCGACAGGCATCTCGGGGTCTTTCCCCTTCCATTCCAGCCGTGAATCGCTTGAAAAAACACCGGTTGTCGGGCTTGATGATTCCGCAACGCCGACCACCGCGCCGCTCTGGAGTAACTCATGATGAATGATCGCATAATTTTTCTGCAGGTCGGGCATGTTTATCCTGACGTTCAATAAACCGTTCCTGTCGTAACCGATCGGACGGTTTTTGGCAAATTGAATTTGGCGGAATACGATGATCGTGCCGATGATGAGCGTCACGGAAACCGTGAACTGCAATACCACCAGTACTTTCCGGGGGGCCGAAGAAAACTGACCCAGGCGTAATGCAGCGCCTTTCAGGATCTTGATGGGCTGGATCGATGACAGGAAAAGCGCCGGATAACTCCCGGCAATCAGGCCCGTAAACATACAAAAACCTAATACCAGTAGCCAGAAAATGGGGTTACCCCATAAAATAACAATCTTTTTATCCGCGATCTCATTAAACCAGGGAAGCGTCAGCCGGACAGCAAGCAACGACAAAACAAATGCCAGAGCCACCACCAGATACGATTCGCTGAAAAACTGGGCGACTAGCTGGCCCCGCACCGAGCCAACCGCTTTGCGTATACCCACTTCCTTAGCCCGTTTTTCCGACTGGGCCGTCGACAGGTTCATGAAATTGATGCAGGCAAGCAGCAATACAAACGCGCCGATGATGCCGAACAGCCACACAAACTGGATGCGCCCGCGCACGGGAACCCCATTTTCCCATTCGGAATACAGGTGCCATCTGCTCATGGGATGTATAAAAATCTTTGGGCTGAACTTCGCTTCCTCAGGCAGGTGTTTTGCTCGGATTTTACTGATCCTAGCCGAAACCGCATCAAATGTCGCATTCCGGGCGACCTGGGCAAATAGCTCAAAAGAGTTGACTCCCCAGTTATCATCCACCCTACGCACCCATTCCTGATCGGCCTCAAATTGTTTCCAGGGAGAAAGGAAGGTAACTTCACTGAATTCCGAATTAGCCGGGAAATCTTCGAAAATTCCAGCTACGGTGACGCTTAATTTATTATCAATCCTCACCACCCTGTGGATAGGGTCTTCATTCCCGAACAACGCTTTCGCGGTGGACTCTGCCAGCAGAACGGATGTAGGATCTTTGAGCCCTCCGCCAGAGCCTCTCACGATCTTCATGGCTAACATTTCCGGAAAACCAGGCTCCACATAGTATCCCCTTCGGGCCAATTGCCTGGAACCGTTGGTGAGTATACGCTCTCCGGTCCCGTGGGATAAAATCAGGTGGTCAAAATAACCTGCGTACTCATTTTTCAATGCCTTTGCGAGAGGGATTGGGACCCAGCTGCCAGTAGCAGTCTTGCCATCGACTGTCTGTTGCTGCATGATCTTTCCAATCGTCGCATAATGCTGAATCCCTTTATCAAAACTCAGCTCATCGTAAATCCAGAGCCCGATCAGCATGGCCACCGCCATGCCTGCGGCAAGACCGCCCATGTTAATGGCCGAATAACCTTTGTTTTTCAAAAGATTACGAAATGCGATTTTGAAATAGTTACGGATCATAGCAGGGCTAAGGGAATAAGTTTGGGAATAAAATTCAGGTTTTTTTTCTCTTGCAAACGGCCTCAGTAATTTAAAAACACTCCATACATACCGCCATCTGGCGCGCTGCCCGCCGGCCGTTTTGCTCCAATACCCGTACATCTCCAGCAAATCCCCCTGGACTTCCTCCAATGTGTTAGGGTCGGCAAACCAGGTCAGCAGCTTTCCGGCCCAGCGCGGCGGTGTCGGCTTCATTCTGATCTCAGTGATTGGACGGGATTGAGCAATGCTGCCTTGATCGCCTGGAAACTTACGGTCAGCAATGTGAGGGTTAACGCGCCGGCCGCCGACAATGCGAAAATCCACCAGGAGATTTCGGTCCGGTACTCATATTTCTGAAGCCAGCCAGTCAGCGCATACCATGCAATGGGTGACGAAATAAGGCAGGAGATAACGACCAGCAAGACGAAATCCCGGGATAACATCTGCCAGAGGTTCGAAACCGAGGCGCCGAGTACCTTGCGGATACCCAATTCCTTGGTGCGTTGCTCGGCAACAAATGAAGCCAGTCCGAAAAGGCCAAGGCAGCTGATCAAAATGGCAAGCGATGCAAAGCAACCTGCCAGCTTGCCGATACGCTCCTCGGCGCGGAACTTGGCATTATATTCCTGACCAACGAATTTATAATCAAAAGGTACATTGGGCGCGTACTTCCTGAAAACCGTTTCGATCTGGCCCAGTGCCCTGTCCGGGGTAACTGTTGGTTTAAGCCTGATACTCAACACATACGCGGGCCATGGGGCGATATAGTAAATCGTCTGCTGCACAGGCTCATACGGCGACTCCATAATCATGTCCTTCACCACGCCGATTACGTGCAGGGGCTGATCGCCCCAAAAGATCGTCTCTCCAACAGGGTTTTTCATCCCCATGAACTTCACCGCAGTTTCATTTAAAACAACAGCCAGGTTATCCGTAGAAAAGTTCCTGGAAAAATCCCTGCCCTCCTTGATCTTCCAGCCAATGGTTTTGCCAAACTCATAGGTAACCCCAAACGTTGCAAATGGCTTATCGCGGCTCATATCTTTTCCCTTCCAGTTGAAGCCATTTTCGTTCTGCCTTTTTTCGGTGACCGGTGTGGTCGTTTTTGTGACATCCACCACCACATTCGTTTGGAGCAGCTCATTGCGGAATGCGTCAAAATGCTCGTGAATATCAAGGGTCGACATATCGATCATCACCAGTCCTTCTCTATTGTAACCCACCGAACGGTTTTTGGTAAACTGAATTTGCCTGAAAACAATGATGGTCCCGATAATCAGGGTGACCGAAACTGTAAACTGGATCACCACCAGTACCTTGCGGGGAACAGAAGCGAAACGGCCTGCCTTAAAAGTTCCTTTCAGCACTTTAACAGGCTGAAAAGACGACAGGTAAAGAGCGGGATAACTACCGGAAATTAATCCTGTAAAACCGGCAAAGCCAATCCCCATCACCCAAAACCAGGGATTTAGCCATAAAATGCTGGTTTTTTTATCCGCGATCTCGTTGAACAATGGCAAAAGGAGAGATGCCAGCAGCAGCGATAGCCAAAAAGCAATGCCCGCGATCAACATCGATTCGCTCAGAAACTGCGAGATCAATTGTCCGCGCATCGAGCCGGAAGCTTTCCGGATACCTACTTCCTTGGCCCTTTTTTCGGAACGGGCGGTGCTCAGGTTCATGAAATTAATGCATGCGAGCACCAACACAAATGCACCTATTATTCCAAAAAGCCATACATATTGAATCCGCCCGCCGACGTTTACGCCATTTTTCCATTCAGAATATAAATGCCAGCGGCTCATTGCCTGTAGGAAGATGACAGGCTTTGAGCTCATTTCTGCTTTACTGATCCTGTTCCGCTTGGCATCCTTAATGGCTGCTGACACTACATCCATATCAGCATGGTCGGCGATCTGGGCAAAAACTTCAATAAAGTTGTTTCCCCAATTCTCTTTGTTTTTGATACCATAGCGAACCTGGGATGTATAAAGATCCCAGGGGGCTATGAAAGCCAAATCTTGGAAAGTGGTGTTGTAAGGCAGGTCTTCATAAATCCCGGTTACTTTTACATCGAGACTATTGTCAATTTTAAGCAACCGGTTCATCGGATTTTCCGCGCCGAACAGGGCCTTTGCCGTAGATTCCGACAACAAAACGGAACGGGGATCTTCCAGTCCTGCCAAACTGCCTTCCAGCATTTGAAGGCCCAGCATTTCGGGGGCCTGAGCACCCATGAACCGTCCGGTCTTATTGAATTTTTTATCGGAAAATGTCAGGATGTGATTGACCGATGCGGTCGAGCTGGCTATATACTTGAAATGACTGCCATAAGTCGTGCGTAACTCATTGCCGAGCGGGGCAGGCCCCTCCGACTGGGTCACAATATCTCCTCCCAGGTCAGCCGTCTGCATGACCTTGGCAATACGCTTGTAATTTTTATGGTATTGGTCAAATGTTACCTCGTCGTGAATCCAGAGCCCGATCAGCATGGCCACCGCCATGCCGATGGCAAGGCCTCCGATATTGAGGGCCGAATAGCCTTTGTTTCTCAAAAGGTTACGAAATGCGATTTTCAAATAGTTACGGATCATAGCTGGGCTGAGAAAATAGGTTTGCGGATAAAATTCGGATCTCTTTTCACTTGTAAACGGCCTTAGTAATTTAAAAACACTCCATATATACCGCCACCTGGCCTGCTTTACGCCGACCACCCTGCTCCAGTGCATAAACATTTCCAGCAAATCCCCCTGGACTTCTTCCAAAGTGTTCGGGTCCCCTAGCCGGGTCAAGAGCCTTCCTGCCCAGCGTGGCGGTGATGGTTTCATTCTGATCTTAAAGATTTGACGGGGTTCATCAATGCTGCCTTAATGGATTGGAAACTCACCGTCAGCAAGGTGATCAGCAGCGCTCCTCCTCCCGCGAGAGCAAAAATCCACCAGGACAAGTCCGTTCGATACTGGTATTTCATCAGCCAGTTTTCGAGGAAGTAATAGGCTATTGGCGTTGAAATCGCGAATGCGATGATCACCAGGACTACAAAGTCTTTGGACAGCATGCCCCACAAGTTCAGCACCGACGCGCCCAGCACTTTCCGTACCCCAATTTCCTTGGTACGTTGTTCGGCTATGAACGAAGCCAGACCAAATAAGCCGAGGCAGGAGATAAAAATAGCGAGTACGGTAAACACCAGGGCCAGATTACCCACCCGCTCCTCACTTGCAAACTTCTGGGCGTATTCCTGATCGGCGAACTTATAATCAAATGGAGCGGATGGGATATGTTTTTTGAAAACTGCCTCTATTTTGGGCAATGCTTCCGCTGCGCTGACGTTCCGGTTGATACGGATATTGAACCAGTCATAGCCATTTTCCAGTAAAAAAACGGTCGGTATCGTGGGCTTATAGGGCGACATGGCGACCATATCCTTCACCACGCCCAATATTTTGTACGTCTTCGGTTTTCTCCAGCCCGGGTTCCATGTCAGGAATTCACCGACGGGTTTTTTCAATCCACTGAGCTTCGCGAAGGATTCATTGACCACCAAACCCGACGAATCGCTGGCAAAAGTGCGTTCAAAATCCCTTCCGCCACTAAATTGCCAGCCTACCGTTTTGCCATAATCAGTACTGACCGGAAGAGTACCACAGCCTTCAGGACATTTTATTTCATTGCCTTTGAAAGAAAAACCACCATTCCACATGGTAATATTGGAAACAGAGCTTCGGGATTCTGCGATTTCATCCACTACGCCGGTGCTTTTCAATTCTTCCCTCAGCACATCGATCTTGCCCTTAAATTCAGCAGTCTTCTGTTCGATCTGCAGCAAACCCGCGCGGTTATAACCAATGGGGCGATTCTTGGCATGCTGGATCTGGCGATAGACCATCAGCGTCCCAATAACCAGCGTAACCGATACCGTAAACTGTACCACAACCAATACTTTACGCGGAAGGGCGGCGGTGTTCCCGGTACCAAAAATTCCGGATTTCGACATTCCCAGGTCGGGCGAACCTTTCAGGACCCTGACCGGCTGAAATGAGGATAGATAGAATGCCGGATAACTGCCCGAAACGAGGCCGGTCAGCGCAATAAAACCAATGGCCGCAAGCCAGAAATAGGGATTCGCCCACGGAAAACTAAGCTGTTTGGCAGCAACATCATTGAACCAGGGCAGTGCCGCGTTCACCAAAAGCAATGTGACCGCAAAAGCCAGGAAAATCACCAGGAACGATTCACCGAAAAACTGGCTGATCAGTTGGCCGCGCAAAGATCCGATTGCCTTTCGGATACCAATTTCCTTCGCCCGACCGGTGGAACGCGCTGTGGAGAGGTTCATAAAATTGATGCACGCCAGCAGCAAAACAAATAAGCCGATCAGGCCGATGAGCCACACCATTTGGGCCGGACCGGAATCTTCCACATTGAAGCCGCCATGCAAATGCCAGTCGCTCATCGGCAGCAGGTTAAGCTGAGGCTCTCTGGCAAGGGTCTCCTCGGTACCCTCTAAGGCTCTCAATTTGTTGAGCTCCATGTCTTTGATGAGGGCTGAAACCTGTTTAAAATCCGCGTCAGGCTGGATCTGGACATATACCGAAAGAAACCAGTTATCCCACTGCTGCTGCAACACCCACGGATTTTCAGAAGTCCACAACGCAAACGGGGCAAAAAACTTGACATCCTGAAACTCCGTATTGTGTGGCAGGTCTTCGTAAATACCTGTTACGCGAGCATTCAGGGTTGCGTTGATTTTCAAAAGCTTATTCATGGGATCGGCTTCTCCATAAAGGGCCTTGGCGGCCGATGCCGAAAGCATTACTGAGTGCGGGTCGTTCAATCCCGCCCAGCTGCCTTTGATCATTTTCAAAGACAGCATTTCGGCTATGCCTTCTTCGATGAATTGGCCCCTCCGGGTCAGTTTCACTTTCCCTGCATCCAGAATACAATCCCCTGCTTCCCTTGCGGCCAGGATATGTTTAAAATATTTTGCGTAATTCTCCTTCAGCTCGGTGGATACAGGAAAAGGCAGGTTTGTATTGGAATATCGCTCCCCTCTCCTCTTCCCCAGTTCAGTAACCTTGGCAATGCTGTCATAATTTTTGTGATAGGTATTAAATGACAGCTCGTCCCAGATCCACAGGCCATTCAGAACGGCCACCGCCATCCCCACGGAAAGCCCAATGATGTTAATAGCCGAATAACCCTTGCTCTTGAGGAGGTTCCGGAATGCGATTTTTAAATAGTTGCGTATCATATCAGGGCTGAATAAATGACTTACTGAATGGTATTCTGATCCTTTTTGTCTGGCAAACGGCCGCAGCAATTTCAATGCACTGATCGCATACTGTCTGTCCGCTTTTTGTTTCCCCCCGTTGTGATACCAATACTGGTACATCTCGAGCAGATCACCTTCTAATTCCTCTTTTGTAGCGGGATCTGCCAGCCAGGACATTAATTTAACCGCCCAGCGAGGTGGCTGCCGGTTTTCGCCGCTCCTACTCACTTCTCAACGATTTCACCGGATTCATCAACGCTGCTTTGATACTTTGAAAGCTGATCGTCACCAGGGCGACCAATACGGATATTGCCCCTGCCGCGGCGAACATCCACCACTCGATATCGATTTTGTAGGCAAAGCCTTGCAGCCATTGGGTCATCAGCCACCAGGCCAGCGGTGACGCAAGTACGATCGAAAGCGCAACCAGTTTCAGGAAGTCTTTGGAAAGCAAGCCTACAATACCTGCTACCGAAGCACCCAACACTTTTCGTACGCCGATTTCTTTGGTTCGCTGCTCTGCTGTGAACGTAGCTAACCCAAAAAGTCCCAGACAGGAGATGAAGATCGCCAGGAAGGCAAAGTAATTGGATAACTTGCTTACTACCTGCTCACTCTGGTACTGCCGCGCATATTCCTGGTCGGTGAAGCTGTAGGTAAATGGATATTTGGGATTCAGTTTTTTCAGGACCCCCTCAATCCCGGTCAGTGCCCGCGTGGTTTGCCCCGCTCTTAGCCTGACGATCATATTGCCAAATCTTCTGTTGAACTGCAAGCCAGCAATCAACGGCCTGATTGCGCTGTGCAGGGATTGGAAATGGAAATCTTTCAAAACGCCTACGATCGTACCGGGCCTGTCCCCCCATTTGATCTGCTTGCCCACCGGGTCTTTCAAACCCATCACTTTTACGGCCGCCTCATTGATCAGGAAGGCGGAGGTATCGGTCGAAAAGGCCTTGGAGAAATCGCGCCCGTCGACGAGTGTCAGGTTCATGGTTTTTACGAAATCATAACTTACCCCGAGCGGCGTAAACCGGACCTGGTCGTTCGGGCCGCTGCCTGGCCAGGTAATCCCCTCCGTGCCGGAACCATTCGAAGCCGGGTTGGCGGTCATCTGCGAGATATCCTTCACGCCGGGAACCTGCGAAATCTCTTCCCGCAGCACATCGTAATTTTTACCTAAATCGCCCTCTAACGGAAAATAGATCAGGTTTTCGCGGTCATAGCCCAGATTTTTATGCTGCACGTAGTCCACCTGTCGGTAAATAATGATCATACCGACGATCAGGATAACAGAAAGCCCGAACTGGAAAACAACCAGTCCCTGCCTCAGGAACGCCGATTTGGTATCAAATTTCAACCGTGACGACGGACCGGCACCTTTCAGTATCCGCACAGGGTTCAGCGACGACAGGAACAATGCAGGGTAGCTGCCCGCCACCAGCCCGGTGATCAATAATAAACCAGCGAGGATCCCCCAGAAAGAGAGTTCGTTAAACGGCATCGTGATCTGTTTTTCTGTCAGCATGTTGAATGACGGCAAAATGAGCCCTACCATCAGAACGGCCAGCAGGATCGAAAAGACAGTCAGCAGGATGGCTTCTCCCATAAACTGTCCGACCAGCATCGAGCGCATAGCCCCGACCACCTTTCGTACACCGACTTCCTTCGCACGTTTGGCAGAACGCGCCGTAGCGAGGTTCATGAAATTGATGCAGGCAATGACCAATATAAAAACCGCAACCAGACTGAACAACCGCACATATTCGATACGTCCGCCATCCATATGGGCGTCTTTGATATTACTGTTGAGATAATATTCGTGAAAAGGCTGCATGGCGAGCTGGGTTTTGAACTGCTTGCCCTGGTCGCGGTTATATTTGTCGAGCAAATGCTTGATCTTGGCTTCCACCTTCGCGGGATCGGCATCCTTCCTGATTTTGAAAAATGTGAGCGGATCGGTACTACCCCAGCCTTTTGCCCATTCATTATCTTCCGAGAAGTTCTCCCAATTCCGTAAACAGTCAAATTTCAGGGTACTGTTTTTGCCGATATTCTCAAAAACTGCGGTGACCATCATCTCTTTGCGGTTGTCAAAACGGATCGCCTTGCCGATTGCTGCCGCCGGACTTCCAAAGAAAATTTCTGCCATGTTTCTGGAAATCGCCAGACTGTTGGGGGCTTTTAATGCCGCTTCCGGCGTACCTTCCAGAAGCCTGAAGCTGAACATTTTGAAAAAATCCGTACTGACGGCATTCAACTGCTGTTTTTGTACTTTATCTCCTACCGAAAAGGTTTCGCTGCCCGGCCACTCGTAAGCCGTGGACATCTCGATCTCCGGGACGGATTTCTTCAATTCCTCCGCCAGCGGGCCAGGCGTCCAGATCACACCCTGCACCTTGCCGCTGAAAAACTCCCGCATGTAAATGCGATAAAGCTGGTCCTTATTGGCGTGAAAAGCGTCGATGCTCGTTTCGTCTCTGATCCAAAGCATGATCAGCAGACTGCAAGCCATGCCCAGTGCAAGACCAAGCACATTGATCCCCGAAAAAGTCTTGCTTTTGATGAGGTTCCTGAAAGCGATTTTGAAATAGTTACGTATCATATCATGGCTGAATAAATGGTTTCGGGGGTATCTGAAAGCTTCCTTTTTTCTTGAAAATGGTTTCAATAGTTTCACCGTGTTCCACACATACTTCCATTTGGCGATGCGGGGACCGTGTTTTTTTATCCAGTAGGCATACAATTCCAGCAGATCGCCTTGTAGCTCCTCCCGAGAATCCGGGTCGGAAAACCAGGACAGCAGCTTTCCGGCCCAATGCGGCGGCCGGCGCTCATTCACTCCTCAACGATTTTACCGGGTTCATCAGCGCCGTTCTGATTGATTGAAAGCTTACTGTGCAAAGCGCGATCATTATTGCCAGCAAAGCGGCTACGGCAAATGTCCATCCGCTGATTTCAATGCGGTAAGGATAATTTTTAAGCCATTCATTGATCGCGTAGTAAGCGGCCGGAAAGGAGAAAACGAATGATATTCCAACCAGCCTCAGAAAATCGGAGGATAGCAGTTGCACAATGCTCGCGACCGAAGCACCCAGTACCTTCCGGATGCCGATCTCTTTCATGCGTTTTTCGGCAGACAGCGTCGCCAGTCCAAACAGCCCGATCGCAGAAATGAAAATCGTCAGCACGGCCCCGAAAAGCATGATCTGTTTCCATTTTCCTTCCGCCTCATACTTTTTAAGATTTTCCTCATCAATGAATTTGTACGAGTAAGGGCTTAACGGGAAAATCCTCTTAAAGGACTTTTCAATAGCATTCAGGCTGGCCGTTTCCGTGCCGGACTTGATCCTGATGAACGCACGCCCATAGGCATTTCCGGGTTTCATCGTGAAAAGCTGCGGTTTGATCTCCTCACTCAAAGCCTGATAATGGTAATCCTTTACAACGCCAATGACTTTGTATTTTTCATGATTAAGGTACCAAAAATCGAGCTCCTCCCCAAGCGGGTTTTTCCAACCTGCTTTTTTCACAAACGCTTCATTTACAATCACAGATTGCGTCGAATCGGTAGCTAATTCGGGGGAGAAATTCCGGCCTTGCACCAGCGGAATTTTCAACATGGAAAGATATTCGGTACCGACGGTCTCCCAGTCGAAATTGATTTCCCTCCCATCGTCAGCCTTGGCTGCTGTACCCCAGCGTCCCCCGTTTTTGGGCGCGACGGCCAGTATATTCGGGTCCTGCAAAAGTTCATCCTGAAACTGTTTTGCCTCCTGCCGGGTAAGGTCACGCTTATCGACACTGATGAGGTTTTCGTCATCGTAACCCAGCTCCTTGGAAGTGAGGTAATTAAATTGGGAGCGGATGGTCAATGTTGCGATAATCAGAAAGGAAGCCAATGAAAACTGCACAACCACCAGCGATTTCTGAAGGTAATTTTTACCGGTAAAACTAAACCTGCTGTACAAAGTCTGCACCGGATCATAACCCGATAAAATGACCGCCGGATAAAATCCTGCCAGCAACCCGGTTAACAGAAACAAGCCCACATATCCCGCAATCAGTTTCATATCAAACAGATAGGACAACTCCAATGCTTTGTTCGAAAGCTCATTGAATGTTGGCAAAACCAATTCGACCAGCAGAACGGCCAGCACAAATGCCACAAAACACAACACAAAAGACTCTCCCATAAACTGCATGACAAGCTGCGACCTGCCGCCGCCCACTACTTTCCGCACACCGATCTCCTTCGCCCGCTTTAATGACCGCGCCACCGTCAGGTTCACGAAATTGATGCAGGCAATGAGCAGGATAAACATGGCAATGCCCGACAGGATGTATGAAAACATCGGTTTGCTTGCATGCAGCAGTCCGTTGTCAGGCGGAAGCTCGGTGTTCAGGTGAATGTTGGTATAAGGCTGAAAGGCGTAGTACCGTTTGGTTTTCATACCAAACTTTTCGGTAAGCGACTTGATCACATCCCTGGCATCTGCCTGGTAAAGCCTGTTTATTTTGGCTTCAAGTGCTTTAAGACCGCCCGGATTTTGAGCAACCTTTTCATCAAGTAAAACAAAAGTGTTCAGCCACGTATTGAACCAGGCCTCGGCCACCATTTCCTCCTTCCGTTCCTCTATCGGCATCAGGACTTCAAACTGGATAGAGGAATTTTGAGGTGCCTTTTTGGCGACGCCGGTTACCTGGAAGGGCGTTAACTTGTCGCTTTTGTCAGAAAAGTCCTTGAACATGACCGTTTTTCCGACCGCGTCCGTCGTACCGAACTGCTTCATCGCCATTTCTTCCGAAAGCACCACGGACCGGGGTTGGACCAGCGCAGTTTCAGGATTGCCGCTGAGCAACGGAAAGGAGAATATCTTGAAAAAGTCCCGGTCGGCGACATTCACGGTCTGGCTTTTGATCTCATCTCCTAGCTTCATATCCGTCCGCTGCTCCGTGAACCGAACAAATGTTTTAATTTCCGGTGCCCCGGCCGAGAATTTAGGTCCGGGTAAAAAGCCTGTGAGGCCAGACTGGGATTCAAGGCCGCCTGTTGGCAAAACAGATTTGAATACTACCCTGTAAATATTGGGGTTATTGACATGAAATCGGTCGTAACTGACTTCGTCTTTCGCATAAAGCATGATCAGCATGGCGGCTGCCAGACCCATACTCAGGCCAATGACATTGATCGACGCATACACTTTGTTGTGCGCCAGTGTTCGTAATGCGATTTTAAAATAGTTACGTATCATATCATGGCTCATTAAATGGGTCCGGGGATAACTGAAAACTTCTTTTCTTGAAAACGGCCTTAACAGTTTGAGGACGTTCCATACATACTTCCATTTTGCGATGCGGTCACCGTAGCTTTTAGTCCAAGAGGCGTACAGCTCCAGCAGGTCGCCTTCTAATTCTTCCCGGGAATCGGGGTGCGAAAACCAGGTTAGTAACCGCTCTGCCCAATGCGGCGGCTGGCGCTCATTCACTCCTCAACGATTTTACCGGGTTCATCAGCGCCGTTCTGACCGACTGGAAGCTGACCGTAAAAAACGTAATGAGAATGGCCAGCAGAGCTGCTGCACCGAAAGTCCAGGCACTGATTTCGATCCTGTAAGGGTAGTTTTTAAGCCACTCGCTGATTGCGTAATAGGCTGCGGGGAACGCAAACACGAAGGACAGCGCAACCAGTTTGAGAAAGTCCGACGAAAGCAGTTGCACAATACTGGCAACAGAAGCACCGAGCACTTTACGTATCCCGATTTCCTTGGTACGCCGCTCGGCCGAGAGCGTCGCCAGCCCAAACAACCCAATGGCTGAAATAAAAATGGTTAATATGGCACCGAAGAGCATGATCTGCTTCCACTTGGCCTCCGCTTCGTATTTTTTCACATTCTCCTGGTCCACAAATTTGTAGGAATAGGGATTCATAGGAAACAGCTTCTTAAAGGTCCTTTCAATATGTCTGAGGCTGGCAGTTTCGGTCTTTGGCCTGATTTTGATAAATACCTTCCCGAATCCGTTTCCGGGTTTCATCGTGAACAGCTGCGGTTTGATTTCTTCGTTCAACGCCTGGGAGTGATGGTCTTTCACGACACCGATCACCTGGTATTTCTGGTCTTTCTCGTACCAGAAATCGACCACTTTGCCAATTGGGTCTTTCCAGCCTGCTTTTCTCACAAAAGCTTCGTTCACGATCACCGATTTGGTCGAATCCGTGGGGAACTGAGGAGAGAAGTTTCTTCCTTTCAGCACAGGGATTTTCAAAAGGGGCAGGTAATCCGAGCCTACGGTTTCGTAATCAAAAGTAATTTCGGTACCATCGTTGACCTTGGCCCCGGTTCCCCATCGCCCACCGTTCTTGGGTACCACTGCGGTAATCCCCGGGCTTTTCACCAGCTCGCTTGCAAACAATCCTGCTTCACTTCTGGTCAGGTTTTGTTTGTTGATGCTGATCAGGTTCTTATCATCATAACCCAGGTCTTTGGTTGTGAGGTAATTGAATTGCGACCGGATCGTCAGCGTCGCGATGATCAGAAAAGAGGCCAGGGCAAACTGGACGACAACCAGGGATTTCTGAAGGTAATTTTTGCCCGTGAAATTGAACCGGCTGTACAAAGTCTGCACAGGATCGTAACCCGACAAGATCACCGCCGGGTAAAAACCCGCCAGTAAGCCGGTCACGATAAACAAGCCTATGTAAGCAGCGACCAGCTGCAGATCAAACAAATAACTCATTTCCAATGCTTTATTGGACAGCTCGTTAAAAGTGGGCAAGACAGCCTGTACCAGCAAGATCGCAAACGCGAACGCCGCAAAGCACAGCACAAACGATTCGCCTAAAAACTGCATGACCAATTGAGAGCGGCCGCCGCCAACCACCTTCCTTACGCCGATCTCCTTCGCTCTTTTTAAAGACCGGGCCACGGTCAGATTGATGAAATTAATGCAGGCGATCAGCAGGATGAACAGTGCAATACCAGAAAGGATGTAAGAGAACATGGGTTTACTGGCATTGACGAGGCCGTTTTCAGCTGCCAGCTCGGTACTGAGATGGATATCCGTGAAAGGCTGAAGTCCATAGTAACGCTTGCTTTTCAGACCATACCTTTCCGCCACCATCTTAATCACATCTTTTGCATCTGCCTGGTAAATGTGGTTCATTTTGGCTTCAATGGCCTTCATTCCGGCTGGCGACTGGCTTGCTTTGTCATGAAGGAGTACGAAGGTATTCAGCGATGAATTGAACCAGGCTTCCCCCTCCATTTCTTCCTTCCGCTCCACAATGGGCATCAGGACATCGAATTTGATCGAAGAATTTTGCGGGGCTTTCTTTACTACGCCGGTTACCTGATAAGGGAAGAACTGCTTGCCTTCCGTAAAAGGATCTTTGAACAACATGGTTTTACCCAACACATCAGTGGTTCCGAACTGCGTTTTTGCCATTTCTTCGGAAATGACGACAGACCTGGGCTGGCGCAGCGCAGTTTGGGGGTTACCACGGAGCAACTGAAAAGAAAACACATTGAAAAAATCGGGGTCCGCCAGGTAGATGTGCTGGCTCGTCACATCATCACCTTTTTTCAGATCGTCCCAGTGATCTGTAAAACGTGCGAATGCCTTTATTTCCGGCATTCCCGCGGTAAATTTCGGGCCTTGCAAATAACCGGTAATGGCCGAATTATATTCGAGGACACCCGTGGGAAGAACAGACTTGTATGTGACCCGATAAATGCTTTGGACATGCTGGTGAAAACGGTCATAACTGACTTCGTCTTTGGTATACAGCATGATCAGCATGGCTGCCGCAAGGCCAAGGCTCAGGCCCATGACATTAATAAAAGCGTAAACTTTGCTATGCGCGAGCGTTCTGAAAGCGATTTTTAAATAGTTCCGTATCATATCAGGGCTGGATAAATATGTTCTGGGATATTCTTTTACTCGTTTCGATCTGGCCAATGGCCTCAATAACCTAAATACATTGATGATATATAGCCGGTTAGCCTTTCGCGTACCGACCGAATGCTGCCAATGGGCGTACAATTCCTGTAAATCACCGGCGGTCTCTTCCAGGGTATCCGGATGACCGAGCCAGGCTAAAAGTTTTGTTGCCCATTCGGGCGCTTTGTTACTCATTTCTCAAACTTTTCACCGGGTCCAATAGCGCCGCCTTCACACTTTGAAGACTAACAGTCAGCAAAGCCGTTGCGGTCATCAAAAGGCCCGTCACAGCGAACATCCACCATTCAATTTTGATCCTGAACTCGAAATTCCGCAGCCATTGGTCCATTGCATACCACGCAATGGGCGAAGCAATGACAATTGCCACCAGGACCAGTTTCAAAAAATCTTTGGAAAGCAAACCAATGATATTGCTGACCGACGCGCCTAATACTTTCCTAACACCGATCTCTTTGGTACGTTGCTCGGCGGTAAATGTCGCCAACCCGAAAAGTCCCATACAGGCAATCAGGACCGCCAGGAAGGTGGACACCTCAATTAACCTGGCTGTGCGGGTCTCCGACTGATAGGCCTGCGCAAGCGTATCGTCCAGGAAGCTGTATTCAAACACCTGATTGGGATACGCTGCTGTCCAGGCTTGTTCGATATGCGTTAATGCCGTTTTTACTGAAGCCGGACTCGGTTTTTCGCTTTGCAGCTTGATGCCCACCTGATAATAGTTGTTGGGAACAACCTGGATGATCGTCGGGTCTATTTTCTGGTGTAATGAATTGACATTAAAATTCCTGGAAACACCAGTGATGGTCGCAAACTCATTTCCATCTCCAAAATAAACCCTTTGACCAATGGCTTCCTGAGGACTGGCGATCCCTGCACGGTCCAGGAAAATTTCATTGACGATTACTTTAAAATCAGTGGTATCGCTATCCTTCAATGGTTCCCCGGCCAGTAATCTGATTCCGTATGTATCCAGATAATGCGAGTCGCCCATTTTCATCTGGGTTTTGATCTGGGTCACTTTCGGCCCATTGCGGTATTCCATCGCCTGCATCCAGTTGCTCTCCGCAGACGCACTGTTGAATGAAAAACTGACGTCTTTGATCTGCACTGATTTGGTCAGCTGATTGCGCAGCATCTCGATTTTCTCGGGTTTATTATCGGGTAAGCCGACTGTGATGATCGCCGATTTGTTAAAGCCCAGGTCGGCATTTCGGAAAAAGTTAAGTTGCCGGTTGATCAGCATGGCACTGGTGATCAATACCAGCGAAACTGTGAACTGAACCACCACCAGCCCCTGCCGCATAGAGAACCACTGGCTTGTGTGAGGTGCCACATTATTTTTCAAAGCCCATATCGGCGCCATCCCCGACAACCGGAATGCCGGATAAATACCCGCCAATAAGGTAGTAAGCACAGCAAGTACTGCCGCAAACAATGCGGTTTGCCAGGTGAATAGATCTTCCTGCGTTAACGGCACCGCCAGGGACGTGGCCAGCAAAGGCAGCGCAAGCACGCTGATCACGATCGCTGCTGCAATTGCCAGTAGTGTGATCAGGCCCGCCTCGGTCAGAAACTGGAATACCAGCGATTTACGGTTGCTGCCGATCGCTTTGCGGATACCGACTTCTTTCGCACGTTTGAATGCCTGCGCGGTGCTGAGGTTGATAAAATTGAAGCAGGCAATCAGCAATACCAGCAGCCCGATGAACGACAGTGTTTTCAGCAGGCTCACATTCGCGGTTCTACCGCCCAGGTTTCCGGAATAATGGATTTCTGACAAATGGTTGAGCTTAAAACGTTTGTCGGGCAGGGCTTCTTTACCCATATATTTCGAGACAATATGAACAAAACGGCTGTCCAGCTGCCTGGGATTAACCCCGTTTTTCAACAATACAAACACCTGAAAGTTGTCACTCCACCCATTCCAGCGGTTCTGATCGTAGCCGGGATCGACATTTTTCAAGGTCAGAAATGATACAAACATGTTAAAAGGAAAGCTGGTCGTGGATGGGTAATCAGCCACAACTCCGGCGACAGTCAGGTCCTGTTTGTTATCCAGCCTGATTACTTTTCCAAGCGCATCGGCTATACCAAAATATTTGACTGCATAGGAGCGCGTGAGCACAACCACATTGGGCTGCGACAATGCCCGGCGGGGGTTTCCCGAAAGCCATTGGTAATCGAGCGTGCGGAAAATACCGTTGTCGGCAAATACAAACGACTCCCTGAATTTTTTCTCACCGGCAGCCATCGTATTCCCGCTTACACTCAGCAATGGAGCCACGATTTCCGCCTCTGGTAAATCAGTCCTCAATGCATGGGCCATACCCGTGTAGGTTCCGGGATAAGTGTGTTTTTCCTTGATATTTTCCGTTTCAACCCGGTAGATCCGACCGAGATTCGACTGGGCCAGGTCGTAGCTCGTCTCGTGCCTGACAACCAGGAAGATCAGCACCGCACAGGCCATGCCGACGGCCAGCCCGGTAACATTGATGATGGAATAGCCTTTGCTTTTGGAAAGGCTTCTGAAAGCGATGGTCAAGTGGTTTTTTATCATGGCCGGACTCAGTATGTAGGTTACGGGATATTTAAAAGATCGTTTACGCTTTGCAAAAGGCCTTAACAGTTTTAATACATTCCATATATATCGCCAGTCCGCCTGCCGCTTTCCGACGGTCTGCGCCCAATAAGCGTACATTTCGAGCAGGTCGCCCTGAACCTCTTCCAAAGTATTCGGGTCGCCGAGCCAGGACAGTAACCGGACACCCAAGCGGGGAGGTAATGATTTCATATCATTCACTTCTCAGGCTTTTGACCGGATCCAGTAATGCGGCTTTGATGGCCTGGTAGCTGACGGTCAGCAGGGTTACGGCCAGTGCGCCAGCGGCTGACACCACGAAAATCCACCAGGAAATCTCGGTGTGATATTGGTATTGCTGCAACCACCCATGCAGGAAGTACCAGCCGATCGGGATAGAGATCAGGCAGGAAATAATGACCAATACCACAAAGTCTTTGGAAAGCATCTGCCACAAACTGCCCATTGAAGCGCCCAGCACTTTGCGGATGCCGATCTCCTTGGTACGCTGCTCAGCTACGAACGATGCCAGTCCAAACAGCCCCAGGCAACTGATCAAAATCGCCAGGATCGCGAAGAAGGTAGCAAGCTTGCCGATACGCTCTTCCGCGAGAAATTTCTTGGCATATTCCTGGTCCGCGAATTTGTAATTGAATGGTAAGGCTGGGTCGTATTTTTTGAATATAGCCCCAATCTTTTCCGTCGCTTCGCTTGCGCTGGCATTCGGATTGAGCTTGATATTGAGGAAATTACCATAACCTCTGCTCAGATAAAACAAGGTTTGCTTCACCGGCTCGTAAGGCGAAGTCATCACCATGTCATTGATCACGCCAATGATATGGTAGGTCAGATCCCCTTCCCGGATGATCTGCCCAATCGGGTCGCCTTTCAGTCCCATGAATTTGATGGCGGCCTGATTGATCACCATACCCGAAGAATCCGTCCCGAATTCTCTCGAAAAATCCCTTCCCTCTTTAAACTCCCAGCCGACTGTTTTCCCGAATTCTGGGGAAACGCCGATCACCGCGAAATCAGACTCCTGACTTGGCTCCTTTCCTGCCCAGGAAAATCCGCCATTGACATGCCAGACACCCGTAAGAGGGCTTTCGGATTCTGCCACTTCCAGCGCAACGCCCGACTTTAAGAGATCGTTACGTACCACATCGTAATGGTCATGAAGCTCGGGCGTAGTGGTCTGAACATACAACAGACCATTCCGGCTGTATCCGATGGGACGGTTTTTGGCGAACTGGATCTGGCGGAAAACAATGATTGTCCCGATGATCAGGGTAAGCGAAACGGTGAATTGGACAACAACCAGAACTTTACGGGGTAACGCAGCAAAACGGCCCATCCGAACAGTCCCCTTCAATACCTTGACCGGCTGAAAGGATGACAAATAAAAGGCAGGGTAGCTTCCTGCAATCAGACCTGTAAAGAGACCGACTGCTAAAATCAGCATCCAGAACACCGGATTCGACCACAAAATGACCATTTTCTTATCTGCCACTTCATTGAACTGCGGCAGGATCAACCATACAAAAAGCAATGAGATCATCGTCGCAATGCCGACGATTAAAAGCGGTTCGCTCAGAAACTGTCCTATCAACTGTCCTTTTAGCGAGCCAATTGCTTTGCGGATGCCCACTTCCTTTGCCCGCTTCTCTGAACGTGCCGTGCTCAGGTTCATAAAATTGATACAAGCCAAAAGCAGTACGAAAACCCCGATTATCCCGAAAAGCCAGACAAACTGGATCCGTCCGCCCGCATTGACTCCATTTTTGAACTCGGAATACAAATGCCACCTGCTCATGGGGTGCAGGAATACGGCGGGCTTTTGCCGCGCTGTTTCGCTGCTTACTTTACCAAGTTTGATGTCTTTGATTTTGGCTGAAATCTTCTCCATATACTCTGGTCCGGCAGGCACATGATCAGACGTTTGTGTGAAGATCTGAAAGGAATTGTTCTCCCAATTATTCTCGCTGTTTTTAACCCAGTCGCGTATCGCCACATTCAGGTTCCATGGCGCGAGATACTCCATGTTGCTGAACTCGGTATTGAACGGCAGGTCCTCATAAACCGCCGTTACCTTCAAAGAGATCTGATTATCGATCTTGACGATTTTATCCAGTGGATTGGTATCCCCGAAAAGGCCTTTGGCTGCGGATTCGGAGAGCATGATCGAGTAGGTGTCTTTCAGTCCATTTTTTGAGCCTTGCAATATTTTCAATGAAAAAAGGTCGGGCGCCCCGGGCTCAATGTAATTTCCAGTTTTCCACAGGCTGTTATCGCCGAACGATAAGGTATGGCCTTCTGTCCACGACGACAGCACCACATATTTGAAATCATTTCCGTAGGTCGTCCTCAACTCAGTGGCAAGTGGTACGGGAAGCGCATTGATAGTCCCGTAGGTTCCGTTGGAAAGCGAATGCTGCATGACCTGCGCAATGCGGTCGTAGTTCTTATAGGATTTATTGAATGACAGCTCATCATAGATCCAAAGCCCGATCATGATTGCCACTGCCATACCGGTTGCCAAACCGAAAATGTTGATAGCTGAATATCCTTTGTTCTTCAAGAGACTTCTGAACGCGATTTTGAAATAGTTACTGATCATATCATGGCTTGATAAAGAGGTTTCGGGATACTTTTCTGATCTTTTCGATTTGGCCAGCGGCCTCAACAACTTAATTACATTAAGAACATATCGCCTGTTTGCTTTCCGTCGGCCTTGTGTCTCCACCCAGTGAGCGTATATTTCGAGCAGGTCGCCCTGGATTTCCTCCGCTGCATCGGGATCGGCCCACCAGGCGAGTAATCTGCTGGCCCAATGAGGCGGCTTTGGCTTCATATCACTCACTTCTCAGGCTTTTGACCGGGTCAAGTAATGCTGCTTTGATGGCCTGGTAACTGACCGTCAGTAAGGTGATGATCAGCGCCCCTGCACCTGAGCCTGCAAATACCCGCCAGGATACGGTCGTGTGGTATTGATATTTCAGAAGCCAGCCGCTCATCAGGTACGATGCGATCGGAATAGCGATGAAACAGGAGATAATGACCAATACGACAAAATCTTTGGATAGCATTTGCCACAGATTGGATACCGAAGCGCCCATCACTTTTCTGATACCAATCTCTTTCGTACGCTGCTCGGCTACAAAGGATGCCAGCCCAAACAAACCGAGGCATGAGATAAAAATAGCCAGGACGGCGAAAATGCCTGATAATTCGCCAATCCGCTCCTCCTGACTGAATTTTCTGGCATACTCTTCATCCACAAATTTGTAGTCGAATAAAGCGGACGGTACGATCCTTTTCAACACGGCTTCCATTTTCGACAATGCGGTACCGGCACTTACATCCGGCTTGATCCGGACGGTCAGCTGGTTTGTGTTGGAATAATTAGGGTCCAGGTAGAAGAGCGTTTGTTTGATCGGTTCATAGGGCGACTGCATGACGACATCTTTGATCACCCCAATAATCCGCCATGATTCAGAGCCATCGTCCGAAGTGATATATTCACCGATCGGCTCTTTCAGCTTCATATATTTGGCGGCAGTTTCATTAATGATGACGCCCGCGGAATCGGTCGAAAACGTTCTTGAAAAATCACGACCGGAAAGAAATTGCCAGCCTACCGTTTTACCGTAGTCATGAGTGACATTCACGATGGCAAAATCTGAATGTTGACCCGGATCATGCCCTTTCCAGGTAAATCCTCCGCTGTTACTCCAAACCGCTGTGATCGGAGTCGAGGATACCGCCACGTTGGTTATGGCGCCGGTATTGAGTAACTCCTGCCTGATGAACTCCTGCTTACCATTGTAATTGGGGTCGTTCATAGGGATATAGACAAGCCCCTCCCTGTTATACCCGACAGGCCGGTTCCGGGCGTATTGAATTTGCTGATAAACAATGATGGTACCGATAATCAGGACTACTGAAACGGTAAACTGCATTACCACTAACACTTTGCGCGGCAGCAGTGCAAAACGGCTTGAACGCACGACGCCTTTCAACACTTTAACGGGCTGAAAAGAGGACAGATAAAAAGCAGGATAAAGGCCCGCAATAAAGGAGGTTAATACAATGAATGCGATGCTGCCAGCCCAGAAAACAGGATTGCCAAATGGCAAAGCAATATCCTTATCGGTTAACTCATTAAACCAGTTTTGTGTCAGGAAAAGCAGCAACAGGGAAAATAAAAAAGACAGCATCACCATCATCAGTGATTCGCTCAGGAATTGCACAACCAGCTGCCGTTTGCCTGAGCCGATTGCCTTTCGCACACCCACTTCTTTGGCACGTTTTTCGGACCTGGCCGTGCTGAGGTTGATGAAATTGATGCACGCCAGCAGGAGTACAAAAACGCCGACTATGCCAAACAACCAGACAAACGTGATGCGCCCCCCTGCCGGCTTTCCGTTTTCAAATTCGGAGTATAGGTGCCAGGTGTTCATGGGGACTACTTGTACAAAGGGCTTGTACCTATCGACTTCTTTCAAAAAATCTTTAGGCAAATTTTTGTAGTATAAATCTCTGATGCCTGCATTGGCTGTTTCCATGGAAATATGGGGCTGCAGCTGCACGTAAATATTGAACGACCTGTTGTTCCATTCATTTTCGCTCCCCTTTATCCAGGCATTTGAGGCAGCCCACAATGCCCATGGTGAGAAAAACTGGACTTCGCCGAAACGGTTATTACGGGGAATGTCTTCGTACACCCCCGTCACTTTCACGTCAATGCGGTTATCAATTTTTAAGATTTTATCCGTGGGATCATCTTCGCCGAAGATGGCCTTGGCCGTAGATGCCGAGAGTATAATAGAATGCTGTTCATTGAGGCTTTGATACGACCCCTTCAGCATTTTCAAGGACAGCATTTCAGGGGCACCTGCTTCAATAAACTCTCCGGTTCTGCTCAGTTTTTTATCCGCAAATGAAATAGTGTAATTACCCACCCACCAGGCCATCAGCACCTGCTTGAAATACTGGCTGTAATTATTCTTAAGAACAGCGCCCATTGGATACTGAAGGGAGACCGAACCCGAGGCTTCCGAAGCTCCGGGATTGGTACCGCCAGCCCAGACCTGCCCAATTTCGTCGTAGTTCTTATGGTATGTATCAAATGACAGCTCATCGTAAATCCACAGGCCAATAAACATGGCAACTGTCAGTCCGATGGCAAGGCCGGAGACGTTAATAAAAGAGTATCCCTTTTGCTTGGCAAATGTTCTGAACGCGATTTTGAAATAGTTACTGATCATATCATGGCTTGATAAAGAGGCTTCGGGATACTTTTCTGATCTTTTCGATTTGGCCAACGGCCTCAACAACTTAATTACATTAAGAACATATCGCCTGTTTGCTTTCCGTCGGCCTTGTGTCTCCACCCAGTGAGCGTATATTTCGAGCAGATCGCCCTGGATTTCCTCCGCTGCATCGGGATCGGCCCAAAGGCTGAGCAGCTTGCTGGCCCATCGCGGCGGCTGACCTGACATGTGGTTTTTGAAGGCCATATCACCCTCCCATCAGTTGCAATGTATTCGGCGGCAGCGCATTCCACAATTCCTCGCGCACTTGCTTTACCTCGCGCAATGCTTTCCGGCCAAAAGCCGTCACAGAAAAAAACCGCTTGCGCCGACCGCCCCGCTCGGCAGTCGCCCCGCCCATCTGGGAAGAGAGATACCCCTTCTCCTCTAAACGCTGGAGGGTCGTGTGCACGGTGCTGAAACCAACCGTCCGGCCCGTTTTCTGTTCCAGTTCCTGGGTAACCGAAACGCCGTATGCTTCCTCGCCCAATACGGCGACCGTCAGCAAAACAAGTTCTTCAAACTCTCCTAAAAACGTTCGTTTCATAAAGTGATCTATTTCCTACGATAATGCCGATCAAATGCTGTGCCAGCTTGGTAAAAAACCCATTTTTGACTGTTATAGCCACTTTTCGGCTGATATATGAGATAAAAAATGTCCGCTTTCGGACGCTGACCGTACTGAAGCGGACAAGATGTATTTGCGTGGTCCCGGGGTAAACGTGTTAGCTTATACGTTTCGCAACCTATTCACTCCGCAAACTTTTCACCGGATTAACCAGCGCTGCCCTGATACTCTGAAAACTGACCGTCGCAAGCGCTATCCCCACTGCGAGGAACCCCGCCAGCACAAATACCCACCATTCAATATTGATCTTGTAGGCGAAGTCTTCCAGCCAGGTATGCATGCCATACCACGCCAGGGGGGAAGCAATCAAAATCGCGAGCGCCACTAGTTTCACAAAATCTTTGGACAGTAGCGAAACAATGCTGATCACCGAGGCGCCCAATACTTTGCGCACCCCGATTTCCTTGGTGCGCTGAAGGGTCGTAAATGCGGCAAGTCCAAACAATCCCAGGCAAGCAATCACGACAGCCAGCCCGGCGAAAATGCCGAATAAGGTACCGATGCGTTGCTCAGCCTCATACATTTTGTTGAACCGCTCGTTCATGAAAGAGTAGGAAAAAGGCGCATCCGTATTGGTTTTCCAGCTTTTTTCCAAGGTTTTGATCATTCCTTGCACATCGTCGTTGCGGATCCGCAACGCCGTCTGATAACCGTCTCCTCCATTCATCATGACAAGCGGCGCAATCTGGTTATGAAAAGATTCAAAGTGAAAATTCCTGGTCACACCCACCACGGTGTAAGTCTTTGCGCTGCCCTGTCTGCCGTTACCGACAGTTTTGACCCCTTGACCAATCGGGTTTTTCCAGCCA
This sequence comes from Dyadobacter sp. HNCC25DJ185, assembly GCF_056895195.1. Lineage (NCBI taxonomy): Bacteria > Pseudomonadati > Bacteroidota > Cytophagia > Cytophagales > Spirosomataceae > Dyadobacter > Dyadobacter sp. HNCC25DJ185. Next base: position 261,374 of record NZ_JBXHAR010000008.1, read on the forward strand.
AACTGTTTCACCGCTGCTTCATTCACCAAAACTGCCGCGCTATCAGTCCCAAACGATTGGGAAAAATTACGGCCTGCCGCCAGTTTAATGCCCAGAGTGTTCAGATAATGCTCATCAATCTGATAAGTATTGAAACGATAAGGAGTAGTATTGCTTCCCGAGCTTTCCGGAATATATCCGTCGGTACCGTTGTTGGAACTGCCCGCCGGTAGATAACCCGCCAGGGTGACGTCTACCACTTGCGATAATTTGGATATTTCGTCTCGGAACGTTTTGGCTTTATCCCCCAGCAGATAAGTATCATGCAGGATAAGCACCTGTTCTTTATCAAAACCCAGTTTTTTATTTTGGATAAACTGCAATTGCTGGTATACGACGATGGTTCCAATGATCATCCCTATCGACACCACAAACTGAATGGTTACCAACGAGTTGCGCAGCCATCCATTGCGTATGCCCAGCTGTACCTTGCCTTTCAGAACAGCCACCGGTTTGAACGAAGAAAGAACAAATGCCGGGTAACTTCCTGCCAGCACACCCACTACCAAACAACCCGCAATGGCATACAATACCATTTTAGGGTTAAGTATATATTGCAATCCGAACGTCTTACCCGCCAGTTGATTGAACCAGGGCAATACCAGGATGACCAATGCAAATGCGGCCAGCAAAGCCAAAAAAGTCAGCAAAATGGATTCGGTCAGAAATTGGCGGACCAGCTGCTGCCGGACGGACCCCATTGCTTTGCGGATACCTACCTCCTTTGCTCTACCAGCAGACCCGGCTGTCGACAAATTCATAAAATTGATACATGCAATCAGCAAAATGAAAGCTGCGATCACAGAGAAAATATATACGTATTTAATGTTGCCATTGGGTTCCAGCTCTGCTTCCAGGTCCGAGTGCAGGTGGATATCGGCTATTGGCTGTAAGCGAAAACCAAAGCTGTCGCCTTTTTTGAGATAATCGTCATAGCTCATACCCAGGAATTCCTGCACTTCCGGGCCGATATATTTGCGCACAATCTCGTTGCTTTTTGCATTCAGCTTTTCGGCTTCGACATTTTTTTTCAAAAGCAAATAAGTATGTGCACCACTGGCCAACCATTTATCCCCCAGACTGGTCGACTTCAAGGAGACCAGGAAATCATAATGTAAATGAGAATTAGAGGGAACATCTCCGCAAACGCCGGTTACCCTGTAAAGCTTGTCGCCCAATTTCAAACTCTGTCCAATCGGGTCCTTTGTTCCAAAGTATTTTTGAGCAATGCGCTGTGTGATGACCAATGTATTGGGCTCATCGAGCGCTGTTTTTGAATTACCTTTCACAAAAGGAACAGAAAAAACATGGCAGAAATTGGAATCCGCAAAAACCACCCGTTCCTCCTTAAATTGCTTCTGATTATATTTTACCAAAAAAGTCCCCTGTTTGTTAACCCTCGTAAAGGCTTCTACATCGGGATAGTCACGAAACAAGGCCGGGCCAGCCGGCGCCGGCGCGGCAGCAATATGAATGGCCTTCCCGCCAATACTTCCAAAAAAGGTCAGGCGAAAGATCCGGTCCGACTTTTCGTTGTACTTGTCATAACTCAGTTCGTGCTGGACAAAAAGCATGATCAGCATGCAGGTAGCAAGACCGATGGCGAGACCTAAAATGTTAATCATGGCGAATGCCTTTTTATTGGCAAGGCTACGCAACGCGATTTTAAAGTAGTTTCTGAGCATGTTTTCCGACTTTTGATTAACGGCAGTTGGTCAGGTTTTTAGTCACAACAAATTTGCAAAAGGCATCTATATGGCTGATTTTAAATCACTTAACTAGTTCATAAAAAGTTAGCTGTGCGAAATCGGACAACCAACTTCGCTTGTTATTGGCGATTCGGGAAGATGGTTTATTAGGGATCAAAAAAGTACATGATGTTTTCATATACCACAGTACCATCCACCAAAATGGCGTAAGCGCGATCATAACCCCTTTGCCCATAGCTCTTGTTATTCGTTCCGCAACGACCTGACCGGGTTCATCAATGCGGCTTTAATGGCCTGGAAGCTGACGGTCAGCAGGACAATCAGTAAAGCTGCCGAAACTGTGATGATAAAGATGCCCGGGCCTACATGGATCCGGTAATCAAAATCCTTCAGCCACTCGTCCATCGCGTACCAGCCTACAGGCGCTGCGATCAGGAATGAGATAATGACCAGCTTTACAAAATCACTGGTGAGCAGGCCAATAATGCCCGCTACCGAAGCACCGAGCACTTTTCTGACGCCGATTTCTTTGGTCCGCTGCTGCGCCGTGTACGCGGCAAGCCCGAATAACCCCAGGCAGGAAATGAAAATGGCCAGGCCGGTAAAGACACCGGTTAAGGTGCCCGTCAGTTGTTCCTGGGCAAATCTGGTCTTGTAATTTTCGTCCGCAAACGAATATTCGAACGGGTAGCCCGGATTGTATTTCTTGAAAACGGCCTCTGCCAATTTCAGGTTTCGCGCGGTCGTATTCTGGGGGTTCAACCGCATGCTCAGCCATTGGTGCGGAAGCATACCTCCAGGCCCGCTGATGAGAACAGGCTTAACCGGCGCATAAGGCGATTCATAAATAAAATCTTTCACGACTCCTACGACGTGCCAGTCGCGCTTCTGATAGTTGATGGTGGTACCAACCGGGTTTTTCAGGCGCATGGCCTTAACTGCAGTTTCATTCAGGACTACTGCCAAAGAATCCGTGGGGAACTTTGCCAGGTCTATTTCCCTGCCTTCCAACAATTTCACGCCGGTGGTTTTTACGAAGTTCTGATCGGCACCAAAGAGGTCGAATTCCACATTCTTATCCGCTTCCACGCTTCCGGGAAAGGAAACACCCCATTGGCGTGAATTTAAGCTCATAGCGGGACCCAGCGATTTAGTGGCGGAAACCACAGCTCCGTTCGCAAGCAATTCATCGCGGACTGCGGCGTAATGCTTCTCCAAATCCCCGGCCAATACCGTGATCAGGAGGTTATTTTTGTCGTAACCGCTCTCACGATTTTGCCCGAAGTCGATTTGTTGTTTGATCACCAGCGTGGATATGATAAGAATGATTGCAAACGTGAATTGCAACACAACCAAACCTTTCCGGGGTGAAAACGCGGTATTTGCATGATTATAAATACCCTTGATCACTCTGGCAGGCTGGAAGCCTGACAGGAAAAATGCGGGATAACTTCCTGCCAGCAATCCGGTAAAAAGCACAAACCCGATGACCGAGATCCAGAAATAGCCGGAATGGAGATCAGGATGCAATTGCAGTCCGACCAGATTATTAAAAGCCGGGATCACGGCGAGAATAAGCAACCCCGCAACGATAGCCGCGATGAACGCCAGCATCACCGACTCGCTGATAAACTGCAGCACAAGCGAACCTTTCGGCGCACCGGCCACTTTGCGGATACCTACTTCTTTGGCGCGTTTTTCGCTGCGGGCAGTGCTCAGGTTTACAAAGTTCACGCAGGCAATGATCAGAATAAATGCGGCGATCAATCCAAATAGTCTGACGGTAACAATCCGGCCGTCGACCAGTTGCCCCTTTTCTATTTTGGAATACAAATGCCACTTTTCGGCGGGAAACAGGAATATTTCCCGGTTAGCCACATTGTCTATGGCACCTTTGAGGTGATTGGCTGTTACCTTTTTGATTTTCTGATTGACGGCGGCCTCGCTGGCACCTTTTTTCAGGGTAACAAAGGTATAATAGTTGTTATTATTCCATTCTAGGGTTGCCCAGCCCAGCTGTTTAAAGTAACTCCATGGCAACAGATAATCGCGGTCGGCAAACTGGCTGTTCTGAGGAAAGTTCTTCAAAACACCAGAAACCAGGAAGTTATCTTTATGCTCGATCTGGATCGTTTTGCCAATGACGTCGGTAGTGCCAAAGAAACTTTGTGCCAGCTTTTCCGTAATTACGATCCCATTGGTTTCTTTCAGCAATTGAGCCCGGTTTCCCGACAAAAGCGTAAAATCAAACATCCGGAGAAAATCAGGATCGACAAATGCTCCCTGCGCATTCACATTCTTGTTTTTTGCCGAAATAAGTAAGGTAAGGGGCGCTATGCGGGTAGCCGCTTCGATGTCAGGATACGACGCTTTCAGTTCCGGTGCGAGCGGCGGGGGTGTGCTTCCCCAAACCGTGGGCTCGTTATTGAAAACATCCCGGTTATAGATCTGGTACAGCCGGTCCGCATTCGTGTAAAACCGGTCAAATTGTAGTTCGCTCTGGATCCATAAAAAGATCAGCACCGAGGAAGCCATGCCCACTGCGAGGCCGGCGATGTTGATCAAGGCATATCCCTTGGCCCTTACGAGGTTCCGCCAGGAGATTTTCAGATAGTTTTTTAACATGTTTAAATGGGTTAAGGGTTAAAAGGCTAAGGGTGAATGGTTAACTGGTTAAGGGTGAATTGGCAAGGACACTACACAGCGTTGGTAATGTTTTTTGACCTTTTAACCTTTAACCTTTTAACCCTCTAAATCCCCTACTCGCTCTTGAGTGACTCTACCGGATTGACCAGCGCCGCCTTGATACTTTGGAAACTGATGGTAATGAATGCAATGAGGATCGCCAGCGCGCTGGCTGCAATGTAGATCCAGACCGGGATATTGATCCTGTATGTAAAATCCTGTAACCATTTATCCATGAAATACCAGGCGGCGGGCAGGGCGATGACGATGGAGACCAGTATCAGTTTTACAAAATCTTTGGAAATCATGGCTACGATACCGGCCACCGACGCGCCAAGTACCTTCCGGATGCCGATCTCTTTGGTGCGTGTTTGTGCGGTAAATGTGACCAGCCCGAAAAGCCCCATGCAAGCAATAAAAATCGCCACGGCGGTGAAGACGGTAAACATCTTGGACATGCGGATCTGCGTTTTGAATGTTTCGTTGAAAGCGTCGTTCAGGAAGTAATATTCGAAGGGTTTGTCGATCTCATACTTTTTGAAAATCTCCCCAATCGCCTCGACTTTCTCTTTCAAATTGGTCCTCGCATCCAGTCTGGCGTAAATCAACGCACTTGCCCCTCCCATTTTCAGAATGTTGGTGGTATCATTCACGATGAACACACCTACGCCGCGAATGCCCTGTGCAGGAGAATCATAATTAAAGTCCTTAACGATCCCGGCAATTTCGTTATCAACTACCTTTTGCCCGATGGGATTTCCTTTAACGCCCAATTCGCGGACAGCCGTTTCATTGAGCAGCACGTGGTTGCGATTCTTGTAGTTGCCCGCTACCGGAGCCGTTTTCCATTTCAGGCCCAATGTGTTGACAAAATCATTGTCGGTCATCATCGTGACCAATCCAACCTCTTTTTGGCTCGTGAAATTTTTCACAAACCACATATTATATCCTTTAAATAATCCCGAATTGGTGACCGTGACGCTGGTTACCCCCGCCTGGTCGCGGATCTCGTTACGCAGCGGGAAATAATTTTTCTCCAATGATTTGCTGATCGGGATCGCCAATACCTGGTCTTTGTAGAGGCCCAGCTGCTTGTTCTGCATAAAGCTGAGCTGATGTTTTACGACCAGACTGCACACGATCAGCGCGATGGAAACTGTAAACTGAAAAACCATAAATAACTTCCGCAAGGCAGCGCCGCCCCGACCTCCCGAAAACCTTCCTTTTAAAACTTCAAGTGGATTAAAACCGGAAAGTACCAGTGCCGGGTAACTTCCCGCAAGCAATGCAGTGATTGCAAGAAGACCGATCAGAAAAGCTAAAAATCCGGGAGATACCAGGAATGCGGTATCAATGTGCAGATCGAGCAGGTTAAAAAATGGCTGCTTAAATAGCTGTACAAAGACAAAGGACAGAACAAAAGCGATCAAGCACAGCAGTACGGATTCTGTATAAAATTGCTTCATCAACCCCTTCCGTCCCGAGCCTACCACTTTTCGCACTGCTACTTCCTTCGAGCGCAATGTTGCACGGGCGGTGGTCAGGCTCATGTAGTTGAACAATGCCAGAAAAAGGATCAGCACGGCTATTCCGGCGAAGATCAGGATCAGCCCGGTGTTTCCCGAGGTATGGAAATCGTTACCCAAATGTATGCCCTCAAAGGGTTCCAGCTTGTAGGTAGCTTTTGCATCGAATGAATCCGGGTTGGTATTTTGCTTCTTGATCGTCTTTTCAACCGCAGCCACGGATTTTTCGGAATCCAGCAAGAGATATGTTGTAAAAACCCCGGAATTTTCGAAGTTGTTCTTGTTCTGCTCGCTGAGTTTCGGGTAAGTCAGGATTGATGTGATAAAATCAAATTGAAGTGATGAGTTTGACGGCGGATTTTCAGCTATCCCTGCGACCTGCATTGCGTGCGTGCCGTCGTAGAGTAATGTTTTACCGATTGGATTTTCTTTTCCAAAATACTTTTTGGCCATCCGCTCCGAGATGATGAGCGTAAAGGGTTTATCCAGAATGCGCTTTGCCTCCCCTGTTTTTAATTTGAAAGAAAAAACATTGAAAAGCGACGGATCCGTAAACATGAAGTTGTCCTCATAAGCGACCTGGTTGTCCGCAGGATTTTTGATCACCACTTTATGATAAGCCGGCAACACCCGCACAAAATCCTGCACGTGCGAACCCGATGATTTCAATGTCGGCGCCAACTTGGGAGAAAATCCCGTCATCTGCAGATCATTACCATTCATATTGATCTTCGCCAGAATGCGGAATACCTTCTCGTGGTTCTTGTGGAACTTGTCGTAGCTCAGCTCATGCATCACAAACGACAGGATCAGCACCGATACTGCCATCCCCAAAGCCAGGCCGACAATGTTGATTGAGGAGTACGTTTTGTTGATAGCGAGATTACGGAATGCGATTTTTAAATGATGGCGGATCATACTATTCGCTTTTAAGTGATTTCACAGGATTCATTAATGCCGCCTTGATACTCTGGAAGCTGACGGTCACAAATGCGATGACAACCGCCATCACAGCGCCGCTGGCGAACATCCACCAGCTGATGCTGATCTTGTAAGCGAAGTCCTGTAACCATTTGTCCATCAGGTACCAGGCCACCGGGGAAGCAAGCAAGATAGCAATGCATACGAGTACCAGAAAATCTTTGGAAAGCAGCCCGACAATCCCTGCGACCGACGCGCCCAATACCTTTCTGACGCCGATCTCCTTCATACGTTGCTGCGCCATAAAAGTAGCCAGGCCGAACAATCCCAGGCATGCTATAAAAATGGATAACCCGGCAAAAATCTGGTAAAGCAGGCTGATCTGCTTTTCCTGTTTATAAAACTCTTCAATGCTTTCGTCGAAAAACTTGCCCTGGAAAGCCACTTCGGGGAAAACATTGGCATAAGTTTTCTGAATGTAGTCCACGGACTTCGCGATGTTGGTGGTCCGGATTTTGATCCCTCCCTTCCAATAAAACTCGTGCAATGGTGCTATACGGATTGGTTTGCTGGCCTCACGCGCGGAGTTGGCTTTAAAATCCTTCACAACGCCCACGATGGGTTCCCACTTGCCGCCTCCCATTCTAATGTTCATTCCAATCGCCTCCTGCGGGTTTTTGATACCCACTTTTTTCAGCAACGTTTCATTTACGACGCAGGCACCTGTCGAATCGCCTTTTTCATACGCTTTTCCGGCCACGAACTGAAATCCATATGTTTTGAAATAATCTTCATCAGCAAACTTATTGAATACCTGAAAATCCTCGTCCTTCCCCCTGTTGCCGAATGCAAAATTACCCGACCAGTTATCGTCTGAGGAAGGAACATCGGAAGAGAAACTCACCGACTGTATTTCCGGGTTTTGCAATAACTCATTCTTGAACGATTGAAGACGACTGCCAAAAGCGTCATCCAGCGCGACCGTATAAACGCCTTCTTTCGTGAATCCAAGATCCAGGTTCCCTACAAACTTCATTTGGCTGATGGTGACAATGGTACCTACTACCAATATCTGGGAAACACCAAACTGGATCACAATGAGTATCTTCTGCAGCGAAACGCCCCCCAGTGAACGGTTCGCAATCTTACTTTTAATGGCTTCGATCGGCTGAAAACCAGACATTACAATGGCGGGATAGAATCCTGCAACAAAGCTTACCAAAAGGGATAATGCCAGCACAAACAGCCAGATCCCGGGATTATTTACGACCGGAAGTCCGGCCGGCACTTCTGAAATTCGGCCCAGCAAGGGCATGCTCAGTACAGCTATCACCACACCCAATGCAACAGAACCTACCACAATCAAAAATGTTTCGCTCAAAAACTGGCGTATCAGTTCTGCACGGCTGCTTCCCAATACCTTTCTGACCCCAACTTCCCTGGATCGTCTGGCCGACTGGACGGTCGCAAGGTTGATAAAGTTGATACAGGCCATAACGATGATCAGAACACCGATAATTACAAGTGTCCACAGCACATTTCTGCTGATCTGATGGCCCGAGTAGTTATTGATCCGGCTATCGTAATGCTGATCGGACAATGGGCTCAGGAATTGTGTGATTTTGGTATTGTCCTTTCTGTCCCCGTAATGTTTCTTTACAAAACCGACCAGTTGGGCTTCAATCGACTTGGCGGACACCTTTTCCGGCAAAATGACAAATAGCTGATCGTTACTGCTGGTACTACCCCAGCCGTCAAACCCGCCCCAGCCAAATTCCAAAGGCTTCCTGCGTTTCGTTTCATAAGAGATCACGATGTCGACCGGCATATCGGTGTTCAGGGGCGGGTTTTCAAGTATGCCTGCCACCTTCATAACCGTTTTGTTATTGATCTTGACAAACTGACCCATCGCACCCCGCCAGTTACCGAAATACTTTTCCGCCTTTCTTTGGGAAAGCACGATCACGTTAGGTTCTTTCAAAACAGCCTTTGTGCCGCTTAACCAGGCGAAATCGAAAAAATCAAAGAATTCCGGAACCGTCACCAGGCCTTCATTATCCTCTTTAAACTTCTTGTCCGTCAGCTGGCTGTCCGCATTCTTACCTAGCACTGTGACCTGAGGATCAACGGTACCAAAAACTGGGACGATCGTGCCGATCTGCGGAATGTCTACTTTAAGTGCTGCTTCATAAGGCAAAGGATTGCCAGGCGTGTACTCAGTTTGTCCGCTTGCATATTGTGTCTTCCGCGCAATGCGATAGATTCGGTCGTAATTTTTGTGGAATTTATCAAAACTGGATTCGTAGCTGTAAACAACATACAACAGCAGACAGGCGGCCACACCGATCGAAAGACCGAGCATATTCAGGATCGTGTAGTTCCGATAGCGAACAAGCGTCCGCAAGGCGATTTTTAGGTAGGATTTCAACATTGGGACAATTTTTTTATAGTGTCACGTATGGTCATTCACTTCTTAAGGATTTCACAGGATTCACAATCGCCGCCCGGATTGCCTGATAGCTGACGGTCCCTAATGTGATCATGAGCGCACCGATACCCGACGCCGCAAAAATCCACCAGGAAATGTTGGTGCGGTAATCGTATTTCTGCAGCCAGCCATCCAGTAATTGCCAGGCGATCGGCGCGGAAATGACAAATGAAATCGCCACCAGAATTACAAATTCCTTTGAAAGTAAAGTCCAGAGATTCGCCACAGAAGCGCCCAGCACCTTGCGGACACCGATTTCCTTGGTACGCTGCTCGGCGGTGAATGATGCCAGGCCGAATAAACCAAGACAACTGATCAGGATCGCCAGGGTCGCGAAGACAGAAGCCAGTTTAGCAATTCGTTCTTCGTCGGCGAATTTTAATGCATATTCCTGGTCGGTAAATTTATAATCGAAAGGACTTCCCGGATTGAGTTCGCGGAATACTTTTGCCACTTTCTTCAAGGATTCACTGGCTGACTTGCCGCCATTCAATTTGATATTGATCACATTGGCCCAGTTGTAGTCAACCATGTACACCGTTTGGTAAACCGGCGTAAATGGCGAATCCATGAGCATATCCTTGATCACCCCCACCACCGTGAAAGGCGTGTCGTTCCATTTAACAGTATGCCCTACAATATCCGAGGCATTTTTAAAACCCATATATTTCATAGCCGCCTCATTCAGCACCATGCCCGAAGAATCCGTAGAAAACGCTCTTGAAAAATCACGGCCTCCGATAAACTCCCAGCCGACGGTTTTCCCATAATCATGCGTCACAGCAATCGTCCCAAACTGTGCACGGAAATTCGGATCCTTTCCGTCCCAGCTAAAACCACCATTTCTTGAGTTCAGGCTGGTGGCAGGAGCCGATGACGTCGACATTTCAGTCACCGCGCCAGTTTCCAGCAGCGCGTTTCTTAATGCATTGTATTGACTGCGGAGTTCGGGCGTATTGATTTCAACGGTGATCAGCCCCTGGCGGTCGTAGCCAACCGGCCGGTCTTTGGCATACTGGATTTGTTTGTAAACAACAGTAGTACCAATAATCAATGTAATCGAAACGGTGAATTGCAGCACGACGAGCACTCTTCTGGGTACTGCTGCAAAACGTCCCGCATGAAAAGTGCCTTTCAAAACCTTCACCGGCTGGAACGACGACAGGTACAAAGCCGGGTAACTTCCTGAAATGATTCCGGTAACAAGGCAAAACAACAAGCCTGAAAGCCAGAACACAGGAGAATCGAAGGGAAACGCGATTTTCTTGTCGGCGATGTCATTAAAGAGCGGCAAAAACAGGGCCACGAGCAAAATTGAAAGTACAAATGCCAGAAAAACCACCAGCAAAGACTCGCTGAAAAACTGGCGGACGAGCTGTCCGCGCATGGAGCCGATCGCCTTGCGGATACCTACCTCTTTGGCGCGTTTTTCGGAGCGCGCTGTGCTCAGGTTCATAAAATTGATGGAAGCAAGCAGGAGCACGAAAAGACCGATCGCGCCGAAAAGCCAGACGTATTTAATCCGCGATTCGATTTGGCCGTGGCTGTCCCAGGTACCATTCAAATGCCATTGCCGCATGGGCATCAGATAAATTTGAGGGTTATAAAATTTGGCATCCGGCAAATGGTCCAGTTTGAGGTTGGCAATTTTTTTGGATACGGTATTAAAATCCGAATTCGGATTGATCTGCACCAGCAGCTGCCAGGAATTGTTGCCCCACTCTTTGTTATCCCGGGCCGATCTGACCCAGTCCTGCGTAGCGACATATAAATCCCAGGGCGCGATAAATGTCAGGTCACGGAACTCCGTATTGTATGGCAGGTCCTCGTAAACGCCTGTCACTTTCAGGTTATGCTGGTTATCCAATCTGATGACCTTATCCATCGGATTTTCTGCACCGAACAATGCTTTTGATACGGATTCGGAAAGCATAATCGAGTACGGGTCCTTCAATGCGTCACGCGTGCCCGCAAGCATTTTCAATGTGAACATGTGTGGCGCTACAGCGCTCAGGAAATTCCCGTTTTTGGTAAACTTGTTGTTTTTATATGCCAGAATATGCTCGTCTGTCCAGGAGGATTGTACAACATATTTAAAATCGGCCTGATAATGATCGCGCAACTCCTCCCCGAGGGGATAGGAGGTATATTGACCGCCGACGCTGCGCCCCTCAACCACATCCTTTTCCACTACTTTGGCAATGCGATCGTAATTTTCATGGTAGCGGTCAAACGCAAATTCATCCTGGACCCAAAGCCCGATCATGATTGCCACAGCCAGCCCTGCCGCCAGCCCGGTAATGTTGATAGCAGAATACCCTTTGCTTTTCAGCAGGTTACGGAAGGCGATTTTCAGATAGTTTTTAAACATGGCTACTCGCTTCTTAACGATTTAACAGGATTGGTTAATGCCGTTTTCAGGCTTTGGACACATATGGTGAGCAATGTCAACCCAAGCAATAGCGCGGGCGGTATCAGGAATATGGATACGCCAAGCCCCATGTGGAATGCATAGCTTTCGAGCCAGGCATTGGCAGTGAAGTATATAACAGGAATTGCAATCACGGAAGCAATGCAAACCAGTTTTACAAAGTCTTTGGATATCAATACCAGTAAGCCGCTCACAGATGCACCCAATACCTTGCGGATCCCAATTTCTTTGGTCCTTAATTTAATTACAAAGCTGGATAGCCCGAGCAAACCCATGCAGGCAACAATGATAGCGAGTACCGAAAACAACCCGAATACATTCCCCAGCCGGCTGTCGGCCTGGTACTGGCGGTTGAAATATTCATCCAGGAAGAAATATTCAAACGGGTTTCCGGGAAATGCTTTTTTATAGAGGTTTTCAAGCTGGGCAATGCTTTTGGACGCATCGGCTCCTTTTACATTAACCGAAATAAATTTCCAGTCCGTGCGGTTGGGATAATAGAACAGGATCGGGTCAAACTTTTCCTTTAGCGATCGCTGGTGGAAGTTTTTCACTACCCCGACGATCTTGCAGCTCAGGTCGAAACGGCCTAATGTGAACCTGATATTCTTATCAACCGCCTCCTCCGGCGAACTGTAACCCAACCCTTTCACGACTTCCTCATTGACCATGACGTTCGTGACACTTGCTGAGTCCATTTTGGAATGGTCCGTCTCCCTGAAATTCTGCCCGGCGGCCATTTCGATCTTATAGGTGGGAATGAAATGTTCGTCCACCTCCATCAGGTAAGTGGTGAAGTTATGCTGCTTGTCCTGGTTAGCCCTGCGCACACTATTGCGGTAGCGGATCATGTTGCCCGGGATGTCGGAAGTGGCCGTAGCATTGGAAACCGAAGATTCCTGTAATATTTCGGATTTAAAGTAATCGTATTTCTGAAAAATGGTCGTGTCTGCAACCACCGGCGCCTTCACGATCAGTACCTGGTCCTTTTTATAACCCAGGTTCCCGTTTCGCATGTAGTTGAACTGCTTGAAAACCACGAATGTGGCGGCGATCAGGATAATCGAAAGGGTAAACTGGAAAGAGACCAACACCCTTCTCAAAGAAATACCCGACCTCGACTGGACGATCAGGCCTTTCAGCACTTTGGCAGGAAGAAAAGAAGATAATACAAATGCCGGATAGGCTCCCACCAGCAAAGCGCCGGCACAGAAAACGCCTAAAACCACCAGCCAGAAATAGCTTTCACTTCCGAGTCCGGTCGAAAAGAAACCGGCGCTGATCTCCTTCCCGATGAACTGGTTAAACAGCGGCGCGAGTGCGACAATGACACCAGCCGCAACAACCAATGCGATCATGTTAATGATCACGGATTCGAGGAGGAACTGGGCGACCAATTGATTTTTAATGGCCCCCACCGCCTTACGGAGACCTACCTCCTTGGCCCGCTCCATCGATTTGGCGGTCGACAGGTTGATGTAGTTGATCCAGGCAATGAAAAGGATAAATGCGCCGATGATCGCCAGGAAATAGATTTCTTTCTGACTTCCATTGGCCTCCGCCTCTTTCAGCAAATTGGAATTGAGATGAATATCGGTAATGGGCTGCAATTCGAAGTGCGACCGGAAGTTGAGTTCCCTCATTTTCGCACCCAGGTATTTCTCAATGAAAGCCGGAAATTTCGCTTCGAGTTTCCTGACATCCGTACCGGGTGCCAGTACCACATAATTATAGAATTCAGGCCAGGTCCACTCATTGAAGCCCCACTCATGGCCTACCGTTTCAAAAGAGATCAGCATATCGAATTTGATATGTGAATTTTCGGGTATATCCTTAAAAACAGCAGTCACTTTCAGAGGGAGATTTCCATTCAGTTTGAGGATCTTGCCGACTGCGTCCTGCTTGCCGAAGTACCTTTTTGCGGTGGATGCAGAGATTGCAATGGATCTTTCGGCCGACAAACAACTTTTTCTGTCGCCGGAAATCAACGGATAAGAGAATACTTTGAAAAATGAAGCGTCTGCGATAAAGATATTTCCCTCATTAAAGGTTTTGGGTTCCGCTTTGCCCTCGCTGTAAGACATGGTGGTAGCATTCATAAACAGCGATACACCTACAAGCCGCGTGTAATCCACTACTTCGGGGAAATCCTTTTTCATGTTCGGCCCCACTGCCGGGTGGTTGGCCGCGGTGGTGGGCACATTGGCCATGCTGCCCGAATATGAAATGGGAACACGGTAAATATTCGCTGCATTGGTATTAAACCGGTCGTAGCTTTTTTCAAAATAAACATATTGAAAAACAAAAAAACACGCAGCCATTCCCAGTGCAAGGCCAAAGATATTGATAGCCGAAAAAGCCTTATTTCTCCAAAGGTTCCGGCGGGCGATTTTGAAATAGTTTTTGAACATAGAAAAAGGGTAAATGGGTTAAGGGTTAACCGGTTAAAAGGTTGAGGGCAGCTGGCCGATAAATGGATAAAAACCTTTAACCATTGACCTTTTGACCCTTAACCCATTGCACTACTATTCGGACCTCAGCGACCGTACCGGATTCATCAGCGCTGCTTTGATGCTTTGGAAACTGATGGTAAACAGCGCAATAGCTATGGAAATAATCCCCGCCAGCCCAAATACCCACCAGTTGATCTCGGTATGATAGGCAAAATCCTGCAGCCAGTTCCGCATACCATACCAGGCAATCGGGGAAGCGATGACGATGGCGATCAGTACCAGTTTCAGGAAGTCCTGTGACAATAAGGTTACGATACTCCCTACGGACGCGCCCAACACTTTTCTGACGCCGATTTCCTTCGTGCGCAACTCGGCCATGAACATCGAAAGCCCAAGTAAACCGAGGCATGATATGAAAATCGCAATGCCTGCAAAAATGCCGAAAAGCATTTGCTGTGTCTGCTCCCTTGCATATAATTTGCCAAAACGCTGATCCAGGAATTCATATTGGAAAGGCATTTCGGGGAAGCGGCTGTTCCAGACAGATTCGATATGAGCGATTGCCTGTTTCAGGCTACCCCCCGCCACCTGGACCGATACACGGCCCAGTCGTCCGGGCTGGTTAAACATGGCAATAGGCGCTACCTTCTGGTGCAATGATTCGAAGTGATAGTCCTTGGTAACGCCGATAATCTGGCCACGCATTTCGCCATAGCCGAAACGGTTCCCAATCGCATCCGCGGGGTCCTTCCATCCCAGAAGTCTGACAGCGGTTTCATTCAATATAAAACCAGACGTTTTGTCGGTAGAAAAATCCCTTGAAAAGTTACGACCCGCCGCCATTTCGATTTGGTAAGCCGGGATAAAATCCTCGTCAACGGACAGGGATTTGATGGTGATATCAGTCGGTGCGAAGGTATCGCCTTTCATGACATACGCCTCCCAGGAATCCAGCAAGCGACCGGAAGGAATACGGGAGGAACGCCCCACTTCTTTGATACCCGCATCTTCTTTCAATCTTTGTCTGATACTTTCAAAATTGGTGGCCGAATCGTCGGGGACGTTGAATACGATGACCTGGTCTTTGGAGAAACCCAATTTATAATTCCGGATATATCTCATTTGGGTATAAACAACCGTGGTACTGATCATGAGCACAACCGCAATTGCGAATTGCGCAACGACCAATGTCTGTCTTAACTTGCCGTTTTTCAAGGCAGAGGCAATCTTTCCCTTCAAGACGCTGATCGGTTGAAATGACGTCATAAAAAAGGCAGGATAACTACCTGCGACAAGACCGGTAAAAAGGGTTATACCGGTTAGGATTGTCAGAAAAGAAGGATCTAGCAAAGCTCCGATTGTCAAGTCCTTTTGCGTGAAGTTATTGAGTGTCGGCAAGCACAGCACGACCATCAGCAAAGCCAGCACCACGGAAACAATCACCAGCAATACCGACTCACTTAAAAACTGGCCGATCAGCTGCGCGCGGACCGCGCCAATTACTTTCCGCATTCCAACTTCTTTCGCCCTGGTAGCCGATTTTGCAGTCGCCAGGTTCATATAATTAATGCAGGCAATGATCAATATGAAAAGCGCGATTGCCGAAAAAAGGTATACGTACTGGATATCCCCGTTGGCTTCAATTTCGGAATCAAGGTGCGAATACAGGTGAATATCTGTCAGTTTCGTAAGGTTCAAAACCGAATATTTTGAAGCATTCGGCTCAATGCGGCGATTTTGAAAAGCAGGAAATGCCTTGATCAGCTTTTGCGGATCATAGTTTTCAGGCAAAAGCAAAAAGGTTGAAAAAGAATTGTTTCCCCAGTTCCGTTGCAATCCCTCTGCCCCGTAAACCCTTGGATCATTTAACGTTGAAAAGGAAACCAGGAAATTAGGGTGAAAATGGGATTGAGCGGGCAGCGGTTCAAAAACCCCGGTAACTGTATAATCCAATTGGTTGTCCAGCCTGACGATTTTTCCCATAGGGTCTTCTTTTCCGAAGTACTTCTCAGCCATGGGCTTTGAAAACATGATCGAGAAGGGATTTTCCAAAGCTTTGCCGGGATTGCCCTGGTCTATTTTGAAGGTGAATACCTTGAAAAGGTTCTTTTCCGCCGCAAACATATTTTCCTCCCTGAACGAATTGTCTTTGTATTTGACCACTGCATCGACGTCGATCATCCTCACTACCTGTTCCACCTCCGGAAAATCCTGCTGGATCAACGGACCAAAAGGCGGGGCAGCATGGCCGAGACGTAAAGATTCGGTCCCGTCCTTGGAAAGGAATGTTCTGGACAAACGATAAATGCGGTCTGCATTCTGGTGATGACGGTCGTAACTAAGCTCGTCTTTCACATACAAGGCCAAAAGCAAAAAACAGGCAAGTCCGATGGCCACACCCGATATATTGATGATGCTGAACATCTTATGCTTGAACAGCGTCCGGAGGGCAATTTTGAGGTAGTTTCTGAACATGACTTTTTATTTTAGTACTTAGCCTTTTACTTTTCTGCTTTCAATGGTGAATGTCTATGTCAATTACTTAATATTCCATTTATACCTGAATAGCTAAACGCTTGAAATCTATTCGCTTCTCAACGACTTGACAGGATCGGCCAAGGCGGCTTTGATACTTTGAAAACTGATTGTCAGTAACGTGATGACGATGGCGATCAACCCCGCCGACAGGAAAACCCAGGCGTTGATCTGGATGCGGTAAGCAAAATCTTTGAGCCACTCGCTCATAAAATACCAGGCTATAGGAGATGCTACAATGATTGCGGCAGCGATCAGTTTCAGGAAATCACGGGAAAGCAATACGACAATGCTGGCTACAGAGGCACCTAAGACTTTTCTCACCCCAATTTCTTTGGTGCGCTGCTGAGCAATGAAGGCGATCAGGGCAAACAGTCCAAGGCAGGAAATCAGGACAGTTATGGTAGAAAACAGTTCCAGAATAGTCGAAACCTTATTTTCAGCTTTATACATTTCATCAAATTCCTGATCGAGGAAATGGTACTCAAACGGTCTTAAAGGGAAATTTTCTTTCCAGCTTTTCCTGAGCAATGCTATGGCTTCCGTTGCATCGCTGCCCGAAACCTTGACCATAATTTTACCAAAATAATTGTACTCCGGTATGATCGCAATGGCCCCGATCTTCTCGTGCAACGACCTGAAATGAAAATCCTGCGCAACGCCTTTGACCTTACCTTTCCTGCCATTCATATTGACTGCTTTACCAAGGGCTTTTTCGGGTGTCCAGCCAAGCGCCTTTACCGCAGATTCGTTGAGGATAAACGCGTAGGTCCTCAATTCAAAACTATCTTTTGTAGCTTGTAAAATGTCCGTTTCATTGAAATTCTCGCCTGCAACCAGTTTCATCCCGATAGTCGGAACAAAATCCTTTTCCACCGGAATGGCGGTAATATTCATTCCTTCATTTTCGGGTTTATCGCTTGCGGCAATAAAATATCCTCCTTGCACATTGAGCGGTGAATCGTACGAGGCGGTGACCGATTTAACCTTGGCGTTGCCCAGCAGTTCCCCTTTGATGGCGGCAAGCTTGCCTGCTGGAATTCCCGAGCTCAGGTCCATCACAAGGATTTGCGAAGGATTAAGGCCCAGGTTTTTATTTTGGATGTAGTAGAGCTGTTGGTTTGCAATGATGGTGGCAATGATAAACAGCATAGAAATGGCGAACTGAAAAATCACCAGAAAACTTCTTAATCCTCCATTCCCTGACGAAGACAACAGAGGGCCTTTTAGAACTTTGATCGGCTCGAACCGGGAGAGCACTGCCGCAGGGTAAGCTCCCGACAAGATCGTAACCACAAAAATCATCCCCAGTAAAACCAGCGGAAAAGAGTAGCCGGGCCACACTTTCAGATCGAGCACATTGCCAGTCAGGTTACTTAACCCAGGCAGACAGATTACCGTAATCATCACCCCAATAACGGTTGCGGTAACCGTAATGATCGCACTCTCAAGCAAATGCTGACGAAATAACTGCATCCTGACGGCCCCCATGACTTTCCTGACACCCACTTCTCGTGCGCGAATGGCAGCGCGGGCCGTCACAAGGTTGATAAAATTGATGCAGGCGATCAGCAGGATCAGCACAGCCACACCGGAAAGTACATATATGTATTTGTAATCGCCCGAAGGTTCCAGGCCGTTGCCTGCCTTTGAATATAAATGGATATCGTTGAATGCTTCCAGTTCCAGCCGCACCTTGAAAGCCGGATTTTGCGGATCGTTCAGGTTCTGCTTTGTGAACCTGTCGATCCTGGCTTGCAGCGCTTTGACACTTGCATGAGGTCGCAGCAACAGGTAAGTGTAGTCGTTGGCTGAATCAAAGGCTTCGGTTTTGGAGCGTGGCAATGTACTGTAACTACCGAGCCAGCTGAACTTGATATGGGAATAAGAGGGGATATCTTTTACCACGCCCGTGACCTGCATGGTGTACTTGTCGTTCATTTTTACGGATTTGCCTAATGCACTCTGGGTCCCGAAATATTTTCGCGCTGTACTTTCGTCAATCACGACGGTATTCGGCTGGGCCAGGGCTGTACGGGGGTTTCCTTCTACAAATGGAAAGGAGAAGATTTTAAAGAACGACGAATCCGCAAAAAGGACTTTTTTCTCATTGTAAGACTGGCCCTCATACTGGACAGCGACCGCCCCGGATCCACTGAATGCATAAATTCTAACCCCGGTTTCAACTTCCTCAAATTCTCTTGAAAAAACTGGCGCTACCCCGGTGGGTGTGATGGCCAGATTCTCCGGCGCCCCATCGCCCGATTGGTAAAACAGGTTAACACGGACGATCCTATCCCCGTTGGTTTGAAAACGGTCGTATCTGACCTCATGTAAGATATAAGTAGCAAGTAACAGGAAGCAGCCCATGCCGATCGCGAGCCCTGCGATGCTGACAAATGAGTTAGTCTTGTATTTCCAAAGACTACGAAATGCTATTTTGAGGTAGTTTCTTAGCATAATTTTGTCGGCTTTTACGATCGGATTTTGTTTTGGTAATAAATTTGTGCCACTCACACAAACCGCTCATTATCATAAAATTATAACTTAATAGACGTCCGAAATCGAACAGTTTTTGTTCAGTTTGACAAAAGCCTGGGAGGTCATCGAGATTTGACAGGCACGTCAGTATTTTAAAGTGTCCGTTAGTAAAAAACAAAATTGTTTGATAGTAATGGACAAGATTGTATTTTTGTATCAAACAACTTGATATGATACTCAAATCCGTTCTGGCTAATGTTATGGAAGCTCAAAAAGCCAATCTGGGTGTTCTGGATACCGGGCTTAAAAGGGATACCCTTGACATCCTGCCGGATATATCATCTCATGCGCTGATCGTTTCGGGGATACGCCGCTGCGGCAAAAGCACTTTGCTGTATCAGTTATTAAAAGAAAAACATCCCGAAGCACTCTATCTCAATTTCGAGGATACGAGGCTTTACGACTTTGAGCCAAACGATTTCAGCCGTCTCGACAGCGTCATTAAGGATTTCAAAACCAATGTTCTATTCTTTGATGAAATACAAATCATCGATCGCTGGGAAACCTATGTGCGGCAGAAGCTGGACGAGGGCTGTAAAGTCGTCATCACAGGTTCAAATGCCTCCTTACTGAGCCGCGAGCTGGGCACAAAACTGACCGGAAGGCATATCACTAAAGAGTTGTTCCCCTTCTCTTTCAATGAGTTTAGAGCATTCCGAAAAATAATTCCAACCGAAGAATCGGTTATGGCTTATCTCAGCAACGGCGGCTTTCCTGAGTATGTAAAATCGGGGTTGGAAGAAGTACTGCATCATCTTTTTGAGGATATACTGATCCGGGATATCGCGGTCCGCTACGGTGTCAGAGACGTGAAAACATTGCAAAGGCTTGCTTTGTACCTCGTTTCGAACGTGGGCAACCTCGTAACAGGCAACAGGTTGAAAAGCCTGTTTGAAATCGGGTCGACCAGTACGATCATGGATTATCTGTCGCACCTGGAATACACTTATCTGTTTCATTTTATACCAAAATTCAGCTACTCGGCCAGGAAGCAGCTGGTTAATCCCAGAAAAATATATGCGGCCGATACGGGGATGGTCAATGCCAATTCCGGTTCGTTTTCTGACGATTTCGGGCGGAAATTTGAGAATATGATGTTCCTGCATTTGCGGAGGAGTTTTAAGGAGATCTATTATTTTTCCGAAAAAGGAGAATGCGATTTTGTCGTTGTCCAAAAAGGTGCCGTACAGAAGCTTGTACAAGTCTGTTACGAGCTCACCCCCGATAACCTCGACCGCGAGCTCGACGGGCTGTTTGAAGCCATGGATTTTTTCAATCTGAAAGAAGGCTTGCTGGTTACGCTTCATCAGGAGGAAAAATTTGAACGGAACGGCAAGGCGGTCAGGGCGGTCCCTTCTTTTCAATTTCTATCGGAATAAAAAACTTGGCAAGTCTTAAGGACTTACCAAGTTTACCAACTACTTAACTACCAACTTATTAATTTCCGCTTTGCACGTCGTCGTTGCGTATGCCACGTTTATTCTTCTTAATTGCTTCTTTCAGCCTTCCGAATTTATAATTCAAGCTCAGATTAAATGACCGGAAATAATCCCTACGGTAATCTACCTGACTGAAATCCGGGCCTGAAGTGAATCTCTCAAACTTCCTGAACTTCGTAAAAGGATTATTTGCTGCGGCTGCAAATGACAGCTTGTCCTTCACAATATCTTTGCTGATGCTGAACGAAGAACTGACCATTGCATTGGACGATCCCTGCAGGTTGATCCCTTTGCCATTCGCATTCAGGTTCGCATTCACCCGCCAGTCCTTTTCAAACCGGTAACCGGTTGAAACCGAGATCTGGTACATAATGCCGCTATTCGTAATCGTCACACCATCAACGATACCCCGGACTTTGCCATGGGCAGCCCTCGTGTTCATGCTGAAATTCCAGTTTTTGGTGATCGGGTAATTGATGTTCAAGTTTGCCATGATCAGCCTTGCCATGCCGGTATTGCCGTAAGACGTCCGGGTAATATTTGTTTCGGCGTTATAAACCGCCACGGGAAAGATCAGGTCTCTGAAATGGGTGTAACCTACCCCGAAATTAACCGAAGCCTTTTTTGATTTGCTGTAACCTAGCTGCAGGTCGTTGACCAACGCGGGACGCAAACCCGGATTACCCGTTTTTTCAAAACTCGGGTTCGACCGGTCGATGAATGGATTAAGCTGGTAAATACCCGGACGCTGGATGCGCTGTGTATAGCCAAAATTCAAGCCGCTGTTGTCCTTGAATTTACGGTTGACCGACACGGAAGGAATTACATTGAAATAATTTTGTTTCACCTTCGAGTCAGTAGAGATAAAGTCGGCGTCGACAATCGTTTGTTCGATCCTCGCGCCCGCTTTAACACCCCAGTTTTTGAAATTATACTGATAGGTATTGTAGGCACCAAATACGTTCTGGGTATTGTTGAACCGGTTACTCATACCGGGATCGAGCTCGTAGGAATTACTTTCGGGATCGAAGGACCTGTATTGAAAATCGCTCTTATTGTCGCGCATGATCCCCTTCAGACCTGCCTCGATACTTAGCTTTTTGACAGGATATACATAATCTACCTGGAAGGTCTGCTCCGAAAAACTCTGATCATTAACCTGGATATAATCCGGTATGTCATAGTGAATGCGCTGGGAGATCGCAAGTTTATTATTCTGATTATTATTGAACCCGAAATACCTGTAAGAGAAAGTAAGAAGCCTGTTTTTGTCGGCTTTAAAGCCTTTCTGATAGTTAAGCGCCGCATCCATACCGTGACCACGGTCGCGGCTGTTGTTATCGACATAGTACCTTTCCAGCACCTCGCCGGCGGCATTCAATTGCGAAGCCTGAAATCCCGAGCCATTCCCCTTACTTCCGTTGACGTTGATTTGGGCACTGACCAAATTAAGCGTATCTAGTTCGTAGGTAAGCTCATACCCCATATATCCACTCGTATTTTTAGATTTCGATGCACCATTCTGAAAAGTATGGGTTGCATCCTCCCCGGTTGTCGACCTGCTCACGCTGTTGATCGTTGATGGCGTTATATACTGGTTCCCGCCAGCCAAAACGGTCATGCCGAATTTACCAAGCTTTGCCGAAAATGAGCCGCCCAGACCTGGCCCGCCTATCGGGAAACGCTCGCTGACATTGATTGTACCAGTGTAACCATTATCGATTTTTTTGTGGGTAATGATATTGATGATACCGGCCAATCCTTCGGCATCGTACTTGGCTGGCGGCGTAGTGATCACCTCAATACGTTCAATGGATGATGCCGGCATACTCCGGAGCACTTCGCGATAGTTCCTCTCCACCATGCTCGAAGGCTTTCCATTGATCAGGATCTTGAAATCGGCGTTACCTTTTAAAAATATATTGTCACTGGCGTCCAGCGAGAGAAAGGGTACCTTCCGCATCATTTCCAGCACGCTGAAAACCTTGCTTTCCGGGTCGGCCTGAAGATCATAGGAAATGCGGTCGATCTCCTGTTTTACAATGGGTTTGATTGCCGTGACGGTAACTTCTTTCAACCCCACCGTGCTCGGGCTGAGCGAAACGGTCCCGAGAACGATCTCCTTTTTGGTACTGTCGGTAAGGTCAGCTTCTATCGTTTTGCTAGTGTAACCCACTCCTACGAATACAACCGTATACTTACCCGGTTTCAGGTTCGCAAAAACAAATGATCCGTCGGATTTGGTGAAGTCGGCCTTCACACTTGTGCTCTTGTTCACCATCAGGTTGACGGTGATGAAATCCATCGGCTTTTTGCTAGCCGAATCGGCTACTGTGCCTGCTATGCTGCTGCCTGTTGATATAGTCTGTGCAAGAGAACGCTCGACGCAGATTAATCCGAAGATGAGCAATGAAAGAAATAATAAGAGTAATGACTTCATAATGGTGAGTTTTTTGATGGCTAATAGATGATAAAAGGCATAGGAATTCCGACAAGAGCAATCGGCTCTTTTGAACAATTTCCTGAAACGGATCTGGGGAAAGTTAGGCTATCGCAACAGTTGCAAAAGCATGTCTGGAACTGGCTCTACAAAAGTATACTAAGGTACTTTGTGATGCAAGGTACTATGTCAGAGAATTAACAGAAAATGACGAGCGGCGTATTTTCCGTTTGACCGGTAATTTTATGGCCGGGGGGCGTCCTTTTCGCTGATCTTTCTTTCAATAAAAAAATTGATAATTAAACTTAAGCCACCCAGAAGAAATACCATGGCCAGGTATGCGACCCCTTTGCTGAAATCATAAGTTCTGTCCAGGTAATTTCCGAGCAGGATTCCCAATGCAATACCCACAAACAGCATCCCGAATTTCAATGTCGGATATGACGTATAGTTTTTATCCGAGAAAATAGAAGCGTCGGCGCCCTTTTCGATCAGGGATATCCGCTCTCTGTGCCTGGTCATCATGAACACATATACAATTCCGAAAATACCGGCAAACGCGCCAAGTGATATTACTACACCATGCATATTGATCTAAAATTTAAAGTACGGCCATTGGACAGTGTCATAGACCGCTTGGTTACAGCAATGAGCAAAAATCTTTACGAAAAATTATTTCCAGACAAAATGTAACCTACGGAACGAAGTTCCAGTCTAATCAAAAGCTGAGTAAATTCAATACATGAACAACAGGGAAGACCAGGTTTATATCGATAAAGTCAAAAAAGGAGACCTGGGTTCTTACACATATCTTGTTGATAAGTATAAAAACATGGCCTTTACCATTGCCATGCGGATCATGGGCGATTCATTTGAGGCGGAAGATGTGGCACAGGAAAGCTTTATAAAGGCTTATCTGCAGATCAAAAGTTTTCAGGGCAATTCCAAGTTTTCGACCTGGCTTTATACAATCGTTTACAGGACCGCCGTATCCAAATTGCAGCAGGGAAAGCGCAAATTCGCATCCTTAGATGATGATCTCAGCGAAAATTTCACTTATGACCATTCTTCATCGCCTATTCAGCAGCTGCAAGTCGCAGAAAGGGATAAATTTGTAAAAGAAGCCATTCAAAGGCTTCCCAAAATGGAGTCTGTGGTCATTACACTGTTTTATCTGAACGAAAATTCTGTCGAGGAGATCGGGGAAATAACAGGCCTGTCGACCTCAAATATTAAGGTGAAATTGTTCAGGGCACGAAAGGTGCTCGAGAAAGAATTACATTTCCTGCTATAATTGAAGGTTATGAGTGATATGGAAAATAGGGACGAAAATCTGGGACGACTGATCCGCGGCGCAGGTCATGAAGCTGCCGGGCTGAATTTTACCGAAAATGTAATGAAAGGCATTCGGGCCGAGGTTCAGCCGGAAGCGCTAACCGAATTGTCGTTGAAATCATTGCTGCAGAAGCACGCTATTGACCAGCCTTCTGCTGGGTTTCAGTTGCAGGTGATCGGGCAACTAAGCGAGGCTCGAAAAGAGCCATTCACCCCCATTATCTCTCCCCGAACCTGGTATGCCATTGTGGCGTCGCTACTGGCATTGTTAATTTACTGCTATTTCTATCCTTCGGCGAACCCCTCGGAAACGCCCAGGCTTATTGAATTCACGGGCAGGGTGGTACGGTCTGTACTTGTAGTTCCCAATCAGCTCCGCGGGATATTCGAGCTGTCGGCGTTGATATTGATTGGCCTATCCGGGTTGCTCACAACGGATTACTTTCTTCGGGGAAGGCTTTCAGCGGGTTATCATAAACTAGCCAGGTCTTAAAGACCTGGCTAGTTTATGATTCAATAACCGGTGGCGCGCTGCATTATCCTTTCCAATTATACCGTTTGCCAGCATGCTGGAAGGCAAATAAACGTTCGCGTTGGGCCGAGGTTAACACGGAAAGGATTTCATTTTGTTTCTGTTGCTCCAATCTCTGAACGCCCTGAAATGTGCTGTATCTCTTATTGGGTGACATCAGACGGTCATACTTGTTTTCAATTTTCTTGATCTTATTCTCCTGCTTGCGGGTAAGGCCGACGATCTGATCCAGTTTATTGATCTTAAATTCTTCGCTGGCGTTATCAATCCGTGAATGGTTCACGGCCGGGGCCTGGTGACCTTTCATTCTTTGGGCAAAGCCATTTCCCACAGTAAGAGTTACGATTGTTGCGATTGCTAAGATGGTCTTTTTCATGGTTTCCAAGTGTTTAAATTGTTCGTTTATGTAGTTTAGAGGGGCTTTCTGGGCCGAGGTTTAAGTTGCTTTTCCTCTAATCTATGAACAGGAAACCCGCACCGATGACAGGACCTTCTTAATCGACGAATGGTTACAATTTATTTATTCCCAAGAGTTGGTACATACCTTGCCTGGATATTAAATGCCGATTATATGTACAGCAATTGGGCTGCCATAATTGGGTGAACCAACAATCAGGGGAACCGATTCCGGCTTTCATTTATGACCAAATTGAAAGCCGGAAGAACGTTACATGTGCTGATCGATTCAGATTATTCGCTTCGCAGAGATTTGACGGGGTTCATCAATGCAGCCTTGATTGCCTGGAAGCTTACTGTTAATATCGTGATGATCACGGCCAGCAATGCGGAAACGGCAAAAACTACCCAGCTCAGACTGATATGGTATTCATACTTTTCGAGCCAGTCGTGTAAGAAATACAGCGCAATGGGTGAAGCAAGTGCACAGGATAACAGTACCAAATAAACGAACTCTTTGGACAGCATTGCCCACATTTGCGCCACGCTTGCGCCTAACGCCTTGCGGATACCGATCTCTTTAGTCCGCTGCTCCGCTGTGTAAGCCGCAAGACCAAACAAACCGAGACAGGATATAAAAACAGCCAGAACCGCAAAAACCCTGGCCAGTTTGCCAATCCGTTCTTCCGAGCGGAACTTGGCTTCATATTCCTGATCCGCAAATTTGAATTCAAATGGCGAGTCGGGATCAAATTTCCGGAAGATGGATTCCACTTTTTTCAGC
The DNA here is from genome assembly GCF_056895195.1 of Dyadobacter sp. HNCC25DJ185. Lineage (NCBI taxonomy): Bacteria > Pseudomonadati > Bacteroidota > Cytophagia > Cytophagales > Spirosomataceae > Dyadobacter > Dyadobacter sp. HNCC25DJ185. Next base: position 287,628 of record NZ_JBXHAR010000008.1, read on the forward strand.
GCCTCGTCGACCGGCTTGCCGGGGATCAGCTTCACATTGATCAGGTTTGCCCATTCGTAATCCATCAGAAAAATCGTAGGTACGGCCGGCTCATACGGCGATTGCATCACCATATCTTTAATGACGCCTACTACCTGACGTGGCTTTCCGTTATACCGGATTATTTTACCCACAATGTTTTTGATTCCTGTCAGCTTCACCGCAGATTCGTTCAAGACAAAAGACGCTGTATCAGTGGAAAAATCCCTTGAGAAGTCCCTTCCGTCGATGATCTTCCACCCGATTGTTTTTCCAAAATCATGGGTAACGGCAATGGTACCAAACAGCGGAAGTGATCCTGCCTCCATTCCGTCCCACTCAAAACCAATCTGATTGGAATAAATCCCGGTGGTAGGGCTGGAAGATTCACTCATCTCGTATACGACACCCGACTTGAGAAGCTCATCGCGCAAAGGATAATACTTACCATACAGGTTTGGCGAAATGCTGATCTGCAATAGCCCTTGTCGATCATAACCCACCGGCCTGTCCTTGGCGTGTTGTATCTGCTGGAAAACAATAATTGTCCCGATAATCAAGGTGATGGATACGGTAAACTGCATCACAACCATCACCTTACGAGGCACGGCCGACCATTTGCCCACTTTAAAAGTTCCTTTCAAAACCGAAAGCGGGTTGAAAGAAGACAAATAAAACGCAGGATAACTTCCTGAAACCAATCCGGTGAACAGCGAAAACAGGATCAATGCAAGCCAGAACTGGTAGTAAAAGAAAGGGAAGCTGACATGCTTTTCTGAGAGATCGTTAAACGAAGGAATCGCAACCAGGACGATCAAGATTGCCAGTAACAATGCAAATGAAACAACCAGGAAAGATTCGCTTAAAAACTGAAAGACAAGCTGGCTTTTCAGTGAGCCGATCGACTTCCTGATCCCAACTTCTTTCGCGCGTTTTTCGGAGCGGGCTGTACTCAGGTTCATGAAATTGATACAGGCGAGCAATAACACAAAAATGCCAATAATGCTGAACAGCCATACAAACTGGATTGCACCGCCGATATTTTTACCATCCTTGAAGTCGGAGTACAAATGCCAGCGGCTCATTGGGTGCAGGAAATATTGGGGGTTATCGGTCTTCGAGAATGCATGCGGCATTTCCACATCCTTTATTTTTTTCGACACTTTGTCGATCTCCGCGTGATCGGCTACTTGCGCGAAAAACTGAAACGAGTGGTTGCCCCACTGGTCCTGGGCACTTTTCACCCATCCTTCGGCATTAAGATAATCGCTCCAGGGCAGGATCAGGTATAACTCGTTGAATGCCGAGTTAAATGGAATGTCCTCATAAACACCGGTCACTTTCACATTTTTCTTAATGTCCAGTTTGACCGTTTTATTCAAAGGGTCTGCATCCCCGAAAAGCGATTTGGCCAGAGACTCGCAGATCACCACAGATCCCGGATTTTTCAGTGCGCTGTAATCTCCCCGTATCATTTTCAACGAGAGCATTTCGGGCAACGATGGTTGCGCCCACATCCCTGTTTTGTTGATCTTCTTGTCGCCGTTTGCCAGCAAATGGCTGAAGTTCCAGGAGGCGAGTGAAGTGAACTTAAAATCGGAGGCATATTTGGTCGCCATTTCGGTCACTGCAGGGATCGATACGGCTGTGCCGCTGCCCGTTTGTTTGTTGAATGTCTGGCTGATCCACGCCTGAACAATACGGTCGTGGTTTTTGTGGTATTTGTTATACGAAAGCTCATCCCAGACCCAAAGTCCGATCAGCATAGCCACCGCTATACCTACCGCGAGGCCAACAATATTGATAAATGAGTAAACCTTGTTTTTAAGCAGGTTTCGGAGGGCAATTTTGAGATAGTTCCTGATCATTGGGTTAGATTTGGTCGTTGTTTGCTATTGGCGTTTAGCTTTATTTTCAATTCCTGATATACATTAAAATTAAGATAAGCGATTGGCCGACACCTAAGAGCCAATAGCTTACCTCTATTCGCTCCGCAAAGCCGTCACCGGATTTACCAATGCTGCTTTGATACTTTGAAAACTGACGGTTACCAATGCAATCGTCATTGCGAACACCCCGGCACCTACATACAACCACCAGCTGATGCTGACCTTGTAGGTGAAATCCTGCTGCCACTCCTTCATGAAATACCAGGCAATCGGCGAAGCAATCACCAACGCAATCATAACCAGTTTAACAAAATCCACTGAGAACAACCCAAAGATATTGAATGCTGATGCACCAACGGCCTTCCTGATACCCATTTCCTTCGTGCGGGATTCGGCCATAAAGGCTACCACGCCATACAAGCCGAGGCATCCGATGAAAATTGCTATGCCGGCCAGGATCTCGAACAGCTGAAACAGTTTTTCCTCTTTTTCGTAAAAACTATTGAGCGTTTCGTCCAGAAATGAATATTTGAAAAGAAAATCAGGGAAAGATGCTGACCATGCTTTCTCAATCTTTCCGATCAACGCTGGATTGGCACCGGCGGCTAGTTTAATCCCGAGTGTTCTATAATTACTTCTGTCTGTGGTTAAAACGCAAGGGATAATTTCACGGTGCAGGCTATAGGTATTGAAGTTTTTGACAACACCCACAATAGGCAGCTTCACGCCCCCGCCGCCGATGGCCATTCTTTTACCAATCACCTCCTCCGGGTTCTTAAAACCCAGTCTTTTCACAAAGGCTTCGTTGATCACAAATTCGCGCATGGTATCAGCAGGAAGATACATCCGCCCTGCAACCATTTGCAATCCATACGTCTTAACATATGCTGTATCCGCCGGACGCATTACAACCTCAAAATCCAATGGTTCTGCATCATTTTCGAATGTGAAACCGGTTTGCCAGTTGCTTCGGGACATCGGTGTGAAAGCACTAAAGCTCATTTTCTCAATACCTGGCTCTGAAACCAGTTTAGCATAAAGTTCTTCCAGCTCACCTGGCCCCTGTCCTGGAATAGCCATGCTGATGATCGCGTCTTTTTCAAAACCAAGATCCATAGTCCGGAAATATTTCATCTGGCTGTAAGCGATCAACGTTCCCAATAACACCACCTGTGAAATGGTGAACTGCAGCACAATCAAACCCCGGCGCAAATTGGAATGGCCGTTTCCGCTTGATTTCATCTTGCCCTTTAACGCGAGGATAGGTTGGTACCCTGACACAACAAGGGCCGGATAAAATCCTGAAAGGAAAGTGGTTATCACAGCGAGAGCAAGCAGGAACAGCAAAACAAGCGGATCGGCTATAAACACCACGCCTTCGGACTGAACATTTAAGACTTCGCCAACGTAAGGCAGGGTGATTTGTGCCAGTATGAGCGCAAACACAACGGAAATAACCGTCAAAATCCCCGTTTCTGAAAAATACTGCCTGAGCAACTGACCGCGGGTACTTCCCAAAACTTTTCTTACCCCTACTTCCCTGGCTCTTCTCAGCGCCTGAGCCGTTGCCAGATTGATAAAATTCACGCAAGCCGTCACGAGGATGAATATCCCGATCAGTACCATTGACCAGATCATACCCACGCTAATCGTACGTCCGGCATAATTCTGTGTCCTGTTATCGAAATGAATCTCAGGAAAAGGCTGCAACACCATTTCCACTTTGGCTGCGTCTTCGGGCTTCTTATATTTTTTATTTAAATCGGCCAGGTTTTGCTCCATTCTTTCCTTGGTGATAGACGCGGGAAGCCTCAAATACATTTGTCCGCCGCCATAAGTGCTGATCCAATCATCCCAATTGGTGAAGGCACCATACTCTTTTAAAGAAGAAAAGGACAACATCGTCGTGAACGGCAAACTGGTAGTTGGCGGCGGGTCCTGGACCAAGCCTGTCACACTGAAATTTTTCTGATTGGATACCCGGATCGTTTTGCCTATCGGGTCTTCGTTTCCAAAGAATTTCCTGGCCTGGCTTTCTGACAGTACTACTGAGCCCGGGTTTTTAAGGGAAGTAGCCGGTGACCCTTTCAGCCACTTGTAGCTGAATAACTTGAAATATTCCGGCCCAATGAAGGAAACTGCATAGAACGGCTCCGAAAACTTCTTGCGGCTTGCCCCCTCGCCGACTGTGATCAGCGTCTCACGCATGGCGTAGGTGCAGGTAACCAGGTCTTTTATCTCAGGATAGTCATTTCGGAGCGCAGCCAGGACGGGCAACGGCACGCCCGGGTTGTAACCCTTATCTCCTGCCTCCTTGGTGTGGCTGACAATGCGATAAACCCGCTCGATTTTTTCGTGGTGCTGATCGAAGCTCAGCTCATAGCGGACAGTGAAAAAGATGAGCAGGCAGCAAGCAAGCCCAAGCGTGAGCCCAGTTACATTGATAACAGTGAAATTCCAGTTGCGTCGGAGATTCCGAAGCGAGGTAACGAGATAATTCTTGATCATGGCTGGTGATAACGTCGATGTTTTCTTTTTTTGAGAACATTAAACTTATACCAGCTCGACTAACAACTAAAAATCAATTAGTTACACAATATAATATCAGTCACCCTGTCCGCTTTTGAACACTTTTGTACGTGTTTGGACAAGGCATCATTCAGGCAGCGAGGTACTAGTCGCCAAGGTCGGCTTTTTCGAAATGGTTGATCTTTTCAAGCATCAAGTCCGTATAATTCCCGTCCTCAGATCTGGCATACATGGGAACAAAGCGCGCGCCATACACCATTTCCTCCTGGGTGTAGGATGTCCGTTGCTGTACAGTATTGGAAAAATGGTCGTCAAAGGCCTTGATCGTCACCATCATCTCAATTTTACAATCAATGAAATCCTGTTTGGTATAACCATGCAGCGGGCTTTTCTCATCAAGGGGATGCACAACAGTCCAGCTCAGCGCAAGCGAATTGATATGATTGATTTCAAGTCCCAAAGGATAAAACTTCGTTACCGTTTTGTCCCCTTCCCTTACGTGTACAGCCATGGTAACCTCAGCATTCGCATCCGTGAGGTGATTATTTTTGTAGGTTGCAAGCCTGAACATCAGCGCTTTTCCGCCCTTAAATGGAGCCACCAGAAAATTAGGGCTGAACCTGATATAAGCTTTCGGCCTGGAAAACCGGGCGTAGAACATACCGGTAACGAGCGCAAACGACATGATCCCGATGAACGATTCCAGCGAGGCGATCACATTGGTTACAAATCCTACCGGGCTTATATGACCATAACCAACAGTAGTCAGCGTCTGAGAACTAAAGAAAAATGCCTGAAGAAAATCATCAACAAACGAGCCGTCGGGAAAAGTCCCTTGCAGATTTTCAATGCCGATCAGATAATAAATGGTGGCAAATGACAAATTCAGACAGGTGTAAATACCAAAAACGGTTAGCGTGAAGGTCAGATGCCGCATATGGAGCAGCGAATGATAAATACTGATGCGCTCATAAAGAGGTACCCCTGTTTTTCTCAGGTTGATCCTCCCGTCTTTGTTGGTAAGCCTACCGCCCTCGGCACTGCTATTAGGGCTAAAGCCCGTATTGTTGATCGAGTTGTTACTTTGCCCGTTGAGGGAAGGTTCGTCGCGCATCCTGCACAGCTGATATGAAGGTTCGAATTGCTTTTATCCAATTCAAATTTACGCTAATCAGGCTTATACAAAATGACAATTTTTGCTTCCGGCGCCTACTCGCTTTTCAAAGACTTCACGGGATTCATCAATGCCGCTTTAATGCTCTGATAACTTACGGTTGCCACGGCAATCAACACAGCCACCAGACCTACCAGAATAAACAGCAATGGGTTGATCTCTATGCGGTAAGGGTAGTTGTCCAGCCATTGTTGCATGAAAAACCAGGCTACCGGCGTGGAAATTACGATGGCCACCAATACCAGTTTTACAAAATCTCTTGAAAGCACAAAAACCAGATTTGAAATACTTGCACCCAATACTTTCCGCACACCGATCTCTTTAGTGCGTTGCTCTATCACAATGAGTGCGACAGCAAACAGTCCAAGGCATGACAGGATGATCGCAATACCCGAAGCCAGACTAAAAATCTGAGAAAGCCTTTCTTCCTCTTTATACCATGAATTGGTGTTCTCATCGACATAAGAACCTATGAATTCCGACACAGGCGCGAGTTCATGCCAGGTATCTTTCAATTTCTCCATCGACGCGATCAGGCTCTGGGGCGTCACACGCACGAAAATGTAATTGATGGGTTCGGAGTGGGACAGGTACATGGTAATCGGCTTCTTCTCGTCTTTGGAGGAATAGAGATTAAAATCGGGGACCAGGCCGATGATCTGGTACTTTACGCCTGCAGTATCTGTCTGGAAAAACTTCCCGACGGGGTCTTTTTCACCGATCATTTTCGCCATGCTTTCGGTGATGATCACGCGGTCCAATGTGTCGGTCGGATAAGCGGGATTAAATTCCCTGCCACCGAGAAGTTTGATATTTAGTGTTTTAAGATATTCGTAATCAATATGCAGCCAGTCGGTTGAAATTTCCCGTTCCTTGTAGGTGAAGCCTTGTACACTTCTGGACGAGCTTCTGTCGAGCCCTAGTCCCAGATTTACGGTACTTCCGGTTATAGCAATGATGTTTGGGTCACTGGCCAGCTTGTTTCGCATCAGCCGCAGTACCTGGTTACCATTCACTTTACTTCCTACCGGAATGCTGATGACCTGTTCCTTCTGGAAACCAAGTGGCTGTTCCTGCAAATGCCTCACCTGCTGGACCGCAATGATCGTGCAACATATCAAAACGCTGGACAATGTAAATTGCGCCACAATCAGCGAATTCCGCAGCAGCCCTGGCTTTTTCAGGGAAACCTTTCCTTTTAACACTTCAACAGCATTGAATTTCGACATCCGCCATGCCGGATAACCTCCCGCAATAAGCGTTACAAGCAAGAATAGCCCCACCAGCAATGCTAACTTACCGGGCTGGAAAATATAATCCAGGCTAAGCTTACTTGCAAATACCGCGTTGAAAGTAGGCAGAAACAAAATAGCCAAACCGATACCGCAAAGAAAACCCAGAAAACAGATCACCCCGGCCTCACCCCAGATCTGCATAAAAAGCTGGTTTTTGAGCGCTCCGAGCGACTTGCGTACCCCTACTTCCTTTGCCCTGATGAACGACCTGGCGACATTCAGGTTGATAAAATTGATACAAGCGATCAGAAGGATAAAGAAACCAATCCCCATTAGTGCATAAACCAACCCGATAGGTACGCTGCCACCTGCCATAGATGCGTCGAAATGTACGTTTTTAAGGTTTTGCAGCCTTATAGCAAAAATATCGCCCCGCTCATCCGGCCGTGCCCCCTTCTTTTTGAGTTTTTCAAAAGTCTCTCCGAAATATTTCTTAGCAAATGGTTTAAGCTTTCTTTCAAAAGCGAGCTGGTCTACCCCGGGTTTGAGTTTCAGGAACACCTTATGCGAATAAGCATTCCAATAGTCGATCAGCTGCTGGTACCCGCCCGTATTTTCACTTCTTACAAAAGCATCGAATTTAATCGTGGAATTGTCGGGATTGTCCTTCAAAACACCAGTCACGAGGTATTGCTTTTTATTGGCATCCAAACCGATTTCCAGTTGTTTGCCCATGGGATCCTCACTTCCAAACACAGCTTTGGCCATACTCTCGCTGATCACGATATTGCTCAGGTTCTGCAACGCGGATTGCGCATTGCCTTTGACAAGCGGGAATGAAAATACCTTAAAAAAATCAGGTTCGGTGAACATGACCGCTTTATCGAAATATTTCCCCTTGTACTGAACAACATCGCTGCCATTCAATATCCTGGCAACTCCTTCTATTTCCGGGAATTCCGCTTTGAGGGCTGGAGTGATCGGGAAAGGCATCGTACCGGATTTTTTTGCATTTTCGGGATCGTTGGAAAAAAAGTAAACCTGATAGATCCGCTCTTTGTCCTGATGGAAGTTGTCAAAAGACAACGCAAAGTAAGCCGTCAGGAACAGAAAGGCGCTTACACAAAAAGCAACCGAAAGGCCAGCAACATTGATGAATGCATAACCCTTATTTTTCCAAAGGTTACGAAAGGCGATTTTGAGATAGTTTTTGAACATATCGTTTTGGCAGTTAGAGGCTGGCTCTCAGCTGTTAGCTTTTTCGCCAGTGGCAGAAAAAGCAGGGTTTTAAGGTTAAATTCTGTATATCAACTATTTTCGATTCTACTGAGGCAGAAACGAATCGCTGCCTATTCACTCTTCAATGACTTCACCGGATTGGTGATCGCCGTCTTGATCGCCTGTGAACTCACGGTCAGGATTGCAATAATTACGGCAAGCGTTCCTGCCAGAGCGAACATCCACCATTGGATGGAAATTTTATAAGCAAAGTCCTGCAACCATTTATTCATCACGTACCAGGTCAGAGGCGTGGCTATTACAATGGATATCATCACCAGCTTGACAAAATCCCCTGATAACAGCGTTACAATGCTTCCCACAGAAGCGCCGAGCACTTTCCTTACGCCGATTTCTTTGGTGCGTTGCTGCGCTGCAAACGCTGCGAGGCCAAATAACCCCAGACAGGAAATCAAGATGGATATCACTGTAAACGAGTTCACAATGCGCGAGGTGCGCGCGTCGGCCTTATAGTTCCTTTGAAAATCTTCGTCCAGAAAGCTGTATGTAAATGGCTCATCAGGGATCAGCGATTTCCATTTGGCTTCCATAAACGGAATAACCTTGCTGACATCCTTTGTGCTGACGTGCGCGACGATATAGTTGTGGTATGGCTCCAGATTAAGGAAAAACGCGTAAGGTTCGATTGCTTTATGCAAATCCTCGTAGTGGAAATCCTTGACAACGCCAACGATCTCAATGGATTTGGTCACATGATCATACCCGTCATCGAAGTTCAGCTTTTGCCCGATTGCCCTTTCTAACGGGATGCCGAACTTCTTCAGGGTCGCCTCATTTACGACTGTTCGGAGATTGGTGTCCCCCGGGAATGCATTGGAAAACATCCTCCCGGCTTTCATTTCAAAACCCATTGTCTGCATAAAATCAGGTGACACCCAATTGGTTTTGATCAGGGCATCCTCATTCACGCTCTGTCCGGGAAGGTAAACCGACATATCGCTGGGATTCAGAATCCCCGGATAATAAGAGGTACCAGCCGCCGCACCGATCTGGTTATTCTGCAGCAGTTCGTTTCGTAACGCACTGTACTTCTGCCTCGATTCCTGGCTGCGAAAAGGAATGACAATCTGCTGGTCTTTGGTAAAACCGAGCGGTTGTTCCTGCATGAATTTCATTTGTCCCTGGATCACAATCGTCGCCACAACCAGTCCGATGGAAATTACAAACTGGAACACGACCAATCCCCTCCGCAATGCGGTCGCCGATATGGAATTGACAAATTTCCCTTTGATCACGTCCAAAGGGTTATAAACCGACAGGTAAAACGCCGGATAACTCCCTGATAACAGTCCGGTTACGAGGGCCAGCACAATAAAAGCAATGATAATGTTCGGTTGAAACAAGGTATTTAGATCCAGCGATTTGTCCGATAACTGATTGAAAACCGGCAAGAACAACACCACAAAAGTAACCGCAACCAGCAACGCTAGGAAGGTCAGCACCATGGATTCTCCTAGGAACTGGCCTATCAGGCCACCTTTTCCGGCACCCATGATCTTCCGCATCCCAACCTCCGCGGCGCGTTTCGCCGATCGCGCCGTTGCGAGGTTCATAAAATTGATGCAGGCAATCAGCAATGTAAAAAGTGCGATAGAAGCCAGCACATACAGATAAGTGGTGCTGGTAGTGGACGTGACGATCCTGTCTATTTGGTTGAAAAGATGGATATCCCTCACAGGAAGCAATGCAAGCCTTTTGTCGTAACCAGCCAGTTTCAAATCTTTACGTGCATATTTCTCAATGAAACCGGGAAGCTTTTTACTGAATTTCGCCGGGTCTGTGCCTGGTTTCAGCCTCAGATAATGGTAAAACATGTTATTGTTCGTAAAATCGAGGTTTGGCTGCCTCAGGTATTCTCCTACCCAACCTGCATGAAGGGATACGAAGTAACGTGCGTCTATATGTGATCGCGCACTCTCATCAACATAAACCCCGGTTACTTTGAAATTTTCGTTGTTACCAGTCTTGCCGCCGATCTTGATGGTTTTATTCAGTGCGGACTCATTGCCAAACAGTTTGTGTGCGATTTCCTCGCAAAGAACGACCGAGTTAGGATTATTAAGTGCGGTATGCGGGTCCCCTTCGAGGAAGTGATAGGTAAATACATCAAAAAATGTTGAATCCACATGGGTGCCCTTTGTTTCATAAAACGATTTAACCGCTTTTCCCGATTCCTCCCGCGTTAATAAAGATCTGTCTTCCAGGAAGTTTTGCCAAAGGCGGGTCACTTGTACTACTTCGGGGAATTCGTCCTTCACGGCGCGGGCATAGGGTGCCGGTCCGCGGGGATTATCCATCTTTTCACCATTGGGCTGCACGTTCTCACTCCTCAGCAGGTACAGGTCGCTGACATATTCCTGGTGTTTATCAAATGAGATCTCACTCAAAATATAGAGCAGCAGCAGCATGCAGCAAGTCATGCCGACGGAAAGGCCAAATACATTGATAGCAGAAAACAGCTTGCTTTTCAGCACATTTCTCCAGGCGATTTTCAGATAGTTTTTAATCATGGCTAACAGATAGCAGAATGCTTTGCAAAGGTTCTGCTGCCTGTATCGAATTATTGTACCAGGCTAAACTGAATCACGCTAATATATTGTATATCAATAATTTATCGCTTCACTAAAATAACAAAAAGTGTCCGGTATCGGACACTTTTTGTTCGGTATTGTCTTCACATTGATGAGTGCAGTGGAAGTATCCGTACTTTCGATTTCTGATCAAAGAAAGTTACAAGACTACCCTCTTCTAAATAGGTTGTATAGTTGGTTAGACAAGCCATAACTGTATTACCAATGATATCTGGAAGTAAGTTTTGGCTTCTAACTTGAAAAACACTAGGTGAATTAGCGTTTGTGGCCGCAAGAATAGAGCCGAAGTCCAGATCATTTGTAAAAACTATAAAATTATGTAATCTGGCATATTCAAAAATCAGGGTATCCGGATCAGTTGCCTTTCCAACTGAAGACCAATGAACTGCATAAATATGATTTGAAATAAAAAAATCTGTCCAGGCCGGGGACAGATTCATATCGATCAAAATTTTCATGCAGCTTGAAAAGGGACCTCGATTTCTTCGGAGCGCCACGCAGCATAAGCAAGAGCCTGCTTGATGTCCTCAGTTTCCAGATAAGGGTATAAATCTAGAATTTCCTCAAAGCTTTTTCCGGATGCAACCAGCCCAACAATCGTACCGACCGTCACTCGCATTCCACGGAGACATGGTTTTCCTCCCATAACCAGGGGATCAAATGTGATACGTTCTAAATTCATGAAAAAGTATTTTAACAAAAATATCAAAAAATGTTGAATGCCTCACAGCTGGCCGTTAGTTCATGACCATCGGACAGCCTTTCTACTCGCTCTTCAAACTCCTGACCGGGTCCATTAACGCAGCCCTGATACTTTGAAATCCAACCGTACACAATGTCAGGACCAATGCACAGGCACCGACCATTGCGTAAATGTACCAGTCAATAGAAGTGTGATAATCAAAACTTTGCAGGTAACTTTTTTCAAAACTGTAAGCGATCGGCAACCCAATGATAACAGCCAGCAGCACCATAACCACAAAATCCCTCGCCAGCAAAAATGCAATTTCTCCAACGGAAGCCCCCAACACTTTCCGGATCCCTACTTCTTTGGTCCGCTGATTGGCCGCCAGCGTGATCAGCCCGAACACCCCCGCCAATGCAATTACAATGGAAAGAATAGTTACGAAATTGACCATTTTCCAGATCCCGTCCAGGTGGTTATACTGCCTGCTCAGTTCGTCGGTAACGTAAAAGGAACTGAAAGGTTTCCGGGCTGGTATCTTCTTCATTTTTGCTTCCAGGGATGCCAAAACACCTTTTGCCTGGCTAATATCGTCCAGCCGGATACTCAGATAACCGTTAAGCCCCGTCGGTTCGTACCAATGCAAAAGCGGCTCGATCTTGTCTTTTAAATCCTGGTAATGAAAATCCTTCATGACACCGATGATGGTATAGACCTCCGGATTGTTTTTCTGACGTAAGCGCTTCCCGACAGCCGTTTTCCAGCCCATCGCTCTCATCGCCGATTCATTGATCACCACCGGATGGTTCTCCCCTTTTTTGTCTATCTCATCTGAAAAGTCCCGGCCTTCAATCATTTTTATACCATAGGTCTCATTATACCTTGCACCCGCAGCCACGTGCTTGAAGCGGATCTCCTTATTCGTTTCACCCTCAGGCAGGTACATATTGTAGTTACTCCAGTACTTGGTAGGTACAACCCCCGAGGTTGAAAAGCTCTTTACCCGGGAATCCCTTCTCAATTCATCCAGGATCGGCATGAACTGGTTTTTTGCGGACTCCTCATTCCGGTACTGCAAATTGGATGAAACCACCACGACATCTTGATGCTCGAAACCCATTTCGGCATGCCGCATGAAACTAACCTGCTTGCGAACCGTAATTGCACCGATCACCAACCCAAATGCGATCACAAACTGCACTACGATCAATGTGCCGCGTGTCCAGCCTCTTGCAGCGGTTTTGTTTGAGAGTTTTCCCTTGATGGTATCCCGTATATCCAGCTTGTTCAGATAAACAGCCGGATAAGTTCCTGCGATGATCGCGATCAGGCTGATAATACCTGCCAGCGTAAAAAACGTCACATAATCCTGCTCCCAGCTCAACACCAGTTGCATGCGTCCCTGCCGGAATTCATTGAACTCGGGAACCAGGTAGATCACCCCCAGGATAATCGCCAATGCCATGGATGCGATCAGTACAATGCCCGATTCTGTCCAGAACTGCACCAGGATCTGTTTTAAATTGGAACCAGTCACTTTCCGCACCGCTACTTCCTTGGCACGTGTAAATGCGATGGCGGTATTCAGATTGAGTAAGTTAATGCTGATAATCAGTAGGATAAAGACTGAAATCGCAATCGCTCCATAAATCATCCATTTAAAGGCCGGGTTTTCCTGGTGTATATATTCTTTCAAAGGCATCACATGCAGCTTCCGGTTTTTGGCCTCAGCCCCGAAATGCGCCTTCCCGAATTGTGGAAATTCTTTTTCCAGCTTGGCAACATTCGCAGTTTTATTGAGTTTCAGGTAAACGGTCGAAAACGTGTTATACCAATCCGCGCCCTGGGCGAAGTTTTTGTCTGCCTCCAAAACAGAAATAGGTACCAGCACTTCAAATTGGAGTGAAGAGTTCTCGGGTACCTTTTCCAGGACACCCGTGATTGTAAAATTGAGCGTATCGTTTACCGCGACGGTCTCACCCACCGGGTTTTTTCCCCCGAAGAGAGCCTGTGCAATATTTTGGTTGATGACTATTGATTCGCGCCGCTTCAATGCTGTTTGCGCATCGCCATATTGCAGTTTGAAGGAAAAAACATCGAAGAAACTGGTATCCACATATTTGGTATTTCCCTGGATATCCTTGCCCTTATAGTTGATCCAGACATTATTCCAGCCCTGAAAATGCGTCCCGGTCTCTATTTCCGGATAAGTTTTAATCAATTGCCCCAGAATTGGGTGCATTGTCTGGTTATACCGGCCGTCTTTCCCTTCTGTCTGGACAAAATAGATCTGGTCATTGTCCTTGTGAAAAGTGTCAAAAGTAATTCCGCGCTGGATAAAAAGGATCAGCACTCCCGCACTGGCGAGGCCCAGTGAAAGCCCCAGCAAATTAATCCCGGTAAAAAGCCTGTTTTTCCAAAGCGTCCGGAATGCGATTTTGAAGTAGTTACGAAACATGGAAAAAGGGTTAAGAGGGTTAAAGGTCAAGGGTTAAAAAGTAAGGGTTAAAGGTCAAGGGTGGCCCGCCTTCTGACCTTTTAACCTTTCAACCTTAACCCGTTCACTCCGAACGTAATGATTTAACCGGATTTGTCAATGCCGCCCTGATACTCTGGTAACTGATCGTAAGCAAAGCCACGCCGATTGAGGCGATGGCAGCGAGTGTAAATATGATCCAGTTGATCTCGATACGGTATTCAAAGCCTTGCAGCCACTTATTCATCGCATAATAACCTATCGGAGAAGCGATTGCAATAGAAATCAATACCAAAACCATAAAATCCGTCGAGAGCAGCGATACAATGGCTGTCACCGAAGCGCCCAGTACCTTCCTGATACCGATTTCCTTGATCCGCCGCTCTGCCGTGAAAGTGGCCAGGCCAAATAACCCCAGACAGGAAATGAGCAACGCGGTGAAAGTAAAGGTATTGAAAAGCGTGGCGGTACGGGCTTCGTTCTTGTAAAGCTTGTCGTAGGTTTCGTCCAGGAAGGTGTATTCCAGCGCATAATTGGGGATCATTTCGTCCCAGATTTTCTCTGCTGCCTTAATAGCCTCTCGGTCCTTGCCTGGCTGTGCTTTTACGTACAGGCCCAGCGCCCAGCTGGTGTTGTTGAACAAAACCAGAGGTTGGATCTTTTCACGAAGGCTTTTGAAATGGAAATCTTTCACGACTCCAATGACATTGCCTTTCATACCCTGAAAATCGAACCTCTGACCCACAACCGGCTTTCGCAAGTTGAACTTTTTCACCGCCGTTTCATTCAATACCACGTTGGTTTTGTCGCCTGGGCGGTTTGCGTCAAACCAGCGCCCGTCGGCCATTTTAATGCCGAACATTTTCTGAAAATTGTCTTCTACCGCAATTTGGGACACGGTGGGGGCGAAGTCTTTGGGACGGCCATCCCAGTCATAAGAGCCCGATGTGCTGCTGCCGATTTGTACAATGCTTTGGCTGGAAATAGTTACGTCAGCAATGCTGGATTCGTTCAGCAATCTTGCCTTAACAGTTGCCGGATCGATTTTCGGTGTCATCCCCCAGGGTAACCTGAATGTAAACGTGTGCGCCCTGTTATATCCCAGTTCTTTCTCCCGGATAAACTTCATTTGTCGCTGCACCACCAGCATGGAGATCAGGAAAACAATCGCGACTGTAAACTGGACTACCACCAATCCCTTCATGAAAGCTGCATTGCTGGTCCCCAGCACGTTGGAGCCCCTTAATGTTTCAAAAGGCTTGAAAGAGGACAGCAAAAGCGAAGGATAAATACCCGTGAGCAGCACCGCAAAAAAGGTAGTGCCCAGCAGGATCGTCCAAAGTACCGGGTTGAAAAAAGATATCTCGAAATTCTTGGCGGTGACCGAATTGAATACGGGCAGCAACAAATAGATCAGACAAAAAGACAAGCCCAGCGCAACCAGACAGGTAATGATCGATTCCGTCATGAATTGACCGAAGAGATGTGCATGCTTCGCACCAAGGAGCTTTTTAACGCCAACTTCTTTGGATCGGACGCTGGCCCTTGCGGTAGTGAGGTTAACGTAATTAATGCAGGCAACCAAAATGATCACCACAGCCAGTCCAAAGAAAACATAGATCGTTTTACGGTCACCCCTGCTTTGATCGGCACCCTGGATATCGTTGTTGAAATGCACGTTGGTCAATAGTTCCGCTTCCAGCGCTGTATCAGTCGAGGATTTCCCGTCGTCATTTTTTTTGAATTTCGATATAATGGCGGTAAGCTTTTTCCCGAGCTTTTTGAGATCGGTATTTTCTTTAAAGACGACAAATGTCTGGTAATCGAAATTATTCCAGGTGTTAGCATTCTTAAAAGTTTCGGGATTGGCCAGGTAGGCCGATAACGGCATAATGAAATCGTATTGAAAACTGGAATTGGCCGGATTGTCCTTGTAAACCGCAGATACCGAATAATCCAGCGTATCTATCCGAATGATTTTACCCGACGCATTTTCATCTCCGAAAATCTGTTTCGCTTTGGATTCCGACATGGCAATATTGCGGACCCCGGAGGCAAATGCGGCTGCTGATCCGTACACAAACTGATAATCAAAAACCTCGAACCAATTGGTATCTGCATAAACGGCATTATCGCCGTTTATTTTTCGGCCATTCACAATCATGGGCAGGTTACCTCTGAAACTCTGCCTGGTAAATGTTTCTATTTCAGGCAGATTTCCCAACTCGGCAGCCAGCGTCAGCGGTGTTGTGGACCAATGCCATGTTTCCTGCTTACTTACCGCCAGATGCGTGATGATCCTGCCGATCCGATCCGATTTTTTATGATAGCTGTCGAAGCTCAGCTCATTCTGGACCCATAATAAAATAAACATGGCGGCCACCATCCCGCCCGTGAGGCCAATGATATTCAGCGTTGTAAAAAGCCTGGAACCATACAGGTTCCTGAATGCGATTTTAATGTGGTTCTTTAACATAAGAAAGGTCAAAGGGTAAAAAGGGCGAAAGGGTAAAGGGCGGCTCGCGTAGAGTAAAAAGGGTAAGGTTAAAATGACAAGAGCCAGTGAGATTAACCCTTTACCCTTTTTACCCTCTATTCATTCCGATCTCAACGACCTTACAGGGTCCATCATCGCCGACCTGATGCTCTGCACCCCGATCGTCAGCACTGCAATTGAAATGGCCAGCAATGCGGCGGCGGCGAAATAAACCCAAGAAATACTGATACGGTATGGAAAATCCCGTAGCCAGATATCCGTTGCATAATAAGCGATAGGCAGCGCAATGATAATGGCGATCAGAACGAGTTTTACGAAATCAAAAGACAGCAGGGCCGTAATGCTGGCAACCGACGCGCCGAGCACTTTGCGGATACCAATCTCCTTGACGCGGGTTTCAGCATTGAACGTTGCCAGTCCGAACAAGCCAATACAAGATACAAAAATCGACAGGATTGCTGCCAATGTGATCATCTGCTTCCACTTCGCTTCCGATTCGTACCGTTTCAGGTTGGCCGAATCTTCGAACTTGTATTCAAATGGCATGAATTGTATGTGTTTGCGGAAAATCTTTTCGACTGCCCTCACTGTGCCTGGAATGTCCTTCGAGTCCAGCTTGGCATATACGGTACCCAAACGGTAGTTAGGGTCCTGCGTAAGAAGCAATGGTTTGATGGTATCTTTCAGTGATGCGTAATGGTAATCCCGGATGACGCCGATGACATTCATTTTCTGATTTTTCCACTCAAAATTGATCTCCTTCCCAATCGGATCGGACCAGCCCGCTTCTCTTACGAAGGCCTCGTTAACGACCACAGACTGAACCGGATCGGTCGGGAAGCTTTTAGAAAAATTGCGGCCTTTCAGCACCGGTATCTGTAAAGTTTTCAAAAAATTGTCATCCACCCCAATGTATCCAAATCCTATTTCTTTCTCACCAATTTTGGCACCGGTCCCGTTGTAATTTCCATTGAAAGAAGCGATCGACTGAATTCCCGCCAAACTGCCCAGCTCTTCTTTGATGATTTCCATTTTCTCATTTCCTCCCCTTCCGACGCTAAAACTCATCAGGTTTTTATCATTGTATCCCAAATTCTTATTGGTCAAATACCTGAACTGGGAATAAATCACAATCGTACCGATCACCAGACAAACAGATAATGCGAACTGAAATACAACCAGCCCTTTGGTCAGATAGTTTTTGCGGGTTAGCCTCGTGCGGTTGTACAGTGTTTGCGCGGGGCTGAAACCGGAAAGCACAAGGGCAGGATAGAGTCCCGCAACCAGCCCGGTAGAAAGTAATAAAGCGATATATCCGGCAATCAGTTTTGCATCCAACAAATAGGATAATGCCAATTGCTTGTTTGCCAGATCATTGAATGTTGGCAAAACTACCTGCATGAGTGCTATCGCAAATGCAAAAGCCAGAAAGGCCAATAAAAATGATTCTCCCAAAAATTGATAAATCAGCTGCTTGCGAAGGCTGCCCACCACCTTGCGAACCCCGATTTCCTTCGCCCGGTTAAGCGATCTGGCGACCGTCAGGTTGACGAAGTTGATGCAGGCAATCAGCAGGATAAAAATCGCGATCCCAGATAATATGTAGGAATAGATCGGGCTGCTTCCATGGCTCAGACCGTTCCTTAAATCGCCGGTTTCATTGTCCAGATGGACTTTTAAAAATGGCTGAAGACCAAAAACGGTCCGTTGATTGCGATCTTCATAGTTGCCGGACTGTTTTAATTTGTCAATAAAAATCCGGTTCATTTTTACGGCAACCGCTTTATAGTCAGCCTTATCATGCAGTAAAACAAAGGTATTCATGTAAAATCCGAGCCATTCGTTATCCGTCCAGCCTCTTACCTCCTGAAACTTGAAAGGCAATATCGCCTGGAATTGTACAGAGGAGTTCTGCGGGCAGTTTTTGGCCACACCCGAAACCACGAAAGTTTCGAATGCATCGCCAATTTTCAATTCCAGGGTTTTACCAACCGCATCTTTGCTATTGAAATATTTCTCAGCCAGGTCTTCCGAGATAACAATCGAATGGATATCCAATAAAACCGTTTTTGGATCCCCGGAGAGCAAAGGCATGGTGAATACTGTGAAGAAATTGTCATCTGCAAAAAGCACGTCTTCATTCAGGAGGTCATTACCCTTTTTGACCACAAATGAATTCGTCTGCGCTCTTACAACATCCTTAATTTCAGGAATTTCCCGTTTGAAACCAGGGCCGTGGACCGCATTGGTACTGGCAATGGTGCGTGTTTCGCCCTTGTCCTCTGGCATGGTCACCTGGATTCGGTACAGCTCATTTTTATTGGCCTGAAACTGGTCAAAGCTTACCTCGTCTTTGGTATACAAAACAATAAGCATGCAGCAGGTAAGCCCAAGCGACAACCCGGCAATGTTGATCAAAGAGAAAACCTTGTTCCTCGTTAGATTACGAATGGCGATTTTGAGATAATTTTTTAACATGGACGTTCTTGCTTTTGCTTGTTCCTATTCGCTTTTCAACGTCTTCACAGGGTTTATCAATGCCGCTTTAACAGACTGAAAACCAACGGTGAGTAACGTTACTGTGATGACGGCGAGCCCCGCTATGATGAATACCTGCCAGGTAATATCGATCCGGTAAACGAAATCTTTCAGCCATAAACGCATGGCCCACCAGGCGAGCGGAAAAGAAATGACGAATGACAAAGCCACCAATCTGATAAATCCTGAGGAGATTAGCACCACTATTCCAGAAATGGATGCGCCCAGCACTTTCCTGATACCAATTTCCTTAATACGTTGTTGTACCATGTAGGATGTCAGCCCGAATAACCCCAGGCATGCCAGAATGATCGAAAGCGATGTAAAAAAGCCCATGATCTTACCAAGCTGTAATTCTGACCGGTATAGTTTATTGTAGTCATCATCAAGAAAGCGGTATTCAAATGGCATATACGGTACCAGTTCCCCCCACTTGGATTTAAGAAATGCAATGGTCCCGGCAAGATCATTACCCGACGTTTTAATAAGCAGCTGCCGACCCCTCATTTCAGGAAACAATACCAGCGGCTTGATAACCTGGTGCATAGAAGCAAAGTGAAAATCCTTCACCACCGCCTTTACATAGCCCGGGCGGGAACTGTCCAGAAACATCCTTTTCCCGATGGCCTGTGCTGGCGTCCAGCCGAGTTCGCGGGCAGCACTTTCATTGAGGATAAACTGGTATTTCTTCTCGCTTAGCCCGGCAGCTGAAGCATCTTTGACATCCTGCAAGGTCAGGTCCTCGCCGGCGACGATCTGCAGACCAGTCGTTTTCACATAATCCTCGTCAATCGGGTTGGCATGAACAGAGATCTGCTCATTTTCAGGCATTGTTCCCGACCGCATGTTATAGCCGCTCACAATACTCACCGGGCTGCTTACACAACGTGACACACTCACGATATTCCGGTTGGATTTCAATTCCTGCTTGATCAATTCCATGTTGTCCACCACCCTGCTGTTGATCGGCAGAGCGACCACTTTTTCACGGTCATATCCCAGTTTCTTGTTCTGAATATAGCGCAGCTGATTTTGGATGATCAGGGTTGAAATGATCAGGAAAATCGAAATACCAAATTGGAATACGATCAGCGACTGCTGGATACGTTTGCCGGAACCTGTGCTCCTGAATGCCCCTTTAAGGACTCTCACTGGTTGAAAACCAGACAGCACAACCGCAGGGTAACTCCCTGCCAGTAAACCTACTATCAACGTAAACAAAACAAGAAACCCAACGGATTCGGGAGAAAACAAGGTATTTACCTCCAATTGTCTTTCCGTCAACTGGTTGAAATAAGGTATCACAAATGCGATCACACCAATACTCAGCAAAACAGCGATCACACAGGTAATGCCCGACTCTCCGACAAACTGCCTGAAAAGCTGCCCGCTCTCCGCACCGATTACTTTACGGACGCCGACTTCCCGGGCGCGTTCCATAGACCTGGCCGTGCTCAGGTTGATATAAGTAAAGCACACAATCGCCAGGATCAGCAATGCAACCGCTGACAGGATATAGAGGTATGCGATATTGGTATTGGGAACAAAGCTATCATATTGGGAATGCAGGTGAACCTGATCGAAGTGTTCGAGAAAAAAATTGATCGAAGCACCCTGGCCGGCCATTTCTTTTTTCATGAAAGGCCCGATTTTGGCTTGTAAAGGCTCAAATGAATTTTTGTCTTTTAAAAGCAAATAAGTGGTATAGTTGGCATTCCAATAAGTTTCCTCCTGGTTCTCGTGTAAGGAAGAAAAAGAAGCAAGGAAGTCAATTTTGAACTGGGAGTTTGCCGGATAATCTTCCATTACGCCGGTTACCTCGTAAATGGTACTGTCTGTGGCGATCTGCAGTATTTTCCCCACTGCGTCCTGATCACCAAAATATTTCTTTGCAATGGATGCTGTCAACACGACTTTCCCCGGTCCGTTCAATGCTTTTTTAGGATTTCCGGATACCATTTGAGCCGCGAATACATCAAAAAAGCTGGAATCAGCAAACATAAAATAAGGTTCCTTCACCAAACTTTCCTTGTGTTTGATAATCATATCGGCATCGGTCATCCGCACTGCAGATTGTACTTCAGGAAATGTCCTTTTAAAAACCGGAGCGACCTTTGTACTTGTATAATTCCCTGCTTTGGTCTCGGGGCTGCCATCAAAACTATATTGCATGATCACCCGGGCAACCCTATCCCCTTTCGGCTGAAAAGTATCAAAGCTCAGTTCGTGTTTAATATAGAGACCAATGAGCAAACAGCAGCTCAGCCCGATGGTCAGTCCGAAAATATTGATAAAAGAAGATGACTTGTTCTTCCAAAGATTCCGGACGGCGATTTTAAGATAGTTTTGAAGCATGGGTTTTTGCGGTTAAATGCTAACCTTTTCCTTTAAATTTTTGAATGAAGTTAATCGCCGAAAGCCAGAACCTAATCCGCCTTCAAACTCTTCATCGGATTCATTAGCGCAGCTTTAATTGCCTGGAAACTCACTGTCAACAAGGCAATCAGCATCGCTGCAATACCCGCTACAATGAAATACCACCATTCCAGTTCAATGCGGTAAGCGTATTTTTCAAGCCAGTTGCTCAGGAAATACCAGGCTACCGGGAACGCGATGATAGCGGCGATCAGTACCAGTTTCAGGAAATCCGCGGACAACATGCCTACCAGGTTGGTTACCGTTGCTCCCAGCACTTTACGAACACCGATTTCCTTTGTACGCTGCTCGGCGGTAAATGCGGCCAGTCCGAATAAACCCAGGCACGATATGAAAATCGCCAGGAAAGCAAAGTAATTGGAAAGCTTGCTCACGACCTTTTCGGATTTATACTGATTACCAAATTCCTCGTCGGCAAAATGATATTTGAAGGGCAGCCCGGGATTATATTGTTTGTAAATTTTCTCCATGTTCTCGATGGCTTTGGTCGTTTGCCCCGCCTCGGCGCGTATCAATGCGACACCCCATACTGCTTTTGGATTTTGCATGCTCACAATCAGCGGCTCTATGGCCACATGCAGAGACCCTGTATGAAAATCTTTCAGAAGCCCGATGATTTTACCCTTTCTACCCCACATCGTCAATTCTTTACCCACCGGATCTTTATAACCGATCTTCTTGGCTGCGGCTTCATTGATCAGGTAGTTGGACGTATCCGTTCCGAACGAGGGACTGAAATCCCGACCATCCAAAAGCTTCACGCCCATCGTTTTTACGAAATCATAGCCGGCAGGGTTCACATTGAATAACAGCTGCTGTGTTGTATCCTTTCCGGGCCAGCTTACGCCCTGAGTCGAGCTGCCATAATTGAGCGGGCTCGCCTGAGAATTGGAAACCGATTTTATCCCTGGCTCGCTGAGAAGTGCCTGACGGAAAGATTCGAAGTTCTTCTCCATCCCCTTTTCAATGTCGGAAATGTAAAGGAGGTTCTCGCGCGAAAATCCCAGGTTTTTATTTTGAATATATTCGATCTGCCTGTAAATGACGATCATAGACAGGATCAAAAGAATGGATAAGCCAAACTGAAAGACCACCAGCCCCTGACGGAAGTAGGTTGCACTTGGCTTGAATTTCAATGCGCCTTTCAGAATGGTCACCGGATTAAGCGATGACATAAAAATGGCAGGATAACTTCCTGCAACAACCCCGGTGATGACCGTCAGGCCCAGGAGGCATATCAGCAGGAAGGGATCAAAGAAATTAAGTGACAATTGCTTTTCGGTCAATGCATTGAAGGCAGGAATGAGACCTGCAACGATTAACAATGCCAAAATCAGCGACAGACAGGTAATCAGTATCGATTCTCCCATGAACTGCCCGATCAGGCTTGTGCGGTAAGCCCCTACCACTTTCCGCAAACCAACCTCTTTCGCCCGTTTCACCGACCGCGCTGTAGCCAGATTCATGAAATTGATGCAGGCGATGATCAATATAAACACCGCTACAATGGTGAACATCCGGACATATTCGATACGTCCGCCATTTTGCACCCCGGCTTCCCAATTGGAATACAGGTATGACTGACCGTAGTTGATCAGGAACAAATCGACATTGCTGTCCTTGTTTTTGGTTTTGATATAATTCTTGATCTTGGCGTTGACCTTTTCGAGTGTTGTGTTTTTGGATAAAAGAACAAAACATCTTGGGCCATTATTCCCCCATTCCTTTGACCATGCATTGTTTTTCTGCCAGCGGTCATAGCTCATTAGAAAATCGAATTTCATGGAGGAATAGCGCGAGGGTTCTTTAAGAATGCCGGTAACGATTACGTCATCTTTATTGTCCATGCGGATCGTTTTGCCCATAGCATTCCGTCCCTTGAAATATTTTTCCGCCAGCTTTTTTGAGATGACGATCCCATCCGGACGTTTCAGGGCTGTTTTTTTATCGCCTTCACTCAGTTCGAAAGAGGTCATATTAAGAAAATCTCCCTGCACATACCGCCCTTTTTCATTATCGAACACATTTCCTACCATAAAAACCGGTGCCTCTTCCCACAAAACCTGACTGGCCATTTCGATTTCCGGAATGTCCTTCACGATGTTTTCGGCCAGGATACCGGGCGTGGAAGCATACGTATTGATCACCCCTGAATAATGCTGATTTTCCATGACCGAATAGAGCCGGGCATCGGTCTCATGAAAGCGGTCCATCTTGATTTCATCCTGTACCCAAAGCATGATCAGAAGACTGCAAGCCATGCCCAATGCAAGGCCCAGGATGTTGATAAGGCTGAATGTCTTGTTCTTCAACAAATTCCGCCAGGCGATTTTTAGATAGTTTTTAAACATGAGGTTTTTGGCAAATAGCTTTCAGCCGTTAGCTTTTATTAAAAATAAGACTTGATGAACACGTCGCCAGGCAAAGTAAAATCTGACAGCCAACGGCCAGCGGCTCCGACCTAGTCGCTCTTCAGCGATTTTACCGGATTCATCAATGCCGCTTTTATACTCTGGAAACTCACGGTCAACAAGGCAATGACAACCGCCAGAAGTCCGGCCAGTGCGATCATCCACCAGGAAATATCAACATGATAAGCAAAATCTCTCAGCCAGTTATTCATGGCGTACCAGGCTACCGGGCTTGCTATAACGATCGAAAGCACGACCAGTTTCAGGAAATCTTTGGACAACAAAGTGACTATATTGGAAACGCTGGCGCCCAAAACTTTCCGGACCCCAATTTCCTTCGTGCGCCGTTCGGCCGTATAAGCCGACAGGCCGAACAATCCAAGGCAGCCAATTAATATCGAAATAACTGCAAACGTGATAAAGATCTCACCAACCCGTTGCTCACTGCGGTATACGTTGTCGAAATCGTCGTCCATAAAACGGTAGCTGAAAGGTTGCCCGGGCGCCATTTTCTTCCAGATCTCCTCCACCTGGCCCACTGTCTGCACCAGGTTGCCACCCTTGAGGCGGAATACGACCGAGCCGGTACTGCGTTGGAGAACAAGGCTCAACGCACCGATATTTTTCCGTAGCGATTCAAAATGGAAGTTTTTCACGACCCCGATGATGGTATAGGAAACTTTTTTACTCAGCGCGGGATCGTCGTAATCAAATATTTTCTTCCCCACAGGATCCGCATAACCAAGTATTTTCGCGGCAGTTTCATTGATGATAATGCCTGACGAATCCGACGGAAAATCTTCCTGAAAAGCCCTTCCAGCTTTCATTTCAAAACCCAGTGTTTTGACAAAATCGTAATCCACACCCCACTTTTGCATATTAATCCCTTTATCCTGCTGCATAGGGCCTTCGGGGAAAAACGAATTATCATTACGGGAGGAAGGCGTCGGTAAAAAGCTGGAAACCGTTCCGTTTTCAACGTTTGGCAGGCGTCTGGCCTCATCCTTAAATGCTGTCACCCGCTGGTTGAGCGCATAGGCATCATTGACGATCAGTACCTGGTCTTTATTAAACCCGAGCTTTTTTGTCTGGATGTAATTGAGCTGATTGTAAATAACGCCTGTCCCGATCATCAGCATCACCGAGATCATGAATTGGAACACAACCAATGAATTACGCAGGTACCCTCCTTTTCCTTCTATGGCGATGGTGCTTTTCAAAACTTTCAGTGGCTGGAAAGAAGACAGGAAAAAAGCGGGGTAACTGCCAGCCATTGTGCCTACGCATGCACCTGTAACCAGCACGATCATCCAGAACCAAAAATTCTGCAGCGGAAACTCAATTTGTTTATTCGCCAGGTTATTGAAAAGCGGCAGGCTGAGGTACGCAATCAATAATGCGAGCGCCATAGATAAGAAGCTCAGCATGATTGCCTCAGTAAGGAACTGATTGACAAGTGATATACGCTCAGAGCCCAATGCCTTACGGACACCAACTTCTTTGGCGCGGTTGGACGAGCGGGCAGTGGCCAGGTTCATAAAGTTCACACAGGCGATGGCCAAAAGGAACACGGCCACTACCGCGAATATATATACGTACTGAATACTCCCATTAACGCTCACTTCGGCAGTACGATCGGAATACAGGTGGATATCCGTAAGCGGCATAAGCGAGTAACGAATGTAGCTGCCCGACTTCCTTACTTCGTCCAGCGACGCACCCAGGAAAGCCTGTACCCATTTGCTGGTATATTTCTGAAGGACTGTTTCAAAATTCTTTTCGAACTGCTTCGCATCCACGCCAGGACGGAAAAGCAGGTAGGTACTAAAGTTATGGCTGCCCCAGGCTCCCTGCCGGCTGGCGGGATTGGAACTCATTGAAAGCAGCATATTAAGGTTGTGCATGTGCGTTCGGGAAGGCATGTTTTGCATCACACCTGTTACCGTGTAGGTATCGTGGTCGTCGATGAGCAGCGTTTTCCCAATCGGGTTTTCTTTCCCGAAATATTTTTCCGCATCCTTTTCGGAGAGTACGATGGTATTAGGCTCGGCCAGCACTTTCTTGGCGTCGCCCGCGATCAATGGCGTTGAGAAAACTTCAAAGAAAGTTGAATCCGCGTAAAAGACCTCTTCCTCTTTGAGGTTCTGGGCGGAATTGGTACGTCGGACCAACAGGTTACCGTTTTCTCGAAGCCTCGTAACCTGCTCGATCTGAGGATAATCCTTTTTTAGTGTAAAAGCCAGCGGGTCCGGCGCCACGGCCAGCTTCATATCAGCTCCGCCGAAACGGATATCTGCATTGATCCTGTAAATACGTTCCGCGTTTGCGAAGGAACGGTCGAAGCTCAGTTCATCCACCACATACAGCGAAATAAGCAGGCAGCTCGCCAGCCCCAGGGAAAGGCCGAAAATATTCAGGAACGAATAAAACTTATGCTTACGGACGTTCCGCCAGGCAATTTTTAGATAATTCTGTAGCATGATTTCTGGCTCTTAGCGGTAGGCAATTTATCTCGTAAAACATATCCACTCGGTCCAGTTCAAAAGCTGGAAGTCCCCTACTCACTCCTCAGAGAGGTTACCGGGTTCATCAGTGCGGCCCTCACCGCTTTAAAGCTGATCGTCAGCATCGCGATGCCCAGCGTGATAAGCGCAGCGAATGCGAAAATCCACCATTGCATCGGCATGCGATAGGTGAAATTCTGAAGCCAGCTGTTCATGGCAAAATAACCCGCCGGGATAGCCACACATGTGGCTAGCAGCACAGGCTTGAGCAATTCTTTCGCCAGCAATACCACAATGTTCTGAATGGAAGACCCGAGGACTTTTCTCACACCAATTTCCTTGGTACGCTTTGTGGCAGTGAACGAAGCCAGGCCAAACAATCCCAGGCAGGCAATAAAAATAGCCAACCCCGCAAAAATGCTGAGAATGGTCTGCTGTCTGATATCGGTTTTGTAAAGCTGGTCGAACTTCTGATCCAGGAATGTGTATTCAAAAGGGTAGGATGGCGATATTTTGCTGAAAACCTCTTTGACATCAGCCAAGGCTTTTTTGATATCCCCCGTCTTTAAGTGGACAACCACCACGCGATAGTCGTCTCCAGGGGTGATAACCAGCGCATCCATTTTCTCTTTGAGCGACAGGAAATTAAAATCCTCAACTACGCCAACGATCCGTCTCCTCGTGCTATCGCGGACTACATTTTTCACCCATTTGCCAACCGCCTGCTCCGGTGTAAAGCCCAGCGATTTGGCAGCTGTGCGGTTAATCAGCGCTGCTTCCGATGAGTCGGTAACAAACTGGGAGGAAAAGTCCCTGCCCGCAATGATTTTCAGGCCCAGGGTTTTCACATAATCAAAATCGGTGAATGAAACCCGCGATTTCCAAACGAGATCGTTCATCCCCTCCGCGTTGATGGCGTGAAGGTCAAAAAATCCGCCGGGTTCGCCGGACATGAAAGACACAGAAGACACGGTACCGAGGTTCTCCAGCTCATTCTTAAATGCCTTGCTGTTTTTGTAAAGGTCCCCATTCACATTCATGACAATTGAGTGCGCCTGATTGTAGCCAAGCTCCATATTTTTCACGTACCGCATCTGGCTCATGATCACGATGGTACCTATGACCAGGAACACCGATATGCTAAACTGGACAACCACAAGCGTCTGGCGGAAAAAGGCGCCGCCTTTGCCTAATTTAAGTTTCCCTTTCAATGCCTGAATAGGGCTGAAACCCGAAAGGAAAATGGCAGGATAACTTCCTGCCAGGAACCCAACGATTACAATTACTCCGGCAAGAAATAAATATAAAGGTGACTCCCCCCAGGATATGGTGAGATTATAGCCAAGTAAATGGTTGTAGACCGGCATCAGAAAACCCAGCAACAACAATGAAAGCGCACACGATACCGCGGTTAGAAGAACCGATTCACCTATAAACTGATATACCAGATGGTTCCTGAGCGCACCCATCACCTTTCTCATTCCGACTTCCTTGGAGCGTTCTACCGCGCGGATCGTAGAAAGGTTTGTAAAGTTGATGCAGGCGATCAGCAGGATAAGTGCGGCAATAGAAAGAAAAATGTAAACCACGCTTTTATCGCCGTGCTTTACATTGTCGAATGCGCCATGCGGCTCAAAATAAATGTCTGAAAGTGGTGTCAGTGACAGCGTCATTTTGGCCCCGAACCGTGCCATATCTTTCCCCATGTATTTATCTACAAACACAGGAAAATTCTTCTCCAATGAAGCTTCGGTCACGTTTTTGGCCAATAAAACGTAAGTAAAATTGTTGTTATTGATCCAGGTATTGAACCAGGGTTCCTTTTCGTAATTCGAAATCGGCATAACCAGATCAAAATCCAGTGTTGAATTGGAAGGTACGTCTCTGGCAACCCCGGTCACCTTCAATTTAAGCGACTTGTCCAGTTCAATAACCTTACCCAACGGATCCTGGCTGCCGAAATATTTCCTGGCGGTTGTCTCGGTCAGTACCACGCTGGCTGGATCTTTCAGCACAGTAGCCGCATCGCCGGCAATGAGCGGGAAAGTAAATACCGAGAAGAAGTTAGAGTCTGCGATGTACAGTTTTTTCTCCGTAAAAGCATTATTGCCTAGCATGACCAGCCCATTGGACGGCATCACCCTGACAGCCTCTTTGATAGTCCCCGAAAAATCGTTCAATAAAGCCGGAGCATAGGGGCCGGACAAATATGGGACACTCAATGAAGTCCCGTTCATCTGGACATTACGCATGACCCGGTAAATGTTCTTTTTCTTCTCATGGAATCTGTCTACGCCAAATTCATTCATGATATACAAAAAGATCATCATGCAGCAAGTGATCCCGATCGTGAGGCCGAGCACATTGATAAATGAGAAAACCTTACTTTTGGCAAGGTTTCTCCATGCTATTTTCAGATAGTTTTTAAACATAAAACATTGCTGATTTACATTTCAATGCCTTTTCCGGGCAATCCTATCTCATTTTCAAAATTTTCGATAATACGCTGGCGCTGGCTTTCGGACTTGTCTGTAATATCCGTCGTTTTCTCAAAAATAAATTCGTCATCCTTCTTCATGAACCTGTAGCGCAGGAACATTTCACCTGAATCAGAACTGATCTTGATCTGCTTACTGAATTCCCGGATCTCAGGGTTTGCGACGCGGCTTTCATATTCCTTGCCTATAGAAACCATGTGGGCATCCTCCTTGTCACTTGAATAAAAAAGTGCCGATCGCGATCTGGATACGGAGCCTGCAGAAGGCGCTGGGGGTGCCACGGGTGCCTCAGGCCTTGGTACGGCCGGTGGCCGGGGCGGCTCAGGAAGGTGAAGGTTACCTGTTCCGATCGAGTCCAGTACTTGGTCCCGCAATGCAGTCCGCTCCTCATTGCTCATACCGGCAACGTCGAAAGAACGCTCGAAATTGATATCCTTACCATCAATGGTCCCGGTTACGCGAATAGACAAAGTCTTTCCGTCATCGTCAATGCTTCTGCTCAGATTGCTCTTCTTCTGCGCGATGGCCAACGTACCTACGCCGACCAGGAGGATAGTAAGGATTTTTTTCATGGGTCAAATTTGGCGTTGTTAGTTGTTAGAATATTTCCAACTTAGTTTTCAAGTTCCGCGTTAGCGAAAAGCTGATAGCCAATAGCTAAAAGCAAATCGCCGTCTAAACGTGTACTTTCTCTGTGACGATCTTTCCATCAAACAGATTGACGATGCGATGGGCAAAACCCGCATCGTACGGTGAGTGGGTTACCATCAGGATGGTCGTCCCCCCTGCGTTAAGCTGGCTCAAAAGGTTCATCACTTCCTCTCCGTTTTTAGAGTCGAGGTTACCGGTAGGCTCATCCGCAAGTATTGTTTTTGGCGTTGCAACTACGGCGCGTGCTATCGCAGTACGCTGTTGCTGACCACCCGAAAGCTGCTGTGGAAAGTGGTTGCGGCGGTGCATCATATTCATACGGGTAAGCGCAGCCTCTACTTTCTCCTTGCGTTCCGCAGGAGGTGTTTTAAGATAAAGCAACGGAAGCTCAACGTTCTCATACACGGTCAGCTCGTCGATCAGGTTGAAGCTCTGGAACACAAAACCGATGTTTCCTTTGCGGATCTGTGCGCGCTGGCGTTCAGACATTTTCGCAACCTCAGTCCCGTAGAACTCGTAGGACCCTTCGCTGGGGTTGTCGAGCAGGCCCAGAATGTTCAGGAGCGTGGATTTTCCACATCCGGAAGGTCCCATGATGGCGACAAATTCACCGTCTTTCACTTCCATGTCAATTCCGTTCAAGGCAGTGGTTTCTACTTCCTCGGTAGAAAAAACCTTGTGCATGTTGCTAATCTTAATCATGTTTTCTTAGGGCTTTTTGGCTATCGGCTGTTGGCCTGGGTTGATAATTAATTTATTTTATTTTTCAATTGACTGGTATTACCGGCCGTCGATTAATGACGGCCGGCTGATCATTTTTAGAATTCAAGAACTTCATTGTCGCCAAAGTTCTCGTAAGAACTTGTGATTACTTTCTCACCTGGTTTCAGGCCTTCGAGTACTTCGAAGTATTCAGGATTTTTGCGGCCCAATGTGATATTACGCTTCGCAGCCCGTTTCCCGTCTTCGGAAAGTACATATACCCAGTTTCCGCCAGTCTCTGAGAAGAAGCCTCCTACAGGCAGCAACGTCGCTTGCGAAGGCTGGCCTAATTGCACCCGGATTGGCGCGGACTGGCCTCTTTTTACCAGTTCCGGAGCGCCCTTGTCAAACTTCATATCCACTTCGAAACGTCCGCTCAAAATTTCGGGATATATTTTAATGATCTTCAATCCATAGTCTTTGCCATTGAATTCCATAGAACCGAGCAGCCCGACAAAAATCCGCGATAGATAGTGTTCATCCACACTTACACGCATCTTGAACCCATTCAGGTCGTCTATCTGACCAATGTTTTGCCCCTGGCTGATATTGGAACCTACTTCAATGTTCATGGACGACAACAATCCTGACACAGGGGCTTTCACGACGAGGTTATCCAGTGTTTCCCTCCAAAGGCTTACGTTTTTCTGAGTACTCTGTAAAGTTCTCTCGAGTTGTGAAATCTGCATTTTAGCATTCTCCTCCTGGTACTTCTGAGATTCGATCTCGATCTCTCTTTGCTTGACCAGCTTTTCGTACTCCCGTTTTGTTTTAAGATAATCTGCGTCGGGAATCACTTTGTCCTTATAAAGCTTAGCGTTCCGTTCGTGCGCGTCCTTGGCCTGGTCAATCTGAAAATCCAGGTCACTTAATGTCTTTTGCAGTGTAAACCGCGCAATTTTCAAACTCTGGCGTGTATTTTGAAGATCATTAACCAAACGGCTAGCCTCCGTTTCCGACTGGAGAAAACTCAGTTTCAGGTTTTGGTTTTCCAAGCGAAGCAGGATGTCCCCCTGCTTTACCATGTTACCTCCTTCGACCAGTTTCTCAGTTACATATCCGCCTACGATGGCATCCAGCTGGATGGTTTTCAAAGGTTGAACAACCCCGGTGACTACGATAAATTCGTCGAATTTGCCTTGCGATACGGTCGAAACGGTCAGTTTATCCTGTTCAACATTCAGCTTACTCCGTTTGTCTGCGAAAAAGAATTGATATACGAGAAAAGCCACAAGGAGTGTGCTGCCTGCTATGATACCGATCCGTTGAGTGGTCCAGAATTTCTTCGGTTTAATTTTGTCCATTGACGAGCCCCCGGTAAAACCGTTGGAGTTGCTAGTTGTGTTAGGTGTCCTGACTTCCATTATATGTTAGAAATTGAAATTCGCTTTTATACTTTCCTTATTTTATCCAATCCCTGTGCCAAAGAGACTGTACACATATAAAGCACTGAAAATCAACTTTATTACATTATCTGAAAGTACCTACAATGTTCGTTATCGGACAATTTTGTTCGGCGGCGGACAGGATTTTTTTATGTCCCGAAGTAGTAAAATAGTCACTTTTTGAATGCATATAAAATAAATTTCAATTTGTATCTGCTATCTTACCAATTATTCAATGACCGTCGACCTAAGTCAACGGCAATTTACCAACAGCCATGCAACTTTCCGAAGCAAAAATCCTGATCATCGATGATGATGTGGACGTTCTTAGCGCCGCAAAACTCCTCTTAAAGCGTCACGCCAAAGTAGTAGACATCGAAAAAAACCCGCAAAAACTGCCATTTCTCGTAACGAACGGGGACTATAATCTTTTCCTGCTGGATATGAACTTTACCCGCGACGTGAATAGCGGGCGGGAAGGTTTCCACTGGCTGGACCGTATCCTGGATATCAATCCCTATGCTAAAGTCATTATGATCACCGCATACGGGGATATTGAAATGGCGATCAGGGCCATTAAGGCAGGTGCCATTGATTTTGTATTAAAACCCTGGGAAAACGACAAGTTGCTCAACACCATCGCTGTCGCGCTCGAAGGCAAAGACAAGCCAGTCATTGTCCCCGAAGAAAAATCAAAAGATGATGGAAAGAAAACCAAATCCACCTCGGATACCATAGTTGCTTCCAGCGATACCATGCGTCAGGTTTTGGCTACAGCCGAAAGGGTCGCTTCCACCGACGCCAATGTGCTCGTTCTGGGTGAAAACGGCACAGGAAAAACACAACTCGCGAAACATCTTCACCAGCATTCCAAACGTGCCGACAAACCTTTTGTAGTGGTCGACTTAGGCGCTTTGAGCGAATCCCTTTTCGAGAGCGAGCTCTTCGGGCATGTCAAAGGCGCTTTCACGGATGCCAAAGAAGACCGGGCCGGCAGGTTTGAAGAGGCCAAAGGCGGTACGATATTTCTGGACGAGATCGGTAACCTTACCCTTTCTTTACAGGCTAAATTGCTGACCGTGATCCAGGAAAGAAAAGTAACCCGGGTTGGTTCCAACAAACCCATTGCATTGGATGTGCGACTGATATGCGCTACCAATATGAACATTGAAAAGATGGTCACTGAAAAAACTTTCCGCCAGGATTTGCTTTACCGTATCAACACCATCGAACTGGATCTGCCTCCCTTACGTGAACGTCCCGAAGACATCGGCGCGCTGGCCGATTTCTATCTGAAACAATATGCAAAAAAATACAACCGGCCGGTCAACGACATCAGCAGTGCGCTGATCAAGAAAATGCAGCAGTACAATTGGCCTGGTAATATCCGCGAACTACAGCATGCCATCGAGAGGGCTGTGATCCTTTCTCAGGAAAAAACTTTGCAGCCCGACGACCTTTTCTTGAAAAGCTCTGCCGGACAACCTACCACAGCTACCGGGTTCGATTTGGAAGACATGGAAAAAACCATGATCGTGAAAGCAATGAAGCGATTCAACGGCAACATTACAGACGCTGCCCGCGAGCTGGGTTTAAGCCGCGCCGCGCTTTACAGAAGAATGGAAAAGTACGGTTTATAAAAGCCAAAGTCCATTGCAAGGGCATCGAGGGGCACAATTGGCATGTTTTTTGGGATGCAATTCTTAATAATAGTTTGCTTTCCAACCCATTTGTGCTCCTGATGAACCAATCGCTGATGCTGCTTATTCTTCTTTTCATTTCGCCACTTCTTTTCGCCCAATCAGGCCCCGTTTCATCCGTCCCGCTCAAAAACGTCAAAACATCCCAGGGTTTCTGGCATGACCGGGTAGAAACTGCACGGACGGTTACCGTCCCGCACGCGCTCCAGCAATGCGAGGAATCACACCGTATCGACAACTTTGCCGTCGCCGGCGGCTTAAAAAATGGAAAGTTCGAGGGAGTCCGGTTCAATGACTCCGACGTTTTCAAAGTGGTGGAAGGCGCGGCTTATGTACTTCAAAATCAATATGATCCCAAGCTGGACCATTATCTCGACAGTCTGATCACACTCTTTGCAGCCGCTCAGGAACCTGACGGCTATCTCTACACGATTCGCACCATTAACAAGGATACCACCGGTGCCTACGACTGGATCGCGGGCCCCTATCGCTATTCTTTTGAAAACGGAAGCCACGAACTCTACAATGTGGGGCACCTTTATGAAGCGGCCGTTGCCCATTACGAAGCGACCGGGAAAAAGACCTTGCTGAATGTCGCCATTAAAAATGCCGATCATCTTGTCAAAACTTTTGGCAATAAACCCGGACAACTCATTGTGGTACCGGGCCATGAGGAAATCGAAATTGCGCTGATCAGGCTTTATCGCGTAACCGGAAAGCAGGAATACCTCGACCTCTCCAAATTCTTTATCGATATGCGCGGTAGGTCGGATAAACGCACCCTTTACCTGGACGAACACAAGCTCGGCCCCTCTTATTTTCAGGACCAGGTCCCATTTGTGCGTCAACGTGAAGCCATGGGCCACGCTGTTCGTGCACAATACCTTTACACTTCGGTCGCAGATTTTCTCACGATAAAAAATGACCCCCAGTACGAAAAAGCGATCCAGGCTATCTGGGAAGACGCTACTTATAAAAAGCAATACATTACTGGTGGTGTCGGTGCCCGTGAAGACGGCGAAGCTTTTGACAAAGCCTATATTTTGCCCAATGACAATGCTTATGCCGAAACCTGCGCCGCCATTGCCAACTTGCTGTGGAATCACAAAATGTACCTGTATACCGGCGAATCGAAATATATGGACGTATTTGAACGGGTTTTGTACAACGGGTTCCTGGGAGGTATGTCTGTAAAAGGCAATGAATTTTTCTATGTAAATCCGATGTCGTCCAATGGCGTAAACGACTTTGGCAGAGGCTCTGGCGCTACCCGGCATGAATGGTTTGGCACGGCTTGCTGCCCGTCAAACGTATCCCGGTTTTTGCCCTCCATGCCTGCCTACATCTATGCCATGCGCGGCAACGAAGTGATCGTAAACCTTTTTGCAGACAATGAAGCCACATTGGCTGTCGGCAATAAGGCGGTCAAAATCGACCAGGATACCCATTATCCCTGGGAGGGGAGCGTAAAAATTACAGTTTCACCGGACAATCCATCCAACTTTCCCATATCCATACGAATTCCGGGCTGGGCAACAGGCGAAGCGATCCCGGGAGGTTTATATGCTTATGCCGACAAAGCCGCGAAGCCGGTTTCTGTCTTAATCAACGGAAAAAAGACAGAAGCAGCTGTTGAAAAAGGCTACCTGAAACTGAACCGCACCTGGAAGAAGGGGGATGTAATTACATTGACGCTCGATATGCCGATCCGGCAAGTGGTCCCTCATGAACAGATCAAGGCCGATCAGGGGAAAGTTGCCATTGAACGCGGTCCGATTCTTTATTGCGCGGAAGGCCATGATAACCAGGGGAAAGCACTGGCACTCTCGATCAAACCGGGCCAGTCGTTTATACCGACATTCCAAAAGGATATGCTGGGTGGGGTTACTACATTGAAATCTGAAAATGTAACGCTGATCCCCTACTACGCCTGGGCTAACCGTGGTCCCTCTGAAATGTTAATCTGGTTTAATGCAGCACATTGAGGGTGGCCCCCGCGGGGCATTCCCATTGGCGGCAGGCGGTGGTTACTTCGATAAGTTTTTCTGAACCGTTTCCAGATCTTTCAGTTCTCCGTCCACGACGATGTTTACGTCGCTGTCTTTAAAAACGTCATTATCGGACACCAATTTACTTTTGAAATATAATGTAAACGGAATGGACTTACCTTTCACAATCACCTGTCCTAACGCTTTCAATATTTTCCCCATATCGATCGATATGGGAATTTTATAAATCTCGGTGCTTTTACCTTTAATTTTGGTAAAACCCTCCACTTTTCCCTCGGCAAGCCTTTTTTGCTTCCCAAGATCTACTACGTACGATGGATTTTTGAACTGGACAGGAAAAGGGTTCTGATTGGAAAATTGCAAATGCAATGTAATTTCCGACTTGCTAAGTCTGAATTTGGTCATATCGTAATCTACAATCTTCACCTTGGGCAGTCTGTATAGTGGTAAACGTTTGTCTTTGGAAAGCGTGATCGAGTCTTTCCCCAAAATAGGCTTATTCAAAACAAAACGCCCCTCAAAATGATAATTGGCGCTGTCCTCCCCTTTTGCAGCTTCGGACTCGCCTTCTTTTTTCAATTTTTTGATTTTCAATTGGGACGGCAAAGTGACGATGGTACTGTCCCTTGACTTGATGATTAACGGTTTGGTGTACTCGTTTTCGATCACCGTCACACCATTCATCTGCACGAAATAATTAAAGCCTTTAACGTCTATCTCAACGGGCAGAGGGTTGTCTACGAGCAATTTTAACTCAAGGTCGATGGTGCTGTCCGTAATGTTGGTAATGTGCCCGATACCCATTTCCACTTTCGGTTTCAGGCCCGAAACAGGATTGCCGTTTTCCTTTTTGTATTGGTTAAAAAAATACCAGCCAGTGCCTGCAAGTAAAAGTAAAACCAGAATAATCCATACAATTTTTGGGGGCTTTGAGGCTGACATACCAAATGGGGTTTATATTAAATAATTGTAAAATATCCAGGAAAAAACCGTTCCGTCGCGGTGTGGGATGGTATACAGCCATTCCAATTGGGTTGGTGAGCATTCATTGCGTATGTGTAGACTTATATCTTCACAAAATCCAAAAATGCCCTCCCACACAGGCTTTCAGTTTTTGGTATGATTTTTAACATGCCACATCCGGATGAATGTTCATCCCAACAAACAATTACATTAATCAACAACTGTTATGAAAGCAACTAAAAGTAAAACCACCAATCAAATCACGGATACCGACAGCGAGAAATTAAAAGAACTTTTCGTGGACGGATTAAAGGATATTTACTGGGCGGAAAAGCACTTGGCAAAGGCATTGCCTAAAATGTCGAAAAATGCCACTTCCGAAGAATTGAAATCTGCTTTCGAAAAACATACAACTGAAACCGAGGAGCACGCAGCCCGTCTGGAAGAAGTTTTTGGAATGATCGGAGAAAAAGCACAGGCTAAGAAATGTGCTGCCATGGAAGGGCTATTAGAAGAAGCTGAAGAAATCATCAGCAGCACCGAAAAAGGAACAATGGTACGCGACTGCGGTCTCATCATGGCTGCACAAAAAGTGGAGCACTATGAAATCGCTTCTTACGGAACACTGCGCAACATTGCCAGAACGCTGGGTCATAGCGATGTTGCCGATAAGCTGCAGCAAACACTGGATCAGGAAGGCGAAACCGATCACAAACTGACCGAGCTGGCCGAAACCTATGTGAACGAAGAAGCAAGTGCCGAATAGGCCTCTGCATTTGATCAATAAAAAAGAGCTGACGATACGAATTGTATCGTCAGCTCTTTTTTATTGATCTTTGGAATATTAAACCAGGTCCAATTTTCCATGGTCCCCTCCATCCGGTGCCGATCCGGTCAGTACCGCTTTGAGCATTGAAAAGAAGACGACCATTTTGGACGATGTACTGTCCCAATAGGCTGCTTCTTCGGTTGTAACTTTCAAAACAACGAGATTTGGATCCTCCTTTCCTCCTGGAAACCACGCTTTTGACATGACATTCCACAATTCCTCTTTTTTAAGATCACTGTCTATTATTGCGGCCGTTCCTGAAACGCTCATGTAGGTGTTGTTCTTGGGGTCGGCGTAGATCAACGTAACCTGCTCACCAGCATTTGTATCGCCGCCTATTTCGGTTTCGCGGCTTGTGAAAAACCAGACATTTCCTTCTGCGTCGATGTCCAGGGTAGTCATCGGCCTCGATTCGATCCTTCCATTCTCATAAGTGGTGTACATACAAAAACGAATGTCGTCCGCAAGAGTGATCAGTTTGTTGATGGCTTCTGTATGCGCTAAGTCCTTTTCCATAATTGTTTTATGTTGAATCTTTTCATAACACTTCTTAAAAGAAACCTAAAACAACCGTTCCATCGGAAGGCACTTACGCTTATTCGCGCGTCAGCTTTTCATATTCCTTTTGTGCCAGTGAATGCTCGTCGAGGCCGCCATAAGCTGTAAAGTAGTGGGAAACGAGCCCGATACCCCATCCTACCATCGGGAAGAGCGGCCAGGGGAAGACATCCCGCCCCAAACTTGCGTAGTTGGTCACCAGGTACAACAACCACAATCCACCATTCACAATCAAATATGTGCGCAAATGCATTTTGAAACCAGCTATTCTTTTTGCCTTTCTCCATAGCTGTTCGTTCCGTGGCGTTTCCATGATTTTCACGTTTTTTAGTTGAGGTATCTATCTATTTGAATAACTAATTACCTATCTGCTAATCAGTTACTCAAATATATCAGGTTTGCCCATCATCTGCCCATACAGGGCGACGGAATTTAATAATTGCAGGACGAAGTCGCGAAATACCGGGATGGATTGCCGGAGTCTGTTTAAAATTCGAGACGATAGTTCAGAATTGGCAGCAGGCCGGTCTGTGTGATCAATTTTACCTTGTCG
Source organism: Dyadobacter sp. HNCC25DJ185 (assembly GCF_056895195.1). Lineage (NCBI taxonomy): Bacteria > Pseudomonadati > Bacteroidota > Cytophagia > Cytophagales > Spirosomataceae > Dyadobacter > Dyadobacter sp. HNCC25DJ185. The sequence goes on from NZ_JBXHAR010000008.1 coordinate 325,818, forward strand.
TTTTTCACATCATAAATCTGGGTGAAAGCATTCAGGCGATTGCTCACGTTCTGGATATCCAGTGAAATCGTTGAGGTGGTTTTTCTTTTGTTTTTGGTATAGCTCACCCTCAGGTCGGTGCGGAAATAATGCGGAAGCTGCTCCGTATAGCTTTTCGACCAATCACGTACCGTCTTTCCATCCAGCCTGGATTTTTCGAGGTCGACCGGTGTAATCCTGTTACCGCCCGCCGCCAGCATTTTTATGTTTGCCGCGAAAATGTTGGTTTTGTTCTTCCCGACCTTCCACTCCTTCCCAGCCAGGATATTCTGTACAAACTTCCCGTTAAACCGGCTGTCCCGTTCCACACCATCACGCGCTGTGTATTTGGATTGATAAAGCGAAGTAGTACTCATGAAGTAAATGCCGTTGGTCAGCGATTTCTCGACGGTCAGCTCCAGTCCGTAGCTACGTCCCTTGCCGTCGCTGGTGAGCGAATCGCTTCCGAAACCTTCAATCTCATTCAATTGAGAATTATAAAGCAAGGCCGGATTGGTTGTGTTCGGCGGGCCTATCGGCACGTTGTAATGATGCTGGTAATACGTTTCTGCCATGATGCGCCAGCTGGCGGAAGGACGGAGCTCGTAACCTGCAATGAAATGTGCTGATTTCATCAGTTTCAGATTTTTATTCAGCAAGCCCGTGTTGCCGTCACCCGTACTAACCTGCGCAAAATAGGTCGAAATCGACTCCGTTTTGCTGTGCAGCCCGGCACCAAAACTGATCGTGGATTTCGCTCCTGCCGACCATTTCAGTCCCACTCTCGGTTCGATAGAATGCTGGTTATTGAGTTCCAAAAGCATCCCATGCAACCCGACGTTCATGGTTACCGTAGGGGTCAAACGCGACTTCCATTGAGCATATGCCTGGAAAAGCTGCGTATTACCCTTCTGGTCGACCCGCACTTTCTCCGGGCCGTCTTCATTGTCCTTGTTAAAAAGGTCAAAGTCGAGGTGATTGATGATCGCACCAATCCTGATGGTATTTCTTGCATTGAGCTTGTAATTATACAAGGAAGAAATCCGGAGGGTCTGATTGATAAAATTCTGGCTCAGGTTTGTTTGCTTTTCCTTATCCAAATACTCGTCACTTTGCAACGTTGCCGAATAGGAAACGATGTTTTCCATGTACGATTTACGGTTGAGGTAACGCACGTAATTGACACCGACGATACCACGATTGGATTTAAACAGTTCTTTTGACTCATCATCGTCCGTTTTTGAGGTACTTAACCCGCCCATTCCCCATACCGACACCACCGATTTTTCGTCATAGGGAATAAAGATTTTGAACGCACCATCCTGAAAATCCGTCGAAGCGTCTCCAGCGATGTTCAGGCCAATTTTGTTTAGAATGGATAAGGTAGAGTACCTGTAATTGGCCAGGTAGGATGCGCCGCCCTTTGGTCCGATTGGTCCTTCCGCCGCAAAATCGAGACCCAGAACACCCGCCTGCATGGCATATTCACGCTTTTCATTATTTCCTTTTCTCAATTTTAAATCAAATACCCCCGAAGTAGCGTTGCCATACTCGGCCGGAAACGCTCCCGTAAGAAAATCTGAATTGCTCAGCACATTGGCACTCAACGCACTGATCCCGCCCCCGCTTGAACCCTCGGAAGCGAAATGGTTGGGATTGGGAATTTCCACACCTTCCATCCGCCAGAGCAATCCTTTGGGACTGTTGCCCCGGATAATGATCTGGTTGTTTCCGTCGTCATTGGTAGCGACGCCCGCAAAGGACAGGGCCATCCGCGCCGGATCGTTGACCGAGGCGGCAAAACGTTTGGTCTGGTCTACTGTAAATGACCGGCCGCTGACGCTCACCATGTCGTTCAGCGGTGCGCCATGCTCCGTTTGCGCTTTGATCACCACTTCGTTCAAAGTCTTGAAAGACTCGGTGAGTTTGATATTAAGCTCGACTTCCTTTCCGGAACCTACATTAACTTCCTGCAAAAATGCATCGTCGTATCCCAGGCTGGTGATTTTGAAGGAATGCCGGCCTACCGGCACTTTCTCGATCCGGAAGTTCCCATCCGCATCTGTGGTCCCGCCGGAAATGGGGTTCAAAGAAGTGATAACGATGTTTGCACCAATCACAGGTTGCTGCGACTCCGTATCGATCACGTGGCCCTTTACAAGTTGGGTCGGGTTCTGAGCATGGGCCAGGGCACCATATGCCCCGGCCAGCAGTGTTAGGATGTATTTTTTCATGGCTGGTTGTTTCAATTCTGACAACCAGGCACGGTGTTACCCTAAAAAGATTCTTGAAAATTATTCAGACCACCCAATCCTCTACCCGATACGCACTGTCCCAGAACACATATTCCAACCGCGACGCAGTCAGGTAAGCTTCGATCATTTGCTGCCTTACCTTGTCAGACGCGGATTCGGCTAATTGGTCACAGATACCAATGGCCTTTTTTACAGAGTGTGCGAAGTCTTCTCCGGAGTAGGCGTTGATCCAGTTTTGATATGGATTGGGTGAAACCTGATTGGCATAGATGTAGTCCCCGATCTCTTTGTAAATCCAGAAGCAGGGCAACAAGGCCGCAACCGCTACCTCGTAGGATTCAAACGCGCTAACCGTCGTCAGGTAATTGGTGTACGCAAAACATCCGGGCGCCTTCCCGCTGGTATATGCGATTTCATATTCTTTGAAATAACCCAAATGCAATGCCCGCTCGACAAGGATGGCGTTCTGAGCGAACTGCAGAAAATCCAATAGCTCATGGCTGCTGCCAGCTCGCGTTCCCGTGACTGCCAGGGCTTTTGCAAAATCAGCCAGATAGAGTGAGTCCTGGTAAATGTAAAACTTGAATTTTTCAACCGGCAAAGTGCCTTCTTTCAACTCCTGGTTAAATGGGTGGAGTAATATCTTTTCAAAAATCGGCAAGGCATTTGCCCATAGCAAGTCGGTGAATTTCATGATAAAAGCTGCATAGGTATTGGGGAAAATGAATGGTTAACCGGACCATGACCAAACCCGGTCTTCACATCCTTGCCCGCCACGATGGCACCAGAAATGTATTCTTTGGCAAAGATGATCGCCTCGGGCAGGGAATTGCCCTTTGCAACAAAAGTGGCGATGGCGGAAGAAAGCGTACAACCCGTTCCATGCACATTGTTGCTGTCGATGTAATCGCTTTCGAACGTGAACGTTTCCTGGCCCGTTTGCGCAAAAAGATCATATAAAACCGGGGCAATCAAATGTCCGCCCTTCAGCAAGACCGCCCTGCAACCCCTGCCAACCATTTCTTCGGCTGCTTTTTTCATTTGATCGGCGGAGTCTATTTTCCCGGAAATCAATATTTGCCCCTCGTCCAGGTTGGGTGTGATCAGGTTCACCCGTGGGAACAGTTCCTTCCAAAGCACCGTGATGGTTTCATCCCGGATGAGTTTGGAACCGCTGGTAGATACCATCACCGGATCAAAAACCACAAAACCAGGTTTGAAACGGTCCAGTATTTCAGCAATGACCATCGCAACTTCAACCGTATTGATCATGCCAATTTTAACGGCATCAACAGTTAAGTCCTCAAACACCGCTTCGAGTTGTTCCCTCAAAAATCCGGGAGGGACCGGGTGAATGGCCCTGACGCCCGTTGTGTTCTGAGCGGTGAGGGCGGTAATGGCCGAAGCCCCGTAGCCGCCGAGTGCGGCAATGGTTTTCAGGTCGGCCTGGATGCCTGCGCCTCCGCTGCTGTCGGATCCGGCGATGGTTAATATGGTTGGATATCTGGACATATCGACGTCTGGTCAGGCGCTATCGTTTACGATCGGGAGCTGCCGTTATAGTTGGTTGAAGGAACGACGGATTGCATCACTGTTTTCAGCCGGAAGGCCGCTTCGTAAGGAGATGTCGCACTGCAAATAGCGGAGACTACCGCAATCATTTCAGCCCCATTCCCAATTGCCTCTGCAACGTTATTGCCATTTAATCCCCCGATGACGGCAAGACTATGGCTGCTGTTTTGCCGTGCCCACCGAAGGCCTTCGATTCCCCACGGCTTTTTAAGGTCTGTTTTGGTAGGTGTTTCAAACAAGGGACTTAGGGCCAGGTAGGATAAATCCATAGCCTCTGCTTCCAATACATCCGCTTCATTTTCAGCCGACAGGCCGATTATTTTTCCTGCTGGCAGCAATTGGTTCAACATTTCAAAAGGCATATCAGTCTGCCCTACATGCACTCCGTCAGCGTCTGCGGCCAGGGCCACATCGAGCCGGTCGTTGATGATCAAGGGAACATGATAAGGTTGCAACAAGTCCCTCAGCCGTTTGGCGCGATCGATAAAAGCGCGGGTGGATAAGTGTTTTTCCCGAAGCTGGACCATCGTCACCCCGCCTTGCACGGCTTCCTCAACCACCCAGTAAAAATCCCGTCCGAGACACGCGGCTTCATCGGTTACCAGGTATAAATGGCGGGTCAAAGGAATGATCGGGTCTGGAATTGTCATTTGCTGTCAGGTTTGATCTTAATTCACATTTTTTAACTGACTTTGGCCAGTTCTGCCAGATGCGCAGGGCTAACTTCGGAAAGACTATCCAGAAAAGCAATTTGAAAAGTACCGGGTGATTTTGCATCGCGAAACGCCAGTTCACCGCAAACGCCCATGGTCACTGCTGCTGAAACGGTCGCTTCAAAAGCATCTGCGACAACCGCCGCGTAAGCACCGGCAATCGCGGAAGCCGAACATCCCATCCCCGTGACTTTGGTCATGACAGGCACGCCGTTCGAGACATAGGCTGTTTTGTCACCGCAGACAATCACATCAGTAGCGCCACTGACACTCACAACAGACCCGAAACGCCGGGACAACGCACGGGCTGCTTCGATGCTGTCTGTTGAATCGGCCGTACTGTCCACACCTTTTGTCTGAATGTTTGCTCCGGCCAGGGCCAGGATTTCGGAGCCGTTTCCTCTGATGATAGTGGGCTGTACGGTTTCCAGCAATTCGCTCAGCACTTTGTTCCGGTAGGAAGTAGCACCTGCACCCACCGGATCCAGAATGATCGGCTTATTGAGTCGTGCGGCGGCTTTCATAGCCAGTTTCATTCCCTCTACCCAATGCGGTGACAAAGTCCCTATGTTAACAACCAGCGCCCCGGCAATAGCTGCCATTTCTTCCACTTCTTCCAGGGCGTGAGCCATCACAGGCGATGCGCCTATTGCGAGTAAGGCATTGGCCGTGTAATTCATCACCACGTAATTGGTAATGTTATGCACCAGCGGTGCAGATGCGCGCAGGTTTTGCAAATTGTTTGCCAATTGAATTTTCATCATCCAAAGATTTGGTTTTAAATAAATTGAATGGACGAAAGGAGCAAGTTGAACATGCATTCGCGACGGCATGCCACTTAAAGAGAGAAAAGATATTGACTATCTTGTGTTCGCTTTTTCCTACGACAGTATCAACTGTTTCAGGTTCAAAGGGTATAAATCTCAGTCCTTTTGGACACCCCTAAAGCCATTCTTAGTTGCGAATGTAGTAGTTTTGGACGGTTTATAAAAAATTCTGCTTACCATACGATGATTAAAGCTGCGATATTTGACATGGACGGGCTGCTGATCGATTCGGAACCGATCTGGCATGAAGCTGCCCGCGAAGTCATGCAAAAAGTGAATTTCGAGATCACCGACGCATTGAAACTGCAGACTACCGGCCTGTCGATCAAACTATTCCTGGATTTCTGCCACCAGATCCAGCCCTGGAACACCCCTTCTTTTGAAGAGCTTGAAAAAGATATTCTTGAACGGGCCCATGCCAATATTCTGGCTCATGCCGTAGCCATGCCCGGCGCGATCGCCTTAATCAAAGAGCTGAAATCCCAAGGTTTAAAACTGGCCGTTGCCTCGGCATCCCACATGGAACTGATCGAAGGCGTTTTGAAAAGACTGGACATCATTGATTATTTTGACACCTGGCATTCGGGGGAGCTGGAGAAATTCACCAAGCCGCATCCGGCGGTGTACCTGACAACGGCCGCAAAACTAGGCGTACTGCCCGAAGAATGCATTGCATTTGAGGATTCTCATGCAGGACTGCGTTCGGCGCATGCGGCCGGGATGATTACCATTTCGGTCCCTACCATGGAAGTTTTTGATCATCCGAAATTTGATATGGCGCATTACAAGATCAGTTCACTGGAAAAATATATATTGAGCGAAATGTCCTGTGTTCCTCAAAATGCCATGGATAACTAAACCCCGAATCTTCCATTCCCTTCACCTGCATGTTAGGACTTCGACACTTCAGTATAATGATCATGATCAGGATAATTGTGATTATCCTGAGTGTTATTGCCTTGGCATGGCTTGCCAACAAGCACACCAACGAAATGCTGGTTTATGTCCTTGGAACCATCTTCATTTTTGTACAGGGGTCCTTGCTATATCAGTACGTGACCAATGTAAACCGCAAGCTGACCTACTTTCTTGAATCCGTCCGTTATTCCGACTTTACGATCAATTTCCGGTCGGACAATAAGATGGGGCGGACATTTAAGGAGCTTAACCAACAATTCAATGAGGTTTTGCATGCATTCAGGCAGGCACGGGCAGAAAAAGAGGCCAACCTGCAATACCTGAACACCATCGTACAGCACATTGGTACCGGCCTGATCACTTTTGACAGTACCGGACAGGTTAACCTCATCAATAATGCAGCGCTCCGGATGCTCGGCATTTACCGGCTACACCAGCTAGGCGAACTAAAAGACAAACATCCCAGGCTTTATGAACTACTCTCGGATCTGAATACCGGTGTCCGCGAGTTGTACCGCACGCCTTCCGACCAGCCACTGGCACTGCAGGGTGCCGCCATCCAGCTGCGTGGCATGTGGGTCAGGATTGTTGTTTTACAAAATATCCAGACGGAATTGCAACAACAGGAAGTAGAATCATGGCAAAACCTTACCCGCGTGCTGCGTCACGAGATCATGAACTCCATGACACCCATCGTCTCATTGGTAGGAACCATGCGGCTGATCGTCAATGAAGACATTGAAAAGTCGACCAGCGACCAGGAGGCTGTCAAGGATTTAAAGGAAGCATTGGCGACATTGGAAAAAAGAAGTAAAGGAATGATGCAGTTCGTAAATGCCTACCGCGATTTTACTACATTGCCGAAACCCGTCTTTGCCAATCTGAGTGTCGCCGAGCTTTTGCAGGAGGTATTGCAACTGCTACAGACCGACCTGACGCAGTCTGGTGTGCTCTGGAAGCTTTCCGTCAAACCCGAAACGTTGACCGTTAAAGCCGACGCGAGCCAGATCCAGCAGGTCCTGATCAACCTGGTTAAGAATGCATCAGAAGCTTTTTCGAGCCAAAGAAACCGATTGATCACATTATCCGCTTACCAAACCGACAACACGGTGATGATCGAAGTGGAGGACAATGGAGATGGGATTGAACCTGAGGCCATTGAGAACATTTTTATCCCTTTTTACACCACAAAAAAGACAGGGTCAGGTATCGGGCTTAGTCTCTCCCGCCAGATCCTGCAACAGCATAACGGCCAGCTGAATGTTTCATCGGAAGTAGGTAAAGGCACCGTTTTTACGCTCATCATATAATCTTCTCAAATACTTCGCGGGCTTGCATCCCTTGTTCTCAGGCTGCCGTATATATTACAACCATTGGAAACCGTTTTCCATCCCAGGGAAAAATACATTCTGACTGTTATGAAAAATTACGTGATCTCAAGCCTGTTGGCGGTTGGACTGCTAGGCTGTAAAAATTCAGGTATTGATAAAAAAGAGGAAGGGCTTAAATACAAAGAAACCATCACCATGAACGATGTCCCCAAAGCTTCGCTGACCTTTTATGAGGTGACGGACAGTCGCTGCCCCGAGGGCGCTACCTGCATTTGGGCAGGCAATGCATCGGTAGATCTGCTGCTGAGCGGGGTAACCGTAGAGGGAGGAATTAATGAACACATTAAAATGTGCTCAGGCGCTTGCGGAGGAAGTTTTGGCGAAGATACTTTGATTAAAAAATTCGCCGGAGAGGAATACCGTATCATTCTTCAAGAGGTGAAACCTCATCCCAAAATCACGGATGAAATTAAAAAAGAAGACTACTCTATTCTCCTTAAAATCGAAAAAACCAAATGAGCGCATAGCTTACCAAACCTTAATGACCTGGTAAGCTATGCCCATCAGGCCAGTTTACTCTTCCGATATCCGTAGCTGAAATAAATAACCAGCCCGATCGCCAGCCAGATCACAAAAATCAGCCAGTTGGAAGAGCCTAGTTCGGTCATCAGGTACAGGTTGGTGAGGATGCCGGCAACCGGCAACAATGAAAAATTGTGCTGATAACCCAATATCGCAAGGCTGCACCAGACGATCCAGAATACAATGGTCAGGAGCTTGTGCTCAATTAGTTCCATGAAAGTCAGCATCCTCCATTCGACGAGCACTTCTTTACCGTAAGTCAGCAAGCCAACCACTGCAAGAACAAATAATATTCCGATCAAATACTTTCCATTGAGGTAAGGCACCTTGAATTTAGACTGTGCCGAAATTCCTTTGTGGTCCAGGTAAAGCACGCCGCCGCAGACCAGGATAAAGGCGAAAAATGTCCCCACACTAGTGAGGTCCACAAAAAAATCCATTTTAAAAAACAATGCAGGAATACCAACCACAAACCCGGTCACAATGGTCGCAAAAGAGGGCGTCTGGAATTTGGGGTGGATTTTCGAGAAACGTTTCCAAAGCAACCCATCGCGGCTCATGGTCATCCAGATTCTCGGCTGGCCCAGCTGGTAAACCAGCAGCGCGCTGGTGATCGCGATCACCGAACTCACCGAAATGATCCCTGCCATAAAATCCAGTCCATTTTTCTCAAAAACAAAGGCCAGCGGATCACTCACTTTGAGTTCGGTATAATTAACCATTCCGGTCAAAACCAACGTGATCGCAACATATAATACGGTACAGATTACCAGGCAGTAGATCATGGCCTTGGGCATGTCCCGCTGCGGGTTTTTGCATTCTTCCGCCGTTGTGGATATCGAATCAAAACCAATAAATGCAAAGAAAACCGAAGCCACGCCACCCATTACTCCTTTGATTCCATTGGGAGCAAACGGGGACCAATTTTCGGGTTTCACGTAAAATGCCCCGGCAAAGATGACCAGCAGAACGACCCCGATTTTAAGGACGACCATGATATTGCTGGCGGTCCTGGATTCGCGTATCCCAATATATACCAGTGCAGTGATCAGCAAGGTAACCAATCCTGCGGGGAGGTTCAGCATGATGTGGAAACCGCCGATAGTTGGCGCCGTCTCATAGGCTGCCGCAGCAAATTTTTCATAGGTGCTCAGCTCTGCTCCGACCGTATGCAGCTTGGCAAATGCTTCCGAAGCGGTTTCCTGGTTAACCGTCAGCCAGCCGGGAAGTACGATCCCGAAACCTTTTAACATACTCGTAAAATACTCCGACCAGGAAATCGCAACCACCATATTGGAAACAGCATATTCCAGGATCAGCGACCAGCCAATAATCCATGCAAATAACTCACCGAAAGCCACATACGCATATGTGTACGCACTACCAGATACAGGGACCGTGCTTGCAAACTGGGCGTAAGACAATGCGGTAAAAACGCAGGCCACAGCGGTAAAAATGAACAACAAAGACACGGCAGGCCCTCCGTTGTAACTCGCAACACCAATGGTACTGAAAATCCCGGCACCCACGATCGCTGCAATTCCCAATGAAACAAGATCCCTTACACCCAGTATTTTAGCTAGTCCGCTTCCTTCTACGGAGTTGGCATCTTTCAGAATTTGTTCGACTGTTTTTTTACGGAATAGCGAGGAACTTTGTTTCATGCAGGAACCAATTTATGGGGTATCAATGAGAAATATGTTTGGCTAAAATAATGATATTCTCAGCTTATCTTCCCATCCGTTAAAAATTTGTTCGGCAAATCTCAAAAATTCAATACAAAATTCTTTTTCCCGAAATCAAACAGGTCAGGATTGCGTTATTGACCTGCTAATGCGCTACTTTATACTCACCACCAGTTATGAAATCCGGCTTTACGTTCCTCATTCTCCTTGCTTTAATTGCGCCGCTGCATGCCCAGGATATTAAATCCTACACAACGGCACAGGCCCATTCCCACAATGATTACACCAGGCCAAGAGCATTCTTCGACGCTTACGATCAGCAGTTTGGCTCTGTGGAAGCAGATTTGTACCTCGTTAGGGACACACTTTTTGTAGCCCACGAAATGAAAGAAATTATGCCTGCCAAGACATTCGATGCGCTGTATCTTCGGCCTATTTTGCAACAGGTCGAAAAAAACGATGGCAGCATATACCCGCAAAAAGACGCCCCTTTGCAGCTGCTGATTGACCTGAAAACTTCGGGGGAAGAAACGCTTGCGGCGTTAATCAAAGAGCTGGAACCGCACCAGGATCTTTTGAAACCCAAAGGGCCTGTATACATTGTGATCAGCGGAAACGTCCCCGACGCGGCCACGTTTGAAAGATATCCGCCTTATATTTTTTTCGACGGACGTCCTGAAAATATATACACTACCGAGCAGTTGGCCCATGTCGGATTGATCAGCCAGGCTTTTCAGAGGTATTCCAAATGGAATGGAGAAGGACCTCTGCCTGATAAAGACAAAAAAAATATCCAGAAAATGATCAGTCAGGCCCACCAGCAGGGAAAAAAGGTAAGGCTATGGGCAACTCCCGACAATATTAATTCCTGGAAAACGATGATGGCCCTGGGGGTAGACTGGCTTAACACCGACAAAGTGAGGGAGATGGGTGATTATCTGCGCACTGCACCCAGATAATCACCAAATAAAATACCGGCTTTTTTTATTTTTTCGATGGTATTAAATAGCATTAGGACAGTTATAAGCTATATTGTACTGTTTTCAATGTCAACCCATCCTTCATGTCTGCTGAACAATCTGCTGCGCTTAAAAAAGTTTTAAAACCAATACATCTTTGGGCAATCGCCGTAGGGCTCGTTATTTCGGGGGAATATTTCGGATGGAATTATGGCTGGGGTGTCTCGGGAACCATCGGCTTCCTGATCGCCACGCTGGTCGTGACTTTGATGTATGTCACGTTCATCTTTAGTTTCACAGAGCTAACAACTTCTATTCCGCAGGCAGGGGGACCTTTCTCCTATGCACACAAAGCTTTCGGCTGGTGGGGAGGGCTTATCGCCGGTTATGCAACGCTCATCGAATTTCTGGTCACACCACCTGCGATCGCATTTGCGCTAGGCAGTTATTCACATTTTTTGTATCCCTCCCTGGCAGTCCTTGATGTCGCTTTTGCGTGCTACGCTATCTTTATTGTTATTAATTTATTGGGTATCAAGGAATCTGCCATGTTTTCGTTGGTCGTTACCCTGCTCGCGGTTGTAGAACTCCTGATCTATATAGGCATTGTTGCCCCCCATTTCTCCTACCAAACCTTCGTGACCGATCCCATGCCTTTTGGCTGGCCGGGGGTTTTTGCCGCGCTGCCTTTTGCCATCTGGTTTTACCTGGCGATAGAAGGTGTGGCAATGGTCGCCGAAGAAGTGGAAGACCCCAAACGCACAATTTCAAGAGGTTACATTTATGGAATCCTGACACTAGTGGTACTAGCACTTGCCGTGATGATTTTTACCGGCGGCGTCACCCACTGGAAGGTATTGAGTGAAATTGATTACCCCCTGCCCGCCGCGCTGGGCATCGTGCTCGGTCGGGATAGTGGGCTTACTCATCTTTTTGCAAGCCTGGGGCTATTTGGACTGATCGCCTCATTTCATGGCACGGTCATCGGTTATTCGCGACAAATATTTGCCCTGGCAAGGAGCGGGTTCCTGCCCGCGTTTCTCGGAAATGTCAACTCAAAATTTCAGACGCCGCATTGGGCGCTGGTTGCAGGTGGAATTGCCGGCTGCGCTGCACTGATGCTGGGAACTACCGACCAGGTCATCATTCTGGCTGCATTGGGGGCAGTAGTGATGTACATGATCAGCATGGTGGCTTTGTTTGCATTAAGACAAAAGGAACCCAATCTGGAACGCCCTTTTTCGGTGCCGTTTTATCCCGTTTTTCCTGCCATAGCCCTGATCCTGTCATCTATATGCCTGATCGCTATCGTTTACTATAATGTGATGATGAGCGTCTGGTTTTTTGCAGGATTGATCGTGGTGACCATTCTTTACCTGATGACCGGGCGTCACAAAACTTTATAAATACTTTCCGGAATCAAAAGAAAAGTGCCAGGCTTAATCTGGCGAAAAACGGGGTGCCCGGTGTAAAGTGGATTTCTTCGACCGGCGATCCTTCATTTTTCAACCGGCTCAATGTGGCAAACTGGGTTTCCTTCCATTTGGTATTCAAGAGATTTTGAACCGACAAACCTAGATTGTAGGACTTTTTGGCATAATTAAGCTGCATGTCTCCCACTGCATAACCTTTGGCTACAATCGAATTATCCCCGTTTGCAGGGCGGTTGGCCATATATCTGTATCGTAATGAACCGCTCAGCCCACTTGGCATTTGCAGGGAAAGCCCGCCTGTAGAAGTGAAAAGCGGCGCCAACGGCAGGTAATTCATTCCTTCCTGCTGTCCGATCGCCCTTGGCTTCGCCGAGCTGATGTCTACATCTGCGTAAAGCATTTTAGTCACCTGATACCTGATCGATAAGTCCAGTCCCTGCCTTTTTGATTTTCCGCTCGGCTCGATCACGCCGGCGTCGCCGATATAGACAAATTCCTGCTGCATCCACAAGTACCATGCTGCGGCGTTGATCAGCATTTTCGGAAAAGGCTTCAATATCATCCCCAAATCCGAACCGTAGGCGCCTGGCAAAATCTGTTTGCCGCCTTGAGGTACCGTGACCCTCGTATCATTGGAGTGGAAGCCCTTTCCTGAGTTGATATACAATTGTAGTCTCGGGTTGAACGTATAATAGAAATTCAATTTCGGCGAAATGATCGCGTCACTGGTATGTTTTGTGTCGATTGGCTGTGCAAGCAGGTCTTTATACTGATCCCGGAAATAATCGACGCGTACACCTGCATTGACCGTAAAAACCTCGTTGACCTGAATCAATTCGTCGATATAAGCAGCCGCATTCAGCTCATTCACATTTCCCAGTTTATAAGGATCCAATGTGACGGAGCGGTTTTTGGTATGAGATAATTCTGTCCTGTTGGTCAAATCGTGACGGTACTGAACGCCCAGGGCTGTAGTCCAGCTGGATTTGCCGAGGTAATGCTGCTTTGAAATGCTTCCATTGTAGCCAAACAAGTTTCTCTTTTCCTTCTGGCGGATCTGATCGCCATTTAAAGAATCTTCGAGAAAGAATGTAAAATTGGAATACAGCTCGAAACTATAATTGCTGTAAAAAAGCTGATTTTTAATGACATAATTGGACGGCGTTACGGTCACAAGCTGCGCATTGACATTACTCCGGCTGGTCTCCCCGCCTTCAGTAGGGTCAATTGATCCGTAAAAACCGATCAGGCCTGATGCTATCGCGCGGTCAGGGATTTGTCCGGAGTGGCTCCATTTGCTCCAGAAAGTAGAACCTGTCACGGTCAGGTTGGTATTGGGCGCTGCGTGACCGTGGTATTTTCCGACGAGGTTCAGCCTGTTGAAATGCTGGGGATTGTCAAAATAAGAATTGGTAAAGGAATATTCAGAAGCAATGTAAGCGGACTGACTTTTATCCTTGCCCTTTTGACCTAATAAATCAATCCCCGCCACTGCCCGATACGTATCAAATTGCCCTGCTTCAAACTTAACAAATGATTGATCCAACGCATCTTTCGTACGAAAATCGGCCCAGCCAGCGGTTGCAAAATTGCCCTTGTCCGTCGTATAAGGTCCTTTTTTGAAATCAACACCTTGTATCAGTTCCGGAATCACAAAATGCAAATCCGCATATCCCTGCCCATGCGCATGAGACACCATGTTAACCGGCATTCCATCCACGGTTAACCGGATATCCGTTCCATGATCGAGATCAAAACCTCTGAGAAAGATCTGCTCCGCTTTCCCACCACCTGCATGCTGCCCAATGAACAGCCCCGGGACCATTCTCAGAATTTCCTGGGAATTGCTAATAGGCCTGAGCTTAATATCCACCCCGCTGATCAATTGCTGATCATGCGCCCGCACCGATGATACCACCACTTCGCTGAGCGAAATGGTGGTATTGGAAAGTAATGTTTTAAGAAATTCGGTTTTGTCGTCTGTTACCGTCACTTCAAGAACCTGCGTCTTAAAGCTCACATGTGACAGTTCAACTTTATATTTGGATGCAACCAGCCCTTCAAACCTGTACTGGCCCAATTCATTGGTCACCGTCGATTTTCCCTGCCCGGTCAACTGCACAATGACCCCTTCCAATGGCTGGTTGGTGCTTTCGTCATTCACTAGCCCTGAGATGCTCCCGAGGTGGGCATACGAACAGAAATGAATGGAAAGCAAACTAAGAAGGAGCAGATATTTTTGCATGTCTTTGCTTAAAGGGCAAATTTAGGATTTGTTTTCTTTGCCTGCGCCAGCAATTTATCTCCCTGCACTTTGTTCCCCATGGCAAGCTCAATCGCACTGGCGATTTGTAAAACCTCCGGGTCCCGGGTGCCTGTACTCAGGGCCACTTTCATATGCCGCATCGCCTTTTCGTTGTTTTTCTCCTTAAAATAGACGTATGCCAAAGCGTGGTTCACATCAATATTTTTTGGCCTGACTGCAAATTCTTTCAACCCATAGTATGCCGCAGAATCCAGCTGTCCTGTTTTGGTATAAAGCTTGCAAAGTTCAAGGTCGACCGCGTGACCCGAACGTGCATCTTCACCCAGCATTTTGATTACCTCGGCATACTTCTTTTTTGCTTTTTCCTGATCTCCCTGCAAGGCATAGATGTCCGCCATTTCTTCGTGAAAAGAAAACTCCGGCATGATCTTCGCGGCTTTGTCAAGTTCCGCCAGCGCCTTATCATATTGCTTTCTGGCTTTGAAAATCTGTGCTTGCCCGCGCAGCGCAAAAGCGTAGCTGGGCCGCATGGCTAGTATTTGCTGATATTCATTCTCGGCCTCTTTCAGCTGACCGGTCGTTTCATACAAATGTCCTAATGTGTTTTTACTCCAGCATTGCGGCTCCGAGCCAGGCAAACCCGCCTGAACGGCCAGCTGCATAGCGGCAATGGAACCAGGATAATTTCCATAAATCTCGCGAAGGTAAGAAGCGCGTGAATAAGCTTCCAGAGAGGGTTTCAATGCCTGCATTTTGTCGGACATCGCAACGGCCTGGTCATATTCACCCAGCTCTACATTCGCGTCTACCAGCACACCATACACATAGGCATTGTTGGGGTTGATCTGTCGGGCTTTCTCCGCCAGCGTCCGGGCCTCGGCAAACTGGTGCTGTGACATTTTTACGGATGCTTTGAATGTGGTAGCTTCGAAATTCTGCGGTTCAAGTGCCAGTACGCCATCAAGGATAGTCAGTACAGCCGGATAATAATAAGGATGCTCGCCGGTAATCCGGGCTTCCGACAGGTAGATCACGACAAGCTGCAAACGGGGCTTTACATCCTTTGGGTTGTGTTTGATCTTACCTTTTAACTCCTCCACTTTTGCTTTAGTCTTTTGCCATTCCATGGCAGTTGCGAGCTCACCATGTCTTTCGAAAAGCGCAGGCATATCGGTGTTGGCTCCATTATTTTTTTCGGGAGTTTCGGTTTTTTTCTTTTCACTGCATCCCAGCTGTGCGAAGAGAAAAAGTGTGATGGAAAGCGTAATGATTGTTTTCATAAGCGAATGCTCCTTTATTATGAATGAAGGGAATTTGGTGTTTTAGAAATAGCCGGAGCCGACCTGCAACAATGGTTAGAAATCAAGCTCCGGCATTTGTTGGAATACATTAATCAGGCTTATTATGCACTATCTGCGCAGGATCTTAACGGTATACTTTTCTTCAGGCGTAGTCACCCTTAGATAGTAAATGCCCGATTGCCTGCCTAGTTTCACAGCCCGGCGCTCATTGTCGACTGCATTTCCAATGATCTGCTGACCAAAGACCTGTCCTCTGCTGTTGGCAAGATCAAGCTGTACCCTTTTGCCGGCTGCGCCCCTGATCTCCACGATCACCTCGTCATTTGTGCTGGGGTTACCCAGCACAACGGCCGACAATGAAGCAAATGCCGATTCGCGCTCTACAATACCCTGACGTGCATTGGCATTGCAATTGGCCCGGAAGTCGTACTCGATAGTCACCTCCGACATTGGATCGCCGACGTAGCGCGCTTTGGCGATGATGACGCTGGTACGTTTCGGGTCTTTCAGGATTTCAGGATCTACAATGCGTTTGGCATTGGTACTCCATTCGCCGTCGGTAACACCGATCGCGAAATACTCAACGGGTTTTGAATCGTCGCCGCCTGTCAAAGTGAAAGAGAAGTTTCCGAAAAAGCAGTCGAAATTGGTGATGGCAAATGCCAAGGCACCTGTATTAACCGGTTCTTCGCCTTCGAAGCTCTCCCCCCGGAATCCAGGCCATGGATTTTGCAGATAAGGATATACCTTTTTGAATGTAGTGTCATTCTTAGTAACACCTGCATTGAAGCCCAGCACTTTCCCCAGCTGAGGCGTAACCGGACTTTCTCCCGCTTTGAAATCGTCATACCACAATCCGATCGCAGCGAGTACAACACCGCCTACTGCCTGTAGCTCGATGGTCGTCACATCATCTTCTAACCGGCGTCCATTGGGGAAGCCGTCCATATTCGGGATCCATTGAAGATCCTTATTGCTAGCATATGCCGGATCGGTTAGGCCCAGTACTGCTGCCTGCACCAAACCCAGCGAGCTAAACTTTGGATCGTCCCTTGGTGTAGCCGGCACAGCCATGTTCAACCGCAGCCAGTCGCCTAATGTCGGAAGGAAATTGTTGATAAAAGGCTTACCGGCAGCCAGCGGGTTTCCGTTTTTGCCTGTCGCCAACTGATAAGGAGGCAAGTTGGGAACACCGGTATAGAATATGGGTAAAATATCCACCGCCCTCGGGCTTGTAGCATCCGGCAACAATATGCTTCCGAATGCTGATTCTGCCAAGGCAGTACCATCCAATGCAGCGGTTCCTTTCAGGCCGTAAAGACCAGCCTTACCATTTCCAAAATCGAACGCTCCCAGCGATTTTCTCTGAATGCGCAAATCCGCCAGTCCTGGTACTGCTTTGCCAAACTGGTCGTCGTCCATGTACAATGCCAATTCAGGATTGGTAAAATATTGGGCAAACTGAAGGTCATTGGCTGGCGAAGTCGCATTCCATTTGTCTTTCATGCCTATCGGTATGATCGCTTCGTTGGTCAAAGGCATTCCGAGGCGGGATACCTGTACCCAATCGCCGTCGTAACCAATGTCGGTTCCACCATTCAAAGTCGTGATCTTCCTTCGGCTGGCCGAAGCATACACGCCTATAACATAATCAGGATCCAATATGCTGGTGGCCTGAGCTACGGATTTGTTTTCTTTTTGAATATTGGAAACCGGTACTTCTATAACAATGGAATGGCAATTGAATTTGGAAAGACCATCCCTGGCTCCGGATTTACGAACATTTCCAAGATCGAAAATACCGCCCAGGTCCACAAAGAAAGGATCGTCAACCGGTCCGCAGAATACCCTTTCGCCAGTCCGGGCGAGTGTAACCGCATCTTTCACGAGATCATTGTAATCACCCTTGCCCAAGCCGACGGTCTTATCATTGATAGAACGGGGCCCGATGTGCGGCGGCGGAACGATACCATTAGTAATAACGGTTTCGAATGTTTTTCCTCCGTTATCACTGCGCTCGCAGGTATAAGTGGTTTTAAGGTTTTCCTTTCCAAGCCGGATCAGGAAAAAAGTGGACGGATCCTCGTTCATTTTCTTGAACGTAAACCGATAAATGATATCGGCCCCAGGCGTATTTGCATTATTATCTATATGGATCTCGTAGCGGATATTTTCGCCGAAAGAATACCAGTTGGGACCGCCGGCAGGGTGCTCGAACGGAATGTAGGTTGCAATAATAACAATGTTTTCTTTATCCGTCGTGCTCTTGAACGCATAAACGTCGGTATTATCAGCCAACGGGTCTGTTGAGATTAGCGGAGCTTCGCGGTGCGAAGACGCAAAAGATTGATCGGGCAGAGTACAAATCAGAGCCAGTAACCCAATCAGGCATAAAAAGTTTTTCATAATACACTATTGTTATAAAGTGATTGAGATCAGAACCTGGCCTTTTCAGGATAATCGAATCCTCTCCACGGGTTGGCGAGGTATGGGAATGTTCCTTTCAATGCCGCGTCATTTTTAGTGGGCCCGGAAGTGAAAGTCAGCACCTTCACCAACTGGGGTGAAACAGGTGCTACCGCAGTGGCATCGTCATAGAAAAGACCTACTGCCGCAAGCACAACACCTGAAACTGCCTGCAATTCAATGGTCGTAACATCGTCTTCTAGCCGACGTCCATTAGGGAAACCATCCATATTAGGAATCCATTGCAGATCAGTGTTTTTGTTGTAAGCCGGATCCGTAATGCCCAAAACAGCAGCCTGCACCAATCCCAGTGAACTGAATTTCGGATCGTCGCGAGGAGTTGACGGTACCGCCATATTCAGGCGCAGCATATCTCCGAGTGTTGGTAAGAAATTGTGAATAAATGGCTTACCTTTTGCCAGCGGATTATTATTCTTACCAGTCGCCAATTGATATGGGATCAGATTGGGAACACCTGTGTAAAATATCGGCAGAAGATCAACCGCACGGGGGCTGGCACCATCCGGCAAAAGCACACCTCCGAAAGCGGCTTCCGCAAGTGCAGTTCCATCCAGTGCAGCGGCACCTTTCAAACCATACAGACCCGCCTTTCCATTTCGAAAATCGAACGCACCCAATGATTTGGACTGGATCCGCAATGCACTCAGTGAAGGCACAGCGCTTCCGAACTGGGAATCGTCCATATAAAGTGCCAGTTCGGGATTGGTGAAATATTTGGCAAACTGCAGATCGCCTCCTCCATATGGGCTTGTTGCATTCCACTGGTCCTTCATGCCGATCGGAATCACCGCTTCATTGGTCAACGGCATTCCCAACCTCGAAACCTGTACATATTTTCCATCGTAGCCGATGTCGCCGCTAGTGTATAGCGTTTTGATCATCTGGCGGCTGGCAGAGGCCCATACTCCGATTACAAAATCGGGATCCAGGATATTGGAAGCTTGTGCAATATTCTTACCATCTTTTTGTAACATGCTCACAGGCACTTTAATCGCAATAGTGTGTACATTGAAACTGCTGAGGCCGTCTTTGGGCGCATTTGTGGTGTTGCCTTCGGGGCGGAAGTTGCCTACGTCGAAAGCACCGGCCAGGTCCACAAAGAAAGGATCATCAACCGGGCCGCAGAATACTTTTTCGCCGGTAGTTGAAGTTGCTATTGCATTCTCTACCAATGAATTGTAGTTTGTTTCCAGACCAACCGTCTTTCCCTCTATCGACCGCGGGCCGATGTTGTTTGGCGGGACAGTTCCTGATGCAATAATGGTAGTGAAGCTGTTGCCGCCATCCGTACTTTTTTCACACTTGTAACTCGTTTTCAAGTTTTGTTTTCCCAGGCGGATGTTAAAAAATGTCGTTGGATCTTCGTTCTGACTCGTAAAGGTGAAACGATATGTAATGTCATCGCCCGTGGTGGTCGTCTTGTTCTTGATATGAATCTCATAACGCACGTTGGGTCCGAAATTGAAATAATTCGGACCTCCTTCCGGCGATTCGAATGGGATGTAATTCGCAATGATCGTGATGGTATTGGGATCATCGGGGCTTTTAAACGCGTACAAATCCGTGTTGTCGGCCAACGGATCATTGGAAATCAACGGCGCCTCCCGGTGACTGGAGGCATAACTGCCAAAGGAGCAGGGCAGCATGACGAGGCTCAGGTAGCAATACCGGAGCCAGCGCAGGTTCAAGATAGAAACTTGCATGTGGTAGATGTGTTTGAAATAGTGAAAGAGAAAGCGAAAGCAGTTAGAAAAAAAGATCGTACTGTCTTGAATCGTTGTATTTGTGCCAAATACAAAACATCGTAGCGTCGCACCGTCATTCAAGAAGAAAATATCCAAGTATTTCCCTTCAAGTTCTCATATTAATTTATTGCGACAGATATACGTCGGTAGGATGAAACCAGATCGTATCTCAGAAAATTAATTTTGATGTTGTTGAAGTTTAAAAATATATAATTTTTTAGAAAAATAATTATATTTAATTCAACCACTTAGCGACGGGCTATGAAACAAGACTGGCTCCGGGAACTGGCGCCGATAGAAAAGTGAAAGTCACCGTTAAAAAAGTGGCTTACCTACTCATTTTATAGAATAATCTCTATAAAAATCACAACTGGTTGTGTTAGAAGATATTTTCAGTTTATTTTTATGCCTTTCTTGTCACGAATGGTTACTAATAATCCGTCATGGGTATTTCGTTGATGTAATTAGTTCGTATATTATCATGCATTTACTTACATGAGCGCACACTGGCTTCAAATAGTCGTAAATCCTAACTCAGACCGTGCTCAACATCCAAGTTGTGCAATAATTTAAAAAATGAATATTCTAATAGTTGAGGACGATTTTATCATTGCAAAACACTTACAATTCCTGCTCAATGGCTTTGGCTACGAAGCCCACGATATTGCTACGGACTATCCTTCGGCCATAGAGCTGTTGGCCAATAAAGTTTTTCACCTTGCTGTACTGGACATTAACCTCAATGGTTACCAAACAGGGATAGACCTGGCGGACCATATCCGCGAAAATCTGGGTATCCCTTTTCTCTTTTTGTCGGCTCATGATGATATTGCCGTAGTTAATGCCGCTTTACAATCGGCTCCCCACGCATTTTTGCAAAAACCATTTCAGAAAATCACGGTGTATACGGCTGTTAAACTGGCCCTGAAAAATTATCGTCTCGCGGCGCTGGCGGGAGAAACTGATGCACCCGAGAAAGAAGACAGTACGGTGATCAAGGATGCGTTGTTTATTAAAGAGAAACATATGTTCACCAAGATCATGCTGGCGGATATTCTTTACATCCGAAGTGACGACAATTATCTTGAATTACATACCATCAAAAAGAAATACACAATCAGGGAGACGCTGAAAAACATGATCCAGCAACTACCCGTTAACTTCTTCTTCAGGGTACACAAATCCTTCATTATCAACCTGAATGCAATTACAGCGATTGACTATGTCCATGTGATGATCAATGACATAGAGATCCCAATTACCAATGACAACCGGAACGAGCTCCTCAGCCGTGTCAAAACTTTTTCCTGAGAAATTCTCTCCCTTCGCATTTTTGCTGTCACCCCGGTAGACCCCGATCTTCACCCCCGGAAAGTTGGATTTCACCCCATTCATTTGCATGGACCAGAGGGTCGAATTAATTTAACACCACGTTACACTCCTCCTCTATTATTGACAGCCAAACTCATGGCCTGGGTTTCATAAAAAAAATTTTGGGCTGAGGCATCCATTTGATATAAAAATTCGTACTTGGTATTGTATGGGCATTTGCAGAAAATTTGGCATTATGCACACATTATTAGAGTGTACAAACCTAAACTAAATCAGTTTTATCAGTATTAAATTAAATATCGTTGAGAATAATTAAACATCCCTGGGAAGTTATTCCAGGGATGTTTCGTTTTCGGTGGATTCGGTTCAGATAACCTGTCGACAAGGAAGTATCAGGGATAAAGCAAGTATTTCTTCCTGGACTTTTTAAAATCCGATAACCCCGGCTCCCAACTTTTTCTGATCTCCTCTTCCGAAGCACCTGCTATGATTTGATTCTTCAGGTTTTCGGTACCTACGAGCTTATCGAAGTTCCCCATTTGCTTACTTTGGGTCATGTCAAAAAAACGTTCCTTCTCAGGATATGCCTTGAACATCTCTATCAGCCATCCCAAATTAAGTTTTGCTGTTTTTCGGATGTGTCTGATGTCATATTTTCTCAAATCGAGCCCATAACATTCTGTATCCATGTGTAAAGGCGTTTCGCTCATCCCTTTTATACTTTTGGGGGTAAAAGAGAAATCGTATTTCCCTTGCAGCTTGGGCGCACCGAGCACAGTGAAAGGCATATAGGTACCTCGTCCCTGGCTAATGATGGTTCCCTCGAACATGCAGATATGCGGATAAAGCATCACCGCCTGCTGCGTGTTCAGATTGGGTGATGGCATAACGGGCAGGGTGTAGGAAAGGTCATGAGAGTAGTTGGCTATCTTAATGATTTTAAGCTTGCATTGCATTTTATTCGGCAGCCAGCCTTCACCATTGATCATCTGCGCAAATTCGGCGATTGTAAGCCCATGGGCAATGGGAATACGGTACATGCCTATCCCGGAATGCAGATGGTCTTCCAGTACAGGTCCGTCGACCAAAAAGCCATTGGGGTTAGGCCTGTCGAGAATGAGCATTTCCTTATCGCTTTCAGCGCACGACTCCATCACATGCCCAAGTGTATTGATGTAAGTATAAAACCTGGCGCCAACATCCTGAATGTCGAAAAGGATCAGGTCCAGACCAGCCATTTGTTCCTTGGTGGGGCGTTTCAATTTTCCGTAAAGTGAAATGGCCGGGATCCCGGTTTTGGGATCAACGCTGTCGCTTACTTTATCACCATTACTTGCAGTCCCACGGAAACCGTGCTCAGGTCCAAAGATCGTTACGATATTTACGCCAAGCGCTACCAGGCTGTCCACAATCGGGGTGGTGCCAATGATCGAGGTTTGGTTCACCACGATACCAATTTTCTTGCCTTTTAAATAATTGATATACTCCGAGACCTGGTCTGCTCCTGTGACGGGCTTGGGTACCGAAATCCTATTGATCGAATCATTTCCTGCTATTACCGGGCTTTTTTGGGAGGAAGATTTGACGCAGTTTGAAAGCAAACAAACAGCAATGATCAGGCAAACGGTGTTGCGGAGTAGTTTCATATGGTTTAGTATGTTTAGGCTAAAATAAGGGTTTAAAGCCACGGAAACACGAAAAAGCACTAATATTCGTGTCCATTGGTGTATTTGTGACACAAAAAATCAGAAAAGCTTCATCTGCCCCCCACGCATAAACTGCGAAGTATCCAACTGAGGCCATTCGAGGTCTTTGAAATATTTCCGGCAAGCCATATCGTGAAGCTGGCGAATGTGTTCTGCAAAATGACCCTCGCCTACCATTCTCAACCCAAAGCGCGAATCGTTAACCTGCCCGCCGTGGCATTCCTTGATCTGGTTCAAAACTTTCGCTGCACGGTCCGGGAAATGATGGCTGATCCATTCGTCGAAAAGAACGGATATTGCCCCGTTGAGCCTGACGACCGTATAATGGGCCCAAAGTGCCCCATGCTCGGCTGCGGCTTGTACAAGAGCAGGAATTTCATGATCATTCAATCCCGGGATGATCGGTGCCGTCATCACACCAGTAGGAACTCCGGCTTCAGTAAGTGCCTTCACGACCTGCAAGCGGCGCTTTCCGGTTACAGTCCTGGGCTCCAATGCAGCACGCAGGTCTTCGTTTAATGAGGTGATAGATACCGCCCCATGCACCAGGTTAAGTTTGGCCAGTTTTTCGAGTACGTCTAAATCACGAAGTACCAGGGCATTTTTAGTCAAAACACTAACCGGATTGCGGTATTTCAGACAGATCTCGAGGAGTTGGCGGGTTAATCTGTATTTCTTCTCGCCAGGCTGATAACAATCTGTATTTCCGGAGAAATGGATAACCGAAGGCTCCCACTTTTTGGAGTTGAATAGTTTTTCCAGCAACTGCGGTGCATTCTTTTTGACCATGATCTTCGTTTCAAAATCAAGGCCCGCTGAAAAACCCCAATACTCATGGGAGTTACGCGCGTAACAGTAAATGCAGCCATGCTCGCATCCGCGGTACGGATTGATTGAGTGAAAATTCGGCAGGTCAGGGCTGTCTGAAACGCTCAGGAGTGTTTTGGATTGCTCTTCAATAAATTGGGTCTTGGGATTAACCTCTGGCTCCTCCCATTGCTGCCAGTCTTCCGAAGTATACTCTAGTTCATGCTTCGTAAATTTGTTATGGGGATTGATGGCGGCGCCACGTCCCCTTGCCCTGTTGTCCATTGATTTTCCATTTTTCTGTTGATGAAGACTTATTTGCTTGTCACCGCCGAACGGAACATCCGCCCAGCGGTGACAAGGAGTTTTATTTGATATACCGGAAATCTTCGTTGCCTTTCAGGGAAAGCAACACGTCATACATAAGCTGGATGACATTCTTCACATCTTCCTTATGCACCATCTCGACGGTGGTATGCATATATTTAAGCGGCAGGGAAATCAATGCCGATGCAATACCTTCTGTTGAATAAGCAAACGAATCCGTGTCTGTACCGGTGGAACGACTTACTGCCTGCCGTTGGAAAGGAATTTTTTTCTCCTCCGCAACCCGGATCAGCATATCCCTCACATTGTTTTGTACTGCGGGCCCGTAGCAGATAACCGGCCCGTTACCGCTTCGCAGGTCGCCCTGTTCTTTCTTATTGTACATAGGAGATTGCGTATCGTGGGTAACGTCCGTACAGATCGCCAGATCTGGTTTCAACCGGCGCGAAATCATTTCGGCACCACGCAATCCTATTTCTTCCTGTACCGCATTTACGACATATAATGTGAATGGCAGACTCACATTGTTTTCGTGCAGCATACGAGCTACTTCCGCGATCATGTACCCGCCCATCCGGTTGTCCAGGGCGCGTCCGAGGTAATATTTTTCATTCAGCTCGTCCAGGCCGTCGGCGAATGTGGCTACAGTCCCAACGTGGATACCCATTTCGGAAACTTCCTCTTTCTTCGAAGCACCCACATCAATAAACAGCTCATGAACTTTGGGAACCTGGTCTTTGGCGACATCACGAACATGGATAGCGGGCCAGCCGAAGAC
This sequence comes from Dyadobacter sp. HNCC25DJ185, assembly GCF_056895195.1. NCBI lineage: Bacteria > Pseudomonadati > Bacteroidota > Cytophagia > Cytophagales > Spirosomataceae > Dyadobacter > Dyadobacter sp. HNCC25DJ185. The sequence goes on from NZ_JBXHAR010000008.1 coordinate 350,860, forward strand.
GCCTTTGACAACTCCCTTTGCGGTATGCAGGTTTACCCGCATAGAAGGAGCAATAGCCGCATCCGAGCCTCCGTTCCTGCGAACGTGGATATAACCGTCATCCGAAATGTAGTTTACAAACCAGGATATCTCATCCGAATGCGCTTCGATCACTACCTTGTAATCCTGACCAGGCCCGATCACCCCTACTACGGTGCCATAAGTGTCGACAATATGCTCTTCGATATAAGGCTTGATGTAGTCCAGCCATATTTGCTGTCCGGCGGATTCAAATCCTGTCGGAGAAGCGTTGTTTAAGTACTTGTAAAGAAACTCTTTGCTCTGATCTGACATACTGATTGTTTAATTGACTCTAAAAAGTTGCACTGAAATAAATGCTCAAAAATGGAATTATCTTTTTAAATACTTCCAAAACGCCCAAAAGCCACGACGTCCAAGGTATTCCAGATTGTCTTGATTTTGATAGGCTTCCCTTTCAAAAGAAATATGAAGATATGCTAAATAATGTTTCCGGTATTGGACAAATCGGATTAAATATTCGATGAAATACCAGATATAAAAGACGACAATACCCATCTCTAACTGCTGCCTGAGATGGATTTGTTCATGGTTGATCACGAACGGGCCGGCCGATTTGCGCCTCAGAAAAATGAAAGGGAAAAGCGCGATACCTTCCACCCAAAGAAATGATATGCTGAATATGAATCCTTTGAATTTCATCTGGTCCTTCCCGATCGGTCGCTGGCTATGGAACTTTTAATTCTATGTTAAAATAAAAATGTTGGATTGCGAAATGAAAATCATCCCGCAATCCAACATGAATCTCTGGCAAGCAGAGCCTATTCCAGGAACCTGCTGATATCCAGCACTTCGAATTCCATCATTCCTGCTGGAACCTTGATCTCTGTTGTTTCTCCTACTTTTTTTCCCAATAAACCTTTACCGATCGGCGAGCCTACCGAGATTTTACCGGTTTTCAAATCCGCCTCTTCCTCCGACACCAATGTATAGGTGACTTCCATTCCATTTTTACGGTTTTTGATCTTTACTTTGGACAGAACTGAAACCTGGGAATTGTCGATCGAAGACTCGTCAATAACGCGGGCTGTAGAGAGTATCTCTTCGAGTTTAGCGATTTTCATTTCGTGCATTCCTTGTGCATCTTTCGCCGCATCATATTCTGCATTTTCACTCAAATCCCCTTTATCCCGCGCTTCGGCAATCTGACGTGCAATTTCCGTGCGGCCTTTGGTTTTCATATCATTCAGCTCATTCTTCAGCTTATTTAATCCTTCTTCCGTATAGTATGAAATCTTAGCCATAACCTCATTTAGTTTATAAATCCTTTAAATTTTGAAATTCCAGATAAAAAAAAAGAACGGCTCTAAGACCGCTCTACAAGAGTAAGACTACTCGTAGTAGAAGGCTAGAAGACCTTGTCTTTTCGGTTGCTATGTGACTTTATATGCACCATAATTTTCTTTTAAGAACGACAAAAATAACAATATTTGTGAATGGTTACACCATTTTTATCCAAAAGCGGCAGGTAGTATGTCAAAACCTTTGAGAATCATTTTTATGGGTACACCCGAATTTGCTGTCCCAAGTTTGCAAAGTCTGGTAGAAAACAATTCTAATGTAGTAGCCGTCATTACCGTACCTGACAAGCCCTCCGGGCGGGGGCAGAAACAGACAGCCTCTCCCGTCAAAATATATGCAGAATCAGTGGGAATCCCCGTTTTACAGCCCGAAAAGTTGAAAAATCCTTCGTTTCTGGAAGTGTTAAAATCATATGAAGCGGATTTACAGGTGGTGGTTGCTTTCAGGATGCTGCCAGAGGTGGTATGGAGTATGCCAGGGAAAGGTACATTCAATTTACACAGTTCATTACTACCCCAGTACCGCGGTGCCGCGCCTATTAACTGGGCAGTTATCAACGGGGAAACCGAAACCGGGGTAACCACCTTTTTTATTGAAAAAGATATTGATACCGGGAAAATCATTTTCCAGGAAAAAGAACCGATCTATCCCGACGATGATGCCGGCTCTTTATACGAAAGACTCATGCAGAGAGGCGCAGGGCTGGTTGTGAAAACCGTGAAAGCAATTGAGGAAGGGAACTACCCTCAAGAGCCGCAGCAGGAGCCGGATGAATTGAAGTCCGCGCCAAAGATTTTTCGGGAAACTTGCGAAATTGAATGGGATAAGCCTGCTGAACAGATCCATAACTTTGTCCGGGGGCTGTCCCCCTATCCGGCGGCCTGGACGACTTTAAACAAACTTTCCTGCAAAATTTTCAAAACAAGCCGGGTCGAATCTGATGCGACAGCCAGTCCGGGAGAATTCAAAACAGATGGCAGGAGCTATCTCCATTTTAAAACATCGGACGGCTGGCTTTCCATTGATGCGTTACAACTGGAAGGTAAAAAGCGAATGAATACAGGCGATTTTTTAAGAGGTTATAAATTGTAATCATATAGGGTTACCAGCATGGCAATGTTCATATCTATCATAGTAGCGGTGTCGCAAAATGGAGCCATTGGAAAGAACAATCAACTTTTATGGAGGTTGCCCGACGATCTGAAACGCTTTAAACAGCTAACCCTGAACCATTCTATGATCATGGGAAGGAAGACCTTCGAGTCGATCGGCAAGCCTCTTCCAGGCCGGACGTCCATTGTGATTACCCGAAATCCTGGATTCTCCGTGGAGGGTGTGATTGTTGCGCATTCTCTGGAAGAAGCGTTGCGTGCAGCCAGGGAAACGGGTACTGAAGAGGCGTTTGTCATTGGCGGGGGAGAAATTTACAAACAAGCACTGCCACTTTCAGACCGGCTTTATATCACGAAAGTGGAAACCGCCATCGACGGGGATACCTATTTTCAGATCGAAGATCCCGATTTGTGGATTGAAACGGAACGTTCTGTTCATGAAGCAGATGAGAAGCACAAGTTCAAATTTGAATTTGTAAATTACGCTAAAAAGAAAGATTTATGAGTACTTTTGTCACCCCGTAACCCTCAGTGACCTTAACATAAGAATGCAAGTATCAGTTGAAACCCTTACCATTGAATTAAGTACCCTTGCATTTGATAAACGCCCGGTATACATTACTGGCAATTTCTGCAAATGGCTGCCCGATTTGGAAGAATACCGGATGACAATGGTCAGCCCGGGGAATTATATATTCCAGTTTCCAGAGGATATGGCCTTGCCAGTGCCATTGGAATACAAATATACCCGCGGCGGCTGGGACCAGGTGGAGCTGGACCGTTTCGGCAAGCCTTACGGCAACCGGGTTGCCCTAAAATCAGAGGGTGTGATTAAAGATGTTGTCGCCCGCTGGCAAATTGACGCTTCTGCCAAAACGGACTTTTCGCCGATTGTCGAGCTCATTTCTGAGGCTTTCGAAATTCCGCAATTTCATAAAGTACGGCGTATCCAGGTGCTTTTGCCTCACGACTATTACGAAAGGCCGGATCTCAGTTTTCCTGTTCTGTACATGACCGACGCCCAGAATCTGTTTGGCGAGGGCTCGGAATACGGCAATTGGAATATAGATAAAAGCCTGACCAAATTGGGGAAAGACAACAAATCCGGAGTCATCGTAGTCGCAATTGACCATGGTGGTGAGGACCGTATCCTGGAATTTTCTCCTTACAACAACCCAAAGCTTGGAAAAGGACAGGGTGAGTTGTTCCTGAGGTTTATTACACAAACGCTGAAACCCCATATCGACGCCAAATACAGGACCAAGCCGGAAAGGCTAAATACAGGAATTGGCGGGAGCTCCGTAGGGGGACTGCTAAGCTTGTACGCCGCATTGATGTTCCCCCAGGTTTTTGGCAGGCTTATGATCTTCTCACCTTCGCTCTGGATTTCTCAACGTGTATATTTCGACGTTATCCATTTCTTCGAGCCCTTCGAAACACGGATTTACTTATACGCAGGAGGCAAAGAAGGCGCCAATATGCTCCCTAACTTTAAAAAACTCCAAGAAACCCTTGAAACACAAGCATTTGGATATAACCGGGTCCAAATCAAATCCTCGATCGACCCGAAAGGCCAGCACGAAGAAAAGCAATGGGCCAAAGAGTTCCCTATTGCGTTGAGGTGGCTGTTTTTTGAATAGCAGGGATTGAAAAAATGAAAATTTCTTGAAGCTGATAAAAGCAGAAACTTATGGAAAAAGTTTTTGCTGAATTCGATAACAACCTTGCCAATGCCTGAGAGGCGGCTGCAGAAAAAGAAACGAGCGCCAATACCTTCATAAGCGCCCGGCTTAGCAGAAATTCCGTGCGTTTGAAGGCTTTTGATAAGGCTGTTTCTTCGGTATCATTGCCCTGTCCGAATCGGTACGCAAAGAGTACACCGAAGTGTTGTACAGCAAAACCCGGACAGATATTTAAATGAAAAGTTGGCAGGTAGGGGCTAAGATCGTCCGTCTTTTTTCATGACAAACATGTTCCCTTACCCGCCGACCTTTTAAAGAATATACTGGCTCAAATCCCGATTTTTGACCAGATGCGCCAGTTTTTCAATCACCATTTCTGCTGTCACGACCAAGTGTGAATCCGGGCCGATTACGTCCGGAATATCGAACATGAAATCGTTCAATAACAAACTCATGACGGTCTGCAAGCGGCGGGCTCCTATGTTTTCGACCTCGCTATTTACTTCGAAAGCAATTTTTGCAATCTCCTTGATCGCTCCGTCTTCAAACTCAAGTTCAACCCCTTCCGCAGCCATCATGGCCTCGTACTGCTTGGTCAATGCATTTTTAGGCGCTTTCAGAATTTGATAAAAGTCGCTTTCCGTAAGACTGTTCAGTTCCACCCGGATTGGAAAACGCCCCTGTAATTCGGGGATAAGGTCCGACGGCTTCGAAACGTGGAACGCACCTGCGGCCACGAAAAGAATATGGTCGGTATTAATAACCCCGTGCTTGGTATTGACGGCACTGCCTTCTACGATCGGAAGTAAATCCCTCTGCACACCTTCACGGCTGACATCCGGTCCGCCGCCTCCGCCCGACCGGCTGGACGCAACTTTATCAATCTCGTCGATAAATATGATCCCCAGGTTTTCCGCTTTTTTGATTGCCTCCATTTTCACCTCATCCATATCAATCAGCTTGGAAGCTTCCTCGTCAAGCAGGATTCTCCGGGCTTCTTCCACGGTAACTTTTCTTTTCTTGCCACGTCTCGGCATCATATTCCCAATCATCTCCTGGATATTCATCATGGAAACGTCGTCCACCGACCCTCCGATCATACCCACGCTGGGCGCCTGATTTTGCTGGACTTCAATTTCGATTTTACGGTTATCCAGTTCACCATTTCTGATTTTTTCACGGAAACGTTCCCTGGTCCTCTGGTTCAGTTCGCCGTCGTCCTCGGGCATTGCGTCGGATCCATTGTCCGTTTTTACTTTTAATCCGCTGCCGTGTACAGGCGGAATCAATGCATCCAGGATAATGTCCTCAACAGCCTGCTCGGCTTTCAGCTTCACCTCTTCTTTTTTCTGTGTACGGACCAACCCTACCGCCTGTTCCACCAGGTCGCGTACCATGCTTTCGACGTCGCGTCCAACGTAACCGACTTCGGTAAACTTCGACGCTTCCACTTTCACAAAAGGCGCGTCGGCTATCTTAGCCAGACGTCTGGCGATCTCCGTTTTACCTACGCCGGTTGCGCCTATCATTAATATATTATTGGGAATAATTTCTTTTTGAATGTCAGCCGGACTATTCATTCGCCTCCACCTGTTCCTTAAGGCAATAGCAACATTACGTTTTGCGTCATTTTGTCCGATGATGTACTGATCAAGTTCGAAAACAATTTGGCGGGGGGTCAGGCGATCTAAGTGTTCGGTCATATGATTTATGTCAATAGGTAACTTACAGTAAAATTTATATGAGTGGGTAACTGGAAATTAAAATGCCATTTTAAGCCAGTAAAGAACTATGCCGGTACAAAATGTCAGGTTGGTAACGCCGTTGTAAAACTTTTAACGGTTTGGTTTTTGTTATCTGGCCTTGCATTACATTTGTTCTCTTGTCACAATGTATTATCCTATTTAAGATTTGTTCCTAACAATGAAAAAAAGCCTTTACTGCCTTTTAGTTCTGCTCATACAATCTCCGTTGCTTTTTGGACAGGCCCAGGGTCAGTCTAACCTGGTAGATCTCGTGAATCCTCTGATGGGAACACAATCTAAGTTCAGCCTTTCTGCCGGAAACACTTATCCCGCCATTGCCATGCCTTGGGGAATGAATTTCTGGATGCCTCAAACAGGCAAAATGGGTGACGGATGGAGTTATATGTACGACGCAGAAAAAATCCGGGGTTTTAAGCAGACACACCAGCCCAGTCCCTGGATCAACGATTACGGACAGTTCTCGATCCTGCCCATCACCGGTAAATTGAAGATAGACGAAGAAAGCAGGGCCAGTTGGTTCTCGCATAAAGCTGAAACCGCGAAACCACATTATTATAAGGTATACCTGGCCGACTATGACGTTACCACCGAAATTACCCCAACCGAACGTGCGGCTCAATTCCGCTTCACATTCCCGCAAGCCGACAGCTCATTTGTACTAGTCGATGCTTTCGACCGCGGGTCTTACGTAAAAGTCATTCCTTCCGAACGCAAGATTATTGGCTATACTACCAAAAACAGCGGCGGCGTTCCTTCTAATTTCAAAAACTACTTTGTCCTTGTTTTCGACAAAGCCTTTACCTTTTCTTCTGCTTTCCATGGTAAGACACTCGCCAAAGATACCCTGGAGCTGAAAGCTTCCCATGCAGGTGCAGTGGTTGGTTTCAAGACCAAAAAAGGCGAGCAGGTAGGGCTAAAAGTTGCTTCTTCATTCATCAGCCCCGAACAAGCTGAGCTGAACCTGCAACGTGAACTAGGTACGGACACGTTTGATGCTACCAAAGAAAAAGGTCAAAAGGCCTGGAACCATGAGCTTTCCCGGATTCAGATAGAAGGCGACAACATTGATCAGATCCGCACTTTCTATTCCTGCCTTTATCGCGTACTGCTTTTCCCAAGGAAGTTTTATGAAATGGATAAGGCCAATAAAATTGTTCATTACAGTCCTTACAATGGCGAAGTGAAGCCAGGGTATATGTTTACCGACAATGGGTTCTGGGACACTTTCCGTGCCGTTTTCCCATTCTTCACCCTGATGTACCCTACGCTCAATGCACATATCATGGAAGGTCTTGCCAATGCCTACGACGAAAGTGGATACCTGCCGGAATGGGCCAGCCCTGGCCACCGCGATTGTATGATTGGTTCGAACTCCGCTTCTCTGATTGCAGATTCATATGTAAAAGGAATCAGGGGCTATGATATCAACAAACTTTACGAAGCGGTGATCAAAAACACCGAAAATGCCGGACCGGTAAGTTCAGTAGGCCGTTTCGGGCATGAATATTATAATGACCTGGGTTATGTACCGTATGACGTGAAAGTCAATGAAAATGCGGCCCGGACCTTGGAGTACGCTTATGCCGATTTTTGCATTTCCCAGTTGGGTAAAGAGCTCAAAAAGCCGCAGAAAGAAATTGACCTGTATCTAAAAAGAAGCCAGAACTATAAGAATGTCTTTGACCCGGAAACCAAATGGATGCGCGGCAAAAATAAGGACGGGCAATTCCAGAAACCATTCAATCCGTTCAAATGGGGCGACGCGTTCACAGAAGGTAACAGCATCCACTATACCTGGTCGGTGTTCCAGGATGTAAAAGGACTGATTGGCCTGATGGGTGGCCGGGAAGCTTTTGTTCAGAAGCTGGATACCGTGTTCACATTACCCCCGATCTTTGACGACAGCTACTATGGTTTCCCGATTCACGAAATACGCGAGATGCAAATCATGAACATGGGCAACTACGCGCACGGGAACCAGCCCATTCAGCATATGATTTACCTCTACAATTACGCCGGTGCCCCTGATAAAGCACAATACTGGGCGAGACAGGTGATGCACAGACTCTATCAGCCAACTCCCGACGGCTATTGCGGCGATGAAGACAACGGACAGACTTCCGCCTGGTATGTATTTTCTTCGCTTGGGTTTTACCCTGTTACCCCCGGCACCACCCAATATGTAATCGGTTCTCCATTGTTCAAAAAAGCGACTTTAACGCTTGAAAATGGCAAGAAATTCACGATCCAGGCCCCAGGAAGCAGTGATGCCAATTTGTACATCCAGGGAGCAACGCTCAATGGAAAGGCATACTCGAAGACCTATTTGGAACATGGTGATATCCAGAAAGGTGGCTCCGTACAATTCACCCTGGGGAACAAACCTTCCAAAACCTGGGGTGTCAAGCCCGAAGAGGCTCCTTTTTCGTTGACTAAATAGCTGTTAGGAAATTGAGAAGTCGAAAACAAGATTAGATTGATTGGAAATTGATAAAAAAGGCCGGCAGCAAAAAGCCTAAAGCCATTAGCAAACACTGAAAATGAAATACCGCAAAATAGGAAACTCAGACCTTGAACTATCCGTCATCACTTTTGGCGCCTGGGCAGCAGGTGGCTGGATGTGGGGAGGTACCGAAAGAAGCGAAGCCGTTAAGGCGATCCGTGAATCGTTCCACGCAGGTGTTACTTCCATTGACACCGCACCCGTTTATGGACAAGGATTAAGTGAGGAAATCGTCGGGGAAGCGATCAAAGACCTGCCACGCGGCCAAGTGCAGATCCTGACCAAGTACGGAATGCGCTGGGACCTGGCCAAAGGTGATTTTGCAATGCACAGCAAAAACAACGACGGACAGGAAATCGACATTTACAAATACGCCGCCAAAGACTCCATTATCAAAGAATGCGAAGACAGTCTGGCCCGCCTTGGGACTGATTACATTGACCTTTATCAGATTCACTGGCACGACAAAACGACACCGATTGAAGAAACGATGGAGGCCGTAGCCATGCTGATCAAACAAGGGAAAGTACGTTATGCCGGAGTGTGTAATTACGACGCCGATTTAATGCGCGAGGCTGCTAAGTACATTGATCTGGTATCCGACCAGGTTCCTTACAGTATGGTAAAGCGCGATATCGAAGCCGAACTGGTTCCTTACTGCATCGAAAACAACAAATCAATCCTTGCATACAGCCCAATGGAACGCGGACTGCTGACTGGCAAAATGAAACCAGGTTATCAGTTCAGTGCCGACGATCACCGGACTTCATTGTATTTCTTCAAAGATGAAAACCTTGCCAGGGTAGATCATTTTCTAGACCAGATCAAACCGCTCGCCGACCAGAAAAACGCGACCATTGGCCAATTGGTTTTGAAATGGACGATAGAACAACCCGGAATAACGATTGCCCTCGCCGGTGCCAGGGATGCAGAACAAGCATTACAAAATGCCGCAGCCGCCAACCTGGAGCTAAGCCAGGCTGAAATCGATTCGGTCACAGAACACTTGGATCAATTGGAACTAGTGAAATAATTTAGCATTCTAACACTTTACAAATCAAGCTTTATTCACCTTTATGAATCAAAACATTCCTTTACTCAAAAAGTACCTCCCTGTTGCATTGGGAGGCTTGTTGCTGACTGCGTCGATCGGATTGATGAGCAACAGCAATATCAGGCCGGAAGCATTTTCCGAGGCCAACCTGAAAGTAGATACGGTTGCGACCGGGCTAACCATGCCCTGGGCATCGGCTCTGCTGCCCAATGGCGACATGCTGGTGACCGAACGCGGCGGAAAGCTTCGTTTGGTTAAGAACGGAAAATTGGATCCGCAGGAAATTTCGGGTATACCACCCGTGTATTACAAAGGACAAGGTGGCTTGCTGGATATTAACCTGCATCCTGACTATAAAAATAACGGCTGGATCTATATCAGTTACTCGTCACCGAAAGCACCGGGCGAAGAAGGCGATGATGACGGGGCGAACACAGGGTTGATGCGCGCCAAGCTGAAAGATCATGCTTTGGTTGAAATTCAACAGTTATTTAAAGCCCTTCCCAATGTAAAGGCCAATGTGCACTTTGGCGGACGCATTGTCTTTGATAAAAAAGGATATGTTTTCCTTTCTCTTGGAGAGCGGGGGCAAAAAGAAAATTCTCAAAATCTGGGCCGCGACCAGGGCAAAGTGGTGAGATTGCATGAAGACGGAAAAATCCCTACCGACAACCCATTTGTAAAAACAGAAGGCGCCCGACCCGAGATCTGGACTTACGGTCACCGCAATCCCCAGGGACTGGTGATCAACCCTGCCACAGGCGTAATCTGGGAACATGAGCACGGCCCGCAAGGAGGTGATGAGTTAAATATCATTGAAAAAGGAAAAAATTACGGCTGGCCCCTGATCACCTTTGGGATTGATTATGACAACAGTATTATTTCAAAAGACACTGCGCGTGCAGGAATGGAGCAGCCGGTGGTTTACTGGAAACCTTCCATTGCGCCATGCGGAATTACATTTCTTTCCAATGATAAATACAAGGATTGGAAAGGCGATCTTCTGGTAGGTTCATTGAAATTCATGTATATACAGCACCTGACCGTAAAAGGAAACAAAATAACCAAGCGTGAAATCATTTTCGACAAACTAGGGCGTGTCCGCGATGTGCGCATGGCCTGGGATGGAAATGTGTATGTTGTTCTGGAGAATTCAGGCAAAGTGGTCCGCATCAGCCCAAAGAGCTAAATGACAGGAAGCTCCCGTTCGCGTCGCCGTTTCGCAGGCCTCATGCGGTTTTTTGCAAACCAATAAATTAATAGAATGAAATCTCTAACAGCCCTAATTGCAGCACTCATCTTTTGCTCAGCCATTTTTCCAAAACAGGAGGACGATCTTGCCAAAAGCATTGAAAGGGGAAAAATGGTTTACTCCGAAAACTGCATTACCTGTCATATGGGTACCGGCGAAGGCGTAACCGCTACTTTTCCGCCTTTGGCAAAAGCCGATTATCTGAAAACCACGGAAAATGCGATCAAGGCCGTAAAATTTGGTTTAATTGGTAAGATCAAAGTGAATGGTGTTGATTACGATAATATGATGCCCAATCCCGGTTTAGGAAATGATGAAATTGCCGACGTGATCAATTATATCAGCAATTCGTGGGGTAACTCTTCTGAAAAGAAGATCGTCACGGCAAAAATGGTAGAAGAAGTTAAAGATAAAAAATAGCATCACCTCTCCTTTCAAAGCCGCCTGGTCAAAAGATCGGGCGGCTTTTTTGTTTCGTAGGGCTTATTCTGAGATATGGGCAGGCTCTTCGATATCATTATTATTTTAAATAAATCTAAATAAAAACTTGTATACAAAACACGGCGCGGCGATATTTGCTCGTCGAATAACTATTTAGACCAATTTCAAATAAAATGACAAAAATTTATATTTTCATCCTATTTCTGCTGTCGATAACGGTTGGCCTGGCACAAAACGGGAGGATCACAGGACAAATCTTAAGCTCGGACGGCCAGCCAGCAGAGCAGGTATCGATTGGTATCAAAGGAAGTTCCAAAGGGGCGGTGTCAGATACCCAGGGAAAGTTCGTCATTGAACGTGTAAAGGCAGGAACCCATACTCTCCTCGTAAGCTTTGTCGGCGCGGAGATACAAGAGAAAGCTGTAGATGTGATCGCAGGTGAAACCACAAACGTTTCGGTGACCTTGTCGGAGAGCACCAATCAGTTGCAGGAAGTGATTGTAAAAGGAGGAAACCTTTATAAGAGCGACCAGCTTTCTTCCAGCTTGAAACTGATGACCCCTATTCTGGAAACACCTCAAAATGTGCAGGTTGTGACATCAAAAGTGCTTAGCGATCAGCAGGTGATCAGCATGAGCGACGGGCTGATACGCAATGTAAGCGGTGCCACACGCCTCGAACACTGGGGTGATATGTATGCAAATATCAGCATGCGCGGTTCACAAATCCAGGCATTCAGGAACGGTTTCAATGTAGTAAACTCCTATTGGGGACCGTTGACAGAGGATATGAGTTTTGTAGACCATATCGAGTTTGTGAAAGGCCCCGCCGGTTTTATGCTCGCCAATGGTGATCCGAGCGGACTTTATAATGTAGTTACCAAAAAGCCGACCGGCGAAACAAAAGGCGAAGCTTCGTTCACAATGGGCAGCTTTGATTTTTACCGCACAGCCCTTGATCTCGACGGGAAACTGACCAAAGACGGCAAGTTCCTCTACCGCCTGAACCTGGCCGGACAGAACAAAGGATCTTTCCGCCCATTTGAATACAACAACCGGTACAGCGTGGCACCTGTGATCACTTATCAGATCGATGAAAAGACAAAACTAACAGCTGAATACACGCTGCAATACGCCAAAATGTCGGATGTGGGCTCATTTTATGTATTTTCACCAGACGGTTATGCCACATTGCCCAGGGACTTCACGTCCATGCCCCCGGGACTTTCTCCTACCAAGATCAAAGACAACAGTCTTTTCCTGAACTTGCAACACCAGCTTAATAAAGACTGGAAACTGACTGCACAGCTAGCCTATCTGAATTACAAGATGGCGGGAAGCAGCATGTGGCCCTGGTTAATTAATGCCGACGGGACCATGCAGCGTGGCGTGGGCTTATGGGACGCGAAGAGTGAGATGACGCTCGGTCAGGTATTTGTAAATGGCAAGGTCACTACCGGAGGCGTGGTTCACCGGCTGCTGGGAGGTATCGATGTAGGAACTAAGGAATACTACGCCGACTGGTCGCAGTCGCACGCGCTTGATACATTGGGTGGCCTTTTTAATCCCAAAAACCCTTTCTACGGAACGCCTAATAATGGCTACCCCGTTTTTGACCGCTCACTGAACCTCGAAGCCCGAGCTGTTGCAGCCGGAGGTTTGATGGACCAGAGATATACAGGTCTTTACCTGCAGGACGAACTCGGATTTTTGGATAACAAGATCAGGTTAACGATCGCCGGACGCTTCACGCATTTAAGTCAGGCACAATGGGGCGCAGCAGCCGACAAGGCAGACCATTTCACACCTCGTCTCGGGCTCAGCATTTCCATTGATAAAAACACATCCGTCTACGCTTTGTACGACCAGGCATTCCTGCCTCAATCGGGCCGCCTGAGCAGTGGCAAAAAAGTACAGCCTGTTACCGGTAACAATACCGAATTTGGGTTCAAAAGAGATTGGGCAGAGGGCCGGTGGAATACTACACTTGCATTTTACCGCATTCTTAAAAACAACGAGCTTACAGGTGACCCAAGCCGCCCCAACTCCGGCTTTAGTGTGGAATTAGGCCAGAAAAGGGCACAGGGAATCGAGTTCGATGTGCGCGGCACCATTTTGCCGGGGCTGAATCTGACGGCAAATTATGCTTATACGAAATCCGAAGTGACTAAAGTGACCGAGGGTGTGATTGTGGCGAAAGTAGGCGACCCGGTTCCTGGATTTGCGAAACATACTGCCAACGGATGGCTTAGCTATAAAATCCAGAATGGCGCGCTAAAAGGCGCAGGAATTTCAGGAGGATTTACCTATCTGGGCGACCGAGCGACCTCAACGTGGAGCGACACAGACGACACTTACAACCTGCCTGATTATTTCAAGCTGGACGGAGGTTTGTTCTGGGAAAAAGATAAAATCCGTCTGACGCTGAATGTGTTCAATGTTCTGGACAAATACCTGTATAGTGGTGGAACCTACGGTTTTAGTACCGCTGACAGAGATCCTATTACTTCCTATTACTGGCAGGCAGAAGCACCAAGAAATTACAGACTGAGCATTGCATATAAATTCTAGGAGGCGCATATCGCAGAGATCCCGGCTTAAAAAACCGGGATTTTTTGTTTACACAGCATGAGCCATCATAATTTTGGCGCCTTTGATAAATTTCTCAGAAAGGGCATTGTAAGTATCGTGTATAGAATCATGGGGATCAAATTCCTGACCAACCGTTGTAAATGATTCGAGCTCCGAGAAATGCTTGACCAATCCCAAAGCTTTCAAACCCATCATCGCCGCACCTACTGCACCCGTTTCAACAGTCTCGTTGAGCCTGACTTTCTTGCCAAAAATATCAGACAGCATTTGAACCCACACCGGACTTCTCGCAAATCCGCCATTTGCGTAAATCGTGTCAATATTCTGCATCTCCATCAGTATTTTTCCAATGCTATATAGGTTGAGCAAAATACCTTCCATGACTGACCGGGCAAAGTGCGGACGTGTGTGACGAATGTCAAGTCCTGAAAATCCTCCGCGCACCGTAGAGCTCCATAGAGGGGCACGCTCTCCGAGCAGGTAAGGATAAAACAACAGTCCATCTGATCCTGGCTCTATTTTAGAAGCCTGTTTGAAAACATCATCGTATGCTTCGTTTGGAAAAAAGGCATTGATAAGCCATTCAAAAATAACGGCCCCGTTATTGGATGGACCGCCCACAATGTATGTACTCTCGTCCAGCAAATAGCAGAATGTCTGCATGAACGGATCTGAATAAGCTTTGTCGGAACAAATCCGTACTGCTGCGCTGGTGCCTATTGTAACCGCCATGGAGCCTGTACGGATTGCACCGCTGCCGAGGTTAGCCAGACAACCGTCGCTGGCGCCCATAATCAGAGCAGTCCCTTCGCTCAACCCGGCAGGGTTTCCCGCTGGTAACTTTTCGATATGATAGGGAGATACCGCTTCGGATAACTTTCCGACTTTCAGGCCAAGCTTAGTGAGTGTGTAAGTATCCCATTTCAGCTCCCTGATATTGAACATGCCTGTTGCAGACGCAATGGAATAATCCACAAGGAATTTTCCCGTCAGGCGGTAGATCACATACTCTTTGATCCCGACGAAACGGTCGGCCTTCTGATAAATATCCTGCTGGTTTTCTTTAAGCCATAATAGCTTGCAAACCGGCGTCATAGCGTGAATAGGCGTACCGTTGTTGTTATAAATTTTCTTACCTACCCTGGAAGCGCGTAATTTAATAGCAATGTCAGAGCTCCTATTGTCGGCCCAGATGATGAGGCTTGTGAGATGTTTCCCGTTTTGATCCAGTGCCAGAACACCATGCATGGCAGCACTAAAACTGACTCCGAGCAGCTTGTCTTTATCTTTTACAAATTCGGCAACCTTGATCAGCGTCGTACAAGCTGCCTGAAATATTTCCTCAGGATCCTGTTCACTCCAATCAGGCTGAGGATGTTGCATTTCATAACCCTCACTATGCGATGTCAGGATTTCTCCTGAAACTGAATCGAAGGCAACGGACTTGACATTTGTTGTGCCGATATCACAGCCAATTATATAAGGCATTGGAAACAGTTTTAGTAGCAGCGAAATATACCGACCAGATCAGCCGGACCGCAGAATTTTACTAAAACAAATGTATGGATTTTGCCAGAACGAACAAGTGACGTTACAATGCAGTCGCCACTCTTGAAGTCTTGGTAGATATCACAAATGATTGGCTGAAAGTTTGATCGCCGTCTGTCAATTCAAACGTGTATCTGCCGTCCATCATAGGAGAAAGATCGAAGTACTTATGGTACTTTTTGTAAACCAGCTTTTTTTCCACAAAAATCGTATTCTGCTGCTCATCCCGTATCCTGACCAGCAGTCGGTCCGTTTTCGGGTATTTGTAGCTGATTTCAAATTGCATCGGCTTCACCTCCATGACATAAAAGTCCGCGAAATAATCACTATGATCAGGTTTCTCGACGGTTTGTGCATTTGCACCAGCGATGGAAATAAAAAGTAGAAAAAGAATAGTGGATAACATTTTCATGATGTTGAATTTAGGATATACAAATAGGAATGTTCGATACGCACCTCTAAAAAATTATATTCTGCATTTCGAGTAAATAAAAATAGATTAACTCGAAAGTAATGTCAATATCAAAATATAGTACTGACTAAAAGATATTTAAATAATAATTCCAAATCTTCGAATGGTGACACGATTATATTTAACACCATGCACATTGTTCCAAAAGTACAATTTGTGTTTTTCCAGGACAGAATTGGGAATAAAAGCACAGGTGACACCTGATGGTACGCACGTTCCCATTGAAGGCGAAAACAGGCTAAAAAAAGGAGGCTGATATCGAAAACTTAAATGGTAATGATTATTTTAGCAGAATAATCGATTATGATTTAATCATTTCAAAAATGTCTGAAACATCACATAGCGAGTCTGCCGGATTGTCAAGCGCGGTTTACATCGCAGCATTCCTGATCCTGTTTATTATTTTGGCCGTATTCGGGGATTTGTTCACACTTATCCTGGGAACGATTGGCCTTGTAGTGACCTTCGCAGCGTTTTATAAAGACGGTGGCCATAGCGGCGATCATCACTAAGTTTTTGCACAGCCGCAGGTGAAGTGGCAACGATATGATTTACCGAACGGCCAGCTCTGGAACAGCGTGAATGACTTTCCAATCGAGCTGGCCGTTCTCTTTATGCATTGTCCAGGTCTCTTCAAAAATTACTGAATCCTCGATATCACGATATTCGGCAGTAAGCACTTCATCGTTAATGATCAGACGGACAAAGCCATTATAGCCCAAAGGATGGTTTTTTAAAACATTCCGTATACGCCGATCGTAGTAACCGATTTTTTCAAGCTCCCATGGATCCGGCAGTTGAATTTCAACAGGCAGCCCGCCGTGCCCGATACATCGGCCAAATGCGACCGGCCCTTTTTTGTTCTTAACCTTATTATAGATCACAAGCCTGTGATCGTGCCCCCAGAACCAGACCACCGGCCTGCTGGCATCGCCCATTAACTCCTGGATTTGTTCCCCTGGCCTGACAAATTCCTCTCGGAAGGCCGACAGATACGGATGATGACTCAAAAACACCAGCCCGCGTTTGTCGTCCGGATCGCCCAGCTTTACCACATCCCTCAACCAGGCCACCTGCTCATCCCTGAGATGGCAATCGGGCGGAGAAAGTATCTCAAAAAATGGCTTCCCAACCGACGTATAACCCGTATCTAATCCAATGATCCGCCAGTAGCTATTTTCGAGGCAGAAAAAACCTGCTTGCTGGGTTTTCTTCACTTTCCCATCCAGCACATACATCGCAGGAAGCAGGTGCTGGAAAAATGCGGCCCCATTGGAATACATTTCGTGGTTACCCGAAAGCGCCAGGCTCCCGGAAGCGCCATAGTACCAGGAGGCATGTGGAGCCGTAAAGTTCGCTTCGACCTCCTGCGGAGTTCCAACAAAGTAGATATCTCCCAAATGGATCGTGTAATCAGGGGAATATTTCGATACCAGGTTAGCCACCGCATCCGACTCGGCGGTGTCGCTTGCCCAGTCCGACAGCAACGCAATACTGAGCTCAGTTCTGGAGGGGATCGAAGATTGCATTGGGTATACGCCATTATCACCGTTCCGGGGATAGGCCTGATATGGATGCTTGGCGCCAAACCGGCTTCTCAGATAATGTCGGGCAAAGCCAAGAAGATTGGTTTTAAAAAACTCGGAAATGACGTTAGTGACCGAAGAGGTCTGCTTTACTCTTTTTTCATAAAGCTCCAATTGCGTCTTGGCATGATTTTCTGCTTCGCTATGTCCCAGATTTAAATATTTCTCTGCCCTTTCCTTGGAATTCTCCGCCATAAAATTATCAACTGCCGATGAAAATGTAGTTTTTGGTAAATAAAACAATATCCATTCCAAGCACAATCATTCGTATAATTAATATTTGTTTAACGAGATTGATAATGGATTTCATTAGAATTACCTTTCTGTAAAATTTTCCAACCACCAAAAACAAAATCGAATGAAAAAAATTACAATGATCTGCCTGATGCTCTTTGCAGTTCAGTCGGCATTCGCACAAACACAACTTGCCAAGCTCACCGCAGATTGGGAAAGAGCCAAAGTATTTACAAAAGAATACCTGGACGCCATGCCGGATGACGGTTATTCCTTTAAGCCTACTCCCGAAATCCGCACATTTGCGCAGCAAATGGGCCATTTGGCCGATGCTAACTACGGTTTCATTTCGGCGGCAACGGGGAAAGCAAAAACGATGGAAGGATCAGTAGAGAAAATGGCTGATCAGTCAAAAGCAGCGATCTCCAAAGCCACAATGGACAGCTACGATTTCGTTATCAATGCATTGAAAGGCATGACTGAGGCGGATCTGGGCAAGGATGTGAAAGTCTTCGGCATGGATATGAAAATGAGCACTGCATTTGAAAAAGCCTTTGAACATCAGACTCATCATCGTGGTCAATCAACCGTTTACATCAGGCTGAAAGGAGCCACGCCTCCCAAGGAAAAACTTTTTTGATAAGGAAGGGACCTCAAATGGTCCCTTTTTTATTCCCTAATTTTGTAATGCATCAGTACGATTGTCGAGTATGGAGAAATTTGATATTGCAAACCAAAAACCATTATTCCGGACACCCACAATTTTCGCCGGATTTCCGGGATTAATCGCAGCGGAAAGCACACGGCACGGAGGCGTGAGTTCAAGCCCTTATGACTCGCTCAATCTGGGCGGTGCGACGAATGATGTGCCTGAGAACGTGCTCGAAAACAACAGACGTTTTTTTCAGTCACTCAAAGTTCCGTTAGATCAGGTCGCAAAATCCCATCAGGTGCATGGCGAAGAAATCCTCGTCGTGACGGCACCGGGGAGATTTGAAGGGTATGACGCATTGGTGACCAACTTTCCGAAAATTCAACTGGCCGTTACCGTAGCCGATTGTACACCGATATTGATATATGATCTCGGACAAGGCGCTATGGCAGCGATACATGCCGGCTGGCGCGGGACAGCAAACCGGATAGTCCACAAAACGGTCAGAAAAATGGAGGATACGTATGGAACCCGGGCCAGTGATTGCATAGCCTACATAGGAACCTGCATCGACGAATGTTCTTTTGAAGTGGATGAAGACGTAGCGAGGCATTTTAACGCCGGCTGTAAAAGATGGGACGAAGCAAAGTCCAAATTTTTTATCGACCTGAAAAAGGCGAACCGGGAACAACTTCTCGAAGCAGGCCTTCTGCAAGACCGTATTGAAGTTTCCGCATTCTCAACAGTGATCAATAACGAGGATTATTTTTCGTACAGGCACGAGAAAGGACTGACAGGAAGGATGCTTGCGACAATTGGCAGAGACTTCTAAAGCAAAATAGTTCAACTTCTTGCGAAGCTGAACTTTATTATTCGTTAGTTGGTCGATCAGGCCTCTTCGGAGGCAATTACTTCACTGGCAGGTTTTGTCGAAGACACCGATTTGGATGAAGCTGCTTTGGCAGTTGATTTCGCCATTGCTGGTTTGGCCGTTACAGGTTTAGCAGGAGGTGCCGCGGGTGCTTTTGATGAAGCCGCAGCAACCAGTGCAGCTATTTTTTCTGTCTTTGTAGCCTTATCTTTTTTGGATTCCTTTTTATCCTTTGATTTGGCTTTCAGCTTTTTCTCCGCATGTTTTTGTTCCTTCTCCTTCTTTTTAAGCGTCTCTTTCTCAAATTTGGCTACCTTCTTTGCCAGTTTCTCAGCAGCTTTTTCAATGGACTTCTTTATTTTTTTTGAACCTGCCGAAATTGCATCGATCTTTCCGGTGAGGGTTTCCGCAATTTCAGTCGATAATTTTTTTGTTGTGGATTTCATAGTCTTTTATTGAGAGTACATAAACAAATACCAAGGCTCTGGCAATTTGCCTGAACGTATCCAGGTTACGATTCACCACCTAAGCACTAACCTGCAAGTACCATTTATTAAATCATAAAGACCAAATTTTTTGTGTTATATTTTTGTTAAATTTTTCTTGACAAAGTCCCATAAAACGATTCCGGCAGATACCGATACATTGAAAGAATGCTTCGTTCCAAACTGCGGAATCTCAAGACAACCATCCGCCAGACCGATCACGGCATCCTGCACTCCCTCCACTTCATTGCCAAATATAAATGCATGAGGCACACTTGGTTCAGGTTCAAAGTTCTGCAGAAAGACGCTATCCTCGGCCTGTTCCACGCACCAAATCTGGTAGCCGTCAGCTTTCAATGCCCGAACTGCGTTGATAATGTCAGGATTACCTTCCCAGTCTACCGATAACTCGGCACCTAGTGCACTTCTGGTAATTTCCCGGTGGGGTGGTTGCGGGGTGTATCCGCATAAAATGATTTTCTTTGCCCTGAATGCATCGGCTGTCCGGAAAAATGAACCGACGTTATTGAGGCTTCGGATGTTATCCAATACAATTACAAATGGAAATTTCTCCGATTCCTTAAACTCTTCGACCGTCAGCCGGTTCATTTCCTCAATGCCTAATTTCCGCATGAATTTCCCTTTAATATAAAAAGGCTCCTACACATTGCGCAGGAGCCTTTTTGATGATTTCTAAACTCTTACTTGATCTTCGTGATCAGCTCAACAATATTTTTAACACCTAATTTTTCAAAAATCCGCGCTTTATAAGTACTGACGGTTGACAATTGCAAATTCAGTTTTTCAGCGATTTTAGCAGTCCCGAGACCCTCTTTCAGGAGGTTCATCACATCCGTTTCCCGAGGGGACAAACTCACGATCGGATCCGGAAGATATTCTTTCGGGTTGATCAGTCTGTTAATATTCATCTGCTGCATGTCCTCGCTCATGTATTTCTTATTGTTCAAAACGCTCATTACTGCAGTTTTGAACTCTTCTTCCGGCGCATCCTTGGATAAATATCCATCAGCTCCGGCCTGCAGATACATCAATCCATAAAGCTGTTCATCATAACTTGAAAACATTAGAATCCTGATACCTGGTGATTTCAGACGTATAGTCTCAACCATTTTGGTATTATTTCCCCCCGGGATATTGATATCCAGGATCAAAAGATCATAAGCCTTCGTTTCAAGTTCCTGAAGTATTTTATCAAAATCGTCTACGTCCGAAATTGTGGAATCGGGTATCAATGACTTGAGGAGGTGTTTGGTACCGATCCTAACCACTGCATGGTCTTCGGCAATAAGTATGTGTTTCATGTATGGGTTGGGGGCCAATTTAAAATTAAAAATTCTGGTTTAAGCTAAATGAAAGCAATTTTTGAGTGATACTCATTGCCTGTACTTCTGAAAATCTGACTACCAACCAGCTAATCCATTGCGTCCGTCTCAAATTCTCTGATTAATTAACAAAAATAGTAATCAGCATTGTATTAAACATAAAAAATATCAAATTAGTATATCATTAATTTGCCAAATCGAGTATCCTGGCAGCATTTTACGAGGGCTTTTAAAACTGACCGGACATCAATTACCATTTTAGACACACTGCTTTGTACAGCTGGCACCACAAAGGGTTTAACGTCGTTATGTCCACGCTGAGCAACTTGGGATCTCCGGAAAATAGTGCCTCAGATTGCCTCTACGGGAGGCCTGATCACCTCGGCACGCAAACGGAGAAGACAATATATGTTTTTATTCTTTCACGAGGAGACTCATTTAAAGAAATAGCAAAATTTCATTGTGCCGAAGGTGACGACCACTTCTGGTATTCACCCCCGAAAGCTCCGTTTGGCGGTATCTTGCTAGAAAAGGATTGTAAAGGAAGTGAACTTGAGTTTTTTCTGAATTGCATTAATGCATGGTTCCATACCATAGGCCCCACAAAACTAATCGTGAAAGCAGCTCCTGTGTGCTATAATGCAGATTGGCACGCATTGATCCATCGATGCTATGTTGATACTGGATTCAAGCCAATTCGTACTATTACCAATCACCATATTTCCATCAAGCCTCAGGAATTCAGGGATATCATCCATTATTCGGAACAAAGAAAACTAAAAAGATCGACTTGCGCCGGTTTCGAGACATACCATGATACAATCATTTCGCCGGAAGCTGTTGCCGCTTTCCTATACCGACGCCAGCAAGAGAACGGATATCAGCTTTCATTATCTCCCGCGCATCTGATGGCTCTGTTAAACCAGTTTCCTGATGATTTTTTCGTATTTACAGCATATGACCAGGGCCGTTTAATCGCATTGGCGGTAACGGTAAAGGTAACCGGCAAAATTCTCTACTATTTCCTTTCCGCGTTCGAACCCCGGTACCGAACATTCAGTCCGATGGTACTGTTGATGGAAACGATTTATAAATTTTGCCAGCAAAAGGGTTTTTCACTGCTCGATCTGGGCGCATCGCTTGATCACGAAGGTAAGGACAAACCTTCGCTTTCCGGGTTCAAGGAAAAGATTGGCGGCACTGCCAGCTACAAGGTAATTTACGAACGATCTTTTTAACCTCAGATTCCCAAACAGTTACCATCTCGATAGAAAACGCTCGTGCAGGTTTCAATGCCAACAATGGGTGCCATACCAATAAAGTCCAGCCTGCGAAAGCCTTTTGCCTGAAGCAAATCCTTTGCCCTTTGGTACCACTCCCTTTCGGAATTATCCAAAATGAGGACGCCATCATGAGCCAGGAAATCAACTGCATAAGTCGCACATTTAACCCTGTTCCGGCCGTCAACAACAATAATGCTATACAATTGGCCGGTTGTCTGGACCGATTTAATGTAAGATTCTCCCAAAGGCCGCTCCAAAACAGTGGCATTGGCGGGCAACTTAGGGCTTATCAGCTTAATCCATTCGCCATCATGCTCAACAGCGGTAATGTGTTTGACCCGGTCCGCATACCAGCAAGTGGAATTGCCGGAACCGTATTCAAAAACGATGAATTCAGGTTGGAGGCGAGGTTTAAGAAACAGGATAAAAGGATAAGTGTACCAGGGGAGCGGATCACCATTTGCATCTACCGACTGTTTGGAATGAAAGCTTCTAAACCAGCCATACTTTTTCAAAGCACCGTCCAGGGATAGCTGGACGCTTCCGCCCAGGCCGGTTAAATTCAGCAAACCCCAAACACCATTTTTTATCTTTTTCAGCATTTCAAAAATCCCCTTATGCCCTATTTGTCACAAACGTACGAATTAATGTACTTTTCTCTTAAGATTGCGACGATCCGTTCGGCGGTACTGCCGTCCCAATATTCAGGTATCCGGCTACTTTTCGGGGTTCCCCCAAGAATCCTGCCGGCCAGTTCCAAAACAGAAACCGCATTAAACTCTCGCAGAAGATAATTAGTGCCGATTTCCACAGTGACGGGCCGTTCCGTACTCTCTCTTAAAGTGATACATGGAACGCCCAGGTAAGTGGTTTCTTCCTGAATACCTCCTGAATCGGTGATCGTAAATGCAGCGTTTTTCATCAGCTGCAAGAATTCCATGTAACCTTGCGGCTGGATGATTACTAACCTCTTCACCGACTGAAATTGCGGCATTAAACCATTCGTTTCGATGCTAATCCTGGTTCGTGGGTGCATAGGCAAAATGATGGTTTTTAATCGCGATAATGCTTTTATAACTTCCAAAATATTAACCAAACCAGCTCTGCTATCTACATTAACGGGCCTATGCATGGTCATCAACACATAGGAATTCTTGGCAATTTGAAGCTGTCGCAATATCCCCGAACTTTCAACTTCGGGAAGCGAATGAATCAGGGAGTCAATCATCAGGTTCCCTACCCAATGGATTTTGTCTGAGTGGATATTCTCTTTTAGTAAATGATCTATCGCTGACTGCTCAGTTACAAACAACAGGTCAGAAATCGAATCGGTAACCATGCGATTGATCTCCTCCGGCATGCTTCGGTCCCCACTTCTCAATCCCGCTTCGATATGTGCGACAGGAATAAGTTCTTTGGCACAAACCAATGCACAGGCCAAAGTTGAGGTAACATCTCCTACCACAATCACGAGGTCCGGCTTTTCGCACCGTATCACTTTCTCAAATTCAAGCATAATCCTGGCAGTCTGCGTAGTGTGTGAGCCAGGTCCTACGCCCAGAAAGTGATCAGGCCGGGGCAGTCCGAGTTGCTGGAAGAAGATATCCGACATTTCGAAATCAAAATGCTGGCCGGTATGGACGATTTGCGCAACAATGTCGTGGCATTTCAAAAGTGCGCGTTGCAACGGCGCCACCTTAATAAAATTTGGCCTGGCACCTACAATGGTCAATACTTTCAAAGAGAAGGGATTTTATTTGTTTTGACAAATCTAGCAAAATCCGGGGTGCCAAGTAATAGTCCGATCTAGTAGGGTATCTAAACCTTTTTGTCTTATTTCGCCCTTTCTAATCAAGAATAACCTCCATGGGGATCATTGTTCGTCAGGGATTTAAAAGTTCTATTGTTTCTTACGTCGGGGTCGTCATAGGGATCTTCAATATTCTGATCCTGTACAATCAATTTATGACCCAGGAACAACTGGGGCTCTATGCTTCTACGTTGCTAACCTTTCCGGTCATCTATATGTCCTTCGCCCTTTTGGGTGTTCCGTCAGTAGCAGTCCGTTTCCACAGCAGGTTTCAGGATTATGATTCCAGAAGGCAGCTTTTCACTTTCATCATCGTCACCCCGCTGATCGGCCTGTCTGCCTTCGTGGCGCTCTATCTGCTATTTAAACCACTCTACTTAAAATTTTACCTAGACCATTCCCCTATGCTGGTCAGGTACTATTATGTCTTTATTCCTTTGACTGTCGGCATGGTTTACCTGCTGGCTCTGGAGTCCTATTCAAGGATTAACCTGCGCATTGCGGTTCCTTCGCTGATCCGGGAAGTCGGTTTACGTCTCGCCAACAGCCTGCTGGTAATTCTTTTTGGATTAAAAATCATTTCTTTTGATACCATGGTCAACCTCACCGTTGTCAGTTACGGTGTGGCTATTCTGGCCATGCTAGTGTATTTATACTTTCAAAAGCGGCTGTATACCTCTCTGGATTTTGGGTTTATCAGGCACCCGGCCTTCAAGGAAATGTACCGGTACGGCCTTTGGGTTTTACTGGGCGGGGCAAGTGCGGCCCTGCTGCCTCATATCGAAAAAGTCCTGCTGCCCGCATTCAAAGGAGGCTTGGGAAGCACCGCTATTTTCGACATCGCTTCGCGCATTGCATTGGTCATATCCATCCCTAGAAACAGCATAGTGATGATCAGTGCCCCCATTATTTCCGAAGCTTACGCCAAAAACGACATTGCGCACATTGACACGATCTACAAAAAATCCTCCCTTAACCTGTTCATCATAGGCACCTTTCTTTTCCTTGGTATCTGGTGTAACATTGACGCCATTTTCGGAATTATCCCTAAATCCGATATTTATTCACAAGGCAAATGGGTCGTGCTGATGGTTGGGGTTTCGCGGATTGCGGATATGATGACCGGACTGAATTCCGAGATCCTGACCAATTCGAAATTCTACCGGTACGACATCGTGTTTATGCTCTTTTTCACGGTCCTGATTTTAGTGGCTAGCCAGTTTCTGATCCCTCTTTACGGCTTCAACGGAGCTGCGGGGGCTGCACTTTTCGCAACGGTTACCTACAATTTTGTGAAGCTATTTTTTATCAAAAGCAGACTAGGCATCCAGCCATTTACTGTCGGAACACTCAAGGTGGCAGCCCTGGCGCTGATTGCCTACTCCGTGACCTACTTCATTCCCAAACCGGCATCAGGCGATCTGACACTGACAATACTCGATATGCTGATGCGGTCCATCATTGTGACGGTCATTTTTGGTGGCGGCATATTGCTATGGAAAATCTCGGAAGATATTTCGGCAGGGTTCAGTTCAGGTTGGTATTATTTCAAAACCACTATTTTGAGAATGAAGCATTAGCAGGGATATCCCGTTATAAGGACTCCCAAACGCGTCTTTTGTCATTTTAACTTTTGCTATCTTTGGCCAAATAGCCACCATTTCGAAGTCAGCAAAAAATTCGGATTATCCATGTCATTAAAGCAAAAAATAATTGCAGGACTACTGAAACAACCCTACAGCTTGTTTCAACTGACTACTTATGATCGCAGTAAGCCCGTTAATATGGTCGTCGGGTCCATGTATTCTGTTTATAAGGGCTGGATCCATTCGGATATTGAAACATTGAACCTTCTGAAAAAAACCGATTGGGAAAAGTATTTTGACGAGAACTCCATTGATAAGATACTTGCCGAGCATGTATGGGAACACCTGACTCCCGAAGAAGGGAAACGGGCATTCAGAAATTGCTATACGTATCTCAAGCCAGGCGGCCGGCTGCGGGTTGCGGTTCCCGACGGATACAATCCATTTGAAGAATATATCGACTACGTGAAGCCAGGCGGGACCGGCAACGGAGCCGACGACCACAAAATCCTTTATAACTACCAGATGATGTCCGGCTTCCTGCAGGACATTGGTTTTACAGTAACCCCACTGGAATATTATGACGAAAACGGTGTATTCCATAAACTTCCCTGGAAACCCGAAGACGGAATGATACGCCGATCGGCCGACCACGACGCCCGCAACAAGGACGGAAAACTGGTTTACACCTCGCTGATCATTGACGCATTCAAAAGTTAAGATGAATCCGTCCGGTTCACTCGCACCCATCGTATTGTTCTGCTACAACCGTCCCTGGCATTTGAAGCAGACCGTTGAAGCACTGCAATCCAACGCATTGGCTGCACAAAGCGAGATTTTTATATATTCTGATGGGCCGAAGAATGATACAGACAAAGCGCTGGTCAGCGAGGTAAGGAAATATTTGGCTTCGGTCAAAGGCTTCAAGAAGCTAACAATCCACTCTGCTGATGAAAACCAGGGTCTGGCGAAGTCGGTGATCCATGGAGTAACCGAGATTGTGCGCGTTTATCAGAAGATAATCGTTCTCGAAGACGATATGCTATGTACGCCGGACTTCCTTGACTTTATGAACGAGGCTCTGAAGGTTTATGAATTCCGTCCTGATATTTTCTCCGTTTCGGGTTACACGCCACCTTTGCGTATCCCGGAAAATTACAAAAACGATCTCTATCTAGCGCCCAGGGCCAGTTCCTGGGGTTGGGGAACCTGGGCCGATAAATGGGCGAAAGCGGATTGGGAGATCAAAGATTTCCTGCAAAAAAACCAAAATCCAGAGATCAAACGCCAGCTACGCAAAGGCGGCAGCGACCTGTGGCCCATGCTGCAAAAGCAGCAAAAGGGAATAATTGATTCGTGGGCGATACGATGGACTTTTACGCAGTTCAATCACCACGCTTACGGGCTTTATCCTGTTCGTTCCAAAATCAAAAATATAGGAACAGACGGAACAGGCACTAACTTTACATTTAAATCGGGGCAATACGGAAAGGAACTGGCAATAGGGAAAGTGGCCATGGACGCTGATCTCAAACCCGACCAGCAAATCATCGAAATATTTAGAAGTTATTACAATTTACCCATTCAGGTAAAGCTCAAAAACTGGGTGAAATATCGGATCTGATTGAATAGAAATACTATGTACTGGCTTCGCTACCTGCTCAAAGAACCCTTCCATTCCCTTAGCAATGCTGCAAACAGGGAATTTATGGGTTTGCTATTCAAGTATGGTGACAGCCCGAGGCATCGACTAAAAAAGGTCCGGTTTGGCCCATTCAAACTGCAGGTCCCGGATGTGATGTCATTTTTGTGGCAGCACAAGGAAATCTTTGCCGACGAATTTTACTTTTTCAAGTCCCCCACCACATCGCCGGTCATTTTTGATTGCGGGGCCAACGTAGGCATGAGTGTACTTTATTTCAAAAAGCTTTATCCCCATGCCCGGATCACGGCGTTCGAAGCGGAACAAAGTATCGCGTCCCTCCTGAAAGCCAATTTGAAAGAAAACGCAATAACAGGCGTTCAAATCGTCGATAAGGCAGTTTGGACTGACGATAACGGGATCTGGTTTGGGAGTGAGGCTGCCGATTCGTCTTCCATTTATTCCGCATCAGAGAAAAAGAAAATTCCTTCGGTCAGATTGAAGGATTACTTGCTGAAAGAAACACACATTGATTTCCTTAAAATTGATATTGAAGGCGCCGAACATGAAGTACTGAACGACTGCAAATTCGTTTTGGGACATGTGCAAAACCTTTTCGTCGAATTCCATTCCTATCTCGACCATCCGCAGGAACTGGCCAATGTGATCCGCATTTTCGAAGAGAGTGGCTTCCGCTATTTCATCGATACCAACCAGCACCGTCTCAAACCATTCGTTAACCATCGTTATCGGGGAAATGATGTGATGGATCTGCAGCTAAACATCTTTGGCTGGCGGGAATAAACTTCACAATCTGGAATCCACCATATCTTTCGGAAGTATGGATTTCAGGTCAAAGATCACGGAGTTATCGTTTGTAAAACCCTTGAAGTCGAGTGTCTGAAAAACATCGTGCGCAACCGTAATGAGCACTGCCTCATATTTGCCCGTGGGCCGCGCCACCATTGAAATCTTGTGTTCCTTAGCCACTTGCTCGTGCTGCGCCCAGGGGTCGTAAACTTCGACATTCATACCAAAATCTTTCAGCTCCCGGTACACATCGGTAACCCTTGTATTTCGGATATCCGGGCAATTTTCTTTGAACGTGATCCCCAGGATCAGCACCCTGCTGCCCTCAATTTTGTGTCCTTTTCTGATCAGTAATTTGACAAGCTTGTTGGCTACAAAAATCCCCATCGTATCATTAACCCTCCTGCCTGAGAGGATGACTTGCGGGTGATATCCTAGCGATTCGGCTTTATAAGCGAGGTAATAGGGATCGACCCCAATGCAATGACCACCTACAAGCCCAGGTTTGTATTTCAAAAAATTCCACTTCGTTCCGGCAGCTTCCAGTACCTCTGTCGTATCAATGTCCATTCTGTCGAATATCAAAGCAAGCTCATTGACAAAGGAAATATTGATGTCGCGCTGGGCATTTTCTATCGCTTTGGAAGCTTCCGCCACCTTAATACTTGGGGCAAGATATGTTCCAGCCTCTACAACGGAAGCATACAAACTGTCGATTACCAGGGCGGTCTCCAATGTCGACCCAGAAGTAACTTTTTTGATTTTTGTGAATGTGTTGAGCTTATCTCCCGGGTTGATCCTTTCAGGAGAATAGCCGCAAAAAAAATCAACATTGAATTTCAACCCGCTCTCTTTAACCAGCACCGGTACGCAATCATCCTCGGTGCAACCCGGGTATACCGTGGATTCGTAAATGACAATGTCGCCCTTTTTCAATATCCGCCCGATCATGCTGCTGGCCGTCAAAAGCGGGACAAGGTTAGGTTTTTTGTAATTGTCAACCGGAGTTGGAACGGTTACAATGTAAATGTTACACGAAACCAGGTCCCTCGCATCGTCAGAAAACCGCAGGTTAGCTACATCTTCAAGAACCTCACTCGATACTTCTCTTGTGGAATCAAAATTTCTTCTAAGCTCTGCAATCCGCTGGAGATTAATATCAAAGCCTAAAACATCGTATTTCTGACTAAATGCAACGGCCAGTGGCAGGCCTACATAGCCAAGACCAATCACTGCAATTTTCTTTTCGGATTCCGGTAGCATTGGGATCTACATATTTTACAAGACCTAAAACTATGCATATTTAAGCCTACCAAAAAATTACGCGAACGCTCGTTACCAATCACTGAATCCTCCGTACTGGAATAAACGGCTGGTAAACTTTAATCCTTTTAAGATGGAATTAGCATTAATTCAAAACAAGGTCTTTACGCTGCGGGGGTATAAAATAATACTCGATTTCGATCTGGCGGAAATGTACGATGTTGAAACAAAAGCCTTAAAACAGGCTGTCAGGCGAAATCTGGATAGGTTTCCAGATGATTTCATGTTCGAGTTAACGCCGAAAGAAGCCGAAATCTTGAGGTCACAAAATGTGACCTCAAGATGGGGAGGTTCGCGATACATGCCATTCGCTTTTACGGAACAAGGGGTGGCCATGCTGTCGAGCGTATTGAAAAGCAAGAAAGCGCTTGACGTGAACATTGCGATCATGCGTGCTTTCGTGATGATACGTCAGCATTACCTCGATTCGGCAGAATTGGTAGCCAGGGTAGAAAAGCTTGAAACGGATATGCAACTCAAATTCGACGACATCCATCAGGCATTAACCTACCTCTTGCATCCCCCGCAACCAGACCGGGATCCTATTGGCTTTTAAGAGGAAATTGAGCGACGCCTACCCGGCATAGGGGTTCGGCGGAAAAATATGTACCTGAAAACCTTCCTTTTTCATCTCCTCGATGACAGTGCCGGAAGGCATTTTTTTGAAGATAACCGCACATAAAACTTGCGCAGGCATCAATGAAAAACGTGTCAGAAAATTATGGAAAGCGAGCTTCCTGCTAATTTTCCGAAATGCTTCCGAAGAATTGTCTGCCTTTTCTCTGCTATAAGAGGGATGATAATAGTTGTTGTTAATCCCCTTGAATGCCACTGCAGGCAGCCCCATACCATTGGCGAGCTTGTCCATTTCCCGCTCAGAGAGCTTAAAAACATAATTGCCCACCTCTTCGAAAGAATATCTGTTTTTCCAGTATTTCTGTAAAAGGGACGTGTCCCAACGGTCAAAAATATTCCTTAAAGCCAGCAAAAAAGGCATTTTCGAGATGGGATCGTGTGGCTCTACCAGAATGACTGCTTCTTTTGCCACGCGAAGCATTTCATACACGCCCAGGTAAGGTCGTGGAAAATGGTGATAAGCTTCCTTGCAAAAAACGTAGTCAAAACTGTTGTCCGCAAAGCTCAGTTTTTCAACATTTTCGACCGAGTATTTTTCCAGGAAACCGCGTGACTTGGAAAGAGGAAGAAAGGTGCCGGAAATGTCAGTAGCTGTTACATCCAGGCCCTTTCTGAAAAAATAATTGGCATCGAACCCATAGCCATCGCCTACCGTAAGCCATGATTTTTGTTGGCTCACGAAAGGCTTTGTAAGATCCAGCTGGCGCTGATGAATCCAATTATTAATGGTCTTATGTTCCTGATCATACTCCCATAACTCAATCGCGTGGTCCTTCGCCTCTTTGGTTGCGTATTGCACTTCATACCATTCAGAATGTGCCTCGTGGCTCCGCTTTTCGTTAGACATCGTTCCTGGGTTGCTTATTTTTCGGATAAAGATAGTTTGAACGAATAAAAATTATTTAACCGCATAACTATTAATTTTACCCGGATAACCCGGTATCACCTTCGAAATACAGACATCAACAGGCAATTACATGGTACTTCATTTAAGTACATTTCATTTGGAAGGGGGCGCGGGCGTTGCGGCGACCAGGCTGCACCGGGCATTGTTGAAGGCTGGCATTGAGTCGCATATGCTGGTACCCGTAACTCAGGATAACGAAAAAAATGTAGCTGCCCTGGCGACCACAAAATGGGGTATCAGAAAAGCATGGGGCCGGTTTGTTGCAGAACGGTTATACTTCCTGCCGCAGGAAAAAGACAAGACAGTCAGGTTTGCTTTTTCGCCCGCCCAGGTTGGTGCGGATATCAGCATGCATCCGCTTGTTCAAAAAGCACAGGTTATTCATTTGCATTGGATCAATTTTGGCTTTTTGTCCCTATCCTCATTGCAGAAATTATTTTTGCTGGGAAAACCAATAGTCTGGACCCTCCATGATATGTGGACCATTACCGGTGGTTGCCATTACAGTCGCGGCTGCGATCGTTACCTTTCCCACTGTGCCTACTGCCCTTTTTTGGCTAGCCCTGATCGGTATGATATTTCATTTTCACAATTTGAGATCAAAAAGCAGCTATATGCCCTTCCCAGGCTCGCACTTATATCTCCCAGCCTATGGCTCGACAAAATTGTAAAGACTGCAGGCCTTGCGCATCAGCTAAACTCGCAGTGTATCCCTAACTGTATTGACACGTCCCTTTTCAAGCCTTTGAATCAAGCCGAAATCAGGGTTCGGCTCGGCTTACCCGCGGACAAAAAGCTAATCCTCTTCGCAGGCGCAAATACCCAGGATCCGCGGAAAGGCTTCATTTATTTCAGAGAAGCTATGAGGCTGCTACGAGATTCCGCCAGTGCGGAAGTGCTGATCATCGGGAAAGCGAATCCACAGGCATTTAAAAATTTTCCCGTACCTGTTCATTATCTAGGAAAAATTACGACGGCAGAAGAAATGGTAAACGCCTACAATGCTGCCGATATGATCCTGGTCCCATCTTTGGAGGATAATCTGCCCAATACCATCATGGAAGCAATGGCTTGCGGCATACCGGCGGCAGGCTTTGCAACCGGCGGCATTCCCGAAATGATTGATCATCAAATAAACGGATTTGTGGCAAAGACAAATTCCTCTGAATCCCTGGCAGAAGGTGTCAGGTGGATTTTAACAAATAACAATCACAAGTCCCTTTCTGCAAATGCAAGGGAAAAGGTGTTACGTTGTTACTCGGAAGATGTGATTACAAACCAATACGCCAAACTTTACCAGTCGTTGCTAAATGGATAGCCGCCCGCTTGTCACAATTATAACGGTTACCTATAATGCAGAACGCTTTCTGGAGCGGACCTTGCGGAGTGTCAGAATTGCAGTATGCAAACTACCCGATCCATCAGAAATAGAATATTTAATTGTTGACGGTAAATCCAGCGACGGCACACTTCGCCTGGCTGAGGGATATAAGAACATCATTACAAAAGTATTCTCAGAGAAGGATACCGGGCTTTATGATGCAATGAATAAAGGGATCAGGCTGTCCACCGGGAAATATGTGTGGTTTTTGAATGCCGGGGATGAACTGTACGACGAGAATGTGCTGCTTAACCTCCTGCCCGAATTGAAAAAAGGATCGGATGTCTACTACAGCGACGCCATGCTTGTTCGGGACGACGGTAGCGAAGTGGGACTGAGAAGCGCCTCAACGCCCCATCGGCTTCCTCATCATTTGAAATGGCAGGACTTCGCATTGGGCATGAAAGTCTGCCATCAGGCCTTTTTAGTGAAGCGGGAAATTGCCCCTGTCTATGACACAGGGAATCTGAGCGCCGATATCGATTGGGAGATAGTCAGTCTTAAATCCGCCAGTCAGGTGAGGTTTCTTTCTTTTATTCTATGTAAATATTTGATGGGCGGCTTATCAGTCCAAAACCATCGCAAATCCCTACTTGACCGCTTTTCGGTTCTCAGGAAACATTTTGGTCTTCCGGCTACAATTCTGAATCATTTTCGGATCGTTCTCCGGAGTGTTGTGTTCAGGCTTCGAAAAGGCCGATATTGGTAGAAAAATCCAATTTACAGTTTATTTTATTTCCTCCTATAGCCCTCAAAAAAGACGGCATTCTACGAAGCTATATCAGGAAAATTAATAATTTTCTGAAAATAGTATCAAAATTCTATCACAGGCATAGTGAAATAATTCGTAATATAATTTGGCTGTCATAGCAATAAGCATATATTTGTTTTAGAAAACTTCGAATTAACCAAACTAGCAGTTTATGAACAAATCTTTGCTTTTAGCATTCTTCTTCTGCATGGTGACCTGGTTGTCAGCAAACGGACAAGACATGCGAATCACCGGAAAAGTAACAACGGACGATGGCTCATCCCTGCCGGGCGCATCTGTCCAGTTGAAAGGGTCAACGACCGGAACACAAACTGACGCAGACGGCAACTTTGCCATCAGCGTCCCTTCATCAACATCCGTATTGGTATTTAGCTTTGTGGGAATGGTGGCGCAGGAAATCACTGTGGGAAATCAGACGGTCCTCAGTGTGAAACTCTCGAGCGACACGCGCAGTCTGAACGAAATCGTAGTTACCGGGTATGGATCACAGATCAAACGCGACCTGACGGGCAATATCGCCCAGGTAAAAGGCAGTGAGATCCAGAATATGCCATTGGCGAGTGTCGATGCTGCCTTGCAGGGCAGGGCGGCAGGTGTGTATGTAAACGGTGGATCGGGGAAATTGGGACAGGCCATTAACGTCCGGATCAGGGGAAATTCCTCTATCAGCGCCAGCAGCCAGCCATTGTATGTGGTAGACGGTATGCCGATTACCACAGCCGACCTGAGTAATAACGGTGGTGCCACAAACCCGCTCGCAGATATCAATTCCAATGACATTGAGTCCATCGAGATCCTGAAGGATGCCTCCGCAGGCGCTATTTACGGTTCCCGCGCCGCAAATGGCGTTGTACTGATCACCACCAAGCGAGGTAAGGCAGGAAAAACCAATGTGAGCGTTAACTATCAGATTGGCTCGTCCGAGGCCACGAGAAGAGTTGACTTCCTGAATGCCGAGCAGTATGTCAAGTTTTATACAATGGCCGCCAATAACCGCGACAGAATCGACGGTACCGATCCTTCCGACCCGGATTCTTACACGCAATATATGCTGGGAGCAGGTGGTTTCCTGGATTATT
Organism: Dyadobacter sp. HNCC25DJ185; assembly: GCF_056895195.1. Lineage (NCBI taxonomy): Bacteria > Pseudomonadati > Bacteroidota > Cytophagia > Cytophagales > Spirosomataceae > Dyadobacter > Dyadobacter sp. HNCC25DJ185. The sequence goes on from NZ_JBXHAR010000008.1 coordinate 385,061, forward strand.
ATAGCTTAGGAACTTACAACACGCCAAACCAGAAAGAATATTTGTGGCAGGATCAGGCGTTCCAGAAAGGCCCGATGCAGCAGTTGGATTTCCAGCTAAACGGAGGAAATGAAAAGACGAAATTTTTCCTTTCGGGACAGTATCTGGACCAGACAGGAACATTGGTCGGAAACAAGCTGAACCGCGTTTCGACGCGTATGAACCTGGATCACCAGGCTTACAAATGGTTGCAGATCGGCCTGTCGATGGGATTGGCAAGAACAATTAACCATCGTTTGCCGGGCGACAATGCCTTCTCAAACCCGGTTCAGATGGCCGCCTTGACACCGCTGACCCCATTTACAGATCCTAGTACCGGCTTGCCGACAGGAACACCTCCCGGGGATGTAAACGTACCGCTGTACTTCAACCCGCTGATCTCCATCAACTATGCGAGCTTTGTGGCAACTTCTTTCCGTAACCTGACGAATGCATTTGCACAGATCAATTTTACGCCGGAGCTTAAATTCCGAAGCGAACTGGGTGTAGACCTTCTGAACCAGAATGAAGAAGGTTATTATCAAAGCCAGAATGTAAGAAATGTGAGTACGGCCAGCAGCGGTTTGGGCAACAACTATAGTACATTCGTGACCAACTACAATACCAACAACTTCTTCTCTTACGACAAGGCGTTTGGCCCGCATACGATCAGCGGAACATTGGGTATGTCGTATCAGCAATCACAAAGCAAGTTCAGTTTTATAGAAGGAACCCAGTTTCCATCCGATTCCTACAAGAAAATTGCCAGCGCTGCGACTAAATCAGGCGGTAGTTCAAGCGAGACCAACTTCCGGTTCCTCTCCTATTTCCTGCGTTTGAACTATAAGTTTTCTGACAAATACCTGCTTTCGGCCAGCGCAAGGATCGACGGTTCCTCCCGTTTCGGTGTTAATTCCCGCTACGGTTTCTTCCCATCTGTTTCCGCAGGCTGGGTACTGACAGAAGAGAATTTTCTTAAAAATAACAGCACTCTGAGTTTCCTGAAACTACGTGGAAGCATTGGTTCTACGGGTAACTCCGAAATCGGGGATTTCCCTCAACTGGGACTGTTCTCGGGCGACGCAGGCTATGCCGGCCAGGCAGGGCAGCGTCCTTCACAGCTTGGTAACCCTAACCTGAAATGGGAAACAACCAAGCAAACGGACTTTGGTGTTGATTTTGGCTTGTTCAGCAACCGGATCAATGGAGAGATCGATTACTATGTAAAGAAAACCAATGGTCTGCTCCTTGAAGTGAACGTTCCGTCCACTACTGGCTTCGCATCACAGTTCGCGAACGTTGGTAAGCTGGAAAACAAAGGGTGGGAATTTGTCATCAATACACAAAACCTGGTAGGTGCATTAAAATGGAACACTTCCTTCAACATTGCGACCAATAAAAACAAAGTGGTCGATATCCAGGGACAGATCATTGAAGGCGGTATCCGCAGCATGAGCCGCGTAATGGAAGGCCAGCCTGTGGGCGTGTTTTACACGGTTGAATATGCGGGCGTAGATCCTGCAAACGGGGATGCGCTGTTTTACAAAAACACAAAAGGTACCGACGGTTCACTGGACCGCAGCACAGTGACCAACAGCGGATACAACAGCGCACAGAGAGTAGTGGCCGGAAATCCGAACCCGAAATTTGTAGGTGGTATTACAAACACGTTCTCTTTCAAAGGCATTGATCTAAATGTGTTCTTCAATGGCGTAAGCGGAAACAAGATCAATTTTTACGGTGTTGGCCAGTATTCTTCCGCCAACGGTATTTACGAGGATAACCAGACTGCCGACCAGATGAATGCATGGACACCTGAAAATCCGAACACAGATGTTCCTGAGGCTCGTTTTTACCGCGGAAATGGCAACCAGGCTTCTTCACGGTATATTTTGAACGGCTCTTATCTCCGTCTGCGCAGTTTGACATTAGGCTATACATTACCGTCAAGCCTTCTGAAAAAGATCAAAATGGACCGTATCAGGGTTTATGCCTCCGCTTTGAACCTGGCGACATTTACCAATTATAAAGGTTGGGACCCGGAAGTAAACACGGATGACCTGAGTGCGAAGGATTTAAAATTTGCTTTGGGAAATGACTTCTATACCGCTCCTCAGCCCCGCACTTTGCTTGTTGGTATCAATATCGGTTTCTAAGCCAATCTAATCAGAACTATGAAAAAGAACTTATCTATATATGCCCTGGCGCTTTCCGCCGGACTATTTTTAATGAGCGGTTGCGATAGCAAGCTTGATGTTGCACCAACGCAGAGTATTGACGAAAACGCTGCCCTGGCTACTTCGCGTGACGTGGAAGTAACATTAATCGGCTGCTACGACGGCTTGCAGGATCCCGATGTTTACGGAGGCGGATTCCAGTATTCTTCCGAATTATTGGGTAACAGCGACGAGCTCGGCTTTGGGGGTACTTTCCAGAACCTCCTGGAAATGTACAACAAGCAAATGACAACGGCCAATGCTACTGCCCTCGCCACCTGGCAAGGCTCCTATGTGGCTATCAACCGTTGTAACAATGTGCTTTCTGCACTCGATATCGTAGACGCAGATAAAAAAGAACGCATAGAAGGAGAGGCTCGGTTCATCCGCGGCTCGCTCTATTTTGACCTTGTGCGCATGTACGCCAAGACCTGGGGCGATGGCGACAATGCCACAAATCCTGGCGTTCCGATTGTGTTGAAACCCACCCGTAGCGTAACTGACGAGGACGATGTGCCCCGTAATTCTGTGGCGGAAGTTTATGCACAGGCGATTGAAGACCTGACTGCCGCAAAATCCTTGCTTCCGGAGGAAAACACGATTTATGCAAACAAATACGCAGCGTCTGCCCAGCTTTCGAGGATCTATCTGATGCAATCCAATTTTGCAGCGGCCAGGGACGAAGCCAACAGCATTATCGAGTCAGGTGCTTTTACTTTGAACCCGACATTCGAATCTTTGTTCTATACATTCCTGGACAATGCAGGCGCCAATCCTGAGGAATATATCTTCTCGATGATCGTGACCCAGCAGGACGGAACGAATGATATGAACACATTCTTCGGTACCACAGTGAGCTCAATCCCGGGTACAGCCGGTCGAGGGGATATCCGGATTTTGCCAAAACACAGAGCATTGTATGAGGCTGGCGACGCTAGAGGTGCATTTTTTGTGACGCCAACCAACAATACATTTACGCAGAAACACCTGGATCAATTCGGCAATGTGCTGCAATTCAGGCTTGCTGAGATGTACCTGACCCGCGCAGAAGCCAATTTCAGGTTGGGCACCAGTGTGGGAGCGACGCCGCTGGCGGATATCAATGCCATCAGGACCAGATCAAAGCTGCCGGCCGCCACATCCGTTACCCTTGCATCGATCCTTAAGGAGCGTCACCTGGAGCTTGCATTCGAAGGCCACATGCTTCATGACTTGAAACGCACCAAATCCAATGTGGGCACGCTGGTCTATAATTCACCGAAGCTCATCATGCCGATACCGCAAAGGGAAACAGACGTGAATAAGGCATTGGTGCAAAATGAAGGATATAACTAGATTACAAATATCATTGCATAAAAAAACACTTCCGGACGCCGGAAGTGTTTTTTTGTCTTAGCCAATCACGACTGCCCTAATTTTAGTTTACCGTTTATTGCCAGCTGATCCAGGCTTTTGCATCTTTCGCGCTTACCATATCATAGGTGGACTCTGAGGTCTGGATCAAATAAAAACCGCTGGTATCGAAAAGAAGATTAGCTGAATTAACAGCCGGACCGGTAGCCGGGACCGGCCCAAGGGTTCCGTATGGCGAAAATATCACCCTTCCATCCGAAACAAAAGTCGGAACAGCCGGAGCATGTGCATAGTCGATGCTCAGCGCATTGTCCGTCACTGAATAAAAAACAGGTGCAAACAAGTCGTACCTTGCATTAGCTCCCGGCTGATAAACATAAAACGCATATTCGTCCTCTCCAAATTTCAGGTCTTTAACTCCGAACGCGTCGTCCACCCCATTGACATGGAAAGCATCCAATGTCCTCCATTCCCCACCTGAATCAATTGGCTTCTGCCACCATCTTTTGGATGCCGCGAGATCAACCACCAATGGCTTGATTGCCGTTTGCACGATACCACTGCTGCCCCCACCCGAGAAACCCAGCTGCACCGTATTTTCATTCCACGAAAAGTTGCTGAAACCGGTAAGGGTTTGGGATCCGTTCACCAATGGCGTGACAAACGTAAGACCAGCCGGGCCAAAGTAATATTCTGTTGTAAAAGTTTTAGGCGTCGACCCCGACAGCCAGGCTAGTTTGATCGTCCTGGATTCTTTGCTTACTGTGATTTCGTAAGTAGCATTACCCAGCGTAATCCGTTTGAAATAGGTCTGAATTTTCGAGATGTTATTGAAAAGCAGCCCTTTGGCAACATTCCCGCTCGAATAAGCTGTTGCCTGTGCCTCCGTCGCCTTTGTCAATACCAGCTTACTCTGATTTTTTGTCCCGACCAAAGTAATCGTTTCCGCTTTAACAGAATCGGGAAAAATGCTGAATTCGAAATCAGACTTTAATCCTTCGCCCCGCACACCGCCATTTACCTCTTCATCCGGATCTGACAAAACGTGCAGGTAAGAATAGGTATCGAAGATCAAAACAGGAGTCTGGACTGCTTTCAGGCGATAGCTGCTTTCCTTTGCGGTCGCCGCCGAAGCGTCGGCAAAGTCGGAGTACATCACGACCCTGTTTTGGTCATTAAATTTGAAATGAAACCCGTAGCTCCCCCCACCATTGGGATAGATAACCGCATTCCAGCCGTATGGCGACTCCACCAATTGTTTCTCGTACGAAGCCAGCGCTGCATTGAGCCGGGCGTCGGCGCTTTCTTCAAAAACAGTGTCATCTTTATTTTCACAGGAAAAAAAAGCGCCAGCCAGCAGGAAAAGATATAAAATGGAATTCTTCATCTAATATTTTCAAAAAAGTTTGTTCATCGATGCCCTGACCCGATTTTGCAGGCTGTAAAAATCTATTTTCCAGGTGTTCTTATAATATGCCACAACGATTGCCTCTTTTTGTCTCAGTGAAGCCTGTGCCTGCGCTTTGGTAATGCCTCTCGGGCTTGTGCCTTCGGGAATCGAATTAACGATTTTGTCGAAGCCGACTTTGCCCTCTGTAAGCATCATGGCAATCATTTCAACAAAATCCTCATCAAAGTTCAGCGAACTATATGCCGTTACAAAGCCGTCCCTCCGTGCGTCTTCATCCGACCAGTTGATCCAGTTTCCACCTTGGTAAAGCGACTTGGTTACATTTTTGAATTCTACCGGATAAAGAACAGTCTGGTGCAGGATGTGCCCAAACTCATGGTGAATGGTGTGTAAAAACCAAAGCTTGACAAATGACGAATCTTCGGCCGCATTATACCCGGCCATACCCTTTATTTTGAACAGATTCACACCGTACAATACCACCTTCCGGCCCCCTTCTGCTGTTCCCAATGTAACAGACCCCTCTGCATTATATTCATTGCTTCCAGACAGGATAAAAAATTTCGGAGAATAACGGTTATAAAAAACGGCACCAGCTTCCTGCACATATGGAACAGTCCATGCCTTTTTGATGGTACTCAATAACGGTATCACCTGTGCTTCATCTGGCGGGACAAGCGTTTTGGTGATATTGGAAAATTCAAACTGGTCCCATTTATATTTTGCCGAAATGTTATACGGCGTCGTAAGACTGTCCAGGATCCATTTGTCTACGGGACCGGGTGTCCAGGTATCGCCACCTAAGCCAGGAATATCTTCTATTTCCCCTATCTTTTCTTCTTTGCACGAGCTGAGTACTACGCCCAGGAGAAGTACTGCGATTAATATTTTATTCATAGATCCTGTCATTATCTTCATCGAAAAAAGATCACTACCTGCTATTTTGTTCAATACCGGAAATCGTTGCCGATTGTGGGATCTGTAAAATTCTCCGGGGATCGGCGGCCGGAACCGTGATGACCACCCCTGCACTGGTTGTATGCTGGACCGTAAGCCCATACCTTTGAATATCAAACCACCTCATCCCCTCCTGCACAAATTCCACGCGTTTGAAAGCCAAAACTGTGTTGATAATGTTATTCCTCAGATTTGATGTTCCAAAATACCGGCTCATGCTGTTGGCTGTAACTACGTCCGTTGTAGCGTCATAGTTGCTCACTCTCTTGCTTACAAACAAGTTAAGATCGCTCAGCGAGGCTGCAGTATTATTCAGGTACGCATTCGCCTCTGCGCGGTTGAAAAGCACTTCCTCAGCCGTAAATATCGGAAGCATTACATACGGATAACCGATTTCCGCATTGACAGACTCTCTCACAAAATACTCGCTCAATTTAGGGATCAAATAGTTATTGTCTCCTTGGGTGTACAATGGAAATGCCCAACTGGCCGATCCGCCGATGATTCCGTCTCCTGCGGAAACCTCCTGCCATTTTCTGTAATTCATCCCATAGCGGTAACTCGCCACATACCGGCCGTAGGTTGAAGATGTCTCTACTAGCATCAGGTTTGCATTTTGGCTTGCCCTGGCATAGGTATTATAAAGCTCCTGCGGAGACAGCCCTGCATACACTGTATTCCAAGGCCTCAGATTTTCACCCATATTCCCGCCCGGAAAAACTGCATTGGCGTATTGCAAAACTTTTGCATAATCTTTCTTGACCAGATAAAACCGGCTGGCAAATGCATTCGCGGCCGCGCGGTTGAAATGATATTTAGGCACTGTATACGACCCGTCGCTGATCAAAGGCAGGCCCTCCAGCAGATCCTTTTCGATCATTTCATATACGTAGGCCACTGTTTTTCTTTCGTATTTTTTGATTACGACATCCTCCGGTTCAGTAACGTAGGGGATACCGGGCTCTGTATTGGGCTGTGCGGGATCGTAAAATTTGCAGAAAAAATTAACCAGCATAAAATGTGCGTAAGCTCTTGCCAGCAGAGCCTCCCCTTTCTGGGCGCTATATTGAGACGGGTCAGTCGTTTTGCTGATGATGCTCAATGCCTCGTTGGCGACGGATACTGCACGATAACATTCAGCCCAATAGGAATCCGGTGAATCCTGCTGGTCTACCGTGGCTTCAACCACTTCAAAAAGGAAAGAAAAGCGATTAGTTTTATCATCCGTCCCAATGCCCTTGTCAGCCACGTTATCGCTCATAGCCTCCGAGAAAACTACATAGCCTGCCTGCGGATATGCGGTAGTAAGCAATTGGGAAACCTGTTTGGGTGTGTTGATCGACGCCCTGGTACTATCTGGTTCGGTGGAAAGGAAATCCTCACAACCCGCCAATGTCAGCACAGGCAGGATCAGGAGAATGCGTTGAATGATATTTAACTTACTCATACGAAAGCGCTGTAATATATTCATGCTAAAAATGACCGTTCCCCTCATTATAATGTCAGTTTAATGGCAACAGTAAACTGCTTCTGTATAGGCTGTGCTACCCCACCCGAATTAAAGAATTCGGGATCCTGCCCTTTCAATTTTGCATCGGAATAGATGAGCCAGGGGTTGATGGAAGATAACTGAATGCTCGCCCCTTTAAATCCATATTTAGAAGCAATAACAAACGGAACTTTATAGGCAAGGGAAATCGACTTCAGCCTTATAAAATCACCTTTGGCCACACGCTCGGTCGAATAATTGTAAATGTTATAAGGATAAGTACCCACCAGGTATTGCTGCTCAAGCTTATCTGCAATGGAAGGTACTGCCGTTGTTTTCTCGTCTCCGGGAAGTACCCAGCGATCCAGAAATTCCTTAGGCATTGCATCCAAATCACTGAAAGTTCCTTTGTAAAGCGGATTAAGCCGGATTTTGTTCCCTGCCTGATAGGTGAAGAAAATGTTCAGGGAAACATCCTTGTAGGTAAGAGTATTGTTAAAACCGCCTGTGAACGGCGGATCAACTGGCCCCTCATATTTGAGGTAACTTACATTTTGATCCTGCAGATACACATCGGAACTTACCTCACCATTTTCATTCACGAAAATAGGCACACCCGTTTTGGGGTTCAGCGAATTGTAGTCGATTGAGAAAAGGCTTCTTACCGGCTTGCCTTTCACATTTGCGCCCTCAGCCTTAACGAGGTCAAAAATCCCCGGATTATTATCGACATTGGTGATCATCGTCCTGGCATAACCGACCGTGATTCTTGACCGGAAGTCCCAGTCCCTGTTTTTGTAAAGCACACCATCGATGGAAAAATCAATACCATAGGATTGCATATCGGCGTAATTAGCCACTTTATAAATCTGCCCGCCAATACCTGACGTCTTGATCTGGTCGATCAGATCAAAGCTGTTCCTGATGTAGCCGTCGGTCGTAATGTTGATCCGGTTTGCAAAAAGCCCAAGATCGAGACCCACATTTCCGCTGTATAGTTTTTCCCAGGTCAGTTCCGTATTCTGAAGGGAGGCGAGCTGAATGGCGGATTCCTTTTCGTCGGCGATCGGTCTGCGAGTGATAATACTTTGGAACAAAACCGCCGAGTTCGTAGCGGGGCCGGTATCGGCAGAAAGTCCGTAGCTGGCACGCAAGCGGCCCATACTCAGCCATTTAAAACCCTTCATGAAATCTTCCCGATCAAAATTCCACGACCCTGCTACTGTATACGTTGGTAACCATCTGGCAATGGCAGACTTACCAAAGCTGTTGGAACCATCATATCTGATGTAACCCGTAAAATTGTATTTATCGTCGAGCGTATATCCGGCACTTCCATAAAATGCCGCAAAACGCTCATAGTCCATACGCATTCCATAGTACTGAAAGTTACTTTCAATCGTCTGCTTTAAAATCCGGTAATCTACGAATGGCGTGCCACCCTGGTCGTACTGAAAGCCGTAACCTGTATTATTGGAATTCTGGCGATTGGTATATTTAATTTCCTGGCCCACCAAAAGATCTACGACATGCCGGTTTGCAAATTTCTGGTTGTAGCGCAGGTTATTCCGAACATTGTAGAACATCATCTGATCTTCATTTCGGTTATAAAAACCACCGCTTGGGAGCACTACTACCGGGTAGGCATTGGGGACGTCGGGATCGGTATAGAGGTATTTATTAGCCAATGCGATGGTCGAATTATCGGCGGCCCGATATGCATTGGCCATGTTGCTATTTTCCGTAATCTGATGTTCCCGACCGGTCTGAATGTACCGGAGAGCACCAATAAAATCATAAGTAAGATGGTCGGCGAATTTATAGGAAAGATTACCCTGCAATTTAATGTCGGCGAGGGTAAGGTTGATTTTGTTGTTCGCCAGCTCCGAGACAATGTTGAAAGGGGCAAAATTTCTTCTGAAATATTCGAGGTTCCCGTTCTCGTCGTAAGCTGTTAACGTCCGGCTGGTGTTCAGCGCATAGCTGAATGGATTGATATCAAAATCCCGGTCATATTTTCCTTCGACAGGGTTGCTTCTCCTGCTCAGCGAACCAGGCGCCTGCTGCCTTCTCACGGATGCCAGCGTTGAGATGCCGATGCTCACTTTGTTCGACACCTGGTAAGTATTCTTGAAATTGAATGTGTAACGTTTGACTTTGTCCGCAATAGTCCAACCATTATCATTAAGATAACTCACTGATGCATAGGAATTTGATTTATCAGTCCCGAAAGAAATGCTCAGTGAATGTTCCTGAATAAAATTCTGCTTAAAAAGAACGTCGAACCAGTCGGTATTGGCCTTCGCATAACGCATCAAAAAATTCTTTTTGGCTTCCTGCGTATTGGCAAGAGGAAAATTGCCTTCGCTATCCCCATTTAATGAATTGTAATATTTTCCGTAAACCCCGAAATCCGGCTTCGAGAGGATATCAGAAGTGAGATAACCCTTACGTTCCAGCTCACCCAGGACTGACATCTGCTGGGCGGAATTCATGATGTTGAAATTGTTATAGGAAGGGGTGAGCTGGGTACTGAAATTTCCTGAATAAGCAATAGTGGGCTTGCCGCTTTTTCCCTTCTTGGTCGTGATAACGATTACACCGTTCATAGCCCTTGCACCGTACAAAGCCGCAGCAGCGGCGTCCTTCAGAATGTCGAAGGTCTCGATGTCGTTCGGGTTAAGTCCTGCAACCGCCGAGCCAAGTAAAGTAGTAGGGTCTCCGCTGGAAAGCTGGTCATTGGAAATATTCACGATATCTTCCTGGACAACCCCGTCAATGACCCACAACGGTTTGTTATCTCCGTTCAAAGAAGTGGCACCCCGGATCCGGATCTTAGGTGCAGCCCCAAATGTTCCCGAAACGTTTTGGATGGAAACCCCAGCAGCCCGGCCTTCCAACATACGACTTACATCTGGCAAACCGTCGATTTTCACATCGTCAGTCTTTAATGTAACTGCCGAGCCTGTAAACTTATCTTTGTCAATCTGCTGAAACCCTGTTACAACCACATCCTGCAATCCAACCGCATCCTCGATCAATTCGATACTAAGGCTCCGGGCAGCTTTGACCTCCTTAGGAAGAAATCCGATCATAGTGACCACCAATGTTGCACCTTCACTAACACCTGTCAGCACAAACTCGCCTTTCTCGTTGGTTACGGTCCCCTTTTGAATGCCTTTGACCCGTATGGTGGAACCGATAAGCATTTCACCGGTACTGCTTTTCACAACGCCCCTGACGTCAATATCAGCAATTGCAGCAAATGAGGAGGGCACAGATAAGAATAGGATAGCAAGAAGCAATACAAAGCGCCAACTCTGGCCACTGATCCGGTAGAAAAGATTCATATATCTGAGTATAAGTCTAAATCAAAATGAAAGGGACCCGCAGAGCGGTTTTAAAAATTAATGATTTCAATAATACGCATTATAGAAGCAAAAAACGAAAACATTTTATTACTGACAACGCCTGTCAAAAATTTTAAATGAATTCAGAAAATCAGGAAATCAGCAATTCAAATACGCACGAATAATGACTGATGTGGAGGGGTGTGGATAATTTTAAGCAATTATTTCTACTAAAACATGTTAGGGCACTTTTTATTGTGATCCGAATACCGGTGTTTGACCATTTTCTGGCGTTTTATTCAATTTAACGCTTCTTTTCTGTCAGCACAGCAGTGATGCGGTTGAGCTCGTCAACTTTACTGGAGAAATCGCCCTTTAACATATCCCTTACCGCCTTTAGCTGTTCCATGGCAGTTTCCAGGTTATCCGGAAGTGCTTCGCCAAGCACCTCTTTCAATCTTTTGGCCAAAGTCGGGGACATTCCATTGGTCGAGATAGCTACCTTCAGATTGCCTTTTCTAACTACCGAAGAAAGATAAAAGTCGCAAATGGCGGGCGTATCGGCGACGTTGGTCAGCAAATGCTGTTCCCTGGCAAGTGCAGAGATCCTTTTGTTTTCTTCTTGATCATTTGTAGCAACCAGGATCAGGTCCTTTTTAATTAAATCCTCATCCAGAAATTTTCGCTCAATTAGATTAATTCGTGAATTGCTTTGAGCAATGTCCCTAATTTCCGAACGGATTTCAGGAGAAACAAGCGTCACGTTAGCTGCAGGTGAATTTTCCAAAACCGCCGTCATTTTTTCCAATCCCACGTAACCACCTCCAACGATTAAAGTTTGGAGGTTTTCCAATTTAATAAAGATGGGGAACAGCTCGTTCATATCTCAAATTTACGTCAAATCTCGGAACATCCTCGGGTAATGCAAGGCATTTTATAACTATTCCAACAATTGCACTTTTACTATCTCCTTCTTTCCCTGTACCTTTGTGTTTATGATCGCGATTACGAACCTCAGTTATTTTTTAGGCGACCGCGCACTTTACGACAGTGCATCGCTGCATATAAAGCCGAAACAAAAAATTGGCCTGATTGGCCTGAACGGCACCGGAAAATCTACATTGCTCAGGATGATCAATGGCGAGTTCCAACCCGACGGCGGCCACATCTCCAAGTCAGGAGATTGCACAATTGGCTTCCTTAACCAGGATTTACTTTCTTACCAGAGCGACGATTCCATACTTTCCGTCGCCATGCAGGCTTTTGAAAGACAAAATATTCTTCAGGTGCAAATTGACAAGATCCTGCACGACATGGAGCATAACTACACCGACGCACTTGTAGATAAGCTTGCGAAGGTACAGGACGAGTTCGAAGCATTGGACGGCTATTCTGTACAATCCAAGGCAGAAGCTATTCTTGAAGGATTGGGCTTTTCGACAGCCGATCTGCATCAGCCTCTTCGATTGTTTTCGGGGGGGTGGAGAATGAGGGTCATGCTTGCAAAACTGCTTTTGCAAAAACCTGCTTTACTTATGCTCGATGAGCCCACCAACCACCTCGACTTACCCTCGATCCAGTGGGTGGAGAAATATGTGCAGAATTACGAAGGTGCAGTGATTGTAGTTTCCCACGACCGGCAGTTTCTTGATAATACAATTGATACAACGGTTGAAGTTTCGGGCGGAAAACTGAATTACTATGCTGGAAATTATTCTTATTATATTGAAGAAAAAGCGCTGCGTAATGATATCCAACGTGGCGCTTATGAGAACCAGCAGGCCAAAATCCGCCAGACCGAGAGGTTTATTGAGCGCTTTAAGGCCAAAGCGACCAAATCCCGGCAGGTCCAGAGCCGTGTAAAAGCGCTGGATAAGATGGATGTTGTGGATGAAGTGATCGATGAAAATGCCAAAGTGCATTTCCGCTTTCAATTCACGACCCAGCCCGGAAGGCATGTTTTCCAACTGGAAGATGCTTCTAAAGCGTATGGTGATAAGGTTATCCTGGATTCGACCAATATCAGTATGGAGAGGGGGGATAAAATTGCACTGATTGGTGCCAATGGCCGGGGAAAGTCTACCGTACTGCGTGTGGTGGCGGGAACCGAGCCGATAGAGGGAAAAAGAAGACTGGGACATAATGTTTCGTTCACATTCTACGCGCAGCACCAGCTCGAATCCCTGAATGTATTGCATAACCTGATCGAGGAACTTAAATATGCCAATCCGAATAAAACCGAAACGGAGCTGAGAACAGTCTTGGGCTGTTTCCTTTTCACGGGAGACGATGTATTTAAGAAGATTAAAGTACTTTCGGGAGGTGAAAAATCGCGGGTGGCGTTGGCAAAGGTGTTGCTTTCCCAAGCTAATTTCCTGCTGCTCGATGAGCCGACTAACCACTTGGATATGCAATCAGTAAACATCCTGATCCAGGCATTGCAGCAATATGAAGGAAGTTATATTGTAGTTTCCCACGACCGGTATTTTGTTGAAAATATTGCAAATAAAATCTGGTACATTGAAGACCACGAGATTAAGGAATATCCCGGGACTTATCAGGAATATGAGGTTTGGGTGGAAGAACGAGGACTGCAATCGGCTGTGAGTGAAAAAGTGGTCGTAAGCAGCGCGCCTCCGCAGAAAGGCAGCGGCCAGACAAATAACGTACCCAAAAGCAATGGAAAAGTGCCTTCCAATGAAGATGCTCAGAAGTTGAAAAAGGTGCAAAAGCAGATCGAGGAACTGGAATCTACCATCAATAACCTGGAAATCAGGAAAACAGAAACCGAGACACAACTGGCTGATCCTAAGATTTATAATGATTCCGCTGCGCTTTCAGAGGTCAAGCGTTTTTACAACGACATCAAGCAAAAACTGGAACAGAGCACAGAGGATTGGGAGAATCTGATGATGGAAGTGGAGGAGTTAGCGGGTAAATAATCTGAACATAAAAGAGGAGATCAGGCGATTTCCTCTTTTATGTTTCAGATTATCCTGAGAATTTTAAGCTATTCGTCTGACCGTAAATATCGTTCATCGCCAGTGACAAGCCTATACCGGGCATTTCTATCGTGCTTGCAAGATCGTAGGCCTCTGATACCAACTGCCAGATTCCATCCTCATTTTTTCCCCAGACCTCAGCTGCCAGCGACATTGAATCTATTAATACATATTCCTTTAATGTGCCAATACAACGGTATAAATGAAATTTCTCCCCCCTGTCATAGCCAGCAGTATTTGGTGATAATACTTCGAATATACTTGTGGGGTTGAGAATGTTATCCTCCTTTTCGTCCAGAAATTGAATCGGTCCACAGAGTGCCAAAAGATCCGGATAGGTGTACGAACCATTTGCCGGAATGTAAAGGCGCATATCGCTGGAAAATGTTTGGCAGGATTTGCCTTTGAAGGCTATGTAACATTCTCCTGATAAATTCTCCACAATCCGGTTATGATTGAACCCGGCACCCGCCATAGCGACGATTTCTCCCCTGGAAAACTCGCTTTTGAACTCGGCTTTCCTTTCCTGTTCCAGATACTCTTGCTCTGAATACATACTGATCGCTTGTGCTGTCATTAATATGGTAAGTTAGAAATAAGTAACGATGATCAAAAAACCTCTTCCTAACAATACGTACCTTACCATGAAAAGTAACGTTACATTTTTTACAGTTATGCGTGCTTATCCGACGGTTTGCCTTCTTGTCTGTTCTTTCCTCTGCCATGCCCAGCCACAAAATCTGCGGTTGGAAGATTATATTTATAATGAAAAGATCAGAACAGTACTGCTTTATCCCGCATTGGAAGATCCCGAAACCCCAACCCGCTTACTCAGTCCATCAATCAATCCGCTCCAGAGTACATCACCCCTTGTCCTGGAATTCGATGATCTTTCGGGCCAGTTCGACGGATACCGTGCCAAAATTATTCATTGCAATGCCGATTGGACAAAATCAAACCTCAATGACATTGAATTCACATTCGAATTCAATGAGTACCCGATCAGCAGGTACGATCAATCCTTCAGTACCAAGGTTCCCTACTTTCATTATCGTTTCGAATTGCCCAAACTGAAACTTTCGGGCAACTACATCATCTATGTTTTTTCGGACAGAGACCGGAAACCAATCCTTAGCAGGAGATTTATGCTTTATGAATCACGGGTTAGCATTACCGCACAAGCGCGCTTTTCCCAGGGGATCCAGCAACAGTTTTCGGATCAGCAGATCGATTTTTCCCTGAGCTACCAGGGGTATCCGCTCAACGCGCCCCAAACCGATTTGAAAGTGGTCATACGCAAAAACTTTCGGTGGGATCAAGCTAAATCCGGGTTCAGGCCGACCAATGTCAAGCCTTTTGACCAAGTCCTGGAATACATTTTTTTCAATCTTGAAAATACTTTTCCGGGTGGAAATGAATTTCGCTATTTCGACAGCAGGACGCTTTCCGGCCGCGGGTATGGGATCAATGCAATGGAAAGGTCAGATGAATTTACCCGTATTGCGCTCTTTCCTGGGAAGACCAGGGCGAACGGATCATACATCCAAATAGACGATTTTAATGGACAATACATCGTGGATCAGCGCGAATCGGGACGCGGCAGTGTTGAAGCAGATTACACGCCGGTTCTTTTTACATTAAAAACAGAAGAAGACCCCGATGCGACTTTCTATGTCAACGGTGCATTCAACCTTTGGCAGCTTAATGACAGGAACCGCATGACATACAATGCAGCCACTGGGTTGTATGAAGTCGAAATTCTGATCAAACAGGGCGTCATTAATTATGATTATGTTGTAGTCAGGGGAGATAAAAAAGCGGACGAAGCTTTTATTGAGGGAAACTACGCTGCAACTGAGAATGATTACGACATATTGGTTTACTATCGCCCGCCTGCGAGCAGGGCAGATCTTTTAATCGGATACAGGACCGTAGAATGGAATAGAAGACGTTAACTTTGGCTTTATGAAACCAACCCCTTACGCAGTTACCTACCTCACTCCAAATCTTTACATTACTGACTACGACGTCCATATCATTGATTGTCTGGCTGATAACAAGGAAATGCCTGCCAATTTTGATGTGAGTCAGGTTATCAGTTTTTATGTTGAAACTGACTTTCACCTCGTGATCTACCTTTGCAGTAAAGACGATAAGGGTTTCCAAATGTACGTGATCGAAGATTTTTCCAGGAATATCAAGGATCTGGCCCTTTTGAAAGACATGTTCTTCCGAATGACCCAGGAACCAGGTTCAAACGAATTATTCAAAAAGGCGCACCATCGTCTGGACAGCCTTTTTCATATGGCAAAAACCTTACGGGCGACCATTCATAAGGATGCGGCAGATTTCGAGGAAGATTGACTTCACTATAAAAGACAACGAGCAGCTTAGAGGCTGCTCGTTGTCTTTTATAGTGATACTGAATTACACATTAAACCTGAAATGCATAATGTCTCCATCCGCCACCGTATATTCTTTTCCTTCCACCGCCATCTTACCCACTTCTTTCACGCCAGCTTCGGTTTTATATTGCTCATAATCGGCAATCTTGATAACTTCTGCACGGATGAAACCTTTCTCAAAATCACTGTGGATTACACCGGCAGCCTGAGGCGCTTTCCAGCCTTTAACAATGGTCCATGCCCGCACTTCTTTAACACCGGCAGTGAAGTAAGTAATGAGGTTTAACAGGGAATAGGATGCTTTGATGAGCTTGCTTAACCCCGATTCTTTGAGACCATATTCGCTCAGGAACATTTCGTGTTCTTCGGGATCTTCTATTTCTGAGATCTGGGATTCAATCGCCGCGCAGAGAACAATCACTTCTGCTCCTTCCAGCTTGACGGTTTCTCTTAGTTTTTCAGAATATTCATTTCCTGTCAGCATAGCGCCCTCGTCCACATTCGCAACATACAAAACGGGCTTGGCCGTAAGCAACTGTAAATCTCCGATCACAGCTTCTTTCGTCTCGTCATCAATTTCCACGCTTCTTGCATTTTTCCCTGCTTCCAGTGTGGACTTATATTTTTTCAACCATTCCAATTCTGATTTGGCTTTCGCATCACCAGCACGGGCGCCCTTTTCGGTTTTCTGGATCTTTTTTTCAATAGATTCAAGATCCTTTAATTGTAACTCAGCGTCAATAATTTCCTTATCAAATACAGGATCCACCCTGCCTTCGACATGGACCACGTTATCATCCTGAAAACAACGAACAACGTGGACGATCGCATCTACTTCACGAATGTTGGCAAGAAACTTGTTTCCAAGCCCCGCACCCTGGCTTGCGCCTTTCACAAGCCCGGCAATGTCTACAAACTCAATAATCGTTGGAATAACCTTTTGCGGCTTTACCAGACTGGTGAGAACATCCAAGCGTTCGTCAGGAACGGTTACGACGCCTACATTGGGTTCAATAGTACAAAAAGGATAATTGGCAGCTTCGGCTTTGCCGGTAGAAATGGCATTAAAGAGAGTGGATTTACCTACATTTGGCAATCCGACGATCCCACATTGAAGACTCATATATTAGAAGTATGCAGTGAATAGCAGAGCATTCTTCTTTCGAAAACAAAGAGCTACTTTCTGCTAAGTGATAATTTTTCTGCAAAATTACCATTTAGGGAATACAAAAACCAAAAGCCTTCGTAATAGATTGCGAAGGCTTCGTTATTTTAAGATTGTTTTTTTAATCCCACTTAAGATCCGACTCTCCAACCACGTCCACCTCATCAACCTTGGTTTCAAACTGAGAGAAGTCGACTTCTGGCATTAACTCCGTTTTCACGTGATCTACTGCCTCCTTCAAAGCGTCCACGAACTTATCAAAGTCTTCTTTGTACAAAAACATTTTGTGTTTTTCGTACGTGAAACCGTCTCCCTGAGGGTGGCGACGGCTTTCGGTAATGGTGAGATAATAGTCGTTGGATCGCGTAGAGCGAACATCGAAGAAGTAAGTCCTTTTTCCCGCCCTGACCCTTTTGGAGTAGATTTGCTCTCTGTCTTCCACTATGTTTAGTTTTAAATAGGTTTTCAAACGCTAAAATATAAAGTTTATTGCTGCTAACAAAAAAACCATAACATATTAGCAATTTGTTAGCATTGACTACTGTTTTTTCTTTCTCTCTTTAAGTGAAAAACCAATTTTTGTTCGTTTTTAAGTTTTTTCTATTACTTTTGAAATCCGCGGGTATTCAATTTCCTACGAGTTCCGCATAATAGAATATAAATAGGGGTCTTTTTAGCCCTGTTATGTTTCACCTAAATCCTGAGATATGACTTATCGTCGGATTCTGATTCTCATCATATTAGCTTGCGCCACAGGGCCGGTAGCATTTGCACAGGTCAAGTTGGGCAAAACGGAAACTGGTAGTGCTTCCTACTACGCATCACGGTTCAATGGCAAAAAAACTTCGTTTGGCGAGGTCCACAAAAGTGCCGAATTGCTGGCAGCCCACAGAAGTTATCCGCTCAATACGATGCTGGAAGTAACGAATCTTGACAATGATGAAAAGGTAATCGTTCGTGTAAATGACCGTGGCCCTTTTTCAAAAAACAGAATAGTTGATCTGAGCAAAGAGGCCGCCCGTTTACTGGGAATTATGGCCAAGGGCGTTGCCAATGTGACAATCAGGGTGGTAGGAATGGAAGGAATGGTACTGCTTGACCCAAGTGAAGAAATTGACCCCAAATCCGGCAAAGTAATATCGATGCGGAACAAGTAATATTTTTATCGTTCAATGAGTAACCGACAACTTGATTTAGCGAAGGTTAGGGAGTTTGGGAATCTTGAATTTCTTGCTAAGCAACTTGTCGAAGGATTTATTACCGGCCTGCATAAGTCCCCGTTCCACGGCTTTTCAGTCGAATTTGCTGAACATCAGCTCTACAATACCGGGGAATCTACCAGAAACATCGATTGGAAAGTATTTGCCAAAACGGATCGCTTGTATGTGAAACGTTACGAGGAAGAAACCAATCTCCGCTGCCACATCCTGCTGGATACGTCGTCTTCCATGTATTATCCGGAAGAAAACTATGGTAAAATGACGTTTAGCGTCATGGCTGCGGCAAGTCTGACCTACCTTCTTCAGCGGCAGAAAGATGCAGTAAGCCTTTGCACATTTTCCGAAGGCATTGAGGTCCAGACAGCAGTTAAATCCACCCCGTCGCATGTACATAAGATCATGCTAGAACTGGAGCGTCAGCTGGAAACCAGGCGCCCTCTTTTAAAAACTTCCGTTTCGGAAGTTTTACATCAGATCGCCGAAAAAATCCATAAGCGTTCCTTGGTCGTTATCTTCAGTGATATGTTCGATAACCTTGAAGAAGCGGACAAAATTTTTTCTTCCCTTCAGCATCTCCGGCACAACCTTCACGAAGTTTTACTCTTTCACGTCACCGATCGCAAAACAGAAGAAGACTTCGCATTTGAGAACCGGCCCTATGAATTTATTGATTTAGAAACAGGCGAAAAAATCAAAGTGCAGCCCGATCAGGTAAGGGATTCCTACAAGGAATTCGTCGGTGATTTTTATCAAAAATTGAAATTGAAGTGTGGTCAATATAAGATAGACTTCATTGAGGCTGACATTGCAAAGGGATTTGACCCCATTCTGATGGCCTATTTGGTCAAACATTCAAAAATGAGGTAATTTTTTAAGAAATTGGTAGCAGTTCCTCTATTCAGTTTGCTATCACACGATGAAAAAGTACCTTGCATTACGCTGCCTATACCTCATCTGTCTGTACTTTGCCGGTTGTAAATCTGCGGAGAAGTCACTCAAAAAGGGCGATTACGACAACGCAGTCTTCCAAGCCGTCGATAAACTCACAGGCAACCCCACCCACCCTTCGTCCACGGAAGCGCTCAAACAGGCTTATCCTTTGGCGCTATCTCAGCATCTCGATAATATCAGGGTTAGCCAGTCGTCCGAGGACATCTTTAAATGGGAGCCTCAGCTGCAAGATTATATCCAACTGAACAGACTTTTTAGCGCGGTAACCCAATGCTCCGCCTGTCTGAAAATAGTGGCACCCCAGCATTTCGAAAAGGAGGAAAAAATAGCACGGCTCAATGCTGCCAATGTGCGCTACAAGGAAGCCAAAAGCCTGCTGACCATTGGCGATCGTGAAAATGCCAGAAAAGCATACGAATATTTTGAAAAAGTTGAACACCTGATTCCGGATTTTGAAGATGTCCGAACAAAAATGGATCTGGCCTATGAAATCGCCTCTTTTAAGGTAGTCGTAGAACAGGTGCTTGTTACCTCCAAAAGATACCAGTTGAGCAATGAATATTTCCAGGACAGGGTGAACGAGTATCTACAAACCAATAAACGACTAAATAAATTTGTACGGTTTTACATGCCCGACGAAGCTGCCAAAGCCAAGTTACAACCCGATCATTTAATCATCCTTCAATTTGACGATTTTGTTGTTGGTCAAACACTGATAGAGAAGAATACCGAGACAGTAACCAGTAAGGATACCGTGAAAGTAGGGGAAAAATTCGTGGGGAGGTCAAAGATCCCGGTTTATGGAAAAGTAACTGCAAAGCTGACGCAGGCCCGAAAAACCGTGCGCTCGGGTGGTTTATTGGACATGCAGATTGTCGACTTCAAAACAAAACAGGTGGTTAATCGGGAAAAATTTAACGGAGAATATAACTGGATGTGCGAGTGGGGTAATTTCAGCGGAGATGAGCGGGCTCTTACCCCATCGCAGCTCCGCAAATGCAAGAGCCAGGAACTCCTGCCACCCGACCCTCAACAGCTTTTTATTGAATTCAGTAAACCCATTTATGAGAGGCTGACGAGCAAGCTGCAGAATTTTTACGCAAGATATTGAAGAAACTCCAGCCGTCAGTAGACGGCTACCCGCGGCATACTAATTAAGGAACAGGGACATAAAAAGCTGATCAAGGTGAGCAACCGGTATTACTTCGATCTTCGACCTTTTTAGATCCAATCCTTTGCTGCTGTACTTGGATATATAGATCTTCTTGAAGCCCAGTTTTTCCGATTCGGATATCCGGCTTTCAATACGGTTAACCGCCCGTACTTCTCCTCCCAGCCCTACCTCACCCGCAAAACAGACGGATGGAAGAATGAATTTATCTTCATAAGAAGATACTATTGAGGCAATTACGGCAAGATCAATTGCAGGATCCTCCACTTTCAGGCCGCCTGCCACATTTAAAAAAACGTCCTGAACACCCAACCGAAAACCTCCCCTTTTTTCTAATACAGCCAGCAACATTTGTAATCGCTTGGCATCAAAACCGGTACTGCTCCGCTGGGGTGTTCCATAATTCGCAACACTAACCAATGACTGTATTTCAACCAATAACGGCCTGTTTCCCTCCATCATAGAGCCAATCGCGATACCACTTACCGGCTCATCCCGCTGAGAAATCAGGATTTCAGAAGGATTGCTTACCTGGCGTAATCCCGAACCCAACATTTCGTAGATCCCAAGTTCTGAGGTACTTCCAAACCGGTTTTTGATCGTCCGCAAAATCCGGTAGGTATTGTGGCGGTCCCCCTCAAACTGCAATACGGTATCGACCATATGTTCCAGCACCTTAGGTCCGGCTAAAGAGCCATCTTTTGTAATATGCCCGATCAGAAAAACAGGCACACCCATTTCCTTGGCATATTTCATAAATTCAGCAGTACATTCCCGGACTTGAGACACGCTTCCCGCACCTGACTCAATGTAAGTCGACTGCATAGTCTGGATGGAATCGACAATCAGTATTTCTGGCTGAAAATCTTCAATCTGTCTGAAAATGTTTTGCGTATGGGTTTCTGTGAGTATGAAACAATTGTCACTTTTGGCAGACATCCGCTCAGCCCTCATTTTTATCTGTTGATCGGACTCCTCGCCAGAAATGTACAATACCTTTTTGTTGGAAAGTGTCAGCGCTATTTGCAGCATTAAAGTAGATTTCCCTATCCCTGGTTCCCCACCGATTAAAACTAAAGATCCCTGCACGATACCACCACCCAGAACACGGTTTAACTCTTCGTCAAAAGTGCGGATCCTGGGTTCGTTCTGATATTCAATTTCTGCCAGTGCCCTTGGTCGGCTAGCCAGGTTGACCGATTTCCACGATACCGCTGTTTTCTTGTCCTCCTTTTCAATAACTTCCTGAACAAATGTGTTCCACTCGCCGCAAGAAGGACACCTTCCCACCCATTTTGGCGAATTATACCCACATTCCTGACAAAAATAAGCGGTTTTGGCTTTAGCCATAAGAAGAAAAGTCTAATTTGTATGTATCTAGTGTAAACAGCATTAAGCCGCTATTTATTCAAAGATTTGTACGTTTCAGCCATAAAATCAAAAAAAATATGGCTAAGGTATAGTTTTTTATTTTTTGGCGTTATTAACCGGTTTTACTAAAAAAATTATATTATCCATGAACATCCTGACAAAAGTAGCCTGTATCTGCATGCTATGCATTTTTGCATTGACTTCAGCACAGGCGCAGAAAAAAGGTTTTGCGTTTGGTATCAAAGGCGGGGTGAATTTGTCGCGCCTGACAATGGGAGATGTTTTTACAACGCGTTATGACGATGCCGGCAATCCTTACCTGGGTTATGACGGGAAGGAAGTAAGGGATAATCTAAAACAAAGCTTCAATACCAGGACAGGAGCGGTGGGCGGGATTTATGCACGCTTTGGACGTACCTTATTTATACAGCCGGAAGTGCTGGTCTCTACCAAGGGCGGCTCTTTTGAAATTGTCCAGACAGATCAGGAGCAGCCTGTTACCAAAACCGTTAATATCAAATACAGCAACATCGACGTCCCTTTGCTGATTGGGTTAAAGGGCGGCCCTATTCGCATTCTCGCGGGGCCGGTAACTTCTTTTCGTATTGGGGATAATCAACGATTAAGAGATGCATTTAAATATTATACATCAGATCTGAATAATGCGATGTCCCAGGCGACTTTTGGATACCAGCTTGGCGCAGGCCTTGACCTCGGCAGCTTTAGCCTGGATGTGAGAAAAGAAGGGTCATTCACGAATCTGGCCTCTTTCCAGACCAGCGGCTCAAATGGCGGGAATGTGAAGCAAAAGATAACCTCCTGGCAAGTCACGTTGGGATTGAAGTTGTTTTAGATATGTTGAGTCGCCGGTTGATTGAATTTACTGACTAATCCGCTGGCTTGACCAGTAATTCCCTATAAACAAAACGAGCAGCCTTCGATCAAGCGATGGCTGCTGTTTTTATGAATAACCCACTAATTTAATTCACCAAAAGTTTTTACTTATGCGCTAATACGGAGATTGGAATGGTCCAGGAAGCAGGTGATCTCCTTGATCTTTCTGCGGGATACCATTACTTCTTTGCCGCAAGACAGTTTAAGCATCCTGTCGTCTTCGAGACGTGCCACCACGTAGTCCGCATTTACCAAATATGATTTGTGAACACGCATGAAATTTGGATTCAGCTGTTCTGCAAGCGATTTCAGTGTTTTGGAAACCAGGTACTTTTTGCCTGTGTTCGTATATATAAATGTGTAATTTCCTTCACCTTCAAGGAAGGTGATTACATCGGGAGTCAGAAAGATGGTCCGCCCCATGGACTGAACAGAAATGGAAGAACGGCTGTCGTTGTAGGACCTTTCAGACAGGTTTGGGTGTGTAAAGCTTGCAAAATTTTTCATGGTAATTACGACTAATAAATGTTATGTTTTTCTTGAATCAAAAATAGCACATAGCGTAATGTTAGTAAAATGCGTAAAAGTACGCACAGCTATGTAATAATCTGATTTACAATAACTTAAACCTTATCCTTAAAATCAAATGACGTAACTGACCTTAGTAAAATGCGTAATTTTACGTAGTGTTGAAATTGGATATTTTTCAAGAAAAATGGCCTTGCGTTCGGCATACGGGCGTTATCGGGAAAAATGACCGCCTTCTTTAATTATCTTTACGTCCTGTTTGCGACTGCCAAGCCTCTCCGGCCGGGAAGAAGCGAGTTCGTTACCAACATTAAATTGACCTTATGATTACCGAACGGGTAAAAGAATTGGTTGCCGAAATTGACAACGCCATTGTCAGCAATAAAGAACAACTGGAATTTTTCAGATTAAAATATATCAGCAAAAAAGGTGTTATAACCGAGCTTTTTGACGGGCTGAAAAACATTCCGCAGGAGGACAGACGTGCCGTGGGGCAGGAACTGAATACTTTGAAAAATCTGGCTCAAAGCCGTTTTCAGGAATTTTCAACAGCACTGGAAAATTCGGAAGAATCCAATGCCGAAATGGTCTTTGACCTCACATTGCCCGTCACACCAAATCTATTGGGAAGTCTGCACCCCCTCACAATTGTGAGGCGCCGGATCATCGAGATTTTCGAAAGAATGGGATTTAATGTTTCCTATGGACCGGAAATCGAAAAAGACTGGTACAACTTCAGTGCACTTAATTTTGCAGACAACCACCCCGCGAGGGAAATGCAGGATACTTTCTTTATTTCCAAGAGCGAGGGGGATGTAAAGGACGATGTACTGCTTCGTACCCATACGTCCAATGTTCAGGTGCGACTGATGGAAAGGCAAAAGCCGCCGATCCGCTCCATTATGCCAGGCCGGGTGTTCAGAAATGAGGCAATTTCAGCCCGGGCTCATTGTGTATTCCACCAGGTTGAAGGTCTTTATGTAGATAAAAACGTCAGTTTCAAAGACCTGAAAGACACCTTATACCACTTCGCCAAGGAAATGTTCGGCAAGGATTCGAAGATACGCCTACGCCCATCCTACTTTCCTTTTACCGAACCAAGCGCAGAGATCGATGTGTCCTGCTTTATATGTAAAGGTAAAGGCTGCAATGTTTGTAAATATACAGGCTGGGTTGAGATAGCTGGCTCAGGAATGGTTGATCCTAACGTACTTACCAATTGTGGTATTGATAATGAGGAATATACCGGCTTTGCATTTGGAATGGGCATTGAAAGAATTACCATGCTCCGGTATGGCATTAATGATCTTCGCCTGTTCACCGAAAACGATGTCCGATTTTTAAGGCAATTTGAAGGAGCCTGAGAACCTTCTATCATGAAAAAAGCTTCGTGATCGATGGCCACGGAGCTTTTTTCATTCACAGTCTTTCTTCTAAAACCTGGTCTCGAGATAATAAGGAAGCATCCGCTTCCACACCCACCATTCATGGGGCATATCGCTACCCCAGATATCGAGCTCATGCGGTACATCCTTCGAATTCAGGATAGCGGAAATTTGTCGCGAATATTCGGGGACTTCGTATGCTCCCGAACCTGTCACGAAATGGATATGCCGACTATCCCGGTACATAGAAAGATGCCATTCTGCCTTCAATTGCGGCAGATAATGGACCGGTGAGTTGAAATACACATTGTCGTCGTAATATCCGTCTGTGTAAACACTCAGGTCATAACATCCGCTCATGGCGATCACCCCATTGATGTAATCCGGATGTTTAAAGAAAAGATTTGCCGCATGCATTGCTCCAAAAGAAGCACCTCCGGTAATGATTTCATTGGTAGGACTACTGGTATCCTTGATGAAAGGAATAACTTCTTTGATCACATAGTCATTAAACAGCTGATGGCGGACAGCCTTATCATAACCATGCATATAAGGATTAAGCCAACTTTCCGAATTAATGCTGTTGATGCAATAGACCTTTACTTTTCCAGCATTTATGTATGGACTAATGCTTTCGATTAGCCCATTTTGCTCATACTCAAGATAATCCGAGGCTGCCGTGGGAATCAATAAAAGAGCGAATCCGTAATGTCCGTAAACCGCAATATTCATGTGTTCATTCAGCGCCGGACTATACCAACCGGTTACTTCACGTAGCATTTTTCTATCATTTTAAAGTTACTGTTATATTCTTCATATATGCTCAGGCTATTTCAGATACAGGCTTCGCAAAAGATTGCACACCTTTATCATCAACAGCCCGACAGTAACCGTTTATGATAAATTAGTACAATACCCAGGTATCCTTTCCGCCACCGCCCTGCGACGAGTTCACCACCAGAGAACCTTTGCGCAATGCAACCCTAGTCAATCCGCCAGGGATTACGCTGATGTCGTCACCATAAAGAATATAGGGACGCAAGTCAACATGTCTTCCTTCTGCGTGGCCTTCTATCATACAAGGTACCCTTGATAAGGAAATGGTTGGCTGCGCAATGTAGTTCCTCGGATTGGCCCTAATTTTTTGCCTGAATATTTCATGCTCCTCCTCAGTCGCTTTCGGCCCGATGAGCATACCATACCCGCCCGCCTCATTGGCTTCTTTAACAACTAGTTGTGAAATATTCTCAAGCACATAGTTCAAATCGTCGTCTTCGCCGCAAATGTAAGTTTGCACATTTGGTATGATCGCCTCTTCATTCAAATAATACTTAATGATGCGTGGAACGTAGGCATATACAACTTTGTCATCTGCCACACCGGTACCAGGAGCATTGGCCAATGCAACCCGGCCCTTTTTATAAACTTCAAATATGCCCGGAATACCAATCAGCGAGTCGGGGTTAAATGCTTCGGGGTCCATGAAAGTGTCATCAATGCGTCGATAAATCACGTCCACGATCTGCAAACCGTTCGTTGTGCGCATTTTGACGTAGCCATCGGATACCACAAGGTCCCGAGTATCAACCAGTTCGACACCCATTTGTTGCGCCAAATAAGAATGTTCGAAGTAAGCAGAATTGTAAATTCCGGGTGTCAAAACGGCTACCGTTGGATTGGGCCTGTCTGCAAGGTGTTGCAGCATTTGCAGCAATCGGGTTGGATAGTCTGAAACCGGCCTCACGCCTGTCCTGGCCAGTACATCCGGAAAAATTTGCTTTGACAACTCTCTATTTTCCAGCATATAAGAAACCCCCGAAGGACAACGCAGGTTATCTTCCAACACCATAAACGTCCCGTCGTCGCCTTTGATCAGATCTGTTCCTGTAATGTGGCACCAGATGCCTTTGGGTGGTTTCAATCCCAGACAAGGCTTCAAAAAACATTTACTGGATTCGATCAGCTCACGGGGAACTACACCATCGTTCAGGATATTCTGCTCATTGTAAACATCGTCGATGAACATATTTAAAGCCTTGATACGTTGTTTCAGGCCTTTTTCCAACCACTCCCACTCTGCATTGGACAGCACACGGGGGATAATATCAATGGGCATGATCCGCTCTGTTCCTTCGCCTTCAGAATACACATTAAAAGTAATCCCCATGGAAAGCAATGCACGCTCGGTCGCCAGCTGACGGTTCGTAAGATCATCATGTGTAAGGTTTTCGAATTTGCTTTTCAAATGTTCATAGCCGGGACGTATCTGTCCATCCGGAGTAAACATCTCGTCAAAGAAATTTTCGTTTTGATAACCTGAAAATGAGAAATTCATACTATACAAAATTTGAATAAGTCTATGTCTATAATTTACAGAACAATATATGGTCAATGTTTGAATTAACAAAACATTGACTCATGCGCCTTTTCCCGGCTGATGCAATTGTAATATAAACAATGTACTTATTGCTTTTATAATGCAGTATAAAGCAAACCATAAACTCTTGACTGATAAACCTTCTCTGCTTCTTTAACAGCCATTTTTAACTAAATATTAAAATCATGCCTTAGATAAATGCCCGATTATTTTTCTAATCGGGCAACATTCGTTGCAAGTACACCTAGTTCCCCTTTTCTTTGCAGACGATATAAGAGCGTTATATCCATCATTTTATATCCCACTATGCCCAAGAGTCTTTTACCTGTACTCATCGTCCTGATCTTTGGATTGTCCCTTAGAGGGATATCTCAACATATGCCGGGCGTTGCCATGGGTAATTATGCGGGTATCAATGCGCTATACCACAACCCGGCGTTTGTAGCGGACAGCCGGTATAGCGTGTATGTCAATCTGGTTGGGAGCCAGTTTTATACTGCCAACAACCATGTCAGATACAAGGCCCCGTTTTCCTTCCTGAGCCTGATTACCAACACTGTTTCAGACGAATACCGAAATGAAAGGGGTGTTCTGATGTTCCCGCGCTCTTATCTGGGCGAAAAATTAAATGGAAACAAAAAATACCTGAATGCAGGTGGCGACACCCGCCTTCCTTCAATCATGTTCAACCTTTTCAAAGGTAAAATCGGGGTAGGGATTTCCACAAGGGCAAGGTACATTCTCAATACCAGCCAGGTGACAGAACCGCTTGCCCGTCTGATCAGCAAGACGACCCAGTTGAAAGAACTGCAGGGGCCTGTTTTTGAGCATCAGTCAGGACAGCTACACTTCAACGGGCTTGGAGAAATCGCGTTTACTGTCGGCGGTGTTCTGATAGACGACGAAACCGATTTTTTTAAGGTCGGGATTACTGTAAAAAGGCTTCTTGGCCTGTACAATGCACATGCGATCATCGATAATTCGTCATATAACATTCAGCCCGACGAACTTTATGAAAACAAACGCCAATATATTAACGTCAACGAAATCAATGTGCGTTACGGAATTACACGGGACGAAGGCTTTCAAAATATCAAACTCTCGCCAGCCTGGCTGTTAGGTGGCGCACCTCCGGGCAGTGGGTGGGGGTTTGATATTGGCGCTGTTTACGAATATCGCCCCGATATCCAGAAATTCACTTACACCGAAAAAGGGGAAAGAAAAAGGGATGCTTCCAAAAGCAAATACCTCTATCGGGTCGCTGTGTCCCTGACGGACATAGGTAGCGTGCATTTCAAAAATCCTGCTTATGTACTGCAACAGGAGACCCATACCACCAGTAAAGAATTCAGATACGATACCTTCCAGAAACTGCAGGGTTCAGAAGGTATCTTCAATGCCATCAATACCTCCCTTGACGGTGGCCAGCCGATTGCGCCTAATTTTCGTTCGGTTTTGCCTACTGCTTTCCAGGCGAGTATCGATTATCAATTAAAACCCAGGGTTTATGTAAGCGGATTATGGGTTCAAAACCTGATTTCGCAGGGTGCATTTGGGATGAAAGCCGAATCTTATATTGGAGTCACGCCACGGTACGAACATAAATGGTATGAATTTTCTGTACCATTGTCATTGATGAACCGCTACCGTTCCCCGGCTATTGGGTTGGTAGGAAGGGCAGGCCCTTTATGGATTGGGACGGATCATTTGTCCGGGCTTTTAAATATCGGAAATCCAAAGGCATTTAACCTGTATTTTGGGATCTCCGGAGGCATTTTCCGTCGCCCGCCGGAATCCGCGAATAAATGCTGGCCTCCCGAAGACTCGTGGATTAGACGAATTTTTACCAAACGATAAATATTTCTATAACGTTATAGAGGAGAGCAGTTTTCCGACTGTTCCCATTTCCAATTCAATTTCAGCTAAAATGAGAGAGATACAAAAAACCAAAGAAGAGTGGCAGCAAGAACTCACAGGACAACAATGTTTTGTTCTCTTTGAAAAAGGTACGGAAAGGCCCTTTTCGCATCCTTACAATGACAATAAGGAAAAAGGGACCTATGTTTGCGCAGCTTGCGGAACACCGCTTTTCAGCTCAGACACCAAATATGACTCGGGCTCCGGCTGGCCGAGCTTTTTCCAACCGATCTCCTCCGGTAACGTAGAAGAGATCACCGACCGAAGCCACGGAATGACCCGCACGGAAGTAGTCTGCCGGACTTGTGGTGGTCATCTTGGGCACGTCTTCAGTGACGGCCCAAAACCAACAGGTCTCCGATATTGTATGAATGGGGCCGCGTTGAAATTCGACAAAGCTGAGTAAAAAATCACGTAAAAGCCGGACTTGAAGAGATTTGTCCGGCTTTTCTTATCTTTGAACTCTTACGAACCTTAACGTTTGATGGAAGTTATCCGATCGTTCTTTACCAAAATAAAAGCCCTATTCCAATTCATTGGAACACAGCTGTCAACATTCATCAACCGCATTGCTTATAAGCTGACTTCACTGGTTACCGGCAAAGAACGCGCCGACGAAATGTTCCAGACCTACCGGAAAAGCAAAAGGTCAATCCGCACCTGGTGGGAAGATCATGTAGATGTCAATTCCAAATACTACCGCCCTGTTATCCTGATATGGAAAAGCGTAATTTATGGATTCTTAACCATCGCTATCTATATCTTTTGTGTTGAAACAAATTTCCTTTGGCTGATGGGAAGTATGCCCAGCGTGGAAGACCTTCAAAACCCGAAAGTAGCCCAATCATCGGAGATCTATACAGCGGATGGTGTGATGATCGGTAAGTTTTATACCGAAAACAGAACGCCGGTTACAGCTAAGATGATATCGCCAAACCTGGTAAAAGCACTCATTGCAACAGAAGACGTACGGTTTTACAAACACTCAGGCATTGACTACAAAGCGATGGCAAGCGTCGCAATAGGAATTGCAACGGGAGCAACAGACCGTGGGGGCGGCAGTACAATCACACAGCAGTTGGCAAAAAAGCTCTTCAAAACTCGCAAATCAGGCGCCAGGGGCCTCCTGGGTTATATTCCAGGCTTTGGGACCCTGATTTATAAGACCAAAGAATGGCTTACCGCCATCAAACTGGAAAGAAATTTCACCAAGGAAGAGATCCTGACCATGTATTTCAATACGGTCGATTACGGGAACAATACTTACGGGATCAATACCGCTGCCCAATCCTATTTCAGCAAATCTCCGGATAGCCTCAATGTACAGGAATCGGCCGTCCTGGTGGGGTTGCAAAAAGCGACAACCACTTATAACCCGATCCGGAATATGAAGCGTTCATTGGAACGGCGCAATGTGGTCATAGGCCAGATGCAGAAATATGGTTATCTGTCTGCGAAACAAGCCGATTCGATCAGTGCGTTGCCCATCGAGCTCAAAACAAAATTTGAAACTCCTTACGACGGTAATGCCAATTATTTCAAAAATGCCGTAGTTGATTTTGTAAAAAAATGGGGTGATGAAAACGGATATGACCTCTATACCGATGGGTTGAAGATCTATACAACCATTGATTCTCGGATGCAGGAGGATGCCGAGGAAGCGATGACCCAGAAAATGAAACAACTGCAGCGGGTTTTCGAGGACCATTGGCGGAACCAGAATCCCTGGATCGATGAACAGGGGAAAGAGATTCCCGATTTTCTCGAAAACGTGGTCAAACGAACCAGCAAATACAAATCTTTGGCAGCTAAATTCCCCAATAGCCCCGACAGTGTATCTTATTATCTGAACAAAAAAGACACGATGACGGTCTATGACTGGAAAAACAGCAGCGAAATGACCAAATACTGGAGCTCAATGGATTCACTGGACTACTACAAAAGAATTCTGAGAGCAGGTATGATGGCCATGAATCCCCAAACCGGGCAGATCAAGGCTTGGGTAGGCGGACTGGATTACAATTATTTCAAATATGATGCGGTAAAACAAGGCAAAAGGCAGCCCGGATCGACTTTCAAATCCTTTGTATACACAACTGCAATTGACGATTCCACCTTCAACATGAATCCGTGTGATCAAATTGAAGATAAGCCTTTTGAAAAAACCTATATGGAAGACGGTGTGGAGAAGGTCTGGAAACCGCGAAATGCAACCGGTGTATTTTCCTACGCAAACATGACACTTCGCCGCGCACTGGCACAATCTATCAACTCCGTAACCGCCCAGCTGACTGATCAGGTTGGCGCGGATAATGTGGCCAGATATGCCAAGAGAATGGGTATCACAACACCTTTGAAAGGTGTCCCTTCCATTGGATTGGGGCCTTTCGATGTTTCATTGTATGACATGGTAGCGGCTTACAGCGTTTTCGTCAATAACGGAACCTATACCCAGCCCATTTTGGTAACCAAGATCGAGGATAGCAACGGAAAAATAATAGAGGAATTTCAACCGGAACACCGTCAAGCCATCCGTCCCGAATCTGCTTTTCTGATGGTCCAGATGCTTAAAGCGGGTGTGGAAGAAGCCGGCGGGACTTCGGGAAGTATACGATGGAAATTTAACGTCGCTGCGGATAAGGGGAATGAAATCGGCGGAAAAACCGGTACAACATCTAACAACTCCGACGGCTGGTTCATGTGTATCACGCGCGACCTCGTGGTTGGTGCCTGGGTAGGTGGCGACGACAGGAGTATCCACTTCCGGACTACCAATCTGGGTGAAGGCGCCAAAACCGCGTTGCCAATTGTAGGGAGCTTTCTTGAAAAAATTTACAGAGATAAATCGATAGAGCCGGGGCCCTTTCCCAAACCGAGTTTTAAAATCACTAAGACTTATAACTGTCCAACTCTTTATGCACCAAGCGAAAGCGATTCGCTGGGAATTGAAGGAGATAGTACCCCGGCAAAAAGGAACGAAGAAGATGACTTCCTGATCGGCCCGCCGCCGATCCCGCTGGATACCGGGAAACGGAATTAGATTGGCATAAACACTGGTCAGGTTTTCTAAAATCTGACCAGTACCATTATACGCCTATTTTTAATACCTCCTTATACTGCATCCGGTATAAATTTGCGTACACGCCTTCCTTTTCGAGCAGTTGCTCGTGGTTACCTTCTTCCACGATCTGTCCTTTGTCCACAACGATGATCTTATCTGCTCCCTGGATTGTAGAAAGCCGGTGAGCGATAACAATAGCAGTCCGGCCCTCCATTAACGTTTCTATTGCATGCTGGATCAATTCCTCCGTTTCGCTGTCTACCGAAGAGGTAGCCTCATCCAACACAATGATCTTGGGTTCGTGAACCATCGCCCGAACGAATGAAATGAGCTGTCGCTGGCCTACCGAAAGTGTTGCGCCCCTCTCCATTACATTATAGCTGTACCCGCCCGGTAACCTTTCTATAAAGTCGTGGACACCTACCAACTTGGCGGCCTCCACGATCTTTTCATGCGTAATGGTCAAATCGCCCAACCTGATATTATTCTCAATCGTATCCGAAAAAAGGAAGACATCCTGCAAAACCACCCCGATATGCTTCCGCAAGGCATTCAGTTCGTAATCATGCACTTCAACTCCGTCCACGTAAATGTTACCCTTATTGATATCGTAGAAACGCGTTAACAGATTGATGATGGACGACTTTCCAGCGCCAGTGGCGCCCACAAAGGCAATTGTCTGCCCTTCACTGACTTTGAAATTGATGTCCTTCAATACATATTCCTCTTCATTGTAAGCAAACCAGACGTGTTTGAACTCAACGTCCCCCTTCACCGTTTCGGGAGCAAATGTGCCTTCATTGGAAGTGAACTCCTCGCTATCCAGCAGTTTCAGAATTCTGTCGGTACTCACGATACCCATTTGCAAGGTATTAAAACGGTCTGCCAGCTGACGTATCGGCCTGAAAAACAGGTTGATGAACATCACAAAAGCGGTTACAGTACCAAAAGTGATATCGGCATTCAATATTTGTTTGGAACCATACCACACCACCAGGCCCGTCCCTGCGGCGGCAATGACGTCAGCCACAGGATAGTAAATGGAATAATATAAGATCGAACGAATGTTGGCATCACGGTGGACTTTATTGATTTCTCTGAACTTCTTGTATTCAATATCTTCGCTGCTGAAAATCTGGACGATCCCCATGCCTGTCAAATGTTCCTGTACAAATGAGTTGAGGTTTGATACAGCCGCCCGTACTTCATTGAATGAATCTTTGATCTTCTCCTTAAAAATATAAGTGCAAAAAAGCATCAGCGGGATCATCGACAAGCTGATCAGCGATAATTTCCAATCGGTATAAAACATCACTGCAATGATCAGCACCAGTTGCAGAATATCACCTGCAATTGCCGCCATACCATCGCTAAATACATTGGATAGTGTTTCAACATCCGAAATGGTGCGGGTTACCAAACGGCCGATTGGCGTATTGTCAAAGAATTTTAACCTTAAACCAATGATTTTCTGGTAAAGCTGCACTCTGATATCCCTGATAATATATTGGCCCAACCAGCCCGACATATAAGTGTTCCAAAACTGCGCAACCCCTTGGAAAACCGTAACTACAATCATCACCACGATCATCATGGTGAGTTGAGTAAAGTCTCCGTTTGCAATGGGAGTATCAATGGTGTATTTAATCAAAAGCGGCGTAAGGGGGGCCAGCAATGCATTCAGCAGAATGATCCCGATCAGCAGGTAAAACTGGCTTTGATAAGGTCGAACGAATGCATATAACCGTCGTAGTGTGGGTAGATCAAAAATCTGGCCGCTCTTGGTTTCCTGATTCACCGGAATGGATTTAAGAAAATTGGTTTTGAAACTATTGTAACCTGACCAACAATGCAAAATTAAAAAATGTCGCCGACGTCTGGTGGTTTTTTGCCGCGGCTGCCGCTATAATGGTAGTTTTGGTCGTTTTAAGCCTTTTTCCAA
The DNA here is from genome assembly GCF_056895195.1 of Dyadobacter sp. HNCC25DJ185. Taxonomy (NCBI): domain Bacteria; kingdom Pseudomonadati; phylum Bacteroidota; class Cytophagia; order Cytophagales; family Spirosomataceae; genus Dyadobacter; species Dyadobacter sp. HNCC25DJ185. The sequence goes on from NZ_JBXHAR010000008.1 coordinate 419,244, forward strand.
CAATATTAAAAAGGAAAAGAGCAGTTCATGATTTCAATATCTGATACCATCCCGGTCCATTCCCTGCCCAAAACACCGAGCAAGGTCCCGGCACTGAAGATATTTCGGTTCAAGAATAGCATTGGGATCAATAAAGACGCCCCCGTGTCGCTACCCATCACACCTTTACCTACTGACACCCCCCATAGGCATACTTATCATGAAATTCTTTTCATTGAGGAAGGCCAGGGGTTTCACGAGATAGATTTTCGCTCCTATGGCATTCAGGGCCCCGGGCTACATTTTCTGACCCCCGGCCAGGTGCACCTCCTTACTTTTTCTACCTCGTTCCAGGGGTACATTGTGGCTTTTTCGGAGGACTTTTACACTTTTTATAACCCCGTTAACCAGCCGCTTTCGCAGCTGCCGTTTTTCCAGCCAGCCAGGAGGCAGCCTATCGTCTCGTTGTCTGAAAACGAAAAACATTACTTCCACAACATCCTCGAAAATATGGTGGAAGACCATCTCAATTCGGGAGCTGACCAAACCCTGCCCGGGCGTTACCTTGGATTGCTATTGCAAAAGTGTGCTCTAATAAGTCAGAAAAATGTGGAATACCAGGAATCTGCGTCATCGACGGTCCCCGAACTGGTAGGCCGGTTTCAGGAGTTGGTCGAGAAGAATTTCCTGGTGATGCATGAGGTGCAGCAATACGCCCAAACACTCTCAGTCTCTCCCGACTATTTAAGTAAAATCATCAAAAAATACCTGGGCACACCTTCACAGGAATATATTCTGGACAAACTGCTTCTGGAAGCCAAAAGACTCCTCGTGTTCACCAATCTCAGCAGCAAGGAGGTCGCCTATCACATCCATTTGGACGACCCCTCTTATTTCAGCAGGATCTTTAAAAAGAAAACCGGACTCACTCCAAACGAATACCGCGAACAAGTTCGGAAAAGTGCCATTTAATATCCAATATGTACCTTGCTATGGCTGCAAGGCCAAGATATCTTTGTATTATCCAAAAATAAAACGACTAAATAATACTATCGATATTTGTCATGCAGATTCGCCACGATTTGACTACCGCATTACTTCAACCTAAAATCGACAGGCTCTGGGAGCTTTCTGCTGAAAAAATCGCCTTGATTTCAAAGGAATATGATAACTCCAAAGGAACTCCGGTATTCACCGTTAACGGCAAATACACCTTACGCGGCTGGACTGAATGGACTCAGGGATTTCAATACGGGGCAGAGGTATTACAGTTTGACGCCACCGGAGAAACTGCATTTCTGGAAAGCGCGAGAAAAAATACAGTTCACTACATGGCGTCGCACGTAGGCCACTTTGGTGTACACGATCACGGTTTCAACAATGTCAGCACCTATGGAAATTTGCTCAGATTGATGAATGAGGGCCGCATTGCGGAAAATGAGTGGGAACGCAATTTTTACGAGATCGCTCTGAAAATTTCGGGGGCAGTACAGGCCAAACGGTGGACAAATGCAAAAGATGGCCACGGGTTTATCCATTCATTTAATGGTCCGCATTCACTTTTTGTGGACACCATCCGCTCGGTACGGGCATTGATGGTTTCGCATTTAATGGGACACAGCCTGATGGGTGAAAATGATGTTAAAACCAGTCTGCTATTACGCGGTACATTGCATTCTATCGCTACGGCAAAATATTCAGTGTACTACGGTGAAGGCCGTGACAGCTACGACATCTGGGGACGCACCGCACATGAAAGTGTTTTCAATATCAATGATGGCAATTACCGCTGCCCCAATTCACAGCAAGGTTTTTCTGGATTTACAACCTGGACGCGTGGCCTGGCATGGGCTATGGTGGGTTTTGCGGAGCAACTGGAAACATTACCAAGCTTTTCCGACGAAGAACTTGCCCCATTCGGAGGGCGCAATGCCGTCGAAGAAATATATCTCAGAGCAGCCCAGGCAACCTGCGATTTTTATATTAAACACACCGCATCCGATGGCATACCTTATTGGGACACCGGTGCACCCGAACTTTACAAACTAGGCGATTATCAATCCCGCATTTCCGACCCTTACAATGAATTTGAACCTATCGATAGCTCAGCGGCTGCAATCGGTGCGCAGGGTTTATTGCGTCTTGGAAAATATTTGAGTGACAAAGGCCAAACTGAGCAAGGCGACCAATACTGGCTGGCGGGCCTAACTACCGTCGATTCCCTGCTTGCCGAACCCTACTTGTCGACCGATCCGACGCATCAGGGATTGATCCTGCATTCGATTTACCACCGTCCAAATGGCTGGGACAATGTACCCGCCAGGCAGAAAATCCCTTGTGGCGAATCGAGTATGTGGGGTGACTACCACGCACGAGAAGTTGCATTATACCTGCACAGGATCAATAATGGGATGCCCTATTACTCCTATCTGGGTTGTATAAAGTAAAGTCATCCTGTAGGGACCTGGCTTCACGGCGGTCGAAGAACGCTACCGGCTCGGCACTATGCCTACTGCATACTGCTTCTCACACTTCGACTCCGCTCCTTTAGATTGGCAGATTACAAGTTCACAATTGGTTAAAGATATTTTTGAAGACAACAAATTGGAAAATATAACACTCGACCGCTGCTGCATCCATACCATTACTACCAAGCCCTGGGAACTCGCTGAGGCGGTGGAAAATTATGCGGCAGCAGGTGTCAAAGGAATAAGTGTCTGGCAAAACGCAGTAGACTGGATCGGCCCTCACCATGCCGGAGAGCTGATCCGGTCCGCCGGGCTCGAAATCGTTTCCTACGTACGTGGCGGCTTTTTCCCTCATACCAGTAGTGCTGGTCGCGCGCAGGCAATCGATCATAACAAGAAACTACTGGAAGAAGCCGCAGCTTTGGGTGCTCCCATGATCGTGCTTGTTTGCGGGGCGTCACCGGACCAGTCTTTGGAAAAATCGCGGGAACAGATCAAAGAAGGGATCGCTGCCATTCTTCCCTTGGCCGAAAAGCTCAACGTAAAACTGGCCATTGAACCGCTGCACCCTATGTACGCCGCAGACCGATCTGCGATCAACACATTGGCTCAGGCCAATGACATGGCCGAATATTTCAAATCTCCTTTCGTGGGCGTTGCCGTGGATGTATACCATTTATGGTGGGACGGCGACCTGGAAAAAGAGATAGCCAGATGCGGTGCCAACGGCCATTTATTGGCTTATCATGTCTGTGATTGGAAAGTCAATACAATCGATTTACTGAATGACCGTGGATTAATGGGCGAAGGGTGTATTGATCTTAAAAAAATCAGGGGTTGGGTTGAGGCGACTGGATTTGACGGTTTTTGTGAGGTCGAGATCTTTTCGAATATCCATTGGGCTAAGGATCAGCATTTGTTTCTGGTAGAGATTACGGAGGCGTTTTTGAGGACTGTTTAATTCCTCTACCAGCCGGAGGCCATACTAATCGGCACGAAGCAGAGCTTCTCGCCAACCACTTAGAAAAAATAAAAACCGAATTGCTAAAAGCTAACAGCTAATAAAATGACAACACATACCATTGGCATTATCATGAACGGCGTAACGGGCCGCATGGGAACAAACCAACATTTGCTTCGTTCGATCAAAGCGATCATCGAGCAAGGCGGCGTAAAAATTTCCGCTGACGAAGTGATTATGCCGGACCCTATTCTGGTAGGACGCAACGAAAGCAAATTGCAGCAGCTTTGCAAACAGTCTGGCATCCAGAAGTATACCACCGATCTGGACTCTGTCATGTCTGATCCAAGTTACCAGATCTACTTCGACGCGCAGGTAACTGGTCGCCGTGCCGCTGCTGTAAAAAAAGCGATTCTTGCCGGAAAACATATTTACTGCGAAAAACCGACCGGTACGACCACGGAGGAAGCATTGGAATTATACGAACTGGCAACTGCCGCCGGGCTCAAAAATGGGGTAGTCCAGGATAAGCTCTGGCTGCCCGGTATGCTGAAATTAAAGCGTTTGATGGAGAATGGTTTCTTTGGAAAGATCCTCTCGGTACGTGGCGAATTTGGTTATTGGGTTTTTGAAGGCCATAGCATTCCGGCGCAGCGTCCTTCATGGAATTATAGAAAAGAGGACGACGGCGGTATCATTGTAGATATGCTTTGCCACTGGAGATATGTGCTCGATAATCTTTTTGGTAACGTAAAAGCCGTTTCATGTCTCGGTGCAACGCACATTCCGGAGCGCATTAATGAAAACGGCCAACCCTACAAAGCCACTGCGGACGACGCCTGCTACGCAACATTTGAATTGGAAGGTGATATAATCGCTCAATTCAATTCGTCCTGGACAGTCCGTGTACGCCGCGACGATCTGCTGACATTGCAGGTGGATGGTACCAAAGGATCTGCCGTAGCGGGGCTTCGTGATTGTTACATTCAACATTACGGAAATACGCCCAAGCCGGTGTGGAACCCGGATATTCCACAGCCAATTCCTTTCTTCGAAGGCTGGGCGAAAGTGCCTGAGCAAGAGGTTTTCGATAATGCATTCAAGGCACAGTGGGAGCTTTTCCTCAAACACATTGTAAAAGACACGCCATTTCCATGGGATCTTAAAGCCGGAGCGCGCGGCGTTCAATTGGCTGAAAAAGGGATCGAAAGCTGGGAGAAACGCCAATGGGTTAATATTGAGGCATTATGAAAAAAACCGCATTGATAACGGGCGGAAGCCGTGGGATTGGTTTTGGCATCGCCAAAGCATTGGCCAGAGAAGGATTTAATTTGGCGATCAATGGGGTTCGTGATGAAGAAAACGTCACCGAAGCATTGGATGAACTTCGCAACCTCGGCGCAGAAGTCGTTTACTGCCAGGGAAGCATCGCCAGCCCAACCGACCGCGATTCGATTATTGAGAAAGCCTATTCGGTTTTGGGAGAAATCAATATTCTGGTAAATAACGCAGGTATCGCTCCCCGCGTGCGGCTCGACCTTTTAGAAACCACTTTGGAGAATTATGAAGAAGTAATGACCACGAATTTGCAGGGGCCGTTCTTCTTCACCCAGGCCATCGCGAAAAAAATGGCGCATACCAAGCAGAATAACCATGCCTTTGATGCAACCATCATTTTTGTAACATCCATATCGGCGACTGTCGCTTCCATTAACCGTGGAGAATATTGTATTTCAAAAGCCGGGTTGGCTATGACGAATTTACTTTTTGCGGTAAGAATGGCAGAATATAACATTCCTGTTTTTGAAATCCGTCCGGGTATTGTCGCTACTGATATGACTTCTAAGGTTACCGAGAAATACGACAATCTTTTCCAAAGCGGCATCGCATTGCAGCCTCGCTGGGGCACGCCGGAAGATGTCGGAAAGGCCGTCGCATCATTAACAAGAGGCGACTTCCCCTACTCCACCGGTCAGGTGATCGGCGTGGACGGCGGGATGCTGATCGATCGATTGTGAGTAGCTTTTAGCGATTAGCGGTTGGCTATTAGCTTCTTAGGTTTTATCTGAACTAAACATATTGTCAAACAAGCTAACAGCTAAACGCTAGCAGCTAAAAGCTCTCAATAATGTCCCTAAATCCTGAATCCCGCCCTTCCCTGCTTTCGCAATTGCTCCAAGTGCCGGTCATTGTGGCGGCATTGGGTTATCTGGTCGATATGTACGACCTTTTCTTGTTCAGCGTCGTGCGCGTCCCGAGCTTGAAAGCACTCGATGTACCTGCTGATCAATTATTGACCGAAGGTATCCGCCTGTTGAACTATCAAATGGCAGGTATGCTCATTGGCGGCGTTCTGTGGGGAGTTATTGCTGATAAAAAGGGGCGGCTTTCGGTCCTTTTTGGGTCTATTATCATGTACTCCATCGCTAATATCGGCAATGGTTTTGTGCAATCTCTGGATCAATATGCCCTGCTCCGGTTTGTAGCCGGCGTTGGGCTGGCGGGCGAATTAGGTGCAGGAATCACACTTGTAACGGAGGTTCTTCCGAAGGAAATCCGAGGCTACGGTACCACATTGGTAGCAACATTGGGCGTGATGGGCGCTATCCTGGCCTATTTCGTGGCTGACCTTTTCGCGTGGAGGGTATCCTACTTTGTAGGTGGGGGAATGGGTTTGCTGCTTCTGGTTCTTCGGTTCAATGTTTTTGAATCCGGTATGTTCAAGCAAGTAAAAGAAAATACGGTTGATCGCGGAAACATCATGATGATCCTGACCAATGGAAAGCGCCTTGGGAAATACATGATGGCGATATTGGTAGGCTTGCCGATCTGGTTTGTGGTGGGTATCCTCATTACCTTTTCTCCTGAATTTGGCGCTGCAAAAGGTGTCGAGGGAATCAATGCGGGTAAAGCGGTTATGCTGGCATTTTCCGGGCAGGTTGGCGGAGATATCATTAGCGGGCTTTTAAGCCAGTATTTGAAAAGCCGTAAAAAGGTGATCCGATTGTTCATCCTGCTTTCTCTTGCAATGGTGGTTGCGTATCTCATGATTCCAATGCAAGATCTCTTTTCGTTTTACCTGTTATGTGCGTTGCTCGGTTTCTGCAATGGATACTGGACATTGTTTATCACCATTGCTGCTGAGCTTTTCGGGACTAACCTCAGGGCTACAGTCGCTACCACAGTTCCGAACTTTGTCAGAGGCGCTACTATTCCACTTGCCGCACTGTTCGTCAGCTTCAAGCCTGACCTGGGTGTGATCCAAAGTGGTCTGGTCATTGGCGTTGCCACCTCGGTTGTCGCGTTGCTTGCCCTGTATTTCCTGGAAGAAACATTTACCAAAGACATGAATTTTGTTGAGAAGGAATAGTTCCTCCTCTTGTTTATCACTCCGAAAAACGGCTCCTGCGAAACAGTGAGCCGTTTTTTTTAACAGTTATTAACATTTCTCAAGCAACATTGTCCCATCAGGTGCTCTCATTGAGTCAAAATTCAAATAACCGCTTAATTGCTCATGAAAGATAACAACCACTCATTTACCTAAAATTTCCACTTGTGTACTATGCAATACATAGTACCGTAAAACCTGCCACTTTTGTCATGTCCTCAGGGGGCAAAAAAGAAAATCAAACCAACAATAGCCATAAAAATAAAATAGCCATGAAAACTTCAGTAAAAACAATCGCATTCGCATTCGCTTTTATCGCCTCTACTTTCGCTGCCAACGCAGAAGACAAAGAAACCAAAGCTTCCAAATTCGGAACCGGTATCTACCCCACTAAAACTGGTAAAATCAACGTTCTGGTCAACAAAGCAGACGCTCAAAACAATACAGTCCTTTTGTTGAAAAATGAAAACGGGGATGTGGTATACCGTGAAACAATCAGCAAAGACAACCAGAAATTCGGTCGCTCTTTGAACATGGACCAAATGGAAGCCGGTCAATATAAATTGGACGTGATCAGCGGAGACGAAGTTCAGTCCAAATCGTTCCAGGTCTCGGAACAAAAAACAGAAAGAGTTTTGACTGTTAAATAGTCACTTTAATGAAGGTTCGCAAAAGCTCCCAGGTTCGCCTGGGGGCTTTTTTGCTTTATACGTATAGACCATTTATTTTGGGACGTATAAACTCAGCACTATGGATACGAAACTGACTTTAAAACTCGACACCGATACGATCGAACGGGCAAAAGATTATGCAAAAGCAAAAAAGATAAGCCTTTCACAGCTTGTGGAAAACTACTTGAATTTTGTCACGTCAAAAAGTGAAAAGTCTGACGAAATCACTCCGTTGGTAAAAAGCCTTTCGGGAGTAATTTCCCTTCCTCAGTCTTACGACGAAAAAGAAGAGTACAGAAAACACATTATAAAAAAATATAGTAAATAACATTGGAGCAAGTATTTGTAGATACTGACGCGTGCGTAGATCTGTTGTCGAGCAATTACCATTCTTCCAGTCACAGACAAAATCATCGATCGCGCATTATCATCCGGCTTCCCTGATTTCGAAGATGCTATTCAATACCACACAGCTATTGAGAAAGGTATTTCGGTTTTAGTGACAAGAAATATCAAAGATTACAAATTAGCCCAGATTCAGGTTGTGACGCCAGAGGCATATCTGGCCTAGATAATAAGGAGATAATTTCCGCCAAGCCCTTTTCCAGTTGTTTCCAACACTTTAACAACTGACTATGAATTCCCGCCGTGATTTCCTGCAAAAACTTTCACTAGGAATCGGAGCCGCCACGCTCGCTGACCTCACTCCTGCCATAGCTGGCCCGACACTTCCGAATCCGTCAGCCGACAAACAACTACGCGTAGCATTAATGGGCCTGGGCGGTTACGCGAACATTGTAGCCCGGGGAATGAAAGAATGCAAAACCGCGAAACTGGTGGGGATCGTAACAGGCACTCCTTCCAAAATCCCGGATTGGAAGCAGAAGTATGGGATTGAGGATAAGAATGTTTACAACTACGAAAATCTCCATGAAATCAGGAATAACCCGGACATTGACCTTGTATATGTGATTACTCCTAACTCGCTGCACCATAAGCATGTATTGCAAGTTGCAGCTGCCGGGAAACATGTGATTTGCGAAAAACCGGTGGCCGATAATGCACAACAGGCGAGAGAAATGATTGCGGCTTGTGAAAAGGCTGGTGTGAAATTTTACATTGGATATCGGTTGCATTTTGAGCCGCATACGCGCGAACTGATCAGAATGCGCGAGGCTGGGGAGTTTGGCAAGATTATGCACGTCAATAACTATGCGGGTTTCCAAATCGGCGATCCTACGCAATGGAGGCTGAAAAAGGCATTGGCAGGAGGCGGCGCTGTGATGGATGTTGGGGTCTATTCTACGAATGGCGCGAGGTATTGCACGGGTGAAGAGCCGATTTGGGTCACGGCACAGGAGTCTAAGACCGATCCTGTCAAATTTAAAGATGTAGATGAAACCGTTACTTTTCAGCTCGGATTTCCCAGCGGAATTATTGCCAATTGCGGTTGCACCTATGGTTTCAACCACGTTGAAATGCTGCGCCTGATGGGCGAAAAGGGTTGGGCTGAGTTGAACCCTGCATTTGGATATGGTCCGATTAGGGGTACCACACATAAAGGACCGATTGAGCAACCCGATGTAAATCACCAGGCTTACCAATTGGACGGAATTGCAGATGCAATCCTCAATGGCAAACCGGACCCGAATGTAACCGGCGCCGAAGGCTTGAAAGATATGCTAGTGATCGACGCCATTTACGAATCGCTTGGTAAAAACGGCGCAAAAGTATTTATCAACAAATAATCACTCAATTACTATGGATACTCGTCGTAATTTTCTCCAAAAAATGACATTAGGAATTGGTGCCACTGCATTGTCTGGTTTGCCTGCCATGGCCAGCGGGTCTTACCCAGGACCCAAGGCTGACAAACAGTTGCGTGTAGCTTTGATGGGCCTCGGCAGCTATGCAACGCGAGTTGCAGAAGCGATGAAGGACTGCAAAATGGCCACGCTCGTAGGGGCAGTTTCGGGTACGCCCGCTAAGTTGGAAGACTGGAAAAAGAAATACAACATTCCTGAAAAGAACACCTACAACTACGAGACAGTCAGCCAGATCAAAGATAATCCGGATATTGACATAGTGTACATCACCACACCTAACTCGCTGCATCACAAGCATGTGCTGCAAATCGCGGCGGCCGGGAAACACGTACTTTGCGAAAAACCGGTTGCGGATAATGCGCAGCAAACCCGTGAAATGATCGCAGCCTGCGAGAAGGCCGGGGTGAAATTTTATATCGGTTATCGCATGCATTTCGAGCCGCATACCCGCGAACTGATCCGTATGCGCGAGGCTGGCGAGCTAGGTAAAATCATGCATGTCAACAATTATATGGGTTTCAAATCAGGCGATCCCAATCAATGGAGGTTGAAAAAGGCACTGGCTGGCGGCGGAGCGATGATGGATGTGGGAATTTACGCATTGAACGGCGCGCGGTATGCGACGGGCGAAGAGCCGATTTGGGTGACGGCCCAGGAAACCAAAACCGATCCGGTGAAATTCAAGGAAGTGGACGAGACGATCATGTTCCAGCTGGGCTTCCCGAGCGGCGTGGTGGCGAGCTGCGGCACGACCTATGCATTTAACAATTACGAAAGATTGTACGTGATCGGCGAAAAAGGTTTCGTGGAACTCAGCCCCGCATTCAGCTACGGCCCGATTAAAGGCCGGACGCACAATGGCCCGATGAACCAGCCCGTGATCACGCACCAAACCCTGCAAATGGACGGTATCGCCGACATTATCCTCAACAACAAGCCCGACCCGAATGTGAGCGGGGCCGAAGGATTGAAGGACATGATCGTCGTCGACGCGGTTTACGAATCCATCCGCAAAGGCGGCGCGAAGATTATGTTGGCAAGCAAATAGCATTTCAAATCACAAAGAATCACCATGAAATTCCCGAAGTTGTTCAAGCAATGCATCTCCGTTTTCATGGTGATTCTTGCATTCAGTACCAGTTGCAGCAAGAAAAGTGTCACCGTTTCCAAAGGCGGCGATACTGATAATCGTTTTAAGGTAATCGGCTACCTTCCAAATCGGACGGATTTGCTAGTCTCTGCAAAACAAATTGATTTCGCGAAGATCACGCATTTGTACATTGCCTTTATCAATCCCGATTCGCTAGGTAAAGTCACAAGAACCGAAAACCTCAAAGAAGTCGCGGCACTAGCGCATTCCAAAAATGTGAAGATCATGGCTTCCATCGGCGGCGGCGGTGCTCCGAAATATTATCCTGCCTTTTTGATTGGAGAAAAGAAAACCAAATTAATCAAAGACCTTGTAAATCTGGCAATTGACAACAATCTCGACGGCATTGACGTAGACCTGGAAGGTGCATTGATCGACGCCAACTACGAAAGCTTCGTGATCGATTTCGCAGCAGTATTGAGGCTGAAAAACAAACTGATCACGGCCGCTATCGCCACAGTTTACAAAAGCCAGTTTACCGACAAAGCCTTGGCACAGTTCGATTTCGTCAACATCATGTCCTACGACCGCACCGGTCCGTGGCGTCCCGACAAGCCCGGCCCGCACGCCCCCTACTCCATGGCCGAAGAAGACCTCCAATACTGGCTCGAAACCCGCAAAATCCCCAAAGAAAAGCTAACCCTCGGCGTCCCATTCTACGGTTACGGCTTCGGCGGCACCGCGCCTGAAAGTATGTCTTACAAAAACATTCTCCGCCAATATCCTGATTCCATTAACCAGGACCAGATGCATTTGAATGGCGGGATGGTTTATTATAATGGTCTGCCGACGATCCGGAAGAAAACTGAGCTGGCGAAGGATAAGGTTAGCGGGGTGATGATTTGGCAGTTGTTGCAGGATAGTACGGGGGCGAAGTCGCTGCTGGGGGAGATTGATGGGGTGGTGAAGGGGAGGTAAAATTAATAGACTAATCAAGATGAGTCTGATAGATGAATTTTTCCAAGATAAAGCCCAGCTATACGACGCGATTGTTGAGTTTGACAAAATGCATAAACAAACTCTTGAAAGGAAACTCGCTTCGACTAAGGACAGAGTCACTTTTCTGTCATTGATTACCGAAATCAACTTTGGACTCTTTTTTACTAAATTCTGCAATAAGATTGAGCATGACAAGAAAATTGAAGGACAAACCCCGGACTGGACGTTAGAGTTGAATGGACAAACGGTAGTAGCGGAGGTTATGAGATTAAATCCTTCAAAAACTGATAGTAGTCTCTTAGACCGTTCTGATCGTTTAATTGATGCTTTAAGCGAAATTAAAATAGGCGCCGTCCTATCGATGCAGTCTGGCAACTACAATATTAGTAGCCAAGATATAGATGATATCAAACATGCTGTTGAAGCATGGCTTGGCACTTGTCCCTCAGAAGATGATCAGATTTTTACTTCGTATGGGTTTTCAATCAGCCTTGTTAGTTTTACAGAACATGTTAACAATGTCTGCCTAATTGTAGGTGGAGATATAAATTATAACTCTAATAGGCTCAAAGGGGAAAAGAGTGCACTCCTATTAAAGGCTGCTAAGTATAACCACTTAATCGAAAATTTTCAGTTACCCTATATTATTTGTATCTATATAGACTTTCATTCCTGGTTCAAGGAGCGAGACTTGGCTGATTTTTTGAGGGAGGCGTTTTATCCAGTTGAAGCTGAGGACAATGCTTATTCCATCGAATATCGTCACAATAAGCTTAGGAATGTGTCTGGAATTTTGTTGAGGATGAATGATCAGCACATATATTATCACCATAATATACCAAGCAATCGCCTAAGCGATTTGAACAAAGAACAACTTCTGCGTTGGCAATAATTTATATTTAATGGTAGGGAGCTAGATTTTAAAATCATTTAGACGCCACAAACAATTCCCTAACATCGACTTCCAGCAGCTTCGCAATCTCATAAAAAGTCTCAATCGTAGGCTGCATATCATTTGTACACCAGCGCGATACCGTAGATTTGTCCTTTTCAATCGCTTCCGCCAGCCACTTGGCTAACTTATCTTTCTCCGCAAGAATTATCTTAATTCGGTTGTAGTTTCGCCTTGAAATCATTTCTTACTTGAAACCAGGAGTTCGCGAGAATCGACGTCAAGTACCTCTGCGATTTTAAACAAAGTTTCAATAGGTGGCTGAACATCATTTGTACACCATTTTGAGACGGTAGTTTTATTCTTTCCAAGCTCCTTGGCTAGCCAGATATTGGTTTTTCCCTTCTCTGCAAGAACTGCTTTTATTCTGTTGTAAGGTTTATCTTCAGCCATTGAGTGACGTAAAATACCATTTTAGTGGTAAGATAATCACATCTAAAAACTCAACTCCAATTAAAAAATAGTGTTTTATTTCACTAAAACTAATTTTTATATCACTATAATTGCATATTATTACACTTATTACTATTTTTGAAAATCATCAATTTAAAATTGACACCGTGTACACACTACCGCCAAAACCCCGACAACTAAAAATTTATCCAAAGTTTCAAAGGACTTCCCAATGGCGAACCAAGTTTGTTCCAGAAATCAAGCTCTGCGGCGAGTGGCTGAAAGATTTGGGATTCGATCATGGGGAGCACATTACGGTTCGTTTTGAAGATGCTAGGTTGATTATTGAACCTGTGGGAGAGTTACGGAAGAGTCCGCAGTTGGAGATTTGGGAATAGTTCCCAAACGGAACTTATGCAGAATAATCTGTAAGTGACCTCATTTATCTGTCGGTCGTTTAGAGTTACTTATCGGGTATTGCTAGAAATTACTTCTGTTAACTTTGAAAGCTTAAAATCAAACCATTTCAAATTGACAATTAACGTAGGCTTAACCAATTAATGTTATCAGAAGAAGTTGCGCTACAAACACTAAAAGACAAAGATATTGTATTCACAGTTTCGGAGTTCAGACGGGCAATAGCCCAATCCAATGCTGATGAGGCATTTCATTTGTTCATCCAGGCAGGAATTTTAAAGAAAATCGGAAATCAAACCGGTATTCTGAAATATTCAATCCGAAGAGGATCGTCAGGAAAGGTTAGCGGGATCTTGTCCGAACTAAATTTGCAAATTCTTTCTCCGGAATTATTTTTTGAACTTATCGACCGGGCTGCATTCGAACAATACGACGTTCCCAATAGTAGCGCAGCGACGCAATGGAAGACACTTTTATATGAATTTTTGAATACTGAAATAGATGTGAATTTTATAAAGATACGGACTTTCAAATCAGCCAATTGGCAGGAAACAGACGAGCAGTCGCCGTTAAGATTGGCCGTGTTTATGAAAGACCCTCAACTTGTTCAGTTATTAATTGACAAACAGGCATTAGTCAATTTTCAGTTTTTGCAGGACAGCTACCTGCGAGGCGGAAACTTACTCCATCATATTGCAGCGCAGAAAAAAAGTACTGATGCCGATCTTAGAATCACTGAAATTTTAATAAAAGCGAAAATTCAAATTGACTTAAAAGACAAGCATTGTTATACCCCGCTGGCTTTATGTGCCGTAAACGGATTGACCGAGATAGCGCAAATACTGATCATAAATGGTGCTCAAATTGAACAGAAAGTAGGCTTGGATGAAGATAGAACAATCTTAATGTACAGCATTGCTCATAAAAATTATGATATAACCCGGCTCCTGCTAAACAATGGTGCCAGCATTCATCATCAAGACAAACATGGCTGGACAGCCGCAAGACTGGCCTTCCTTTGCCGTAACAGAGAGCTAGGAGAAGCGTTGATCACAAAAGGTGCCGTGCTGCGCCCGTTCATCGGTCTGGGTGGATCGTCCTGCAAGAGCGGAGGCATTGTTATTGAAACATTAGACAACACTGCTTCGGGAAGCGCATATGAAGCAGGTATTAGAAGAAATGATGTTCTTATTGAAGCAGACTCTCAGCCGATCAACACAATCCCAGACCTAATAAATGTTATTTGTCGAAAACGACCATTGGATACCGTCGAAATAATCGTTCTTCGAGAAAATGAAGTTTTGACATTCTCAGTTGAAATTCAGGTAATCTAGTTCGGATGCTTAAAGAAGAGACTAGCAGGGAGACAATTGAAGCAAATGACTCAGGACAAACTTCCAATTAAAGCTATTTTCGAAAACTTCGTCACCTCCTCACTCAAACACACTACCAATGATACCCGCCGAAGATTTGAAAGAAATTGCCTTTGAGCGTTTGGCTGACGCAGAGACTTTGTTACTTGCACGGCGCTTCGATAGCTCTTTTTATTTGTGCGGCTACTCGGTGGAAATCGCTCTGAAATACAAAATTTGTAAAACCTTAAATTGGGTCGGATTCCCTTCTTCATCCAAAGAATTTGAAAAATTAAAGAGCCTGAGAACGCACGATTTAGAATTACTATTGTCGCTAACTGGTTTTGAATCAGAGTTTAAAATCCGTTATTTTGATGAATGGTCGCTTATTAGCGACTGGACGCCAGAATCGCGCTATCATGTAACCGGTCTAGTTAGTGAAGCCAAAGCGACAAACATGTTTTCCTTCACCAGCATTATTCTTCAAAGTTTATGAAAGATATTATTAGAAAACTTATCGAGATCGAACGTGACAGTTCCGCCGAAAAAGGTGATTATGAACTATTTGCCTTATTCCTGAGAGAAGAATCTATTGGTCGCTGGGACATCGTGGTATATTCTGAATGGGCATACCGCGACTATCCTAATTCCCAAAGTTATTTGGCAAAAAAAATACAAAATTCCTTATCGGCAGATGAAATTATTCAGATCGCGAGGGTTGTAGTTCTGGAACAAGCGGATTTGGAGCTGCCGGATTTTATTCAAAATATGAATGTTCAGCACGGCGTTGCAATGATCAAGGATGAAGAATTTCTTGGCCAGCAAATTGAGCGTGGTTACATCATTACTGCAAACACTCAGCACGCTGCCTAACTAATGCGGATCATCACCTGGAACTGCAACATGGCTTTTCGCAGGAAAGCCGATCCTCTCCTACCAGCCCGATATCCTGGTGGTTCCCGAATGTGAATGTCCCGACAAACTTCTGTTTCCAGCCGGTACACCCAAGCCTACCGATGTTTTGTGGTTTGGAAAAAACAATAATAAAGGACTTGCGATCTTTTCGTATAGCGACTACCGCTTCCGCGTTCTTGACAATCACAATGCCGATTTGCGGATGATTATTCCGATTCATGTCACAAATGGACGATCGGATTTCAATCTATTTGCGATTTGGGCTAATAATCCGCAAGACAAAGACGGGCAATATGTGGAGCAGGTCTGGAAAGCACTTTTCCAATATGACAACTTGATTTCCGCTACGAAAACAATTCTAATCGGAGATTTCAACAGTAATACGATCTGGGACAGAAAGTCGAGGGTTGGCAATCATTCGGATGTGGTGAGCCTACTGGAAAGTAGAGGCATTCACAGCACTTACCATCTGCATCACAAGCAAACCCAAGGCATGGAGGAACATCCGACATTGTATTTGTACCGGCATCGTAACCGGCCTTATCACCTTGATTATTGTTTCGTTTCCGCAGATATGACTGAAAAGTTGCAATCCGTGGAAGTGGGCGACTTTGATTTCTGGACGAAATATAGCGACCACGTTCCGGTGATTGTGACTTTCAGGGATTGAAATGCTTGTTATCTTGTGGCAAAAAACAATTTCAAACCGCCATGAAAATCAAGCTCATTATTCTCTTACTATTCGGCTCGTTTTCCACTTTTGCCCAACTAGATCTTACATCTCCATTCCAAGACTGCAATCTTTTCGGCAGCATTACCATTTACGATTATAAAAAGCATAAGTGGATCATCAGTGATGAAGCAGATTCCAGCAAAGAAACGCAGCCAGCTTCTACATTCAAAGTAATCAACCTTTTGATTGCATTGGAAACCGGCACAATCAAGAACGAAAATGAAATCGTAAAGTGGCCTGGCTCTACGGATACGACACTTTACGGGTATCGTCCTGAGATTTATAAAGACATCACAGTTAAAGAAGCGTTTGAGGTTTCGGCTGGCTGGGCTTTTATTGAACTGGCGAAAAAGATTGGCCGGGAGAAGTACGCGCATTATCTCAAACTCGCTGGCTACGGAAATGGTGATCTTTCCGAAAAAGGCGATGATTTCTGGAATTTTGGTGCATTTGGCGTTTCGCCACGCAATCAGGTTGAGTTTCTGACTAAGGTTCATGAAGGCAAAACGCCATTTTCAAAGCGTAATGTGGAGATTTTGAAAAAGGTAATGATCAATGAAGAAACTGCGGATTATGTACTTCGAGCTAAAACAGGTTGGACGCGTGTGGATGGAAATGACATTGGCTGGTGGGTTGGGTATGTGGAGCGGAAGGATAATGTTTATTTTTTTGCGACGCGGGTGATTAAGAAGCGGAGTACGGTGAATGCTGATTTTGGGAATTGTCGGAAGATGATTACGAAGAATGTGTTGAAACAGCTTGGTGCAATTTAAGTTGTTTACCAAACCGCTTGCTAACTGTTCCCTACCAACAAATAATTCTTTGAATTTGCGTCAGAACGTCGCCTTAGCTTTTGCCATTTCAAAATAAACCTTGGCAATGGCTAGTTCGACAAATGTATATGATGTTATTGAGGAGCGCTCATCTGAAGAAGTGCGCTTCGTATTTTTCAGCATTGGAAGAAAAATCGTTACTAAGGTCATAGTATTTTCCTACACACACCAATTCGAAGATAGAGCTGTTTATAATCTTGGTTTCGGGGATTATGATATAAAGCGCAACGACATTGAGGATAGGGTTAAAACGAATAATGGCGATGCTTACCAGGTCTTTAACACGGTATTGTCAACCATTCCCTTGTTTTTCAATGTTTTCCCTGATGGAGCAGGGAAGTGACAGTGGGCCAGATTTTGTTGACGATTGCATGAAAACATGTCAAAGAAAATGTCAATCATTTTGCCGAAATTTCAATCAAAGGGTCTCCATTTATCGAAATTTCGTCGAAAAGCATTTCATTGATCTGGGTCGTAGCTACTGGTTCCTTGGTGGGTTTATAAGAGCAAGCCGGACAATGACGACTGAGAATTACATCCCCGGCAAAAAGTACGATGCGATTTTAATGTTCAAAAAATAATCCTAAATTAGATTATGGAAGAGAAAAAAATAAAACTCGAAGGTCTGCCTGAGATGACTGAAAAAGAAGCACTTCTGTATGTGTTGGAAAAGATCCGTGGCAAAGACTTATTTCCTGAAAGAACAGCATTTGCCCGAAAGCTTCTCGAAAATGTCAATGGGAGACGACAAAATTTAATCCCATAAAACCAAAGGTGTCCTCTCCGACACCTTTTTTTGTGAGCTTTTCAACAAACTAACTTTGAGCTTTTCAACAAAGTTAGCCGCTCCAATTCCGCCGACCTTTGTTATCGTTAATTCAAAATAAAAACACGATGACAAAAGTTTGGTTTATTACAGGCAGCTCCCGCGGATTGGGAAAAAGCCTTACGGAAGCAGTCTTGAAACATGGCGATCAAGTCGCTGCCACAGCACGCAATACACGTCATTTAGACGAATTTGTTCAGCAGTTTCCCAATCAGATTTATCCAATCCAATTGGACGTCACCAATAAGGAGCAGATCTACTCCGCAGTTGAAAAAGCAATCGCCCATTTTGGCAAAATAGATATCCTGGTCAACAACGCTGGTTTTGGCATTACCGGGGCGGCAGAGGCTTTCACGGATGAACAGGTTCGCAGCCAGCTGGAAACAAACCTCTAT
Source organism: Dyadobacter sp. HNCC25DJ185 (assembly GCF_056895195.1). Taxonomy (NCBI): domain Bacteria; kingdom Pseudomonadati; phylum Bacteroidota; class Cytophagia; order Cytophagales; family Spirosomataceae; genus Dyadobacter; species Dyadobacter sp. HNCC25DJ185. Next base: position 437,442 of record NZ_JBXHAR010000008.1, read on the forward strand.
GCACCTATTGAAGTGACTCGCGCGGTGTTACCCCATATGCGTAGGCGACGTTCGGGACATATTCTGCAGATCAGTTCTGTGGGAGGACGTGTTGGCGGAGCTGGGTTGACCATGTACCAAGCCGCAAAATTCGGTCTGGGCGGTTTCAGCGAAGCACTTTCCAAGGAAGTTGCACCGCTTGGAATTAAGGTAACATGTATTGAACCAGGCGGGTTTCGCACAGACTGGGCGGGTCCGTCCATGGGCTTTGCACCTGAGATTGAGGATTATGAGGCTACGGTTGGTGGCGTTACACGGTTTTTAACGAGCGGCGCTTTTGTTCCTGTGGGAGATCCCGGCAAAGCTGCAAAAGTAATGGTAGAACTGGTGGACCATCCCGAACCGCCTTTGCATTTAATTCTGGGCAGCGAAGCTGTTGGCATCGTCCAACGCGCAAACCTGATCCGCCAGGCTGAATTTGAAAAGTGGATGCCAGTGAGTATTTCAACCGACCACGATGAGGCCGAAGATTTTTTTGGATCAGAAGTCGGCAAAGCCTATCTGAGCATGAAGGGTATTTAGGGCATGACAGCATTGCAGAACAAAACAGGGCTGCAATGCTGTTTCATTTTTATAAGCTTGAAATAAAATGAGTCAACCCGTTGAAGAGCCCCAATTGTCGCAAATTACGTATTCCTGCTATTATACCCGAAGCCGGGAAGGTGAACAATTCGTACCTGAACATGTACTGAGTTACCAAATTGCAGGCACTCTCACGCTCCATGACGGCATTCAGGATTATACTTTCAATCATGGTGATTTCAGATTTACGAAGAGAAATCACCTCGTCAAATTCAATAAGCAGCCGCCCGAAAACGGAGAATTCAAGTCGCTATCCATCTTTTTGGATCAGCAAACGCTAAGCAATTTTTGTCTTGAATTTGGCTACGAGGCTGCGCCCCGTCAGGGTGGTAAGGCCGTGGTAGAATTGGAATCTCACAAACTTCTGGTCAGTTACATCGATTCATTGATGCCTTACCAGGAATTTCAGCCGCCAACGAATCAACAGCTTATGTCGTTGAAACTAAAAGAAGCAATACTCGTCCTGCTTCAAACCAACCCCGAAATGAGAGACGTGTTATTTGATTTCAGCGACCCTGGCAAGATTGATCTCGAAGGTTTCATGCAGCAGAATTTCCATTTTAATGTCCAATTGAAGCGTTTTGCCTATCTGACCGGCCGGAGCCTGGCTACATTTAAGCGGGATTTTGAGAAAATATTTCACATTTCCCCTAGCCGCTGGTTATTGCAGAGAAGACTGGAAGCGGCCCATTATCTGATCAAAGAAAAAGGAAAGACACCATCCGATGTGTATCTGGAAACCGGATTTGAGGACCTTTCGCACTTTTCTTTTGCATTTAAAAAGGCTTATGGCGTACCCCCATCGCGGGTTGCATAAGTAAGGAAGCGGGACCTTGGGGCTTTTAAGGCAACCGGGGCCAACACAACCCGGCATTGTTTTGATATGAAAAAGTCAGCAGGCATTTATTACATTTTAACCGGGTTAGCTACGCTTCTCTTCCCGGCCTTACTTTCAGCACAAATCATGGACTCCAAATCGATAGTAGCGCCCGGCGCGCAGGTTGAAAAACTCGGTGACGGTTACAAATTCACCGAAGGCCCTGTGGCCGATAAAGACGGCAATGTATTTTTTACAGATCAGCCCAACAACAAAATCATACGCTGGGACGCAGAAACTGGTAAATTCTCTGTTTTTTCCGACCATGCAGGCCGCGCTAACGGAATGTATTTTGATAAAAAAGGGAATCTTGTCGCTTGTTCAGATGAAGACAATCAGGTCTGGTCCTTCGATAAAAATGGCAAACCCACAGTTTTGGTAAAAGACTACGAAGGCAAGTTGTTAAACGGCCCCAATGACCTCTGGATCGACCCAAAAGGTGGAATTTATCTGACAGATCCACTGTACAAACGTGATTACTGGAAACGCGACCCAAAAATGCAGCAGGAAGGGGAGTATGTGTACTACCTCGATCCAAAAGGCAAGAACCTGATAAGGGTTGACGCCAACATTAAGAAACCCAATGGTATTATTGGAACAAAAGACGGCAAGACTTTGTACGTGGCCGATATTGGTGACAGCAAGACCTATAAATACGACATCCAAAAAGATGGTACGTTGACCAACCGTACGCTTTTCGTTTCCAAAGGTTCCGACGGAATGATCCTCGATGCCGAAGGAAATCTTTACATTACTGGAAAAGGCGTGACCGTTTTTGACAAAACCGGAGAGCAGATTGCCCAGTTTCCGATTCACAATGGCTGGACCGCCAACATTTGCTTCGGAGGGAAAGACAATGATATGCTTTTCATTACAGCCGAAACGGCCGTTTATGGATTGAAAATGAAAGTGAAGGGAGTCAAATAAACCGTTTGCTCAGAAATCAATTTCTCGCTTCCAACTTCAGAAATATTTCTTGTTTCATGGCTAGTGTAATAAAACTTACTAGTCATGAAACAAAAATTCAAATTCGCATCCCCAGTCGCCGTCTCTGTGAAAGCAGCTCTTCTGGGCGTTTTAATGTACACTTTTTCCTGCCGTACCGCCGAACTGGCGGTTGATCAGGATCTTAAAAACGAGGCTGAAATCCATGCGGTAAAGGGGCGGCAGGGTACTCAGATTGGACAGGTCATTTCATTTGGCGATTTTAAAACCAACAAAGTCAAGCGGGGCTGGACTTTCGGTTATTCGATTCCCTTTATCGTTAAATTCAATAGTGCCAAAGAAAAATTGAGCTTTCAGCAATTTGCTCCAAATGGCAAAAGTGCCGAAGTTGCTTTGGTCAGCCGGTTTAAGGAAACAGATTTTGAGCCCCTCAATGATTATTTCTCGATTTCCTTAAGATACAAAAACTACTTCGCTGGTTCTGTCAAGCCAAATGATCAGGTACGGGCCTGGGATTTCATTGTGCACAATGTGGACGGTGCGAGCCGAAGTCTTGGTAAGAACAAAACCGTTGGATTTTTACGAAACCACCAGACGCAGATAGATATTACCGGTATCCGGGAATTAGAAGGATCCGCCCCTTTTATGACCCAAAATGATGTGTATGGCTATGAATTCTATTTGGACGGAAAAATTATCGGCGCGGTTTCCACTATAAATAATGGAAAGGTATGGTTCAAGAAAGGATTGGATGAAGATCTAAGGCTGATCCTTGCAAGCGTTTCATCGGGATTAATGCTTCGTAATCATATAGAAGATAGTTCCCTAAGCATGAACTAGCTCCTGCTTTACTTTGAATATATTCTGCTATAGTCCGATTTAGAGTATGTCTCAGAGCAATTTACAAAACCATGTTTGGCCGATTTCTATTTTGAGACAGCCTTTTTGGATCAAATCAAAAGGAACTTTATTTGATCCAAGTTTCAGGATTTTGAGTATATATCGCAGAGTCGATAGTTAAGATATCATTTGACTTTACCCTGTGCAATGGTTCATACTATATACCTGACGAGGTCGTTACAGAAACAACTCTGCTTTCTGTCTATGCGATTAATTTTTACGGTTATCTTTTTCTCTGTTTCATTGATCGCTCTTGCTCAGGAACGTATAACGATCAGCGGTTTTGTAAAGGAAGCGGGAAGTCAGGAACAATTGCCAGGGGTGAACGTCTATCTTGCAGGAACACCATACGGCGCGGTCACCAATACGTACGGATTTTATTCACTTACCGTACCAGTCGCTGATACCGCTACGCTTTCTTTTTCATTTGTGGGCTACGAAAAAACAGATCAGCACATTCAGTTAAGCAAGAATTTAGAGCTGAATATTTTCCTCAAAACGGTTAATCAATTGGAGGAGGTGGTGGTTTCTGCCAGACGGCAGGAAGATTATGTGAGCCGTAATGTGCAGATGAGCCAGATTGAGATTCCCATTGCGCAATTAAAAAAGGTACCCGCTTTTTTTGGAGAAAAGGATGTATTGCGAATCCTGCAATTGATGCCAGGCGTACAGAAAGGTACGGAGGGCCAAACCGGCCTGTACGTCCGCGGTGGCGGGCCCGACCAAAACCTGATCATTCTTGACGATGCCGTTGTTTATAATGCCAATCACTTATTTGGCTTCTTTTCTATTTTCAACAGTGACGCATTGAAAAGTGTCGAGTTGACCAAAGGGGGGTTTCCCGCCCGTTATGGCGGACGGCTTTCTTCGGTTCTGGAAATGAATATGAAGGAAGGGAGCAAAGACAAGCTGCATGGTGAAGGTGGTATTGGACTCATTTCTTCCAGGTTAACATTGGAAGGACCTATTTCAAAAGGCAAATCTTCGTTTCTGATCTCCGGACGCAGAACTTACATTGATATCCTCGCGTCTCCCTTTATTGCCCAATCCCAGAAAGGCGACGACAGCCAGGTGAAGCCAGGCTATTATTTTTACGATCTGAATGCGAAAATGAATTACGACCTTGGACCAAAGGACAAGCTTTATATCAGCGGATATTTCGGCCGGGATAAATTCCATGCGAGCGAAAAAAGCTCAGATTCGGAAACCAGAGCTGGCTTGGATTGGGGGAATGCAACCGCTACCATGCGTTGGAATCACCTGCTGAATCAAAAACTCTTTGTTAATACCTCATTCATCTTCAGCAACTTCAATTTCGGGGTTTCCAGTTATTCCAAAGATATCAATGGCGATGGGTCGACAGAAGACGAATTCAGCCTTGACTATAATTCGAAGATCCGTGACTTTGGGGTGAAGACAGATTTCGATTTTTATCCTTCCACCCATCACGCCGTCAAATTTGGCGCACAGGCGACTTTTCACAAATTCGTACCGTCGGCACTGGCCATAGAAGGTTCTTTTATCGATAACCCGATCGAACGTTCGGCAAAGCCAATCAACACTGTTGAGACTGGTCTGTATGTAGAGGATACCTGGCAGGCGGTGGACGCTTTGAAGATTAACGCAGGCCTCAGGCTCAGCACTTTTCAAACTGAAACCAAAACTTATGTCCGCCCCGAACCACGTTTCTCCGCTGCTTTGAGGCTCGCACAGGATTTCTCCTTCAAGGCTTCTTATGCGAGGATGAACCAATATGTCCATTTGCTTTCCAATACGGGCCTTGGCCTACCCACCGATCTCTGGGTACCTACCACCGATCGCGTCGCTCCCCAGCAGTCGCAGCAGGTAGCCGCTGGTTTTGCAAAAGACCTGGAAAAGCCCGCACTCACGCTCACATTGGAAGGCTATTACAAAAAGATGAACCACATTCTGAACTATAAGGAAGGATCGTCGTTTTTGAGTATCAATGGTGAAAACGCCAATGAGCTAAGCTGGGAAGACAATGTGACGGCAGGAAAAGGGTGGTCCTACGGCGCTGAATTTTTGGTACAGAAAAAAACAGGTAAGCTTTCCGGATGGATTGGTTATACTTTATCCTGGACACGCTGGCAATTCCCTGAGCTCAATTTTGGCAAGACTTTTTTCCCCAGATACGACCGCCGGCACGATCTGTCCATTGTGGGTATTTATGAGGTCAGCAAAAGAATCACCATTTCCTCTACTTGGGTCTACGGGACAGGGAACGCGCTGACTCTGCCGGTATCGACCTACCAGGGCGTAAGCGACAATTTCATTACGAGATTGAACACTGGCGGCAAAGCGATTATCGGCTGGAACGGCCCGACTGTGAGTGAATATGGTCAGAAAAACAGCTTCCGTGCCGAGCCTTTTCACAGGATGGATCTCTCTGTTCAATTCCATAAAAACAAAAAGCGGCACGAGCGTACCTGGGAGTTTGGGATCTATAACGTTTACAACAGACGAAATCCCTTCTTTTATGACTTGTCGGACACCACAACAGAAAACGGCGTAACAACAAAGCGGACTTTGAAAAGATATTCTCTTTTTCCAATCCTGCCCTATTTCAGCTATAATTTCAAGTTTTAAGAATCGACCAATGACGAGATTTGCATATACATTTCTTTTCCTGTGTGCATTTGCACTTTCGGCCTGCGAATCGCTGATCACGGATATCGACGAATCGAAGCTCCCCGTTGTGGAGTCCAAACTGGTCGTTCAATCCTTTATTTCTCCCCAGTCGGCCCGTATCAACGTAGTTGTAACTGAGTCGGTGCCGGTATTTGGTGAATCAACGGGCAATGGCGGGGTAGTCAGGAATGCTATTGTTAAAATTTCCGACGGGATCAATGAAGCCATCGTTCCTTACGATACCGCCAGCCAGCTATATAGCCTTGATAAAAGCCTTTTCGCCATAGTCGCAGCCAAGACTTACTATCTGAATGTGAGTGACGGCAAGCGCACCGTCACCGCCAGCTGCAAAGTTCCAGCAAAACAGGTCATGGCAAAATCGTTTGTGATCGATACCTCTTTTTCCCGTAATTCATTTGATCAGGACACGGCAATCACCGTCAAAATGACCTGGGACGATATCGGGATCGATACCAATTTTTACCGGGTAAGGGCATCGATGGACCTGGAATACAGTGTGCCCGAAGGCACCAGTGCCGAAACTTTCAAAGAGAGAAGAGTAAGGAACCGTTTCAATTTCAATTGGGACGAGACGATCGGGAGAAATGACTTCCAAAGTGACGGCAATCTGGACGGAACCTCATTTACCTCACCTATTGGTCGCGCTACGTTGCCGCAGGCAGTGACGTATGATTATGGAAACGGAAATAAATTTACCGTATACCCCAAAAGCAAAATGATCTCGTTGACGCTGGAAGTTTATAACACGGACGAAAGCTATTTCAGGTACCACCGTTCCCTCGAAATGCGTGGAAATTCGGATAACCCTTTCATTGAGCCCTCCCTGATATTTACCAACATTGAGGGTGGATTGGGTTGCTTTGCAGCGTATAACTCCGGGCAGCTCATTTACCACCCCAGATAGCTGCGCACTTTCATTCTACATTTTAAGACAAACTGAGGTCAAAGCACCTCAACATGTTCGCTGATATTTGCTGCTTGTCCGGAAATACAGGCATTAACTTAAGACTAAGTTCAGTGAGCCGAATTAAAACAGATTGAAATAGCCGCGAATACGAGGCATCAGATCACTTGCCCGGCCGGTTTCCATTCCATTGAGCCGCATTTCGGATTGTTGCAAGCACCTGTTTCACAACAGCCGGGTCGAGGCATACTTTTTTCTTATTGAGGGATAAATGCTCCCGTCGCCTGTATGGATAGGCAATCACGATGAACGCGCATCGCGGAGACAACGATTTTAATGGCATATCTCATCGGGTATGCAGGCTTAGAACAACCTTTAAAACAACTTGATTATGGACTTACAAGGCACAGATCAGGATAAGATAAAATCATCGAATCCCAGTAATAAAAATATGAATGAGCCGGACACTCTGATTGAAACGCTCCAAGATTTGCAAAAACAGGGTTATACCTATGACTTCAACCTGACAGCGCACTCGCTAGAAGTACACAAGGATGATGGGATATGCCTGACCCTTTCGCCGGAAGATTTCGACATTGTGCATGTATATCGGTTCGAAGGCATGACCAACCCTTCCGATACTTCGATCCTGTATGCAATCGAATCAAAAGATGGTTTGAAAGGCACGCTGGTAAGCAGTTACGGGGTTTATGCGGATGCTATGTCCAGCGAAATGATCAGAAAGCTTGATACCAGAAGTTCGCTGATCGTACACCCGAAGGAGGATGATATGGCACACTAGCCCATATGTAACAACGACCACATCAACAAACGTAGAGGATGTTACTTTGCCATAACATGGTTTTGTAACATCCTTTTATTTTGATATCATTTAACTATTTGATTATCTACATTTTAAATGAATGAAATTATGGAATGGGAAAGGTTATTGTTCAATAAGCTTCCCCCTGTCTTTCTTATTGAAGTAGTATTGCGGTCGACTGTAATGTTTGTCTTTCTGTTAATTGCGTTGCGTATTACCGGAAAGCGAGGGGTGAGGCAGCTATCGATCTTCGAAGTGGTGATTATCATCGCACTGGGATCGGCGGCTGGCGACCCGATGTTTTATGAAGACGTGGGTATTGTCCCCGCATTGGTCGTCTTCGGCACAATCATTGTTTTATACCGTTTCGTGACCTGGCTGACGGGCAAAAACGAATGGTTTGAGAAGCTGGTGGAAGGGAAGACCGTTTGCCTGATTCATGAAGGAAGATTTTCGGTAACAGAATTTGCGAAAGAGTCTCTTGCACAGGATGAATTTTTTTCTGAATTACGGGTAAAAAGCATCGAACACCTGGGGCAGGTCAGAAGTGCCTATCTCGAATCCTCAGGCGAGGTGAGTATCTTTTATTATGAGGATAAAGATGTGGTATACGGGCTGCCGATCTTGCCGGAGCTCTATTATAAGAAAAACAGAATGATCTTCAAAAACGGCTACCATTCCTGCTCTTTTTGTGGGCACACGCAGCAGCAGTTGAAAGGCACAGCCATATGCCCGGTATGTCAGCGTGAAGAGTGGGTCGAATCGGTCCGTACTTTAAGGATCGCCTGATTCAAACCTTGACACAATCCACTGGCACGGCATTTTAACCTACAAAATTTTAAAAGATAACAGCTATGGAACTGATTGAATTAACCGACGACCTCATAAGGTCTGCCGAGCAACGGGCTGCGGGACAGCCATACCCCTATTTTGTCAAAAACCTTAAAGCACTCGGTGTCGACAATTATGAGATCAAGGTTTATAACCACAAACGTACTTATACTTCCGTTACTGGCGAAAAGTTGGTGATCCCGGCGGATATGCCCGAATTCGAATGTGCGGAAACCTTCGAGCTCGACTCTGTTAAAGCGGCGATCAGGCGGAACCAGGAAGGTATTACGGATTACGAGACCTTCCTCCGGGAAATTGGTGCGGCGGGAATTCACACTTATGTGGCAGATCTGGCTAATATGACAGTCATCTATCAAGGTCCGAATTCCGAATACGAGTACGAGGAAAAAATCCCTGAGGTATAGCGGTCAAAATGTCCAGACCGCTCCTATTTTATTCTCTTTTCAAGTTCTTCCAAATGCGCGTCGGTCAAGTCAAGATGGGTTACAAAACGTACGAGGCCTTTGCCAAAAGTGACGGCAAGTATCCCGGATTCTCTCAGCTTATTCACATATTCGATCTCGGATAGGCCGGAAGCCAGGCGGATGATCACAATATTGGTATCAACCGGAAAAACTTCTTCCACCTCAGGTTTGCCTTGGAACAAAGCTCCGATCGTGCGCGCCCTTTGATGGTCCTCTTTTAATCTTTCGACGTGATGGTCAAGTGCATAAATTCCGGCTGCTGCCAAAAACCCTGCCTGACGCCATCCGCCGCCCATCACCTTCCGAAAACGTTTCGCTTTAACAATCATTTCTTTGGTTCCCAGTAATAAGGAGCCCACCGGACAGCCCAACCCTTTGGAAAGACAAATACTGATGCTGTCGAATACCCCGCCATATTGCAACGGAGTTTCCCCCGTTTCCACGAGGGCGTTAAACAATCTTGCTCCGTCGAGATGCAAAGGTAAATGCCGCTGCTTACAGACTTGTTTGATCGCTTTGATCTCTTCAAAATCGTAATAACAGCCCCCGCCCTTGTTCATGGTGTTTTCCAGAGAGACTAACCTGGTCAGTGTGGAATGAATATCATTTTCCGGGCTGATCGCATTTTCGACCTGTTCCGCCGAGATCCTGCCGCGGTCGCCATCCAGCAGCTTTACCGAAGACAATGCATTGAGCATAATCCCTCCGCCTTCGTATAAGTAGATATGCGAATATTTATCACAAATCACATCGCTTCCCGGCTGAGTGTGAACACGTATGGCGAGTTGGTTAGTCATTGTTCCGGACGGGCAGAAAAGTGCATCTTCCATTCCGAACAACCGCGCAGCTTTTTCCTGCAACGCATTCACAGTGGGATCGTCGCCCAAAACGTCGTCCCCTACTTCCGCTGCCCACATTGCTTCCTGCATTTCTCTGGTTGGCCGGGTAATGGTGTCGCTGCGTAAATCAATTTTCATCAAACACGGATTAATTTATTTTTCTTCTAATAACGGAACAACCGATGATAAGTACCAAATACTTTTTAACTGATATATTGCAGCCAAAACGGCAGCAATGGAATTTGACGAGTTTTTAAAATCAAAAAAGATCGACGCGGGGATGTTCAAAAACGAAGACCTCAACCGCTTCAGGGAATGGGAAGAACTGTTTTTAACCATGCATCCAGAGAGTTTTATAGCGCATAAGAAATTTCTGATCAACGAAATTCGCAGAAGATATCACCTCAAAGAACAATAGTTACCCTTTCATGTCTTCCATTAGTTTCATCAAAATCCCGACCGTTTTTTCGGTCTGCTCTTTACTTGGCGTGGTATCCCAGTTACCTACTATGCCATTACTTCCAATGTAAATTCCGTCTTTGCGGGAAATAAAATTGGCACCCTGGGTATAAAGTTTGTAGTTGATTTCACTTTGCGGAATCAGACAGGAAAGCTGGCCCGAAACCGGTGTCAGTTCCTGGTCATTGAAAACAGGCTTTGCGCCCAGTCCCATGCAGTTTACAACCACTTTTTCTGGTAAAGCGTCGATATCTTCCAGCTTTTTGATCTCCTGAATCTTCACTTTCCCGCCAAACATGGTGAAATCCTGCAAATGATGTCTCAGGTAGGTAGGGATATTGAACATGATATTGGACCTTCTGGTCACCTGATAACCCCTGAAAGGATGTTCTTTGGCTACCAGTTTGACACGTTCCGGCAACAAACCTTCCGCTTCAAAATCCTCTCCCCCGGCCCCCGGAATGTAGACCGGCGCGTCTTTAAAAACACCATATTCCTCTGCCCAGCAAGCAATATCGTTCATGCCCAGTAAGAATTGAAAACGACGGAACGAAAATCTGGCCGCTTCTTCCCAGATCGTTTGAAATTCTGGTTTTGCAACTGTTTTATCGCAGACACGCGACGCGGGCGACCAGGTGCCGGTTGCCAGGTTACTGGTAATATTGGGTGGGACATCTCTAGTGTAAATCGTCACTTCACATCCGCTTTCCTGCAATAGCCGCGCGGTTGCAATACCCACCGTGCCGCAGCCCAGCAGTGCGACTTTTTTTTCTCCTGTTTTCAGCACATTGTTTCTCGCAATGTTACCCGTCCCCCACGAAAGTGACCAGCCGCTTCCTCCATGCCCGTAGTTATGCACAATGGTTTTATTACCCAGCTGCTCCACATCCAATCTCGGGCCGGACGCCCTGAACGGCCGCAAACCCACCGTTTCCTTTACAATCCGGTCCATCGACAACCTGAGCTTGGGTATCTGGTGATATCCTCGACTGATGTGGAAGTGCTTGTCGGGATATTGCAGCTGGGCCTTTGGGACACAGGAAGTGGCCATGGCACCGAGGGCAACACTTGCAGGAATTGCCTTTTCGAAAAAGTTTCTGCGATTCATCTGGGGAGTTGGTGAGCGTGAAATGTTACAATATACTCAGCCCCCCGGAAATTACTTTCATTAAATGTTCCAAAAATAATGGTATGTTAGTTCAACTGAATCCTGATATATGAAGTCGAAAACACCTTTTCTATGAAAATAAACGTGATTGATACCGGTTTCTTCAAGCTCGACGGTGGTGCCATGTTTGGCGTGGTACCTAAGTCGCTCTGGAATAAACATAACCCTGCAGACGAAAAAAACCTGTGCAGCTGGGCCATTCGCTGCCTGCTTGTAGAGGATGGCGACAAGCTGATCCTCATCGATACCGGGATGGGAAATAAGCAGGATGCCAAATTCTTTGGACATTATGATTTGCATGGCGACGCTTCACTAATCTCCTCCATTCAAGAAAAGGGATTTGATCCCAAGGATATTACCGATGTAATCCTCACCCATTTGCATTTCGACCATGTCGGCGGGGCGGTGGAATTCAGCCGTGACGGCTCCCGGTTACAGCCGACATTTCCCCATGCAACCTACTGGTCCAATGAAGCACATTGGAATTGGGCCGGTAATCCCAATCCGAGAGAAAAAGCTTCCTTTTTAAAAGAGAATATTAATCCGATCAGGGAATCAGGGCAGCTAAAGTTCATCGACAAATCCGCTTCCCCTTTTGCAGGCATTGATTTCCTTTTTGTCGACGGGCACACGGAGCAAATGATGCTTCCTGTTATTTCTTTCAATGGTCAAAAAATCGTGTACGCCGCAGATTTGCTTCCTTCGTCATTTCACGTTCCCATTCCATGGATCATGAGTTACGATATGAGGCCTTTGCAAACCATCGTTGAAAAAGAGCTGGTCTTGCAAAATGCAGTCAATGAGGGTCATATCTTATTTTTTGAACACGATCCGTTTTATGAAGCTGCCACCGTTGAACAAACAGAAAAAGGGATCAGGATCAAGGAAAGAGGTTTTTTTAGTGATTTTATTTGAGGTAACTCCATGAAGATCGGGCTGGTTTTATCTGGTGGCGGCGCGAGGGGAATTGCTCATATCGGGGTTATCAAGGCTTTGCAGGAAAAGGGCATTTCCCCCGATATGATCAGCGCAACGAGTTCCGGCGCATTTATCGGCGCCATGATCGCCTATGGCTATACGCCGGAAGAAATCCTCAACAAAATCATTGAAACGAAATTCTATCCCTATCTCAGACCTGGTTTCGGAGCTAATGGGCTCTTGCGGTTACGGCTGATTGAGCATGTATTTTGTAAATATATCCCCGAAAATTCCTTCGAATCGCTGAAAATAGGCCTGGTGATCAATGCTACAGATGTGGTATCGGGGGAAGAAGTCTTATTTCGAACCGGCGAGCTTGCCGTGCCAATTCTGGCATCGTGCTGTATTCCAGGACTTTTCAGTCCCATTCAATTTCAGGGGCATGACCTTGTTGATGGCGGCGTGCTCAACAATCTACCCGTTGAGCACCTCCAGAATGAGGTTGACTATGTCATCGGAAGTCATTGCAATCCTTTTGGGCTGGATAAACCTTTAAAAAAAACCAGCGAAATCGTCTACCGCAGCCTGATCCTGGCCATGCACGCCAAAACCAGGGAGAGATGCAAGAAGTGCAACCTCCTCATCGAACCGCCAGCACTCAGCCGTTACAGTATTTTTGATTTCAGGAAGGCCAGGCAACTTTACGAAGTTGGATATTCCCATACAAAGGATTTATTGGAAAAGAGAGGATCACTTTCCTAGTTTACCTGGTAAATCCAAAGTTGAATTTTGGATTTACCAGGTAAAAAGAACATTTAGAATATGTTAGAAAGAATTATTCAAAAAAAGAAGCCGGGGCTTCATGCGATTTGGCCTGATGAAGATATCACTGCCGTCGCGTGCATTGAAATCAAGCTAAATAACGCCCCCGACAGTATCGGGTGGATTCATGAACTGCACCGAAGACTTAATACCCAATATAAATACACCATTACTCCTGCAGGTGATAACTACCACACCAAGCACGAGGTAAAGGTCATCAGTCTGCCCCCATTTTCTTGAAAAAGAATTGCCACATAGCTAGGGCTGCGGCTTGCCCAGAGTTTCGATCACCCAATTCCCGACTTGCCTGCCCTGCGAGATCCCATTGTCAATGGCGTCCATGAAGTGGATGCCCCCGTAAAAACGGGAAATGGCGGCTTCGTTTGCTGCCTCCCAGAATGACTTGAATTTTCTTGCTTTCAGATTGAACCGTTCTTCGACGGTGTCCGTATATGCAAAATTTTCGCCGAAATAGTGGGTAAGTATCACTGCGGAGGAAGCAGATATGACCGAATGCCCACTCAGGTACTCGGGAAACGGGGGAGTTTGTAAAAATGGCTTCCAGGTTGGGTCAATGTACTTCCGAATAGCTGTCTCAGGGCGGATCCTATTGCTTCTGTATTTCTCATCCCAGCATGTCATAAAACTGTCCATCAATCCGATGGCAACAGAAGTGGTAACCAACATGGTCTTTCCGAAGTCGGCTTTGCCTTGCCTGCAGGCGATATCGGTGATGCCCATCCAATGCGCTGCGGGCGAGATCTTCTTCATCCCGACCAGCAAATGGCCTTTATTCTCCAGCGCAAATGGATTACAATCCCAAAAAGCCGCAATTACCTGATGCTCCGGATTTTTCTGATCATCATAATTCCTTTTCATGAGCTGGTAAAACTCCGACTTCTTACTTTCCGAAAAGGCGACTGGGGGTGCCGGCTTAAACTGTGCCGCGGAATCCAGGGTAAAGGGCCTGACTGTCCCGAAAAATGGTTCTACCGGAGGAAAATACCCTGGAGGCGTCGGATACCAGGTTCCTGGCGTTCCCTTCGGCTCGTATCTTGGAAAATTGCTGATGCGATTGTATTTATCCCCTTTTGCATATTTGAGGATTTGCTTGCTGATTTCCAACGCGTATTGCTGCGAACCGGCAATGGTTTCTTCATCAAACCCACTGGTCTTGCAGGAGTCAATCAGCTGGTCCTGGAATTTTTGCAAAAGTTTGCCGGAAGGCTGCATTTTCTTGGCTGTCTCGAGCATAGCCAGTGCAGCGCTGAGCTGGTACGAATACTTTTCTACCACGGGTTTGGTAACCTCGGGAAAATCGTTCAAAACGCCATGCATACTTTTGTATGCCGAGTCATTCTGGGCAAGTACTTCATACCCTGCCAAGCATGCGTAGGAGAAAAAGCGGGAGCTCAGCGGCGGATTGGTTACATCATGCACCATCACGTCCGTCATTTGCAATGTGATCCGTCCAATCGTTTCAGGACTGATCTTTGCCTGCTTTGTCGTTTCCTTACATGCGCTGAAAACCAAAACCACGGTAATAGCGAAAAGGGTGTTAATGAACTTTACCAATTTGATAAGCTTTAATGTCCTGCTGATTAATTCCAAATAATAGTTTATCCCCCACGGGCAAAACACTACGCACATCTCCCTTTAACCTGAACCCGGAGGTATCCTGATTGACATAATCAAAATTCCCTTTCCCATCACCTTTTAGCAGAATGCCATAGTTAGCATCATATTTGCCAAACCGTAATCTCGCCTTGCTCACGTTTCCACAAAGGATCAGATCCTTCTTTCCGTCGGAATTATAATCCAGCGCTGTGATGGTATAAACAGGAGAGACCTGGGCCTGCAGGGGCAACGGCTTTTCTACAAATTTACCATTACCGCTCCTTTCGAAGTAAGCCGTTTTCAGATAGTTGGATTTCAACTCCTTTGCGCCTTCCAGTTCTTCCGGTGTGAAAATTTCCTTTACCGTGGCGTCTGCGTAGCTTTTATAATCCTGGAACCGGGTACGCATAATACTCATCTGGTCCAGCAGTTCGTCCCTTGTTATGTAGGGGTAACTCTTGCCCTGAATATAAAAACTCATGATCGGGTCTACCGAGCCATTGTCGTCAAAATCCTTGTAGATCATCTGTACCGGCTCCGAGTCGCTCGCTTTGCATTGGGTATTCAAGCCCATATTACCAATAATGAGATCCGTTTTGCCATCCCCGTTCAGGTCCTCGGCTAGAATTTTATTCCACCAGCCACTGTATGTTTTCTCAAAATAGTCGGTTGATTTATTTTCCAGCTTGCCGTTCGCATTGATAAGCACTGTAACCGGCATCCATTCACCTACTATAACGAGGTCTGCCTTGTTATCACCGTTCAGGTCAGTCCAGGCAGCATCGGTTACCAAACCGATGTGCTCCACCTCCGGAGCAAATTGGGTGGTCTGGTCTGAAAAATTCCCTTTGCCGTCATTGATCAGGATGTAGCTTCTAGGCGTCTCGGGATACCTGCCCGGTATTACTCTCCCGCCTACAAACAGATCGGGCTTGCTGTCCCCATTGATATCCGAAACCCGCACGCAGCTGGTGCTGGTCAGCATCTTGGGCAGGGAATTGGGACTTTTTGCCAGATTCCCTTTTCCGTCGTTAAGATAAAGACGGCTTTGCAACAAAGGGTCTTCAGGCATAAAGCTGGCAAAACCGCCGCTGCAGACAAACAAGTCCAGGAAACCATCTCCATTCGCGTCAAAAAATGATGCGTCGGTGTCTTCGCTTTTTTTATCCGCTTCGAACGCCGCAACCGGTTTATTTACAAAAGATCCGTTTTTTTGTTGAATGTAAAGTCTGGCAGCTTCTCCCGATCCTCCTCCGGCGAAAATATCTTCCAAACCATCGCCATTGATATCCCCTTTTTTAAGACAAGGCCCCGAAAAAGAAATCGGGTTGATCAGCAATGGCTGGCGTTTGAAATCATTGGTCTTGATAGCCGGGCTACGGAAAGCCACGGGCGATGGTACCTGTGCATATATCGGCGCGGGAGAAGTCGCATTGGGTTTCCCCGGCTTGGCATCTTTCTCAGATAACACGATCTGCTGATTGGACTTGGGGTTTACCAATCTTTGTATCTTACCGCTCAGCCAGACAATCGATAGGGAATCGATATGCTCATCCTTTCCCAAACCAAAATGCAGTACTGGCGAAACGCTGGACTGATAACCGCGCGTCGGCATTTGTTCCAGGTATTGCATCTTGCCTTTTTGATAGATCGTGATTTTCGCACCAACTCCAAATGTGTTTGTTCCATCCCCTTCCAACTTCACTTTCAGGAAGCTGTTCTTCAGTAGCTTATCCCCGCCGTTCTGATAAATAAATGCGGGTTTGTTGATATTATTGACAATCAGGTCCAGATCCCCGTCATTGTCAAGGTCGGCATAAGCCGCGCCGCCGCTATTGGAAATTTCCCCCACTCCCCAGGCATCCGCTACGTTACTGAATGTCAGGTCCTTTTTATTTTGAAACAGGTAGTTCTTCATGTTGGACGATGGCATCTGATACACCAGTTGCAATACGTCTTCGCGCCTTACCTGCCCTTCAATGCGTTTCAGGTGATCTCCCATGAATTTCACGAAATCCAAATTGGTATAATCCCTCAGGTTGCCGTTGGTAATGAACAAATCCTTCCAGCCATCATTATCATAATCTGCAAAAAGCGACGACCAGCTCCAATCGGTATTGGAAATACCTGCCAGCTGGCCAATTTCCGAGAAGGAAGGCGTTTTAGAACCTTTTCCCATACCCTCGTTGAGCTGCAGCATATTCCGTGTATACTGATGATGAAAACCCACTTTCACATTGAAGTCGAACAATTCATAATTATCAAGTCCGGCCAATAATTTTTGTCTGCGATTGTCCTCCGGAAGCATATCCAGTGTGAAAATATCCGGCAAACCATCATTATTAAAGTCCGCAATGTCATTACCCATTGAAAAATGGGAAGTGTGACCCATCCCGGCATCAAGCGCATCGGTAAATGTGCCGTTTTGATTGTTGATGTAAAGGAAATCGGGAAT
Source organism: Dyadobacter sp. HNCC25DJ185 (assembly GCF_056895195.1). Lineage (NCBI taxonomy): Bacteria > Pseudomonadati > Bacteroidota > Cytophagia > Cytophagales > Spirosomataceae > Dyadobacter > Dyadobacter sp. HNCC25DJ185. The sequence continues at coordinate 454,776 of NZ_JBXHAR010000008.1, forward strand.
AGAGTAATCGTTACAAATGTACATGTCCTGCCACCCGTCCTGGTTAACGTCGGAAATGCCAATTCCCAGACCGTATGTTAAAGGGGAACTGTTGATGCCCGCCTTCTTTGTAATGTCTATGAACTTAGGATCGCCTGTGCCTTTCTGGTCGTTTCTGAAGAACCTTACGCCAGTTATCGGATCGTCCTTTTTGAGCAAATCAGCAGTGCTGGCCTCATCTAAAATCGGCAAGGCTTTTGGATTATGGTTTAATAAAAACATATCCAGGTCACCGTCTCGATCAAAGTCAAAAAATGCAGCCTGTGTACTGTTGCTGGGAAACGCCAGTCCGTATTTTTCGGCTACTTCTTCAAATTGCGGGATTCCGTTCGCATTGTTCCCTTTATTGAGAAACAGTTGGTTTTTCAGGCTCTCGGGAGAAACGTTGCCTGAATAGCACACGTAAATATCCAGTTTTCCATCACCATTCACATCGGCCATGGTAACACCTGTCTTCCAGGGTTTCTCCCTGCCACCTACACCTGCGATTTGGGTAATATCCTCAAACACCATTTCACCTTTATTGAGATACAGTTTGTTGGAAACCATATTGCCGGTGAAATAAATGTCATCGAGACCGTCCCCATTGATGTCCCCCGCAGCAACGCCGCCGCCATTATAAAAATATTCGTACATCAGGACGTTGGTGTTCAACCCCTCAGTGAGCGTATTGGTAAAATCGACTTTGGTTTTTTCGGGACCGAGAAGTGTAAAAAGAGGAGGCCCGCTGTCATTTTTGTTTTCGTGCTCAGCCTTACTACTTTTTTTGCATCCGGCGAACAACAAACAAATCACTAAAACTATACTTCCTGATGCCCAGGATTTCATCCGCTTCATAAAAGGCACGAAGATTAAAACTCAATAGAAAAAAGAAACTATGCCTTCTTACCGAAGACATAGTTCTGTAAAATTACCTAATAAATGCTAACTATTTGTCGTAGCCGGGGTTTTGAAGCAACTTAGCATTACGGTTGATCTCATCACGGCTGAACGGACGGAAATACATCTTGTCTACCCAGGTGCGGTTTTCGTGCGACTTCTCTTCCACCGGAGTGTAAGTATAATCGTAAACCGTTGGATCGTAGTGATATGGCTCCTTCATAGACTTACCAGCCTTGAACTTGCCGATTACCGAAATGTATTGCAGTGAACGTCCAAGCGTAGTCGGGGCAATCATCCAGCGACGTGCATCGTGGTAGCGTTGCTCTTCGTAAGCCATTTCAATTCTTCGCTCATGACGATAAGCCTCTTTCAGTGCAGCTCCCGCTACATTCAATGCCGGCATACCAGCGCGGAAACGGATCTTATTCAGCCACGAAAGTGCAACCGCATCCTGGCCCAATTCAATGCTTGCCTCAATGTAGTTGAAAACAGCTTCCGTAAATCTGAAGAAAGGCCATGGAATATTCTGGCGGTCCGTATTATCAACCAGGTCTGGGTTTGGATCGATAAACTTGCGCATGTAATATCCAGTGCGGCTACCGTTCCAGTCTTCAATGGAGCTGCTGCGGGTATCCAGCCCTTTGCGGTTGAACAGGGTACCTTTGTCATCCAGAAGGTCATAAGCACCCGTCTGGATCTGGTTTGCAGGGTCAACATTCCCTGAAATTTTATTACGCGGTTTCCAATCCGCACCATCATACATCACAGTCGCGTAGAAACGCGGATCGCGGTTCACATACGGGTTGGCTTTATGCGTAGGGTTGGTCCAGGAGAAAGAAGTACCGTCCATCATTTCATAGTCATCAACCAGCAAACCAATCGGCGTGTTACCAGCCCAGTTATGGTATCCGTTCGGACCGTTGTTCAAACCGGTTTGGCGGGCACCCTCGCTCAAGCTTGAGGTAAAATAGCGTCCGAAAATGATCTCGCTGCTAGCGCTTGGATCCAGCGTTTTGTCACCACTGGCACCAGCCATTGCTATAGACATGTAATTGGTTTTTCCCTCCGCAGAGCTAACCGGAGCAGCCAGGTTCAATTTGTATCCACCGTTACCAGCGTCTATAACCGCTTTTGCAGCAGCTTGTGCAGCCGTCCAGCGGGCAGTCCTGTCCCCTGTCAGATAGCCCAGGAACTCAGGATTCGCGTAGCCGGATATCACTGTAGACTTTGCTTTGGCAGTTGGTATATCATGCAAATCACTGGCGGCATAAAGAAGAACGCGCGATTTCAAGGCCAATGCCGCAACTTTCGACGCACGTCCTTTGATTGCAGCTTGGCCGTCCAATAATAATGCTGCGCTATCGGCATCACTCACGATTGATTTGATACATTCATCGTAAGTATTACGGGGTACCGAATAGTCTTCGTTCAGGTCATAAACCTTTTTGATCAACGGCACGGCACCATAGTAACGTACCAGCTGCTGATAGTAATAGGCTCTTAAAAAATAAGCCTCACCCTTTAACCTTGATTTTAAGGTTTCATTAGTAAAACTAGCAGTAGCCAGGTTTTTCAGGGCGATGTTTGTCGCACGGATACGGATATACATCGGGCTCCATCCATAAGTATCATCTACCCAACCCAGGTTTGAAGGACTCAAACTTCCCTCGTTTACGGTGTTGATGTTACGTCCTGTGTGGGTGAATACCGCTTCGTCGGTCAAAGAAGCCAGCATCTGTTCGCTGAAACCACCTTGCTGAAGTCCCTGGTAAATACCTGTCACAAATGCTTCCGACAACGAACCGTCTGTCCACACCTGGTCACCCGCGATTTCACTTGGAGGTGTTACGTCCAGGAAATCAGAGTTACAAGACCACAACCCGCCAGCAGTCAGCAAGGCAATGGCAATTATACTTTTGTATTTAAATTTCATATTTCTAATCATTAAAATGCTACACGTAAACCTGCATTAACAATTCTCGACTGCGGATAGTACTGTCCGCTTGTTGTAGTTGCTTCCGGATCCCAGATTTTGATTTTTGCAAAAGTGAACATGTTCAATCCATTCACGTACAACCGGAATTTGCTCAAACCTATTTTCGATCCGAATTCGGACGGCAGGTTATATCCCAGCTCTATGTTCTTAAGACGGAGGTAGTTATTGCTTTTCAGGAAGTAATTGTTAAGTCCCGCATTGCCTGTATTGGTATAATAACGGTTGCTGCGGTTTGTCAAACGTGGGTACCTTGTATCCGGATTATCGATTGTCCAGCGGTGATCGAAGTCATATTTCAGATAGTTACCAATGTCACCCGATTCCGTCAAACCTACCAACTGAAGACCGCCCATAGCGCCCTGCATCAGGATAGATAAGTCGAATTGTTTGTAACCCAGGTTAATGCTTGCACCACCTGTAAACCATGGACGCTGTACTTTTTCAGAGCGGATCCTGTCATCAGCACTGATCTTTCCGTCGCCGTTCACATCTTTGAACTTCATATCGCCGGGCAGTAAATTTCCAGTGATCGGTTTGTAATCAATTTTGTTGGCATCGATCTCCGCCTGGTCTTTAAATGATCCGTCGAATTGGTACACAAGGAATGATCCATAAGGCATTCCCGTCGAGCGCTGGTAGGAAGGCGCACCTGGCGTTTCATCCCAGAACTTGATCTTGTTTTTGGCGTATCCGCCATTCACGCTCACCGAGTAGGTGAAATCATTGATACTTCCATCGTAGCTCACTTTGAATTCCCATCCTTTGTTTTGAAGCTTACCGATGTTTTGAGGAGGGAGCTTACCATCAATACCGGCAGTTGAAGGTGTCGAACCCAATTTAGGGATCAGGATTTTAGAACGGTTGTTTACGAAATAATCAAATTCGTAAGATAATTTGTCGTTCAGCAATGTTCCTTCAATACCAAAGTTGATGTTATTGGCGACCTCCCAGGTAAAGCTATTGTTGGCAACACGTGCTTCAAGAAGTGTTTTGGCAACCTGGTCATTGATCACATAGCTACTAAAGCCGGCTGTTGACAGGTATTGATACTCGGCAAGTGTTTCTGTTCCAAAAAGATAAGGCTCAGCACCCATTTGGCCCCATGAACCGCGAAGCTTCACATTGTTCATGAAACGGACATTGTTCTTCCAGAAATCCTCCTCCGATAAACGCCATCCCGCAGATACCCCTGGAAAAAATCCGAAGCGGCCTTGTTTAGGGAACACATAAGAACCATCCACACGCCATAGGAACTCAGCAAGGTATTTTTCTTTAAAGTTATAACCTGCGCGTCCAAAATAGCTTAACCGTGCTCTTCTGTACAAGTCAAAATTGCCGATATTTTGCTCTGGTGTACCACCTGCAAAAAGCTGGTCAACCACAGGGGAAATGAAATATCTACGGTAAGCATTGAACCCGTCAGCATCCACTTTCTCACGCTGGATACCACCCATTACGTTGAAGTTGTGGGCACCGATCGATTTCTCGTAGGAAACCTGTCCTGTTAACTGAACGGACAATTCTTGTGAGGATGATTCTGTTAAACGGGGATCCGTGAAGGTAGAACGTACCGATCCGGTTAAAACAGGAGTTACGCCGTCTGCTTCATAGGATTTTTTGTCCCAATAATACAATGTCCAGGGCTTTTGGAATGATTTCTGGCGACGCATCATTTTATCGATAGCGGCCATTGCAGTGATCTTCAAGCCCGTTACGCCTGGCACATCAAATTCCAATGCACCATTGGTTTGGATATAATCACGTTTATCGTTGTTATAACCGGTTGTATTGGTAGTAATAACGGCTGGGTTCTGACCATTTTCAATATCAGGACCTGGACGTCCATCCGGCCATATCGCAATTTCGGTTGGCTTACCGCGCATCAACATACGGAATATGTCGCTTGCACCACCACCGTTAGGGAAATGGCGGAACTCTTCACGAAGAGCGATACCCAATTTGGCTTTCAGGTACTTATTGATCTTGGTATCCAGGTTGATACGCATATCATATTGCTTATAACCTGTTGCCGAGTTGATATAGTTACCGTCCTGGTTCAAATAGCCCAAAGATGCCAGGTAGTTGATATTCTCGCTACCTCCCATCAATTGAACATTGTGGCGTTGCTGTGGTGACCATTTACGGATTACTGAACCGTACCAGTCGGTGTCCGGATGAAGCAAAGGATCAGAATGGTCCTTGAATTTTTGAATATCACCAGGCTGGAAAACGGCTGTCAGGACGCTTCCGTTATCCGTTCTTTTATAAGTTCCGTCGGTATTGAAGCCTGTGAGCGCACCATTCCACTGTCCGGCTGGCAAATTGTCATAAATCTGCAATTCGTTACGGATGGTCGCATACTCAGCAGCGTTGGACATTTTCGGAACCGTTGTTGGCTGGCCCATTCCCATATTCATGTCATATGACAATTGTGGCTTGCCCGATTTACCGCGTTTTGTAGTGATCAGGATAACCCCGTTACCGGCGCGTGATCCGTAGATCGCAGCCGCAGCATCCTTCAAAACGGAGATGCTCTCGATATCGGCCGGGTTCAAACGGTCCAAACCACCGCTACGGTTGGGAACGCCGTCCACAACGATCAGTGCATTGCTGTTACCCAACGAGTTGGTACCACGTATACGGATTGCCGATCCATCATATCCAGGCTCACCACTTGATTGTACCGTGGATACCCCCGGCAGACGACCGCCTAATGTGTTGGACAAGTTGGCTGAGGGTGCTTTTTCAAGCTCTGTACCCTTTACTGCAACAACCGAACCGGTCAAGGTTGCTTTTTTTGCTGTACCATAACCTACAACCACTACTTCTGTTAATGCTTTGGTATCGGAAATTAATGCAATGTCAATGGTATTTCGGTTGCCTACTTCCAGTTCCTGGGTGAGATACCCAATAAAAGAAAATACCAGTGTTGAAGTTTTATCTGCGTTAACAGAATAATTACCCGAGTTGTCTGTAACCGTACCTGCTGTGGTACCTTTTACGACAACGCTGACACCCGGCAGCGGTAGTCCTGTTTCGTCCTTAATCTTACCCTTGATGGTGTTCTGTGCATGGGCAACCATGACCGAGACAAGGAGCAGACTAAGTGAAAAAACACCTCGTGAGATGACACGAGATATCCATTCAGTAGAAAATCTCATAGATTAAAATTTAGAGTTAGAAATTGTATTGTAAAATTTTGCTTAACCGTATAAGCACGGAACGTAGAATCAAACTTTGGCTTTGAATATTGAGCCAGTCTACAAGTCGAAGAAGATGTCGTTTGGGAAAGTTTTTTACATAGATCGTTTGTTAGGGGATTGAGTTAAGTTTTTTCAGTTCAGAATTTAAGTGTGTAGATTTTACACAATTGAGTTCATATTATTCAGAAACTTGTAGGATAAGTACCAACTGAAGAGATATACTCATTTGATTATACAAAAAGATATTAATTTTTTTACAAATAAAAGCATTCTGGGTTAAGGTCTATGCATTCTTAAAAAATAACAATAACTAATGCGACAAAACGACGAAAACAGCATTATAGTGATATATAAGTTACAATTAATCATTGTTTTGTACAGAATATCCGCCTTATTTAAATCTTCCTTATCTTTATCTGACTTTTATCAATTACACAATATCCAGTTGCCCGACACGAATGAAATTGCGCTTACTCTCCTTCTTGCTGATACCATTTCTGTATGGTTGTAAAAAAAACTTGTCCCCGGAAGAATATAACTCCAAAGCGGCCGATCCGACGCTTTTTCATGAGACAACCACGCATTTAACCGATGTGATTATTCATGATATTTTCAAGCCGCCTGTTGCTAGCCGTATCTATGCATATTCATTTTTGGCCGCTTATGAAGCGCTTGCTCCGGGATACAAAGATTACCAATCTCTTGGAAATCAATTAGTTAATTTCAAAATACCACCCAAACCCGACTCTTCGGCTGCTTACTGCTTCCCGCTAGCAAGCATCAAGGCCTTTACAACAGTAGGAAGAACACTCACTTTCTCCGGAAATATGTGGGATGACTATGAGAAGGATTTGTTAAAGAAATATCAGGATATGGGAATTCCTGAGGACGTGTACCTCCGCTCCATCGCTTATGGGGATACTGTCGCAAAACATGTACTTGCGCATGCGTCAAAAGATCACTACAAAGAAATTCGCGGTTATCGCTATACGGTGACAAATTTACCCGGTACCTGGGTGCCTACCCCGCCTGCATATGCCGATGCCTGCGAACCGATGTGGAACACAGTCAGAACCTTCACGCTCGATTCGGTGACACAGTTCAGGTGCCCCCCTCCGGCAAAATACGACCTTAAAAAAGGTAGTCCATTCATGAAGTTGGCTATGGAAGTCTACGATATTGGCAACAACCTTACAGAAGAACAAAAAGCAACGGCCTATTTCTGGGACGATAACGCCTTTGTAACAAATGTAGTCGGCCACGCCATGTTTGCCAATAAGAAAATGACCCCTGCAGGGCACTGGCTTGCCATCGTAAGAACTGTCGCTACGGACAAGAAACTAAGCCTGATACAGGCAACCGAAGCCTATACATTGAGCGCATTATCGATATTTGATGCATTCGTTGCTTGTTGGGATGAAAAATACAGAAGCGTCAGGATCAGGCCCGAAACGGTGATCAACAACAACTGGGCTCCAGATTGGCGCCCGTTTCTGGAAACTCCGGCATTCCCCGAATACGTGAGCGGACACAGTTCTATATCCGCTGCCTGCGGCACGGTGCTCACGCATCTGCTGGGCGATCACGTTGCTTTTACCGACACGACCGAAAAGAAATACGGCCATGGGGTGAAATCATTTAAATCCTTTGAGGAAGCTTACTGGGATGCCTCCATCAGCCGGGTTTACGGGGGTATACATTACCGTGACGGTGTAACCGAAGGCACACATCTGGGACAAAAAATCGGTGATAACGTTTGGCGGAGAGCCATCACACGAAAAAACCGGGACATTTTGGCAAATAAATAAGCGGCGGCTAGACGCGGTCGGCTAGACGCGGTCGGCTAGACGCGGTCGGCTAGACGCGGTCGGCTAGA
>NZ_JBXHAR010000009.1:0-360223 GCF_056895195.1 Dyadobacter sp. HNCC25DJ185
GACGGTTACTACAATTTCCGCCCTCGCACTTTCGCAGCCTCCTACGGTTTGAGAAACAAAATAGCTTTTTGTCCCGGCAGCGGCGGTAGAAGGTGTTGGGGCTGTCGCAGATCCTGTACCACCGGTGGAAGCATCATACCAAAGCAACCCGGTATTGGGTGTTGCGGTTAAAGGAGTAGCGGCATCGCCAACCGTATAGCTTTTATTGGCAACCGTAGGAGCCGCTGGTGGCGTACAAGCTGCGACTGTTACCACGATTTCCGCCCGCGCGCTTTCGCAGCCTCCTACTGTTTGGGATACAAAATAACTTTTGGTACCAGCCGTAGCGGTGGAAGGTGTTGGTGCTGTTGCAGATCCTGTGCCTCCGGTTGAAGCATCATACCAAAGCAACCCCGTATTGGGTGTTGCGGTTAAAGGCGTCGCGGCATCGCCGACTGTATAATTTTTATTGGCAACCGTAGGAGCCGCTGGTGGCGTACAAGCTACAACTGTTACTACGATTTCGGCTCTCGCACTTTCGCATCCTCCAACGGTTTGAGAAACAAAATAACTTTTGGTGCCAGCCGCAGCGGTAGAAGGTGTCGGTGCGGTTGCAGAACCTGTACCGCCAGTAGCAGTATCATACCAAAGCAATCCCGTATTGGGTGTTGCGGTTAAAGGCGTCGCGGCATCGCCGACTGTATAGTTTTTTGGAGCAACCGTTGGAGCCGCTGGCGGTGTACATGCGCTGATCGTCACGTCGATCTTGGCACGGGGACTTTCGCAGCCGGTCACGGTTTGACTTACATAATAGCTGGTTGTACCAACCGTAGTCGTCGATGGTATTGGAGCAGTGCCTGAGCCTGCGCCGCCATCGGCAGCTGCGTACCAAAGCAGACCTGCACCTGTTGCTTCCAATGCGACTGCGGTTGCGCCTTGCGTATAAGGTATGGGGGAAGTTACCGTGGGAGCGGCTGGTATTGCATTGATTGTGAATGCCGCACTCTCGGAACCTGCAATGGCAGGAGTGACAGAAAGAACTTTGGCTTTATAACCTGTTCCAGCTGCTGCACCGGCCGGAACTGCGACGCTGATTGGACTGGCAGTCCCCGTTGCTGTTGCCAGCGGTGTAGTAAATGCGCCTGTTGCGTCCGACAACTGAACTGTGAAAGTTGTCCCGGCAGGAACATCAGTTGGCGTAAATGCAACCGACACGGGATTGCCTGGGCAGATGGAGGCTGGACTTACCGTAACCGCGGTAATGGTTTGTCCAAATGAAATTGCCACGGAGAAGAAAGTGGCCAAAAGTGTGGTAAAAAAGGCTTTTTTAGTAAATGATTGTTTCATGTAATCGTCTAAATATCTTTCCGCTAACCAGTTTGACTGGTAAAGTTAGAGATATTTTTCAAATACACTTCCAACCGGTTATGGAAGCTGGCTTTTCCTTTCCAGTAACGAACTGTATACAATGTCCTGGATTTTCCTCCGGGTTCTCTGGGTAGTGATACTGGCGTTTTCAGCGTCGGGATTGACGCGGTTTGAAAGGAATATAAAGAGCAAATCCTCTTCAGGATCCATCCACACCATGGTCCCGGTGAATCCGGTATGTCCAAAAGAGTTTACAGAAGCCTGCGGCGACACATACGAGCTGTTGCCATCTGCGGGAGCCTTATCCCAGCCGAGCCCCCGGTGATGCGACTCGTCATAAACCCGTGAAAATAGGGGCACGGTGGGCTGCTCGAAATATCGTTTCCCGGCGTAACTGCCTTTCCAAAGGTTCATCTGGAACAAAACAGCCAAATCCCTCGCCGTACCGAACAAACCTGCATGCCCGGCGACCCCGCCTGCGATGGCGGCCATTTGATCATGAACGGTACCTTGCAGCAACTGACCCCGGAAACGGTAGTCGTTTTCGGTAGGCGCTATCTGTTTTTCGGGAAAGCGCCTCAGTGGGTTGAAACCCAGATAAGCTAATCCAAGAGGCTCATAAATGTTGGCGGCCACAAAAATGTCCAGAGGTTGGCCAGTGATCCTTTCGACGACCTTTTGAAGCGTCAAAAATCCAAGGTCGCTGTAAAGAAAACCGTAGTTGCCAGCCCTGTCTTTACGGTTGTTCATGGGTGATTCTACTACCCATTTCCAAACAGAGTCGCGTAAGGCTCCTTTGGCAAAAAGTTTGGGGGCAACCTGTAAGTAATAAGCCGTATCCGATCTGGAACTATAATATTCGGGAAGCAATCCACCTGCACTCGTCTTGGTCCTCTCCCAGAGTGAGGGGTAAAATGAAACAAGCCCGGATCGGTGCAACAATATATCTCGGATTGTGAAATTCTGCTTATTTGTTCCCGCTAACTCCGGCAAATAGGAAGAAGCTTTGGCGTCCAGATCGATTTGCTTGCGGTCGTACAGTAACATTACAGCCTGCAAGGTAGCCGAAACCTTGGTTACAGATGCGAGATCATAAATCGTCTCGGAAGTAACCCTTTCCGCGGTGCGGTAGTTGAGGCCGCCAAATTGTTTGTCATAAACAATCTTGCCTTTTCTGGCCACCAATACTTCACATCCCGGAAAAACACGATCATTCACAGCGGCGTTCGCGACCTCATCGATCCGTTTCAGCCAGCTTCCGTTCATCCCCACACTTTCCGGCGTTCCAAAAGCAATGCGGTTGATCGATGTGGTTGTTACCCCGGTACCTGATTTGTAAGAAAGAACCGAAACCGGTAACTTGCCCTGCGAGCTCAGGGCGCCGAAAATAATCTGAGGAACGATTTCCTGCTGGTCCTGGCCATCCTGATTGGCGCAGATCAGCACATCGGTTTCAGGAAAAAACTGAATGCTGTAAGGTGAGCCAAAAAGGCAAAGGATCACCTTTTTGTTTTGTTGTTTCAACTGGTTGACAAAATCCGCCATACCGGTAGTAATGCCGTAATTCCGTTTCGGACTGGAAGCAATGCCGTGCACATCGACGATCACTGTATGGTAAGGCTGCAGATAATTCAGCATTTCCGAAATCTGCTCCTGCGACGATGGCCCCTCATAGAATGTATAAGAACGCATTGGCTTGTAGGTAGAAAGCATTTTCTGAAAAGCCACTCCACTACCCTCCCCTATACTTACCGAAGCCATATTCTGGTCAATCACCGAGCCGATCGGCAGCATGTTATTGTCGTTTTTGACCACGGTTACAGAAGCCTCGCAAAGCTCGCGGTACAGTTCCTTGCTGGTTTCTTTATTTAAATCCGCATAAAGATTGCTGACATCGACCGGTGCATATTTGCTCAGCCCAGCCCAGTATTTGGCCTGCAAAATCCGCTTCACCTTGTCGTCGATGATCTTCTCGCTGATGCTCTTTTTATCGATCGCCTCCTTGATTTTCGCTACGGTTTCGGCTATGCTTTCGGGGTAAAGCAGGATATCATTACCCGCCACAATCGCTTTCAGATTGACTTCCGCAGCTTTACCGTTTTTCAAAACACCTTTCATGTTCATCGCGTCGGTAAATACCAGTCCGCGGAAACCGAGTTCTTTGCGCAAAAGACCATTTACCACTTTTTCGGAAAGCGAGCTGGCCTGGTTGGGCGTATCGTCCAGCGCAGGAATATTCAAATGTCCATTCAAAACACCTATCAGACTGTCGGCGATCATTTCCCGGTAAGGGTACAGATCGGTTTCATTCATCTGCTCACGGGAATGCGACAGGGAAGGCAATGTAAAATGCGAGTCGGCATCGGTATCGCCATGGCCGGGGAAATGTTTGGCTGTCGCGATGATCCTGTTGTGCTGCAAACCCTTCATGTAGGCAATCGCCTTGCGGGTAACATTGTCCCGGTCTTCGCCGAAGGAACGTATACCGATCACCGGGTTGGCGGGATTGCTGTTGATATCGGAAACCGGCGCGAAGTTGATCTGTACACCCAGGCGGCTGCATTGGCTGGCAATGTCGGCCCCCATGCGGTACACCAGCTGGTTATCCTGGATCGCGCCGAGCACCATTTGTTTGGGAAAAGAAATGGTACTGTCGAGCCGCATGCCCAGTCCCCATTCGCCATCAATGCCTATGAAAAGCGGGACGTTGGACTGTGATTGATAACGATTGGTCAGGAGGGCCTGCCCTACCGGGCCACCCTGGAAAAAGATCAGCCCACCGATGTGGAAATCCGTGATCAGGCGGTCGATATATTTGTAATGGGACTCGTCGCGGTTGGAGAATGTGGCGACCATAAAAAGCTGGCCGATCTTTTGCTCAATGCTCAGGGATTTGAGGGTACTGTCGACCCATTCGTTCTCCGGTAAAACCAGTACCGGATCGGGTCTTCTTCTGGCGACTTTGACGGATTGTTTTTTAGCAACCTTGGCTTCGGTTATTACCGGCTCCGTTCTGACGGTCAGTCGCTTCCAGGCAACGGAAACCATTGAAGTCAAAATAACCAGCACGACCACACTTACTACAAGACTAAACCGGCTAAGAAACCAACTTTTCATATCCAAATCACTGACTTTAACGAGGGAAATATGAGGTTAATCAGACTCAACACAGGCATTCAAAGTTTATCGTTGGTTACAATGATAACAATTTACGATTGCTTTAAATGCAGCCGGTTATGGTTTTTAATACAATTCTAATAATTGCTTGGACGATTATGATTTAGACAACTAAACCCATTGAATATACTTAATTTGTCAAATGCCTGAAAATTTCTTCCAAAGAATTTCCCATCGCCCGAAGTTCGTCCAGTGAGCTGTCGCTCACCACCTTACCCTTATTGATGATGATAACCCGGTCGCACAAAGCCTCCACTTCCTGCATGATATGGGTTGAAAAAAGGACCGTTTTATCCTTTCCGGCCGTACGTATCACCTCTCTGATCTCCTGGATCTGATTGGGATCCAAACCGGTCGTAGGTTCGTCCAGGATCAGCACCTCCGGATGGTGCAGAAACGATTGCGCAAGTCCTACCCGCTGGCGGTAACCTTTGGAAAGCTGGCCGATCTTTTTCCTCTTTTCCGGTTCCAGTCCGCACATGGCAATTACTTCGTCAATGCGCGCGCTCAATGCAGCGCCGCCCATTCCGTATAGTTTTCCCGAGAAAAGCAGGAATTCTTTGACATACATATCCAGGTACAGCGGATTGTGTTCCGGCAAATAACCGATCGATTTTCTGGCCGGCATAGGCTGGTTAACGACATCAAAATCCGAAACCTTTGCCAATCCTTCCGTAGGTTTCAGGTAACCCGTCAGAATTTTCATCGTCGTGGATTTCCCTGCCCCATTCGGTCCAAGAAAACCGACGATTTCACCCTTTTTCAATGTAAATGAGATCCGATCTATCGCCCGCTGCGCTCCATAAACCTTGGTAAGATTGGTAACTTCGATTGACATCTAGAAAATGGCTGAGTGAGTGGACGATTAATTTTAGACTTTCAGGAATAGTTTGTTTCTATAAAGCAAATACATAAACGCCCACTCCACTGCAATGAATGCAATTGCTTCTCCCACTGCGGCAACCGGCTCGGGGAAATAGCTCAATATGCCTCCAAAAAGCGCTTCCGCGGTATATCCGAAAGAAATGAACCTGCCGATCATGTAGATCACAATTGAATTCATACCGATCACGACGAAAAACAAAGTCCATTTGCGATAGTTGAGTACGTCTACAATCCAATAGAAAAATGCCAGCAGCAAGGTACTGAAACCTCCCGCGCAAAGCACAAACGAACTCGTCCAGAGATTCTTGTTGATTGGAAAGAAGTAATCCCAGACTACGCATATCAGAAGGCTTACGATCCCCGCAAAAACCAGGTACACCACCTTGTTGTTTTTAGAGATTACTTCTTCGCTGGTCCGCAACAGTTCTCCTGCAAAAATCCCCATTAGCCCGGTGCCTATGGCCGGGATCGTTGAAACGAGCCCTTCTGGGTCATGAATAGTCAGGTGTAAACGGCCCGGGATAATCATTTTATCGATATAGCTGGCTGGGTTACACTCAATCGTCAGCAACCCTGCCCCGCAACCCGGTACGGGATAAAACATCATAAAAAGATAGTAGCCGATCAGCAAGCCTGCAAACCAGATCCATCTTGCCTTTTTCCCCGTGTATAAATAAATGATCTGCGCAAACATCCCCGCCAAACCGATCCGGGCCAATACGCTTGGATAGCGCATGTTATGCCACTCAGTCTGGAAAATTCCATTGTTATAGATAATGCCCAGGAACACGAGAATAATTCCTCTTTGGATGACCTTACGGATCAGGTCGGAGGGTGGTACTCCTTTTTCGAGGCGGCTTCCAAGAGAAAATGGGGTGGAAACGCCGGCCATGAACAAAAATGTCGGGAAGATCAGATCGTAGGCACGGAAGCCGTTCCAATCGGGATGGGTTAACTGATGGGCTATCAATACTGCCCACGACCACCCTGTAACTTTGGCGAGAACGGCGAAAATATCCTCGCCGCCTGAAATCCAAAACATGTCAAAACCACGTAGCGTGTCCAGTGATAATAACCTTTGCGAAGGAGCACTATCTTTCATTTGATAAGGAGAGTGAAGGGAAATAAAATTTGGGAAAATAGGCGGACATTAAAATAAAAAGCTAATTCTATGTACTGCAAAGATGCTAAAAAATACTATTTATAAGTTTCAGCAAATCCACATTTATTTGAATATACATATAAGTCGCCCGGATTTTACCAGAACTCTTCTTCTAAAAAATGCAGTACGGACCGGTCATGCTCCCCATAAACCTTCTCGCCGCAATGACTGCAATACTTTCCGGAAAACTGGTTCCCACAATTTTTACAGGCGATCAAAGGTTTCTCCATAACGTTGACGGCGCCGGGGTGAAAGTCCTGTAATAATACATTTTTTTATATTTCTGAACCACCCCTCCGCGTTATAAGCACCAACATTTAACTCATTATTAATCTCTACAAATGACTCGCCCAATGAAAAAATTTCTGATGCTGTATTTTGTGGTGGCTGCATGGTGGTTCGCCGGTTGTGCAACTTCCAATACCGCCGGCAATACCGATAATGATGAGCGCTATCAGACTGAGGAACAGGTTGCTAACAGTAAGCTGAACAACCGTCGCCTGGAAAAGAACCTGGACAAGTTCGCTGAGGAGTTGAACCTGAGCAAACGGCAGCAAAAGCAATTCAGAAAAATAGACAGGCGATATAACCGTCTCGAACGGAAACTTTCCCGGAACGACGACGCCAAACGCCGCGACCGCAAACGACTGGCAGAAGAAAAAAGAATCGAAAAAATCGCCGTCCTGACCCCGGATCAGCAACAAAAACTGGAAGTCTTAGCCAAGAAAAACCGTTTCAGCCTGGACCAGATCTTTGGGAAGTAAATCTCAAAACTTCTATTATGGGATTTGAATCCTTGGAAAACATAATACAAATGGATTCAAATCCTTAAATATTATGATTAAAATGGATTTAAATCCCTGTCTATTATAATTAAAATGGATTTTGATTCAAACGTATCGTATTTTAATGGTCATTTAATCCATTATGATAGTTAGAAACCAACTTCAATTTGCTCTAAATCAACTTTTTAAAGGAAAGGCACTCATCATTTATGGGCCGAGACAAGCGGGAAAGACTACATTTTCAGAGCAACTACTTCAATCCGTCAACAAAAAGATACTTAGGCTGAATGGCGACGATGCCGATATCCGGGAGTTGCTTTCCAGACCCAATGCTACCCTATTGGAAAGAATCATTGGAGACAATGAGATCGTATTTATAGACGAGGCTCAACGAATTTCGGAGATTGGGATTGCAATCAAAATCATCGTTGACCAGTTAAAGTCAGTCCAGGTTATTGCGACCGGCTCGTCTTCGTTTGAATTGGCGGGCAGCATTAACGAACCGCTGACCGGCAGGCGTTATGAAATGCAGTTACTGCCTCTTTCATATCGTGAATTGGTCGGGAATAATGGGTTTCTTATTGAGCAAAGGCTTCTGGAACAACGGCTTATTTACGGTTCTTACCCTGAAATTGTGGTAGATCCGGACAATGCTGAAAAGCACCTCAAATTGATTGCAAACAGCTATCTCTACAGAGACTTGCTGATTTTAGAACAAATTAAGAAACCAGTTTTATTGGAAAAGATCGTCAAGGCAGTTGCCCTGCAGGTTGGAAGCGAAGTGAATATGACTGAGATTGGGAGACTGGTACAGGCTGATAATAAGACGGTTGACAAATATCTCGACCTGCTTGAAAAAGCCTTTGTGGTATTTACGGTACCGGCATTTTCAGGAAATCTCCGAAATGAAATTAAAAAAGGGAGGAAGATCTATTTTTATGATAACGGCATCATCAATGCGGTTACCAACAACTTTAATGCTTTAAACAGCAGAAACGACACGGGCGCTTTATGGGAAAACTATATGATCAGCGAGCGCAAAAAGCTGTTGAATGAAAAAGAAAAAGATGCAAAGATCTATTTCTGGCGCACTACCCAGCAACAAGAAGTAGACTACATAGAACAGATTGGAAACCAGCTAAATGCAGTTGAATTTAAATGGAACCCCGCCGCAAAAAAAAGAGTACCTTCCACATTTTTAAGTGCTTATCCAAAAGCAGAAGTTCGGATCGTTACGCCGGAAAACAGAGACGATTTTTTGACTAAACCATAATCCGGTCCCGTCACTTCAATCCTTCCAGCCAGGCCTGCACTGTCGGGCCTGTTACATTGAACAGAATACCTGGTAAAACACCCAATAAAATAGTCAGCGCTACCAGCGGAAACAGCATGCTTTTTTCCCTAAGGGTTAAGTCGTTCAATACCTGGGCGTTTTGGTTTTTGTACCAAAATGCACCGAAGAACATGCGCTGGTAGGTCCAGAGGAAGTAGGCGGCCGCAAGCACGATTCCCAATGTAGAAACTGCCGGAATCCAGACGGGCAAAGCATCAGATTGGAATGCACCCATTAACGTGAAAAGCTCTCCTACAAATCCGGAAAAGCCGGGTAATCCTAGCGAAGCAAAGAATGCGATGCCGGTAATGATGGTGAAATGCGGCATTACTCCAATTAAACCGCGATAATGGTCGATCCGGCGGTCGTGCGTACGGTCATAAATAACGCCGGTGAGCAGGAACAGCATGGCGGAAAGTACGCCGTGGCTGACCATTTGGTAAATCGCCCCATTGATACCTTCGGCGGTGAAAGCTGCGATCCCCAATAATACGAAACCCATGTGGGAGACGGAGGAATAGGCAATCATTTTCTTCAAGTCGCTTTGCCCCAATGCATTAAAACCGCCATACACAATGGAAATCATTCCGAGAATGGCCAACGGAATTAGGCTGTATCGCGCTTCAAGCGGAAAGAAACCGTGGACGATCCGGATGAAACCGTAACCTCCGATTTTTAAAAGAATACCTGCCAGCACAACGGAAATGGGTGTCGGCGCTTCTACGTGCGCGTCGGGCAGCCAGGTATGCACCGGAACAACGGGCAATTTGACCGCAAATCCAATGAACAAAAACCAGAAAGCCAGCAAACGCAACGGTATGTCAGCAATGAAGTAATTGGAAGCGAGATGAAGCAAAGAACCCGGAATGTAATTACCGGCATCGGCCAGATAGGCGAACCGGAAAGTGTGGACAAGCTGCTCCGGAGCGATTTTTCCGTCGACCAGCCACTGCTGGATTTGCGGGATCAGGTCGGGATGGACCGCGTCATCCATACCCAAAATACCTACTGCCCTGGCCGTTTCCAAAGGATCAATCACCGACAAATACAGGCCGATCATGACGATCAGGATCAGTAACGAGCCGAAAAATGTGTAGATGAAAAATTTCAAGGCCGCATATTCCCTTCTTGGACCGCCCCAAAGGCCGATCAGGAAATACATGGGCAGCAGCATGAATTCGAAGAAAAGATAGAATAGAAAAAAATCCTGGGCGAGAAAGCAGCCAATCACACTACCGCTCAAAAGCAGGTACAATGCAAAGTAGCCACGCGTTTTCTGAATAATATTCCATGAACTGACCACGCCTACCAAAAGAACCACGACCGCCAGCAATACCAAGGGCAAACTGATACCATCCACCGCCAATGCATAATCAATGGAAACAATTCCCAACGAGCCGATCGGAAGCGTAATCCAATCCGAAACTTCGCTGAACTGAAATCCTGGATTCTGATTTTGAAAAGAAATATAAACAAACCCGCCAAGTATCAAATCCAATACCAACGCGACGGCCGCAATAACCCTGAAATTTTCACTGCGCTCGGACGGCCAGGCAGCCACGGCCAGGGCACCCAGCAAGGGTATGGCAATCAATAAAGAAAGTATATGGTCAATCATTCAATATTTAGTTAAATGCGGCTGCTCCAAAATCAAATCATTAACAGCCACAAAATCAATAAAAAAACGCCCATCGCTGTGACGATATAGTAGGACTGGATCTTCCCGTTCTGGGTATTCCGGACCAACTGGCCCGCCGAGCGGATGGAAAAAACAGTCAGATGTACACCGCCGTCTACAAATGTTTGATCAATCCAGCCAATCACATGCGCCAGGATCACACTCCACTTCGCTATGAAATTGACGAAAGCGTCGACGACCCGTTTTTCAAATATCTTTAAATACTTCGCGAGGAAGGCAAATGGAATAATGAAGTATTGTTCCTGAGAATAATCCCTTAACCAATTTATTCCCGGTTTTTCGGCCTGAGAGATTCGTGATTGTGAAGCATTTACCAGGAATGGATCGCTGGTCTTTATCTGTCGGTAAGCCAGGAGTATCGCAAGTACGGTAGTAGCAGTTGCTGCGACCGGCACCCACACTAAATGTTCCGCTTCAGCTTTCCCAATCAAGCCCAAGAGCCATCCTGACGCCTCGAAAGGACTAAATGAAAACCAGAAGAACAGGGATAAAGCTGACAATAAAGCCATAGGCAGCCACATTGCCGCCGGAGATTCATGCGGGCGTACCGAAGGTGAAATTTCAAACCGCTTTTCTCCAAAAAATACCAGCCAGACCTGCCTGCCCATATAGTAGGCAGTAAGCCCTGCCGAAAAAATAATGATCACTGGAAAAGCGTATCCAATTGGCCCGAATTCCGCAGCCCGCAAAAAACCAGAAGTGATGATTGCGTCTTTCGACAAAAAGCCGGAAAAAAGGGGCAGGCCAGCCAATGCAGCCGCACAAATCGAAAAACAAATGAAAGTGATCGGCAGCCTTTTTCTCAATCCGCCCATCGTCCGCATGTCCTGGGGATCGAACGAAGTGTCCATTTGGGAAGGTGTTACCGCGTGAATGACCGAACCCGCTGAAAGAAACAATCCGGCTTTGAAAAAAGCATGCGTTACCAAATGGAACAATGCAGTTTGCCAGCTACCGAAACCAACCGCCATGACCATTAGTCCCAGTTGCGACATGGTCGAAAAAGCCAGGACCCGCTTGATGTCCCACGCTTTCATCGCCTGGAATGCACCCGACAACATGGTAATAGTACCAATAATAGTAATGATCAATCGCGCATCGATGGTTAGCAAAAAGGATATTCTTGCCAAAAGAAAAATACCTGCCGCCACCATGGTAGCAGCATGAATCAGTGCCGACACCGGCGTGGGTCCCTCCATGGCATCGGGCAGCCAGCCTGATAGTGGGAATTGGGCCGATTTCCCCATACAACCCCCAAAAAGACATAGTCCGATTGCAGTCAGAATTCCAGGGCTGATTGAACTGATTTCCAATGAAAGTACCTCAAAGTCGGTAGAACCTGTATAGTAAAACAGCATCAAAATACCGGTCAGGAATGCGGCATCACCAATTCTATTGAGTACAAATGCCTTTTGCGCAGCCCATACAGCCCTTGACTTGAAATACCAAAAGCCAATGAGCAGATACGAGGATAGTCCCACCAATTCCCAAAAGATGTACATGACCAGCAAGCTGCCAGCCAGCACAATGCCGATCATTGAAAAAAGAAAAAGCTGGATGAACGCGAAGTATCGATGCAGATTTTTATCATCATGCATGTAAGCCGTAGAGTACAGTTGGACCAACAGGGCCACAAAATGCACCACGGCCAGCATAATGCAAGTCAGCGTGTCAAAGCGGAATGAGAGTGTTATGGAAGTGTCGCCGATCGCGAGCCAATCAAAGCGGACAATATGCAGAATCCCAGGCTCAGCGTATTGTATGCTGATAAGAAGACCGGCCGCAGTAGCTATTGCACCGATCCAGCCAGCGAATTGATTCAGAGTTTTCCCACCCAGCCAGAGCAATAAAAACATGAAAAACGGCAAGCCCAGCAGCAGATAAGCAGGTAGTACGTATGCGGAATCGGGCATGTGGTGCTGGAAAACGATGGTTCGGCAAATATCCTGAATTCATGGCCGAATTCAAACAAAGCTAGATGTCTTTCTCGATTTCCTCGATCTTGGACGGACCATGCACCACCTGCAGCAATTCTTTGAGATCATAAGTGGAACGGTTGTAGGTATTTCCTAAAACAATGATCACTGCTTCGTCTTCGGGACATACCCAAAGCATGGTATTGTAACCTTTCCACCACCCGCCATGGTAAATAAACCGGGGCGAATTGTCTTCCTTAATGTGCATCCGGAAGCCATAACCATAGTTACGAATCCCCGCGCGCTCAAAACTTCTTGGCTTGAACGCTTCGTCAAGCAGTTTTTTATCCAGCAAAAGGCCTTTCGTCAACCCGTTATAAAAACGGTAAATATCCCCCGTAGTCGAATACAGGCCCTTATCCCCCACTACATCGTCATAATAATCCTTTTCAAGCCGTCGACCAAACTGGTGGCCCGCAGTACGGCCTGTTGTGGCGGCCTTGGACGTATCTGTCACCAAAAAAGTATTGAGCATCCCGAGCGGGGCGAAAATCTGGTCGTTCAAAAACTTCCCGAACTTATCGCCGGTTACCTTTTCGACAATGGCCGCCAGCACGCAGAAATTGGTATTGCAATAATTAAATGACCTGCCAGGGCGGTTATAGGGTGTTGGAGTAGGCACTACTTTGGCGTACCAGTTCATGATATCCATGTTATCCGGATATTTGTGACCATGCCGGACGCTATCGTCAAACGAATAAATGTAATTGGGGAGCCCGCTGCGGTGGCTGAGCAGCATGTCCACTTTAACGCCATGATAGGGAAAATCCGGAAAAAATCTTTGCACCGAATCGTCCAGGTTGACGCGCCCCTCCTGGATCAGTTTCAAAACAGCGACCGCCGTAAAAGGTTTGGAAAGCGAAGCCAGCTGGAACCGCGAAGAACTGGTAAGTGAGTCCTTCTCTTTGATGTGCGCAAACCCGAAAGAATTCTGGTAAAGCAGCTGTCCTTTCTGTACGATCAGCACATTGCCATTGAAGCCTGCGCGTTTCTTTTTCTGAAAGATCTCTTCGATTTTGGAAATTTTGAGTACCGTTTCGGCATCAGGATTTTGAATGGAAACAGGGTCCAGGTTTGAAATCACCTTGCCATTCACCATCCTCCGTTCGGTTTCCGACTTGCTCTTTCTTACCAATCCCCACGAAACCACCAGAATTACCAGGATAGCAGCTGCCATCCACCACACTTTCGGCTGCACTTTTTTCAACATAGGCTTGTGGCCTTAAATTTTCCAGAACGTTGAAAGGTTCCCGGCAGAAAGCCGGCCCTTTTTATACTTACTCTCTACAAATTAAACTCAGAATGACTTATGGAACTAGTATTTTTACATGTTCTTTGCGGCCATTTTTCTGATAAGTTAAGAAATATAAACCGGAAACAAGCGATCGATCGGGATATAAATTGATCAAATTTCCGCGAATCCGCTCAGAATGGAAGGAAATCGGCAAACCTGATAAGCCCGCAAGCAAAAGAAAGTCTGGATCAATATTTTCGCCTGCAATTGTAATTTTTTCAGGTGAAGCCGGGTTAGGCGCCGCTCTCATCGCGCCCGCCTCATCCCGCATAATCACATCCAAAGTTGCGGAAAACGAAAAGCTCTCGTCCCTGTCCACCATCCGTAACCGGTAGTAACCAGCTCCGGCCAGCGGGTTTTCATCCATGAATTGATATTGGAGACGTCCGGTTGCTTCGCCACCCGCTTCCAGCTTCCCGATCGCTTCGAATTTTTTTAAATCGGCACTGCGTTCTACAATGAACATTTTGCTGTTCTTCTCCCAGGCTGTTTCCCACGCCAGTCGTACTTTTTTTTCCTGCGGCTCTGCTTTGAAGTAAGTAAGGTCAATGGGAAGAATAATGGCAAGTACCTGGCCATTGATGATGATTTCATCGAACCAGAGGGTCCCATAAATGGTGCTGGGAGCATAGCCGTAAATCCGCAACGCAAATGTGTTGAACGATAGGCTGTTAAAACTGACCGGAATGTTGTAGGAGTTGAACTTCGCGACATCTTTCAACGTATATGCGCCGAGGTCTGCCGAAAAATTGTCAATGCTCGTCCTGACTTTAACTTGCGTCGGACCATCCGCCGAGCGACGCAGCCGGAATGTAATGGAGGTAATGTCGTATTTGAATGAATTAGCGGTGAATTTGAATTCGACATACCGACCATTAGAAAAAGCAGTCGGCCACGGCCGGGCTACATATCCGGCGACTACAGCATCCCCGAAGCCATAGCCGCCATTCAATGCATAGGTATTGGATCCACCAAAAAGCGTCGCATCGATCGGGGAAAAGTTGGGATGGCTGGACACCCCGGTCCGGTTAAGGTCCATCGCCCATTTAACCTCGAAATTTTTCTGAGCATTGGCTTCAAAAACAAAAAACAGCACCGTTACCATGGTAGATAAGGTGCTGTTCAAAAAGTAAGTATGTTTCCTTTTCATGTTCCTGACAGTTTTACGGTAGTTACTTTACGTAATACGGTAAGCTGTTGAAAAGGTAACGCGGTGTAGTAGGGGTTTTTATTAAAATTTCTCTGTGGGTTTTTTCAGCACTTCAAGGGGCTGACTAAGCCGGTGTCTGGATTTTTCGCTTTTGCTACATTAGCCTATAGTGAGGTGGCTCCGAAAATCGGCACACATTTTTGCACAACATGATGCAAAATGAAAGACCAAAAATTGGTAAAAACTCGTAGGAGCTACGATGCTGATTTCAAGCAGGAAATGACCAGAATGCTGGCTTCCGGCAGAAGCGCTAAGGAAATCTCGGAGGCATTTGGAATTGCCGAGAATGTTCTCTATCGTTGGAGAAGGATGGCAACAAAAAAGACGAAATCGAATAGCGGCGCAAATAGCAACGATAAATCAGCGACACTAGCTGCGGAAGTTGCTAAACTACGGGCGGAAAATGAACGGCTAAAAACCGACCGCGAAATCTTAAAAAAAGCCTTAGGTCTTTTGAGCCAGTCCGACTCAGGGACGTCTATGAGCTGATACACTCATTTTCTCGGACGCAAAAGATCAATTATTTGTGCTCACTTTTTGAAGTCAGCAGGACAGCTTATTATCGCTATCGCCGGGGAAAAAGCCATAATGCGGACAAAAAATACAATCGGCCAAAGCATGAGGTACGGATTGAGTTTATCCGGAATTTTAAGCGATATGGTAGCCGACGCATTAAGGAATCCTTGAAGCAAAAGGGTATAAAAATAGGTCGCAGGAAAGTTGTTGAAATCATGCGTAAAGAGGGTTTAAGAGCCATTCAGCCGCCGAAATTTGTTCCAAGGACCACGGATAGTAAGCATGGAGAACGGGTGTGCCCTAATCTTTTATTGGGTCAGCCCATGCCAAGCAAACCCAATTGTGTGTGGGTCTCCGATATCACTTACATGCCTCTAAAAGGCGGTAAATGGTCGTATTTATGTGTCTGGATTGATCTATTCTCAAGGCAGGTGATTGGCTGGCAGTTGGAGGATAATATGCAGGAAAGCCTTGTCCGGGAGCCATTGGAAAGGGCTCTCCTGAGACGAAGGGTAAAGCCAGGTATGATTGTACATTCGGATCGTGGAGGCCAATATCTGTCGCACAAGATGAAAAAACTGATTAGGACTTTTAAGCTGAAACAGAGTATGTCCCGGGCCGATGATCCCTACGACAATGCGTGGGCCGAGTCGTTCTGGAGCAGGCTCAAGGCGGAGCTGAATATGCCGAAAGGTGGATATGAGAGCCTAGAAAAATTGAAGGCCGCCCTATTCGAATACATTGACGGATACTATAATACAAGAAGGCTGCATTCCTCTTTAAACTATCTGAATCCGGCTGCCTTCGAGGCTGAATACTATCGGCAAACTGGATGAGAATTGAGACTTTAAATATTTACTAATCCGCAAAAAGTGTAAACCAAAACGGAACCACGTCATAGATGTTCAAATGAAAATCTTGACAAAAAATCGTAGTGCTTCGCAAAAAGCTCCGCGGACGCATCATCCAAAACTCTACTATCCTCATTTTTGGACAAAATGAAGCCTATTTCTCCTTTCAATCGATTTATTTCTTCATCGGGATGGTTAAAAACAGAATAAGTAGAAAAAGTAAAAAACGATCCAACACCCTCAAACATGAACTTTTTTAAAGACGGCAATAGTGTCCTGTAACGACCTAAGGGCAGTGCTAAAAGAAATAGAACTACCGCACGCTCCTGCTTTGTTATTTGCGCTTCACCCGCAAATCCTTCATGGACTTTCACAATCCTGTAAACATTGACGAAACGCTTAACTGATCTTAGGCTGGTTCCAACTAGTACCGACATCGCTTGCATAAGCCTTATTTCTTCTTCTGAAAAGGTTAATGCCTCAGATTCAATAGGAATCATAGAATTACTAGTTACCAACTTTTCATTATTACTTTCAACTAGTATTTCGCTGTCGGTCCCTGGCTTATCCGAAAGGACATTATTAGTATGGGCATCCTCAACTGCCATCAGATTCGATTCTACGTTATTCTTACCTTCCGCTAGTGATTTTATCATATATTTCACTACCCCATCTTCTGAATTTTGCAAATGAAATGGAATTTGAAATATCTTTTCTAGGTAGCCAGCAGGATTTATGAGTTCCAACATGTCATTGTTCTTGCGATTTCCCTCCATTTGACTTGAAAAGTGAACTGAATGTTTGGCAACAAGTGCATTCTTAATCCAACGATAATCAACTCCAACAACCACCACAAACAACGGAAAAGCCATAAGAAGATTCACGGCTTCCAATACTTGTACGACATTTTCAGTAGGGCATCTATCTAGATCATCGATGT
Organism: Dyadobacter sp. HNCC25DJ185; assembly: GCF_056895195.1. Lineage (NCBI taxonomy): Bacteria > Pseudomonadati > Bacteroidota > Cytophagia > Cytophagales > Spirosomataceae > Dyadobacter > Dyadobacter sp. HNCC25DJ185. The sequence continues at coordinate 17,176 of NZ_JBXHAR010000009.1, forward strand.
AAAGAATTATCCTTTCCAAAGGTTTTTTAAATTTCTGTCTAAACTCTTGATAATTCTTCTTGTTTCCAGCTTCCTGATTATGTTCGATAAACAAATTGTTTAAAACTTCAAAATCTTTTCTAATAATAGAAATTAGGCCCAAATGCTTTTTATAATCCTCACTTTTTGACCTCCTATCGATAAATGAATATAAAGCCTCAGTTGCAAGTGCATTGTCTATTTTGAACTGTAAATCAGCCTTAACCGATTCGGATTTCTGTATCTGATCATTAACTAATAAAAGCTCCGCCTCACGTTTTTCGATTTCTAATTTTAAAACCTTTTCTTCTTGTTGAAAATTCGATGTTGCTTCTTGAACCCGTTTATCATAATTTTCTTTAATTTCCCAAAACGATGCAACTACCGGTTGTAGATGAGTGTAAACATCAGCCGCCCTTTGCCATAATATTTTTCCTGATGCGAGAAAACAAAGCATCATCTGAGGAATGATAAAGCTAGAAGATTCTATTTTTGAGCTCAAAAATCCAATTAAATAGGGAAGTAGTGAGATGGTGATAAGGATACAAATCAGTGTGATGAAGTTCCCAGCCACCTTATCCTTCCTAAAAAATGATTTTAGGAATGTATATTTAGATTTGGCAATCTCATAAGCCATATTTGGATCTTTCCAGTATTTTTCCGGAACTATCTCGCGTAGCTGACCTACTACTTTATGCTGACCTTTATTTGCATCTATCTTATTTAAAATTTCCGCTCTGACATCAAATTCTTCTTCAACTTTTTTTAACGCTTCCCACAATGTTTCTTTCCTAAGTTTGGCTATCTTATCATCTATTTCCTTGGCTAAAGCGTCTTTCTTAATAGATAGATTCTCAATAATTTCAATTTCTAATTCTTTCCTATTTTCTAAAATAATAACCTCCTCCTTTGCAATTGTTAATTTGCTTGTTAGCTGCTTGTGTATTTCATTTTTTTGTTCATCGGAGCTACTATTCTCTGTAATATATTCTTCCAAATGCTCAAAAATTCTGGTCACAATACTTGCCCATAAATTTGAATCTATGTATGACCAAGCATTGAAATGAATATGCACTATTCCCTCACAGTATGCTGAGTTAGTATCAGAAAGCTGCAAGATCTTCTCTTTTAACTTTCTCATAAAAATGCTCTTGCCTGAGCCCCATTGGCCAAATAGTGCGACAGCTAGTGGTGGTTCAAATGCCCTCGCGGCAATGACATTTGCAAATGCATTTACATCCGCTGAAATATTCAAATAATCTACGCCACTATCAGAATCGCTTAATATTCCTGCTACTCTTTCCTTTTTTGAATAGATTTTTTGATCCAAAAGAAGATGACCCCACAATTGCTTATCAATCTTAGAAATTATTGTAACCGCATCTGAAAGTGACATTTCCGCTATTGTACTCCTGTAAAATCCCAAATTTTCGATATCCAAAGAGATTTTACTAATCCTCCAATCAACCATGAGTTTCGATCCATCTTGGGGGTTTGACTTCACCAGTCCTAAGGCTTTAATACGGAGATAGCTAACCGAATCGGCAGAGGACGCAAAACTTGATTTAATTATTAACACATCGTCTTTCTCAACTTTGTTGATTACGTCAGAATAACTCTCATCGTCTTGCCCCTTCTCCCAAATTTCACTTTTGATGAACCTTTCTAATTGATCGTCTCGCCCCCAAATTGATCCAACTAAGTACCATTTAGATTTGAGATTATCGACGAAATTCTCGGCCTCATAGAGCGAATTAGTCTCAGATGAACCAACTTCCCGAATAATTGTCCGACCAGCACGACTTTCTGGCACTGAGATTAGAAATGTAGATGTTGATGAATTCGTTCGACTAAATATGTTTATGACATTTGCTGTGATGGAATAGCTTTCGATTAAGCCCAATCCCGCCGCCCCAGATCCCATCAAAGGAACCCAAACTTTCTTGCCTTTGATCAAACTCTTAAAATGCCGGAGTGCTGCTAGAAAATTGTCCCTAAGGTTCTTGCTTGTATTGCCGGTTTCACTATTTAAAGTGACCACAAAAATTATTGTCTTTCTATCGTTAGATGACAGTTGACTAAAGCCATCTTTTAGCTGTGATTCAGTCGGTAAGTTTGTTTCAGAATATCCATATGCTGTCAAGACTAATGAGTTTAACACTCCTGCTGTCCCCCGACTATCAATCGAGACAATTGCTATATCAGCACTCGTAGGATCGATTTCTATGTCTATTGTATGCGAGGTGCTGATTATCTCTAAGGGTTCCATTAATTATTTGCGTAAAGGTTATTACATAAAGGACAAGAAGGGTCGACATTTATTTATAGACGTTGGGGCAGGCGGCCTAATTATCTATACATCATTTAATTATCTGATATTCAATAACAATCAAAAGGTACTTCTTCCCTTACAATTTACAATGAGCTTTTCTCAATTGTATCTGTACCCCAAAATCTCCCCCACCCCAATTTGCATTTCTCGTCACAAAATCTGCATATTCGCATTCCTATTAATACAGCTCAAATGAAAAACTTACACGATCTGCCCTGTCATGGTGCGGGCCGGCGAAAGCCCCCGGATGCACGTACTGTAGCATTAGGACACCTAAAACAGGGCGCCCCATTTATCCTAAAATATAGTACAATGAACAAACAAACACACTCTGCCGAGTCTCCGGACTCGATGTGCGCGGCTTACGGCCAGCAAGTGCAACAATTATTTGAACTCAATACGCCCGCCGAGATGGCCGAGCATCTTTGGGAGATTTACAGCGGTTTTGAGCTATATGAACAACAAGCCGGTCACAATCCGCGCAAGTTGGACATCTTCTACACTTTTCGCGATCTCGTGCATTTCTGCCAGAATGTGGCGGCGATGAAGGCGGCGTAGGAATAAAGATTAGGTATTGATAAAAAGGCCAGTCGATAAAATTATAGCCTGGCCTTTTTTATAGGAACTTACCTGAATGATGAACGCATTTATTTGCCGGTTAAAACTCCGCGCTCTTCGGATACCTCGGGAAAGGAATCACGTCCCGGATATTCCCCATGCCCGTCACAAATTGGACTAGACGTTCAAAGCCCAGTCCAAAGCCGGAGTGAGGCGCAGTGCCAAACTTGCGGGTTTCCAGGTACCACCAGATCGTTTGCGGATCGATACCTACTTCGTGAACACGTTCCAGCAATTTCTCGTAGTTATCTTCACGCTGGCTGCCTCCGATGATTTCTCCAATGCCCGGGAAAAGTACGTCCATCGCGCGAACCGTTTTCCCATCTTCGTCGAGCTTCATATAAAATGATTTGATCTCACGAGGATAGTTGGTCAGGATCACCGGTTTTTTGAAATGTTTTTCGACGAGATACCGCTCATGCTCACTGGAAAGGTCAATTCCCCACCCTACCGGATATTGGAATTTCTTTTCTTTGTGCGGTTTTGATTTTAATAAAATATCAATGGCTTCGGTGTAAGTCAGACGCTCGAAAGGATTATCGACTACAAAGCTGAGCTTTTCCAAAAGTGGGATCGAACGTTCGTTTTGTGGCTTGTTCTTTTCTTCTTCCGCCAGCCTGTTTTGCAAAAAGTTGAGATCATCCTTGCAATTTTCCAATGCATAAGTGATCACGTTTTTCACAAAATCCTCCGCGAGGTTCATGTTATCTTCCAGCTCGAAAAACGCCATTTCCGGCTCAATCATCCAGAATTCGGCTAAGTGGCGAGTGGTATTGGAATTCTCAGCCCGGAAAGTTGGACCAAAAGTATATATCTTCGAAAGCGCCATCGCGCCCAACTCCCCTTCCAATTGGCCGGAGACGGTCAGGTTAGCTTCGCGGCCAAAAAAGTCTTCTTTAAAGTTGATCGCTCCTTCTTCTGTTCTTGGTAATTTGTTCAGGTCCAATGTGGTTACTCGGAACATCTCGCCTGCACCTTCCGCGTCCGAAGCTGTAATCACCGGCGTATGCAGATAGAAGAAACCGTTATCATTATAATATTGATGCACTGCAAAAGCCAAAGCGTGGCGAATGCGGAGTATTGCGCTGAATGTATTGGTGCGCGGACGCAAGTGGGCGATCTCACGCAAAAATTCCAGGGAATGTTTCTTAGGCTGCAAAGGATATGCCTCCGGATCGGCGATACCATAAACCAAAATATCTGTAATTTTTACTTCAACAGTTTGTCCAGAACCCAGGGACTCGACGAGTTGACCCTCGATTTTCAAACATGCGCCTGTCGTCACAGTTTGCAGCAATTCAGGTGAAAACTGGCCTGGTTCGGCTACTGCCTGGATATTATGAATGGTCGATCCGTCGTTGAGTGCGATGAAAATTGCATTCTTGCTTTCCCTTTTAGTTCTTACCCAGCCTTTTAAAGTGACAGCCTGGCTTTCAGGAGCAGTTTGTAATATTTCTTTGATTTGCAACGGTCCCATTTTTCTTGTCAATTCAATCTTAATGTCAATAAATAAACTCCTTCCGCGTTTTTCGAACGAGGCGCAAAATTACAAATTACCCCTTTAAAACCTATCGGCGACCGGTAACTTACTTTTATGCTCTCAGCCAGCGTTGTACACGCTGGATTTCGGTTTAATTTTGCGCTGATCTAAAGCTTAACGACTTCTGTTTTGAATAACCGACTTGCCATCATATTGTCAGTGATTTTTCATCCGCTGATCCTTACCACTTATCTTTTTGCATTGCTATTTTTTCTTTCGCCCGACCTGGTGGGTGTAAGTGCTTTTGATTTACCCGCATTGGGAAGCCTGCTGCTATTGCTGTTTCTCAATACCTTTTTAGCCCCTGCGCTGGTCATCTACTATTTCAGGAAAATGGGGGTTATAAGCAGTTTTCACGTGGATAATGTGAAAGAACGTCGGCTGCCTTTTCTGACCTGCGTGATGATTTACGCATTGGCCACCTATCTGTTCGGATGGCAACTGCAACCAATCGGCGAGCTTGCGCCACAGATTTCGGTAATCCTCGCCAGCGCGACGGTTTCGCTGGCCGTGGTCACCATGATCAGTTATTTCTGGAAAATCAGCGCCCATGCCACTGGCATAGGTGGTGCGCTAGGGATGCTCACGGGACTTTTGATGCGCTTTGACGAAGTGGCCCTCCTGGCGCCGCTGCTGGGCACAATACTGGCTGGCGGCTGGATTTTGAGTGCCCGACTGCATTTAAACGCCCACAACCCCGCCCAAATTCTGGCTGGTTTCGTGTCGGGCGTATTGGTAAGTAGTATGGCCGTTTACTTTTTCTTTTGATACAAACATTGCATGCCATGTATCAAAACCTCATTTTCGAAAACCAACAGGGAGTTGCCCGCATCACGCTCAACCGTCCTCAGGTTTACCACGCATTAAATCCGGAGCTGATTTCCGAAATCACGCAGGCCGTCAATGCCGCGCATGCCGACGAAACCGTCCGCGTTGTGGTCATCACCGGCGCAGGCGACAAAGCATTTTGTTCCGGAGCGGATTTGAAGGAAGCGCTTGAAAGCAAAAAAACGGCGGCGGAAACATTGGAAGAATATTACGAACCCATGATCAATGCGATCCGTGAAATCCCCAAGCCGGTGATTTGCCGGTTAAATGGTCTGGCTGTCGGGGCGGGCTGTTCATTGGCACTGGCCTGCGACCTGATCATCGCCAGCGAAGATGCCTACCTGAGTTTACTTTTTGTACAAATTGGCTTAATGCCGGACGCTGGCGCGACATTTTTCCTGCCCAGATTAATCGGCATAGCCAAAGCATTCGAACTATCCTCGACCGGCCGAAAAGTATTCGCAACGGAAGCAGTACAAATAGGGTTGATCAATAAAGCAGTTCCCGCAGCAGAACTGGACAACGAGATAGCCAAACTCACCCACTTCTACCAAACCGCCCCGACCCTGGCAATCGGCGTCATGAAGAAGGTTTTGAACCAATCTTTCCAATCGGATCTGCCCCGAATGCAGGAATTAGAGCGGGTAAATCAGAATATTTTATTCGAAACCCGCGACGCCCGGGAAGGGATTTCATCTTTTTTACAAAAGAAAAAGCCTGATTTTCAAGGGAAATGAGGACTTAACTTAAATTTTTAAAGTGGATTGCTTGCGAAAAGAGCCTCTTTTCCTATCTTTGCAGTCCCGTTCGGGAATTGGTTTCGTAGCTCAATTGGATAGAGCACCTGACTACGGATCAGGAGGTTTGGGGTTCGAATCCCTACGAGACCACGGATTATCAAGCACTTATGAGGTAAAACTTGTAAGTGCTTTTTTCTTTGCTACACTTCAACCTGCTCACTTTAAATTCCCTGTGGAGCTTACGCTTGTAAGTTAGCATCCTGAAAATTCCTAAATACGTAACCTTGCAATGATATCTTGTTCCGCCTAAATTTTTCTTATAAGCAAATGAAGGATAGCAAATCAAAATGAAAGTTTGGGGACTCTGAACATTCGCTAAGAAATTATTTCCTTTACAACATTGTCGAGTGTAGGCATCATTTTTGAAAGCGAGATGTTCTCCTGCTTTAAATATGCGGAGATTACTGGTAGCTCGCTACTTGGGATTCTTAATTTTTTATAGTAATGATCTGACTGTTCTTCTGATGGCCAAACTGATTTTACAAAATCTTCGATCGACGGATAGCGTTTAAATGCCAACAGGAAATCGAATGGAAAAAGAGGATAGAGAAACATTCCTTCTTGTTGATGTAAATAATGGTTTGAGCTGGCTGGGACTAAAAAAGAAGAATAAATCGCCAATTTTTCCATATTGTTTATCCCGTTGTACCGATATCTTTCGAGCACCCATTGGGTTGCAATTGCCTCATAGCTCAATGCATATACTATAATAAATGCGTCGTCGTCTGGCACAAAGGGTCTGTTTATAGCGTGAAATAACGATTTAAGGGGATTGAATGAAAAGTCAAGGAGTCTTGTAGGACAACCGTGATGTTGAGCTAAGCCAGTGTAGATTGGTAAGTCACTGGTGAACGCATTGGTCAGACTATTGTAATTTGTGTCAAAATCATCACTTTTCATATAAGAATCGTTAGACTCGAATTTGTGAAATCCTGACAATGTGCCGCCTAATATATTCCGTTTACCAATATTGGTATTCAAAATTGTCTCTGCCTGAGGAATGTGGATTCCAAGCCCATTAGCAATACTTACAAACCTTTTTAAGATCCTCTTCTCTGTACCATGTAACACCATTCCTTTGAAAAATGTAGGGTACTGGTACTGCAAGTTTCCATATTGTGCTTGATCAGCCTTCGGTCCCGTGACAAACCAGTTTTCAGTTTCATTGAATTCTTTTGCAAGGAAAGTCCCCTCTTCTCTTTCGCGGAACAATGTTGGTAAAAGAGGAAAGGTTTTATTAGTAGACTCGTACTGCGAACGGAAAATAAAATTCCCGCTGCCACGCCATTGATCATTAGAAAGCCTCAAATAGTTGAATAGCTGTCTGGCAGAGGTAAAATCTTCAACTGGCATGCGCTAGGGATTTATTTGGTAATCATTGGATCATAATAAACATAATAACGGTAAAAGAGGCTTCATAAGCAATTTAAATCTATAATGCCGTATCATACAAAGACTGTAGAAATTTGCATCACCCGAGTATAGAGCATTCCGAAGGAAAGCTAAGTTACTAATAAAGTATCCCGTACCAACAACAGAAAACTATTAGAGGAGGAATTAATAGTGAGCCAAAAGGCAAGAACTTCCTATCGTTTAATAATTATCATAACATTAAATTAAATCAATTCCCTTTCCAGAGGTAGAAAATGGAATTAGAAAGTTCATAGTTCGTCCCTGTGGGTAAGAAAAATGTTTAAAATATCCTCTTCTGTTGGCGGTACTCCCGATTTGATTTGAATGAAAGACAGCAAATGATCGCAACGCTTCATCAAGACTGACATAGCATATTCGCCTACAAATGTGAATAACCTCAGATAATCATCTAGTTCCTGCGGATGAATTGATTTTCTTTGAAACGGTGTGTGTAAACTTGCCTCCAACCGACCATCGCGAAAAATGCGATCTATGGATAGAACCATTACTCCAACCTCAAATTCCGTTTCCTCTCTGTGAGCAATGAACTTATGCCGCAATCTCATTATTTCCAGGTGCAGTTCGAGCATCTCCTCGTTTCCCTTGAAGACATCCTTTTCCTTTAGCGAAGCATTTCCGGAGTTGCTTGTGAAACAGCGCCCATAAATTGCAATGATTCCATACCACAGCGCATCTTGGTCAAATCGCTCTTCGTTTTCATTTGGGTTGTTTTGTTTTAGAAGAGACTGAAGCTTTGTGGCTGATTGCAACAAAAACTTAATGTCAGTATTTATATAGAAGTATGCATAGACACGTTTAGCAATTTTAGGATCAATTGGAAGATTTACCTTACCAACATTCTCGGCAATTACCCTATTAACAAGCTTTTCTTTAATTTTATCACGCTCCGTCATCTTCTTCTAAAATTAAACTACCAAATTTCACAAAAAAAGCTTCTTAATCTTCCTCTCCACCAATCGACTCTTCAAAATCCCACTGATAATTTGGTCAAAATGCTCATCATCCAATTGATCCTTATACTTTACCTTCCCTTCCTCAAACATTTTCTTAAACTCGCCATAAGGAATTGAAACCGGGCTATTACAATTAATGTAGGTATTCTTGCTGAAAGGATTATCCGGCTCGCTCTCGATAAAGACAATCGTGTCATAATCGAGGTTACGCTTTTTGACAAAATTCAATATCGTATCAAGCTTGGAAGTGCATACCGAAAACAACAGGATTTCTGTGCCCTTGTCAAGCAATACATAATAATGCGGATCGGGATTGCCTTGGTAGTTAAGCGAAAAATAGAGGATGCTTTTTTCCTTAAGTACCTGATAGAAGGCCTCAAAACTAACTTCCATCGGGCCGATTAAGCAGAGTATTCCAGGAAAATTTCTCTGGATTCATTTAGGAATTCTTCGCTGTCGTTGAACAAGCCTATCTTATCGCTCACATTCACGAAGAAATCATCCATGATGATTTCATACCTGCCTTTTTCAGCGATTTCGAAATTTGCTTTGTAGCGAATCCATTCCGGAAAATTGTGGGACAGTTCTGATAGAGCGAAATGATCATATTGTTTGTACTTTTCCCAAGTCAGATCCATTACTTCTATATCTGTTTCAGAAAAAACATCCATGTCAGCCTCTCCGTGAACGGAGTAGTTATATTGGCTGGATGTTAAATACTTAGCAATGTTTTGGATTACTTCTGTGTCAAAGGCGACGCCGGAGCCTTTCAATAAATCAAATGTGCAGGAAGCTACGGGGCCATTTTTCATGGCGAAATATTGGTCTCCTGTGATTGTGCGGCCGTACTGTCTTAAATGATATCTGTCGGAGAGCCAAATCAGTTTCAGCGCTTTCATTTTGTTCAGGCTGCCGCCACCAAGATTGCCGAAGCGAACAAGGGCTTGAAGTGCTTTATCAGTTCTGAATCTTTCCATGGCTGTGTCAGGTGGTATGTGTATAATGAGTGCAAAAATAATATCAAAATATGGACTTTACGAACGTAACCTATTTAGTCCCAATCAACCGCTCCAACCGCCCCATCATCTCATCCTTCTCCTTCAACATCCGCTCATAAAGCGCAATCTTCTCCTCGTGCAACTGCAGCAATTTATCAATCGGATTATTATGATAGGTCTCAACTGAGTTCGCTACAAATGATCCGCTGTGAAATGTGTTAGAAATCACATTCATTGCTTTCTCCTCATCAAAATTCCGAATCGCCTCAGCAGGGATTTTAAGAATCGCCGAAACTTGCTCCAAAATGCCAGAATCGATCTTTTCCCTCTGTTCGAGCAAAGAAACCTTCTGCTGGTTCCAGTCCTCGCCGAGCTCGAAAGCAAGGAATTCCTGTTTGATGCCCAAAAGTTCGCGGAAGCGTTTCAGGTTGCGGCCTTCGTGGATCTTCGGATTGGAGGTAGTGGGTGTCATACGGAGCGGTTTTGGTTAAAAAAGCAATTTATATAAATCCGGCGGGAAGTTTTCGGGTAATTTACGGGCGCCCCGCGTAGGGCGGCCCACGTCGGGCTTTGCGGTGTAAGTTACCGGGACAGCCATGTGGCGGCGCAACAGCACGCAAGGTTATTGTCGATAGCTAATTATTCCGCACAGAAATTTTCTTGACAAGATTTTTGAAAAACTCCGCCATTATTTATTTTCACCGGAAATTAGTATGCGAAGGGCGAACAACACCTTTGCGACGACTCTTTAATGAATGAAAATTAGTAATAACTTTTGTTTGTTAGATTATGTCCCTTTTTTGTTCCACTTTCAAAAAGTACAACACTCATTCCATCTGCGGTTTGCTTTTCATGGCCGGACTCTCTGCAAATTCACAGGCCCAGACTCCAGGCAAGCCAATCGAAATTTCTTCTTTTCAAACCAATTTGTTTAATCTGGAAGCCAGCGCCAACGAGCCGTTCCGGTATTCGGCAACGCTGAAAAACGGGTCAGGCCAGGCAAAGAATTATGCACTGGACGCGAAAGTGCCTCCCGGCTGGTTCGTATCCTTTCGCACCCTGGGCAGCCAGGTCACCTCGGTCCATGTCGAACCGGGAGCGACGCAGGAGGTATCGGTAGAACTCAGCGCGAACCCTTATTCCAAGCCGCAGAAGTATACAATTCCTGTAACAGCGGTTTCGGCAGCAGACACGCTTAGGCTCAATCTTGAAGCAGTCCTCAAAGGAGCTTACAAGATTGAACTGACCACTCCTTCGGGGCGACTAAGTGAAGATGTTACAGAAGGCACTGTGGAGGAGATCGTGTGCAAAATCAAGAACACAGGAACCCTGCCGCTTGCAAATGTGGAACTGACGGCCCAGACACCCCCTAAATGGCAGGTCACGTTTGAACCGGCCAAAGTGGAACGTATAGACCCATCCGGTTCTATCGAGGTGACGGCTAAGGTGCATGTCCCCGACAAAACAATAGCCGGGGATTACGTCTCCACGCTGACGGCCAGAAGTCAGAATGCCAGTGCTGATGCCGCCTTCAGGATCACCGTCAAAACGTCCTTACTATCTGGCTGGCTCGGCATCCTGGTGATTTTGCTTGCCACCGGTTTGATATACAGATTAATCAAAAAATACGGTAGACGATAAGCAATATGGAAAATCCTGTCATTGATTTGAAGGGGTTGACCAAATGCTACGGTTCTCTGAAAGCAGTTGATAACCTGAACCTGAAAATCGGCAAAGGCGAAATATTCGGATTGTTAGGCCCGAACGGGGCAGGGAAAACTACTACCATCCTGATGATGCTCGGGCTTACTGAACCCACTTCGGGCAAAGCGCTTGTCTGCGGAATCGACGCAACGACCCATCCTATCCCGGTGAAAAGGAAAGTAGGTTATATGCCCGACAGCATTGGCTTCTACGACAGCATGACAGCCCTTGAAAACCTGGTATACACCGGCAAACTGAATAACATCCCGGGTGAAAAGGCACACAAGCGTGCGTTGGATCTGATGGACCTGCTAGGACTGGGCGCTTCGGCGCATAAAAGAACTTCCGTTTTTTCTCGGGGTATGAAACAAAGGCTGGGTCTTGCCGAAGTGCTGATCAAACAACCTGAAGTCATTATCCTGGACGAACCCACGCTCGGCATCGATCCCGCGGGTGTGAGGGAGTTCCTTGTCTTGATCCGACAGCTGAGCCGCGAACAGGGACTGACCGTCTTGCTATCCTCTCACCATTTGCATCAGGTGCAGCAGGTCTGTGACCGTGTTGGTATTTTCGCTGCGGGTAAAATGCAGATGGAGGGCAATATCCATCAGCTTTCGCAGCATCTTTTCGCCGACGAATCCTATTCGGTGAGCATCACGGTGAGAGAGCCCCTGTCTGCTTCTTGGGAGCATGCTGCCGAACTGCGAAACATGAGAGACGTGCAAGAGTTGCAAATTTCCGAAAACCTCGTGCAGATCACCTGTTCTTCGGATGTAACGCCCGATATGGTCCGTTTCTTTGTCGCTAAAGGCCTTGATGTGATGGGCGTTCAAAAGAGAGAGTTCGGACTTGATGAAATTTATCAAAAATACTTTGATAACAATTTAACCGAAAACAATGCCAATGAAAAGTCTCGCGGTATTTTCCAAAGGTATCTCAATAAAAAGTAAAGCCGCCGCAGATTCGTCCGGTACATTCAGGGTGATGGTTGCCAAGGAAGTGGCGGACCATATCCGGAGCTGGCGGCTCATCCTGTTGCTGGCCTTGCTGATCCTCACATTTTTGGGGGCTTTGTATGTGTCGCTGAGCAATATCAGGGATGCCGTTTCAAATGCACAGGATCCAGACAACACGTTTGTTTATTTAAAACTGCTTACCGGTACAGATGGCACGATGCCCCCGTTTCATGTATTCCTGAACTTCCTCTGTCCATTGCTCGGTATTGCGCTGGGCTTTGATGCGATCAATTCCGAGCAGAATAACGGCACCCTGATCCGCCTAATGGCTCAGCCGGTGTATCGCGACAACCTGATCCTGGCAAAATTTGTGAGCGCACTGATCCTTGTCGGTACCCTTTTTTTTACCCTGATCCTGCTCATGATAGGTGCGGGTTTGTGCATTACGGGCGTCTGGATCGAGCCGGTCGAAGTACTCCGGATCTTCACGTTTGCCAGCCTGACTGTCGTTTATGTAGGGTTTTGGCTGAGCTTGTCAATACTGCTTTCCATTGCGTTCAGACATACGGCCACTTCTGCGCTCGCATCGATCGGCCTGTGGTTATTTTTTACCGTATTTTATCAGATTGTTGCCAATTTGGTAATCGGGGCATTCGTTCCCAGACAGGCCATGTTGACCCAGACGAACCTCGTCAAATACAATGAAATCATGCTGAACATACTCCGCCTGGCACCAAGCCAGTTGTTTTCCGATGCGACAACCACATTGCTGATGCCATCAGTGCGTAGCTTGGGCCCCCTGACAATGGAGCAGATGGCGGGCGCTATTCCTTCGCCACTTCCGTTCAAAGAAAGCCTGATGGTGGTCTGGCCCCAACTGACGGGGCTAATAGCCGCAACTTTTCTTTGTTTTGCATATTCTTATTATTTGTTCATGCGGAGAGAAATCAGGAGTTGAAAAAGACGCAGCATATCACTAGGAAGAAGGGGCGAATTGGTAGTCCGTTGTTACCTTGCTGGGATGGGCGACCAGCTCACGCGTGAGAGCAAGGGCGAAAACTCCTGTTCGACCCCGGCACACCTGACGCTTTCATTTCTGCAAGGCGGAGGCAGGCTGGGGTCGGACCTGGATTTATGAAGGCACGTCTGTTTGCTGAATTTACGCTTTATACCCGCGTTATCGGCCCGATGCATTCCGCCTGATCGGGTAATTGCCTCTACCAACCGGATCAGGCGGCTCTTGAACAAGAGCACTTTAAGACGGCGCTGCGGGCTCTCGCTCTAGTCGCATTCACCGTATAACCTATACCCCGTATCCAGGGGGACGCAGTGATCCCCCTTTCGCTGATATACCCATTCTTTTGAGGCCGCAATCAAGAATCCCGATAACGCCACGGATCCTTCAGTCGCACGTTATGTTTATTAATACACCTGGGCTACTACAACCATTTCGAATTATTTCAGACCTTTGTCATTCATACTCACGTTATACCAACCTCTGGCAGCATCCGATGTGACGCCTTAAATTACCCATAAATGCTTTCTACGCCTGGATACTTGCTTTGGTGGAAAAGTTTGATCAGGACAGGCGTCTTGCCTTCCATGCCCTACCAGGAACACCGACGGATCGTTGTGACGAACATTGCCGGTATGTCCGCAGGCTGCTGCTCGGCCGCCTTTCTTGTCTCCAACTACCTGCACGGCTATTTTCTGTTGTGCTGGCTGGACTTGTTGGCTATGCTGGCTGGATTCAGTGTCCCTGTTTTCCATCGCTACGGCCAGAAAGTAGTTCCGCCGCTGATCGTAAGTACGGTTTTCTCGGTTTGCTGCACGGTCAGCACGTTTTACTATCACAACAACGCTGAGTATTTCCTGCTGCTGTTCTTAGGGGTGAATTTTATCATCTGGAAAAGCAACTGGATCGCCATGGCTTGCGGTATACTCAACGGCCTTTTGTTTTTCATTGTGCAGATTAATAAACTCCCGCCGCTTGCCACAGCTATCCCGGATTGGAACAAGAATATGGTCATCGCCATCAGCTTATGCCTGTACCTCTATTTCTTGCACTACTTCAAGCGCCAGACCACCACTTATCAGAACCGGATCGAGCAGCAAAACAAGGAGCTGGAAAACCTGAATGCGAACAACAGCAAGATCATGTCCGTCGTTGCCCACGACATCCAATCACCCGTAGCAACTGTTTACACGGCGCTGTCGATGCTGGCCGATGATCATTTGGACAGAGTTGAATTCAACCGGATCTCGGGCCAGTTGCTGGCCCAGGTCAACAACCTGCAAAGCAATATCTCCTCGCTGCTCGAATGGAGCAAAACGCAGTTCACAGATCCCTTGCCCCGAAGGGAAACAGTTGACCTGGTGGCGGTAGTCGAAACAGTTTACCGGTTTCTCAAACCCCAGTTCGAGGATAAGTCTATCGATCTGAGTAAAAGCAGCCTTGCGGCCGTACGGCTATATGTGGACAAAAGGCAACTGGAAGTGATCCTGAGGAACCTGTTGAGCAATGCTGTCAAGTTCAGCTATCCCGATTCGGTCGTCCACATATCTTCCCAGGTGCATGGACCTTCGGCTATCATCAGGATTCGCGATACTGGAAAGGGTATTGAGCCCTTTGTATTGGACAAACTCTTTGATCCGGGTACCGTTCATTCGAGTTACGGGACAAACAACGAAAGAGGGAATGGCATCGGATTGAAACTCTGCAGGGAATTTGCATTGGGCAACGGCGGTGATCTGAGTATTGAGAGTATACATGGCAAAGGCTGCACATCTGTACTGACGCTCCCGATGGATTCAGGGCAGACAGAGAAAGACTACCGTTGATCGTAGCTCCGGTAGAATATAGCGCTTCGTCAGCGATCAGCGAAGCTGCAGTGATCGGGCGCTGTTCCAGGTCGCGCCAGGGTTACTCTCCCGCCCGTTCAGTTTGTGGATGGGACCTATGTGGCCAATTCTTTTGCACAACGAGTATATGGTAGCGCAGCGTGCTGTACGCAGCACCTATGGCAAGGCAGACAATGGCAACAACAAGTATCTTATTCCGGTAGTAGCTATACCCCAGCCCGCCAACCATACAGCCTAAAAAGAAAAAGACAATGATCGAAAGCCGCAATACGATCGATGTGATCAGCTTTTTGCGTTGCGCCGACCGACCATCAAACAGCAGCTGCGACAAATCGATTCCCAGATCGGTAAATAATCCCGTCAGGTGAGTGGTCCGGACAACGGCGTTTGAAATGCGCGTCACCGTCGCATTTTGGAGCCCCATCGCAAACAGCAAAATGCAGGCTGTCAGCGAGGCAGCTCGATGGATCGCATCAACGCCGGGAAAAGCAATGGCGGACAACAACAAAATTTCAATAAACACCGGAATAGTATGCGCGTAGCGCGGCGCGAGGCGAAACCCGGCCTCCAAAATCGTGTTTGAGACGAAAGCGCCTGCCAGGTAACAGAGAATTTAGATTAAAAAGACCCATGCTCCGGAAAAGTCCTGCTTGATTACCCTATCAGCGAAATAGGCAAAGTGGCCGGTGACGTTTGTCGTAAGCACAGCAAGCGCGAAGAAGCCCGTCACATTTACGATTCCTGCCACGAATGATAACAAAGATGCGAGCTTCAAATTATGGACCGGCCTTCTGTTTTTGCCCTTATGCCTAAACATATCTTGAAAAATAAAACAAAGGTAGTCAAGTCAGCGGTAACCAGACTGACACAAGGTCCTTTTGCAACCGCACTGCGGCTCACCGGTACCACATTTGCAGCTTTTCTTTTTTATTCACCAGCTTAATGTGCCAGCAAACCGAATCAAAAATGGATTCTGCATTGATCATGCAATTGCTTCAAGCCCTCCCGCTGTCAGATTGTTTCATATTTCGGGTTAACCAATACGCAACAAACATATTGGGGAGCCAGCACAACCATGCCACAAGAACATAAGCTTTGATAAAATCCTGGCAAATAGCGACCAGCAAGGGTAGCAATATGCGCAGTGTTACCGCAGCAAAGCACGCTGCGTAGCTGAAAATCATGAATTGCCGGTGCCGACTAACTCGCCCCTTCAAAATGCTGGAGTAACCCATGAATGTGCTGGTAAACCACACAATGGCAAGGCATAGAAATCCCATTGTGGCGATCAATCCCCCGTCTGCGTGCAGTGCCAGATATGCAGCAGAAACCGAACTGCAAAGCGCAAATAACAGATACAGTTTCCCAAGGTTGCGGTGCAGGGCAGGAGCTGCTATTCTGATCCTTTGACTAAACTGAACCCAGCCTAACAACAGGGCCAGGCCACCGGCAGTAATGTGCATGTAGAAAGCTGAGCTCCATATCGCACTGGCCAATAGCTCGCTGTCCTTCTTGCCAACAGCCCAAAGTTACCCTGGAAAAAATAGAACAATGGATACAGTCCGATGAATGTAGCCAGTACGGCGAGTATAATCTGAAGGATTTTGTGGCTTACCGAAGAAGTGGAATTTTGTGGCATAGATACTGTTTTCCTACATGATGCTTTTACAGACAGCGTAGTTGCGCCTCTCACGCAAGAACGCAAAGGTTTTACGCCGCTGAACTATCCCAGAGGACATTGGCGGGATCAACTTTTGGCCTTCGCCCAGGTTAATGATTCGAGCAAACGCCCAGACTAAAGCTCAACGAATTTAAAAGTGTTTTCACGCTGGTCCATATGCTCCGGGCAAGATGTGGCCAGACATCGCCCACACTGGCTTTTGTGCTGTTTCACTGCCTACGGGGTAAGACCAGATATGCTCATATTGGCTATCGGAGTGGCCCAACTTTCTCAGGCAGAACGCAACGCATCGCCGGTGGGGCTATGAGGTATCGGAATACAACCTTGCAGGTTGCTTAAAGGCCCGGCTTATTTTGCCCGGAAAAATGAAATTTTATAAGGAGTAATTCCAATTAAAAAAGTCCTTTTCGCACAAACTAATCGAAATTCACTAGCACCCTCTGCATCAGATTTACCAGGTGAACAGATACTCCATAATGAAATTGGAGTAATCGGCTCAAAGGGTGTTCGGACAAATATGAAGCCAATGCATGTCTCCTTCCTCATAAACGAACTGGGCCTCATCAGTGGCTGGAGCCAGGACTCTGAGCAACTTTTCGGCTACTCAAATACAGATATGATTGGTCAATCTGCGTCGGTGTTGTGCGGCCCTGCCGAAAACAAAACCGACATTTTCTCCGTCCTCCTGCAAAATGAAACCGCTACCCACAAGATACTGACAACCTGCCCATTAACTAAAAAAGACGGTTCTACCTTTTTAGCGGACGTCATAATCGCCGGATTGCACGATGCCAACAGTCTTATGGGCTATACCGTCAGCATTGTTGAGTTTTCTGGTAAGATAAACGGACAGTTGCCGCAAACCCATGACCGGGAGAAACGCAATGGCCGGGCGGTTCTCAATAGTTCCTTTTTTCAGAAATTAGCCGAAAACAGTTATTCCGGGATCTCACTGTTCGACCGGGACCTGAACCTCATTTATCGTAACCCTGCTTCGGAACGCATTACAGGGTGGACAACCGCCATGCGCTCATTCAGCGCGGTCGAAGATATGGTACATCCGGACGACCTCATGAAGGTCAGGCGCCAGTTTGATGAGATAGTGAAATATCCCGGTCTGCAAAAGTCGTTTGAATTTCGGGCAAGGCATTTTGACGGAGGCTTCGTCACGCTTCAATGTGCTCTTACCAATATGCTGCAGGACAGGGAAGCGGAAGCAATCTTACTGACTTTCAGGGAGGCTACTTCCGAAAAAGGATCAGAGCATTTGCTTCGGGATACGGTCCAGGAATTGTCTGCCTACAAATATGCCATTAACGAATCGGCTATCGTCGCGATAACTGACCACAAAGGCATCATCAAGCATGTCAATGATAACTTCTGCAGGATTTCAAAATACAGTCGGCAAGAGCTGATCGGCCGGGACCACCGTATCATCAACTCTTCTTTTCACGACAAGGCTTTTTTCCGCGAGCTATGGCAAACCATTTCCGGGGGAAAGGTCTGGAAAGGTGAATTAAAAAATAAAGCCAAGGACGGGAGCTTTTACTGGGTGGATACAACCATTGTCCCTTTCGTGAATGATAAAGGCAAGCCATACCAGTATGTGGCGATCCGTTCGGATATCACGGAAAGAAAAGCGGGCGAAGAGCTTGTGGCCGAACATGCACGCTTTATCAAAACGCTTACCGATAACTTACCTGCCCTGGTCGCTTATTGCTCGTCCGATCTGCGTTGCCAGTTTATTAACCAGCCTTACCTGGACAAGCTCGGCAAAGCCACCGAAGAAGTGATCGGAAGCCCCTACTCTGTTTTACTGAGTACAGACCAATTCGGGTATTCCGGAGATGAAAAGTATATTCAGGGAGTGCTGGGCGGGCAGATCCAGGTATTTGAAACCCAGGTGGACCGACCCGATGACACGATTCAATATTTTCGAATCCATTTTCTGCCGGATACCAAACACCAAGTGGTCGCAGGTTTCTACACCTTCATTTATGACATTACGGATGCGAAAAATTCGGCCCTGGAACTAAAGAGCAAAACCAACCAGATGGAGGATTTGCTGGGAAGCATTACCGATGGTTTTATCGCGCTGGATCGTAACCTGCGCTATCTGTATGCCAACAAGCGGATTGGGCAAATCCTGGATATGGATGAAAAATCGATTATCGGGAAGCAGATCTGGGAGTTGTTTCCCGAAGCGGTAGGCTCAGCAACCTATGAAGCGATCATGCAGGCTTTTACCGAAGAACGCTACATCAAAAACGAGGATTATTACGAGCCCCTGGACCTTTGGCAGGAAAACCGGATATTTCCCTCAAACGGCGGCCTGTCCATTTTTATCAGCGACATATCGGACCGGAAAAAAGCGGAGGCACAGATCAACCAGCTGAACGAAAGATTTACACTTATCGCGAAAACGACTGAGGAGGCATTATTCGAATGGAACTTAGCAACCAATGAAATCTGGTGGAACGAAAGCCACTTTGTGATGTTCGGGTTCGACCCAGCACTCGCTATACCACCACAGGACGAATTTTTCAACAAAATCCGTCCTGAAAGCAGAAAGTTGATGGAGGAGGCAATCAGCAACATCCGGTTTTCGGGCTTAACAAGCTGGCAAAATGAGATTTTCTACTTCAAAGACGACGACTCTACCGGAACTTTGCTGGGCAAGGCTTTTGTGGTTTGCGATGACAACCAGCAACCTCTCCGACTGCTCGGTTCGTACATTGACATTACTGAACGTAAGAACGAAGAGCTACGTAAAACACTGCTGTCAGATATCAGCCATATTTTCAATAAGGACATCAGTCTGGCAAATATGCTCGACCTGATGCTGAGTGCTGTGATGGAATTCGGGGATTTTGCCTTGGGGGAAGCGTGGCTGATTACGACCGGACGAAAAGAGATCGCCCTATCTTCCCGACGTATGCAGGTTGCCGGCACATCCGGGTTTACGAGCGACTTTGACAGTGACCTTTACCTGAAAAAAGGAGAAGGCCTTCCGGGCATCACATGGGACAGCAAGATTGTCCGGTACTGGGATGACCTGAAAGGCAATACTTATTTTTGTTACGAAAAAGCAGCGATCTCGTCGGCTTACGGTATTCCGCTGACATTCAACAATGAGGTAATTGGGGTTATGCTACTTGGCCTTAGATCTCGAAAAGGACTGGAAAATGTCGTTTCAAATATTCTGGGGGCTCTTGGAACACATGTCGGTGCAGAAGTGAAGCGTAAACGTCTGGAAGAGGAGTACTATCAGATCTTCAATTCGGCTCCCGACATCATTTGTGTGACAGGCACCGACCGTTATTTAAGAAAAGTGAATCCTGCCATGTCTGTTTTGCTCGGCTACACCGAGGAAGAGCTCCTGTCAATGCCAATAGACGCATTTCTGCACCCGGATGATCTGGAAGCCAGCAAGCTCAGGATGCAAAATTTTAATGACGGCATCACTTTGTACTTTGAAAACAGATATGTCACCAAATCAGGTAAAACCAAATGGCTTGCCTGGACTGCCAGCAAGTCCAGCGAAGCCGGGTTTTTGTTTTGTGTCGGAAAAGATATTTCTGACAAAAAGGAACTTGAGAACCTGCTGGATAAGACGAATCAACTCGCGCGAATCGGCAGTTGGGAGGTAGATTTGATGAACGGTACCGTTTATTGGTCCAAAATCACACGCATCATTCATGAGGTGGCCGACGACTTCATTCCTGATTTTGACTCCGCAACGGATTTTTATAAAGAAGGTACGGACAGAGACACGATCTTGCGGATGATGGAGCGGTGCGTCCAGGAAGGTGCCCCTATAGACACCGAGGTCAAAATCATTACCGGAAGAGGAAATGAACGTTGGGTAAGGATTATTGGTGAGGCCGAAAACGTCAATGGCAGCTGCCATCGCATCTATGGCAGCTTTCAGGATATAGATGACCGGAAAAACGCGGAAATCGCCTTTATGAACACGCTTGCCGAAAAAAAGGTCATTCTGGAAAGCATTGGCGATGCGTTTTTTGCCATGGATAAACAATGGACGGTTACCTATTGGAACAACAAGGCGGAGAAATTATTCGGGATCCCGAAATCAGACATTGTCGGAAAACCACTTTGGAGCGGGTTCCCAAAAAGTATCGGGTCTTACACTTTTCAAAGATATCAGGAAGCCATTGATACAAATCAGACTGCGCAGTTTGAGATTTACTACGAGCCCTTGTCCAGCTGGTATGCGATCAGCGTTTACCCCTCTGAAAAGGGTCTGTCGATTTATCTGAAAGATGTGACGGAACGGAAAACAACAGAAATACGGCTCAAAGACTTGTATGACAAACAACAAATGCAGGCCAAGGAACTGGCCATATCCAATGCAGACCTGGAGCAGTTTGCCTTTGTGGCATCGCACGATCTGCAGGAACCATTGCGCATGGTGTCCAGCTTTCTGACTTTGCTGGAGAAGAAATATAGTGGGATTATCGATGAAAAAGGAAAACGTTACATTCACTTTGCGGTCGATGGCGCCCAGAGGATGAAACAGATCATCCTGGACCTGCTCGAATTTTCGAGGGTCGGCAGAGTTAATGAAGATGGTGATACCCTGAACCTCAATGATATTGTCGATGAAATCAAACCCTTGTTCAAGAAACAGATCGCGGAAAAACGGGCCACTATTTACACTGTAAAACTTCCCACAATCACCGGATTCAGGACGCAGCTTCGCCAGGTATTTCAAAACCTGATCGGAAATGCATTAAAATACAATACAGGGGACAAACCGGTGACGATCCAAATTGATTATGAAGATTCAGAGTCGTACTGGCAATTTTCCGTCAGGGATAATGGAATTGGGATTGAAGAAGAATATTTCGACAAAATCTTCATTATTTTCCAAAGATTGCACAGCCGGGAAGAATTTTCCGGAACGGGAATGGGCCTGGCTGTCACCAAGAAAATCGTGGAAAATCTTGGAGGCAGGATCTGGGTCGAGTCCAAGCCGGGAGAGGGCAGCACCTTTTATTTTACCATTAGAAAACCAGCTCATGAAGGCAGTGCACATTCTCTTGGTGGAGGATAATGAAGGAGACGTATTGCTCACAACAGAAGCTCTTGAAGAAGTAAATTTTGCAAACCTGCTGAGTGTCGTCAAAGACGGTCAGCAGGCAATTGACTTCTTGTGCCAAAGAGGCATTTACTCCGGCTCCGACTTACCGGACCTGATTTTGCTGGACATCAACCTGCCCAGAAAGAACGGCCATGAAGTTCTCTCATTCATCAAAACCCACGAACTTCTTGCGCACATACCCGTTGTCATGCTGTCAACATCATTGTCTGATTCAGATATCGGGCGGGCCTACAGGAACTATGCAGACGGCTATATCACCAAACCTATAGACCCTGAACTTCTGCGGAATGCACTGTTAGACGTCCAGGATTCTGACAACAACACGGCCCAATTACCCTCTACCATCAGACGATTAAGCAAACATGATCAAGGATACACAAACCTACCGCATCCTGATCGTCGAGGATAATCCCGGCGACCTTGAACTTATCAATGAGTATCTGGAAGAACTGATCGGTTTCCCCCAAATATTTCATGCCCGTGATTTCAATAACTGTCGGAAGGTGTTCTCCGATGAAAATGCCGGCTTTGATGTTGTCCTGCTCGACCTGTCCCTCCCGGATAAGAGCGGGGAAACACTGATCCAGGAAATGCTGTCCCTGTGCGAAACGATCCCGGTGATTGTGTTGACGGGTTACGACGACATCCCATTCAGTATTAAATCCCTTGCGCTCGGCATCAGCGATTATCTTTTGAAAGACGAATTGTCGGCCTCTGCCTTGCATAAAAGTATTCTTTACAGCCTGGAACGGAAAAAACGGTCTATGGAACTGACAGAATCCGAAAAGCGGTACAGCGACCTTTTCCATTTAAGCCCGCAGCCCATGTGGGTATACGAAATGGAAACGCTCCGGTTTCTTGATGTAAACGAGGCTGCAGTCCGCCAGTATGGCTACCGCGCGGAAGAATTCCTGGAAATGACTATTAAGGAAATCAGGCCACCAGAGGATATCCCGCTTTTGCTCGAAGTAATATCATCTTCTAAAACCCATGGCAGAAGACATTTTGAGGGGATATTCAGGCACCTGACAAAAGACGGAAGGATTATAAACGTCGATATTCAGAGCAATTTCATTTTGTTCAAGGGTAAAAAAGCGAAAGTTATCCTGGCCTCAGACATAACAGAACGACTGAAATATATCGACGCGATTGAAAAACAAAACAAGGCGCTGAAGGATATTTCCTACATGCAATCCCATGTACTGCGGTCGCCGGTTGCAAGATTGATGGCTATTGTTGGCCTTTTGCAAGATCATGAAAATTCGGAGGCCGACAAGCAGACCATGCTAAACCAGATTTTGGTGACTGCCGTGGAATTGGATGACATCATAAGGCAAATCTCTCAAAAGGCATTTGCAATATGAGATCGATACCACAACTGTTGTTCAATTGCAAAATAGAAGGAAAAAATACCTCTGAAAAAGCCCGTTTTCGGGCATTTCACCAGCACCTGGATACGGTTGAGTAACACGTCCGATTAAAATAGGTATCCTCTGGCTGAGCTGCCGCCTGTTGCTGGCATATACGCTGCTAAGTCAGCCACAATTGAAGTTGACCTCCGTTAAGCCAAAGGCTGCTTCCGTTTTAATTTTATAAGTATAGGACGAACCGGTTGATATCTTTGTACCTTCCGGTTAATTATCCTCTATTCTCAACGTTAACATGCTCACTTTCAAAAGAACCTGCCCATATTGCGGGTCCAGGGATACGTCGCGCCGCATCCGGCCAATTCTTTTCAGGAATTTCTTTTTTCCTTCCCGCTATTTTCAATGTGAAACCTGCCTGAGGCATTTTTTTATGCTGAAATTCTGAGGCCGGAGACAGCTTCTGCCAGAAATGGCAGAGGCGTGTTTTCCCAAAAAATCCTTTTCCCTGCCTGGCATACAGTCAGATAGACCAGTATTAACTTTCACAGTTTCAACGCAACGTTTCCCATGAAGAAATTTCTGCTTCTCGCAATGCTGTTTGCCATCAGTTTTTCGCAACAGATCATCGCTCAAATTACACCTGTAAACGGCATCGTGTATGTTAAAAAAGGGTCAACAGGCAACGGCAACAGTTGGGCAAATGCAGTAGGCGAGCTGGCCGATGCGCTGGTTGAGGCCAAGCGCAATAATACAATTGAACAGATCTGGGTGGCCGGGGGCACCTACAAACCGACCTACAGTGCAATCGATAACAACTTTGGTACCAATCACAGCCTTCCCAGCTATCGCAAAAACAATGCATTTTTAATGGTAAATAATTTAAAAATCTATGGTGGGTTCGCCGGTACTGAAAACACGCTGGCCGAACGCGACCTAAGCCTGGCCATCAACAAATGCACTTTAAGCGGCGACATAGATAACACCAATTCCATATCGGACAACGATGTCTACCACGTTGTCATCTCTGCTGGGAATGTAGGCACGGCCGAGTTGAACGGTTTTACCATCAGCGGGGGACGTGCTTTTGATTTTTATTACAACAGCGGTAAATTCAGTTACGACGCATATAACCTCGTAAACGGAAGGAAAGTATTGGTCGACAATGGCGGTGGCGTGTCTCTGGCTGCTTCTTCACCGATACTTACCAATGTGATCATCAGTGCCAATAAGGCTAATTATGGCAGTGGGATGTTTAATGATGCATCCTCTTCCCCTGTGCTGACCAATGTAATCATCAGCACCAACATCGCATATTACGGCGGCGGGATGTTTAACTCTTCTTCCTCATCCCCTGTCCTGACGAATGTGACCATCGTCGATAATTGGTCGGACGGACCAGGCGGCGGGATGTTTAATAGTCTTTCGTATCCAAAAATCATCAACAGCATCATCTATAATAACACCGCAGGTACCAGCGACAATGGGGTCAGAAATTATGTATCGAACCCTGTATATCAAAATAGTCTGGTCCAGGATAATCCTGCCGGTGCTAACATGGTGAATTATTCGGGGAATGCCGGCAGTATTTTTACCAGCCTGGCCAGTAATATTTTTAATCAACTACCTGGTGAATATACACTTAGGACCAACAGCCCCGCCATACACGCGGGCAGCAATGCTTTTTATGCCACCGGGCAATCACCAGACCTTTCAGCAATAAAAACCGATCTGGCTGGGAACCCGCGTATCAAAGGCTCGGTAGATCTGGGCGCTTACGAAAGCCCCTATGTGACCGTTTTACCTGATGCCAATGGGATTGTTTACGTAAAAAAGCATGGCGCAGGTCATGTTAAAGGCGACAGCTGGGCCAATGCGTCTGCCGAACTCGCGGATGTGCTTGTAGCCGCAAAAATCAATCATGCCATTACACAAATCTGGGTGGCTGGTGGTGTTTACAAACCTTTGTACAGCCCGGCAGACAATAATTTTGGCATTGCCGACGGAAGGAACAATACCTTTTCGCTGGTTAGCTACATACCGGTCTATGGTGGCTTTGCAGGTGCGGAAAGTACACTGAACCAAAGGGACTTAACCTTAGCGGCAAACAAAAGCATATTAAGTGGAGATTTCAATGGGGACGATGTGGTAACCGGCTCTGGTGCCACCCTGAGTTTTTCGGGCAACACGGAAAACGCTTATCATGTAGTAGTTTCCGTAGCAGGGGAAGGCTCGGCGGAACTGGACGGCTTCACAATAACCGGTGGCAACGCCAATCTGGCCAGCTCAATCACTGTCAACGGACTAAATCTCAGTTCTGGCATTGGGGGCGGCATCGCCAATGTATCTTCGGGTTCAAGAATCGCCAACCTGATCATCATGGAGAACAGTGCTATGATAGGAGGCGGAATGATGAATTCCACGGCCTATCCGATCCTTTACAATTTGGTACTGAACAACAATTATGCCGTCTCTCATGGAGGGGGCATGGGTGATAACAGCTCCCAGTCCGTACTTAACAACGTGTTGATCAGCGGAAACAATTCCTCAGCGGATGGAGGCGGAATGTATTGTTTCTATTCAGGGTCCTGGCTTACCAATACGACGATCAGTGGCAATGTGGCCGCCGATGGTGGTAGTGAGCTGCACCTGGCAGATGGTTCCATACGCATTCAAAACAGTATTATCATCGGTTCGGGCGCAAATGCAGTAGGGCTTCAATACGATGCTGCCGTGGAGGCAAGCTATAGCCTGCTGGACGGCCAGCGTTTCGCCAATAACATCGATGCTTCAAAATATACACCTGTTCAGATTTTCACCGATCCTGCCGTTGGGGACTATACGCTCAAAGCAGGCAGTGTGGCTTTGAATGCAGCAAGCAACGCCCTGTATGCGCCATATTCGGGCAGTATCAGCACAGACAAAGATATCGCAGGCAATTCCCGGCTGGTAGGTTCCAGCATCGATATGGGTGCTTTTGAGGCACCGCAAAGCGTTTTACCAGTCACACTCGTCAGCTTTACCGCTTCTTTGCAGGAAGAAAACAATGTGCTGCTGCGATGGAGCACTGCATCGGAGCTTCACAACGAGGGCTTCGAGCTTGAGATGCTCCGGGAGGATAAGACCTACCAAAAAATGGGCTTTATTGCGGGCAGTGGCACAACCAGCACTGATCATCATTACCAAACCGTTGTCACAGACCTGGCGCCGGGCATGTACTATTTCCGCCTGAAAATCATCGATACCGATCAGAGCTTTACCTACTCCGGGCTGCGGAATGTCAAAGTAACAAACGGGGTGGAGCTGACCGCGAAAATGTACCCAAACCCGCTGACTGGCCGACACGTTTATCTGGAAATGTCGCGCCAGGCTGCTAACAATGCGTCCATAAAAATCACCAATTCCCTCGGCCAGACAGTCAGGTCTGCCGACTATAAGAACATCATCGGTCCGCTTGAAATTGAGATGCCCGCTGCAAAAGGGACTTATTACATCGAAGTATTCACAGAAACCGATGAGACTTTTGTCCGGAAAATCATTAAACTATAATCTGGCTAAACGGTATTATAACCTGATTGCGAAAGATTGTTTTAGAAAACCCGACCCGGTTAGCTCTCTTTTTACGACAAAATAATGCTCAGGAAATTGTCGACGTAAGGCATATCGAAAAGAATACTTTTCGATATGCCGGTGATTTTCTAGCACTGTCTTTCCCCTGAATATAGCGCATTGAGCATTTCCGCACATCGTATTTCGCCCGACTGGCAAAAGTCCAGTTGCACAGGCTATTGTAAAAAACTATCTAAATAACTGAATATTGTTTTTGTCTGATTCATCAGGCTAACATGGCTTTCATTGGGAATAATGGCCAGGTGTGATTTGGGCATTGGTTGCAAACCAGCAGAAACACCACCTCCCAACAATTTATACGTTTTTGCCAATTCGATTTTATCCATGCCATCATTGTCGCCTGATATGATTAACACAGGTGCAGTGATTTTTGCGATATTGTCGTCACCCAAATTAAAAGGCTCCCCAGCCGAGGCAATCATCTGTTCCAGAAACTGATTCCATTTTGTTTTATCCGGCGCTACTGCATCGTAGGCGGCCTGCAGGGGCGAATTCGCAAAAAGTTCAGGCTTCATTATTTTAAAAACATCGGTTACTCCGGTTACCCAGCCTTCACTTTTATAAACAGAAGAAATAATAACCAGTTTTCTCAACCTCTTAGGACTTTGTATCGCAAACTGGTAAGCGACCTGACCGCCAAAACTGTATCCTGCGACATCAGCGCTGTCAATTTTCAGGTAGTCCATTACTTTCTCGACATCGCTAGCCAAAGTGGCCCTCGATAACTTTCTGTCTGAATAGGGGGTATGTCCATGTCCCTGCAACTCCAAAGCAATTACTTTTCTTGTTTTTGCCAATTCAGGTATTAGTTCCCCCCAATTCAGCTCAATGGTATAGTAAGCGCCATGTAGCAAAACGATAGGCTTGCCCTCGCCGTACACTTCATAATAAACTTTGGTACCATTAGCCGGTGCGTAGCCACTGCCGGTAGGTTTGATTTGCTGTGCATTGGACTGAGATGCCATGGTCATAATGATTGCGATTAGGAGAAGTTTGATAAGATATCTGAGGTGTAATATGTTTTTCATAAAGTTGCCCGGTTTAGTTTAAGTAGTGACAATACAAAAATCAGAAGCATTTTACGATTCTACGCGGTGCAAAAACGACAACTTTAGGGGTGAACACCGACAAACACTTTTTTTGGACTTCTATGTTTTATGGTCCTTTTTTGTTTCCAGTCTGCTCATGTACTGACTCGAAGCCACAGGTGTTACAGGCCTGCGCAATTTTTCCGGATTCGACCCCGTTCATGCAGAGGCCGGTAGGACTACTCGTTTCTGGATTCTGCATATATGGCAGAAATAACATGCCGGGCGATCTCCATGTCATCCTATGACAGAACATCTCCTTCTTCGACCCCGATTTATAATACCGAGTGGTAAAGATTCTGAGAAACGCCCAAACCCCCGCCACACCTTTTGGTACGCTGTCAACCATGCCCTGAAATTGAGCACCATCTGTCATAAGCCCTCGAGCTTCATTGTTGTCACTCCTAACCCGATTAAACGACTTGCACAGCGGCGTAGTTTCTTCACTGCGCATAACACGAAAGTTCAGGTAACTGAAAGCGGAGAGCAGAAAGCTTTACTACTAGTCATTTAGGTAATAGACTGGTAATAGACGCTTGGTATGGAAAAGGAGGTGTACCAAAAATAATTGTACGAAAGATGAGCTGTTTGAAAATCAACGATTTTAGTGAGCAATATCCTTGCACGGCCGCGAAAACTTAGAACAAGATATTCCGCTCCAAAGTACTTAGCGATGACATTGAATTCCTAGCTGAAAGGAATAACAATTTAAGATGTTATGTAAAAGCCGAGACACGAAATGACATTTTGGCTAAAACAGCTCAATAGGCGTCTGACAAGCCAAGTCATAGCCAATTCAGTTGATACAGTTCTGTGGATCTGATGAGGTTCTGGTGTGGGGTTACGAAGTAATTTTTGGCCTATAAGGTCTTGATATTTCAACTAATGGCAAATCAGTTCTGGTTAACTCTATTTTACCCAAACGTAGTCGAAAACCTAAATCGCTCGCTTTCTCAGACTAGGCCTTTCCATATCTGAAAAATATCAGAGGTACTGAAACAACAGCCGTATCTTACCCAGGAGAGAGGACTAGACCTAATGACTTGTTCTGCCAATAGGTTTACATTTAGTCTGAATGCAAGTCGAAAATGCGTATGGGATCCTCCTGTGGCAGATTAATTTCGGAGAGCCACAAGCTATTAGCCACCAAGTCGCCTCAAACGGCTATTGATTTCGGCAAAGTCGAAATCCCAAATCACTTTCCCTTTGCGATGGTTCGAGTCCTGAGCGACCAACCATTTGCTGTATAACAATTTTTTTTTCATCAAAAAGACCAGGTCTTCTAAGACTCGTCTTAAAACTTGACGACCGAACAGAGTATTTGCCTGAATTTGATAGATTTACCGGATTCCTTCTGGTTCGCTTTTGACCCCGACCAAAATAATCTAGATCAAATGTATCTAGGCACCATTCACGTACATTCCCGACAATATCAAAAATACCTTTTAACGGATACGCTTCTTGGCTACCTACTTCCTGAGTGTGATTTCCGCTATTATCCATATGCCAAGCTATTTTATTTAAATTGCCACTAGCTAAATAAGATTTTCCACGTTTTAGAACACACTCCCACTGTGCTTCTGTTGGAAGTTTGTACATTTTGCCAGATACTTGATTAATTTTTTCAATAAACTCCTGAGTATCATCCCAACTTACGTTTTCGACAGGACAATTCATGCATTCACTATTCTTGCTTGGAATATTACCCATTACAATTTCCCATTGCCTGTTTGTGATCTCGAAACCTCCAATATAAAAAGGATCCATATTGACCTTACTTCCTATCGATAAATTGGGGCCCGAATCGATATCATGTATCCAATACATTCTAAATTTCCCACCTTTCACAAATACCATTTGTTTTTCTATCTCGCTTACCAATTCTGTTATAGCATTAGTATTCTTTTCCTTTTGCTTTTCTTTTAAAGCTATTATATTCTTCATTTCCTGTTCTAAGGCACCAATCTCACGAATTTTAATACTGGGATAATTTTGAGTTTTGCTGATTTCCATAAAAGTAGGAATTGCCTGTTCCAAATTACTCTTATATTTACCGTCTTGTAGAAACATGGAATACAATACTTTTATTTTCAAATACAGAATCTTAGAATCTTGTGTATTTGCTAGTATTTCAGCACGTTCCAAAAGTAGGAGGCAGTCGGCAAGTTTGTTCTCTTCATACAATTGCGAAGCCTTTTGATACTGTTCCATTACAGCAGCTGAGTTACTTGTTTGAGAAAAGCTCGTAAGTGGAGATATGATAAAAAATAGAACGATGGGGAGGAGGTACAATTTCATAGATAATCTATCGAATTAAAGATTGATTTATAAGGTAACAAAAATATTATTTTCACCCTTCCTCACAAGGTAATGTATCATTGTTTCTTCTGAAGTGGTTTTCCATTGTGCCGAGTAGGTACCCAGCCCGGAATTGCCTAAATATTGAATACTTCCATCAGGTCTTATTATTTTTTGACTACCATCAGGCTCTGTTACTAAAACACTGCCATCTTTATTTGTCAATTTTTGCTGCTTATCGCCTAGCACCTGATTACTTGTTGAAACTTTTTCCGCGTATTCGACCTTAAATTTGATAGTTTGTACACCGATCGGCAAATCGTTACTATCAAACTCTACGGATTTTTGCGTATTAAATAAATATTGCCCCCAACCTTTTAATGGGATTCCTTCGCGTGAAACAAATATATTACAAGGTGGGATTTTTGCCTTAATGATAAAATGTATACTTCCTGTTTGATGGTCAAAATTAGGGGGAGTGCTTACTTGACCAACATTCTTTGTATATCCTTTATTGCCAACAGTGATCGATGTATCAATATTTACAACATTTTCAGGAGAGCTAGATAGATAGGTACCAGAGCCAGAATTACCTAGAAACTGAATTCTACCATCTGAATAGTCAATTCGACTTGTACCATCAGATTGGGTAATCAGCTTCCAAGTTGTCTCAGAATTAGCAAGGTCTGGGTTTTCGAGGCTTACATTCGAATTGTCAACCGGTAAAATTTTCTCCATATTCTCATTAACCTTCCCACCTTCAATTCTAAAGTCGGTTAAAGGTCGATTATCATCTTCCTCTTTACCAGGGCCTAAATCATCAATGCTTATATTATTACTTTTCGCATCTCGTATAATGCCCTTCGTATCCCTTAGCTGATTTTCAGCATCGCCGTGATTATTTATAGCATCTACCTTCTCCTGCGTTCCTTCCATCTGTTTGTTAAAACTATCTTGTGCATTCTTTCCGATATTTGATAGAACGTCGAAACCTAATCCTTTCATCGTTTCCAAGTTGGCTAAATGCTCTCGTGTTAGCCTATCCTGTGAGCTCAACTGTTCAGCAATCGTTCGATTTGCTGCCACAGTGGCAGAAGTATTGTTAGCATCCTCTGGACAAGGCGGTACATTCATAACCTTGGGGGGAGTCCCATTACGAAATTGTTTTGCAACGTCTCTCAAATATCTTGCTCGTTCAGGGCATTTAGTGATGTTTGCTTGTTCCTCTGTTGCCTTAGCAGCCTCATTGTAAGCATCCTGTTGCCCAAAAATTGGTTTTGCCAAAAATGAGATAATGATTAAAAAAAAATATTTAATTTTCATTTTATTCTCAAAATTTCGCTAGTACTTTTTTAGGTAATTTTTTTCCCCATGACTCGTATCTATTTATTTGAGCCTCAATATTTTGAAAATTATCCCTAAATTCAATGATTGCAGACGCCTGCTCATTCACATCTCCTTCGGATAGATATTCTTCCAGTGCTAGTTTTAGATTAGGCTTGTCGGTAGCATATTCTATGAGCCTTTTTCCAACGATGGCTTGATCCTTACGTAGCCCTAAATGCCACAATACTTCAATTGTAAGGTATAATTTGTTAAGTTCAACTTCGTTGCCGCTTTCATCATTTATTTCGAAATTTTCATATTTTAAATCCTTCAAAGATTCGGCGAAAATCGATTGCGACTGTTGAGAAGGAGCATTTAAATTATTTATTTGATTCGTCAACTCTTGGTTATCAATATAATTAGACTTGTTTGCGCTTGCCTCAGCAGCAGCATTTGCCACGGTCGCTATTGTTAGTAAGGCTCCCACTATTTTTTCTGCGCGAATGGAACGGGCTTTACTTTCTGCATCTAAACAAAGAACAGAAGTTTTTCGAAGAGTATTGTAATACTCTTTATGGCTTTCTTGACCGAATGTACTGTTTATAAAGGATGTGTTCAGATCAGACACCAATTCAAACAAAGTAACCAAATATGGCTGTTCACGTGCCTCAGCGATCAGTTTTAGACGTTGGTAAATCAATTGCTTTATAATAGCTTTTTCGAGCGGGCTCGCAGCCAAGTTATGAGAGAGCAATAGTGCAGAATAGTAAGCGCATCCCGCTCCATCGAGATTGTTTTCATTGTTCTTAAATACATCACCTACCGCAATGTAACTCATCGCTGAGCCAATTCGCCGGGAAGTAGGCTGCGTTATTTTGCCAACAGCTTCTTTCATTTCACTTGGGATGTTGATATTACTAAAGAAAAACTGTTTGGAGTCAGTTTGTTGATAAATTGCCCTCACTTTTTCCCCCATTATATTGGCACTTGGTGTTTCCAAGTATGGCTTAATACTAATTCTATCAGTAAGATCCATTAGTCCAGAAGGAACTCTGAAGCCGGGAGGGACATAATGTGTTGTAACATTTGGGAAAAGATTACTTATCTCAGTGCTTTTTCTAATTTCTTTTTTTATAATGTCCATTTCATCTATCAAATTACCAATATTCATTTCCTTGTGAATATGATAATTGCCAGTGTTGCCGCTTAGGATTCTGCCAACTTGATGAGCCAGACGAGTCATTCGTTCTTCCAGTCGGATGTCTTTTTCTAAATTAACGACAATTTCAGCCAGTAGCTTTTCCTTTTGCCAAAGTTTTAGAATATAAGATTTTCCATCCATTACCCCCCCTAAAGCGTATTGCGTATAGGCTCTATAATCAGTAAGTGTAGATATCACTGTATCTTTACTATTTACAATAAGTGGATTGTCTTTCAGATACTGATAAATTAGAAATTGCTCGTTTAAATTGGTCTTAGTATCAATGATTGGCATGACTCCTAAGCTAGGACGGTATTTCTCGGTAATCTCAACGAACGGCAAGTTAAATACTTGGGTTTCCCGAACTTCCGATTTTGAGATGATGGCTCCGGGCAAAATCGTGGGGTCCAACATGTTTTTAGTATTAAATGTAGGTTCAAGGTCAAACGTCACCGGAATGAATCTAATGCTGTAGGCGGAGGTCTTATCTTTGTAATTAATCCATGCCTTGCGTGCTTCCAGAGAATCCCTAAAGTAACCAGCCAAAGCAATTTTTTCGATTTGCATGCCCAATGAATTGGCAAAACGCTGCTTAATATCTTTGGTTGAAGGCCATGTGCTATCAGAATACATACAGGCAGTAAGAACATCTGTCACGTAGGTACTTACATTCTTTTTACCTACTAAAAATACATAGACCTTGTTACTATGTGCCGGGTTAGCTGCAGAAGGCATTCCCTTTTTAGGAACCTCGTCGAATAGCCGGCTCAGAATGAGTTTTTTTTGCTTAAATCCGAAGGGGTCATCGATATTACTGGTTAAAGAGTTAGTATTTTGTGCAGTAGTAGTTGTCTGACCAAAGATCCTCGTGGTTAAAAAGATTGATAAAATAATTATGGCGAGCAGCTTCATACAATTAGTCAATGTTAAAAATAATTCCGTGAGTATATATTGTTAGTGTGCAGAGCACGCTCTTCGAAGAGACAAAATTTACCGTGGTTCCACTTTGATACCGCAAACAAGGTCTTTCGATCAAGTACTTTATGGATTTCGAGGGAGCGTCATGACTTTTCTAAAGGATCGACACGGTAAAACGCTATCTGCTTTCACTAAAAATGGATCTCATCCGGTGATCAAAGCTTCAATCGGTTCATCCTGCAATCATTAATTATTCTCTGGGCACTCCTGCTCGAATAATCGAGGTCTACGTCAGCTATGCACCGTGAGCTTATGGCGTAAAAAAAGTGGCCCATTATTCAGTTTCCATCCCCAAGCCGTCCCAAGGC
Organism: Dyadobacter sp. HNCC25DJ185; assembly: GCF_056895195.1. Lineage (NCBI taxonomy): Bacteria > Pseudomonadati > Bacteroidota > Cytophagia > Cytophagales > Spirosomataceae > Dyadobacter > Dyadobacter sp. HNCC25DJ185. The sequence goes on from NZ_JBXHAR010000009.1 coordinate 51,218, forward strand.
TACTATAAACTTCCCTATCAAATGGGTTAAAATTCGGTTAAAATTTTAACAGGAGGCAGCTCACTGAATATTCGCAATTGATAAGTTTTCAGATATTCAGCATACTGAATGTTCTATAAAAACCGCAATTTAACTACTTGATAATCAATTATTTAATACACAAATCTCGTTCTAAAAAATTAGTCTTGTTTTTAATTGAATTCTATGATATTTAGATTACAGACTTTCATACAAGTCTCAACTCTGAGCTGACGAAATTAATCGACCAGTAGCCTTGCCACAATACTCATTTATAAGTAATTTGTAGTTGTCTCCGCTCGTCACCTCGAGCTTACGCCCCTATGAAAAATAAACTACTCTTGACTTACCAGGATCATTTGGATATTTTGACAAAGCAGCCTCAAAGCAGCGCTTGGGACTATGGCTTGTATCTACAGGAAACGCAAATTCTTCAATCTTTTGCCGAGGTTTCTTCAACATCAATTTTCTTGCTAGATTACACTACCAAAACTTATCCGATGCTCGGGCAAAGTATAAAACAGGTTATGGGACATTCTAGGGATGCCTTTTTAGAAGGTGGCCTAGAGTTCATGCTGAATCAATACCTTGATTTTGATATACTTAACAAGCATATCTTTCCAGATCAGGTGAGAATTATCGATCAGCACGGTTCAGAAAATCTTTCACATTTGAGATTCTCCAAAAGTTATCGGTTCAGGAATGCCCAGGGCGTTTATAGAACGATATTGCAAAGGCATTCAATGGTCAGTACGAAAGATGGAAAATTTCCTGTCGCCATTTTCGGTTTTACCTGGGATATTACTGACTATACGGAAAATGGGAAGGTGATTCATCAGATAGAGAAATACGAAAAAGAAAGTAGAGAATGGACAATGCTGCTTTCCAAAGAATATTATCCCGATATTGACCAGAAACTTCTTCTCAGTAAAAGGGAAATAGAAATATTGAAGTGGGTAGTGGAAGGGCTGGGGAGCAAGCAGATTGCGGATAAATTGTTTTTAAGTTTCAATACTGTGAATACCCACAGGCGTAACATGCTTCGAAAAACGAACTGCCTAAATTCAATGGAACTACTTCGGTACGCAATTGAAAATAAACTTATATAGTCACAAATACTTCTATGACTGAATTGTCTGCGGTTCATCATAAACTGACAATTAATGGCAGGAAGCTGCATTATCTCGACAGGAAAGGCGAAACAGAAAAAACAATCGTCTTCATTCATGGCAGAATGATGTCTTCGGAATGTTGGGAAAAACAATTTGAAAGTGATGCACTTTCTGATTTTCGTCTCATTGCAATTGATTTACCGGGTCATGGCCTATCCGATAAAAATGATTCTTATTGCTTTCAGGAATTTGTAAATATTATTGTGGAAGCTATTTGGAAATTGGAACTGCGAAACTTTATTCTAGCTGGTTTGTCGATTGGTGGACATATTGTTTTAAATGCACTGCCGGAATTGGATCATTGCCGCGGTGTTTTTTGTATGACAATGCCAATTGAAAAGCCGATGCGGCCGGATCTAATGTACCGGAATCAGGATGTGCTCAATAAAGCATACTGTGATAAACCAATTTCGAAGCACGTTGAGGATTATCTTTCAATGCTATTTCGTCCGTCAGTAAAAGAAGTTCCGGATCTTGTCCGCAATGCGTTCTATCAAGCAGATTCCTTGATTCATGATGGAATTTTATCGGGAATTATAAGAGGTGACTACAAAGATGAAATCGAAATAATTAAGCAAGCGAAAGTGCCAGTACTCATTGTGGTCGGGTCAGAAGATCAGATTCATGCATTGGCATACCTTGACATTTTCAAATCAAGAATTCCGACAGCAACTTACAAATCAATCCCCAAAGCCGGCCACTTGCTGAACTGGGAGAATCCAGATGAAATAAATCAGTCATTGCGACAGTTTGCCAATACTACAATGATTTTTTTGCACTAAATCGTGATAATTTCGAATCAAGTAGAAGACACTATATAGAATTGGTATACAACTCACTCCTTCCAATTAAATAATAATATTTGAGAATATATTAGAATATTCTAACTCCAAAAAAACCCTTGTTTCAAATCGGGTTTCCATGTTATATCTGTCAGGATAAGCCAATAAAATGCTACTTCACACACAAAATCTGGCATCAATTTTGCCAGAAAATTATCCTTCAAAGCCCAAATTTTTGATTAATATAGTATCAACATTTGTTCTGTTTGCACCGGCCCAATACCATTGATTTTCTGTTTTTTGTTAGTACGCAGACCGCCCATTTTCGCTATTTCAGCTTCCTTTGTAACCAACCCCTCACCGGTTCATCATACCACTTCCAACTCACAAAAACCAACCCGATCGCCCCTCCCGTTGTTATACTCACCCATGACACGTAAAATCATGCGGCTTTCTGCCGGGACTGTTATTGCTCATTAAATAATCACTTACCTCAATTGCACCTGCAACCGGCCCATTTGAAAAAGCAATTTATATAAATCCACAGGGAAGTCGTCGTATAATTTACAGGCTTTGCAATGCAAGTTACGCAACAGATATAAGGTGAGAGCAGAAAGACCCGGGGCAATATGGTTGTGAGAGATTAAAAACTATCCCCAGGGAAATCGGGCAAGCCTCTGGCTCCTGGGATATGCGAGAGCCAGAGGCTCGCCCGATTTCATATCTCCGGATTTCAATCCGGAGAAGCCGGAGAAGCCGGAGAAAGCCCGGCCCGGCCGGTTTCCCCATAACGTGAAAGCTAACCAGTAGTTTTTGACACTGATAGCGCATCCAACTAAAATTACCTACATTGCCGCCCGTGCAACTATTTGCTGCCTCATGCCGAGGTGTCCTTTCAAACTGTACTCCCAAACACATTGAAAAAACTTTCATTTAGCCTGCTGATCATCGCTATCGGCTCTGTATTTCAAATAGTGAATGCCCAGCGATGGGAGCAAGTCGGTAAAAAAGGAGACTGGGAAAGTACCGTAGCGGTGGTTGCCCTGAACAGTCATCTCTACAGTATCGAAAAGGACGGGACCTTATTCCAGACGGATAAACAGGGCACCTACGAGCAGTTAGGCAAGAAAGGCGATTTTGATAACGCCGATGTATTGGTAACGATGGACGGCGAAATATGGACTGTTGAAGATGGCTCTTTGTACCGGACTAACCCCACTACGGTAGCCTGGAAGCAGGTTGGCACAACCGGCGATTGGAAAGATACCGAAGCAATGGTTGCTCTGAAGGGAAAACTATATAGCATCGAAACCAGTGGCACCCTCTACGAAACGGCTAAAAGCGGCACCTGGAAACAAATTGGCGGCGACGGCGAATTTACCAATGCCGACATGCTGGAGTCCATGGGCGATTACCTGTGGACCGTTGAAAATGGTACGCTGTACAAAACCAGCATCGCGGCCATGCGCTGGCAGCAGGTTGGCGCAAAAGGGGATTGGGAAAGCACGGTAGCGATGGTGGCCGACCGGGGGTTTCTGTGGAGTGTCGAAAAGGACGGCACGCTCTACAAAACGGATATGAGCGGTAAGTATGAGCAAGTGGGCGAGCGCGGGCTCTTAAAGGATGTAACGCTCATCGTGGCTTTGGATGGTATGTTGTACGTCGTCGAAAACGGGACGTTATACCGCACCAAGGGCTAATTGGCCATGGGGCAATTTCCACCTTATTGTGCGTGAAGTTTTATGTGGCGTAAGGGCATTTGATTTTAACAACCCTTACGCCTGGTTATTTTCCGCAATGCTCTCTGAGGTTTACGAAATCCTAGGGAATCAAATGCTCCGATCTCAGCTTTTCGAATAAATTAAAAAAAGAGTCACGTGTATCCTGGTACTCCTTGAAACCAAGCTTGCGGCTTTTGGACATATCCGTCATGACCTCCATCGGCCGGCCCAGGTCAAGATCGGTGTGCCAGGCGGAAGCCAGACGATTGATATCGGATTCTTTCAGGCTGTATCTGTCCGCAATCTCTTTCCAGGCCGGAGCGTCGCCCGCCATTTCTTCTTCCAAAGGATGGATAACATCATCAAAACCGGCGGATTCGATTGCAAACCAATCTGCAATTTGTTCCCAAAGCCACTTCCAGCGGAAAACATCCCCGTTGGCAACATTGAATGCCTCATTGTGAGCGGCCTCAGTGGTGGCCGCCCAGATCATATGTTCGGCAAGAAGCTGCGCGTCCGTCACATCCGATAACCCGTTCCATTGCACAGCCGATCCCGGGAATTGAAATCGTCTTCCCGTTTCCTTACAAATGCTCGCATAAACGGCAAGCGTAGTGCCCATATTCATCAAATTGCCAACCGCTTTGCCCACCACCGAATGCGGCCTGTGAATACTCCAGCTGAAACCGTCCCGGTCCGCAGCCGCGTAAACTTCATCTTCCTGCGCATAATAGAAGTTTTCGAGATCCAGTCTCGGATGCTCCTCACGAACAGGTGTTTCGGGCAAAGTACCCGCCTTTGCATACGCTTCAAAAGGTCCCAGATAATGTTTTAGTCCGGTTACCAATGCAACATGCTGCACCGACTTTTTGGGAGAAAGACATGCCAGCAAATTTCTGACCATCGCGCTGTTGACACGGATATTTTCGGCCTCCGTATCATGGCGCATCCAGCTCGTAAGGAAAACGTGGGTCGGCGTGACGCCGGCCAGCTTAGCTGCCAAATCGACGGTACTGAGCAAGTCGGCTGCAATAGGTTTCAAGCCTGCAATATTGGGATTGGGATTACGGGAGAGGCCATAGGTAATCCAGCCTTTTTCAATCAATTTTTCGGCGAGGTTACTTCCGGTAATACCGGTAGCGCCCACCACCAATGCAACATTTGTCATCTATATTAAATTTTGAAAAGCTTAATCTGTTGTCACAAAGGTACCAGTTGCGAAAGCGATGGAAATTGACCTGTGTCAACTCATGCACTTGATCTAAATCAAGCGTTCATATCTTTGCCAGCAACAAACAGTTTAGCCATGATTGATGTACTTTTTCAGCACATTCAGAAAAAAGTTTCGCTTTCAGACCCTGATAAAGAAGCGATAAAGGCCTTTTTTGTTTCCAAAAAACTAAGAAAACGGCAGTATTTGTTGCAGGAGGGCGATGTGTGCAAACATTTGGCCTTTGTATCGAGAGGATTGCTTCGTACTTACAATGTAGATGACAAAGGCGACGAGCACATGAGTGTCTTCGGTTGGGAGGGATGGTGGTTGTCCGATTTCAACAGCTTCCTGTCGGGCGAACCAGCGGTTTTTAACATTGATGCCATCGAAGATTCGGAGTTGTTGCTGATATCCCGGGAAAATTATGAAGCATTAACGGAGACTGTCCCAATTATGGATCGCTATTTCCGTATACTTTACCAAAATAGTATTGTTACAAAGGAGCGGCGACTGATGAGTTCGATTACCCATTCTGCCGAACAAAAGTATGTTCAATTGGCTGAATCAAACCCAAAGATGATCGAGCGCGTCCCTCAAAACCTGATCGCTTCTTACCTGGGTATTGCTCCGGAAACCCTGAGCCGCATTAAAAAGAATCTGGCCTCGCGGGAATAGCCCGCTAAAATTTATATTTGGCTGTTGATTGAAACACATTTGCGACATTTAAGTCACTGATGCATAATACGCTGCCAACATTTAGAAACCTCAGATAAATTCGCCGGATATAATTTTATCACTTAAATAAACCAACCATGAAATTGAAACTACTTGTATCGCTTTTCCTTTTAACCACTTGTTCAACTGCATTTAGCCAGGAAAAACAGAACGCGGCTGTTGTTGAAAAAGGCCTCATCAAAGTATCTGTCATGTACCCTTATGCCGAAGGCATAACCTTCAATATGGAATATTATGAAACCAGGCATATGCCTATGGTAGCAGGGTTTTTGGGATCCAATTTGATTAAATACACCATTGAAAAAGGCGTCGCCAGCGGTATCCCCAACCAACCACTGCCTTTTATGGCCATTGGTACATTTTATGTAAAAAGCCTGAGCGAATACCAAGCAGCAATTGCGCCCAACAGGGACGCCATCCGTGCGGATTTTGCAAATTACACCAATATCAGTCCCGTCATTTTGGTGAGTGAGGTAGTAAAGTAAATCCCATTAATTCCGCGGTGATTCCGCGAAAGACCAATGCGCGGCGCTTGATCAGCCATTGGTTTTTTTTATGACATGGCATGAATCTTTTTAGTCGGGTTTCCATTGCGCGTGGTGGATGGTACCGGGTTTGTTTCTGCCAGGTGTTTCAGGGTATGATCCTCCATCTGTATTTCTTTGGTTGTTCACCTGGTCGTCTCGTGATATGCCTGCCGTGGGACAGGCAGGCCCCGCTCAGGTGGCAGAGATCCATCCATAATTGGCTCCATAGCCCCCCTTGGTTGTCCCGAAACCCCATAAATATTCTGTTGCTCAGGCGATAGTTTTGTGCCTGAATTTCCTTTCAAAACAAACACAATACATTCCAAAATGAGAAAGCTGGTTTTATTTGCCCACATTTCCCTTGATGGTTTTGCCGGAGACATCAACGGCGGCCTTGGGTTTTTGACATATGATGGGGAGCTGCAACAATATGCAGGGGAGCTAGTAGAAACAGTGGGCGCTCCTGTGTACGGCAAAAACACTTACCACTTAATGGCAGGTTACTGGCCCACCATCTTAAACGACCCCAATGCAGGCGGGCATGAATCAGCACATGCGAAATGGGTGCACGAAATTCCCAAAATTGTCTTCTCGACAACATTGGAAAGTGCGGATTGGAATAATACGACATTGATCAAAGACAACATCGTAGAAGAGGTGAACAAACTGAAACAGCAGCCGGGCAAAGACCTGGTGATATTCGGCAGCCCCGGTCTCGCCAAAAGTTTGATGAACCTCGGGCTGATAGACGAGTACAAGCTGACCCTGCATCCTGTGATCATGGGAGAAGGGATCAGTTTGTTCGACACCAATACAAGGAGGAGTAATTTGAAATTGCTGGAATCAAAAACGCTGGGCTCGGGTGTCGTTACATTACATTATACCACCCGTTGACTCCTGATAGGCCCCTGACGAAACGAGTGCCCGAATGCCAGGGATGATCCGTTCACCTCTGGGCTGACACACCGGATCGCTTTTTGTCAAATGACAAATTATTCCATTTCCTATAGCGGCACCTTTGCCCTATATCTGATATAAAAATCGAAAAAATGGGAAAGACAGTCTTAGTTACAGGGGCCTCGGCAGGAATAGGGAGAGCAACAGCCGTAGATCTGGCACAAAATGGCTACCAAGTGTATGGTGCGGCCCGCAGAATTGAAAAAATGCAGGATTTGAAGGCATACGGAATAAAGCCAATTTCTTTGGATGTTACCAGGGAAGAAAGTCTTATCGCGTGTGTTGAACAAATTTTGGGAGAGACAGGAAGCATAGACATCCTGGTCAACAATGCGGGATCGGGCTATTATGGTGCGCTGGAAGATATGCCGATATCCGACGCGAAATATCAGCTGGAAGTAAACCTTTTTGGTGTCGCCCGCCTGACGCAATTGGTGCTGCCAACCATGCGGAAAAATCACTTCGGGAAAATCGTCAATATTTCATCGGTGGGTGGTAAGGTAACGTTGCCCCTGGGCGGGTGGTATCACGCAAGTAAATTTGCCATTGAGGGTTTGAGCGATGCACTTCGCAAAGAAGTAAAACCCTTCGGGATCGATGTGATTGTCATCGAGCCGGGAGGCACAAAATCAGAAATGGTGGCACTTGGTTCCGAATACATGATGAGCGTTTCGGGAAACACGGCATACGGTCCATTGGCCAAAGGCGTAAGTAAAATGTACGCCACGATCGAAAAGGACGCTGCCGAACCGGCCGTCATTGCAAAACTCATCAGAGAGGGGATCGAGGCGCACAACCCAAAAACCAGATATGTGGGTGGCTCGGGAGCAAAACTGATGCTGTTTTTCAGGAAAATGTTGTCGGATAAACTATTTGACAGAATGGTAATGAGCCAAATGAAATAGTCGCCATGGACGCACTTATCAAGCATTTACTGCAATTCGGCAATCTGAACACCACGCAAATTGACTTGATCAGCAGTAAAGTTGTGTTTAAAGAAATCAAAAAAGACGAATATTTTCAGGAAGCCGGGAAAATACCCCGTGAGATTATTTTCTTGACTGAAGGGATCATGAGAATTTGTTATTACAATAACAAGGGCGATGAGATTACAAAGTATTTCATGGAGGAAAACCATTTTTTGGCTGACATCAATAGCTACAATCAGGAAATCCCATCGACTGAATATATCCAGGCTGTTACAGATTGCTCGTACATCGTTTTTTCCAAAAATGCAATGAGGGAGTTGTCGATGACGATCATCGAATGGGATCACATCATTGCGAAAATAACCGCCAAGGGTTTGGCAGATAAAGTGAATAAGATCAGCCCCATGATGTCGGAGGACGCGAAAGAGCGCTATCTCTCCTTTCTTGAAAAATTCCCAGGCCTGGCTCACCGTGTGCCGCTTTCTTATCTGGCTTCCTATCTCGGAATCACGCAATCCTCACTTAGCAGGATAAGAAGAAGTATTCGGTGAAACCGTTTTGCATTCCTCCATATCAATTCTGTTACGAACACATCAGAATTGGTACCGCACTTGTCGGTATGCCAGGCAAACTTAATGATGCCAAATCCAGGACGGTTATGATAAGCACGCAGCGGACCGTGAGGGACAGGCCCCGAGACCGGACTACCCAGTGGCAAGAACCGGATCCGCTGCGGTTTATTTGTAATAATCTTCCATTTTTAGAATAAAATTCTGCTATTTTGTATTTTACTGTTTTTCTATTCCGTATTGGGTGTGCCAGAAAAAAGTATAAGTACAGAGAAATCGTTGCTGCTGGCTTCATCTGAAGCGGATCAGCAGGCTTTTGCTTCGCTTTTTCATCTTTACAAACACAAGCTCTACGCCTACTTGCTCGGCCTCACCAAAGCGGAAATGCTGGCGGAGGACATCGTGCAGGATGTATTTATGAAGCTCTGGAACGATCGTCAGGCGCTGGCCCACATTGATAATTTCGGAAGCTATCTCTTTCGGATGTCGAAAAACCATGTGATCAACCATTTTCGCAGAATGTCGCACGAGACGCTGATCATTGCCGAAATGTTTCAGGTCGATCCATCGCATAATCACACAGAGGATATGGTGGCGATGAGGGAAACCGAAAAATTGATCGGTGAGCTCATTGACAAACTTCCGGCGCAGCAAAAACTGATCTACCGCCTGAGTCGTGAGGAAGGCAAAACCCACGAAGAAATAGCAAGCCTCCTCAAAATTTCCCCGAATACCGTCAAAAATCACCTGGTTCAGGCTATGTCCACAATCCGCACGCAGCTTCGCAGCCACGCGGATGCATTCATCTTCCTCGCATGCGCGGCGGCGTTCATGAAATAATTTTTATTTTTTTTAATCCCCACTAGTCCCCCGGAACCTCCCATTTGTCTTTTATTTGGCGATACGTCAAATCGACGTATAAAGCATTGGCAAAAACGACCATCAGCCGAATACAAAATAAGCGACCTGGCATAATTTAGAATAATTGATGTATACGGAAAGGATACGTGATCTGACGAGCAAATTTTTTGAAGGCACGTGCAGCGAAGCCGAGAAGCAAGAGCTCGCACGCTGGATAAAAGAAAATCCTGATCACGTACTCGCTGGCGCGCTGGAAAACGAATGGGATACATTTGAAAGCGGGATCAGAATGCCCGGGCAAGTTTCCGACAGGATCCTGGCAAACATCCTTCCCGCATCTTCCATGGAAGAAGAAGCGCAGGAAAACATACCAGCGCGTTTTCTCTGGTACAAAATGGCTGCGGCCGCAATCGTGGTTCTCTCGCTCGGGTTATACTGGTGGCTGGAAAGGTCCGAAAAACGGCTCGCTCAACAACCGGCGGCCAAAGTTCAGCTTGCAGACATCCCTCCTGGCGGGAATAAGGCGATCCTTACACTCAGCGATGGATCGAGCATTGTGCTCGACAATGCGAAAAATGGGAGCCTGGCCAGTCAGGGAAATACCCGGATCAGTAAATCCGGCAAAGACGAGCTCATTTATGATCCTTCGGGACGCAACGACGGGGCGGTTGTTTTTAATACCGTCACCACGCCGAAGGGTGGGCAGTACCACGTGGTGTTGCCCGACGGTTCGAAAGTATGGCTCAATGCTGCGTCGAGTTTAAGGTTCCCGACTGTTTTTACCGGCAGGGAGCGTAAAGTGGAAATCACCGGAGAAGTCTATTTCGAAGTCGCGCACAATGCCGCGATTCCTTTCCTGGTACAGGCAGGCAGTACGGAGATCGCCGTATTGGGTACTCACTTCAATGTAATGGCCTATGCGGATGAAAATGTCTTGAAAACGACGCTTCTAGAGGGCTCGGTGAAAGTAAGCCGGGCTGGCAGGTCAGCCATGTTGTCGCCGGGGCAGCAGGCGCGGATCAGGAACATTTCCGGCAACATTCGTGTCGTCGCCGACGTGGATACCGATAAAGAAATGGCCTGGAAAAACGGCTACTTTCAATTCCAGGACGACAATCTGGAAAATATCATGCGGCAGATTTCCAGATGGTACGATGTGGAGGTGACCTATGAAGGAGACCCTGGGAAAGAAACCTTTACGGGGCGTTTGCCGCGAAACGGGAATGTTTCCAAAGTCTTGAAAATACTGACGCTAAGTGGCGTGAAATTCAGAATTGAAGGAAAATCAATTATTGTGACACCGTAAAACCAACCCGTAAATATATGGCAAAATAGCACCAGCAGCATGTAGGAAAAAAGGTGCTGCCTCTAAAAAAGAGCGGGAACGTTGGCGCGCTCCCGCTCAAAAGAGCCGGCATTACTTCGCAATTGTCTCAAACCGTTCAGTAACAACTCAAATCAAAATTATGAATCACAACTCTTTTTTCCAAAAGAGGGGAAGGCCGTCGTATATAGCCGACGGTTACCATCGCCTCCTGGCAACCAAAACCATTTTGGTTATGAAATTAATCTTCACTTTTTGTCTGGGATTTTGCATACAGGTGAGCGCCAGCAGCTCGGCCCAGAAAATCACGCTGGTGGCACAAAATGCCTCCCTGGAAAGGGTTTTGAAAGACATCGAAAGGCAGAGCGGTTATTCTTTCTGGTATAAAACCGAGCTGATGTCGAAGGCCGAGAGGATTACCGTTTCAATCAAAGACAGCGATCTGGAAGAGGCACTCAAGAAAGTCCTGAAAAACCAGCCCTTCGATTATTCGATTGTAGATCAAACGGTTGTACTTCAACCCCGAAAGCTGCCAAAGGTAGTCCCGCCGGTAAAGCAGGTCCTGGAAATCATCAAAGGCCAGGTGCTCGGCTCCGACGGCAAACCTTTGATCGGTGTTACTGTGGTTGTTAAGGCCAGTAAATTGGGTACAACCACCGATGCAGACGGGAACTTCTCGGTGAACGCTGCCGAAACCGACGTGCTCGTTTTCTCTTACATTGGTTTTGACACGAAGGAAGTATTGGTAGGCAAGCAAAGCAACATTTCCGTTTCGCTTTCAGAAAGTAACACCACTTTGGGCGAGGTTGCCGTAGTGGGTTACGGTACCCAGTCACGGAAGACACTTACCAGTGCTGTGACTACGGTTAAAGCGGAAGAAATGAACAAAGGGGCCATCACAGATGTAGGCCAGCTTTTGCAAGGCAAAGTGCCGGGGTTGAACATCACGGCCAATGGCGACCCGAACAAACCCGCTGCTGTCGTACTTCGCGGCGCGTCTACCATTAACAGTTCGCAGGGACCGTTTTATGTGATCGACAATATCCCGGGTGCCGATATCGCAACCATTGCACCAGACGATATCGCTTCGATCGATATTCTCAAAGATGCCGCCGCGACGGCAATTTATGGAAACCGTGCCGCGAACGGCGTGATTATGGTGACGACAAAAAGAGGCAAAAAAGGGGAGTCGAAGGTTACTTATAATGGTTTTGTAGGAATTGAGAAGGTTTCTAATAAACTGGATATGATGACGGGCGCGCAGCTGCGGACGTTTCTTGACAACAATGGCGTTGGCCTGTCTCCCAAAGACGACCTGGGAGCTGACACAGACTGGCAATCGGCAGTCCAACGGAAAACCGCGGTTTCTACAAATCACAACATTTCATTCAGCGGCGGGAATGACCATAGCACTTACAGCGCCAGTTTGAACTACGTAAACAAGGAAGGCATTATGTTGAATAGCTCTTTAAAACGCTTCATAGGACGTTTATCGCTCCAACAATACGCATTCAAAGACAAAATCAAGTTCGGACTGACTGTTACAAACTCAAATAGTACAGCCAGGGATATTCCTTTCCGTAACACTGTTCTGCTTCAATCTGCGCTTCATTTACCGGTTTCCCCCGTTAAAAATGCAGATGGAAGTTATTTTGAAAATCTGGACCACACAGATTATTACAATCCTGTGTCCATGATCCACAACAGCGAGAACAGTACCAAAACCAATAACCTGACCGGAAGTTTCACTACCGAGGTGAAGTTGCCGTTCGGTTTACTCTATAACCTGAATTTATCCTACCTGAATACTACCTCACTGGGAGGCACTTATTATAACAAATACTTCACGGATCATTACAATAACATGTATGACAATCCCGAACCTGGATTGGGATATCATACCCAGCAATCATTTGGCGCCAACGGACAGGCAAACAGGAGTTCATATCGTAATTCAAGTAAAATCCTTGAAACATTCCTGACCTGGAATAAGGAATTTGGCGATCATTCGCTAAACGCCGTTGTCGGTTATTCATGGCAGGATTACATTATCGGTGAAGGTTTTCAGGTTACAACCAGTAATTTGCCGGTTGATAACATCAGTTATAACAACCTGGCATTGAGCAACCCGTATGGCATTTCAGGTTTCCAGATCGGTTTTGGAGTGGACGGAATTTACCAGCAGACACGTTTGATCTCCGACTTCGCGCGGCTTAATTACAATTTCAGAAACAAATACCTTTTGCAGGGATCCGTAAGAAGGGATGGCAGCTCGGTTTTTGGGAAAAACAACCAATGGGGCTATTTCCCGTCGGTGGGCGCAGCATGGAGGGTCAGCGAAGAAGAATTCATGGGCGGACAGAAAATTTTCAGTGACCTTAAGTTGCGTGCGAGTTATGGCGTGACTGGTAATGCCACAGGCTTTGGAGCATATACAACCAAATTTTTGTCGGGAAGCCTTGGGACTTACTATTACAACGGGACACTTACAGCAGCCCTTGGGCCAACGCAGGCAGCCAACGCGGATTTGAAGTGGGAGAAAACAGCGACCAGCAATCTCGGACTGGACTTTGCTGTGCTGAACGGCCGGCTGAGCGGTACTTTGGAATTATACAATAAAAACACGACTGGTATGATTTATTCCTATAGCGTGGATCCGATCCTGGTACCTACGGGCAAAATCACGACCAATGGGGGAAGTATCAATAACAAAGGGATAGAGCTGAGCCTGAGCGTAGTTGTTTCCGATAAAGGCCCGTTCAAATGGTCGACGGGATTGAATTTGGCCCACAACAAAAATACGGTAACAAGCCTTTCAAACCCGCTTTTTGCAGGGGGTGATTCCGTGTTACTTGCTTATCCGGAAGGTTTGGGGCAGTCGAGCCATTCGCTTGAAATCCTTAAAGCAGGAAAACCGCTTGGTCAGTTTTTCTCTCTGCAATATGCTGGTAAAAACGCAGATGGCGTTTCACAGTTTGTCGGGGGAGATGGTCAATTGACGACGACCCCCTCCATCGGGGTTGACTACAAGTACATTGGCAATGCACAGCCAAAACTGCTGGCCGGCTGGACAAACAACTTCCGTTACAAAAACTTTGACCTGAATGTTTTCCTGCGGGGCGCTTTTGGGAATAAGATATTCAACGCCACACGTGCGGATTTGTTCAGGCCAAACACCGCGCAATACACCAACATACTGGCTGACGCGGCAGGCGAATCCATGGCCGACTATAACTCGTATCAGTACTCTTCCAGGTTTGTCGAAAGCGGAAGCTATCTGCGATTTGACAATGCTACTCTGGGTTATAACTTCAAAAACATCGGTTCAGGCATGAAAAACCTGCGTATCTATACTTCCGTAAACAACCTGTTTGTGATTACGAAGTACACTGGCGTAGATCCTGAAATTAATCAGGGCGGACTTGCTCCAGGCGTAGATTCGAACAACTTCTATCCTAAAACAAGAACTTTCCTTTTAGGAGTGAATGTATCATTCTGATTTTCAAAAATTTAGATCTCATGAAAAAGACATATATCAAAACAATCCTTTCGGCGATTTTGCTGGGAACCTTGGTTTCCTGCCATGACCTGGATGTACCCGTAACGTCCGAGTTGACACCCGATGTTTTCCCTACTGACGTATCGCAGTTTATCAGCGCGGCCGGTCCGGCTTATGTAGCACTCCGCGGGAATATTTCGGTCGAATTTTTTCACTTACAAACTTTAAGTACCGACGAAGCCATATTTCCTGCCAAGGGCGGTAACTGGTATAATGGCGCGGAGTTTAAGGACCTGCATTTGCATACCTGGACAAAAGACCACAGTACAGTAACAGGAAACTGGACATGGCTGAGCACCATCATCGGGACAGTTAACCAATCACTTGCAATCCTGGAAACCAATATGCCCGAAGGGACATCCAAAAGCCAGAGCCTGGCCGAACTCAAAATGGTGCGCGCACTTGCCTATTTCTGGATGATGGACAGTTTTGGAAACGTGCCCATTATCACGACTTACGGAGATTACAGCGCGCACCCCAACGCAAAACGTGCAGAAGTCTTTACATTTCTTGAAACCGAGATCAAAGCTGCGCTTCCTGATTTGAGCGACGCAGTGGATATTTCGACTTACGGACGTCCAACCAAATACCTTGCCCAGGCTTTGCTGGCCAAGATGTATCTCAATGCCGAAGTATACACAGGAACTTCCCGTTATGCAGAGTGCATCGCCGCCTGTGACGAAATCATCAATTCCGGTAAATTCGCGCTGGAACCCGCCTCTTCATATCTGAAAATGTTTTATCCCGACAACGGTCCTGCCATGAAGGAATTCATTTTTGCAATTCCTTTTGACGCAACGGCTACCAATAGTTTCCCTTTCAGGGCTACTAACCTGCATTCGCGCTATGACGTCCCGAGAGGCATGGTTGCAAAATTCAAGATGCCGTTTACGCCTGATGCGGCGGTAAGCACGCTGCCGGAATTTTACAAATATTTCAACGACGCAACCGATATCAGGAATAAGGAATGGCTCACAGGTCTGCAGTATTACGACGACGGCAGGCCTGTAACCGTGACGACTACGAAGAAAGGCTATGACCAGTTTTATGCCGGTTCGGATCCTTCCGCTCCCTATACTTATCAGATCAACATTACGCCGGAAGTTATTTTGAGACAGGACGTTGCTTCTTTCGATGTCGGAAACGACGAGCTTGCCTGGAATATGGGTTACCGCAATATAAAGTTCCATCCGGATGCTACTTCCCTTAACAGAAACCAGAACAACGACGTACCCATTTTCCGTTATTCCGATGCCATCCTCATGAAGGCGGAGGCGATCCAAAGAGGTGGCACCGCCACTTCCGGGGCAACCGCATTATCTCTGGTTAATTCGATCAGGACAGCGAGGCAGGCAACGCCGTTTTCGGCTGTAACGCTTGAAACGATTTATGAGGAAAGGGCACGCGAGTTTGCCTCAGAAATGTGGCATAGAAACGACATGATCCGCTATGGAAAATTTGAAAATAAATGGGGATATAAAACGGATGCCGACATAAACAAACGTATTTTTCCAATCCCCAATTCGGCCATGCTTTTGAATCCCGCACTGGTGCAAAATCCCGGTTACTGATCTTTAGTCAGCAATCTCGGGAACTATATAAAAGCCGCCATTAGACGGGGTCGAAATGTTTTCGACCCCGTTTAATGCTTTCTGACGCCCAGGTGACAGTTTCCATCGGGCTGCCTCAATTCCGTCATCTTTTGCCATGCATATCTGAATACCTCAAGTGTGAGTCCGGTCACACTTTTTTTGTGATTTACGTCCTTTTCCAGACGGTGTGCGATGTCGTAAATTTGTACAGGAAGTTGATTCATACCGGAATGAAGTTTCTTACCCCCAAAATCCTGGGTTCCGATTGGGTCAGATCACCCGCATTTATTTCTGTAACTGCAAGGCAAGATTAGCTATAAATGTTGCATGATACCGGAAGCTGTGCCTGGTTCATGGAGCATTTCAGCATCAACCCGCCGGAACAAAACGATGCGTATAAATGGATCATTCGCCGGTACAGACAAAATTTCGAAAGCAGGCAAACCAAACCGATGGAACACCGTTAACCAAAAAAACTGAGATTTATGAGAAATCAAACTAACCTGGATGCACCTGCACCTGTCGATCCGAGGAAGGGTTTCAGGATCCATTTGCTCGTTTTCCTCCTCGTCACTCCGGCTATATGGGCAGTATGGTACTTGACGGACAGGTCCTATCCCTGGCCGTTGTGGTCTACACCCGCCTGGGCGATAGGCATATTGTTCCATTACCTGGGGGTATATGTTTTCAAGAAAAGAATAGTTAAAAAGTAACAAGCATGGAGCAGCAAAAAACATTCAAGCGCATTGTGACAGGTCACGATGCGGACGGGAAAGCCATTATCCTGTCGGAAGCTTCGCCTGAGCGGACCTATATGATCGGCGGCCCGCATGGTGCCAGGTTTCATGAGGTTTGGAGTACCTGGCAGTCACCGGCATTGGTCGGCAGCAGGCCGGAAGATCCCGATGAAACCAGCCTGGTATTGGCCCCACCCAAAGGCGGCACGCGCATCAGGGTTATTGATTTCCCACCCGAAGGGGAAGAGATCCGGAATCTTAGCAAAGAGGAAGCGGCAGCTAAATTCAAATCTATGGGCGGTGAGAAAGCGTCCACATCCGGAGAGGGAGCTGCACACCCTTTGATGCACCGAACCCAAACCATCGACTACGGGATTGTGCTGGAAGGTGAGCTGACATTGATCGTCGACCGGGGCGAAACAACGGCCAAAGCCGGTGACATCATCATCCAGCGCGGTACCAACCACGCCTGGGCCAACCGGTCGGGCGAACCCTGCCGCGTGGCCTTTATTCTGATTGACGGCCAGTTTACCAATGAATTACAATAAGTTAACACCCTATATGCGTATCAAACCTTTACCACCAGAAACACTCAATGCTGAGCTCCGCTACGTGCATGATGAGATCGCCGGTTTAGTGGGTAGAAGCCAGAGTCAGGTCGTGATGATCGACGAGCAGGGTGCATTATTGGGGCCTTTTGCCCCGATGCTGCATTTTCCGCAGTTTGGTATCCCGGCTTTAAGTTTTCTCCGGACCCTGGACACCCACGCAACGCTTGGGAAGACGGTGCGAGAAGTGGCAATCCTGACAGTCGGCGGTGCTTTTGGTTCGCGGTTTGAGCTATATGCCCACGAGATCATGGCCGAAGCTTTTGGCCTTTCGCCCGGCATTATCGCCTCACTTGCAGCCGGTAGTCACCCCAACGGGTTAACCGAGCAGGAAACCATTGCGCATGACATGGCTTATGCGCTCGTCAACAGCCGCATTATTCCCGATTCAACTTATAACCATGCGGTGCAGCTGCTTGGAAAAGACGGTGTAGGCGAACTCCTATTTTTGATCAGCGGCTACTGCCTGATCGCCGTGATTTTAAACGGATTCGACATGCCCGCTCCCGAGAGGAGTGTATCATGACAAAACATTCAGTGGCTTCTTACGTACTCAACGAAAATCTGTAATCCAGTCAGGAAATGGGAAAGCGGTTCATATTCAAATTAGCTGACATCGTCACTTGTTTGTCAGTTGCCTTTTTGGTGGCCTGCTCCGGTAATGAAAAACCTCAAACGGCGCAGCCTCCGACAAGTGTACCGGTTGTAAGCCTGAGTGCCGGTCAAGTCACGACCTATCATGATTATCCCGCAAGCATTGAAGCCGTCGCAAACGTCCAGATCAGGCCGCAGGTGAATGGTTATATCGATCGTGTTTTGGTGGATGAAGGCGCTTTTGTCAGGAAGGGGCAAATGCTTTTTAAGATCAATGAGCTGCCTTATCGCGAGCAGCTAAATGCCGCGATCGCGGGTATGCACCTTGCCGAAGCATCGCTGATCAATGCGCAGATCGAGACGGATAAACTCAAACCATTGGTACAAAACAAGGTCATATCAGATTATCAGCTCAAAATCGCAGAAGCTGCATTGCAAATGGCCAAAGCCCGGCTCGAACAGTCACAGACCGCCATTGCATCGACCAAAATCAATCTGGGATACACCACGATACGAGCGCCTGTGAACGGATATGTGGGCCGGTTAATGAAAAAGCAGGGCACACTGGTAGCGCCATCCGATCCCGCTCCTTTGACCGAACTATCGGATGTTTCTCAGCTGCACGTTTACTTTTCGCTGAGCGAGCAGGATTTTGTCCATTTCAAAGCACAATACCCGGGTAATTCGTTAAGCGAAAAAATCAAACATGTACCAGAAGTGGATCTTATTCTCAGTGACGATAGCATCTTTAGCCAAAAAGGGAAAATAGACGTTTTTGACGGTCAGTTTGATAAAAATACCGGTTCGATCACGGTCAGGGCGAGTTTCCCGAACCAACAGGGATTACTCCGGTCCGGTAATACGGGCAAGGTCAGGCTTGGTCTCAATCATCGCGATGCGGTGCTGGTCCCTTCGGCGGCGACGCTGGAAATGCAGGACAAAGTATTTGTATTTGCATTGGATGACAAAAACAAAGTGAGCAGGTTAGCCATTCAGATTGTGGGCAAAAGCGGCAGCAGTTACCTGGTGAAGGAAGGACTCAAGGCGGGCGACCGGATCGTGATGCGTGGCATGGACCATTTGCAGGAAGGTCAAACCATCAATCCGGAAATGTTGGTGACGTATAACAACCCTCGTTCGGTACTCAAATAGACGCATCATGATCGCAAAACTGATAGACCGGCCTGTACTTGCTACCGTCATTTCGGTGATCCTGGTTATTCTTGGGTTACTCGGACTCAAAAGCCTGCCCCTTCAGCAATTCCCGGATATCGCACCGCCCGCAGTTCGGGTTAACGCGGTTTACCCAGGCGCCAATGCAGAAACGGTCCTCAGATCAGTTGCCCCGGCGATTGAAGAATCCATCAATGGTGTCGAAGGAATGACTTACATGAGCTCGACGGCCAGCAATGACGGCTCGCTCGCCATCACGGTTTATTTCAAGCTGGGAACGGACCCTGATCAGGCGGCCGTGAATGTGCAAAACCGGGTAGCGCAGGCGACCAGCAAATTACCGGCAGAAGTGATTCAGCAAGGCATTAACACGGCCAAACAACAAAACAGCCTGATCATGGTGCTCACGCTGTATTCCGAAAACAGTAAATCCTATGATCAGACCTTTCTGGCCAACTATGCGCAGATCAACCTGATACCCGCCATTAAACGGATACCGGGCGTGGGGCAAACATTCATACTTGGTTCCAATCAGGATTATTCCATGCGGGTATGGCTGGATCCGACTCAAATGGCCACCTATTATCTGACGCCAGGCGATGTCAATGCGGCCATTCAGGACAAAAGTCTGGAATCGGCCCCAGGCAAGTTCGGCGAAAGCAGCGAGGAATCTTTCGAGTACGTGATCAAATACAAAGGCAAGCTGAATAAGCCGGAAGAATACGAAAACATTGCAATTCGTGCCCATGCCGACGGCTCCATGCTCCGACTGAAAGATGTCGCCAGAATAGAATTCGGTTCATACTCCTATGGCAGCAAATCACGCGTCAAAGGCCGTACAGCACTCCCCATCGGCATATTTCAGCTGCCGGGCTCGAATTCCAGTGAGATCCAGATTGCGGTCAAGGCCTTTTTGGAAAAGTCTTCCAAGGATTTCCCCAAAGATGTCAGGTACATGGTCATTTATAACACCAAAGATTCTTTGGACCAATCCATTGCGCAAGTGGAGCATACTTTGCTGGAAGCTTTTGTACTCGTCTTCATTGTTGTTTTCCTCTTCCTTCAGGATTTCCGGTCCACACTCATACCTGCCATTGCAGTGCCCGTCGCCATTCTGGGAACGTTCTTTTTTATGTCCTTTTTTGGGTTTACCATCAATCTGCTCACCTTGTTTGCATTGATCCTCGCCATTGGGATTGTCGTGGATGACGCGATTGTGGTCGTCGAAGCCGTGCATGCCAAAATGCAATATGAACACCTGTCACCCAAAGCGGCAACCGTCTCGGCCATGAGCGAGATTACCGGCGCGATTATCTCCATCACATTGGTGATGGCAGCCGTATTTTTGCCGGTCGGGTTTCTGGAAGGCTCTACGGGCGTTTTTTACCGGCAGTTTGCATTTACGCTGGCGATCGCGATCGTTATTTCCGCGGTGAATGCTTTAACGCTCAGTCCCGCCCTGGCTGCTCTCTTTCTGAAATCCAGTCATCCGCAAACCAATGAAACAGTCAGGAAGGTAACATTCAAGGAAAAGTTTTTTGCGGGATTTAACTGCGGTTTCGACAAACTTACTTCCAGGTATACCGCGAGTCTGGATTACCTGATCCGGTACAAATGGGCAAGTATGAGCGGACTTTTGCTGGTGGTGGCGGCGACGGTGTGGATGGTAAACCGGACACCCTCGGGCTTTATTCCCGCAGAAGATCAGGGGTTTATTGCTATATCGCTCTCCATGCCAGCCGGTGCTTCATTGGACAGGACCGATAAAGTAATGGCCGAAGCTGAGAAATTATTAGCGTCTGTCGAGGCGACGAAGGAGGTACTGGTCGTAGGCGGATTTAATTTCCTGACATTATCCATCAGTCCATCCGCAGGTATCTCTTTTGTACTTTTGAAACCAACCGACCAGCGGGGAAATGTCAAAGATATCAACGCCGTTGTCGATACGGTCCGCCAAAAATTAGCTACCATCAAAGGGGCCGATTTCTTTGTGTTCACCTTTCCAACGGTACCCGGTTTCAGCAACGTGGATGGTCTTGACCTCGTCCTGCAGGACAAGACGGGCGGCAGGCTCGACAAATTCAGCGGCATCAGCAGGCAATTCATCGGCGAGTTGATGAAACAACCCGAAATCGGCGTGGCATTTACCACTTTCCGTGCCGACTACCCGCAGTTTGAAATGGAAATTGACAATATGAAAGCGGAACAATTGAGTGTGGGTACCAAAGACATCCTGGCCACCATGCAGGGTTATTTCGGTAGTGCACAGGCTTCGGATTTCAACCGCTTTGGCAAATATTACCGCGTAATGGTACAGGCAGACAAAAAAGACCGCGCCGAGCTCTCTTCCATGGACGGGATATTGGTCAAAAACAAGCTGGGAAATATGGTCCCGCTCAATACATTGGTCAGGTTTAAAAGGGTTTACGGCTCCGAAACCGCTTCGCGGTATAACCTGTTCAATTCCATCAGCGTAACAGCCATTCCCAAGCCTGGGCAAAGTTCGGGCGACGCCATTAAAGCCATTCAGAAGGTAGCGTCTGAGCAGTTGCCTGCCGGTTATTCCTTCGAATTTTCAGGACAAACCCGGGAGGAAATCGCGTCCGGAGGGCAGTCTGCCGTGATCTTTGGTTTAAGCCTGCTGTTTATATATTTCCTGCTTTCCGCTCAATACGAAAGTTATATTCTTCCTCTGGCCGTCATTCTTTCTATTCCAACGGGCATCCTCGGCGTATTTTTATCCATTGGGCTGGCCGGCATTGAAAACAACATTTATGTGCAGGTGGCACTGATCATGCTGATTGGTTTATTGGCCAAAAACGCCATCCTGATCGTAGAATTTGCCGTCCAGCGCAGGGCTGCCGGGTTGTCTTTGAAAACTTCCGCCATGGAAGCAGCACGGCTCCGCATCAGGCCGATTGTGATGACCTCTATTGCATTTGTGGCTGGACTGATTCCGATGATGTCGGCAAGCGGCCCCTCCGCCCAGGGTAACCATTCGATCAGCATTGGAGCCGCAGGCGGGATGCTATCCGGTGTGATGCTGGGGCTTCTGATCATCCCGGTACTGTTTGTCGTTTTCCAGGCTTTGCAGGAGAAAATTTCAGGAAAGCCTGTAAGTGTTATCGATGCGTCTGCAGATCAATTTGAATTAAGCGCTGTAAAACCAATCAGATGAAAAGAAGCATTACAACCCTACTGTTTCTGATTGTGCTGGTCGCAAGCAGCTGCAAAATTTCCAGGGATACCCCCAAAACCACCACAGCCCTGCCGGATCATTTTCGCGACCAGCCCGATCACGATACAACCAGCATCGCAGAACTTCCCTGGGACGCGCTTTTCACCGATACAACCCTTCAGAAACTGATCGCCAGCGCCATTGAAAAGAATTACGACATGCAGATTGCGCTAAAAAACATAGAGGCCGCGCAGTTGATTTCTGCACAGGTCCGGTTCAATTATCTCCCACAGGCTACATTGCAAATCAGCTCCAATAGCAGCCGGCCGTCGGACAATAGTTTGAATGGTTTAAGCCTTGATAAATTTCTGGGGACGAGCCACATTGAGGATTACAGTGCGGCAGTGAACTTGTCGTGGGAGGCGGATATCTGGGGCAAGATCAGAAACCAGCAGAAGGCTGCGCTGGCGGGTTATCTGCAAAGCAAAGAGGCCCGGAATGCGGTACAGACATACATTGTAGCCTCGGTAACCAAAGGATTTTATAACCTGCTGATGCTGGATGCCCAACTGGCAATTGCCCGAAAAAACGTCGCGCTAAACGACAGCACACTGGAAATGATCACGTTGCAATTCAATGCAGGCCAGGTGAGTTCACTGGCAGTTCAGCAGGCGCAGGCACAGCAGCAGCTTGCCATACAACTGGTCCCGCAGTTTGAGCAGGGTATCCACATGCAGGAAAATGCTTTGAAAATACTCACAGGAGAACTTCCCGGGCGTATCGAACGGTATCGGACATTTGATCAAATGGCGCTTCCTGAGCAATTATCAGCCGGAATTCCGTCTGGTATCGTCAGCCGGCGGCCCGATGTAAAAAGCCGTGAGCTGGCATTGGTTACCGCCAGCGCCAACATCGGCATGACCAAGGCAAATATGTACCCAGCGCTAAGAATTACGGCAAGTGGCGGTGTCAATTCCTTCTTGGCCAGCAACTGGTTCAACATACCGGCGTCATTGTTTGGCGCGGTTGCGGGCAGCGTGATCCAGCCGGTTTTCCAGCAAAAAAGGCTACGTACCCAATATGAAGTGGCGCAGGTGGAGCAGCAGCGGGCCGTAGCCGAATTCAGAAAATCGGTTTTGAATGCCATTGGAGAGACCTCCGACGCATTGGTCAGGATCGAGAAATTAAAAGAGCAGGAAAACACCGCCCGGCTACGCTCACAAAACCTTCGGCAGGCCACCCAAAATGCCCGGATGCTTTTTCAAAACGGCATGGCCAATTATCTGGAAGTCATCACCGCCCAGGGCAATGTACTCCAAAGCGAGCTTACGCTGACTAATATCAAAAGAGACCGGTTTCACGCCGTTACGGATTTATATGTAGCGCTCGGCGGTGGCTGGAAATAGCAAGTTTTAGACACAAGATTTTTGAGAATCATGGGATCACTATTGAGCCATACCGGAATTATCATCACCATTGTCCTGATCGAAATTCCCATCATCTGCGGAATGCTGTTGCTGGTGTATAAGATTCTGAAAGCACTAAAAAGCAACAAGGCCCTGGTGGTAGCCGCTGCCAAAGATACCTCGTCAAATCAGCAGGACTACCGGCTCACGCATTCGGAGCTGTCAGGTTTGCTGTTGCCGGAAGATGCAAGAGGTCTCATCACCCATGTAGCGCATCATGCCGCTTTACCCTTTGTTGCCCGTAAAAAGAGCGCGCAAGTACGCCCCAAAATAGACCCGGAATTATCCCGGCTGATTCTCTGGTATATCGGCTGCGCCGCATGCTGGCTTGTTTTCGGCACCACGGTCGGGGAATATGTCGGGATCAAATTTGTAGCGCCCGATGCGGACCAGGTGAGCTGGCTGAGTTTTGGAAGGCTTCGGCCTGTACATACCAATGCGGTTTTCTGGGGCTGGGCTTCCCTGGCAATGCTGGGACTGGGGCATTATGTGGTGCCGAGGGTCAGTAATGCGCCGCTTTTCAGTACTGATCTTGGCTGGTATGCGCTGGTTTTGATCAATCTCACGGTGTTTTCCGGCACGCTGTGTTTGATGGCGGGTATCAACAATGGCGGCGGGGAGTATCGAGAATATATCTGGCCGGTGATGCTGCCTTTTGCCATGGGCCTGGTGCTCACGCTATACAATTTTCTCAAAACCATCGCCCGCCGGACTACCAAAGAAATCTATATTTCGAACTGGTACATTGTGGCCTCCATCATTTTCGCGATCACGATCACAGTTGTCGCTTACTTACCATTTTGGCAAAATGGCCTGGGCGAAACCATCATTCAGGGTTACTATATGCATCAAGGCGTGGGCATGTGGTTTATGCTTTTCACATTGGGCATTGTTTACTATTTTCTGCCGCAGCAGCTCAATAAACCCATATATTCATACAGTTTGGGCATATTGGCTTTCTGGGCGCAGGTCCTGTTTTACACGACCATTGGCACGCACCATTTCGTTTTCAGTTCCATTGCGTGGTGGCTGCAAACCGTCGCCATTGTCGGCAGTGCGGGCATGATTATTCCGGTGGTGGCCGGCACGACCAACTTCGTGATGACTTTCAAAGGCGCCTGGTTCAAAGTGCCGGACAGCTACACGCTGCCATTTTTCCTGACCGGCATTGTATTCTATTTCACAGGTTCATTGCAGGGTACGGCGGAAGCATTCCGGTCCACCAACCTGCTCTGGCATTTTACCGATTTCACCGTGGCACATTCGCACCTGACGATGTACGGGATCATCTGCTTTTTTCTCTGGGCCGGTATTTACGCTGTGGTACCCCGGCTGACGGGCCTTGAACCTCCGCAAATAACAGTCGGGGCGCATTTCTGGCTGTCGCTGATCGGGCTGATGTTTTACACCATTCCGCTCATGTACGGGAGCACGTTGCGCGGACTGATGTGGATGGAGGGAAAACCTTTTATCGACAGTGTCGTTTTCATGGCGCCGTTCTGGCTATGGCGCGCCATCGGCGGCAGCCTGATGTGGCTCTCTCATTTGTTTTTTGCTTACAATATGTACCGCATGATCGTCCAGAGCGACATGCACGAAACCATACTGGAAGCCCTGCCCCAGGAAAATCACGCTTGACAAACCCCCTACTTTTACACTCCGTAACATGGATTTTTTTGATAACCATACTAAATTATTTGGTGCAGCCTTTTTGCTGTTTTTGGTTTTGACGGTATTTGTAGCGCTGGTACCGGCCATCAATAACGAGAAAAACAATGCGCCGCTTCCGGGATTCGAGCCGTTGAGCGATGATGCCGTGAAAGGGAAAGCGATTTTTGTGGCCAATGGTTGTGTGGCCTGCCATACCCAGCAGGTCAGGAATGTGGATATGGATCAAATGTGGGGGAAGCGGCCGAGCGTGGCGGCGGATTATGCTGCCAACGAAAGGACGGATTTTTGGCGCAACACGGCTACCTTGATGGGGACGGAACGCACCGGGCCGGACCTTACGTCTATTGGCACCCGTCAGCCGAGCAAGGAATGGAATCTGGTACATTTACTCAATCCGCGCATTGTGATGAAGGAATCCATTATGCCGGCTTATCCCTGGCTTTTTGAAGTAAAAAAAGAACCTTCCCCGGAAGACGTGATTGTGACCTTGCCGGAGAAATACACAAAACCGGAAGGTACCTGGGTCGCAAAAAAAGAAGCGTTACAGCTTGTGGCTTACCTCCAATCTTTGAAACAAACCGAATTGCCTGGTGGAGCAGTTCCTCCATTTTTATACAAAAAAGAAGTAAAGGCAGGGGCAGAAGAAACGCATGTAAATGTCGGCCCGGACGGTTCTGCCTTATACGCAACGCATTGCCAGGCCTGTCACCAACCAACGGGAGAAGGACTTAAGGGTGCATTTCCAGCGTTGAAAGGCAGTGAAATTGTACTGAACGACAATCCCGAAATCATGCTGAACATCATCGTCAACGGATACGATGCCCGTCAGGAATACGGTGTGATGCCTGCGATTGGAAAAAATGCAGGACTGACGCCCGACGAAATCGCGGCCATTATGAACCACGAACGGACTTCCTGGGGCAACAATGCCAGGAAAGTCAGCGGGCAGGAAATCGGCAAGCTCATGGATGCGATCAAACAAATGCCGGTTCAATAAACAATAAATGATTTTACAATGAAAAAACCCGTCCTCACCCTTTTGCTGATTTTGATCAGGCTGGTTTCCCTGGCCTGCCCGGTCTGCGACCAGCGGCAGCCCAAGGTTTTAAAAGGGATCACACACGGCACTGGTCCGGAAAGCTATTGGGATTATGTGATCATCATGACCGCGATCGCCATTGTTATTTTCACACTTTTCTTTTCGGTAAAATGGCTGATCAAACCGGGCGAGTCCGGGAACGACCATATCAAAAGATTCATTTTGACCAACCCTTGAAATGGAAGATAAAAGCACTGTGATCATTTTTATAGATGATGACGAAAAGCCCATCGGAGTGTTCGCCTCTCCTGTGAATTTTGAATTAGATACGCGAAAAATCGCTGACGGTAAGCATATTATGAAAATAGTCAGCAAAGATCCGACTGGTAAGGAAGGGATCAGGCTCATTCCTTTTGAAGTAAGAAACGGGCCGGCCATTGCCATAGAAGGAATGCGAGAAAATGCGGTTGTCGACGGGGTTGTCCCGATGATGATCAATGCTTACGGAAAAGGGGACCAAAAGAAATTTCTGATCACGGGCAGCGAGTCGCCGCAAAGCATTCCCGCTTTGTTCTGGATACTGCTTATTGGTTTTGCAGGCTGGTCGTTGTACTATCTGATCACTTACCTGTCCCTAAGTGGCGATTAGCGCTGTTAGCCTTTTCTGTCTGCAATCGGACGAGGCCTGCATTATTTGGGATACTGTTTTCTTATTCCAAGCCTTTTGATCATCGAGTGTAATGTGGTGGGAGGCATCTTTAATGCTTCTGCCGCACCGCCCGGGCCGGCTACTTTTCCTTTACAGGATTTGAGCACGCGCATGATATGCTCTCTGTCCACTTCGTCTATTGTTTTCACCCGGGTGTTTTCCAAAAGCGATGCTATATTTTCCTCACCCACAGGCAGATGCAGCTGGTTGATGATGGGTTTTGATGATAACAACACGCTTCTTTCCATCAGGTTTTCGAGCTCCCGGACATTGCCAGGCCAACGATACGCTGAAAGTTTTTTAAGGACTTTGCTGGAAATGCCGGAAATTTTTCTTCCGCTTCTCTTTGCATATTTCTCCATAAAATGGAGCGCCAGAGCGGGAATATCCTGTCTTCTTTCACGCAACGGAGGAATGTTAATGGGAAAAATATTTAGCCTGAAAAAGAGGTCACTCCGGAAATGGCCCTGATTTACTTCCTTCTGGAGATCTTTATTGGTGGCTGCAATGACGCGCACATCCGTTTTGATAGGAGTCCTGCCTCCGACCCTTTCGATCTCCTTTTCCTGCAGGGCCCGGAGCAATTTCACCTGCAGATCCAGGGGCATATCCCCTATTTCATCGAGGAACAAAGTGCCGTTATGGGCAAGCTCCCATTTGCCGATCCTGCGCTCAGCTGCGCCGGTAAAGCTCCCTTTTTCATGTCCAAACAACTCACTTTCAATTAAATTTGCAGGAAGCGCGGCGCAGTTTACGGTTACCATTACCTCATCTTTCCTCCATGAGTTTTGATGAATTGCTTTGGCTATCACTTCCTTTCCCGTGCCGGTTTCTCCGAGAAGCAGAACAGTACTTTGTGTTTTTGACACCTGGGAAACCAATTTAAGCACCTTTTGCATTGACTCACTTGTACCAATGATCTTCGAATCATTGCTGGTGGCTTCTGACGCTTTATCCGGCGAGGAGCGACTTTCGAGCAGTTCTTTTTTCAGGTTTTCGATTTGCGCGGCCTGCTTTTCAGTCTCTTCGTTTGCAATGATACAGGCGAATGCGATGCTAATCTGTGATGTGATGGCTTGCAGGAGTTCAGCGTCAACGGTATGGGGTTCAGTCCACAAAACACCGATATTCCTGGTTCCAGCCCGAAGCGGAATGCCTGATAAATCGTCTGTTACACTTGCGACATGGTCGTCATTCACCTCGGAAAGCAGGTACTTGCCTATGCCGAGCTTTCTCAGTCCCTCGCCGACCACCGCAGCTAACTCAGCCCGGGTGGTGATTTTCGCAATATCTGTACAAAAGCTGACGAGCATGGCGCCGCTGTCGTTGTCAGGATGATTCACGCTGGAGTTTTGCTACAAATAAGGTAAATATATCTTCTGTCAGATAAAAAGAAAACCTCGCCAATTGCGTATTTTTATTGTACCTAGAATGTTCACAAGAATAGGTAACATGGGCCTGAAAGTATTGATAGTAGAAGACCAATTCATTGAAGCAAATGACCTGCAGCTGATTTTGGAAAGTGCCGGTCATGTTGTTTGCGGCGTCGCAAAATCCGTGACCGCGGCCATTGAGTTTCTGAAAACAAACAAGCCTGATATCGTTTTGCTGGATATATTCCTGAAAGGACCTCAGACGGGTATTGACCTCGCCCCTAGTCTCACGGCCGAAAACATCCCTTTCATTTTTATTTCCGCCAATTCTGAACCTTCAACCTTTGACGCCGCCAAAGCAACAAGGCCCGACGGCTTCCTGATCAAGCCGTTCCGAAAACTGGACATCCTGGTGGCGCTGGATATCGCCATTTATCGGCATGAGTATGCAACCGAGCATGCCCTTCACCAGGATCAATGGCAGAGAAAAAGCAATGTTTCTCCTGGGCAACACGAGGCAAGGGCTGAATTTAATCAGATCGTCGGGCGTAGTCCCAAATTAATGCAGGCCCTGGAACTGGTCAGCCAGGTAGCGCCATTGGATACGTCTGTGCTGATTTTGGGAGAGACCGGGGTTGGTAAAGAGGGCATCGCGAAGGCGATTCACCAACTTTCAAAAAGAAAAAACAAGCCGCTCATCAAGGTCAATTGCGGGGCGATCCCGCCCAGCCTGATTGAATCGGAGTTATTCGGGCATGAAAAGGGCGCGTTTTCCGGTGCTTCCGACAGACGGATCGGGAAATTTGAGCAGGCCCAGGGCGGGACGATTTTTTTGGATGAAATCGGTGAAATGCCTTTGGAAACTCAAACCAAGTTGCTCCGGGTAATCCAGGAAAAAGAATTGGAACGGATTGGCGGCAGAACCACGATCAAGCTCGATATCCGGTTCATTACGGCGACAAACCGCAATCTGTACAAGGAAGTCGCAGCAGGAAAGTTCCGGATCGATCTGTACTACCGGATCAATGTGTTTACGATCACGCTTGCGCCTCTGCGCGAGCGAAAGGAAGATATTCCCGGTCTGGTAGACTATTTCCTGAAAAAACATGCTAAACTATCTTATAACCAGCCCAAGAGGGTGAGCCCGCAGGCCCTTGAAAAGCTGCTGGCCTACTCCTGGCCGGGAAATATCAGGGAGCTTGAAAATGTCATTGAGCGGCATGTTATTATGACCCCATTCGGTACAATCTCATCCATCGACCTTCCGGAAGACGAAACAGCTGAAAATCAAAAACTGGGTGATGTTTCGAAGAACAAATCCCTTGCTGAGAATGAAAAACAATACATTCTGGCAGCGCTGACCAAAAGCAATGGAAAGGTTTCCGGCAAAGGCGGAGCGGCAGAGATCCTCAACCTGCCCGCTGCGACACTGGTTTCAAAAATGAAAAAACTGGGGATCAGCTGGAGTTTTGTCTCCGGATAATGCAAGCCTAAATGGCTATTTCCTGCAACGCTTCCTGGTGCGACCCCATAACCAGTTTATAGTCAAATTCGATATGCAGCGTTGTTCCAGGGGTTCCTCTCATGGTAAAATCCCCTTCCAGATCTTCTGTAAGGCCTTTGATCAGTTTCAGACCAAAAGATTTAATTTCCTCTACATTAAAATCTTCTGGGAGCCCGATTCCATCATCGGTAATGGAAAGCAAGAGGGTTCCTTCCTGGATTTTATTTAAACTGACCCTAATTTCTCCTTCCCGCTGACCCGGAAATGCATATTTGAGCGAATTAGTAATGGCTTCATTTAAGATCAAACCGACCGGCACCGCCTGCACCAGGTCTAGCTGAATGTCCTCAATGCTGACTTTGAAAATAATGCGCTTACCCAGATTAAAACTATCATCCAGGTAATGTACCAGTTCATGGATATAGCTGGACATGGAAATACCGCTTGTATTCTGGGATTGATAAATTCTCTGATGCAGCATCGACATCGCCTGGATCCGGTGGCGGCTTTCCAATATGGCATTGACTGCCACATCTTCTTTAAGATAAGCGGATTGGGAATTCAAAAGGCTGATGACAATCTGCAGGTTATTTTTAACGCGGTGGTGTACCTCTCTGAGCAGCCATTCTTTTTC
This sequence comes from Dyadobacter sp. HNCC25DJ185, assembly GCF_056895195.1. Classification (NCBI taxonomy): domain Bacteria; kingdom Pseudomonadati; phylum Bacteroidota; class Cytophagia; order Cytophagales; family Spirosomataceae; genus Dyadobacter; species Dyadobacter sp. HNCC25DJ185. Next base: position 81,863 of record NZ_JBXHAR010000009.1, read on the forward strand.
ATTGACCAACCGGATGAGGGAGGAATTTTTAATGTTGATCGTTTTCTGCTGCTCTTCCAGTTGCAGGTTTTTATTTTGCTTGAGCCGGTAACGGTTATACAACAGACCCAACAGACAAAGCAGCGCAACAAGTCCGGCGTAGGTGAATTTTTCTGTACGTGCCGATAATTCCAATTTCTGCTTTTGCAGCGTTGCCTCTTTTTGCAGGATTTTGAAATCCTTTTCCTTTTGGGCGGTCCTGAAATTGGCTTTCAAAATCGTAAATTCTTTGTCTTTGGTACTCTTTGCGATAGAGTCTTTGAGAAATACATAGCGCTGGTAATGGCCGATCGAGGCAAGGTAATTACCGGCTGCTGAATCCACCTTGAAAAGCAGCCGTCGACTATCTATTTCCAAAGCAGGGGTCAGGTTTCTCGAAGCCAGTGCTTTTTGCAGGTATGGATCTGCCTGGGCGAATTTTCCTCTTTCGGTGTAGAACCTGCCGATTGTTAAAAATGCTTCTGCACCTGCAATTGTCAGAATTTTTTGTGGGGCATACTTTTCCGCATACTCAACATCATTATTTAGCCGGATCATTTCAAGATAGTACTGTTCTGCCGCTCTGAAATTTTTCAAAGCGGTGTAGCAATCTCCAAACATCGCTGCCACCAACTGCTTACTTTTTGCAAAGTCCGGGGAGTGCTCGTTTTTTAGGAAGGATTGAAGAAATTGAAGCGCTTCTTTTGCATTTCCGACCTTGATTTGAGCATCTGTCAAGGATTTTAATACCGTGTAAATGTGACCGTTATCGATGTACATTTTCGAGAAAGATAATTTGAAATACCGGATGCTGGCAGGCAGGTCGCCCAGGTTATAATACAAATGTCCAATGGCCGCATAAGAGAAATCGATCTGGGTACTGTCTCCCATGGTTTTCGAGGCGCTTAAATCTAGTAGGGCATACTGCAGCGCCTTATCCAGATTAGCCTGCTGCTGGTAAAATTGGGATAGTCTACGATATGCCACAGGCAACCTCTTTGTAATACCCGCGGACTTATAGGTTTCCAGGGCAGCCAGGTAAAACTTTTCCGTCAGGTCAAATCGGTTATGTTGAGCGTATATATATGCGGTATTCGACTGGCAATCTCCCGCGGCCTTGTAGTCCCCGAGCTCCTGGTAAAGCTTAGCAGCCTGAGCGTAACTGTGGATTTCCATTGCGTAAGAACTGTCGGAATCGGGTAAATTACGGCCGAGTTCATCCCACCAATGGGCCAGCCCGGCTTTGTCGCCAATTTGTTGATGGTATCGAATCACACGATAAAAACATTTCGTCCCCAGGGTTATTTCGCCCAACCGAAAATGATACTTACCTCCGGCAATCGAAACCCCATTCATCCATTGTCTTGACTTCAGCTGTGTACTCAGGCTGTTTGCCATTTGGAGGTACGGATATGCTTTGCGTAATTCTTCTGGTTTGGCATCCTTGTTATCAAGCAAAGATTCACCGAAAGTTGCAAGCAGGCAGACTTTCATTTCGCCATATACGTCATTGAACATCCGTTTCGCGGCGGCGAAGTCTTTCTTTTTCAAATGAGATACAAAAGCCAGGTAAGTTGCATTGTTATATCCCTTCGCATATTTCAGGGATTTACTGAGAATGATCGCCAGACGGGCAAATATCAGCGCACTGTCGATGGAACCTCGTGATTCGTTTCTGAAATAGATGGCCCCAGCTTTCAAAAGTAAATTGACTTTTGACGTGTCCTCCTTTGCTTTTTTGATCTGATCCAGATAGGAAGAAAGATGATAAACCGGATCCAGCTCGGCCCCAACCCTGACAGGCGTCGGTTGGGCCCCGACCCCTTGGATCAGGGCGAAAAAAATACCGGATAGCAGTGTTGCTTTGAGCGTCATAAGCCGATGAGTTATGCTGAATATTTTCTGATCTAATGTTAGACTCCTAATGATTCTTCCTGGTATTTCCCCATGACCAATTTGTAGTCAAATTCAATCAGCAGCGTTGTACCAGGCTGACCTATGATGGTGAAATCGCCTTCCAGGTCTTCAGTAAGGCCCTTGATCAGTTTTAAACCAAAAGATTTGATTTCCTCGATATTAAAATCCTGGCAGAGCCCAATGCCATTATCAGCAACGGAGAGCAGCAGGCTTCCCTCACAGATTTTTTTCAGGCTAACCTTGATTTCTCCTTCCCGCCGATCGGGAAAAGCATATTTAAGCGAATTGGTAATGGCTTCATTTAAGATTAGCCCGACCGGCACCGCCTGCACCAGATCCAATTGGATATCCTCGACGCTCACAGCGAAAATAATGCGCTTGCCCAAATGAAAGCTGTCGTCCAGGTACTGCACGAGTTCATGGATATAACTGGGCATTGCAATACCGCTCATATTCTGGGATTGGTAAATTCTCTGATGCAGCATAGACATCGCCTGGATCCGGTGGCGGCTTTCTAATATCGCATTGACGGCCACATCTTCCTTAAGGTAAGCGGATTGGGAATTCAAAAGGCTGATGACAACCTGCAGATTATTTTTGACACGGTGGTGTACTTCTTTGAGCAGCCATTCTTTTTCATTGACCAGCCGGATAAGCGAGGCATTTTTGATGTTGATGGTTTTCTGCTGTTCTTCGAGTTGCAAATTTTTATTTTGCTTGAGTCGGTAACCATTATACAATAGTCCGAGAAGACAAAATAGAGCGGCAAGTCCGGCGTATGTGAATTTTTCGGTGCGGGCTGAGAATTCCAGTTGCCTCTTTTGCAATAAGGCTTCTTTTTGTAACAGTTTATTTTCGCTTTCCTTCTGAGCGGTCTTAAAATTGGCTTTTAAGATAGAAAAATCTTTATCCTTGGTAGCTCGCGCTATTGAATCTTTGATCGATACATATCGCTGATAGTTCCCAATGGATGCAAAGTAATTGCCATTCGTTGAATCTACCTTGAAGATCAGGCGTCTGCAATCCATCTCGAACTCGGGAGTCAGGCCCTTGGAAACTAAAGCAGTTCTGAGATAATGATCAGCAAGATCAAATTTCCCTATAGTTGTATAAAACCTTCCAATGGTCAGGTAAGCTTCAGCACCGGCAACCGATTTATGGTTTGCCCAATAAAATTGTTCTGAGGATTCGACTTGTTTGTTCAGACGTATCATTTCAAGGTAATAATGTTCTGCTTTCTTAAAGTCCTTCAGAGCGACATAACAATCTCCAAACATCACTGCTACCAATTGTTTGTGAAATGCTAAATCCGGAGATTTTACAGTTTTTAAAAAATATTTAAGGAATTGGAGTCCCTCTGCTGCTTTCCCCACTTTAATCTGAGCATCTATCAAAAGTTTTAAATAGCCATAAGTGGGCTGTCCATGTAAAAGTCTTTCAGAAAGCGCGAGTTTGTGGTAGTATTTGACACTATTGTTGAAGTCGCCCATACTGGCATAGACATTTCCGATATACAAATACAGCCTAATCAGTTGGCTGCTGTCTTTGTAAGAATTCAGGTTATCCAAACTCTGTAAAGCGTACCGCAACGCCTCCCCCAAATTGCCTTGTTGCTGATAAAATCGGGAAATTACCTGATAGTGCTTATAGAACTTTTTAACGTTGGCAGCCTGAAGCTTTTTCATCGACAACAGGTATAATTTCTCTGCAAGGTCAGGCCGGTTATAACAAGAATGAACAAATGCTTCGAGATACTCACTCTCAGCTTCCTCTTCCTTATTTCCAACCGCCCGAAAAAGTGCAGCCGCTCTTGAATATGCGGTAATTTGTATTGTGTATGTACTATCCATAGCTGGCATGTACCGACCTAATTCTTGCCACCAGTGTGCTTGTGCCGCCTTATCACCTATTTTTTCATATTCCCTGATGACACGCTTGAAACAATTCGTGCCCTTGGTTATCTCGCCTAATCGAAAATGGTACTTGGCTTCAGCAATGCTGCTCTCTGTCATCCAATGTCTGGATTGGTAACGTGCACTCAAACTAGATGCCTTTTCCAGGTATGGTGCCGCATTGCGTAACACTTTCGGTGAAGCATCCTTATCATTGATATAAAATTCAGTTAAGACCAAAAGTAATCGGATGTATTGCTCACCCCAAACTTCCCGAAGTATTTGCTTTGCAGCATCGAAGTCCTTCTTGTTTAAAAGCGATTTGCAGGTCAGGAAAGTTGCCTCGTTATATCCCTTGGTATAATTCAGGGTTTTACTAAGAAGAGCGGCCTTGCGGCTATATATCAATGCGCTGTCCAGTGTAAGCTTCAAACCTCGTAAATGATACTTACTGCTAATTTTCAAAAGCAATTCAATTTTCGCCGTGTCCTCTTTCACCTTATCTAAATCATTTAAAAGAGATGGAAGATCATAGGAGTCATGCGCCTTTACACCCAGGCCTTCTGTTGTCGGTTGTGCACCAGCCCATTTTATCAGGGTGCAGAAAATACCAATTAATAAAGTTCTCCTGAAAGTCATAATCCTAAGAATTACTGTTGAATATGTTTTCGAAAAGAAAATTTTGGTGACTGAAAACAAAGAATATTAAACTAATACCCAATTCGCATTCTCAATTTTTTCCGCGTGTTTATGAATTATGTATTTCAAATTGCCAGTTAATGAATAGAATGATATCCCTCTCTAAATTACAATCTTCTTAAAATAGGTCAAATAGATAAACTGGATTTTTCATTGATAATTTGGCGCAATATTCTAATTCATCGATTCTAATTGATATTAAGCATTATGGAAAGCAACTTGGTTTTTAGATTCTTGTTTGGATTTATAAAAATGCACTCACAAAATGGCGATATATCGTATTAGAATCGCCTTAGAGATACATATAATATATTAATAATGAGATGGTTAGTATATGGTATGGCATTTGATTGTTAAGAGTACTATCTATCACATAAACCACTCACCCTTAAAAAAAATGAATACGAACCCAATCATCCTGTTCGCCAAATGGCAAGTCAAAAAAGGCCATTTAGATTCCGTGCTACATTTGTTGACAGAAGTTTCCCAAAAGATTGAAAATGAAACCGGAAACCTGTTTTACGACTTATATCAAAGTCAGACCAACCCGGATATGCTGATATTTTGTGAAGGTTATGCCGACAAAGCATCGCTAAACAGTCACCAGAATTCAGAACATTTTCAGCGTATCGTGATCGACGAAATTGCCCCGATGCTGGAAGAAGTTGAGGTTCTGCTGACGGCGCCACTGAATCTGAGATATTTATAGCAGCAATGTATCATACGTGGCAATTCATTCCGCATTCAGCAAAAATTAAAACTTGAAATCATGGACACATTGCGAAAGCATATCGAAGAAATCGTACCGGTAAGTGACGATGAGTTTGAATACGTCAAGACATTCCTGACCAGAAAAAGAGTCAGGAAACACCAATACCTGATCCAGGTAGGGGATATCGTAACCTGTGATTACTGGATTACCAAAGGCATTTTCAGGGCTTTTTACGTCGACGGCGCAGGTAAGGAACACATTCTGCAATTTGCACCGGAAAATTCATGGCTTTCGGATTACAATGCCTTTTTCGATCATGCAGAATCAAAGATCAATATTGTTTGCATGGAGGACGCGGAAGTGCTTTGCCTTACGCTTTCGGCAAAGGAAAAGCTGGCTTCACAACTGCACAAAATGGAGCACTTTTTCAGGATGAAGGTAACCAGAGGCTATTCGGTGCAGCAGCACAGGATTATCTCTTTACTTTCCAATAATCCGAGGCAACGCTATGAAGAATTTGAAAGCCTCTATCCCAATATCGTAAAAAAGGTCCCCAAAAAATACATAGCCGAATATCTCGGTATCAGCCGCGAAACGCTGAGCAGACTCTACCCGATGAGCCACCGGCCTGCGTCCATGTGAAATTCTGAAATACCCTGTCCATTCAGTTTGTAGAGCAAAAATTGGTAAAATATGAAAGCGTTGATCATTGGAGCAACGGGGGCCACCGGTATGGATCTCCTGAATGTCTTATTGCAGGATCCTGAGTACAAAGAAGTGGTGGCGTTCGTACGGCGGCCCCGTAGCATACGCTGACTGCTTAACGTTTTCCCTCAATCCTTGCAAGTAGATCGCTCCGAAAGCTTCTGCCGATAGGTAGTACCTCATTTGCGATGTGAACCATGTTTCCTTCGATAGAGTTAACTTTTCTCACTTGTACTATATACGATTTATGTATACGCACAAACTGGGCTGCCGTGAGCTTATCCAGAATGGCCTGCAGCGAATGGTAACTGACTAATTTTTGTGAGGGAGTCACCACACGGATGTAATCCTTCAAACTTTCAATGTACAGAATACTGTCGACGGTGACTGGCATCAGTTTCTTATCTACTTTCAACCAAAGGGTATGACAAGTATCTACGGGCATCGGAATTGATACGGGGTCGACAGGTGCACGGCTTTGCATCACCTTGTTGATAGCTTTCAGGAAGCGGGAAAACGCAATGGGCTTTACCAAGTAATCCACCACATCCAGTTCAAAGCCTTCTACGGCATATTCGCGATAGGCCGTGGTGATGATAAAAGCTGGTTTGGTGGTGAGGCTCTTGACCAACTCCATACCATTAAGCATGGGCATATTCAGGTCCAGAAAGACAACATCGACCTGGTTACGCTGTAAAAAAGAGAATGCCTCCACCGAATCGGTAAACGTAGCTACCAAAGTGGCTTCTTTAAGCTGACTCAGGTACGTTTCCAGGATGCCGATAGCCAATGGCTCATCATCGACAATTACACAACGTGCCATACCAGCGGGATTTGGAGAGTGGCTGAAAATGTTTCGCTTTGGAAACCTGTTTCGAAACGATAGTTGGAACCATACAGCAACTGCAATCGGCGATGCACATTCCACAAGCCCAAACCTCCTTTTTGGGTCAGTGCAGTAGCCATTGGACCGCCGGGGTTTCGGGTCTCCAGCAGGATCGTGTCGGGTGTAATGGTGATCGACACAGTAATTACCCCGCCGGGCACGTTGGTAGCCGCATGTTTAAAGCAGTTTTCAATAATGGGCAGGAACAGCAGCGGCGGAATCACCTGATGCTCCACGGATCCATTCACCATAAAATTCAGCTTCAGCTTCGTGGCCAGCCTCATTGTTTCCAGTTCGATATAGTTACGGATATGGCCGATTTCTTTGTCAAGGCTCACCGTCAGTCCATCAGACTCGTACAGACTGTAACTCATCAAATCCGAGAGCTTCAACACCATGTCAGGGGCCTGCTCCGACTTCTTCAGGGTGAGCGCATACAGGTTGTTTAGTGTATTAAAAAAGAAATGTGGATTGATCTGCGACTTCAGCAGCGACAATTCGGTTTGCAATTTTTCTTTTTGGATGGCTTCCGCCTTTTGTTGTTCTGTTAGCTGATTCTTCGATAGTTTGATACCACTGGTTAATCCCACAATACTCACCAGGTAGAAACCCTTGTAGATATAATTACTTCCATTGAAGGTTGCATCGGCCTCGAAAGTTGTCGGACAAATAGGCGTGTCGACAAACAACTCTAATATGTACAGGTTGACGGCGTTCAGCGAGAAGAGCAGCCCGAAAACCAGTAAAGCATACACCCCGAAATTGCCGGTGTTGTAAAAGCGCGGCATCAGGTAATACAGGTTGATATAGCAACAGGCCAAAATAAACGGAAGGCGCAGACCGAGGTTGTATAAGGCCGTGTCACGATCCTCACCGATAAACGCAATATAGGCCGCATTGAATCCGAACACGAACGCCCAAAAAACTACATGATAGGCAATACGGTGGGCCAGCAGACGGGCTATCCAGCCGACAGTAAGATCAGGGGATAAGATAGACTGCTGGGTTGGTAATGAAGGAACGAATGTCGTCATACACCAAAGATGATAAAAGGGCAACTTAATCAATCAATTTTTTCGCGCAACCGGCGGCGATTTCCGACGAACGGCACGTTTGCACGACAACCAGCAAAACGCCTTTGCCAAGTCGTTGGTCTTGTTAAACTTACGGCTCAGCTAAAATAGTATACTGACTCCTGAGACTCATCGACTTTTGTCCAAAAATAACAAAAAACGATGAACCAAAATTTAAAGTTGAACACAACGCTGCTGGTCGTGCTAATAATAGTAACGTCAATGGTAAGCCATGCCCAGCCGAAGAAAATACTTATTGTATCGACTAACCGAGATACCGTAGGTACCAACGTTAGCGGCACCTTTCTAAAGGAAATCGCGTATCCGTTCCAGTATTTTATCGACAAAGGTTTTGAGGTGGACATTGTTACCCCCAAAGGCGGCAAGGCGGCTATTTATTGGGCGGGTGAGGTGCCTGAAGTCCTGCGTTCCATCCAGCAAAGTGAGCTGTTCGTAGCGAAGACAAGTGCCACACTGAAGCCGGGCGAGGTGCAGGCCGACGCCTATGCTGCTGTCTTTTATCCGGGTGGTCATGGGCAATACTTTGATGTTGTCCCTGATGAGCGGATAGCTAATCTTACAGCTACTATTTATGAAAACGGAGGTACTATCGGTACCGCCGGGCATGGGGTAGCGTCACTTATCGATGTCAAACTCAGCTCCGGCAATTACTTGGTCGCCGGAAAACGGATAACCTGTTTTCCGCACTGGGCAGAACTGGCCTGGATGACTATTTCCAACTATGGCAAGCTGCTCGCTTTTGACATGCAGGAAGTACTAGCCAGGCGCGGGGCCAACCTGGTGGTGAGCACCAAAGAAACGGCTTCGGATAAGGAGCTGACCTTAGTTGCCGATATTCCCAACCGACTGGTTACCGGCTCATTTGCCTCTTCGGCCCCGTGGGTGGCCGAGCAAATGTTAGCAATCATCAGCAGCCGCCCTGAATCACCCTCCGAACCAGCACAAATCCTATTAGCGATAAACAATTACATAGAAGGGCGTAACAGCGGAAACATCGACAAAATGAAAAGTGCTTTTCATCCGATGGCTAATATCAAGAGTGTTGATGAAAAAACAAAAGACATCACAACCACGCCTAATGCTGACTACATCGCCCGGAATAAACCAGGGCAAACGCATGATTATGTCACTAAAGTGCGACTGCTCGACTATACGGCCACCACGACCATCGCACAGGTCACGTTTACCTACACAACACATGCTTACCATGACAACCTGGTGCTGCTCAAGGTAAAAGACCAATGGCTGATTGTGGAAGATGTGTATTCAAGAACAGTATTTCAAAAGCAGTAAGCATAAGTATCATGAAAATTAAATGCATACTTTTTCTATGCTTCTTGCCGGGCCTTCTGTATGCCCAGATCAAGCTGTCGGGTAAGATTACGGATAACCGGAACCGGCCACTGCCATACGCTAATGTGCTGCTGTTAGCACCGACCGATTCGACGATGATAACAGGAACCGTCACCAACAGCGAGGGAAGCTTTCAGATGGAGGGGCTAACGGCAGGTTCGTATCTGCTTTCGGTACGCATGGTGGGCTACTCGGGAGCAATGTTGCGTCAGGACATCGTTCAGACCAAAAAGCTGGAAACCATTGTGTTAACCGAAACCGCTACGGCCTTGAACGAAGTGATCATTAAGGCTGATAAACCGCTGTTTGAACAGCAACTCGATAAGTTGGTGATCAACCTGAAAAATAATGTTGTTTCGGCTGGCAATACGGTGCTGGATGTGCTGGAGCGTTCGCCCGGCATTTCTGTAGACCGGCAAAGTGGTAGCCTGAGCATGAATGGTAAACAGGGCGTGCAGGTAATGATCAACGGCAAGCTGCAACGACTACCGCTAAATATAGTGGTGCAGCAACTGGAGGGCCTCACCGCGGCCGGGGTTGAAAAAATAGAGCTTATCAGTAATCCGTCGTCCCGGTTCGATGCAGAAGGTGATGCGGGCATCATCAACATCGTGACAAAGCAAAAGACAGAACTGGGCACCAACGGCACGGCTATGGTTGGTATCGGCTACGCCGACGTAAGTGGTTTCTGGAAACCGACCGGTTCGTTTGCCATCAACCATAAACGCCAAAACCTATTACTTACAGCCAACTACTCGCTGGTTCAAGACAACCGGTGGCAGCAATGGAACTACGAACGGCAGTTACTTACGCCCAATCTGTATTCTAACACTATTACCGACCGGTATGCCAGGTGGCCGTTACACCGGGCCAGCCTAGGGGTTGATTGGAACATGACCAAAAAGACGTCAATCAATGTGCTGGTAACTGGTTTCAGCGATTACTGGCGGATGGAATCGTTCAATCAGTCACGTGTGACGCTCAACGGACGGGATTCAGCAAATATCCATTTATACGACAGAGAAGTGAATCACTGGAAGCATTTGATGGGCAATGTGAACTTGAATCATCGGTTTACCAAGGGCGGGCGGCTTAACCTTGATCTGGACTATCTCTACTACCATGATCATAACCCAAATGATTTTATCAACACCTATCACTATGCGGCCGCAAATCAAGAAGTGCAGGAGTTGGTACGTACAGGCAAGGAAACGCCCATACGCATGGGGGTAATCAAAGTTGACTATGAAAAGAAGTGGAACGAGCTGCAACTGGAGCTGGGGGGCAAGTCTACCTTCTCGCACCTGAGCAATGAAGTGTCGCTCGAAAACAAGGTAGGCGACGCATGGATAGCCGATGCTTGGTTTACCCAGAACTATCGGCTGCACGATGAAGCCCACGCGGTCTATGTGAACGCCCGTGGCAAAGCGGGACCGAAAGGCCAGTTTCAGGCAGGACTCAGAATTGAAAGCACCGATATGGAAATGACCGCCAGCGATCAGCGATTATTCCACCTCAACTTCTGGAAACTATTCCCGACCTTTTTTTATACATGGAAGGCTACGCCCAACAGCTCGTTACAAGTTTCGTATGGCCGGCGCATCACCCGGCCCGCTTACACCAGCGTCGCTCCATTTGTTATTTTTATGGACCCCTTTACCTATTACTGGGGCAACCTGCAACTCAAACCCACTATCAGTGATGGGGTGCAGGCCTCCTATGCCTATAACGACCTGCTGCTCACGCTCAAGTATAGCAGGGACCGGAATGCCATTGCTGGCAATCAAAGCCGTTACAACAGCGAGGAGGGTAAAACATACATCTACTCCGACAATGTAGATCTGCTCCAACTGTACGCCTTCACTGCAAGCTGGCCCTGGAAAGTCACTTCCTGGTGGCGTACGCAAAGTAACGCCCTGCTCACCTACCAAAAGACCAACCATGTATATGCTGGTATACCTATCGAACTGAAACAGTTCTCGGCCAGGCTTACTCTGAACCAGACCTTTACGTTGCCGGGAAAAATTACGGTTGAAGTATCGGGCGTGTATGCTTCTCCTGTAACAGTTGGCTTAAGCGTTCGCAAGGCTGCCGGTGTAGTGTCGGCCGGTGTGCAAAAAGCAATCAACGAGTACAGTAAATTAAACCTGACGATCACCGACATTTTCTGGACGCGCAATTCCATTTATGTATCCGACAATCCACTGCTAGGCCAGATTCAAAAGACCTCGTATTACAATGAGCCTAGAGTGCTACGTGTATCTTATACAGTCACGTTGGGCAACACCAAAATGAAGTCGTCAAAGGCACGCACCACAGCTTTCGAAGCCGAACAACAACGTATGAATTGATGGTATACTTGTGGTTAGCACCGCAACGGGCTCTCAAGCAACGCGACGAGGAGTTGGAGCAGACGCTCTTCAGAAAGACATCGTGTTGATCCTAGCGCCCACCACTATGATCGAGATCGCAGAAAAAGACTTGAGTGGCCGATCCGAAAAAGTCTGGCACCTTGATATGGCCTTTGCAGCCATTTGGATAGAGAGCTGCTCTATCTCTACCCCCAAACGGACTTTCGTCGGATGGGCCGGCCCAATGGATCACGAAGAAGAAATGCCGGATAGTAATGTTGTTGTGAGCTTCCTAAGCGGCTGATTTTGTATTGAGTATCTTTAAATTACAATCTTCTCGAAGGCACTCAAACAGACTTGCTTTATTACTTTTCAGTTCTCAGTAAATGGCGAAATATCGTGTTAGAATTCCCTTAGGATAATATTTAAAGTTTTGATTTTCAATGTTTTGATGTTTGGCATAGCATTTGATTAATAAAGGTGAAAGCGTACCTCTTTGACGGTATAAAATCAACCCTGCTAAACGAACAGTTAAACTTGAAATCATGGACACATTGCGAAAGCATATCGAAGAAATCGTACCGGTAAGTGACGATGAGTTTGAATACGTCAAGACATTCCTGACCAGAAAAAGAGTCAGGAAACACCAATACCTGATACAGGTCGGGGATATTGTAACCTGTGATTACTGGATTACCAAAGGAATTTTCAGGGCTTTTTACGTCGACGGCGCAGGTAAGGAACACATTCTACAATTTGCACCGGAAAATTCATGGCTTTCGGATTACAATGCCTTTTTCGATCATGCAGAATCAAAGATCAATATTGTTTGCATGGAGGACGCCGAAGTGCTTTGCCTTACGCTTTCGGCAAAGGAAAAGCTGGCTTCACAACTGCACAAAATGGAGCACTTTTTCAGGATGAAGGTAACCAGAGGCTATTCGGTGCAGCAGCACAGGATTATCTCTTTACTTTCCAATAACCCACGTCAACGCTATGAAGAATTCGAAAGCCTCTATCCCAATATCGTAAAAAAGGTCCCCAAAAAATATATCGCGGAATATCTTGGTATCAGCCGCGAAACGCTGAGCAGACTCTACCCGATGAGCCACCGGCCTGCGTCCATGTGAAATTCTGAAACACCCTGTCCATTCAGTTTGTAAAGCAAAAATTGGTAAAATATGAAAGCGTTGATCATTGGAGCAACGGGGGCCACCGGTATGGATCTCCTGAATGTCTTATTGCAGGATCCTGAGTACAAAGAAGTGGTGGCGTTCGTACGGCGGCCTACCGGTGTGATTCATGCCAAGCTATCCGAGCTCATTGTTGATTTTGAGAAGATCGAAGAGGCGGCGGCGGCAATCCGGGGAGATGTATGGTTCTCGTGCCTGGGGACCACCCTCAAAGCAGCTGGCTCTAAGGAGAAACACTGGCATATCGATTATGAAATCCCGGTCAAGTTCGCGCACATTGCTAAAAGAAATGGAATTTCCAGGGTGGTACTGCTTTCCTCCTACGGCGCTTTGTCAAAAAGTAATGTGTCTTATTTGAGGATCAAAGGTCAGTTGGAAGAGCAAATTGCCAGTCTTGCATTTGATCAGTATATCATTTTTAAGCCGGGGTTCTTGTTGCGGAAACATACCGATCGGATGGGAGAACGCCTCATTGCCGGCCCGTTGAATTTTCTAAGCCGCTTGGGTTTGTTCAGGAAATACCGGCCTATATCGACGTCGACGCTCGCCGGAAAAATGGCTAAGGCACCCAAGACGCTCACACAAGGAGTACATATCGTTGAGCTGGACGAAATCTTTGAATTTTAGCGATCATTCCGCTCGTCGCATTGCATTAGCTTATCTTTTTCTCACCTAAATATGAATGCTTATGAAAGCAAATTTAACAGTACCAGCCTGTCTGTTTTGCCTTTTATTCGGGCGGGTAAATGCAAAAGCCCAGCAGCTGAAACACCTGGTTATTGAACGTATGGAAGCAAAAGCAATTTCCGATGGAATTACACTGCGGTCCGAGTCCGGATCCAATGGTACGTTTGGTTATTTCGTCATGAAAAAGGGCGCATCAGTCCCTGTGCATAGTCACCCAAATGAGCAATACTCGTTTATATTGAAAGGCAGCGTAAAAGCTTCTATCGGAGATACCGCGATGATTATTAAGGCCGGTGAAACTGTGCTCATTCCGTCAAATGTTCCCCATAGTTTTACAAGTCTGGAAGAAGGGACCATTGACCTCGATTTCTTTGCACCCCGTCGGGAAGATTGGATCAATGGCACAGCCGACTATTTTAAGAAATAGCATAAACAAATTTGACCGCCAAGTGCATACTCGACCCAACGTCTAATGGGTAGGGTTACCTTTTGTCTTCATGTTAAAATCCCACCAGAATTATTGATTTTTTCAAAAATGCCCGTACTCATTTTGACACATTTGTGTCAGGTATACCTTCCTTTCATAGCCCAACTTTGCATCATCAACCTCCATTAACCCAAGTCGATCAGGAGGTTGCTTTAACCATTTTATGTAACAACTCAATTTAAAAACAAAATGAAAAAAACAATTTTATCGCTGCTATCTGCAGCGTTCGCAGTATCTGCCATTGCATCATGTTCCACTGATGACGACAATGTGATTGCAAATCCAAACACCTACGTGCTGGTACACGGCGCATGGCAAGCCCCTTACGTATGGGACGCTGTGAAGTCGGACCTGACCAATAAGGGTAACAAAGTGGTGGTCGTTGAACTCCCTGGTCACGGCGCCGACAAAACGCCGACATATCAGCTGTCATTGGATGTTTACCGCGATAAAGTGATCGAGGCGATCTCAAAAATGGATGGCAAAGTAATCCTGGTAGGACACAGCATGGGCGGAATGGTCGTAACCAGTGTCGCCGAGAAGATTCCTCAGAAAATCAGCCGGCTGGTATATATAGGCGCATTTGTACCTGCCTCCGGACAAAGCCTTGGCGAACTTTCGATGGGCGACCCAAATTCGAAACTTGGACCTCAGCTGACTCAATCCGACGACAAACTAACACTCGATGTAAAACGCGATCAACTGACTTACCTTTTCATTAATGATGGCAGCCAAGCCGCAAAAGATCAGGTTCTTGCGAACTATCGGGCAGAGCCGGCGATTCCATTTGGCAACACGGTAACACTGACCAGCGCAGGTTTCGGATCGGTAGAAAAGGTGTACATCAAAACCCTGCAGGACATCGTGATTACGCCAGGGTTTCAGGACAAAATGATTGCCGCGGCGGGCATTAAGAAAGTTTATCAGGTGAATACAAGCCATTCTCCCTTTCTGGCTCAGCCTCACGCAGTGTCTGATCTTTTGCTCCAAATCGGACAGGAAACGGGTGTTAAGCAATAGCGCAAAAGTTAGCACGACCAGTTGGCCCTACGACTGGTCGCGCTAAATCCCTCGATAGAAATAAAACACCCATGAAAACAACAGAAATATTTTCAATTGCAAAAATGCCCGTCGTGCTCGGTATAGCCATGTTATGCTGCATGATCCATGCGGGTCTGGTAGCACAGGATTTAAAGGGCGCTTCAGCAGCAGAACCGATTGCGAAGCATTCTGAAACAGTGGCGAGATTAACCCGATATGAAGTGAAACGGCAACATCGGGCTGCATTCCGCAAAATGGCAAGGAAGTACGTTCGTCACTCCCTGCGTCAGAAAGGCAATATATTATCTGAGGCATATTATGAGGAGGAAAATCGTTCCGTCATGTGGATCATCGAAAGGTGGGAAAATAGGAATGAATTCGAAGAAAACAGCAAAAGACCACCGTTCAGAATAATCGAATCAATGTCGAAAAAAGTGCTGGTCCAACCTGCAAAAGTCATTTATGCGAAAGACCTGGAACCACTTTCCAAACAGCAGTGGCGCACTGTTCCGAAGAAGAATGATAAGCCGATCACGATCATGCTTTTCGTGGATGCCAGAGCCGGGACGGAGGATAACTTTAAAAAGGTATATCATACCGCCATGCCGCAATTCCGTGGTGAGCCCGGTGTCGTCACCTATCAGCTTTCCCAGCTTGAAGAAGACAGCACCCAATTTGTGACGTATGAAAAGTTCAGGGGCGAAGATGCTTTTCAATACCATTTGAAATTCCCTCCCATACTGCCGGTGATTGACTATCTGGAAACCAGTATCAAAAAACAACCCTTCCAAGCCGGCATTCACAGACTGATCGAATTTGCACCCCTTACCCGGGAATAACAGGGTAAAACAATTCATAAATACTACAAACAATCAAAAACTCAAAAATGAAAACGGTTAATCAAATTGTACTGACAGGTGTCATCAGCACGCTTGCTCTGTTGAACGCCAATGCCCAGGTTAAAGTAAGTGCCGGGCAAATCAAATCACATGAACTGGAAGTATTAAATCAATTGGCATCCCACACGGAAGTTGTCAACATGCCGGTATCGCAACTACTCAATGCGCCTGGAAACGAAGCACTCAGGGCCTTCTTTTTTACCCCGGTAAAAGACAAGTCGGCTTTGAAGGGCAAAAAGATCGCGGTAATCGCCGCAGATGGTTTTGAGGAAATCGAATTGCTTGGGCCGGTGTGGTACTTCCGGGAACTGGGCGCCCAGGTCGACATTGTTGCTCCCAAATACAACCCCGCGCCTGCAAGATATGGCCTTATCCAACCAGAAATGGCCCAAACACATATCATGGCGATACAGTACCTGCAACCTGTGGGTTGGGTAAAAGTGGATCGCACGGCGGACCAGGTCAAAGTAGGCGACTACGATGCGGTATTTATTCCAGGCGGTGCCTGGAACCCGGATAACCTTCGCTACGACAAAGACGTGATCCGCTTCATCCAGGATTTCAATAAATCCGGGAAGCTCATTGCTGCCATTTGCCATGCTCCTGTTGTGCTGGCATCTGCGGACATTCTGAAAGGGAAGAAACTGACCGGCTACTGGAATATCCAGGTCGATCTGAAAAACGCCGGCGGTATCGTAGAGGAAGCACCGGTGGTGACGGATGGTAACCTGATCACCAGCAGACACCCCATTGACGTAGCCGACTTCTCGAGAGCGGTGGAACAATGGCTCGTAAAACGTTGATCGAACCGGATATTAAAAGTCAAATACCAACAATAGAAATTCAATCGTATGGAATACAGAAAATTGGGAAACACTGATCTTCATTTATCAGTAATAACCTACGGCAGCTTCGCAATCGGTGGCACCATGTGGGCCGGAACAGAGAAAAAAGAAGCGCAGGAGGCGATCACGGCTTCACTAAGCCACGGCGTTACCACCCTGGACACGGCACCTTTCTACGGGCTTGGCCTCAGCGAAAAACTGATTGGCGAAACGATCAAAGGAATGGACCGCTCGAAAATACAGATACTGACCAAATTCGGGATGGTCTGGGATGGCAGTAACAACGGTAAAGGGGATTTTATGTTCGACATTGAAAATGAAGGTAAAATTTATCCTATCTACAAGTTTGCCTCAAAAGCCAATGTGATCAAGGAAGCCGAAGAGAGCTTAAAGCGGCTGGGGACTGACTATGTCGATCTGTTACAACTTCATTGGTTTGATTCCTCGACGCCTATCGACGAAACGATGGAGGCTTTACAGCTTCTGATCGATCAGGGGAAAATCCTGGCGGCTGGTGTAAGCAACTATAGCAATGCTCAGATGCTGGAAGCTCAGAAAACCATCCAACTGGCGTCCAATCAGCTGCCTTACAGCATGCTGAAAAGGGAAATTGAATCGGAAGTGATCCCGACCGCCATCAAAGCCAATATCGGTATTATCGCTTACAGCCCGCTGGAAAGAGGCTTGCTGACGGGTAAATTTTTTAAGGGAGATACCTTGAAATCCGGCGACCACCGTAACGACTACTTTGCTCAATTCGACCTTGAAAAAGTAAGATACCTGTTGGAACGGATCGAGCCAATTGCCCTGGAAAAAGGAGTATCGCTTTCCCAATTGGTACTGAGGTGGACAACCCTGCAGCCGGGCATCACCGCGGTATTGGCAGGAGCGAGAAACAAAGAACAGGCGATCAGCAACGCCCACGCTGCCGAGATCAGCCTAAGCAAAGAAGAGTTAAGCTTTATCCATGATCAGCTTGCCAGGTAAGTGAATACCCAATCGAAGAGAGGCGTATAACAACTACCGTTATACGCCTCTCTTGTTTACGTGTCTGGATTTTACAGCAGAGAATTGACAGCAGACGCGATCTCTTCCCGTACTTTCGGACTCGAATTCATGATCATTTTTATATCACCAGCCTGGTCAATTACCATGCTGGTTGGCCATGAGCCGACCTGGTACTTTTGATCGACCTCGCCTGAATTCGGCAACAATGCATAGTTGAAGTTGCGTTTCTTTTGAAATGTCCTGACCTGGTCCTCACTGTTAAAAGTCAAAGCCAGAAAGACGACATCTTTGCCCTCATAAGCCTTCACCAATTCGTTTAATTCCGGCATTTCCTGGACACACGGGGCACAGGATGTAAACCAGAAATTGAGTACCACGATTTTACTACGCAACTCCTGTAAATTCCAGAGATTTCCTTGAAGATCTTTCAATTTAAAGTCAGGAGCCGGTTTATTCAGCATAGATGCTTTGGCCTGCTCTCTTCGGGTATTTGCTTCTTCAAACTGTCGCTTCATTTCTTCGGTTATCCTGACCAGGTGAACAATGCCCTTCGCATCATCCTCCGCGTTATGTGAAAACGAAACCCCGCCCCAGGCTTTGTTCAAACTGTCCAGTTTTTCGCCGGGAAATACTTTACCATCAGGCAACAAATAGGTAGTAGCTTGTTTGGGCGACTCGCCCGCACCGGATGATACCTGTGCCATAGACAGGTGTGAAACACACAAGGAAGCTGCGGTCAGGCAGCTCCCAGTGTACAATTTTCTGTATTTCATCATTGTTGATTCATGTTAACTGGTTTGATTTCTGTTTAGACCAGGGCAGCTTGCTGATATGTTTCCCAGTCCGTGTAGCCATGGTTACCTAAGCCATAATGCAGGCTGCGGTCCGGCGGGGTTAGTTCCCAATTGTTTTGCAAACGGTCAACCAAATCCGGGTTGGCGATAAACGGCTCTCCGAATCCGGCGATATCAATCGTTCCAGCATTGATCAGCTGCTCAGATTTTTTTCGGTCCATACTGCCTGCGAGAATGATCACCCCATCATACCAGGAGCGAAAACGCTCTATAAAACCTTCCGGCAGCGCATGGCTGCCCTTAGACTGCTGATCCATGAGGTGGATATAAACGATATTCCTTTTTGCTAGCTCTTTTGCCAGATACTGATATGTAGCCTCTATTTCGTCATAGTGAGGCAAATCACCCAGGCCGCCATAAGGGGTAAGCCTGATGCCCACTTTGTCGTTACCAATAGCCGCTATGCTTGCATCAACGGCTTCCAATAAGAACCTCGACCGGTTTTCTATGTTTCCGCCGTATTCATCCGTACGGTTGTTTACAAATGGATTCAGGAACTGCTCGATCAGATAACCATTGGCACCATGCAGCTCTACACCGTCAAAACCAGCTTTCATCGCATTTTTGGCTGCATTGGCAAAATCTTTCACCACCTGCTTCACTTCATCGGTCAAAAGGGCCCGAGGTTTTGAAGAAAGCACGAATCCTTCGTTTCCTTTCTCATCATATCCCCAGGCAAAAGAAGTGGCTGCCTGAATTTCGGAGGGGCCGACAGGTGCCGCACCACCGGGCTGGTTCGATGTATGGGACACCCTTCCTACATGCCAGAGCTGCGTAAATATCGTACTGCCATTTTCATGTACCGCCCTGGTTACTTTTTTCCAGCCTTCCACTTGTTCCTGTGTATATAATCCGGGAATGTACAGCACGCCTTTTGCCGTATCCGAAATCGCCGTTCCTTCGGTAATGATCAGTCCTGCACCCGAACGTTGCGCATAGTACAAGGCATTACTGTCATCAGGAATGCCATCCGCATTTCTCGCCCTTGTCATCGGGGCCATAGCTATGCGGTTTTTCAATTGCAGCAAACCGACTGGCGCCGGTTCGAAAATAGAGGTTGTCATTTTTATACTTATATTAAAATAGTTATGCTGTTTTCTAAGCCAAATTTACCACGGCCGGCAGCCGCAGGAGAAGGAAGTAAATCACTAAAAAAGTGTGAGGAAAATCACGGTCACCACGCGCCTGAATATCTTTTGCTGATCCATAATTTCAGGTTTAGAAAAATTTTCGATTTGAGCAAGACGGCTCGTAAGAAATGCATCTGCAGTCCTTTTGTCCATACCGCTACTGCCCAGATGTGCCATGGATCATGGCTGCCTGTGAGGTACCACACGAGCCAGATAACCGGGGTTGTGACGACGAAAACAACTAAGTGGATCTTGAAACTCCTTTTTGAGTTAATGAGTGCAGCGGCCTGGTTTGCCAGTCCGAGTGCAGGTGATATTTTCTTTTCCATTGCAGTATCATATTGATTTTGACACTACAAAGGTGGACTGCAAAGGGAAGGCGTGCCTGACACAAATGTGTCAAAAACTACTTGTGGGTAATTTTCTGACGAATACGGGTAAGGGATTGTCGCTCTATGCCGAGATAGCTGCAAAGATGGGACAGCGAAATCCTGTTGAATAAGGAAGGGTAATGCTTTATAAAGCCAAGATAACGCTCCTCAGCGGTCTGAAAAACAAAACTCTCGATACGGGCCTGCTGCCGCGCGAGGACTTCTTCGGCGACTAACCGTCCATATTTTTCAAAGTTTTGAGATTGCCCGTAAATCCATTGTAGGTCTTCAAACGACAGGCAGGCAAATGTAGTTGGCTCTAAGCACTGGATAGAATACCGGCTGGGTTGCTGGGTAATAAAAGCAGGGTAATGCGTGGCATAGTCCCCCTCTGGATAAAAACCCACAGTCCTTTCATTTCCATCCTGGTCGATATAGAAAGAGCGGATCAACCCTTTTGTGACAAAGCCCAGCAGTTTTTGAGTTTCGCCGGATTTCAAGAAAAGGTCCTTTCTGCGTAATTCGGTGAACCTAAGCTTTGATGCAAAGAGTGAAAGCTCAGGTTCGGTAAATGAAGGGCAAACTTCTTTGACAGAATCCAAGAAAATTTCTGTTTGTGATGCTATTGTCAGTTTATCATTTGACCACACCATATTTCAAAGGATAGCAAGGGCTGGACTTTTCCCAAAATATACACATACACCGGATATTCAGCAACGACTATGAGCAAATCCGATTCGTCGATACCTCCTGAATGCAGTTCAGCTTTACAGCCTGCAGAGCAGGTTTTCCGTATCCAAATGATTTTAATGCCAACCAATAAACACGGGCGACTCAAAAATATCATCCCCCAATAGGTAATTCGAAAGTTACACATTACATTTGCGTAACCTAAAAGTTACCTATCATGCAGCGTACAATACATCACGAATGGTTCTACATCCATTCGCCGGAGGTCGTCTGGAATTACCTTACCGATCCGGTGTTGTTAACGGAATGGCTGATGCCAAACGATTTTCAGCCAGTGGTTGGTCACCGTTTTACCTTCACCGCATTACCGCGCCCGAAGTTCGGGTTTGATGGAAAAATTTACTGCCAGGTGCTGGAAGTTGTTCCTTTTGAGCGCCTAAGTTATAGCTGGAAAGGCGGCTGGAAGGGGAAGATCAGCCTGGATTCGAAGGTAACCTGGACGCTAAAACCGGAAGACGGGGGAACTTCGCTGATCCTGGAACACAGTGGATTTAAGGGTTTGCGCAACTTTATTCCTTATCTGGTGATGAATAAGGGCTGGATAAAAATCGGTGACCGAATTTTCCGGAACTTAGAAAAACAACGTTCATGAACCCGGGCCGTTTTAGCGGAAATAAACCAGTAGAGGTCAACCTCGTCCTTTGGAAGCCTTACATGGACGACAATTGATCTGAACCTGATTACCGACTTGAAGAAGCTGAATGGCAATAAAAATGATGAAAAAAGAGAATGGATTTCGAATGTAATCGACCTGTTCAGATAATGTCGGCAAAAGCTATACAGATCGGCTGCTCCCCTACTCGCTCTTAAGAACCTCCACAGGATTACTCCGCGCAGCCCTCAGTGTCTGAGACCCGATCATCATGATTGCGATGACCAGCACCGCCAGCAACCCAATGAATAGCTCACCGATTTGCACAGGTGTATGATAAGGGAATTTTGTGAGCACGAATTGATTGAAAAAAAGATAAGTTACCGGCAGGGCTATGCATGCCGATAGCGACAGGAGCAACAGAAAACCGCGACTCAATAAATAGATAAGACTGCCTGAGCTGGCACCCATCACTTTACGGATACCGATCTCTTTCAGTCTTGTCTCGGTAGTGAACACCACCATCCCGAACAAACCCATCGAGGCAATAGAAATCGCGAGGAGCGACAGGAAACCTATGATCTTGATCATGGAGGAAAACTCGCTGTAAGCGTCTGCTATGGCTTCGTCATAGAATTCGGCCTCAAGTGGGTGAACCCGATCGATCTTTTTCCATATCGACCCGATCCTGGCCAATGTCGCCGGCATATCGGAACTCTGTATTTTGGCATTGATAATTGCCCTGTCCCCTGGCGCCCAGGGCATCAATGCAACCGGCCCGATCAGATTGTCGACCTTGCCATAGTGAAAGTCTTTGATCACACCAACGATGCTCATCTTACGTCCATGTACTTTGAAGTTACTGAATGATACGACCTGCCCGATCGCTTTCGCGGGATCTCCGTTGGCAATGTTGAACCGTTTCAAAAACTGCTGGTTCACAATCACTTCGCTGGCAGCCTCGGCCGTAGCGGGCCGTGCGATAAAATTCTCCCCGGCAATGAGTTTGTACCCATGCAGCGGCAAATAGTTTTCATCTACATGATTGGTCATAACCAGCGCTGAGTCGCGGGAATCTTTGTACTTTATATAACCGCCCCAGGCATTCCCTACGCTGGTGATGATTAAGGATCGGGAAAGTGCGGTTACTTCGGGGATTTCGCTCAGTTCCTTGAGAAATGCATCGGGTTTATTACCCTGCGTATCAATGTTCAGGATATTTTCTGTGCTGAACCCCAGGTCAAATGCAAGTATGTTTTTGTATTGCACATAGCCGATGGCGGTTGTTGTGATAAAGATCAATGTGACCGTGTATTGGATTACGGCCAGGGCGCGTCTGAGTGTTACATGTTTGAATACTTTAACTGTCGAAACATTCTTAAGCGCATGGATCGCGCTGGTTTTCGAAAAGAATGTGGCAGGCATGAAGCCGGCAATCATCCCGACGAGGATCGCCAAGACGATAAAAGCGACGACCGTAGCGGGCGTGAGGTCGAGTTTCACTGTGCGCTGCAGCTCCGGGGCCATCCTGATCAGCTGCGGCCGCAGGGCAAGAAACAGGAAGAATGAAAGAAAAAGCGCTGCCAGGGAGATCATGACCGCCTCCGCGAGGAACTGCTGACGTACCTGGCCCTTCCCGGCACCGATTGCCTTACGAAGACCTACTTCCTTGAAGCGGCGCATGCCGCGCGCGATCGAAAGATTGGTATAATTGAAACACGCCGACAATATCACAACCAAAGCAAGCCCGCCCAGTACCCACAGTACCACTGTTGACACGTGAGGGTTCACGGAGCCACTCATGGAGCCGGAATGGAGAGTTTCTCCGACAACAATATCATACAAAGGCAGAAGTTCGAGCTGAATCTCTATGTTTTCCTCGGCAAGATTTTCCTCTTTTGCAATCGTGTCGAGCTGCGATTGGATAGAAGCCAGAGTGGAAGCTCGATCGGCATTTTCGGGTAACAGGAGATATACGTAGTTGGACCACATGCTGCCCCATTTCTCAAAATTCTTGTCATCCTTGTTGAGTTGCCGGGCCGTCGACAACGATACCAGCGCTTCAAACTTGATATGCGAGAAGAAGGGAACATCCTTCATGATACCGGTTACCTGGTAATCGAGCGTATCGAACCTGACCGACTTGCCGAGCGCCGACTGATTGCCAAACAGCTTTTTCGCGGCCGTCTCGGTAAGAACGACCGAATAGGGATCGCGCAAAGCTGTTTCTGGATTTCCTTCCAGCATTGGAAGGGTAAACATCCTGAACAGCGACGGTTCTGCCCAGAAACCCTTGACGGGAAGAACATGGTCACCCACTTTTGCATCCTGCGAAAAATCACTGCGCATAATAGCCACTTCTTCGATACCGGAAACCTTCTCCCGGATCACTTTACCTGTCTTTATCGATGTGGACCCATATTTACCTCCCTGTTCGCCCTTGAAAGTCGCTACGTTGGTGATACGATAAATCCTGTCACCATGTTTGTTGAACCTGTCGTACGAACGCAGGTCCAGCACGAACGCAATCAGCAGTAACCCGACAGACATACTGATGGACAGGCCCACTATATTGATGGACGAGAACATTTTGTTGCGCATCAGGCTGCGCCCCGACGTTTTGATATAGTTTCCGATCATGATCCAGTTGATAAAAAGGTCGGCTAATGTTGGTTTTCGCACGGTATAAATTCTGAAGAACTTCAAGGCATCGATCACATAGATCAGCTTCGCACGACGCGGGCCGACGGACCGTACATTCCGGTCAAAATATTCGTTGAGGTCCCCTGTCAGGTCCTCCACGAGCCCGGGCTTGCAATACCATTCCACAAATCGCTGCGCCCAGTCGGGCGGATGATGCTGCTGTTTTGGATCCTTCATATCCGGCATTAATTACGTAAATGTATGTAAAATGGTTTTTATTATACATACAAAACGTGAATAAATTTAAACGGTTTAGCTGGGGTTACTAAAAGTTGCAGGCATGTGCCGCCAACAGAACCAGCGATCGACAGGGCGAAATCATTTATTGAACGGACAACATTCTTCTACCTTACTGCTTATCAGCCAATTAAAATTCCTTTAAATAAATACACCTTTTGTACTACAATCTTCAGAAAACAAAATACATAGGTTTGCCGAGATCACGCACGAGCCAGCAAACAGCGAATCGGCCATTGCCGTGCACCTTTCCCTCGGGTACGGCGACAGCTCCGAAAGCATTACTGCTAGTATCATTATCAGGAAACTATAAAGAGGTACCTCTGCTCACGTTCTTCATCGCTTAAACGCATTGGCTTTCAGGTCAGGATAGTTGTTCTATGTCCCAACTCTATCCGAATGTCATCAGCATGAAAACAAAATCCCATGTCAGAATTTGCCTTCTTTTAATCATTACAAGCCAGAGTTTCGCCCAGATAAAATCACCCGTAATCGACAGTATCAAGGCTCCCGACAGCCCTGTATTCACACTTTTAGCTCAGGAAAATATCCCCAAAGCGCCTAAAACGGTCCAAAGCCCTAATGCTGCAACATTGGGCTCATACGGTGAAATCGCAGTGTCTCCGTACACTGGTAAGGCATCCATCAATATTGATCTTTATAGTATTTCCGATGGCAATGTTCAAATCCCTATTTCTCTAAATTATGATGCTGCAGGGATCAGGCCCGATATTCATCCCGGGTGGACGGGTCTCAACTTTGGATTATCGACAAACTATTCCATTACCAGGACCATCAAGGATGGCCCCGACGAGTTTAACATTCCCGGCACTGCGCTCGAGCAGCTGGGTTATCGCTTCAACTATCCTGTTAACAATGGGCCGAACTGGGCTTTACCCGACACCATCAAAAAAACGGCCCTCACCATCTCCAAAGTAGACCCGAATTCTCAGACAGGCAGCTTCATCGATACGGAACCGGACGAGTACGTTTTTAATCTCCCGGGCTTGTCAGGTAAATTTTATCTGGGAAGCGACGGGAAATGGAAAGTTCAGTGTGAACGACATGTAAAAGTAGAACGCATTGCAACCCAGAACATTCATTTGTTCACGCCGTTTACACCACCCGGAAGCGTCAAAAACGGTAATCCATGGTCTGTTTTGGGCCATTATATGGAGCACTTTCAGGGATTCACAATTACAGATGAGTATGGTACCGAATACACTTTTGGAGGAAGCGACGTGGCGTATATGGAATACAGCATCGACTTTTTTGAGCAGGGCACAGATACCTGGGTTTGTAATGGATGGTATTTGAAATCAATCAAACGCCAAACCGGACAAACCATCAACTTCACTTATGAAAGAGGGGATTTGGTGAATCAAATGTACTTCTCCGTATATAACAAGCTATCCAGAATTAATGGAGGTCAATGGTTTGGTTGCGAAAACTGGTCTTCACTGATAGGACAATATGGCCCTTATAATGGAAAACTGATTTCACCGATCTATCTCAAAGAGATCGCAGCAGACAATTTTAAGGTAAAGTTCCTATCCAGCGAAAGCACCGAACTGCGCTTCACTGATGACCTGTTCACGACTTACGTAAACAAAAAAATTCTTGATAATTATTCCAAGCTGGATTTCCTGACATTCTTATATGACTGCTACTATCCAGCTCCCAATAATTACCCCAACGGTTGCGGAAATCCTACACTGACGCAGCTGCTTTCCAAACTCAAATGGCGGAAGCTGGATAAAATTCAGATTCAAAATGGTGGCGGCGTTACCATTAAGGAATTTGAACTGACTTACAACAACCTTGCAACCGAAAGGCTGATGCTTCAGAAAGTCCAGGAAAAGTCCGGATACAATTTGACTAAGCTCCCTCCCTATGAATTTACCTACTTTACCAATGGCTTTACCCTTCCAGGATATTGCAAATCGCACACCGATCATTGGGGCTTCAACAATGGCAAATTGATCAATACCGGCAACGACTTCAATGCCATGGGCACCTATGGAAGCACTTACCGTAGCCCTGACCCAAATGAAGATATGTACAGGGTCGGATCATTGTTACAGATCAAATACCCTACCGGTGGAATCACAAAATTTCGTTTTGAGCCGCACAAGTATGCAAAAGAAGTGAAATTGAGAAGATGGGAAGGAGAAGATTCTTATGCATCTAATCAGATGGCAGGCGGATTACGGATCAAGGAAATTCACAGTTACGATCCAGGTCTGGCAAACCCGATGGTCATTAAAAAGTATTACTATTTAGCGTCCTTTAATCCCGCCAGTCCGGACACTTCGGCAACTGCACTATCAAGCGGTATTTTAGGGGGAAAGGCGCAATACTATTGGCCTGATTACAAACCGCTGCCAGATGCGGACAACATCACCGTTGAGCAGGAGATATTCTCCACCCAGTCTGTATTGCCCGCTTCCGAAAACTCCATGGGATCGCACATTGGTTATTCCAAGGTCATTGAGCGGTCGTCAACAGAGGGGTGGACTGTACATGAATATTCTAACTTCGACAACGGCTACCGCGATGAAGCACCGGCAGGTTTCCTACAACCAAGTACAACACCTTATCAGCCTTACAATAACAAGGCTTTCATGCGGGGGAAAGAATTGTCAGAAGAGCATTTTTTTCAAAACGGAAACATTGCCTCTAAAACCACCCATATATATAATCTGGTTGGCGGACTACCTGAATACTCGGCAAGGTCCGTAAAGACTCAAGTTACGTTTCTGTGCGGCACGCAGAACGCCGTATTTGAAGGCACAGCCTATCTGATCGATTGCCGCAAGTATCTTACAACAGAAACTGTAAATTACGTTTACGATCAGGACAATGCAGCGGCAGTTGCCCCTTCTGTGCTAGGTTACACCTACTGGCCCAATGGACAACTTTATATTACCAGCCAAAATGATAGTCGCGGGCGCAACATTAAGAGCTGGTACAAGTACCCTCCCAACCTAGCCGATCCGATCAGCACAGCCATGGTTGCCAAAAATATCATTGGCCCGGTCCGGGAGATATTCAAGTATACGGGCACCGAAGCAGCGCCGATGGCTATCAAAACGACTTCTATTGCATATGACCTTTTCTCGGGATCGTATCAACCGCAAAAAGTACAGACCAAGCTGGCCAGCGCATCTTTTTTCAATACCGATATTGAATTCCTTTCCTACGATGCGCGGGGCAACCTGCTTACCTACAAACAGCAGAACGGGCTGGTAAATAAGCTGGAATACTATGGCCTGGCAGATGCTGGAAAGGCAGATATGCTAAAAAAGAGCACAGTTGCCGATGGTGCGGCGATCAGTCAGTCAGCCGTCTACGACTACAAGCCCGCCATTGGTGCTGAAACCATGCAGGACGCGAATGGCAAGCTGGTCTTTTACGAATACGATAATTTCAACCGGCTCAAAAATCAGCGCTCTAATAATGCTGCTGGTCCTGTGCGTGTTTACTATTGCTATAATGATGCAGGTCAGGTTGTTGAGTGCCCGTCCATTGGCGCCACTGGCGCTGTTTCACCGCCGCCATTGTTGCTCATAGCCGAATCGGCTTTGCCGGTCACGCTGGTTGAATTCCTCGCAGCAGCCCGGGAAAAGCAGGCCTATCTATCCTGGGTAACGACCAATGAAACCAATAGCGACCGCTTCGATATTCAGCGCAGCTCCGATGGAAAGCAATGGCAGCAGATCGGTTCTGTCCCGTCCCATCGGGAAAGCAAGGAAGAGCAGACTTACTCCTTCGTGGACGAGCATCCCTTACAAGGAGAAAATCTTTACAGGCTGAAGATGGTCGACCGCGCGGCGGACCGCCTGGATAGCACTTATGCGTTCAGCCGTATCCGAAACGTGGTTTTCGGGCAGGGTGGCAAGGTTACGCTATATCCTAACCCGCTTTCGGTAACCAACGAACTGAATATCAGTACGGAAGCTCCCGAAAGAATCGCCGGTATCTCCATTTATGATGTCAGTGGAAAGCAGGTATTGCATACACCTTGGAAAGCAAGTATCGACATCAGATCGATCGCATCGGGCTTGTACATGGTACAGATCACTTACTCGGACGGCAGCATCAGCAGCCATCGCATTGTAAAACAGTAAACATTTGCACACTAAAATCACAGAGATGAAAAATACCCTTTTCGCATGCATACTTTGCATCTTCTTCCCGTATGTACACGCACAGCAGACCAATACCCGTAACTATATCATCAAGAAAACCTACAAACAATCCGGTGCCAATCCCGACGATATCAGCAAAGTGGTTACCCAGGTCCGGTACTTTGACGGCTTGGGCAGGCCTGTTCAAACCGTGACTGTCGGTCAGAGCCCATCAGGCCAGGATTTCGTAGAACCAGTTGAATATGATGCAGCGGGAAGGATTATCAAGAAATATCTGCCGTATGTTTCCGGTGGAAATGGGGCGTATCAGTCCAATGCACCTTCCGCGGCTGCCAGTTGGTACACGGCCAACAATGCAGGTCTTGAAGCGGCTGATTTGGGAAAACCCTATCATGAAACATTTTTCGAACCCTCATCATTGAGCCGGGTATCGAACCAGCGGGAACCTGGGAATAAAAGTGCCAATTCCACGGTCAAATACAAGGTCAACACCGCTTCGGAGGTAAAACGATATGACTATGACCCGGCAGGCAACACCATTGCATTGATTGGCAATTACGCAGCGGGTGCACTCATCCACACACAATTTACCGACGAACAAGGCAATGTTTCCAGCGAATACACCGACATGCTGGGCCAAATGATCTGCAGGCAGGTTATCGCTTCCGGCCAGGCCACACTTTCAACTTATTATGTTTACGATGATCTGGGCCTGCTCCGCGCAGTGTTGCAGCCTAACTATCAGGACGCTGCTTCGCTCACAGACCATGCTTTCACCTATGATTACGACGACCGTGGCAGAATGATCGCTAAGAACATTCCGGGAGGTGGCAAAACAGAATACGTTTATGATCAGTACGGCAGACAAGCTCTGTCCCGCGACCCCAACCAGCAGCAGCGCGGTGTCTGGGCATTTACGAAATACGATGCACTGGACAGGCCTGTGATAACAGGTGAAATCACATCAGCCGCTACCCGGACGGGCTGGTCCGTTGTCGTGGATGCCAATACACAACATCATGAGGAAAGGAGCGATAGTGTCACGGCGGGTTATACCCTGGATAAAACTGCTCCCAAAAATGCTGCAGAAGCAAATCTCCTGACCATTGCATTTTATGATGACTATGCTTTTTCCAAGGCCGGAAACCTGTCTTATACTTCAATGTACTACCCCTCCAATAACCTGAATGTGAAGGGCCAAACCACCGGTGGACGGACGAGAATGCTCCCGGGGAGCGGCGGAGCAGGAAGCTGGCTCACGGCCGTCACTTATTATGACGCCGAGTATAGGACCATCCAGACAACCCGTGAACTGTACGATCTGGGCGCAGGCGCGATTGAACGGGTTTCGACGAAATACAGATACGACCTTGCGCCGGTAACCGATGAGCAGAAAACGGAGCAACTTTTACCTGGCAATATTACCAATGTCCATTTGGCAACCTTTGCTTACGACCATGCCGACCGGCTTTTGAGCATCAAGGAAAAAGTTACCAGTGGAGCGAACGTCGCGGAGGCTTTTACACTTGCGCAACGCTACAATGCATTGGGACAATTGAAGAGTAAGTGGTTTCATTCCGCTGACGGCACCAATTACCTCAGACGAACTGACTACACCTATAACATTCGTGGCTGGGTCACTGACGGGAAAACCGTTTACAAAAAAGAAGCGAACGGGGCCGATCTCCCATTCTTTGGGTACGGACTGGCTTATGACAACGGGAACAGTTACACAAATGGAAACATTAGCCAAATGCAATGGCGCGACAAAGATGAAGCAGCATTTACAAAGGGGCTGAGCTTCAGCTATGACGGAGCAAACAGGTTACTAGGCTCTACAGGCCTTAATGGTTATCTGGAAACCGAGAAAAGCATTACCTACGACAAAAATGGAAACCTGAAGACATTGACCAGAAGCGGCGCGGTAGTAGATAATCTGGTTTATGGTTACCTCGGCAACCGGCTGTCGTCCCTGAATGATGGCTCCGGCAGCAATCTGGGTGCGAAAAGTGGACTTAGCAATTATAGCTACGATGCAAATGGAAATATGACCAGCGATGGAAATAGAAACGCGACTTTCACTTATAATTACCTGAATTTGCCCAAGACGGTCACCATTGGAGGCAAGACATTGACTTACGATTATGATGCGGCGGGAACGAAGCATAAGTACATTGCCGATACGGTCACATTCAAATATGCAGGCCACTTCGAATATCGGCAAGTTGGGGCTGCTCATGTTTTAGACCGTGTAAGTTTGAGTGAAGGCCAGGCGGTTTTCAGGAAGGGAGTTTTGAAGTTTGAATATACTCTTAAAGATCATCTCGGGAATGTCAGGGTAGTTTTTGACGACAAAGGACAGGTTTTGCAGGGGACGGACTATTATCCGTTTGGGTTAAGTATCAATCGCGACGGGGCTTTGCCGAAGGTGCAGAATTGGGTGAACCGGTATTTGTATAATGGCATCGAGCGACAGACAGAAACCGGAATTTATCAGGCGCATTTCAGAGGATTCGATCCGCTTATTGGCCGTTGGATGCAAATCGACCCTAAGCCAGATCAGTCCATGAGCCTATATGTGGCTATGAACAACAATCCTGTCCGCTTTACCGATCCATTGGGAGATACTACGATTGTCAATAATAGAGGCGTTGTTCAGAGACAGTATGGTGGCGATAATATCATTTATCAGCAGGGAAGAAAGGGGAAACTCACCCAAATAGGCGAGTTTGGAAAATCAATAGACATTAGTCAAATACTGCCTAATTTACTAAATCATAATAAACGAGCTGCACAGGCGATGGGGGCATTCGGTTTTGCAAACGCGGTAAGGCCTGGTGGAAAGTGGGATTACAAAAATGCAAATGCTCAAAAAGGCAATATTTTTGGATCCACTGCAGCATACGAAAAAGACAATAATACAAAGACATCCTTCACATTTAATTATTCCATGGGAGGAGCTCAAAGACAAATCAGGTTCAAGGATGGTTCAGATATTGGCAATTTAAATTATGGATATACAGGAAAATATGTAGGAGGTGACGGCTACTCTAGTAATACACTCTGGTATGCAGCAGGCATTTTACAGTATGGGAAGGACTACGTTATAGGAGAGTGGAGTAAGGCAACCCGAGAATATAGCTCTTATTTTGGCTTAAAAGCTCCATACGGAGATGAACCTGACGATTATCAATACACGACTTTTGGGATGAACTACGCCGAACATGAAAAAAATAATCATTAATACTCTCTTATTTATTTCTTTTTGCTTTTTGGCGAAGCAATGCCATACCTATTTCTTCTTCGGGAAGAAAAATTCATTAAAAACGCACTTAGTGGGAGGTGGGATATATGAAGAACGATTTGAACCCTTCGATGGCGGCGTTTTAATGGGTAGCATACAAACCTATTATCTTACAGATTCCTCCAAATTCAGGAAATATATTGGGTATTGCGATGAAGATGAAATATATAAATCAAAAGTAGTAGGTGATTCAATAAAAGTCATAAAATGGTCCTGGAAAAATTGGTATAAAACAAAAATAGAGTCGCCTCTTGATAGCATACAATATTCAATAAAAGACTTGAAAACAGAGGGCAAATTTGAATAGTTACTTTAACATTAAAAAAATAAAATTGCTCCCTATATGAAAATTTCAGCTTCTATTTCCCTGATAATCATAATGGTCTCCTGCATTCAAGTTCAAAGGGATCACAAAGTAAAATTCAGGTACCACTCGATTCGTGGGACATATCTTGCATCAATGACTATCCCGTCAAGCTCCAAGCTAGTGCGAATTTCCACAGGTGGAGAAGGGGAAGAGCATCGCTACTGGTATCGAGATTCTTCTATGATTTATCTTTCAAGTGCGATCGGTATAGCATCAATTAATTATCATGCAATAGGGCTACAAGGCAAAAATAAATCTCTTTTTCCTTCCGACACAACTGTTTTTTCGAAAACTAACGCGGGAAAGAATTGGAAAGAAACAAGAATAGGAGATCTAAGATTTGGATACTATAATATACCAGACCAAAATAAACGATCATTTGACCGCGCTATGGGCACATTCAAACTTCGATTTCCTAAGTGAGCTATTAACGAAAGGTCCTTATAGGGAAAATACTTATTCAAACAGCAAATAACTAATTAGAAATAAACTTCAAATAATAATTCACACTATGAATAAGATGAAAACAATTCTGTCCGTGTCTGTTATTGCAACAGCTTTATTGTCAGTCTGTGCAATATCCTGCACTAATGAAACCGCTCCGTCCAACGGCTCTGAAAAGTGTCGGCTTCTTTCGTTTATGGAAAACTCAGTACCGATATATTTTGTATACGACAATACTAAAAGCCTTATCGGCGCCACAACAGCTGGCTCCAAAGAAATTCAAGTGAAGTATGATCACGACGGTCAGGGACGTCTAACCAGAGTAGTTGGTAATGAAAAATACACCTTCGGTGACACATTGTTTGCCGAATATGGCTATGATGGAGACCATCTGCAGACGATAAAATCTTACGGTCGCCAGTACGACATTAATGGAGGTCCAAGTGATAAACTGATTTTAGCTTGTAAATTTTTTACAGCAAAAATAAAAATCCCGATTCAATGCAGGTTGTCAAAACCCGCGTGGACCCTTCGGGAATTGAACATGTTATTCTGCCGTTGCGGTCAGATAAGTTTTTCTATGACAATAGAAGTAACCTCATCAAGCAGGAGACCTATAACTCAGGCACTACCGGAAAGGCGTCTCTGGCGGCTTCTATCTATCATACATATGACAATAAACCAAATTATCTACAAAAGCTCAATCTGATTTATTTTGATCCGAATCAATCAGTTCCCTACTTGTTCTCGGAAAATAACAGCATATCCAGTCGCATCGAAATTCAGGGAAAGTCGCCTTCGGAATCACAATACAAAGTCGTATATAATGGTGATCAAGTAAGCGACGATGGCTTTGGTCATTTTGATATAAAATGGTCCTGTGATTAAAGTACTTGTATTTTCAAACTAACATAAATCGGAAAAATTCATTTACAAACATGCACAACAAACCTATGACAGAATTGATCAAAGTAATTTTCTTATCAACTATCATTCATTTAACTTCCTTCTCATATATCCAAGCCTAGGGTAAACTATCCCGAGGCTACATTATCAACAATCAAAATGATACCATAAATGGCCTCATCAAAGATGAAGACTGGACTGGAAGCCCCAAAATGATTCGGTTTAAAATTAATGATGAGCCGATAAAAACCATTTTAGCAACAGAGGCCAGAGGATTCAGTATTATTTCTTCCAACGAAATATATAAAAGCAAAAAAATAGGCTTGCTGAATATAACATTGTCTGAACAATATACTTCCGCCCCTTCTTTAGAGGCTAAAGATTCGATCCAGATATTTTTACAGGAAATAGTGGCGGGTACAAAAGCATCTCTTTATGTATACCTCGACCCGCTAGAAAGATCTCATTACTTTGTTGAAAAAGAGGGGCTGTTAAAAGAGCTATATAATTACCCGTTCTACAAAAGGATTGATAACAAAACATATCTCCTAACTCTCGATGAATATAAAAATCAGCTTACGAATTTATCTCAGGATTCTCACGGATTTAATGACACCATACCTCCTTATCAGGAACCGCATTTGAAGCAATACATTGAAAATTATAACAAGTCTTTTTCTGACAAAAGTGAGATATATGAATCGGCAGACAAAAGGCTGACATTTGACCTCGATGTCAATACTGGCCTGGAAAATTGGAATGAAGTGCCATTAATTATACATCATAAATTTACATATGGCTTTGGTTTGAGAATGAATTTCCCGTTAAAATTTCAGAATCGTTATCTCAAAGTCAATTTATTTATCACCCCTAATGTATTGACAGGATATGATTCAAGCAGTTACCATAATATCTCCCTGAAAACATGGGAAGTAGCAGTGGGAAGTTATTGCGGGTCAGGAAAAGTACGTCCCTATATTGGCTTTCATTATAGCGGGGTATCTCACGATTATCGTTTTGATTTTCTTGGATTGCAGGCGGGAATCAGCTACAACCGCCGGTTCAATCTGGAAATCGGGCATTTCGTAAATTTCAATTCTGCCATTACAGGAACCCGGTTCTTGACTCCTCCAAGAATTAGCCTGCATTATCTGATCAATTTGAAATTCCAGAAAGACAAATAGTTCAGTGCTGGAAAGCTCAATGTATTGGGCCAAAAATCAGTGATCGTATCACAGCGACTTCCGCACATTCAGCCGCCAGGGATTTTCGATCGTACAGATCGCTTTGATGTTGATGACCTTGGCCATGGTTTCGCCCATGAGCTTGAAATCGGTCGAAAGTGTGGTGATTCCTCCGGCCAGGACTTCTTTCAGCGGCGTGTCGTTATAAGAAATTATGCCAAAATCGATCCCTGGGGACAATTGTTGAATGGACGCCTGCTTGATCAGCTCGGCCAGGTCTTCGTCTTTTACCACCATGAATAATTCACCTTCCCGGATTTCCCGGCCGGCCGTATGCGCAATATAATCATGTTCCATATGCTGTTCGGCGCAGAATGCTTTCAACCCGTCGTACCTTTCTTCGGGCTCCTTTGCCTCTTTTTGGACCATCAAAACCCGTTTGTATTTACTGATCAGCTCCTTTCCGGATACGAGCGCCTCGTAGGTGTGTTTTTCGAAATCCTGGAATACCGCCGAGTATTTCCCCTTCAGCTCAAAGTGAAAATGATCCAGCAGGAACACCCGGCCCGAAAGTGATTCAAGTAACGGTTCGATCCCCCGAAATTTGTCCGACATCAGGATATAATCCGTGTATTTCCCATTGGCTTCTTTCACCAGCGTCTCAAAAACTTTTTTATTATAGTTGTGAAAATAGAGGTCCACCGTATCGCCATCATTCAGTGACTCCGCGAATGAGTTGAAAAGCACTTCCTTAAATCCGTTGTATTCGTTAAAGAGCAGGAAGATATGGTGCCCCGACTCTACCTTGGTGCTTGTTATAAAATAGCCTACACCGTGGTTGGATGCAATGATCCCCTTTTTAATCAACTCGCGCAGGCCTGCGAACACGGTATCCCGCGACAAATTGTAGATGCGCCTGAATTCATTGATAGACTGGATCCGATCACCCTGCCGATATGCTCCGGATTGAATACGTTCTGTCACATGGCTGATAATCAGGTTATATTTTGAGTTATTTCTTTTCATTTTGAAAGAATGCCTGATTCCAAATGCTGGTATGGCAAAAATAAATAAAACCAGACCAGTTCGTACCAGCTGGAAAACGTTTTTATATTTGAACCACTAAGCTCATCACATGAAAAAACACGGTTTACTTATTGGTATTTCGATACTTCTCTCGATCTCTGCCCTGGCACAGACTGACAATAAAAAGCATTTGTCCCACTCTGCCGGGTATCCAATTGGGTTTGCAGGGGAAAGCGAAAAACCGGAGCAATGGACGACGGGCCGGAAATACGAAGGTGCCATCGCAATGGCCAGTGCCCGCCCTACCCTGGGTGACGGCAAAGAGGTCTTTTCGGCAATCCCTTATGATGTGGCAGGTCACCGGGACGGGAAAGGGTATAAGGTCTGGATGCAAAAAACCGCGCATATTACGGTCGATGCCGCGAAGGTCCAAAACAAGATCAGCCCGCTGATTTACGGATCAAATATCGAAGACGTGAACCATGAAATTTATGGCGGCTTTTACGATCAGCGGATATTTGGCGAAAGTTTTGAAGAGCCGGTAGCGGGCGTGGATTTCGTAAAATGGAGCAAATACAGCGGCTATTGGGCAGTTAGAAACGGTGTGGTATCCATTATTCCCGGCCGAAATACGACCAGTGACGTGGTGATGATCGACACTTTTCCGCTGGGTATGGAAGCCGACATCAGCGCGAAACTGATTTATCAACCCAAAGTATATTCAAACGGTACTTTCCAGACCGACATGCGCTTTATCGGAAAAGGCGAAAGCGGATCGTTTCTGGTGCGCGTGGCTCATGCCGGGGTTGGCAGCGACGTTTTCGACGGATACGAGATCAGTCTGAACAGGGATGGAAAGAAACTGATGCTGGGCAAGCACGTGCAAAACTTTAAGCTGCTCAAAGAAGCAGCCGTCAGCTTTGATCCGGAATCATGGAATACGGTAAAAGTTACACTCCACGGCCCCGAAATGATCGTTTTCCTGAACGGAAATCAGGTGCTTTCTTTCAAAGATGACAATGCTCCGCTATTGAGTGGAAAAATTGGCCTGCGTACCTGGAAATCAGGTTTAGAGTTCAGGAATGTGGTGGCAGAACAAGACGGGAAAATGGAACCGCTGACGTTGGGGCTGCCGGAAAATGAACGGATCAGTTACAACTGGGATGTTTTGCTGGCAGGAGAAGCCAGGGCGGTTTTCGATCTGGACAGCACCAAGGCGTTCAACGGAAAGCATTCGCAGGTTATCAACTTTACAGCTGGTTCCGGCAAGGCAGGTATTATGAATAAGGGGCTCAATCGATGGGGTATAGCCACGCGTGAAAACCAGGTTTTTCAGGGCAGGTTGTATCTGAAAGCCGAAAAGTTAAAAGGTCCGGTGCATGTTGCATTGGAAAGTGCCGACGGCAGCAAAACTTACGCAGTTGTGAGACTGAATGGCGTTGGCAGTTCATGGAAGAAATTTCCATTTACATTGACTTCGAATACAGCCGACAAAAATGCCAGACTAGCCATATATATTACCTCGACAGGTAAGCTATGGGTAGACCAAGTCGTACTGACGGGCACTGGAGAAGACCGGTTCAAAGGCCTGCCTGTCCGGGCCGATATCGGGAAAATGCTGGTCAAGCAAGGGCTGACTTTCCTGCGTTATGCGGGCACGATGGTGAATTCACCGGAATATCGTTTCAAAGATATGATCGGTGATCCCGACAAGCGGCCACCTTATCACGGGCACTGGAACCGGTACAGTACCAATGGGTTTGGTATTGAAGAATTCCTCCAATTTTGCGAAGCGACTTCCATGAGCTCCTGCTTTGCCGTCAATATCTACGAAACGCCCCAGGATATGGCCGATATGATCGAATACCTGAATGGCGACACATCGACAAAGTGGGGGGCGATCCGCGCAAAAAACGGGCATCCGAAACCTTATGGCGTAAAATACATTGAGATCGGGAATGAAGAGGCCCTTTTTAACGGAGATAAAAAGGAAGCTTACGAAGAGTACGTGACGCGGTTCAATCTCTTATACGCGGCCATGAAACAAAAAGACAGTGCGCTGAAAATCGTCCATTCTGCCTGGTGGCGGCCTGCCTCTCCTCACATGGAATATGTTTTCAAACAACTGAACGGGAAGGCCGATTACTGGGACCTGCACGTGGGAGGAGATAACCCCGATGCCGGCCTGGAAACGGATAAGCAGATCACAGAAATGCTCCGGATGTTCAAACAATGGGATCCGGAAACAAAAATGAAAATCGCACTTTTTGAAGAGAATGGGAGCAAACACGGCATGCAGCGCGCACTGGGTCATGCTACGAACCTCAATGCGATCCGCAGACACAGTGAACATGTCCTCACCTCAAGTCCGGCCAATGCACTGCAACCTTATTTGCAAAACGACAACGACTGGGACCAGGGACAGATATTCTTCACCCCAGACCAGGTTTGGGGTATGCCGCCCTTTTATTCACAGAAAATGCAGGCGGAAAATCACTTGCCGCTGCGGGTCGAGAGTCTGGTAGAGGGTAATCTGGATGTCACTGCCGCACGCAGCGAGGACGGGAAGACCCTGATATTGCACGTAGTCAACACCGGGACTGGCCTTGTAAGTACAGGCGTAAATCTGAAAGGATTCGAGGGCCGCAAGCCGGAAGTAGAGCTTCTTACGCTTTCGGGCGACCTGACCGCACGAAATACGCCCGCACAGCCAGATCGATATCAGCCGCAACCCTCCAAACTGACGCTTGCAGGAAATGAGCTATCGTATGATTTCCCCGCCCAATCTTATACAATCATGAAATTCAGCAGATGAGATCAGGATTCCTGGGATTTGGTGTCTCTTTTCTCCTTTTTATCTGCTCTTTTTTCTTTGAGGTTTTTCTCTGCCTTCTTTTTGTCACCTTTCTGCGCACCCTTTTCTTTTGACATATTGATGTTGGATTTATTGTAAGATAAGCCTTTAAAATGGACATTCAACTTAAATTGAATGCTACACGGCTATTTGGGCGATCGGCCGCCTATGTGAGAAAATAAACGACAATGCGGGATAATAAGGTTAACTTAGAAGAAATCAACTCCGCGTTTTATGAAGATCTCGTTTATAGGAACATTCCCGCCAAGGGAGTGCGGAATTGGCACTTTTACCAAAAACTTATATGATGCTGTAACCGCGGCACCGGGGACAGACGGTCCGAACAGGGCGATCGTTGTCGCGATCGACGACAATGGGCAGCATTATGATTATCCCAAAGAAGTAAAACTCACAATCAGGCAGGAGGAACAGGCCGATTACCTGGAAGCGGCGAGCTTCATCAATATCAGCGGTGCCGATATTTGCGTATTACAGCATGAATTCGGGATTTTCGGCGGTCAGAACGGCATTTATATTCTTCCGCTGCTCTACCGGCTGAAGATTCCGCTGATCGTTACGCTGCATACAGTCCTGAAACAGCCCTCTTACAACGAGCGGGCGGTTATGATCGAGATCTGTAAAATTGCCCAAAGCGTGGTTGTCATGAGCCGGACGGCGGTGGAGATGCTGATGGAGGAATACGGTGTCCCTGAAAACAAAATCGAACAGATTGCCCACGGGGTCCCGGATATTCAATTTGACCAGCTGGCCGCGAAAAAAGAATTCAAGCTTTCGTCCAAACATGTACTGCTCACTTTCGGATTTATCGGAAGAAACAAGGGTATCGAAGTCGTGTTAAAGGCGCTCCCGGCTGTCGTTGCCAAATATCCGCAGCTGGTTTACATCGTTCTGGGCAAAACACATCCGAACGTGATCAGGCATTCGGGCGAAGAATACCGCATTTTTCTGATGGGGCTGGTCAAAAAGCTGGGTATCGAAAAACATGTCATTTTCCTGAACGAATTTATAGACCAGACCGAGCTCTTCAAATACCTCTCGGCGTCGGATATTTACATTACCCCGTATACCAATGAGGCCCAAATCACGAGCGGGACTTTATCCTATGCCATTGGTGCCGCTTCGGCAGTAATCTCAACACCCTACTGGCATGCAGCCGAGTTGCTTTCGGAAGATCGCGGCAGGTTGTTCCCATTCAATGATGTACAGGCTTTGAGTGACATTTTCCTAGACCTGCTGGACAACCCCGGGACATTAAAAACGCTTCGGACCAATGCCTACAATTACGGCAGGGAGATCACCTGGCCGAAAATTGGCGAAAAATATACGCAGCTTGCCGAAAAAATCATTGTACAGCAACCCGATGTGCTGGTGGAAACGGAAACGATCCTGGACCTCCTGGCGCTGCCGCCTTTTTTGCTGGACCATGTGCAGCGCCTGACAGACGATACCGGGATTATCCAGCACGCCAAATACGGAATCCCGAATTTGAAAGAAGGGTACTGCCTTGATGATAACGCGAGGGCGCTTTTGATGGTGCTGATGACCTACAAACGAAACAAGCATCCCCTGGCATTGAGATTATCCCCTACTTATCTCAGCTACATCAATTACATGCAGAACCCGGACGGCACATTCCGGAACTTCCTGAGCTTCAACAGGAATTTTCTCGATGAAGTCGGCTCGGAGGATTCTTTCGGCAGGACGATCTGGTCATTGGGCTATCTGCTCGGAAATGCCCCGAATGATGCGTATTACCAAACGGGCCGGGAAATCTTCTTTGATGCGATGCCCAATTTCGTGCAGCTCAGATCGATCAGAAGCATTGCAAACACCATGGTGGGGATTTGCCACTATCTGAAAAGCAACCCCATGGACGAGGGGATGATCGAAGTCCTCAGGCAGCTGGCCAACCGGCTTATGGCCGATTACGAACTGAACCGCACCGATAACTGGCATTGGTACGAATCCCTTCTCGCTTATGACAATGCATTTTTGCCACTTGCCATGCTGCACGCCGCGGAGTTTTTAAACAACGAAAAAGTGAACCGGGTGGCTCTGGAAAGCATGGATTTTCTTTCGGGGATTACCCTCAAGAACGGCTACCTTTCTATTGTCGGCAATGAAAAATGGTATAAAAAAGACGGGGAAAGTTCGATGTTTGCTCAACAACCCCTCGATGCCCTGGCCATGGTGCTGATGTTCCACCAGGCATTCCGTCTGACCGGCGACCAGGCGTATGTGAAACAGCTTTACACCAGTTTTATGTGGTTCCTGGGTGAAAACGACCTTCGGATCAGCCTCTATGATTTTGAAACAAAAGGCTGCTGTGACGGCCTCGAAAGCTATGGCGTGAACCGCAACCAGGGAGCAGAGAGCACATTGGCCTATCTGATATCGCATCTGAGCGTTCTGGAAGCATTTGAAGAACTGACGAAGCTGGAAGCAGCGCCTTTATGAGGGTCGCCATCCTTTCGTCCATTGCCTGGCGGACGCCACCCCGAAAGTATGGGCCGTGGGAGCAGGTAGCGTCGTACCTGGCAGAAGGCCTCGTCGAAAAAGGTATTGACGTTACCTTATTTGCTACCTCCGATTCAATCACAAATGGCAAGCTGGATGCAACCTGTGAAGTTCCCTACGCAGAAGACCCAAACGTTGATCCTAAGGTCGCAGAATGTCTCCATATCAGCAATCTGATGGAAAAATCGGATCAGTTTGACCTCATCCATAACCACTTCGACTTTTTGCCGCTCACTTACTCGAGACTGATCAAAACGCCGGTCGTTACGACCATTCACGGCTTTTCGTCGCCTAAGATCAAGGAGGTATACCGAAAGTACGACGCACACACACATTATGTTTCGATCAGTAACGCCGATCGGGACCCGGGCCTAAGCTATATGGCGACGGTCTATAATGGCATCGACACGGATGCATTTCCCTTTGTGAGTGTGCCTGACGACTACCTTTTATTTTTTGGAAGGATTCATCCCGATAAAGGCGCAAGCGAGGCCATTCGGATCGCCCGCAAGAGCGGAAGAAAGCTGCTGATCGCCGGACTGATCCAGGACGAAGCCTACTTTGAAAAGGAAGTGAAACCGCATATTGATTCGAAATCCGTTTTTTACTGTGGTAACGTAGGTCCGGAAAAAAGGCAGACATTGCTGGGCATGGCTTATGCTATGTTGCACCCGATCGGGTTTGAAGAACCTTTCGGATTAAGCGTCGCGGAGTCCATGCTTTGCGGGACGCCCGTGATCGCCTTTAACCGGGGATCTATGCCCGAACTGATACAGCACGGCAAAACCGGTTTTTTGGTAACTTCAGTCGACGAGGCCGTTCAGGCTGTGGAGTCGGTCAAGGATATCGGGCGAATGGATTGCTGCCTATGGGCCACATCGATGTTTTCAAAAGAAAAAATGGTGGAAGGATACCTCCGGGTTTATGAAAAGATTTTACGCCAATGAGCCCGCGCTTCGGGTCAGTTCCTCCAGCAGCTCTTTAAGATTGACCACCGCATAAGTCGATGCGTAATCCGAGATCGCATAGGGAATCACCAGGCTGTCGTTGTGGATCAATGCGCCGCAGGAATATACCACATTCGGGACGTAACCCTCGCGCTCGTTTCGGTTGGGTATCAATAAAGGTTGGCTGAGCCGCCCGATTTCATTTTGAGGATTTTCTAGCTCGAAAAGGGAGGCCCCTAAAACATATTCGCGCATAGGCCCGACACCGTGGGTCAGTACCAGCCATCCAGCCTCTGTTTCCAATGGGGAGCCGCAGTTTCCGATTTGGACAAACTCCCAGGGATACTTCGGCGACTGGATCATTTCCGCGTGGCGCCAGACGCTGATATTGTCCGAAAAAGCAATGTAGTTATTCACGCCGTCGATCCGGCAGAGCATGGCATACTTACCGTTGATTTTCCGCGGGAAAAGTGCCATTCCTTTGTTCTGAGCTATTTCCCCGTGAATAGGGAGCACTTCGAAATGATAGAAATCTTTCGTCATCAGCAGCTTCGGCAGGATCGAAATCCCGTCGTAGGCGGTATAGGTAGCGTAGTAGACCGGCTCGCTGTTGTCCTGACTGAATTTCACGAACCTGGCGTCTTCAATACCTCTTTTTTCCGTATCTGCAATCGGGAAAATGACCCGCTCCGAAATATCTGTATCCAATGAAAAATCCATTTCATAATGCGAAGAAGCGAGCCACATGGTTTCCCTGAGAAAAATATGGCTTGGCTCGTCCATTTCAATGGCTTTGTTGGTTTCGTCTACGTAACGTTTCAGCTCTTCATAGGTGAAGGTTTCGGTCAGCTTTTGTTCAATGACAGGAAAAGCGGCGTTTTCCAGATTTTGCATCTCACCTAGCTTGGCGAGGAACGAACGCTTATTGTATACGTGATTCCGGACATGTTCAGGAGAATCCAGCATCCGGCCGGGAGGTTCAACAGTAATCAGGTTGTTCCGGTCAATAACGGCCGACCTGAACACAATGGAAGAGATATGTCCCTCGCCAGTCGCCCTGAAACTCAGGATAACCCTTCGCTCCTCAAAGCCCGTTCGCGACTGATCGGGGTCTTCCACGATGGAAGGATTAAAAAAAGCGGCGGCTTCGATCGAATACTCCATCGTAAAATAGGAGCCGATCAGCATTTTTTCGGTCGTACCCAGCGCGCCGGGATCAATGTCCATCAACTTAAGTATGTGATTTAGCCGATGAAAATGTCTTTCAAAAACCCTTAGAATGTTCCGGTGACGTTTGGCGTATTTACGAAAAACATTGCTGAGCTCCTGCTTTTGTTCCTGTTCCGAAAGGTGGAGGATCAGGGATATCAATTGCCTGGCCCTTTCCTCGCTGCTGAACAGAAACCGTGCAATAACGCGACTGGAATCGGGCTGAAAGACAATGTCCTTCCGAATGATGTTGATTGACATTTTACATTTTCGAACAAGATGAGCTATTAATCCCGTATTAACAAGGTCCTAATGCCCGGCTGCAGTCCCCCGACGTCAGGGCTGATTCGTGTATCCGTCGCCAAAAAACTTTCCGATACATCCCAGGGGCTCTCATTGCATGCATTCGCCGGCCCATTACCATGATTTAGCTGTGATCTAATATTTCAGTTCTTTCAACTTTTTCACGACCCTGTTGGCGACGATTTGATAACCCTTGTCGTTCAGATGTATTTCGTCCGTCGTATCAGGGTCCCTCATGCCGGTCGGGAAGTTCTGGTTTTCCAGATCGGTCCTGTCCTGCGCGCTGGGCGTGTAACCGATCTCCTGCATTTCCGAATCCGTGGGCGGTGTCATCGCCACATAGTTTGGTCCATACCTGGCCGAAAGCTTATTGTTGATCGCGATTACCTGCTCATAATTTTCTGTCCCTTTGATCTCCGGGACCGCGACCAGCACACCCAACACGAGGAATCTCCTCGGGTCAGCAATATAAGCAACCGAACTGTCGACTGCTGAAAGAATATCATCTTCTGCAGTCACGTTCCCGATATTGTTGCGGCCATACCACAAAATCTGAGTGGCTGTCCTGAGTTTCACAGCA
The DNA here is from genome assembly GCF_056895195.1 of Dyadobacter sp. HNCC25DJ185. Classification (NCBI taxonomy): domain Bacteria; kingdom Pseudomonadati; phylum Bacteroidota; class Cytophagia; order Cytophagales; family Spirosomataceae; genus Dyadobacter; species Dyadobacter sp. HNCC25DJ185. The sequence continues at coordinate 126,100 of NZ_JBXHAR010000009.1, forward strand.
TCGTCGAGTTCGAATACAGCGTCTGGGGGAATTTCGTCGGTGCTGGCAGACTGTGGCTCAATCGTGTAGCTTTCTACACCTTCGTCCGTCACCTTCCTGGTAATGATACATTTCACCCCGGCGAGCGTGCCGGACCTGCTGTATGTGTCATTTTTGATCGGCGTGGACAAAAATTCATTATTCAGTTTGGTCACTTTGAGCGACTTCGTACCGTCGAACTTATCCCCCTCGACAGATATTTTCAGCGGGACACCTCCCTGCCTGATCGCTATAGAAAGCGCGATTTGCCCCATAATACCATCGCTGACTACCGGCCGCCCGGATAAGGCCGATCCTACCAGGTTCCCATAAGGGGCAGTAGCTGCCGCTCCAATGGTAAGACTGTCCCCGAAAAAGGCCAAAGTCTGGTCACCCTTTGGCTCTTCCCCCTTATTCTTTGAAGGGAGGATATCGTCCAGTAATCCGCTACAGGATGTCAGGAATGTGGTGGTTAGCACGGCGGCCCCAGATTGGAAAAAAAAACGCCTGCGGCTTAACAGGCTGCGGCGTCCATCGGTGCCGGATTTAGTGTGAGTGTCTTTGATCATTCTGTTAGAGAACTGTGAGTATCTTTCCCGTATTCTCTAACAATTATCATTCCACCCGATGTCAGGAATGGATCTGCCCGAACTGGGTACGATCGGATGGTATTCGTGTTCTCGCCCCGCCCTTTTCTAACTTCCCGCATTCATAACAAAAACCTTCCAACTCTTTCCGTCACATTCCCGTCTGATCCGTAACTGTACTCAACCTTTTGCTAATATGAAAAAATCACTCTGCTTTTTCGTTGCATTGATTTTACTGGTCTCCTGCAAAAAAGAAAAAGACATCGTCGCTTTTGAAGGAGTTCCAGGCCCGAATGAGGGCGATACTGCAATCTATAATGCGCGCAATTATCGCCTTACCAGGATTTTGAATTTCAGTAATTCCAATTCCGAAAAACCTTACAACTCCGTAGAATATAGTTACGATTCCAGGGGCAACCTGGCCAGGGAATCGCTCATCGGCTATCCCGACCTGCTTACTACCTATAAAACTTATACGTTCGAGAATGGCCTGCTCACCAGGATGCAGGTTTACGATGGACTAGTCAACGCACTTACGTTGTCGACCACATACCGCTACACTTACCAGGATAATCTGATATCAAAAGAGGAAATCGTCAACCGTGACGGCTCACTGGTCTATTCAACCCATTACGTTTATGTCAATCGCCGGCTTACCGAAACCTACAAGCTGAACGAGTCGCTGGGAAAACATCACGATTATAAAAACTTCTATGATGCCCGCGGCAATATGATCAGCCAGGAGGCCTACATGTACAACAACGAGCTGGAATCAACCGAAAAATACGAGTACGACGCATTGAATCGCAGGATCAAAACGGAACATTTCAATCATCTGAATGTGCTTGAGTGGGTCATGAAGGCCGTGTATCCGGGAAATTACACATCACCATCTGAAGAAATCTACCTGGACGCCGCAGGAAATGTGACCCAAGGCCGCACTTACAATCTGGATATTTTTGGCAACCCTATCCAGACCAACATGGGAACTAATATATTCAACAAAAGGAAATATTTCGGTTCACTGCTTCGCGAAGAAATAAGGTATTCGCCCGAATGGGGTTTCGCCGAATTTGGTATGACCCGATACGAATATCAGAAAAAATAACCTTTCCAGTCCGGCAATTTCAGGACAAGGCACATTGCCCTGCAAGGCCATGGGGATCAGGTATGGTCTCACAGGATCGCAGCGTGATGAAATTTTATCCAGGTGTCAATAAAGGCTCCGTTCGCAACTCCTGTTTTTCAACTTCACTAACTGGAATAACCGGGTACTATATACGGAGTCGATATTTTCCTTTCTGACAAAATGGGATAGCAGCGCAGGACTGTCGGACAAAATGTAATCGTAGCAGAATTCCCTTTGTGCGTTTTTCAATGTCATGAATTCTTTCCGGAAAAGGATGTATTCCATTTTTCCAGGCTTGTCTATTTTGCTTGCTATCGCGCTCCAATAATGGTAGAAGCCATTTCCTTTGTTAAAAAAGACCCCGATGTTCTTATTGTCGCCTTGAATATGATCCAGCAATGGCTTAAAGTTCGTGTAATTGTCGGGATGGCTTAGAAAATAGGCACGGTCGCGACCCATGCTAAAGATATTGGAAGAACGGTCCAGGTCGTAATAACCGACCTTTTCCAACAGTCCGAAAATCCTGGCCCTCTCCTGGTAAGACGGCCAATTTTTTAACGGATGGCAATGGGCCCTCCCAGGGAATTCGTAGTAAGCACCGAGGTTTTTCTCATAACGGTCTGCCTGCTCGCCGCCGGTTTCGCAAATGGCTATTGGGATATGCGCAAGCACTTTCCGGGCTAAGAAATTGATCGAAATGAGCTCCTTACTTGGATTGCCGTATACAAAGGGAAGGGAAAGCAGCATCAACGGCCCAATGAGCCAGATGGCATTCCATCGGAGCCTGAACGAATACACGTAAGCAACCAAAATCGATCCCATGGCGAAAAAAGGCATTTGTGTGCGCGTACTCCACGATTGAAATTTCATTAACGTGCTGAAAAGCACAAAACCCAATACTGCGCACGTCCAGAGCCATTTAATATCCCGGCCCCCGGTAATGAATAGCGCCAGAACGCCCGCCAGAATCATCAGCCAGAAATGGACTGTATTGGGGACCATATCCTCATGGACAGAATACTTCACCGAGAAAGCATCCAGACGAAGCCCCAGATCATCAATATCCACGCCTATTGCCCGGTGAATACCCCTGATCTGATCTTCCATCCATTGATTAAACCGCGTGTCGGGCAAGCCGAGGTTCAACCCGGCATTTTTGATGACGCCGGAAAGGGTGTAGATGGGGGAATACTTGTCCACTGGCAATTCTTCCGAGGCAAAAGCCGTCCCTCTCAACGGATGCATGACATGCCCGAACAGCGCATAATTGCGATGAAAAAACGGACCGAAAGTGATGGCCATGAAAATGACTGCTAGCAATAAAACCTTCATTGCGTATACGATACGGTATCGCACGAGGATCCCGATCGCGAAATACACCGTGAACGGCAGCCCGAAAATGAAAATGGTGTATTTGGAAAAACCACCGAAACAGAGCGACAGGATGAATGCTCCCAGGGTAATTGCCGATCTCCTTTCCAGCAGTTCAAACCCGAAGTAGACGAACGAAATAAAGAAAAAACAAGCACAGTAGTCTACCTGCGTGCTGGTACTTTCGAAGATGCTGATCGGTAAAGTGAGCAGAAATACCGCTGCCAGTAGCTGCCCATCCTGCTTCACCCCAAAACGCCTGGCGATGAGGCTGATACCCGCCAGGGAACCTATAAATGACCCGAACTGGACGAGCCCCGCCAATTGGTCCGAACCGGAAAGTAGCACCGTATCCAGCACCAGGTACTCGGCAAAAACGTTCAGGTACAATTGCTGCATATGCACGGTGGGAAAATGATCAAGATTACGGTCATTGACCCAGTAGAGTATGCGATTGAGGTGATAGCTGTGTGAATCGAAGTTATTGGGCGCGGCGTATATCGCCAGGAATAACAGAGGCAGGATGTAAACCAGCGCCCCGAAAATGATTATCCTTTTGTTGGTCCTGCTCAGGCCCGTCAGCTTAACTGCGTTTTTCAGCAATCCCAGCCGTGAAAGCTGCAGCCGACCCGTTCGCCCCTGGTAAATGAGCAAACCGATCACCAGCACATTCTCCATTCCCCAGAAAACAAGGGCCGAGGCCTGACCGATTGCATCGAAAGCAGAGAAAAGCTCATTGTAAAGCAATACGATGATCGCATTGGTGATCAGCGAGAGGATCAAAGACTGGCGCACTTGAGTATAAACACCCGGCTCCGAGTACCTCAGGAAAAAAACGCTGAAAATAAGGACGACGGAAAAAAGCAACAGGCTAAAACCAATAGTGTGGTGTAAAAGAGGCATTGTCGATAAACAAGATTATGTGTTGACAATTGATAGACAGGCATTTTAGCCGCAATTTAGGCGAAAAAGCAAAAAGCAGCAGGCCCAGGCAAACCAAAAATTTAAATTCGGATTAATTCCCTTTTTATGGATTATTTCCAATATATTTGTATTGTTCAATTTTCGACTTGCACATCAAATTGGGTTAAGGTTGTTATGTTAAAACACCCTGCGGACAGTGTTCGCAGGGTGTTTCTCTTTTTGCCGGTAAAGTCTATATTTTTGATCGTGTAATGAAGATCAAAAAGACGCTATGGACAAAAGCATTGAGATTAAATTCCGGCATTGGGTTTTTGTGGATCAAATGAAATTTTTCGGCCCGGGCCGGCTCGAATTGCTGGAACGCATTCAGGACACCGGCTCCATTGTACAGGCGGCCAAAGCCATGGGAATGTCCTATAAAAAAGCCTGGGCAATGGTTGGTCACATGAATACGCACGGGAAGCACCCTTATGTGATCACGCACAAAGGCGGGCAGCAAGGCGGCGGCACCGAGCTGACCGACACTGCAAAAGCTGTCATCGCAGCTTATAAAAAGCTGGACGCGAGGTTGCAGGAAGTAATTTCCGCTGAAAACGAGCTCCAAGCATTAATCTGATTTTCCGGTATTGATTTAAATGATGACTGCCTATCTTTGCGATATATCCGTACGTACATATCGCTTGGCAAATGAACAAGATCTTTCCTTTCCTGAGTATCCTTTTTATTTCTTCCTTAAAAGTAGCGGCGCAAGACGAGCCGCAGAATCTGCCCGACCGCACTTTTCAACTCGGCGAAGTGAACATTTCGGGCAAAGGCAATGCCGACAGCAGCCAGCGACTGACTTACGCGCGCATCGAAAAGTTCAACCGCAATGATCTTTCCAATGCGTTGAACCTGCTTCCGGGCGTGAGTATTGCCAATGTGGGTCCGCGGAATGAATCGGTGGTTTATGTGAGAGGTTTTGATCTGCGCCAGGTGCCGGTTTTTATAGACGGGGTGCCGGTATACGTACCTTACGATGGCTATGTGGATATGGGCCGCTTCACGACTTTCGATCTGGCGGAGGTGAATGTTTCCAAAGGATTTGCGTCGATTTTATATGGGGCCAATACGATGGGCGGGGCAATTAACCTCGTGTCGCGCAAGCCTGTCGAGAAATTCGAGATCAATGGTCGCGCCGGGATTTACAGTGGAAATGGGTATCGCTGGAATGTGAATGTGGGTTCTAGGCTGGGGAAATTCTTTTACCAGATCGGCGCGTCACAGCTCAAACAGGATTCGTCCCCACTCTCGGCAGATTATAAACCGAGAAAATACCAAACTACCGGGGACCGCGAGAATTCCTACCGCAATGATCGCAAGATCAGCGCCAAAATCGGTTTTACTCCTAATGCGACCGACGAATATGCGATCGGATATGCCTTCCAGAAAGGCGAAAAAGGCAACCCGCCGTATGTCGGCGACGATTCCAAAATCACGACCCGCTTCTGGAAATGGCCGGAGTGGAATAAGCAGAGCCTTTACTTTATTTCCAAAACTGCGGTAGGAAGTACCAGTCAGATCAAAACCAGGTTGTATTACGACACATTTGTGAACTCGCTTTTCAGCTACGACGATACGACTTACACCAAGCAAACAAAAGGTTACGCATTCCAGAGCTACTACGACGATTACACGGTGGGCGGCAATGCCGAATTCGAATCGAGGGCATTGGCCAGGAATATTTTCAAGCTCAATGTGCAGTACAAACGCGACGTCCACCGCGAGCACGATCTCGGCGAACCGGTTCAGGCTTACATCGACAATACGGTTTCGATCGGTGCGGAAAATACTTATCAGATTTTACCAACACTGGCATTGGTGCCGGGTATCGGTTTCAATGCGCGACATGCCGAAAAAGCGCAGGAATACAATGCTACTTCCAAAGAGCTGACAAACTTTGCCGCCAGTAAAAACAATGCAGTAAATGCGCAGATCGGGCTTTTCTGGGACATTGACCCCAATCATTCGCTTCGTGGATCCGTGACAAGAAAAACACGCTTCGCGACAATCAAAGACCGATACTCATACCGCATGGGCCAGGCAATACCAAATCCTGACTTAGGTGCAGAAGTAGCCATGAACATTGACCTGAGTTATTCGGGCAAAGTCGCCGACAAACTGGGCCTGCAGGCCAGCATTTTCAACAGTGCCATCAGCGACATTATCCAGCAGGTCGACAATGTGCAGCCGGGACGTTTTCAGTTGCAGAATGCCGGCGACGCACGTTTCTATGGAGCCGAGGCAGGTTTTGACTACAATATTATCAGCGGCTTGAAACTGGGTACCAATTATTCTTTTATCAAAAGAAAAAACAAAACCAACCCGGCCATTCTCTTCACCAATGTTCCTGAGCATAAGGTATTTGGCTACATTGATTATGCATTCCTGAAACGCGCCGAAATCCTCGTCAGCGTGGAACACAACAGCGACCGGTACAGCACCAGCTACGGTACCAAAGCCAAAGCTTACACGCTGGTGAACTCGAAGGTTTCGGTGAAGTTGTATAAATTCATCTCCGCCGAGGGTGGTATCAACAACATTTTCGACAGGAATTATACATTGGTCGAAGGTTTCCCGGAGGCGGGGCGTAATTTCTTCGTGAACCTGGTTTTCAATTATTTATCCAAAAAATGAAAGGCCTAGTCCTTCTGGTCATTTCAGGGATCATTTTACTGTCGGCCGGCAGTAAACCAAAGCCTTACCCGCTTCGCCACCCGGCGAATTTTGGCGGGAGATATGTGGTGCCCGCCGATAACCCGACGACCGTGGAAGGGGTATACCTCGGCAGAATGTTGTTTTATGAAAAGCGGCTTTCTGCCAACAATGCAGTTTCCTGCGCAACTTGTCACCAGCAAAACCGGGCATTTACAGACGGAAAAAGATTCAGTCTGGGAGTAGATAACACGCCGACCCCGAGGAATTCCATGTCGCTGGCGAACCTGCTTTGGGTGCGGAATTTCTTCTGGGACGGCAGGGCAGCTGGCCTGGAAGCGCAGGCCATTTTCCCGCTGACCGACGCCCACGAAATGGGGCAGACATTGAAGGTATCCGCAGAAAAATTGCGGGCGCTCAAAACTTACCCGTCTTTGTTCCAAAAAGCCTTCGGTACCGATTCTATATCCGAGGCCAACATTGTGAAAACGCTCTCCCAATTTGAAAGAACCTTGATTTCCGCGAACTCGAATTATGATAAATACCTCGCCGGAACATACCAGCCGACGGCGGAAGAAATGAGCGGCATGCAGCTTTTCAGCAGTGCGCCGGACCCACAAAAAGGCATCCGCGGCGCAAATTGCGAACATTGCCACGGCGGCCCGAAAACATTCAAGGAGCTTTTTCACAACAACGGGCTTGACAGCATTGCCGCCGATCAGGGCCGGGAAAATTTCACCCGCGACGCTTCCGACCGCGGCCGGTTCCGCGTGCCGTCGCTGCGTAACATTGCGCTCACCGCGCCTTACATGCACGACGGCCGGTTCGCGACCCTGGAAGAAGTGGTAGATCATTACAGTGAACACCTCCGCGAAAGTGCTACATTGAGCAGCTTCCTGGTGAATGTTTCCAATGATCCAAATGGCAAAAAGCTCAATCTGACCAAACAGGAAAAAGGCCAGCTGCTGGCTTTCCTGCACATGCTCACCGACTCGACATTCATCACCAATCCAGAATTTTCAGATCCCCATCAACCTTTAAAGCTCCCTTGAAATGCTGAAATCACTTTTATCCCGTATCACTATCACCGCAGCATTGTCTGTTTTCCTGCTCCAGATCTCCATCGCTCAGACAATCAGCGTGAGCGGCGAAGTAGCCACGCCGCTGACATTGAAAAAAGAGGATTTTGCCAGCTACAAGCCCGTCAGCCAAAAAATAAAAGACCGCGACGGCAAAGAACACGAGTTCAAAGGCGTGGCATTGATCGAAATCCTTGAAAAAGCAGGCGTCACCACCGGCAGCAAGCTCCGCGGCGAAAACCTGACCAAGCTGGTACTCATCAAAGCCGCCGACGGCTACGAAGTCATCTACTCCCTGGCCGAAGTTGATCCTGAATTCACCAGCCAGGTGATCATACTCGCATTTGAAAAAGACGGCCAGCCGCTGCCAAACGGCGAAGGACCATTTAGAATGATCGCACCCAATGACAAGAAGCCAGCGCGCTGGGTGCGGGAGGTAAGGGAGATTAAAGTGGCTTTTGTTAAGGATTGATTTAATGTCAACCTGACATTAACGCTGCTTTCATTGCCGCCATATTCTGGCAAAAAAACACCAGGTCGCGAACGGTGTAGAAAATGTCCAGCTTGCAGGGGTTGTAGCCCGCTTGCTGGTCATACACCTGAAAGACACTATAAACTTCCCAAAGATGCTCCACCATTTCGCCGGGCTTGTTAAGCTCGAATAGCTCCTGAACGAGCTAAGCATAATTCGGTTGCGACAAGTCCGGAGACTCGTCTGAATGTTGTTGGTTGTTCATTTGCATGTTATTTGGGATGGGAAAAATTAAAAATGCCCTGTCTTAGGTGTCCCGCGCCCATACAAAGGCGCCCAGGAGCTTTCGCTTGATCCACACCATAACAGGGCAATGTTCACTCGATTTTTATTTTGTATGCATTTAATTGGGAATGCGAGTATTCGGAAGAGGTTTGGGGGAATGCAAAATAAGTCAGGGGCATTTTTCTAACGGTACGTGGTACCGTTCGGTGGCATTTAAGACTATTTATCTACCTTTGTCTCATGTTTTACAGAAGAAAAATAATACTCGCGCTACTTCAAGACTTCGGAGGAAATTTGCCAAAAATTGCCCTTCAAAAGCTGCTTTTCCTTTTTACTGAAAGGCAATCCAAACGAGATTACGATTTTGTGCCCTATAAATACGGTTGTTATTCTTTTTCAGCCAATGCGGACTTAATAGCGATGGTGGGGCACAACCAGTTATCGGAAGACCAGGTCAGCTACACCAAGATCGGGTCCGAGAACTACATTAAGTTGCTGAATGAAAAGGATAAAAAAATTCTGATTGATATTAAAAACTCTTACGGCAATTTATCAATAGACTCACTTATTAAACTGACCTATTTAAATTATCAATATTACTCAATCAATAGTGTCAAGGCTAAGGAAATTCTTAGTGATGAACAATATCAGCATGTTTTAAACGCAAAGCCTGTTAATCACAATACAATTTTATATACCATTGGATACGAGGGAATTTCTCTGGAAGAATATCTCAATCGACTTATTAAAAATGATATAAAAATCTTGATTGATGTTAGATGTAATCCTTTAAGTATGAAATTCGGGTTTTCAAAAAAGCAATTAAAGACTTTTTGTGAAAATTTAGGGATTAACTATTTACATATTCCGGAAGTCGGAATTCAATCTGACCAAAGACAAGAACTTAAAACGCAGACCGACTACGATAATCTTTTTGAAGTCTACAAAAAGCAGAACTTACGTAATACCATAGGTCAGCAGGAACAAATCCTGCACCTGCTGAAAAAAAGCAAGCGGGTTGCATTGACTTGCTTTGAAGCAAACATTTGTCAATGTCACAGAAAGCATCTAGCAGAGGCAATTATAAAACTTCCCGAGTGGAATTTTGAACTAAAACATATCTAGAATGGCACTAACAAAGGTTTTGATTGCAGTCAAAACTTACCCCACACTATCAAATAAATATGATGAGTTAGTTTGTACAGCAGGTTTTCTCGAAGATGGAAGTTGGATTAGAATCTACCCAATTCCGTTTAGAAAGCTTGAATATGACAAGCAATACAGCAAATATGATTGGATTGAAATAGACATTGAAAAGAATAGTTCCGACTTTCGTTTTGAGAGCTATAAACCGAGATCGATTGATTCACCATTTAGAATCGTTGGTAATATCGAATCCGAAAAAGGCACTTGGAGGCTTAGAAAAGAGATTGTGCTTCAAAACGTTCATACTAACATGACAGCGCTGATTGCAAGTGCAAAGGACAGTAAATTGTATACCTCACTTGCTGTCTTCAAGCCAAAATCAATACTTGATTTTAAAATTGAAAAAGTAGAGCGTGACTGGGACAAAAAGAAATTAGATATACTAAAGGCAAATGCAAGCCAGTTAAATCTCTTCAAAAATTCAGACAACCCTTTTGAAGTTGTTCAAAAATTACCGTATAAATTTTCCTACAAATTTACCAGTGAGGATGGTATTGAGAGAACAATGATGATCGAAGATTGGGAAATTGGAATGTTATACTGGAATTGTTTGAAACGCCACGAAGGGAATGAGTCAAAAGCTTGTGCCGACGTCAAAAGGAAATATTTTGATGACTTTGCGAAAACGAAAGATTTATATTTGTTTCTAGGCACAACGCGAGAATTTCATATGATTGCACCAAACCCATTTGTAATCATCGGGACATTTCATCCGATGAAAACGACGCAGTTGGATTTATTCTGATATATAACTCCCGGAAATCACATTGTCACTCTTCCCTGAAACGAAATATTTTTTGCAAGTCTCAATGATGTCCAGCCCCTACATCAACCTGTTTTTCCTCACAAAATTCAGCAGGCCTACCGAAGTGTAAATATTCAGCTTCCGGCAAATGTTTCTCCGGTGCGCATTGATCGTGAATTCGCTGATAAAGAGTTTCTCCCCGATTTCCCTGCTGGTAAGGCCGTCTGCGATGTGCCGCAGGATTTCCACTTCTCGTGGTGTGATCTGGTATTTTTTCAAAAAATCGTCAAGTTGAAAGGGAGGCGACATGTCGTCGGACAGGATGCCCTGAAACCACTTCCCGCCGCTGGCAACGGTGATCACCGCTTCCTTCAGTTCAACGGAGCTGCAATCTTTGATCAGATAACCCTCGGCACCCAGCTTTTTGATTTCCCTCAAAAGCTCCGGCTGGCCGTAACTTGTAAAAACGATGACCTTCACTCTGCCAAAATCTCTCCTGATCACTTTGAGGGTTTCAATGCCGTCCATATGCGGCATATTCAGATCGAGCAGGACCAGGTCAAAGGGAAATTGTTTCAGTTTTGAAATCAAATGCTTTCCATTCGACGCAGAATCTGCCAGCTCCACCATATCGATTTCCCGTATCACGCCCAATATGCCGTCTACCAGCAGGGGATGATCGTCCGCTATGATCACTTTAATCGGCATCTTCAATTTCAAACCTGTTTTACCAAATAAATTTCAATCACTACAAGTACCCCTCCGTCCTGTTTGTTGCTGATTTCCATTTTCCCGTTCAGATAAGCCACCCGGGAGCGGATCGTACTCAATCCCTGCCCTTCCACCTGTGACATGTCCCTCAGCCCTACCCCGTTGTCCTCGACAATCATGGAAACGGTATCGGCGTGCTCAATTACCTCGAGGGAAGCCTTGCTGGCCCTGGCGTGTTTGAGTACGTTGTGCAGCAGTTCCTGGATAATCCGGTACAAGTCATTTAAAAAAGGAAGGTTGTAGTTTCCTGTATCTTCAAAACCCACCACAACCGTTTCGAGGGCTATTTTGCAGGATAAATTAATGATCTCGGCAGAATCCAGGACAGCTTTCCGAAACCCGTACCGCTCAATAACCAACGGATTGAGCTGGTGGCTCAGATCACGTATCGTGCTGGAAACGGAAGAAAGAATTTCCTGCGTTTTCTGCAGCTTTTGTTCCCCCTGCTCATCGTTCCTCCCTTTTTCCAGGGTCGAAGAGACAGACAACGAAGCCAGCGCGAGCATCGAGCTGACCTCGTCGTGCAGCTGATCGGCAATCTTGCGACGCTCCTTTTCTTCTGCTTCCATGACGCCGCGCATCAGATCGATATGACGCTGCTTCTGGATCTTTTCGATTTCGCTTTCCTGCAAAGCTTCCTTCTGCCGGTTCCTGATTGTCCGGTTGCGCGAGTTCACGATCAGCAAGCCGATCGCCAGGATGGAAAGGCCTATGACGACACTATAGAATGCCCGCTCTTTTTTGATTTCCCGGTTACGGTAAAGGCTTTCCTCGTTAAGCTTTGCAATTTGCTGTTCTTTATCCTGGATCCTGACTTTGGCAAGCACCTCCTGGATCGCCCGGTATTTATTCAGGTTTGTCAGTGAATCTTTGATGTCATAATAAGTCTCCAGAGACTGCATATATCCAGGATAGTCACCTCTTGCCTTCAAAAAATCCGCATAAAACCGGTTGTAGTAATACCCGGTAGCGGAGTATTTTTTATTGGTCAATGCCTCACGAAAAAAATTGAAAATCTTTTCGGCCTGGTCATATTTTTTGTTCAGTGTCAGGATATGGGCATAATACAGCTCAACCGGCAGCACATGGAAACCCTTGGAATAACTGTCTGTCGCCGCAAATTTCTTATAATATTCTTCTGCTTTGACATATTCCTTACGATGCTCCGCCAAAAGGCCCGCAGCAATAAAATAACTGATATAAGGTATTTTTTCTTCCGGTAAATTAAACTGCTCCCTGCTTTTGTCAAGAAATTCAGCCGCATTCGCGAACTCCTGCTGACAAGCTTTTACCACGGCCATTTCTGCATTGAAATAGGCTGCCTGGGCACCGTTAGGATTGGGTTTAATGCTTGAATTATAGAAAAGCTCCCCGAATTTCCCGGCGTTTTCAAAATCTGTCAATAGGAGGTTGAGCTGCATGAGCTGATAATAGACGCTCGGCCTGGGATTGCGGAATGTAAATGCGGTACGCTCATACAGTTTTCTCGGGAAGCGGTACAAAGACGAATCCTGTGCCAGCTCCAGCAGCGACTCAAACTCTTCTACCTGTTTCTGAGGATTGTATTGCAGGAAAATATTGGCATAGTTGTAGCGCGCCGTGAAAAGCGCATTCTTATCCTTCACACCAGCCGCAAGGGCAATTGCCTTGCTGAGATACCTGTGCATAAAAGCTGTATCCACGGGATTCGAAATGGCTTTAAAGGTATAGATGAAAGAGAGGTTTTCATTATCCTTAGCCTGAAGGCATACTTTCTCTCCCAAAGCAATGTATTTTTGGGAAGAGTCCGGATTTTCCCATTCGCCGTAAAGCAACACGGTCAAAGCCAATGCCTCACGGTACATCCGGCCGGTTCCCTGTGCGTTCTGCCTTGCTTTTGCATAAAGCTTTTCGGCTTCTTCAAAAAAGTGCAAAGACTCTTTGGCTTTTGCCCAGCTCATCAAAATGACATGCGCTTTCTTTTTGTCGCCCGTTTTCTGAACGATGGGAAGGTATTCGGCAAGGAACTCGTAAGCAACATTCAGGTTATTTTTCCCTATATCCTGGATCAGGTCGCAAGCTTCGCGGAAGGACTGGTCTGTAACCGGCAATTTTTTCAGCCTGTGCCAGGCCGCCCTGCCCTCCTGTGGCGTGTAGGTTTCCGAATAACCACCGACAGATAGTAAAACAAAAAAACAAACGAGTGAGAAACGGAACCTCATACAGCTCATGGTTTCGGGAGGCAGGTCATCAATTACTGACAGCTAATTAAATATAGAGAACAAAAATGATTCGGATATGGAAAGCAACAAATTGTTTTATTCCCTGACAAATTTCCGTCTTTGCACCCCATTAACATCTTCATATTGAAGAATATACATGCCATAAACCAGATTTTTGACATCGATCTCCAATTGCTCCTGCTGCGTAAACTCCCATTGCCCGAGCGCTTTTCCATTGGAACTGAATAACTTCACCTGCGCATTCCGGGATGAGTTGCCGCTCGTATGAATACGCAGCAAGTTGCCGCGCACCGGATTTCCCAAAATGAACAAATCCCTGGTTTCGGGTTTATGCACGCTGATGATCTTTGAATAGTAAAAAGTCCCGTCGTAGTCGACCTGTTTAAGTCTGTAATACACAATGCTGCCCCTGGAAACCCTGTCGGCAAAACTGTAAAAAGCATTGTCGCTGCTGTTTCCCGTTCCTTTTATTTCCCCGATTTTCTTCAACGTCGCCGGCGAATCTCCTGCCTGAATTTCAAAGCGGTCGTTATTGATTTCCTGGGCAGTTGTCCAATCGAGCAATACCGCTTGCTCCGCTTCCGAAAATTTACCTTCAAATGTGGCCAGCCTGACCGGCAAAGGATCATGAATGATAAATGCAGAGACAGTCTGCCGGGAGCCATTATTGGCATCCTGGTACCCTACATAGGGATTGCCATAGGGATCCATGGCAAGGGTCACGAAACCTGCGACATTGCCTGTGAAATTGGGAGCGCCGACGAAATCCCACCCGGTACCGTTGAAATTTTTGACACTGACTGAAAAAGGGCTTGCTTCCAGTCTGTAACCGATAAATGGAACATTGTCCTTATCGATGGCCAGAGAAATGTATGAGCAGACATCGGGGGATATGCTTTGCGTCCCGACGAACTCCCAGGCTGTTCCATTGAATTTCATGCAACTGGCCCTGGCACCCGATTCCGAGTTGCGAAAAGCCACGTAGGGGACATTACTGCTGTTGATCGCCAGGCACATGAACTTGACGATACCGGGGCTAAAACCAGTCGTACCCACGTTCACCCACTCCGTTCCGTCAAATTTTTTGACCGTAGCTTTCAGCGAACTTCCCCCATCTTCATATGCTACATAGGGTACATCATTGCCGTCAATGGCAAAATCCATGGATTGGATAAAATCATCGGAAAAGCCGGTTGAACCCACTACCTCCCAGACAGTCCCATTGAATTTTTTGACAGTAGCCCTTCCCTGAATTCCATGGTAGGCTTTTTGATCACGATAAAACAAATAAGGCTCATCATGACTGTTGATAGCGATTTCGACACTTCCCGCCATTTCCTCCGACACATCTAAACCCACTTTTTCCCAGACCGCGCCGGTCAGCTTCCAAACGGATGCCTGCAAATCGGAACCGCTGATGACAGCGACATAGGGGATATCGGCGGAATTCAATGCCAGGGAACAGGCCTGGCCGCCCTGGCCGCCGGCAAAATTCTCGTTGCCAATGCTAGTCCAAATATTCCCGACCAGCTTTTTGACCGTCACCTGCTGACTGCCCCCGGAGGAGTAAGCGATGTAAGGTTTTTTCTGTGAATCAAAAGCGATACTGCTTTGAAAAGAAAAACCAGCTGAAAACCCTGCATTACCCACGGCTGTCCATTGTGCAAAAACCGTCTGGCAGGCTAATGCAGAAAAGAGAAAGAGGGAGAATTTGGTAATGATTTTCATAGAAAACGGATGAAAGAGTGAAAGCCAATCCTGGCTTACAAAACTCTTTACATTCGTTACCCTTAGAAATACTTAGTTCTAACTATTTCAAAAAAACCATCAGCCTGTCATTCCATAACCAGCACTTTTTGCTGAACAACCCGGTCATGGTCCGACAGCCGTACCACGTAAATCCCTGAGGAAGTGGCACTCAGCGGAATACTCACTGCCCCGCTCCTGCCGGTAATCTCTTGTTTTAAGAAGACATGACCGCCTACACCAACCAGCTCGACCCATTGAAACGGCTGGTCAAGCACCAGGTTCATGGTATGATTGGTAATCAGCGAGGGCCGGATAAAATGATCTGTCGGGCTTTCGGGTCCGTTGTCAACCGCAACGATCCTGGAATATTGGAAGCTATCGTCGGTATCGATCATTTTCAGACGGTAATAGTTGATTCCAGTCTGATTGGTTGTGTGCGTAAAGCCATAACTGCCTCCCGAAATTGAATTCTGGGACGGTATGGTTCCGATCTTTTCAAATCCGACGGCGTCCCGGCTATATTCAATTTCAAATGCGCGGGAGTTCTCCTCCGTTGAGGTCTGCCACGACAGTTTTATCCCTTCATTTCCTGGCACACCCGAAAAGCTGATCAGTGTAACAGGCAGAGCGTTTTCTGTAAAGATCCGGTACACAGCGCCATCAGTCACCGCGTAAATCTCGCCGTCTTCGTCTTCCCCGATATCAACTATACCCGTGATCGGAGAAGTCTGGTAAGCATCCGGGGCGCCGCCACTCTTGATCTTATGGATCTGTCCTGAAGAATAATCCATGCCAATGTAGTAACCATACATCAGCGGCGATGCACTTCCACGATAAACCACTCCGCCAATCACGGACCTTCCCCTTTCAGCGCCGGTTGGATAGGTATAAACAGGGGAAACAGTGGCCGACTGTACCGGACAACCGGTGCGATCGGCAATATTCGGTGTAACAAGCTCGCCCTCAAAACAGCGCCAGCCAAAATTAGCCCCGGAGAGGCTGCCCGCCGGGACGTAGTCGATTTCCTCTCTTGTATTTTGTCCCACATCGCCAATCCATATCGCATGGGTGAGCCTGTCGAAACTCCATCGGAAAGGATTTCGCAAGCCACGTGCATAAATCAGGGAGCCCGTGATAGGGTTATCCGCCGGTATTTCGTAAGGTGTAGGCGAGCCCGATGGAACGTCCATATCTATACGAAGCAGTTTCCCCAATAATGATGTGGTACTCTGCGCATTGCCAATGGGCTGGGTAGGGTTGTCATTGGCACCGCCACCGTCTCCGGTCGACATATAAAGATATCCGTCGTCGTAACCGAAGTGGAGTTCCCCGCCATTGTGGTTGGATTGCCCGGGATGTGGGATTTCTAGTATTTTAAGATAGCTGGATACATCTGCGGAATTACCGGAAGGTGTTGTAGCCGTGTACCTTGCCAACACCAGGCTACCCGCGACATCGGTGTAAAAGGCGTAAAAATAGCCATTGGCGGCATAGTTAGGATGAAAGGCGATGCTCAGTAAACCTCTTTCCCCGCCACTTCCAACAATCTGTCCGCCGCTGTTCATATCAAGAAATGTGGCAGGCGTTCCGGGGGCGCCGGGCAGAAAAACCCTAATAGTACCTCCTCTTTCCGCGATAAAAATGCGTTTCGACCCGTCGCCGGCGTGCACCAGCTGCATGGCCAGCGACAAATTCTTGATAAATCCCTGATTCGTTGTATCGATTTTCACATCGGGACTCTGGGCAGACGTCCCTGTGAGAGACAAGGCACAAATGAGTAGCATTGCAAATTCAGCTACGGCTTTCGATGGGGCAAAATTTCTCATAGTCGGTCATTTGATGAATGCAATAAATTCTATAATATTTTAAGAATTGTTACTACAATTCACATGCCCGGATCCACCTACCTTTTATTTGAAAAAATAAAGCCTTCCAGTTCAATCAACTGAAAGGCCTTTAAATGCTTTCCAGAATGCTTTAATAAATAAATTCGCCGAATTCTGATCTGATGGTAAGTTTTTTGTCTTTAGACTCTTCAACCCGTCCCACCACCTGCGCTTCGATGCCAAATGATCTGGAAACGGCAACCACGCGTTCGGCAAATGCTTCAGGCAGGTAAATTTCCAGCCTGTGCCCCATATTGAACACCTTATACATTTCCTGCCAGCTGGTACCGCTTTCTTCCTGGATTAACCTGAACAAGGGAGGGATAGGAAGCAGGTTGTCTTTGATAATGTGAAGGTTATCAACAAAATGTAGAATTTTTGTCTGGGCGCCGCCGCTGCAATGTACCATGCCATGAATATGTGGCCTCATCTCGTCCAGGAGCGCCTTAGCTACCGGGGCGTAAGTGCGCGTGGGCGAAAGAATGAGCTGCCCCACGTCCAACGGCGCTCCTTCTACGTTATCTGTCAGTTTCTTGCTCCCGCTGTAAATCAGGTCCTCGCTCACTTCGGGATCAAAGCTTTCGGAGTACTTGCTCAGGTATTTACTCAGGATATCGTGACGGGCAGACGTAAGCCCGTTACTTCCCATGCCACCGTTGTAACCAGTTTCATAATTGGCCTGTCCGTACGACGCCAGCCCAACGATGACGTCCCCTGCCTGGATATTAGCATTATCTATCACTTCCGAACGCTTCATCCGGGCGATCACGGTACTGTTAACAGTTACTGTCCTCACCAGATCACCCACATCCGCCGTTTCTCCGCCTGTGCTGTAAATCTCCACGCCATAGCTGCGCAACATGTCCAATACTTCCTCCGCACCGTTAATAACTTCGGCGATCACTTCACCGGGAATACGGTTTTTATTCCTGTCAATGGTGGATGAATACAGCATCGGACCTGTCGCGCCGACACACAACAAATCGTCCGTGTTCATCACAATAGCATCCTGTGCAATGCCTTTCCAGACGGAGATGTCGCCGGTTTCCTTCCAATACAAATAAGCAAGGGATGTCTTGGTCCCCGCGCCGTCCGCATGCATGATGGTGCAATAATCGGGATCGCCGGCCAGGGTATCAGGGACGATTTTGCAAAAAGCTTTGGGAAAAATGCCTTTATCTATCTTTTCAATGGCCTTATGCACATCTTCTTTTGAAGCCGATACACCGCGCTGGAGATAACGGTCGGTTGTTTTCATCTGAATGTTTTTGGATTTTTTACAGCAGTCCTACTAAGCCACAAAAGTAGGTAAAAAGGGCTTTAAACCTTTAGTTTAACGAAAACAGTCCTTTGCGACGTAGTTTCAATAAGTTACAAAATATTTCAAAAATTAATAATTTGTTAAAATCTGATTATGCAAAAAAGTTTTTAGCTTTACAATCCTAGGGTTTTCAAGATCCGAAACCATAGAATCTATTGTTTATAAGTTAAAGACCCGAACCCACAATCAGTTCATGCGTTTTTTGATTCGTTCAATAGTTACATCCGCCTTCCTGCTCATTGTTTCCGCTTTCTGCCATATTTCCGAGGCTAAGGCTTTGGAAGCTACTGCTTCGAAGGGATTGGTCTATGAGTCTACAGCAACAGACAGCACCGGGACCATCCTGTCTCTGGTTTCATTTGCCACAAAACATTTACATGTCCCATACCGCTCAGGCGGGTCTTCCAAAAGGGGCTTCGACTGCTCCGGTTTCGTGAGGTACTGCTTCAGTAAGCTCAATGTGTCGCTTCCCCATTCCAGCGCCGCACAAGCACAACATGGCGAAACGGTAGCATTGGACGACGCTAAGCCGGGAGACCTGATCTTCTTCAAGGGCGAAAGTTCAAAAAGCAGCCGCATCGGGCACGTAGGAATTATCACGGAAGTAGCGCCAGGCTACGTCAAGTTCATCCATTCCGCATTTAAGGGAGGCATCCGTTATGATCTGCTCAATGCGAGTTATTACTCCAAGCGTTTTGTGGCGATTAAGCGGTTGGTGGAGCGGTAGGTGCCGCCCTTAGCCGTCAGCTTAAGCTGACGGTCAGCGATTGAGTCGTTGCCAGCCGTATTTTTTCTCGAAGCGATCTATTTCTTCTTTGAAAGTCTTTTTAGCGTGATGCGCCTCCTGGTTTAAGATATATTGTCGCACCCGCGCGATATGTCTCTCACTGACACTCACTGCCCAATAATCGTCCTGCCAGACAAATTTCTCGGAGGTCAGTTTATTCTGATTTATCCAATAAGAGGATTCTCCCTTCATAAGCCGCGCTATATTTGCCAAAGTCTGATCTCTGCCTAGTACGAAAAGACAATGTGCATGGTCTTTATGACCATTGACGACATCAAGCCAGATCTCTTTCCGTGCCGCATTTTCTTTAATATGGAAAAATACCTTATGCCTTATTTTATCATTCAGATAGGGCTTCCGATACTTCGTACAAAAAACCATATGTATCCAGATGCTTGTCCAACTCATAGAAATTAGCGGTGAAGGGTGAATGGGAAAAAGGTGAATGAAAATGATCGCTTCCAACTTTCTCCCTATCCCAATTAGACGTCAATACCTCAATTCGGTCACGCCATTTCGAAGATAATTTTCCAGGAGAAAGATCTCCCCGGGAAAATTTCATTTTCCATCATTTTCAAATGACGGTATCATGCGGATGTCCCGTAAATTTGCCGGATCAATCATTAATGGTATTGCATCTTGAAACTCTGGCAAAAGGAAAATACGGTTACCTCTGAAAAAATTGAAACATTTACGGTTGGCAAAGACCGTGAAATGGACCTCCACCTGGCCGAGTTCGACGTGCTGGGAAATATTGCGCATGCGACCATGCTCGAAACAATTGGCCTGCTCACTTCCGAAGAGCTGAAGGCCCTGAAAGCCGAACTCAAAGTGATTTATGCCCAGATTCAGCAGGGCGAATTCACCATTGAAGACGGCGTGGAAGACGTTCATTCGCAAGTGGAGCTGATGCTGACCAGGAAGCTTGGAGATACCGGCAAAAAAATCCATAGCGGCCGCTCGCGCAACGACCAGGTGCTGGTGGATATGAAGCTTTACACCCGCGCACGACTTTTCGAGGTGGTACAGGCAACCGAAAAGCTTTTTCAAGTTTTGGCACAGAAATCGGAAGCACATCAACACGACCTGCTGCCCGGTTATACGCATTTACAGATCGCCATGCCGTCGTCTTTTGGCTTATGGTTTGGCGCTTATGCCGAAGGACTTATTGATGATATTATCCAATTAAATGCTGCCTACCGCCTTGCCAATCGTAACCCTTTGGGTTCTGGTGCCGGTTATGGTTCTTCTTTTCCGCTGAACCGCCAGCTTACTACAGATTTGCTTGGTTTTGAAGGCATGCACCATAATGTGGTTTACGCGCAGATGAGCCGGGGACGCACGGAACAGGCTGCGTTAACTGCGATCGCGTCACTTGCGGCTACGGTTTCCCGACTGGCGATGGACGTTTGTTTGTATAACAGCCAGAACTTCGGCTTTATCATTCTCCCCGATGACCTGACGACCGGCAGCAGCATCATGCCGCACAAGAAAAATCCGGATGTGGCTGAGTTACTTCGGGCCAAAACCAACCGGATGAAAGCCTTACCGATGGAAGTGACTATGGTTTTAAGCAATCTCCCGTCTGGCTACCATCGGGATATGCAGCTGCTGAAGGAGATTTTGATGCCAGCATTTGACGAAATATTGGATTGTCTGGACATTGCTGCTTTTATGCTGGAACATATGAAAGTCAAACAGAATTTGTTAGATGATCCTAAATATGATCTGCTTTTCAGCGTGGAGCGCGTGAACGAACTGGTGATCAACGGCGTGCCTTTCAGGGACGCTTATAAACAAGTGGGCACCGAAATCGGCGACGGAAGCTATCATGCACCAAGGGAGCTGAAACATTCCCATGAAGGAAGCATAGGGAATTTGCAGACCGCCGAGATCCGTAAAAGGATGCAGCAGGAAATTGCGGTATTCGGATATGATAAAGTACAGACGGCTCTGCAAAAGTTGATCGGAGAATAGTTATTTCAAGACGGATTTGTTAACCTCTTTTTTATCCGGGCACTTTCAAACATTACCTTTTTAGAGCATATTGATTTACAATCAAAGTGTTTAGAGTGTTCATAATTATTTTTTCACGGAATCGATTTCAATCGATTCCGTGTTTTTGTTTTTATCTATTACGAAAGTGTACTCCGTAAAAATTAAATCATTTCCCTGTAGTTTAATAGTCAGCTTTCAAAGTCGCGGATTTCGCCCGCCATGTCGTTAAAGACTTCTCACACCGGCGGCTTCCAATTACCGACATTAATTTAATTTACATATAGTATAGAAAAATAACTACCAATTTGTATTGGGTGAAAAATAATTTTGTAGTATTGAGTACAAAAACTATTCACTTACGAAAAACAAATGCTATGAGACACGTAATTTTTGCTTCATTATTTTTTTTAGCGACGGTATTGATCTCTGCGTGTAAAGATGACAAAGTAGAGACTTCACAATTAGAAAACTCCAAGCAAATTGATCCAAACCCTGAGGCAACAGCTCGGATCAAAAAGATTATTGAATCAAATATTACCAAAAGTAATGCAGCCTCCAGTGCGCGGACATACGGCAGTGCAACTTGGTACTTTACCGAATATGGGTACCAATACACTGGCTCTTACTCAGCATACTCGCGTTCTGCGAGTGTATATATTTATAATGGAAATAGTTTCCCTATAGTAATGGCCATTACGGGGCAACTGAATATTCCGAGCGGCTCTTTATCTTGCTCAGGCGGCAGCGGCACTTGTACCTGGGATTACACCTGGGACAACGTTCCAGCTTATACAGACTATTTGGGGTATGGTGGCGCAAGAATAATCGTAGGCCCCGGAACTACTGCCACATTCAATTTCACTGCACAGATTAAAGGAACAGGTACAGAAGGTTGGCTGATAGCTGAGCAAATCTCACCGACTGCTTCTTCACCCATTTTCTCGGATGACAACTTTTATTTAATCCGTGCTCCACATCCGTGAAAAGATGTTAGACAATATCATATCGATCTTACACAGTTCTGGCTCAAAGTGTCAGAACTTGTGTTAATTTAGTCAACACCAATTGATTGAATGGTATATGAAATCCTTCGTGATTCTTTTTTGCTTCTTTTTGCCAGCAGCACCTTTAACAAAACATGCTGCCGAATTTCGCAAAAATCCAGTTTTGAAAGTGCTTCTTTTTCTCGATCCAGACTGCCCTATAACCAATTCTTATATGCTGGAAATAAAAAAGCTGCACGCCGATTACAATAAAAAAGGAGTCGATTTCCAAGCCATTTTTCCAACGCAAACCATTACTACCAATGAAATTGATCGGTTTTTAAAACGATATCATATCCAGTTTCCCGGAATTAAAGACCCAGGATTGAAAATCTCAAAACGTTATCAGGCGACAGTAATGCCTGAAGTCATTTTAGTGAATAATTTGGGGCTGACCATTTATAAAGGATCGATCGATAACTGGTACTATGGCCTGGGTAAAAGCAGGATAAAGCCAACTGAATTTTATTTGCGGAACGCTATCGATGCTACGCTGAATGGCAATACGGTACTAAAAAGCCGGGCCGAGGCTTTTGGCTGTTTAATCAATCTTTGAGGGTAGCCCTTCCATACCGTTAAATACATCAGTCGCAAGTAATTCCAGGCAATATTATATGATTGGAAAGTTGGATAAACGAATAACTGAGAACATGATGAAAAAAAAACTCACCATTTGGATATTAGCCATCCTAATGTTCGGCTGTGCCGGAGAAAAACAACAATTTAATTCTCCTCCTGAATACAAATCCTTGGTCAATCTTCAAGGAGGCTTTGAAAGCAAAAATTTAAGCTATCTCCCTTATGTCCTGAACTTTCGGGGTTTAAATGGAACGGACGAGTTGGCGGTAATTTTTTTTGCTCGGATGAACAAAAGCAAGTTGTTTCTTCCATCCAACGGAACATTATTGAATAGAGATGTCTCAGATATTCCTCTACTGGACTGGAAAGTCGAAAATTTAAAAGTCCTAAGTTTTTTGGATGATGTTAAAAGCGACAGCAACAGTTTTCTGTACCGACAAGAATGTGCCGTTAGAATGATTACCAGGACAGACTTGTTACGTGATAAGTCAGACGATGCCAAAAAGGTGCTGGAGAACTATACAACAATACTATTGGAAGAAGAAACATATAGCCCGGGAATCATGTATTACGCCTTTCAAACATTGAAAGATCAATGGCCGGCAAAAAGGATTAAAAGTTCTGCTGCAAAAGCAATTGAGAATCATGAAGCATTTAACGAGGAATACAATAAAGTGATCTCCCAATTTCAGTCTAGTGATTCTGATTCAGATGTCAGCAATGATATGGCTGCTTGTTTCAAAGAGTTGCAAAGACAGAATATTTTATTTGTACAGAAACTTCGGGAAATTTAATTGCGAAAAAGAGCTTACCTGCTGAATATTCTTGTTTGTGCAAGATCATTACTGCCAGGTTTAAAAATGAAAAAGGTAGGCAACAATGCCTACCTTTTTCATTTTTAACTAAATATAAAATTAAAGTTTGTCCCACCAAACCCGGCCGGTAGCATCCTGTGGGCTTGTTCCAAAACCTGGAATGGCCGCCATGGCAGCGTAAGCAGCCTTTTTGTTCGCCACATTAGGATCGGTGTCACTAATCAGCCCGAGCGGGGCACGACGAGGGATGGTCAATACGACATTCAGGTTTTTCACAGGCACCAGAGGTACGGTTGAGGTAGCGTTAGGATATCCTGTACGTTTCCAAAGGTCCCAGCCTTCTGCAGGCTGTTTCATGAAGTTCAGATATGCCTGGCTGGTGATCTGGTCCAAT
This sequence comes from Dyadobacter sp. HNCC25DJ185, assembly GCF_056895195.1. Lineage (NCBI taxonomy): Bacteria > Pseudomonadati > Bacteroidota > Cytophagia > Cytophagales > Spirosomataceae > Dyadobacter > Dyadobacter sp. HNCC25DJ185. The sequence continues at coordinate 150,175 of NZ_JBXHAR010000009.1, forward strand.
GCTTTGGTTGCGTCGTAAGCAACAGCTGGTTGTGCCAGATATGCCGTCACCTCAGCAGCCGTAACCGGCGTGTAGTTGCTTAGCTTGCTGCCTGTACCCACTTCGTCGTACCATTGGATAGAGCTTTTAATACCTGCTTCATACCAATCTTTCGCAGTACCTGTACCAATACCTTTCAAGGCCAGTTCGGCACGTGTAAAGCAAAACTCCGCGTAAGTGATCACCGGCAGGTAAGAAGCACCCGTTCCTGCGTTTCCAGCTTCATCGGAACGTCCGGCACTGAACAGGCGGGGCTGCAGATAAGATAAAGTATCTACGGTCGCCTTGGTCGAAGGAATGATTTTCGGCGTATAATAACGCTGAATGTTCGCAGTTACCTTTGCGTCATCAGGGCTTGGGAAGCTACCTACGTAACGTCTTCCCTCCTTCGTTCCTGCTGGCAAAACGCCATCCTTGATCAGGACATCGATGGTCGTTTGCGAGTATTGGTTTGGTGCAAAAAATGCGTCGATGCGCGGATCTTTGTTATCCCACATGAAATCAACCATCGGTTTTGCGGCACGCAAAGTGCCGGGATTCCAGTTCCCTCCATCACCTGTTCCGGTGAATGCGGCGGTTGCCTTGAAAACCCACGCATCTGCATTGGAGCTCATCAAATCGGCAGCTGGCGAAGCAAGTACTTCGGTCAAAATGGCGTTTCCAGCGGCAGCGTCTGCCTTCTGAACGCGCATGGCAATTTTCACGCGCAATGCATTGGCGGCTTTAACCCATTTTTGAGCGTCGCCATTGTAATACTGATCATAGTTGCCCAACGCAAACTGCGCCACAGGCTGAGCAGTTTTCAATATGGAAATAGCGCTTTTCAGCTCCGCATCCAGTTTGGCAAAAATCTCCTGCTGCGTATCATACTTAGGCTGCATAGTCCCGCCATAACGGCCTTGGAACGCCTCAGAATAAGGAATGCTGCCATAAATATCCGATACGTAAAAGGCATAGTTGGCTTTCAGGATGTGCGCCATCTGGACCATGTGGACATAACGCGGCTGGTCATCTGCTTCCAGCTTGAGCACCAGTTGCTCCAGGTCATAAAGCCTGTCACCAACCCCGTTGTATAACCGGCCATATCGCTGAGAGAAGTTGTCCCAGTTTTGCGTAAACGCACCCTGGTTACCATTTTGGTCGGTGTTATACTGCATCCAAGGCATGATACGACGGTAAATGTCGTAGTAATGCTCAAAGTCAACGCTATGCGTGCTGATCGTCGCATTCAGAAACTGGTTCTGCGGCGGTACCACAGTCAGTGCATCCGGATTTTTGTTGACATCAACGAAAGCTTGCTTTTCGCAGGAATAAAGAAATCCTGCCGCCGCCAGTAATATTAATTTATGCTTTAAAAATTTCATGATAATAATTTCTGTTTTTAAACTGATCGAAATGATCCCGAATTACAATCCGATGTTAACTGAAACACCCACGTTACGTGACAATGGCAAACCACCATATTCCATAAATTCACCCGCTTTGTTGCTGTAAAGTCCTTCCGGGTTGATTCCGTCTTTCGCCGTTTTGTACAGGTAACCAAGATTACGACCAACCAGGCTTACGCGTAATGACTGGATTTTTGCTTTACCCAATAATGAAGCAGGAACGTTGTATCCGATTGAAACTTCGCGAAGCGATACCCATGAGTTTTCAAATGTAGAATACTCGCGAATTCCGGATCCCCATTGGGTAAGGTTGTAATAGTAAGCGTAAGCAGGGATCGGTTTCAGATAACCTTTTTCCACAGCCTCTGCATAAGGCATCCCACCCAGGTCGATCAACTGATTATTTACATTCACCTGATATCCGTCTGCAAGAACACCGTCAGGAATGATACCGTCTGTTTTCGCATTGCCCTCGGCATCTGTGTAAGACACGCCGCCCAATTGGGTGTTACGTCCTGGCAGAGTGAATGCAAATGCACCGGTAGAAGAGCCATACTGGTGTGTCGCAGAAGACATGATACCACCGATTTTAGCGTCAGCCTGAACGGTTGCAGTGAAGTTGCCATAACGGAGCGAGTTCACGTTGCTGGTCAGGAATTTCTCCATCACGGTGCCCAGTTCTTTTGAACCTTGACCCTGGTAAGCGCCGCTTCTCAGATATGTGATACCTCCCTCGGCAGAACTGTTCGCGCCAATTACGCGCTTGCCGTTGGATGGGTTACCCGGATCACCCTGGTAAGTTGCGAAGGCGTAAGACGTGATAATCGTACCATAGTCTTTTCCAACACGGGCAACAGAAGACATATCCGCTCCGAAACCAAGGGCCAGCGTATAAGTATCTGTACCGTCTACCAGTTCCAGAACTTTGTTACGGTTACGTGAGAAGTTCAGGCTGGTGTTCCACTCGAACTTACCTGTTTTTACCGGAGTTGCGGTGATCAAAAGCTCTACTCCTTTGTTCTGTATCCTACCTGCGTTTACTACTTTGCTGCTCACGCCAGATTCCGTCGTGGTAGCAAGGCTAAGGATTTCGTTTTTGGTGATCTTATTGTAAACGGTCGCGTCAATCCCCAGTCTGTTATTGAAGAAACGAATGTCGGCACCAAATTCGATTTCTCGTGCCAGACGGTTTTTAAGTCCGTAGTTAGGCAGAACGTTGTCACGGAAACCCGATAGGTTCACCAGGGATCCGTCAGCCTGGGTGTAAGTTCCTTTTGGTTCGTAAATACCAGTCTGGTTGGTAGACCATGCTTCTGTATCACCACCTGTGTAACCTAAGCTGGCGCGAAGTTTCCCGAATGACAACCAGGTTGGAAGATTCGTCAAAGATTCGGTTGCAATCCATGACAGACCCACCGAAGGATAAGAATAAGTGTAATCACCACTTCCGTCAGCATAGGTCAATGTTGAAGACCAGTCGTTACGGAAACTTGCAGAAAGCGTTAACGCGTCTTTGTAAGTCACGTCACCGTAAGCGTAAAGTGCGTCGATACGCTTCGAAGGCGACAATGTGTTGGTGAACTGCAATGGGTTGGTGGTGTTGGACAAAGAGAAAATATCCGGCACACGCAACCCGCCATCTGTTCTGGCCCTGAAATAACGGCCACCGATCAATCTGTTGGTTTCTCCACCCGCCGAAAGGCTCATCGTGAAATCGCCGAACTGACGGTTTGCAGTTACCAATCCCTGAAAACGGCTTTGCGTTTTGTTCTCCGAGTACTCGCCATATTCACCGCCGGCGAATGCCACACCTTTACCACGGTCCTTGTTATTGCCAGTGTATAGCTCATTCTGAACGTTTCCACGAATCAGGAATGTCAGCCAACTGGTGATGTTTCCGGTAAGGTCAATGTTTCCACGGAACACTTTTTCATTACGGAATTGTCTGAACTGAAATGTTTCAAACATAAAGTCGGTAATGTTGTAAGGATCGGCAGTGCCCTGGCGACGCCCGCCGTTAACAGGATCCAGGTAGTTTTTAGACCAGTAATCGATATCCATGGAACGTGGACGGTTGTACACGAAACGGAATACGGGGTTATAGTTACCTCCCTGACGGATCGGATTAACCATGTCATTGTCTGTATAATCGGCGCTGATATCCAGATTAAGGATCTTACCGATTTTCTGAGTACCTCTGATGTTGAAGTTGTTACGTTTCAACTCAGTACCCGCAGGCATGATCGACGTATTTTTCAGGGTCGAGAACGACGCGCGGAAAGAGCTGCGATCGTTGCCACCTTCTACTACCACGTTATGGTTGACGTATTTACCGGTCTGGAAAAATTTCAATGGGTCATTCGCTTTCCATTCCACCATTCTTCCATCCAGGTCGCGTACTTGCTGGCCTTTAAATTCAGGACCATAAGACCATGGAAAATTCGCCCGGTCCACTTCGTCCACGCCGTCGGTACCTTTGTTGAATTCGGAGCTCAAACCCGCTCCGAACTGGTTTTGCAGGTCAAGGAATTTGTAAGCATTTTCGAAAGTAGTGGTCAGGTTGTAACTCACTCCCAATCCCTTATCCTGGCGGCCTTTTTTAGTCTGAACAACCACCACGCCGTTCAATGCCTCAGATCCGTAAAGAGAGCTTGCAGCGGATCCTTTCAATACGGTCATCGACTCAATGTTATCCGGATTGATGTTTTTCATGATGTTACCAAAATCCTGTCCAGCTCCCCAGGAGTCAGCACCTGTTGTTCCAGGGCGGATCAAAACACCATCCACTACGAAGAGAGGCTGGGTATTAGGGCTCAAGGAAGCATTACCCCGGATACGGATACGGGATGAAGACATCGGACCACCCGTTCCCTGATTGATCATCACCCCCGCAACCTTACCTTGAAGTGCATTCACCATGTTGGCGTTTGCAGTTCTGGTAATATCATTTCCCTGTACGGTTTGCACCGCAAACGCCAGCTTCCTGGCTTCTGTCGACATACCGAAACCGGTAATAACCACCTCGTTCAGCGTCTTGTTGTCTTCTTCAAGATTCACTGTCAGTTGGCTTGCATTTCCTACTTCTACTTCCTTGCTGATGAACCCAATGGATGAAAAAACAAGCACAGAAGTATTCGAAGGAACACTCACTGTAAACTTTCCATTGGCGTCCGTTGCGCCACCCGCCGTACCGCCTTTAATCAGGTAGGAAACGCCCGGCAGAGGATTTTGATCCTTGTCGTACACGGTTCCGTTAACGGTTTTTCTGTCCTGGGCCATGCTCCAAGTGCTTCCCGTAAGAAGAAGTAGCAATGTTACCAGACGTGATAAAGTTGTAAACTTTTGTCCCATGGTAAATAGTTAAATTGAGTATTTAAGTGATATGCAAAACCAAAAATAAATAGTTTTATTAACAATAAAATAATATTTATTAAAAAAAATTAATAATTAATAGACAAATCCAGTAGACTATTTGGCAATTTTAACGTTTTAACACAATTTTTTGAAGAACGTATAGCCCTACTTTTTCACCCTGGATCTGCCCTTGTTCGATGGCGGCGCGGTAATGTATCCCGCCGTAAAGCCGGCTGATCGCGGCCTCATCGGACGCTGCCCTGAAAGAATTGAAATGCCGCACGGGGAGCCCGTAATCCGTTTCCGTATGGTCGTCGTAAGCAAATTGATCCCCCAGAAAATGGGTCAACACAACAGCTGCTGCCGTGGAAATCACGCTATGCCCGCTGGTATATTCCGGAAATGGAGGTGTTTGTAAAAGCGGCCTCCATTTCTCATCTATATAAGCATTGATCATCGTTTCCGGACGAATGAGCTGGCTCCGGTATTTTTCTTTCCAGCAACTGATGAAGCCGTCGAATAAGGCAATGGACGTCAGCAGGTAAGCAGACGACGTTTCGATCCAGTTTTTCCCCGCGCTTTCCGTTGCCTGGCCAACGATCGAGATCCAGTGACCTCCGGGCGACAGTTTCTTGGTAGCGAAATTAAGATGGCCCTGCGTATTGAGGTAAAAGGGATTGCAGTCCCAAAAGCTTGCAATCAGGACCTGTTCGCGGGAAAGCTGCTTTCCTGTGTTATAAACTTCAAGCACTTCTTTCATGAACTGGCTCGTGTTTTCGGTGCTGTATGCGGGTGGCGGTGCAGGTTTGAATTGCCCGGCCGAATCCAGAACAACGGGCCTGATGTGGCCCCAGTACGGCTCAATGGCATCGATATAACCAGGCGGTGTGGGTGCCCATTTGCCTTTTTCTTTGCTGTAAGTATATCTTCTTTTTTTCCTCGTCAAAGCATAGTTATCCTTTGCCGACCAGCTCATAATGCTATCGCTTACGGTATCGCCGAGCCTTAGGGAATTTTGGTAAACCACTGGATCCAGTTCCTTAAATCCAGCCAGGATCACTGCAATGCTGTCCTTTAAAAGATGTTCTGAAAAAACAAGCTTACTCCCTGTTTTAAAGAAAGCATATATCGCTGCAAGGGGATAATTAACCTTTCCTTCATTCGCGATTGCCGGGATATTTGGAAATCCTGCCATTTGCCCATGCATGCTTTGGTATTGGTTATTGCCCAAAGCCAGTGCTTCATAGGCCGATGCATTGGCATACAGGTAGATGCGGCTCGCCACCGGAGGTGAAAAAATATCATGCACAATAGCGCTCGTCAGGTTTTTCTCAGCACGGTGAAATAACGCGGTCGGGGGAACTGGGGAGGCATTGCTGTTCAAACAAAATATCCCTCCAGGTACGAAGAGCGCCCCTCTCAAAATTTTCCGGAGGGTTTTAAAATCTTTCATTGCTGTTTTAAAATTTCAAAAATAATCGGCTTTCCGTCATTAACGGCACACAATATACGCTTTCCATTGAGGACTGTTATTCCGCGGACATCACCTGCTGCCCAAAAGCCGCTTTGACCAGCGGGGACAGGTTCAAAGGAAAATGGCGCCACTTGTCGCAGCACCGTCCCGACCGACGCGTCGCATGGGCCAAGTTGTACGCGGTAAGGTGCAAAATTACCGGCCAATATCAGGCCTGCCCTTTCGTCCCGATTTGAATCATAAGGAATAATGCCGCTTAGTCTCGAAATCTGGGCTTCCTGGGGAAGTATGTGTATTTCAAATTTGAAATCGCCTTTATTTTCAAGGACAATGCTTTCCAACTGTTTACAATAAACCTTTTTGCTCCGGTCAACCGCTTCTTTCCCAAAAATATCCTCTATCGTCGCATTCGCATACAGCTCATAGCTGGTGTATTTCCTTTTCAGGAAAACCATCTGGTCCAACATTTCATCCCGTGAAAACATAGGATAGCTTTTTTCACCGACATAATAGGTACAGACCGGGTCTATGATGCCATTTTTATCGAAATCATCGTAATAAATCGTCACTGGTTTGTCAGGGGATGCTTTATATTGACTGTTGAGCCCGCTATTCCCCAATACAAAATCCATATCCCCATCCCGATCCAGGTCCACCGCCGCAATTGCAGCCCACATTCCATCGGTATCTTTCAGTTCCGGCACCAGCTTCTCTTCGAAGGCTGTTCCTGAGTTTTGATACAATTTGATGGGCATCCAGTCGCCCGCCAGCATCAGGTCAGGCTTTTTGTCGTGGTTAAAGTCTGTAAAAACAGCCGCTGTGATCATCCCCGGACTCAGCAGATCCTTGCTCCACTGTTGAGTGATATCAGTGAATTTTAAATTGTGACTATTGCTGTCGTTCCTTAAAAGATAACTCCGTGCGGACATTGGAAAGGATCCCGGAATGGCCCTGCCGCCAATGAAAAGATCCAGGTCACCGTCGCCATCAATGTCAGAGCCGGCGATGCATTGCTTGGGACTTTTCATAGAAGGCAAAGCGAGCACTTCTTCATGAAAAAAGCCCTTTCCGTCATTGACATACAGATGATCGCGGTATTCCGGGGCGTCCTCCTCGAATTCATTTCCGCCGCTGGCGACGTACAAATCCAAATCTCCATCTTTGTCAGCATCAAAAAATAAGGCACTTACTTCTTCACAGGCTGCATTGTTCCGCCAGGGTTGGGCAGCCGCGCCGGTAAATGTACCGTCGGATTTTTGCAGGTAAAGCACTCCAGACTGATTGGAAGCTCCGCCAAAGAAAACGTCGTCCAGCCCATCTCCATTTACATCGCCGCTGGCCAAAGCCGGACCAAGTTTCGATAATTGGTAGGGCAACAGTACTTCTACCTTAAAATCGACAAAATCATTTTCATGATGCACAAAATCAATTCCTATGCTATCCGTAGCGATTTTCCGGAACCATTTCCCGGAAACTGCCGGTTCTTTTGATGCCTCTTCCCGCGCATCGGCTTCTTTCAGGATTAGGATGTTTTGTTCTGGTTTGACAAGAAATGTCGTTTTGCCCGATGGCCATAAAATCTTTACTGAATCGGCATTCGCATTTTTACCCAAGCCAAAATGCAAATCCGTGGTCACCGTAGATTGATAACCCCTTACAGGGTACAGTTCTGCATATTGGGTTACGCCCTTGGTATAAACCCACACTTTACTGCCGAATGCCTGCGTGTTCTTACCCCATCCAATCAGCTTAACGGTCAAACCTCCCTGATTTACATTATTTTGGTAAATCGAAACCGGATCATTGATATTGGAAATCACAAGATCCAAGTCGCCGTCACCGTCAAAATCCGCGTAAGCCGCTGCATTGGAAACTGCCTCATCGGTAAAGCCCCATTTTTTCGATACGTCGTCAAATACATATTTCCCCGTTAAAGCCTGGTTCCGGAACAAATAATTTCTCAGCTTGTTGGAAGGCATCTTCTTAACCAGGTTATAGGTCTTAAAGTTGAGGTTTCCTTTTGCGACTTCCTTCATTTGCTCGTCCGCGACGGTATATTTGAGAAAATCCATATTGGTAAAATCCCGCAGATAACCATTGGTGATCAGCATGTCTTTCCAGCCGTCGTTATCCAGGTCGGCGATCAGCCCTGCCCAACTCCAATCTGTATTGGAAACCCCGGCCAACTGACCAATCTCGCTAAACCTAACATTTCCGGCATCATCTACACCCCTGTTAAGATGCAGCATGTTCCGCATATTCTGATGGTAATAGCCGCTGTCGAGCAGCAAGTGATATTGGTCGTAAATGTCCGGCCCCTTAAGTAACTTCTGTCGGTAATTGTCTTCCGGAAGCATATCCAGCGTCAGCACGTCGGGTTTTCCGTCGTTGTTAAAATCGCTTACATCAGCGCCCATTGAAAATTTGGAAACGTGGGCAAACGATTTCTTCAGTGATTCTGTGAAAGTTCCATTGCGATTATTCACATAATAACAATCTACTTCGGTATAATCGCTCGTCGTGTAGAGATCCGGCCAGCCGTCTTGATTGATATCCGCGACAATCACGCTCAAACCAAAATTCAATGCATTATTGATGATGCCCGCTTTTTGGGTGACGTCTTTAAATTTCAGTTTCCCATCCCCACTGATATTTTCAAAAAGCCTGTTCCCAAAGTAGGGATTGGGTGTCGAGCGCATTTCGCGCGTATTCAGGAAAGGGTTAACACTATGATTGGAATGATTAAGCAGGAACATGTCCAGGTCGCCGTCCTTATCATAATCGAAAAATGCGGCTTGGGTCGATTGGGAACCAATAGCATGCAGGCCGCTCTCCACCGCCATTTCTTTAAAAACGGGGACACCATTCTTGATACCCTGATTAATAAACAGTTCGTTATTGCGATCCGATAGCTTTCTGTAAAATCCGGAATGGCAAACATAAATATCCAGCAGGCCATCACCATTGATATCTGCCACACTTACGCCCGTGGACCAGGTCCCGTTGCCTTCTATTTTTGCCTTTTTACTCACGTCCTCAAAGCCGATTTTTCCTTTTTCCGACTTGTTGAGGTATAGTTTGTTGGCAACCGTATTCCCCGAAATAAAGAGGTCGGGAGAGCCGTCGTTATCGAAATCCCCGATCCCGACCCCATTGCCATTGTACAGGTATTCGTATCGGAAAATGTGCAGAGAATCATTCTCTTCAATTTTATTCACGAAGCTCACCTTCGTATCCGCAGGGGAAAGACGGGTGAAAACGGCCTGCGAAAAAACATGTGAAGTGATCAGCAAGAGGAATGCAATGTAAAGTTTACCCATGCGGCTCGGTTAAATACTCCAGTAAAATTCTAATTCCATTTAAAAACAAGATCGTCGTCACCGGCTTCGCGCTCCACATACATCAGGATGAGTGTCAGCATTTCCTGGTCGCTTCTCATATTTCCTGTCGATATCACCAGTTTAGGCGGATTATTCGGGTTGGCAGGGTTGGCCGCAGTGTTATCATAAACACCTTCTATATGAATAACAGTGCCTTTCTTTAACAGAACCGGCTTTTTGTATTTATAAATCTCCTGCCACCGAAAATCCCAGGCAGGGATATGCACCAGCTTAGCCGTATCCCCGGGAGCGTTGACCGCATAAGCCTTAAACTCTTTCCCAAGGTAATGCATGTGAGGCCAGGCATATAGCAATGAAACGTCGGGCTGGTTGCTCGCAACCCTCAGCCTGAAACTTTTCACCTCGTCCGCAAAAATCATGAAAGGCGGACTAATGTCTCTTTCCCCAATTCCGCCGGAACCCAAACTAATGACCTTCACCTTACGTCGGATCGGTGTTTGTTTAAAGAAAATGTTCACTCCATCGATGCTCTCTGCGTCCAGGGAGGATGGCCCAAAATGAACAGTCACCAAAACGACGCCCCGTTTGGGCATGATCCAGCCCATATCCGCAGGGTAAGTTTCAACTGTAGTTCCCGGAATCCAACCACCATAGTAGGTCATTTCCTTTTTATACTTGAGCCATTCGTAATATTTTTCAGCCGACGAACCGCTCAGGTCTACTACATCTACGGTGTTATGAAGGTCAACCGTCATATCGGCAACCGGGTGGATTGCGAAATTGGCGTGGTGTATCAGTTTCTTATTGTTTGAGGTAAATTCGATTGCCTCGACATTGGCTTCCTGCCCAAGTTCAAAAGGTATTTTGAACATCACAAACCTTTCCGTGGCATCGCCTTTCAACTGAAATGCTTCCTTGATTTTGAGACTGAGATCCGGTTTTCTTTTATAGGCAGTTCCCGCATTTACACGCTCCTGTAAATCCTGTTCAGCTTTCAGATTTTGTTTACCTTTGGGTGCCCCGCCGCTGATCCAGGCAGTAATCGTTTTGATATCCTTATCACTTAGCGACCGGTCATTTGCAAAAGAATTGAAATGGTTATCAGCCTTCCAGGGCGGCATATAGCGTGAACTGACTACCTGTTTGATGAATTTAGAGCGTTTGGTAACATCTTCAAAAGTGATCAACGGAAACGGGGCTGCCTCTCCTGGACGATGGCAGGGAACACAATTCGTGTGAATAATGGGCTGTACATCTCTATAAAATTCCGGGACCTGGCCTGCACATAAGTTGCATAGCAACACAAGCGCTAAAGAAAGTCCTTTACGAAACGGCATGGTAATGAGTGGGTTTGATCCGCGCAATTTAGTAACAGAAAGTTAATTTTAAAAAAATTTAATAAATGGAAATCACTTTTACGACCATCCGTCTGCCGTTCAAAGTCGGTGATGTAGTTTTTGTTAACCAGGAACACGGCGAACGTCTGCCTGGAAAAACAGGCCCGAGGTTTCCTTATTTCGAAGCCGAAATCGTCCGCATTTATTTTGACGGGCGCCTGGAAGAACTGACCGTAATATCGGAACCCCTGGATTCTTACGAGCTGGAAATAAAAACGGTAGTATATGAGTTGAAGCCGACAGGGAAGTATGCCGACCTGGTCAGGATGCCGCTAAGCCTCACGCTGCCCGTCAAAGAACCCAAGCTATTTAAGTCTGAAAGTGACCTGCTAGGTTATATCAGCACCTTGAAGAGTATTGAAGAACAGCATAACCTCAGCCCATCGCCGTCGGAAGATGGGCCAATTTGAACCAATAATGACGGATCGCCTTGACGATTTCGAGTAGCTGGTCGTAGTGACCAGGTTTTTGGATCACCGTTTGGGCACCCATCTGGTAAGCCAGTCTCACTTTATTGGGGTCGCTGCTGCCTGTCAGGATGATCACGGGGATATGCGACCATTGATTATTTATCTTCAAATTCATCAGCAACTCCAGCCCATCGGGATAAGGCATGTGCAGATCGAGAAAGATCAGGTTGGGATGATTGGCAGGGTCTGCCATGATTTCCAACATCACCAATCCGTTGGAAAATATTTTGACCTTACATTGGGGGAAACCTTCCGAAAAAGCCTGTTCAAAAATAAAGCAATCGTCTTCGTCATCATCCACCAGATACACTAGTTTACCTTCTGAATCTTGCACGGGCGAATCGGAAAAATTTGACATAGAGCAACTAATAGAATCTTAAATAAAATAAGAATAAAAATTCATACCAACTTGCCTGCGGGCATATTTTGGTAAACTGGGAAATAAAGTTCACAGCGCTATATTGAGATTACCGTACCTGCCTGGCCTTTTGAAGAAGCAATCAGGTCGTTTGCATGACAAATTGTTACCCGGTCAACGCCGGCGTTCAGTGCTGCAAACGCGTTATCCAGCTTCGGTATCATCCCTTTGTTAATTACACCCGAGGCTTTGTAATCGGCATAAGTCCCCGGATTAAGAAATGGGATCACCGCATGATCGTCATCGGGATCCGAGAGTACGCCTTTTTTCTCAAAGCAATATATCAGATTGACCTCGTAATGAACCGCCATTGCTACTGCGGTTGCCGACGCCATTGTATCGGCGTTGGTATTGAGCAAAAGCCCCTCGGAGCTGTATGTGAGCGGCGCGATCACAGGAATGAGATTGCTATTTATTAAAGCCTTGATTTGCTGGTCATTAACGGCTTCAATGTCTCCGACAAAACCATAGTCGATGGTTTTCACAGGCCGTTTCACCGACCGGATAATCCCACCATCGGCCCCGGTAAGGCCAATTGCATTGCATCCGCCGGCTTGTAATTGCGCTACCAGGTCTTTGTTTACCAACCCCCCGTATACCATTGTTACGACATCCAGCATGGGCTTATCTGTAATCCTGCGGCCATCGACCATCTGGGTTTCGATCTGAAGCTTCGCGGCGATCTGGGTTGCTACTTTTCCTCCGCCGTGCACCAGTATTTTCGGCGCGTCAAGTTTGACAAAGTCGTTCAAAAAAGCGGAGCAGGCTTCGGGATTATCGATGACATTGCCTCCTATTTTTACGATATATAGGGTCTGGGACATTCCAAAGGGGTTTTAGCATGAAGGGTCGAGGCTGCAAAGGTAGCAGAAACGACTATAGCCGGGTAACGTAATTTTAATTGATGAATTTTTTTAACAAAATTACGTTGCCTAACAAAGGCACTTAGTATTCTCATCAAAAATATGAAACGGCGTATTCTCTTCTTTTTAAGCATTTGTCTTTTCCTTCATTTCGATGCCGTTGCACAGTTACAGAAGGCAAAAGCGCATTGGACCTATGCGTTTTCAAAGCCCGAAGTAAAAAGGGGCGAAACAGTGGACCTGATTTTCAGTGCTGCGATCGACAAAGACTGGTACATGTATTCGTCCGATTTCGATCCCGACCTGGGGCCTATGCTGACCAGTTTTACTTTTGAGAAGAATAAATCATTTGAACTCATAGGCAAACTCAAGCCGCAAAATCCAAAGACCAAATTTGAAGAAGTCTGGAATGGCAAAGTTCGTTATTTCGAAGGGAAAGCCGTTTTTAAACAGACCATTAAGGTGCTTGAAGATAACCCCGTCATAAAAGGAACTTCCGAATATCAGACCTGCAGCCACGTTACCGGCCTCTGCATTCCGGGTAACGACGATTTTGAATTCAAAGGATTGAAGGTAACAGCCAGCGCTGCAACAAATGACACCCAGCCGGTGGCCGGCGCGGCTACCACGACAACCAATGATTCTTTATCCAATATTGCCACTAACCACACTGACAAGTCTGCGGACTCCGCCGTCGCCGCCAGTTCGGACGAGCCTGATCATTCCCCCAAATCGGGACCCGCCCCAGCAATATCCCAATCATTGACGTCTGAAGACCCTGCGGCTGGCAAATCGCTTTGGGGTTTTGCGTTGGCAGCATTCCTGTCCGGTCTGGTTGCATTGCTTACACCCTGTGTTTTCCCAATTATTCCAATGACGGTGAGCTACTTCACCCATCAGGAAAAAGGAAAACTGAAAGCATTCATCTACGGTATTTCCATTGTTTTGATCTATACATTAATAGGTACTGTTGTTTCAAGGTTAAACGGTCCGGCATTCGCCAACTTCCTCAGTACGCACTGGATTCCAAACCTGCTGTTCTTCGCCATTTTCTTTGTTTTTGGGCTGTCGTTTCTTGGTCTTTTTGAAATCGTATTGCCCAGCGGCTTTGTGAACAAAATGGACCAGAAGGCAGATCAGGGTGGATATGCGGGTGTTTTCTTTATGGCGTTCACACTGGTATTGGTTTCATTTTCGTGCACCGGCCCGATCGTCGGAAGTTTGCTGGTAGCTTCGGCGGGTGGCGAAGTGGTAAAACCCATTATCGGTATGGCTTCCTTTTCGGCTGCATTTGCGATACCGTTTACATTATTTGCCCTTTTTCCGCAATGGCTAAAATCTTTACCAAAATCCGGCGGCTGGTTGAACACTGTAAAAGTCGTATTAGGCTTTCTGGAACTGGCGCTCGCATTGAAATTTTTCAGCATTGCCGATCAGGTTTACCATTGGCGCCTGCTGGACAGAGAAATCTATTTAGCTTTCTGGATTGTGATCTTCGGCTTGTTGGGTTTTTATCTTTTAGGCAAAATCAGGACTCCTCACGATTCTCCGCTTGAAAAAGTAAGTGTCCCAAGGTTACTGCTATCTATCGTGACGCTCACATTTGTCGTATACATGATTCCCGGGATGTGGGGGGCCCCTTTGAAGGCACTGGCGGGTTACCTCCCTCCGCAATCCACGTTGGATTTCGATCTGAGCAAAAGAACTGCCGGAGCCGCCTCAACAATCCCACCGGGCGAAATAAGGAAATACTCGGACCTCTTCCACTTGCCTCACGAACTGGAAGGTTTTTTCGATTATAAGGATGCGCTGGCTTATGCTAAAAAAGTCAACAAACCGGTTTTCATTGACTTCACAGGCCACGGCTGCGTCAACTGCCGGGAAATGGAAGCGAGGGTTTGGGTAGATCCATCTGTATTACAACGCCTGCGTAACGATTTCGTGATCGTGGCCCTCTACGTGGATGATAAAACCGAATTGCCCGAATCGGCCTGGTATACTTCCAAATATGACAATAAAGTCAAAAAAACCATTGGCGCGCAGAATGCCGATTTGCAGATCGTGAAGTACAATAACAATGCACAGCCACACTATTGTCTGGTGGATCATGACGGCAACTTGTTGGTAAAGCCTAAGAATTACGATTTGAACCCTGCGAATTTTGCAGCGTTTCTGGACAGCGGGAAGGCAGCATTTGGTAAGTGATTTCTTTCGGTTCTCTCCGTCAGCTGAAGCAGATGGTTATTGAGACTTGTGAGCCAATTTTCCAACTTTTGACCCACAACTGCCCTTTTTTCCGTCAGCTGAAGCAGACGGTTATTGAATCCCACCTTAGTCAATTCCCGTCTCCTTCAGTTGACGGTTGCCATTCTTTCAACGATATTTCCTATCATTGAAAGAATTTCTATCCTTGTCTCTTCCAAAAACTCAACTTGTTCATGATTAAATATTGGTCTGTTGCGCTCCTGACGCTACTTACATACTCTCTTTCCGCCCAAACCTTCCGCCCCCCCGCAGTTCCGCTCATCACCATCGACCCCTACACAAGTGTCTGGTCTTTCGGGGACCAGCTCAATGGCTCGGTAACCAAACATTGGACAGGCAAGCCGCAACCATTGGACGGCCTAATCCGGGTAGACGGCAAAACGTACCGTTTCATGGGCGCGCCGACGCCGGTGATGAAAACCATTTTGCCTACCGCCAAGCAAGCAGGCTATCTGGCCAGGTTCACGACCGTAAAACCTGACCCGGAATGGTGGTACAAAGAAGGATACAATGTGACCAACTGGAAGCAAGCTCCGGCACCATTTGGTACAAAAGACCGTAATGATGCCATGCTGAAAGGCGGCACCGAATTTCAGCAGGAGGTTTGGTACCGCCGCGAGTTCACATTGACAGCAGTCGATTTTGAAAAACCAACCCTGAATATCTTCCATGACGATGATGTGCAGGTTTACATTAACGGCGTTCCCGCATTTGATTGTGGCCCCTGCTTTACAGGCGATTATGAATTCAAGCCGATTAGCGCATCAGCACGTAAAGCGCTTAAAAAAGGCAAAAACCTGCTGGCCGCCTATTGCAAAAACGGCGCTGGCCCGGGTTATATCGACATGGGTCTGGTAGACGAAATCGCGCCAAAAGGTGCCGACGTGATCGAAGTAGCAAAGCAGACTGGTTTTGAAATGAAACCTACGCAAACAATTTATGATTTTGAAGCGGGCCCGGTGCAGCTGAAAGCACGTTTTGTGGCACCGTTAATTTTGAAAGACCTGAATATGGTTTCACGTCCAATCAATTATATGATTTATGATTTGAAATCTACAGATGGAAAAACACACCAGGTAGAGATCCTAAATGCAGTTTCAGGGCTTTGGGCGGTAAATGATGCTGGACAGAAGGTGATCGGCAAAAAAGAGAACCGGGATGGGCTTGTGCTGGTTTCTCTCGGAAACGCCGAGCAAAAATTACTGGGCCGGAAAGGTGATGACGTCCGCATTGACTGGGGCCAGGCTTACCTGTCTGCTCCCGCCTCGGCCGTGAAAAGCTCCGGATTAGGCTCGCCCACCGAATTGATCCCATCATTTTCGAAAACCGGATCGGTACCGGCCAACCAGACGGACGCCTCCAATGCTGATGCCAAATCAATGGCTGTTATACTTGCTTCCAAAAGCGTAGGTACAGAAACGCAGTCGCTGCATGCCATGCTCGGTTACGATGATGGTTATTCGGTTCAATATTTTGGCCAAAACCTCCGGCCGTGGTGGAATAAGGATGGGAACAAGACCATTCAAAGCGAGCTGAAAAATGCGGAAACCGACTTTGCCAAAATCCTGAAAGAATGCGAAGCGACAGACGAAATGATTTCCCAGGATGCACTAAAAGCGGGCGGGAAACAGTACGCCGAGCTTTGCGTATTGGCTTACCGGCAGGCGATCGCAGCGCATAAACTGGTGGCTGATCCGCAGGGCACGCCGCTGTTTTTATCCAAAGAAAATTTCAGTAACGGTTCGATTGGAACTGTCGATGTAACTTATCCTTCCGCGCCATTATTTCTGCTTTACAATCCTGTTTTGCTGAAAGGAATGCTGGAACCGATTTTCTATTATTCAGAAAGCGGAAAATGGACCAAACCTTTCGCCGCCCATGATGTAGGCACTTACCCGCTCGCCAATGGGCAAACTTACGGCGAGGATATGCCTGTGGAAGAATCCGGTAACATGCTTACTTTGACTTATGCCATTTGCAAGGCCGAGAACAACATTGAATTCGCCAAAAAGCATTGGAAAACGTTATCTGTCTGGGCTAACTACCTGAAAAAAGAAGGTTTCGATCCTGCTAACCAGCTTTGTACCGATGACTTTGCCGGTCACCTGGCACGCAACGCCAACTTGTCGATCAAAGCGATCATGGGTTTGGCGTCTTATGCGAAAATGGCCGAGCAGCTTGGGGATACCAAAAAGGCCACAGACGTCAATGCATTGGTAAAGGATTTCGCTAAAAAGTGGATGGAGCTGGCCGACAGCGGCGATCACTATGCGCTGACGTTCGACAACAAAAATTCGTGGAGCCAGAAGTACAACATGGTGTGGGACGAACTTTTAAAGCTCAACGTATTCCCAAAAACCGTCGCCGAAAAGGAAATCAAATACTACCTCACCAAACAGCAGCCCTTCGGCCTCCCGCTCGACAGCCGCAAAACCTACTCCAAATCCGACTGGATTGTATGGACCGCAACATTAGCGAAAGATCCAAAAGATTTCGAAGCATTGATCAAGCCGATTTACAAATACGCCATGGAAACCCCGGACCGCATTCCGCTCTCGGATTGGCATGAGACGGTGGATGGAAAGTCGGTTGGGTTTAGGGCGCGGTCGGTTGTGGGTGGGATTTGGATGAAGGTTTTGGGGGAGAGGTGGAAGTAGGGTGTTAACGTGAAAATATAAACACAAAGGCCGCCTTAGATATTCTGAGACGGCCTTTTTCGAAATACAGAGCTCGGAGATATTTTATATCATTCTAGTTAACTTCCACCAAAGAGGTCTTATCAATATAAATATTCAAATATCCATATTGATCTGGCTGCGGACTCTTAGCCCAGAAATTAAGGGTTAATTGGCTACTAGGTGCTGTAAAATCTAACGTCTCTTTAACCCACGTTGCTTGCTGATCTGCAAAGTGAAAATACTTTGTTTCAACTATGTTTTCGACACCTTCAGTCCATAGATCTGACTTAACCTTTGACAGAATTACCATTACTTTATTGGGATAAGCTGGTGTCAGCTGTCCCAAAGATTCGTTTCGAATAGTAGTTGCCAAGTAATAGGTTACTGTATATTTTTTTCCTGGCTTCAAATACTTCAAAGTAGTTTCGGCAATCGACGATTTCGTTGATGTTACATCCCAGTTAGACGTGATGGTTACAATACCGGAGTTACTAGAAACACCTGGTGCCGAGGATATAGGCGTAGCCCATGGAAGTGACGCATTACCCCATAAGTTTGTCGAAGTGGAAGTTCCGGACGGCAAAACCTCGGGGTCAGCAGGCAGGCTTCCAAAATTTTTGGTCCAACCTGGCGCAAAAACGTCCATACCAGCTACGCTATTTGTAGGAGCTATCTGCGGCAAAGGAATTATAACACCTCCTTGTCTCAAATTAGAACTATTATTTACTTCCCTCTGCGACACTGGTACCTGTATATCTTCCTTCGAGCAACTGCTCATGATCATAATACAAGCCAGGCTCAGGCCGATCGGCAATTTTTGTACTAATTTCATTTTTTCCTGTTTTTTTTAGTTAAACATTACTTTTCATTTACCACAAAGCAAGCTCTTGCAAGACGAATAAAGCGTATGTAATGAGCCTGTGGACAATTGCGGTTATTTTGCGGCATGGGAGAGAATCCGACTGTGAAATAGTACTTTTTGCCTAGCAGCTATTACTAAAAATAGCTTTGAGAGTTATTTCGATTGATGGGTAATCATTACTTTTGGTACCGACCGCACCGGTCAATAAAAAATGCCGCCCTGGAATATCCGGTGCGGCATTTGCTTTGAATACAATCAGCAAACCTTCACTAATTCACTTCTTTGAGCGCATTGTCACCAACTAAAAGATGCGCGTAGGAATACGGGCCGTTCTGGCTAGGTGATGCGGAGAATGCAACATCCACTTCTGAGCCGAGTGCTGTGAAAGTGATGATTTTCTGAAGCCAGCAGTTTTTGTAATTGGTCAGGTCCACCACAGTCTCCTGAGGTGCCACCTTTCCCACACTTATCAGGCATGATTTGGCGAAAGTGGCAACAGGCATATTGGCAACCGCTTTGGGAAG
The DNA here is from genome assembly GCF_056895195.1 of Dyadobacter sp. HNCC25DJ185. NCBI lineage: Bacteria > Pseudomonadati > Bacteroidota > Cytophagia > Cytophagales > Spirosomataceae > Dyadobacter > Dyadobacter sp. HNCC25DJ185. Next base: position 169,248 of record NZ_JBXHAR010000009.1, read on the forward strand.
AGACGAAGCCACATACACGGTAAAAGCATATTTTTTCCCGGGCGTCAGATTCTTGATGATGGTTTTTACGGAAGCTTTTCTTGTTTTATCCCAGGTACCAGAAGTGGTCACCGTAATAAAGGTGGTGGTAGATGGAGCCCATGGAATAAGGGGCAAGCTTTGCACAAACGGTAATGAAGGATCCCCCCATAACTTCGACATGCTTGAAACGCCCGTCGGATATTTAACCATATCGCTAGAAAATCCGACGTTATTCCTGATCCAGTTTACGGGAAGAATATCGACCCCCATATACCACTTTGTTGGTGCCAGAAAGGGTGCAGCAGTAGCATCTACCTTGAGGCTGGAATTTGTACTCGTGCTCTCCACTTTGGGTGCCGGTGTCTGAACATCTTCCTTGGAGCAGCTGGCCATTATAATGGCGCAAACCAGGCTCAGACCGATGGGTAATTTTTGTACTAAACTCATTTTCTTACAAATTTTAATTAAACATTCATTTCCTTTATAGACCACAAGAAAGGTCGGCTAAAAAGAAGATAACCATTAAATTGAGCCTGCGGAGGGGCTCATTTATTCTTCGGAGGTGCCCGCTTTTTGGCATAGAGATGGGTGATAGGTAATTGTACTTATTACAGATTGATCGTGCGAATTACCTCGCAATTGCCAAAGAGAATTCATTGTAGATTAGCCCCGCAAAAACAAAGGCCGCCTCGAAAATCTGAGGCGGCCTTTGTGATATTGAGCTTCAAAGTTAAATCTTCTAAAACCCTTTCTCCCAAATTGCGTCCTGGCCAATAAAAAGGTGTGCGTATGCTGTTTTTCCGTCCTGAATAGACGTCGCACTGAAATCAAACCTCATTTCCTCGTTAGATGCCCTAAATAGGATAGTCTTTTTAATCCAGACATTTGGTGAGAACGCCAGCATATTGATATCGAAATATTGAGAAGCCGCAACTTGTCCGGAATTTGGACTCTTTATAGCAATATTACAATTGCCGACAAAAGTTGGGAGCTTGCCGGATCCGTCCAATTGAGGACGGGCGGAAGCAACATAAAATGTAAGGTAGTAATAAGCTCCCGGTTTGAGGAAGCGTATGGTTGTTCCAACTTTGGCCAGCTTACTTTTATTCGATTTATCCGTTGTAGAAGATGTAACCGTAACAAATGTGTTCCAGGGTTGACCAGGAAGGACCGGAAATGATTCCTTCCATTGTAATGAGATATTCCCCCATGGCCGCGAAAAGTTGGAGGTTCCCGACGGGTATTTGTTGGGATCGCCACTGTCGAGCGTACGTATTTCCCAGAAGTTCGGGAAAATATTGATACCTGTGAACGCCTTCGTCGGCGGAATCCAAGGAAGCGCTTCCGTCTTCAGATTCGAATTCGTATTCTCGCTCTCCACTTTTGGTTCAGGTGTTTGCACATCTTCCTTCGAACAGCTGCTCATCATCATTAAACAAGCGAAGCTCAGGCCAATAGATAATTTTTGTACTAATTTCATTTTTCTGGATTTTGTAGTTAAACATTTGTTTTGTTGCAGGCTACAAAACAATGCGTTAAGCGGCTCAAAATCCTCGAAAATGACTGTAAGGAAGACTTCGTTTATTCCTCGGCAAAAAGGAAGAGAACTTGACCGAATAGTAAATTTCGAATAGGAGGTATTACTAATACTTCTTTCGATTTAGCTTTAAATGTTACGAGGTAGTCTTGAAAAGTAAGCGACAAAGCTTACAATTATTACTAATCTGGAGGTTGGTTAGCGTGTTATTTATTCGGATTCAATATTCAATAGGATCAGGGCAAGACAGTGCATTACCCGTTGGTCATGGGGGGTTATGGGATGAACGTTTGGAGAAGTGGGAGAAATATTAAACCCGATATCCACAGAACTTTTATTTATCCTTGTAAATTTAACGCTCGACATTAAATTTACAAGGATGATAGAGCGTGAGGCAAAAAATGAGATTTTTGATCTTTAGAAACAATTTCCTGCTGTAGGCATTTTCGGGCCACGGCAAATTGGCAAAACGACACTTGCCTTTCAGATTACCGAAAAGATTTCTCCTGAACCCATTTACCTCGACCTTGAATCACCTTCCGATATTGCTCAACTGAGTGAACCAGAACTTTATTTTGATTCGCATTCAGACCGAACCATTATTCTCGACGAAATTCAGCGAACGCCGGAAATATTTACGGTGCTAAGAGGAGTTATCGACCGGCGAAGAAGAGCAGGTCAAAAATCGGGGCAGTTTTTGATCCTGGGTTGAAAACCTGCTTTCGGTTTTGCCTGACTGGGTTATCCCCTATTATTATCGCACCGCAGCCGGAGCAGAAATTGACCTTGTCCTGGAAATCAATCACCAGACAAGAATTGCGATCGAAATCAAAAGATCCCTGACTCCCGTTGTTACCAAAGGTTTCAGTATTGGCTGCGAAGATATCCAGGCCACGCATAAGTATTTTGTTTTTCCGGGGAAGAGTAGTTATGTGATTTCCGGGGATGTGAAGGTTGTTCCGTTGAGGGAGATGATGGGGGTGATTCAGAAGATAATTAGGGAAAGTTAGGATTTAAAATTTAAGATAAGCAACACCTAATCTTCCGGTTTTTGACTAGATAAATTTATGAGTTCTGCTTCCAATCCACTTTGATATAGTTTTCAAATCAATTTCCATCTCAAGCAAAAATGTGACAACTAAGATTAATTTCAATCTCAAACTTATTTATACAAGGCGTATCCCTTGAGCGCCTTCTTCTCTAAGGCCTTCCCTAGATGGGTGTAATAGTTTCTAGACCATTTCACCTCCTTGATAAAACGTTCTCGATCCATTACTATCCATTTTAAGCTTGAATTCTCAAATATTGAGAGAAGATCTTCCAAACGCATATGTAGTGACACCGAATTTCCAAATGCAAAAACGCCAGTAAGCCAATCATGATACTGGTTATCAGACGAAATCAGTAAATCCTCTTTCAACTTCCTATAATCCGCCTCCGGCATCTTAGTCAGGCCGCGAGTCCTTTCATGGTAGGACTCAATCGCTCTTGCTAAATTTAGGAAAGAATCATCTGAAAAATTTCGGTGAGTGTAAAACTGTTGAAATAGCAAATACATAATATGATCAAGTAATTCATACTTCTCATACCATATTCGTATCATATTTGGAAATTGTTCTCGGATATCTGCAAATAAGAATAAAACTTCATATTTGTCCCGCTTAGCTTTAAAAGAATCAACACGATACTGACTGGCAGCAAGAACTTCAATCTGTTTAGGCATGTCTCCAAAGCCTTCGTAATGCCTCACAAAATCTAAACCCCCAATAAATATCTGAGTAATATAAGTGGGATGATATAATCCCAAGATCATAAAATTCTGAAATGCAGTTACCTTTCTGAGAATTTCTTTCAGGGTCAATTGTTCATTACAAACGATTTCCAGTCGAGTTGTGTGCACTAAGTTAATTTCAAAGGGCGCTTTATGTCTGCTAATATTCTCACGGTCGAAGGATAAACTTCCTTGAGTGGATTGATCTATTTCAAATGTTATATTTTTCGGAGCAGAATAGTCCACTCTTATTTTCCGATTATCTAATACTTCATCTTGTACATTCAAGCCAGTTACTCCCACCCACTCCGCAAGATTGTAGATACCTGCTGTAACCTTATTAAATTTTAGATGTTCAATAGTATCTACATGAACTCCTATCAAAATAAATCTTATCACGCACTTCACTTGCGTCTTCGAATCAGTCCTAATCGAAGTAAATAAACATTCTAGCAATGTTATTTCCTTACCATCTACCGTCATTCCTTGTATTATATCCACACCATTGGGGAAATCAAATGGATCCCATGAAGCAAATTTTTCAAAAAGCTCTAGTGAGCCCCCTTCCTCAGGGTCAAATGATAAAATCCCTCCCACTGAGTTTTCGCTCAGCAGCGGCAAATGCCAATTTCCATGAAATGTTTGCTTGTCTGTCATAAACAAATTTTCAACTTGCTAGATAACACAATTTTTCAGGCGAACAATCACGAAAATCTATGTCTTCGTCAAAAATCTCCCCCTACCCCAATTTGCATTTCTCCTCACAAAATCGGAATATTCGCATTCCTATTAATACAGCACAAATGAAAAACTTACACGATCTGCCCTGTCATGGCGCGGGCCGGCGAAAGCCCCCGGATGCACGTACTGTAGCATTAGGACGCCTAAAACAGGGCTCCCCATTTACCCTAAAATACAGTACAAATGAACCAAAAAACACACGCTTCCGAGTCTCCGGACCCGAAGTGCGCGGCTTATGCCGAGCAAATTCAGCAGCTCTTCGAGCTCAACACACCCACCCAAATGGCGGAGCACCTTTGGGAGATTTACAGCGGGTTTCAGATGTATGAGCAGCAAGCCGGTCACAACCCGCGCAAGCTGGACATTTTTTACACCTTTCGGGATTTGGTGTTTTTCTGCCAGAAGATTGGTGCGATGAAGGCGGCGTAAGTGCGAGAAAGTGAATCCAAAGGCATTTTGAGGTTCAGATCGATGAGAAGCCTTTGGAATTACTTTGTTACGGTGCGCTGCACCTTGCACTAATTTATGTGATTTGGCTTTTTCTACAAGTCTTGCGGTGCTCTGCACCTTGCATTGTGCCGAGATGCGTCTATGCAACATTGCTAAGACCGAAAAATATCGCTTTGTATTTTCAAACACCAGGTGCAGCGCACCGAAAGATTGTAGAAAAATGCTACCATAAACTATCATTCGCAAGGTGCAGCGCACCGTAACAAAAAATCCGATGACAGTGAATCAACAATGCTATCATCGGACTACATGGCCAGGAAAACACAAAATCCCCTTCCGGGGATTTTGGCATTTTAAGGTCTGGAATTACGCCTCCAAAACCAACTCTTCTTTCCGTTGCTTTTTCTTCTTGCGGCCTGCAAATCGCTCTTTAACCCGATCTACCACATAATAAACACTAGGAACCAGGAAGATTGTCAGCAGTAACGAACTCGTCAAACCACCGATGATTACCCACGCCATACCGTTTTTCACTTCCGCACCGTCGCCTGAGGCGAGGGCGATGGGAAGCATACCGGCGATCATCGCGATGGTGGTCATCAGGATCGGGCGGAGACGTTCTTTGCCGGCTTCGATCAATGCATCTTTCAATGCGTGGCCTTCTTCTTTCAATTGGTTGGTAAAATCGACGATCAGGATCGCATTTTTTGCTACCAGACCGAGCAGCATGATCATACCTACAATTGAGAAGATGGTCAAACTTTCCATTGTCAGGGCCAATGCCGTCAATGCGCCCACTAATGCAACCGGGATCGAGAACAAGACCACGAATGGATAAATGGTACTTTCGTAAAGCGCGACCATGATCAGGTAAATGAGGACGATACCGAGTACCAGCGCCAATCCCAGACTTCCGAATGCGTCGGCCTGGTTTTTCAGGTCACCGCGGTATTCGATGAAAACACCCTCAGGAAGTTTTACGCTCGCCATTTTGGCCTGAATGTCGGCACCGATAGAACCGGATGGTCGACCTACAACCTGCGAGTTGATGGTGATCGAAGACAAACGGTCGATCCGTTGCAACACGCTTTCGCCCATACCTTCCTTGATGGTCGCGAATTGAGATAATTCAAATGCCTGACCTGCGCTGTTTACGAAACTCAAGTGGCGGATATCATCGGCACTGGACCGGTTGAACTGGTCGAGGGTTACCATAATATCGTATTCCTTGCCTTTTTCCTTGAATTTCGAACGGTCGTCGCCACGGAAGGCAGTTTGCAATGCAGCACCAACTTCGGCAGCATTGATACCCAGTTGCGACATTTTCTCACGATCAAGCGTCACGCCTACTTCCGGTTTCGGATCATCCACCGAGTAGTCCACGTTTGCAGTACCGGGTATCGAAGCCACGACTTGTTTTACCTCTGCAGCTACTTTGCGGATCACCGCCATGTCGGTACCTTTTACAGCCACCTGGATCGGCGCCTGGTTAGCATTACCCGTAATGGAAGTTGGTGCAACCGTTACTTTCACCCCGGGAATTTGCAGGATTTCCTTCTGAACCTGAGTACCAAACTCTTCCGAAGACATCGTACGCTCTTTTTTATCAACCAATTGAACCGTCAAATCCGCAATGTTACTATTGGAAGTAGTTCCCAAACCGGTGCTGCTGTAGCCGACATTGGTAAACACTTTGGTCACTTCTTTTCTGCCCAACAGCAGTTTTTCTACCCGTTGCGCAACCTGATTGGTCTGGTAAATGGAAGCCGTCGGCGCCAGTTCAAGCGAAACATTCAGCTCGCCTCGGTCACTTTGCTGCATAAATGCTGCTCCGATGAAACCGCCTGGTACCAGCGCGATTGAGCCGACGATCAATGCGAATGCAAGGATGAAAATGTATCTTTTGTGACCCAAAACCCAGGTCAACATTCTGCCGTATTCGTCTTTGATTCTGTCCAAAAAGTTCTCAAAACCAATGTTCAGCTTGCCCCAAAGGGTGTTTTTGTCCAAAATTTCAATTTTACCAAAACGCGAAGCTAAAAGCGGAGTTAATGTAAAGGAGACGAATAGGCTCATCAATGTGGAGAACACCACCACGAGGGAGAACTCTCTGAGGATGTTACCAATCAAGCCTTGCGTCATCGCCAGCGGCACAAATACCACGACGTCTACCAACGTAATCGCCAGGGCGGTGAAACCGATTTCCGCGCGTCCATCCAATGCGGCTTTCCATCGGCTTTTACCCATTTCCATGTGGCGGTTGATATTTTCCAGAACCACAATCGAGTCATCAACCAGGATACCTACCACCAGCGAAAGCGCCATTAACGTCATCAAATTGAGTGAAAAACCTAAAAGGCTCATCAAAATGAAAGTCGGGATCATGGAGGAAGGCAGTGCCACCAGGATAAACATCGAGCTGCGAACACTGTGAAGGAATAGCAACATTACTACGGATACAATCAGAACCGCCAATCCAAGGTCAAATACCACCGCATCGGCAGAAGCCAATGTATAGATAGATTGGTCGGACGCGATGTTGAACTTCAAACCTGACGAAGCATATTGTTTTTCCAAAGTAGTCAGACGCTCGCGGGTTAACTTACTCACATCCACCGCATTGGCGTCGGATTGTTTCTGAATTTGCAAGGCCACAGACGGGCGACCATTGATGTGGTTCACCGCAGTTGCGTCGGCAGTACCATCATATACTTCGGCGATATCTTTCAAAAATACCTGTCCGCCAGTCGCATTGCGACCTACGATCACATTTCTCAGATTTTCAACGGTCGTCAGTTTCGCATCGAAACGGATCGAAAGCTGATCCTCCTGGGTTTTCACCTGACCGGCTGGGTATGAAGTATTTGCATTGTTGATCGCGGCAGAGACCTGAGCAATCGACAAGCGGTATGCTTTCAATTTGTTCTGATCAATGTTGACCTGGATCTGACGCTCGGTACCACCAATGATCGTCACCTGACCTACACCAGTCACATTGGAAAGCTGTGGTTTCAATTTGTCGTCGATCAGATCGTAAAGTGCCGACGGCGACAAATTGGCGGTAACACCCATTCTCAAAACCGGAATTTCATCGGTGGAGAATTTATTGATGACTGGACGGTCGGCGTCGTCGGGAAGCAGTGAAATTACCTGCTCCACTTTGCGCTGCGCCTCCTGCTGCGCCAAATCGACGCTCACGCCCTGTTTCAACTGGACAATCACGGACGAAACACCTTCCTGAGAAGTTGAATTGATCTGATCCAAACCTTCGATCGCCGAAACGGCGTCCTCAATGTGTTTGGTCACATTGGTTTCGACTTCATCCGCAGCCGCGCCGCGATAAGTCGTCATTACGCTCACTACATTGGCCTCAAACTTGGGTAACAAATTATAGGACAATTGTTTATAACTGATCACACCAAATAGTATCAACACCGTGAATACTACTATGATGAAGAGCGGTCTTTTTACTGCTACTTCGGTGATTGACATAATAATCTGATTTACTGGTGGATATTATTTGGTAACATTCACTGCCGCACCTTCGCTAAGGTTGATCTGGCCGGTTGTAATAACCGTTTCGCCCGATTTCAATCCCGACAAAACCTCAATGTTGTCACCCAATTCACGCCCTACTTCGATCTTACGTTGTTTCGCCTTGCCATTTTCGACGGTGTACACATAAGGATTACGTACACTTTCCACCAATGCACTTCTTGGAATAATCAATGCCTGCTGGCTGCTTTTCTGGCTGAATTCAACCGTTACGAATGTTCCGGCCCGCAACTGATCCGAGTTTTTGATCACAATCTCCACCGGATAATTGTGCGATTCGTCGCCTTGGGGCGCAATGTAGGAGATCAGTCCGTCGATTTTTTTATCAGGGAAAATGCTTGATCCTACTTTCACGTGCTGGCCTTCTTTCAATTTATACACATCATTTTCAGAGATCATTACCTGCACTTTCAGGCGTGAAACATCCAGGATCGTTCCCAATGAAGTACCCACATTCACAAACTCGCCCGGCTCAATGTTCTTCTTGATAATCCGGCCGCTGATTGGTGCCGCAATCGAGGCGTCGCTGATCTGTTGCTTGATTTGCTCGGCCTGGTTCAACGCATTTTCGTAGTTATATTTGGTATCGTTCACCTGCACTTCCGTCGCCGCATTTCCGGCCAAAAGTTTGTTGTAGCGCTCTGTGTCTTTTTTCAACTTATTGATATTCAACTCCGTAGCCTGCAATGAAAGCTCTTTTAATTTACTATCAACCTTCACCAGCGGCGCGCCCTGTGAAACGTAGGTACCGAGTTCATATTTGACAGCCAATACCTTACCGGCCGAGGTCGCCATAATGTCTGCCTGTTTAAAGGGAATCAGGCTTCCCGTGCGGATCAATTGCTGATCTGTGCTGCCCTCTTTAACTGCAACCGCTGTCACCGGGATTGTGATATTCTTGTTATCCGGCATTACTTTCTTTGCGTCCATCTTGGATTTATTGGCCACCAGCCGGAAGCCGATCAATACGCCAATGATGGCGATAGAACCGATGATGATGAGTTTTCTTTTCATGGATATTTCAATTTTACGGTAGAGCTGTATAAAAGTCGTTAAGTGTTCCCTGCGATTGCTCGATGCCCAGTTGTGCCTGGTAGTAGCTCAGCATGGAGTTGATATAGTTGCTTTGCGCTTCCTTGTAGGAAGTTTCGGCATTCAATAAATCCGATAGTGGAATGGTGCCCTCGCGGTATTGGAGCGTCGTCACATCGTACACTTCTTTGGCCAGGTTCACATTACTTTCGTCGTTGGCGAGATTGAGTTTGGCTTTTTGAAGCTGAGTCGTCGCATTATTGTTTTGCAATTCGTAGTTCTGCGTGTTGAGTTTCAGCTGTTCCCTTTGCGTCATCAGGTTCAGGTCGGCTTGCTTGTATTGGGCATCTCTTCTGAAACTATCGAAAATCGGGATCGTCAATTTCAAGCCCACTGCACCGTAACTGAACCAGTTTCCCCAGGATTCGCCCAGGTGGCTGCCCAATGCCTGCATACCATAGCGGCCGTAAATAGAAACTTTTGGAAGGTAACCCGCCTTGATACGATCTTTTTCAATTTGTTGCAATTGCATATTCACATTCTGGATCTTGAAATCGGTCAGGTTCGAAGCTTCAAATGTTCCAGGCTCGATCAGCTTGAATGGTTTATTCAAAGGATTGTCCGTCAATTCCAGTTGCTCCGAAAGTGGCATGCCCATTTGAAATTTCAGTTGGTTGTTAGCCAGGATCAGATTGCTCTCCGCCAATGTTAGCTGCGATTGAATGTTGTTCAGGCTCACTTTGGTACGATCGTAATCTACTTTTTTGATCACGCCATTGTCCAGCTGGAGTTGCAGCGTTTCGAGGATACGCCTGGTTTTATCGAGATTATCCTTTAAAAGATCGATCTGAGCGGTTGTCACAAATACCTGATAATATGCATTTGTAATGTTGTAGATGATCGTTTCTTTGGTTTTTCGTGAGTTCAGCTCTGCATTGGCAATGTTCGGTTTATTTGCTTTGATACCTGCCAAAAGCTGCTGGTCGAAAATCACTTGATCTGCTTGCGCAGAAACGTTGGTCGTGTACTTGGTACCCAGCGCAACCCGGCGATCTTCGCCTCCAAACAACGCGCCCGGAAGTACGGTCGATTGCAGTTTAAGGTTGTCATCCAGCGCACCGGTACCTGCAACCTGAGGCATGTAGTAAGACAGCGCCTCGCGTGACTGCTCATTCGCAACACTTTCCTTATACTGTGCGATTTTAACATTGCTATTGTTTTTGATCCCGTAAGCAATGCAGTCTTTCAGGGTCAGCTTGGTCGTTTGGGCCGATGCTGCATCCGCAATCAGCACCAAAGCGAGGAGCGCCCATATCTGTTTTAGATTCATTGGATTTTTCATGTATTTATTGTGGCTAATCTTTTAATGGTTGACATATCTACTGGTGATATATCAACCATTATGATAAAAATTTTATTTTTCAATGACTGTGAGCACCCTGTCCAGAAAGCCGATAAAGGTCTTCCTTTCTTCTTCTGAAAAATGCTCCATAATTTGATTGTTAAAAGCTATGGCTAATGTTTGGATACGCTCGCAGACAAACTTCCCGCTCGGCGTAAGGGAAATCATATTCTTTCTTTTATCCTCAATGTCACTTTCAATTCTAAGAAAACCATCTTTATGTAATGTCTGCACAGAACGCTGAATACCGGCTTTATCCTTTTGAAGTACATTGGCAATGTCCTGCTGCGTCATGGCATTAACTTGAAAATATACAACCATGAGAATAGGCAGTTGTTCGGCCAGTACCGGAATACCTTCATTGATGAGCTCTGCATTCATCTTTTTGAAAACAACCTTTGTAACGGCTCCCAGCTTAAACTGAAGAGAGTTCTTTAATTCTTCCCTTAGATTTTCCCATTTGTTAATTGTTGCATTTACCATGGTACAAATGTATATTGCGTTGACATATCAACCAAATGTTTTAATAAAAAGTTTTGTGAATGGAAGAAATTGCGGGACGAGCGGCTTTACACACTTGTCAGCCAGGAGCGCAATCGAAAGGCCGCTACTCAGGTGCACCTGCAAAAATGCATAGTGCTTCTTAGTAGCGGCCCTTCGACTGCGCTGACAAAGTTTTAACTATTTACTCAGCGTCTTGATCAACATCCCCTTCGTTACCTTATCCGAAAGCGACATTCCATTGATTATCGCCAGATCATCCATTTGCTTATCAGCTTGGTTATAATCTCTCAAAGCGTCCCTCAAAGTGCCATCACGCTGAACCGTTTTAATCCGGATACGTTCGGGCTGACGGTTAATGATATTGGGGTCATTTACTGATTTGAAGCCTTGTGCCACACTCCTGAATTGGTTCAGATTGCCCGCAAAATTCGCAGCCTGAGCAACTCCGTGGATTGCATAAATATTGCTGCCATATTGGATCAGCCAGGTTGCTACCTGTAACGAATTCGCAGTTGCAGCTGCTTGCTGGCCTGTTTGAGACTGGGCCACTTGTGTGGATACCATTGCAATAGCCGGGTTACCATTGATGGTGGTCTTATTATTTTCGGAAACTTGCAAACTGTAATTCTTCGCCACAGCCTGTGCCGCCTCCTCCAGCGACTTTCCGGGCGCTAGCATAAACAACATCATTGATTTTCCATCTTTCGCCGCCATTTGAAATTGCGAAGGTGAGTTTTCATATTGCCAGCCGTTCGGCACTGGCAGCTGAAATCGCAATTCGGGATGGTAAAATGTATTGTTCTCGACAAATCCCTGCTTAGGGTCAGCGCCGTATATAATACCGTCTATTTTTCGCAAATAAATATCCCGGTTTACATTGTACTTGGCGGGATGCTCCGTCTGATATTGAGTGGCCAACTTCTCCACTTTATTTTGTCTGTCGCCCGGATCCGGGTGTGTCGATTGGAAAGTAGGAATCGTTTGGCCGCTCTTTTCGCTTATCTTCTTCAAAGTCCCGAAAAAATCCGCCATCTGATGGGCATCGTAGCCAATCTTACTGGAGTATTCTACGCCGATTTTATCGGATTCTGTTTCGTGTTCACGGCTGTAGCTCAATAGCAAAAGTCCAAGGGCCTGCTGTGTCTGGTCTGCCAGCCCGCGCACGGTCTCCGAGAGGACCATCCCAGCCAATAAACCTACCTGCCCAAATATTTGCGTAGTCTGCTGCCGTGCCGAATGGCGCGCAGTAATGTGCCCGATTTCATGACCCAGAACACCGGCAAATTCGGCTTCGTTATTGAAATGTGCCATGATCCCCCTTGTGAAATATACGTAACCACCGGGCACAGCAAAAGCATTGACAACCGGTGAATCTACAATAAAGAATTGATAGGGTAAATCGGGGCGATGAGAGATGTTAGCCATTGCCTTCCCCTTCTCGTTAATGAATGCCTGCAAGCCTTTATCATTATATATGCCCATTGTAGCCACGATACCAGGGTGCGACTCCGCGCCGAGGGCAATTTCCTTTTCCTTGGACATGAATATAATTTCCTTCTTACCAGTGACAGGATTTTTGGAACATCCTGTCAACAGGCTGATCGCCACAAAACCCGTAAGGATGTGAAACTGGAATTTTATTTTCATATAATTAAAATAAATGGACTGTTACTTTGGAGTTCCTCAAATTTAACTTAAGTATTGGATTCCTGAAAGAATCATGCCAATTCGCAGAACAGGACAGCACGTCCATTTGAATTAAATTTTTACATTCACTCGCCTTCTATATAAATTACCTATTCATTGGTACAAAAGTTGTTTGTTATCCTTAATCCAACGCAGAACTGATATGCTCCATACTTTACATGCCCTATGAATTTAAAAAAGAGTACATACAGTCTGCTTCCCCCCTGGCTCATCCGCTTTGACGTATTTGGTCTTTTCGAAAAGGATCCCTTTGGCAACTATTTGTTTATTAAGAGATTACTCATTTTTATACTGGGCTGGTTTACCTATTACAGATATACCGCAGTAAACAAGATCAATATCATTGGAGGTGAACAATTGCTTGAACTACCGGATCACGGTGTTCTCTTTCTCTCCAACCATCAGACTTATTTTGCAGACGTTATTGCATTTTACCATATTTTCTGTGCAGCCAAATGGGGCTATAAAGATACGCTGTCCCCGCCATTTTATCTGTTTTCTCCTCGCGCACGGTGCTATTATGTTGCCGCAGCAGAAACGATGAAAGAAGGTATCCTACCCAAATTATTCAGCATGGGCGGTGCGATCACTATCGAAAGGTCATGGCGGGCCAACGGTGAAAACGTCAAGAGGCAATTGGATAATTCTGCCCAGGACCGAATTGGAATGGGCCTGTCCCATGGTTGGGTGGTTAGTTTTCCGCAGGGGACAACAAAGCCGTATGCCCCTGTACGTAAAGGAACTGCCCATTTAATTAAAGATCACCATCCTATTGTAATTCCGGTAGTGATCAATGGGTTCCGAAGGGCCTTTGACAAAAAAGGCCTGCGTTTCAAGAAGCGTAATACCAGGTTGACCGTCCATTTTAAGCCGCCCATGCAGTTCCTGCCAGGCGAATCCGTCGAAAGTATGGTGGCAAGGGTTACCAAAGCGATCGAGCAGGAACCGCCCACTGATGTCTCTGCGGCACCTTTTTAAATCTTATTGGTACACTTTTTTGGATGAATATAGGATGGGTAAAAAAGTATTGATCACGGGTGGAACTGGCTTAATCGGAAGATCTTTAACCAAAAATCTCCTTAATAAGGGCTACGAAGTGGCTTATCTAAGCCGGAAAAGGAAGAATATCCCGTCTGTTAAGGTCTTTGAATGGGATGTAGAAAAGGGATATCTGGAAGACGGGGCTTTGGATAACCTGCATTTCCTGATCCATCTTGCCGGGGCAAGTGTAGCCGAAGGCCGCTGGACTGAAAAGCAAAAAAAGACAATCCTATCGAGCAGGACGGATACAATTGCTTTTCTGGCAAATCAGTTGAGGGAGCAAAACATCTTGCCCGTCGCTTTTGTATCCGCATCCGGAAGTAGTTATTACGGCGAAGACACTGGCAATGCAGCACATACAGAATCTTCGCTTCCCGGAAATGATTTTTTGTCAAAAGTCACTATTGAATGGGAAAAAGCCGCAGACCTGATCAAAGACCAAGGGGTCAGAACTGTGAAGCTAAGGACCGGTGTAGTTCTTTCCGGAGAAGGGGGCGCATTGCCGCGTATGGCAGCACCTGCGAAGTTGGGACTGGGGGCGCCACTTGGCTCAGGCAAGCAATGGATTCCCTGGATACATATCGATGACATTTGTCAGATGTATATAGAGGCTTTAGAAAATGAATCCTGGGAGGGAGCCTACAATGCGGTGGCCTGGCCACCGGTTACCAATGAAGAACTTACCAAACAAATATGTAAAGCTCTGAACAAACCACAGTGGCTGCCCGGTGTGCCCGGTTTCGCATTAAGACTTGTTTTTGGAGAAATGGCGAATGTCGTTCTGGGAAGCAGCTATCTGGTCAATGAACGCATAAAAAACGAAACGGATTTCAGATACACATTTCCGGAAATTGAAGGAGCAATAAAAAACATTCTGCAATAACCGGACTATTCCTCCTCTTCCTCAATAGTTAAAACCTGGACCGTAGACAGCCACTTATCTCTCTGTAATTTCGCTTTAAAATCATCCAGCACATTCAACTGAATGTTACCGTTGCTGAAAGTGGACATTTGTAACCCGACGAATGCCAGTGCCTCATTCAATCTGTTTTCAAGAGGCTCGCTTGTAAAAATGCAGTCGTGCCAGTACCATTCCAGGGATTCTCCGGCCACCTCTTCGACGATCTGAATATAGTCTTCGAGTGAATAACCTACAAAGGGTTTCCCGAAACGCACCCAAAGCAGGCGCATCACGTCATCCAATGAAAAAGCGTGATTGGTTTTTTTTCTTAAATAAAGATCCAGGATCAATGCAACCAGTGCGCCTTTATGATATACTGAAACCTTTCTGTTTGGAATGCCTTTTTCATAACCATCCAGCCAAAGGTCAAAAGACGAATCCGCCAATGATTGGGTGGCATGCGCCGCGGTTTCGAAATGCCTCTTCATATACACCTGCAGCTCCTTAATATAGGCCTCATCATTGAAAACCCCGGCCCGCCTCAGGAAAAGATCTCCATAATAAGTTGTGCAGCCTTCGGCCACGAAGCAAGTGCGGAAATAGTTTTCCTTTGTAAAATCATAAGGCAACATCTCCACTGGCCGTATCCTGATGATGTTCCATGCATGGAAAAGCTCGTGCGAACTTACGCCCAGCAAATCGGCATATAAACCTTCACCTTCATCGTCCGGCCCTAGAACGATCATCGTAGAATTATGATGCTCAACGCCGTGGTAAAAGGCCGTGGGGAGTATCAAATTAAGGAAATGGTAATCGGCTTCTGGAAATTCACGCATCATCGCAATCTGCTCCCGAGAAAATCTCCGGAAATCCCTTTCAATTCTGCGCCAGTTTGGACGCAGGTTACCATGCATCCAAATCTTGAATTTGATGCCACGGACCTGGTACTCGCATTTCTGGATGGATTCGGAAGCCAGCAGGGGACTGTCAACCAGTTGGTAAAAATCCTTTGCATGAAGTATGTTCCTTTCCGCCAGCGGAAGGCCGCAGGCGATCTGATACGCCTCCGGCAATTCCAGCTTGATGGTATAGGTCTCACCAATGCGCCCTTCCACGTACATGCAAAAATTAATGAAGTTCAGATACCACAGCTCTTCATCCACATAGCTGCTCCCCGCATTCTGGCTGATTGCGTAGTAAGCATACCGGATACTCACCTGTTTTTGGCCTTCTGTTCCAACGCGCCACCGGTCTTTGGTTACCTTGTGAAAGGGCAGTTTCTCGTTAGCTTCTGAAAGCGCTTCGATAAATTGAATATTTTTGGCAAAGTTCTGAATTTCGTATCGTCCGGGCCTCCACGCTGGCAGCTGAATTTCGATGAAGTCGCTGTTAATTTCTGGAATCGTATAAGTGATTTGTAAAAGGTGGGACTGCGGATCTGATACCGAAATGTGATAATGCATAAGCCTTTAACGGGTGTTTAGAGGAGCTTTGAAGCGCTGTTCGACTGGTAAACCAAAATCCCGGATTTATACGTTACTTGTTACCATATTATAAAATAAACGATTTTAAGATGAAAAATGAAATCCTCCTATCCTGCATATTTCTGCTTACAGTCCTGATTTCGCCCGCCGTTTTGGCGCAGGACGACTATTACAGACCAGATTCCATCAGCAAGGAAAAGCCCCAGGAAAGGGAGGTTCCGCCGGTGGAGAACAAAAAGCTGGAGGAGAAAAAGGCAGTTCTGGATTTTAAACAACGGCCTTTTATCGAGAGGGTTCGCTTGGGAGGAAGTTTCGGACTGAGCTTTGGAACGGTTACCAATGTGAATTTATCGCCGATGGCTGGTTATGAACTTACTGAAAAGCTGGTTGGAGGAATCGGCGCAACGTTAATGTATTTCCGTTACAGATATTATGACATTAATACCGCTTATTATGGCGGGCGCGCTTTTCTGATGTACTCTGTCTTTCCAATGGTCAATCTAATTGCGGAATTTGAGTCGATGAACGTGGTTGGATCTTATCAGAAACGACAGTGGCTGGGTTCCCCGCTGGTTGGTGCATCCTATTCTCAGCCGATCGGAGGAAAATTTATCAAAGCTGTTCACTTTACGGCATTGTATAATCTGAACTATAACAATCAGATTGATAAATATAGCGGTCAAAACCTTTCCCCTTATGGAAGCCCATTCGTTTTTCGGGTGACCTTTCTGTAAACTATTACATGCTAACTTTGCCCTTAAATCGCTGTTATGTCTAGCAGTGATTTATTTTTTGTCTTCCATTTGAAACCTTAATGGTGAATGGAGACTTTTTAATCTTAAACATTGATATGGAAAATCCGGTCTTAATTTTTGGTGCAGGTGATCTTGGAATGCAGGCACTTGATATTTTCAGAAGAAACAATGTATTGGTCTACGGTCTTTTGGATGACCACAAAGACCTTCACGGAAAAGAATTTGGCGACGTAAGTGTTCTCGGCGACACCGACGACAGCAATTTCCTCAATATTATCGGAGATAAATGTGAGTCGTTTGTGGCTATTGGCGAACGCTCGGTCAGAGAGCGGCTCGTAGAGACATTGACCGAGCAACATAAAGCAATGCCCGTCAATGCGATTCACGACAGTGCAATCATTTCCGGGATGGCGGTGATTGGGCATGGCAACCTGATTGGTGCCCGGGCAACGATTGGCGCAAATTCAAAAATCGGCCATCATTGCCTGATCCAGACTGCTTCTGTAGTAGATACTTCCGTCACGATCGGCGATTTTGTGACCATCGGAACTGGCGCCATAATCAATGACAGGGTAAAAATCAGTGACGGCGTTTTTATCGGTTCGGGGGCGATCATCGTGGCAGGTGTAGAAATTGGCAAGAACGCCAGAATCGGCGCCGGATCGGTGGTGGTTGAGAATGTGCCTGCCAAGGCTACCTACTTTGGCAACCCCGCGAAGAAGATTTAGCCCCAAGTCCCCCGAAGCAAGACTTTACATTATCCAAATCGCACATTTAAGGGCACGGGAAAGCATAGCATTGCTATCAATAAAATTCGTTTCTTCGTTTTTTTATTAATTTGAAAGACATTACCTTTGCAGTCCTTTTGACAGAAAAAGTGAAAGAGCTAAGTAAATACAACATAGACATTTACGGTTTGGAAGACAAACAGTATGACTATGACATGGAATCTGGCGATGCCTTTTTTGAAGAACTGGAACAAGACCTGATCGAACACGGACACTTCAAAACACATGTTGTCCTGAACAAATCGGCCACCATGATCCAGCTTCATTTCGAGACCAAAGGGAGCGTAACTTTGATTTGTGACCGCAGTCTGGAACCTTTCGAGGAGCCAATTGATTCGAATGAAAGGATTATCCTGAAATTCGGGGATCACAATGAGGAGCTTACGGACGAAATTGAGATTATCAACAGGAATACCAATAGAATTAACATAGCACGGTACATTTTCGATTTTATCGCGCTATCTCTTCCTGTTAAAAAAATACACCCGGACCTCAGAACAGAGGACGACGAGCTGGATCTGATCGAAGATGACGAAGAAGGCATTTTAGTATACTCTTCCGGAGACATAGACGATCTTGAAAGTGAGGAAGAAGAGAAGATCGATCCGAGGTGGGAGGCATTGAAAAAATTGAAGGGTGAATGAATGCCCGCCGTCGGTTGAAACCGACGGGAATTGAAAAATGAATTTTAATGCCGTTCGGCTTCAGCCAACGGAAGCAAGAGTAAAGTCGGCTAAAGCCGATGGATATCATATAGTAATAAAATATAAACAATAGACATAAAGCATCATGGCACATCCTAAGCGGAGACATTCCACTACTCGTCGCGATACTCGCAGAGCACATGACTTCCTTACCGGAAAGCAATTAGGTACAGATTCTTCGACAGGAGAAATTCACCAATTACACCGCGCTCACGTTCACGAAGGTAACCTCGTTTACAGAGGAAAAGTGGTGGTTGAAAACTACACCAAAACAGTTTAGTTTCAGTCGATGGAGATATCAATTTCGCAGCAGCCCTATAAAAGTTGTTGCGAAATTCTTTTTTACTGCGGCACATCTGCTAAATTTACACCTTCGATTTCTAACTTATTAGTCTAAAATAACAGCGTGTAAATGAAAATTGCGGTAGATGCTATGGGGGGAGATTTAGCTCCACAGGCAATTGTTGAAGGGGTCATCCAGGCCGCTTCTGAACTACCATCCGAGGCGAGAATCGTTTTGATTGGCCGTGAAAGTGCAATTTGGGACATATTCAACCAAAACAATTTCACTCCTACTAATGTTGACGTCGTTCACGCAGAAGATGTTATTGAGATGGGGGAGCATCCTACCAAGGCCCTTTCTCAAAAACCCAATTCCAGTATCGGCGTTGGCTTCAAGCTTTTGAAAGAAAAAGAAGTAGATATTTTCTGTAGTGCTGGCAACACCGGGGCTATGCATGTAGGAGCTCTTTTTAGCATTAAGGCAATAGAAGGAATTTTACGGCCGGCCATTGCAGGGTTTGTGCCGCAAGTGGGTGGAGGATACGCAATTATGCTCGACATTGGAGCGAATGCAGATTGCAAACCAGAAGTGCTTGCCCAGTTTGGTGAAATAGGCTCCCTATTTGCCCAATATACATTCCAGATCGACAGGCCACGCGTTGCGCTTATGAACATTGGTGAGGAAGAGCAAAAAGGATCCCTCACTTCGCAGGCTACGTTCCCCCTTCTTAAACAAAACAAGCGAATCAACTTTATTGGCAACATTGAAGGCAAAGATCTCTTTACCAACAAAGCTGACGTAATCGTTACCGACGGTTTTACGGGTAACATTCTCTTCAAATTGGGAGAGTCTCTTTACGAAATTTCGAAGAAACGAGGTTTTCAGGACGATTTTATTGACCAGACTAATTACGAATCTATTGGAGGAAGTTCCATTATCGGCGTGAACGGTAATGTCATGATCGCGCATGGAATCTCTTCGCCCCTTGCTATCAAGAATATGATTGGATGGGCTTACAAGCAAGTGAAAGCCAAGGCTTATTTACATATTGCACAAGCATTGAATTAATCCGGATACAGACAACCACATGCATAAATCGATACTGTCTATTTTACCAAAACCTATTCGGATTTTGAATAGTTAATTTTATCATGACCCATATAAAAGCCTCCATAACAGGAATACAAGGGTATGTGCCTGATTATATTTTGACAAATGCCGAGTTGGAAACAATGGTAGCGACAAATGACGAGTGGATCGTAAGTCGCACCGGTATTAAAGAAAGGCGTATTCTGAAAGGGGAAGGTTTAGGGAGTTCACATATGGGTGCTGAAGCTGTGAAGGGATTGCTCGCCAAAACCAACACTAGTGCCGGAGATATTGATCTGCTGATTTGCGCAACAACCACACCCGATTTTGTTTTTCCGTGTACCGCGAATCTCATCTGTGACATGGTTGGGATCCGGAACGTAGGAAGCTTTGATATACAGGCCGCCTGCTCTGGTTTTTTGTATGCCCTTACCCTAGGCTCCCAGTTTATCGAGACCGGAAAATATAAGAAGATCATTGTCGTAGGTTCGGATAAAATGTCCGCAATTGTAGATTATACGGATCGAAAAACCTGTATCCTATTTGGGGACGGAGCAGGAGCTGTGTTATTGGAACCGGATACCCAAGGCAATGGAATCCTCGATTCGATCATCAAATCCGATGGTGCAGGATATCCTTACCTGAACCAGAAAGCAGGCGGTAGCCGCTATCCACCCACCCGCGAAACAGTTGAAAATCGGCAGCATTTTGTTTACCAGGACGGGGCACAGGTCTTTAAGTTTGCTGTAACGAATATGGCAGACGTTTCCGCCGAAATTATGGAAAGAAATGGACTCAAGGGTAGCGATGTTGCATGGCTGGTGCCGCATCAGGCAAATCGCCGGATCATAGAAGCTACTGCCAACCGAATGGGCGTTGGCATGGATAAAGTGATGGTCAACATCCAGAAATACGGTAATACCACAGCTGCGACTATTCCCTTATGTTTATGGGATTATGAATCACAACTTAAAAAAGGCGACAATCTTATTCTGGCTGCTTTCGGGGGAGGATTTACCTGGGGCTCTATTTATCTTAAATGGGCTTACTGAGGCAACTCATTGATTGAAGGCTTTTATTAAATTTTACTGACTAAAAATGGCAACTACTGCAGATTTGCGTAACGGACTGGTAATAAACTTCAACCATGATCTGTTTCAGGTAATTGAATTTCAGCATGTTAAACCAGGCAAAGGCAATGCATTTGTCCGCACCAAACTGAAAAGCCTTACCTCGGGAAAAGTATTGGACAATACTTTCTCTTCCGGGGCAGGTATCACACCTGTACGCGTTGAAAGACACAAATTTCAATATTTATATAAGGACGAAGTAGGCTATAACTTCATGAATGCCGAAACCTTTGACCAGGTCTTGATCGATGAGAAATTGGTTACGAATGCCGATTTGATGAAGGAAGGCCAGGAAGTAGAGATTTTGATCAATACTGAGAACGATTCCGCTTTACTTTGCGAGCTTCCTCCATTTGTTGAATTAGAAGTTACCTATTCTGAACCTGGCCTAAAAGGCGACACGGCCAACTCTCCTAAAAAGGCTATTGAAGTAGAAACCGGCGCAAGAATCATGGTGCCGTTGTTCATTGAAGAAGGCCAGAAAATCAAAGTCGATACCCGCACCTACGACTACGTAGAGAGAGTAAAATCTTAATTTTTGTTTTCTGTGAGAGGTAAATGACCCTCCTCAAATGCTTATAAGTAAGCCGTTAACGGGTCAGCCACCACAGTTTTAAATTTGAATAAATGGAAACCAAAGAAATCCAAAAACTGATTGACTTCATTGCCCAGTCCGGCTTAGATGAAGTGAATATTGAAACGGCAGATTTGAAAATAAAGGTGAAGCGTTATGGCTCAGCCCCTGTTGCCACAACTTCCTCGGCGGCCTCAGTTACTCCTGCTCCTTCTTTTGCGCCACCTGTACCTACTACACCTGTTACCCAGGCAGCAAGTACTTCTCAACCAACGGTCTCCAGCGAACCAGCTTCCCAGAACCTGGTAACGATCAAGTCTCCGATGATCGGCACTTTTTACCGCGCATCAAGTCCCGAAACGCCTTCTTTCGCAAGTGTGGGTGATGAGATCAAACCAGGAAAGGTGGTATGCGTCATTGAGGCAATGAAACTCTTTAACGAAATCGAGTCTGAAATTTCAGGAAAAATCGTCAAAGTATTGGTTGAAAACGCTACACCAGTAGAATTTGACCAGCCCCTATTCCTCGTTGAGCCTGCCTAAGGTAACGGACGATCTGTAAAACCAAATTGACCTTCATGTTTAAAAAGATACTCATTGCAAACCGGGGCGAAATCGCCTTGCGTGTTATCAGGACCTGTCGCGAAATGGGGATTAAAACTGTTGCTGTATACTCTACAGCCGACAGGGATAGCCTCCATGTTCGATTTGCAGATGAGGCCGTTTGTATTGGTCCTCCGCCGAGCCGACAATCTTACCTAAGTATCCAAAATATTATTTCAGCGGCGGAAGTCACTGGAGCGGATGCTATTCACCCTGGTTACGGATTTTTGTCTGAAAACGCTGAGTTTTCACAGATATGCGCCGATTACGGCATCAAGTTCATTGGAGCTACCGCTACCCAGATTAACGGAATGGGCGATAAGGCAACCGCCAAAGCGACGATGATCGCGGCCGGTGTACCCGTGGTACCAGGCTCAGAGGGCCTTCTGGATTCCATCGAACATGGTAAAAAGCTGGCGGAAGGAATTGGTTACCCCGTTATCATCAAAGCAACCGCAGGCGGCGGCGGGCGCGGTATGCGGATCATCAATAAGCCGGAGGAATTTGAAAAGGCATGGAACGATGCCCGGACGGAATCTGCCGCTGCATTTGGCAACGATGGTTTATATCTTGAAAAATTCGTAGAGGAGCCCCGTCATATTGAAATTCAGATCATTGGTGACCAGTTTGGCAAGGTGTGCCATTTATCTGAGCGCGACTGCTCCATCCAGCGTCGTCACCAGAAACTGGTTGAAGAAACTCCCTCTCCGATTATTACCCCACAGCTTCGTGAAAAAATGGGTGCTGCTGCAATTAAAGGTGCACAGGCCATTGGTTATGAAGGTGCCGGAACGATTGAATTTCTGGTGGACAAGCATGGCGACTTCTTCTTCATGGAAATGAACACCCGTATCCAGGTGGAACATCCTATAACTGAAGAGGTTACTGATTTTGATTTGATTAAAGAGCAGATCAAAGTGGCAGCTGGAGAACCTATCTCAGGACAAAATTATACTCCCAAGCTTTTCGCAATGGAATGCCGGATCAATGCCGAAGATCCTGCCAATAATTTCAGGCCGGCTCCCGGAAAAATTACAAATCTGCACTTCCCTGGCGGACATGGCATTCGGATTGACAGCCACGTTTACAGCGGCTACACCATCCCACCTAATTATGATTCCATGATTGCCAAGCTCATTGTAAGCGGCCAGTCGAGAGAAGAAGTAATTACCCGTATGAAGCGCGCTTTGCAGGAATTTGTGATTGAGGGCATCAAAACCACCATTCCTTTCCACATCAAGTTAATGGACGATCCTGGTTTCAAATCAGGAAACTTCACTACCAAGTATCTGGAAACGTTCGATTTTTCGACTCTTTAAAAATAAGACAATAAAAAGAGAAGCCCCTGCAAACGGAATGTTTGCAGGGGCTTCTCTTTTAGTCAATAATCAGCTCAAAACTGCTTCCTGTGATACATCGGACAATCGGACACAAGTTTATACGGGCGATTGAAAGCCTGCTGCCACAATTTGAAATGATCAGCAAGTTTGCAAATCACTGGTGCACTTTCATGATAAGTGTGTGACTATAAAAAGTTCTCATAAAGAGAACTTAAAAAAGGTCATTCTAAAACGCTTAAACCACCCCCGGTAGTGAATAAGGAGAACGATACTTTCTGGTGAGCAATTTATTCGCCTCATCATCACCTACAAACTTCTCAGCCTTAGGGTCAAATGTCAGTGCCCTGCCGGTGCGGTATGCGATATTTCCCAAATGGGCCAAGCCCGACGATAAATGCGCGGTTTCAACCGGGCCGTTTAATATTTTCGGATCTCTTGCTACCACCGCATCAATAAAGTTTTTGAAGTGATCGCCACCGGCTTTGCGCGTAGGGCCCGCCTTTTTGTCTTTTCCCAGAAAAGTCTCGTAAAAATCATAGCCTTTCACCACCATATATCCTTCCGAACCATAGAAAATATTCCCAATGCCCGTCCCGCCTTCATCGTTTGTCATCCAGGGCCGAACTTCAAACTCGATGATCTTTTTCTCTTTTGGATAAATAAATGAAGAACTCAGCACCTCAGGCGTTTCCTTGGCATCGTTCCAAAGGAACTTGCCGCCTGAAGAAGTAATCTTTTCGGGAAAACTTTCGACCCCCAATCCCCACATACACATATCCGTTTCGTGAATTCCCTGGTTGCCGATGTCGCCATTACCATAGTTCCAATGCCAATGCCAATCATAGTGAACATAATTTTTAGAAAAAGGCTTCATTTCAGCCGGGCCAGTCCATAAATCGTAGTTCAAACCGGCAGGAACTGGCTCGGTACCTCTGTCACCGATATCCGGCCTCCATTTATAAACCAATCCCCTCGCCATGTAAACGTTGCCAATCAAGCCATCGCGCAGATGCTTTACAGCTTCTTTTAATGCCTCCGAACTTCGCAGCTGCACACCGTGCTGTACAATTCTTTTATACTTATGGGCGGCCTCAATCATTTTACGGCCTTCGTGCAAGTTATGGGAGCCTGGTTTTTCAACATAAACATCTTTACCAGCCTGACAAGCCCATATCGTAGCAAGTGCATGCCAGTGATTGGGTGTTGCTATACTGACTACGTCGATAGATTTATCCTCAAATACTTTACGAAGGTCATTTTCGGTCTCTACTTTTTTGCCAGTTTTCGTTTCAAACTCTTTGGCCCTGGTCTGTAGGATATTGTTATCGGGATCGCAAAGTGTAGCTACCTCTACATTTACCAGGTTATTAAATCCTGCAATGTGGGATTGGCCGCGACCATTCACGCCTAAAACGGCCACGCGAACCTTGTCATTCGCGCCAAATGCGCTGGCAGGTATGATGTAGGGAATCGATAGTGCCACGGCCGCACTGGTCGAGTTTTTAATAAAATCCCTTCTTGAGACTTCGTTTGATTTTTCCATAGGATTAAGGTTAAGGTATTTGCGCCAGATGAGGAAACAGTTTGAAGGCAATCAGGTAGACGACATCAGCACGATCTTCCCTTATTCGGCCCTTACTAAAAAGTACTACTTAGCGATGCTTTAGTACTATGAAGAGCTATATTTTTTGAATTCAGAAGTAGAATTGAAGATTTCTTTCAAGAAGTTTCGGAAGAAGGTTGGGGCGACTCCAAAAAATTAGCCACGAATACACGGTCACGGCAGCAGTGAATGAACTCGACAGCTTTCGCGCATTCGCGTATTCGTGGCACTAAAACTTAAAGATTTCCAACCGCCTGATGGATCTGCGTCACCGTATCCACGTAATTATCTTCGTTAGGCAGCCCGAAAAGCGACTTTTCCTTGATCATCTTAGCGACGTTTTCCGGAACGAGATCTTCCCAACCAGGCTCGCCTCTTTTGATTTTTTCCAGCACATAGTCGGTCGTGATATGCATTCTCTCTTTGTTGTAGTTCCTGATATCTTCAATTTTATCATTGATGATCAGGTACTGGAACAGCGGGCGCAAATGGTCCGGGACAACAAAGTTTTCGCAACTGTAAACCGAACCGTCAGGCTGTAGCGTCGGGTATATAAAAAGCTTCACTTTTCTACTGAAAAGCGTAGCAAAGGATTCGAGGATACCCCCGGGAAGAAATTCATAGTGTTTCTCTTCAAAAATATCCTGCAAACTGGGACTGCCCAGTAAAAGCCCGGCTTTAAGCTTGGTTAACCTGGATAAATAAGCCACCAGACGGTAATATTCATGATGATTGGAGATCATCACCATATGCCCAAGCGAACAAAGGATGTCTACCCTGTCGAGAAAATCCTTTTCGTCGATATCACGGTCACCGGCTTTGAGGTTATGCAATGTCAGTTCTGAGATCAGCACCACTTTAGACTCGTCCACATCCGGCTCTGCAAGAAACTGTTTCTGCCCGTTGCTGATCAGGTCAATATGCACGTTGGTAATTGGTCTCAAACGGCCGCGCATCATCAGGATGTGCTTTTTGTATAATGCTTCGGAAGGCTGCAAAACGCCGCCGTCGCTTCCGAAAAGCGCCGCGTCCGTAAAACCGTTTTTCACCAGACGAAGGCTCATCAGCCGGTTGTCCACTTTTGCAAAATCCGGCCCGCTGAAACGGACCATGTCGATCTCAATTCGATCCGTCGTCAGATCGTCCATCAAGGACAGCAAAAGAATTTCCGGGGATTTGTAGTAGAAAAAGCAGCCATACATCAGGTTCACACCAATGATACCCAATGCCTGTTGCTGTAGAATATTCTCGTCGTCCCGCATCCTGACATGGATCACCACATAGTTCGTAGGCCCCATGGGCGTAAGCTGGAATTGCAGGCCGATCCAACCGTGGGATTCATTGGTTTTCTGAAAGTTAAGGGCAACTACTGTATTAGCAAAAGCAAAGAACTGGCTGTCCTCTCCACGCTTCTCTGAGAGTCTTTTTTCGACCAGGTTATATTCCCGGTTGAGCATTTTCATGAGACGGGATTCCACCACATACCTGCCTCCCTCTTCCGTTCCATATATCGCATCACTGAAGGTCATGTCGTAGGCCGACATTGTTTTCGCAACCGTTCCCGAAGCACCACCTGCCTTAAAAAAGTAGGCAGCCGTTTCCTGGCCAGCCCCAATTTCAGCGAAAGAACCGTAAATCGCGCGATCCAGGTTAATCCTTAATGCTTTTTGTTTTGTACCAAGATTCTTTTCGTACATAACTTTAATGGGTAAGATGAAAAGCTTTACTTGTAAATATAAGAAAAATACACTACCATATAACTACATTTAATTGAGTTATGGTTTCAGAATGGAAAAGTTCTAAAACCTAATATTGAAGTAACACGATTTTTTATGCTAAAATCATGACCCCGGCCCCAGCCTGTTTATTTGTATACGGAACCTTGATGCGCGGATTTACCAATCTGTTTGCAGAAAAGCTCAGCTTGTCCGCCCGCTTCGAGGGAGAGGGGTGCTTCAACGGCTATCTGTATCGCGTAAGTTGGTACCCGGGTGCGGTTTATGACCTATCGGCCCAATCAGAAGTGCATGGTGAAATATATCAACTGACCTCTCTTGAAATACTGAAAGAGCTGGATGAATACGAAGACGTTATGGAAGACGAAGCTGCAAGTATTTACCTGCGGAAAATAATTCCGGTAAAGACAGTAATTGGCACTGAAGTAACTTGCTGGACCTATCTATACAACCAGCCGGTAACCGGATTCCCCCTCATTGAAGGGGGCCGTTTTGCAGGCTAGGCATTGATACTCTCTCCAATGATCCGTAGGCCGTCCAATGTGAGGCGCTGGTCAATTTCAACAAACTCGTCTTTGAGTGTTTCGATGATCGATGATAAGCCGCCGGTAGCCACGGCAATACACTCACCACCAAGCTCGGCACGGATACGGGTTAACAGGGATTTGACCAAACCTTCATATCCAAGCAAAATACCCGCCTGTATAGCCTCCGTTGTATTACGCCCTATCGCCGTGGGCGGCAGCTGAAGCGGAACTTCGGGCAACTGGGCTGTATTGGCAAATAGCGCTTTTACAGCAGTAACCAGGCCCGGCAATATTGCAACTCCCAGTATTTTACTGTCTTTGGAAACGGTCGTAAATGTCAGTGCTGTGCCGAAATCGACAACGACGCAATTCTGTTTATACCGGTTGGATACCGCTACCGCGTTGGCAATCAGATCGGCACCAATTTCGTGCGGATGGTCAATGGCTATGTCGAGGGCCGGATAGATCTCAGGACCGACCACAATAATATCATCCCCAAACAGCGACCGGAGCATTCTTGTTATGATTGGCGTGAGTGCAGGAACAACGCTGCTCAGCACAACCGTCTCCATATCTCCGAACCAAAGCCCAGCTTCCAGAAAATGCAGCCTGAGCTTAGATTCGTAATGGATTTCATTTTCCTGTACAAGCGAGCGCGTCCGCCAGATATAATCCCAATTTTCTGATTGGTAAAGCCCAAAAACGGTATCTGTATTGCCAACATCGACTGCTAGAAGCATAACTTTCAATTTACATCCGGGGGCAAATTAAAGGCATTATTCAAATAAAACTTCATTGCATCCTTCATTTACATCTGTTTCTTTTTTGATAATCTATAATTTTAACAAAAAATAACCCGAGCCGTCGCATCTGCGCTTTTAACAAACCGGCCTGTATCTATTCACATACATTTATATGCTTTTTCCCAATCGTTATAGTCTTCTTTTTCTGGGACTTACACTGATAGGTTTTGTCAATTATGCACACGCACAAGCAATTCCCGAGTGGCAGGACCCGCAGGTGATCAGTATCAATACCGAGAAGCCGCACGCTGATTTCATTCCCTATGCTACTGAAAAAGGCGCCTTAACGGGGGACAAAAAGACGCCCTTTGTACAATCCCTCAATGGGAGCTGGAAATTCAAATGGGCTTCTCATCCATCCAGGGCCCAGCTCAATTTCTTCGATCCGAAAATTTCCGACGCCAATTGGGAAAATATACCGGTACCTTCCAACTGGCAGGTATTTGGCGCCCGGGAGGGACGGAGTTACGACAGGCCGATTTTCACAAACATCCAGCACCCGTTTAAAGCAACACCCCCCAGGATCACTGCCGATACCAATGCAGTGGGTATGTACCGGACCACATTCACCCTTTCCGAAGATGTAAAAGACAAACAGGTTTTCCTGAGGTTCGCGGGAGTGCAATCCGCCTGCTATGTCTGGCTGAATGGTGTTGCGATCGGCTACCACGAGGACGGCATGACGCCTTTTGAATTCGATATTACAGAAGATGCAAAGCCGGGACTTAATTTATTGGCTGTCGAAGTCATCAATTGGTCCGACGGCAGTTACCTGGAAGATCAGGACTTCTGGCGGCTTTCCGGAATTTTCAGGGACGTCAATTTATTGCTATTGCCCAAAGTAATCCTGACCGATGTCTCCGTCAGAACGACTTTGGATGCCAATCATGAGCATGCTACCCTTAAGCTGAGCGCTTACGTAAAAAACTTCAACACGCAGCCCATCCATGCACACCAGGTGTTGTTCACGCTGTACGATGCTAATAAAGCGGTTGTGGTGACACCTGTAAGCCAAATGGTCAGCACGCTGGAAGTGGGCAAGGAAGGATCCGTAAGGGTCGAGGTTCCGGTCCCTAACCCTGTCAAGTGGAATGCAGAAAATCCTTATCTGTACACGCTGACGGTGCAGCTTATGAATTCTGACGGCAAGGTGCTGGAGGCGACGAGCCAGAAAGTAGGTTTCAGAGATGTAAAAATCAGGAACGGACAATTGCTCGTCAACGGCAGGGCCATCACGATCAAGGGGGTTAACCGACATGAATTTGATCCTGAAACCGGCAGGGTGATCAGCCGCGAATTAATGGTCAGGGACATTACCCTAATGAAGCAAAATAATATCAATGCGGTCCGGACGTCCCATTATCCCAATACATCAGAATGGTACGACTTATGCGACCAATATGGTTTGTATGTGGTGGATGAGGCAAACATCGAAAGCCATGAGCTTTGGAGCAAAGGTGTAATCCTGGCCGACAATCCGCAATGGCGGGCCGCCTTTCTTGCCAGGGGAAATGCCATGATCGAGCGGGACAAGAACCATCCTTCGGTGATCATCTGGTCATTGGGAAATGAGTCGGGAATGGGTGAAAATTTTACGGCTATGGGCGATTTTATACATTTGGCCGACCCTACCCGGCCTATTCATTACGAAGGACGAAAAGATTATAGGCCTACCACGCTGAGCAATTTTGATATCATATCCGTCATGTATCCGTCCACGCAGGATATGCTGGACCTTGTGAAAAAGGACAAGACCAGGCCGTTGATTGTTTGCGAATATGCCCACGGAATGGGTAACAGCATCGGTAACCTGAAAGAATATTGGGAGGTTATTGAAAAAAACCCAACCATGCAGGGCGGCTTTATCTGGGACTGGGTTGACCAGGGCCTCAAATTAAAAAAAACCGACGGCAGTACGTATTGGGACTATTTCAATTACATAGACGGCGCAAATGCGGGTGACGGGCTCGTTAACCCTGACCGTACCCCTCAGCCTGAATTGAATGAAGTAAAGAAAGTTTACCAATCTATAAAATTTGAAACGCCGGACACCCTGCGTGCCGGAGAAAAACAAATTGCAATCCGCAATACCTATGATTTCCAATCCTTAAACGGGTACGACCTGGTCTGGTCTGTACAGGAAAATGGAAAGGTAATCGGAAAAGGGGGTACGAT
This sequence comes from Dyadobacter sp. HNCC25DJ185, assembly GCF_056895195.1. NCBI lineage: Bacteria > Pseudomonadati > Bacteroidota > Cytophagia > Cytophagales > Spirosomataceae > Dyadobacter > Dyadobacter sp. HNCC25DJ185. Next base: position 199,503 of record NZ_JBXHAR010000009.1, read on the forward strand.
CACAAACCTCAATGCGCAGCCAGGACAAAAACAATTGGTCACAATTCCTTACGAACTGCCGGCCAGCCCAAAACCCCAGGCGGAATACTTTCTCAATCTAAGTCTGAGATTAAAAGACGCTAATATATGGTCGGCAAAAGGTTTTGAAATTGCCTGGCAACAGGTACCGGTGCTGAAAGCCGTACCGCAAGCCTCGCAGGTTAGCTTATATGGAGAAAAACCATTGCGCATCACCCAGGTCAGCTCAGGCAGGGTGGCCATTCATGGCCAGGACTTTTCAGTCACTTTTGACAAAGCTGCTGGCCGGATTATTTCCTTTAAAAACAAAAAAGAGGAAATGGTCGACAGCGGCCCATATCCTGATTTCTGGCGTGTCCCCACGGACAATGATGAGGGCGGCGGTGCGAATAGCTATGCCTCGAAATGGAGGAATGCCAGCCTCGATACCCTTGAAGTGGTAACTTCTGAAATGAAGACACAGAGGGTCACTGCGCAGGTTTACAAAGTCATTTTAGACAAAACATTAAGGAGCACTAAGGGGGAAATGGACGTCCATACAGAATACCTGGTGTATACCTCGGGCGACGTGTATGTTCAAAACACATTTAGCCCGTCGGGCGAATGGCCGCCTCTTGCCAAGATCGGAATGCAGTTCAGCATGCCTGCGTCCTTCAACAAAACGCAATGGTACGGCAATGGCCCTCACGAGACTTATGCTGACCGAAAAACGAGTGGCAAAATTGGAATTTATGGCGGGCCAGTCGCCGACCAGCATTTTCCATACATGATGCCGCAGGAGAATGGTAACAAAACAAACGTGCGTTGGGCAGCAGTCACGAACCAGGAAGGGAGCGGTATTCTTGTGATCAGCGACTCTGTTTTCAACTTTAACGTACATGATTATACGGCGCGCGCATTGCTGGCTGCCAAAAAGCGTGCATCTGTCTTAGAACGAGGGAATGTTACAACAGTAAATGTCGATCTGGCCCAAATGGGACTAGGCGGCGACGACAGCTGGTCGCCCCGGGTCCATGATGCCTATCTACTGCCGGCCAAAACTTACTCTTACAGCTTCCGGTTAAGAGCGATCGACAACACTTCCAATATCGAACAAATCGCAGGTAGCCAATTGCCCTACACGGGCAAAACGTCCAATCATCCAACTGCTGAATCAGTAACCACGGATGAAGATCCGGAAGCGGAGGAAGTAGCGGAACCGGTACGCAAAACGGCAGTTAAAAAAGCCGCTGTCAGGAAGAAACCTGCACGCAGACGGAGCTCCTCCCGTCGCCGCAGACGGAGGTAGCTAGACTTACCAAGCCTTGAAGACGGGTGTCTCCAGAATAGGTAAGTCTGCGCCCAATTATTTCTTCGGCACCAATACGTATTGTGTTTTAACGGTTATCACCTGCGCGATTTTTACAAATACCACCTGCGGAACTTCGATCTTATGATCCGTCAAGGGCACTTCAAAGTCTGAGGTAATCGTAATTTTCCCTCCCTCAATTTTTATTTTTCCCGCAATCGTACGCTCTTTAGTTACGCCATGAACCGTAAATTTTCCGGTCGCCGAAGCGTCGTATTCGCCGTCTTTCGAATAATCAGGCGCTTTATCAATTGTCCCGCTGAACGTTGCCGTGGGATATTTAGCCGACTCGATATAATTTTCGTTAAAATGCTCCTGCATCAGTTTATTGGGAAAATCAAAGTCCCTCATATTCATCCGGATCGCGAGCTGATTGTTGGCCGTATTCAGGATAGCCTGACACTTATTGTTCCGGGCATCCACGTTTTCCAAAGGTGTGACAGACAGAAACCGTGTATTGCCGCTTGAAGTCGAAAACATGCCTCCCTGGGCCAAAACGTGACCCGAGTGCAAAGCGATACTTAGCACGGTGAGCAGGACCGTGTGAATAAGATGCCGTTTCATAGTTTGTTAGTTGATCAGTTGGATACTTTTTTATTCTTTTTATCAAAACTGAATGTCCTGGAAAGATTAAATCCATAATGAATATCGCCCTTACCCCAGGTGCCGGTCGTCTCGCCGATAAACTGTTTTTCAATCATTCCGAGTGAATTGGTGAAATGCAGTTGAAAAACGTGGCCACCGGTCTCGATATCCACACCAAATGACATAGAATCATAATAGGGAGCAGTTGCCGTGTTCTTTTTACGGGCGGTGTAAAAATATTCGCCGTTCAGTGAAACCCGTTTGGAAAGCTTATACCGTCCGCCGAATCCTAACGCAAACAGGATCTTTTCGTCTCCGGTAACGTCGGGATGATTGCGGTGCAAATACGTAGGCGACAATTGCAGGGATAATCTTTCCCCAAATTTTCTGGCAATGAGTACCTGTGCGGAGTAAGTAATTTTATCCTGGAACTCCAATTCTTTGTTGACAGTCGCAATAGCCGTGCTGCCGAACAGCGTGACAGAAAATGGAACCGACTTTGCGCCTGAGCTCTGTTTCAGCAGCTTATATTTTGCAAGAAAATCATATACTTTCTGCGACGTGCTTCTGCCAACCCCAATCATCAAATCGTCGGTGAGTCCATATTCAAATCCCATTCTCATTGTTGCTTGGTCTAGCCCGAAAAACTGGTAGGCTCCCGAGTTCAGCCTTCCAAAACGGTGCGAGATCCTGAAATCCATATGGTTTTTCTTCATGGTTTCAACCGAGTGGCCGTTTACAACCCGGGTCGATTTGAAAGTTGCCGTAACCGGCACTTTCTGGGCGCTGTCCTGCTTGGAAAGTTCATTTAATAAATCATCCTGCGCATAAACCATGGTGATTGGGCACAGTAATAGTATTACCAGGCGGAGTAATTTCATCGTAACGTAGATTAGGCGGTAACTGTTAGCGTTTTCCCGTCGGCCGAGAGCGAAGTTTTGTAAGCTTTGAGCGCGACGGTTGCGGGACCTTGTTCCACGGCTCCCGTTGTTGAAAATTCCGATTGATGAGTGGGGCATAAAAAATCATTCTGGGCCGCCCTGAAACCGATCGTAGAACCTTCGTGGGTACACGTTTTTGAAAGTGCTACGTACGAACCGCTATTGGTGTGTGCAACAATCGTATCTCCAATTACCTGGAAGCCGCCTGCTGTCGCGATTTTGGTGACTACCGTCAGGTCCACCGTAAAGTTTACCGCACTTCCTGTTGTAGTCCCTGTAATGCCGGTACCCGTTCCGCTTCCGGTATCCGGACTGGGGTCGTCGGTGCTCGACCCGCACGAAGTGAGCGTGGTTCCCATGCAATAAAATGCCATTAACGTCGAGGTACTTAACCCCAGGCTTCTCAGGAATTCTCCCCTTTTCATTGTCGCTTGTTTGTGAGTCTCCATGGTGAATAGTTAAAAAATAAATCAGTAGATATAATGAGCCATTACGAATGAGCGAACCTAGCGGAATGTCGGCGTGTAGCGAAGAGATAACCACATACCTGTTGTCATGAGGTTGACTTTTCCATAACCAACACCCTTCAGAGGAATTCGTATGTATGGTTCGGCAAGAATGGAAAGCTTTTTTGTAATCGTTCGTTCGTAACCGACTGATGCATTCAAGTGGCTTAGAAGAAACAAGCCGGTTTTTCCCTGCCAACCAGTTTTTTGCAGATCGACATTTTGTTCATAGTGATACTCGTATTTCTCCTTTTGGACATAATAAGATGAAAACCCGGTACCCACGAACCATCTCGATTGAGCCTTTTGAGAAACATCGTAGCGGATCCCGAGCGGTACTTCATACATTGTACATGTTCCATCTACCTCATAAGGTGTATTGATTGACGTCACGTACTTGGAGAATTCATACTCATCCCCGACGGCGCTGTAATCTTTTACACTTCTTATCAAGCCGATTTGCAGATACAGTCTTTTTGTAATTCCATATTCATAAAGCAGCGAAAAAGCATTCCCGGGTTTGGTAAAATTCTTGAATCCGACGGTTGTCAGATCAGGAGAATAACCTAATCTGATAGCCCATTTGGGAGATTCTGCGATCTTGCCTTGGCCTGCTTCAGGTTGCTCCGTAAAAACATCTGCAGGCGGCGGGATGATCTTGGGATAACCTACCTTATTTTTCCAGGATAATGGTCTGTTGGAAAGTAAGGACGCTGAAACGACCATTTTCTGCTCAGAAATATTTGTGCCTCCGGCAGCTCCGGGATTATTATTTAAACCTGCCGAGTTACCCTGCTTGTCGGGACTGCCCGCCGGCAAAATGGCATTCCCTTCTTCAACCCCATTGGAACCAATAGCCTGCCTTGCCCCAAGTTCGGAGGCCTTGGTTCCTTTAGAGTCGCTTATAAGTCCTTCTTTCTGATTGGTTAAAATAAGAGCCCCGTCGCCTCCTTCCGTCTTTGAGCGGTTAGGCTCTAAGTACACTCCGCCTGCCTTAGATAGGCTCCGGGGCAATTTTTTTGATACCATTGTTTCTTTAATCGAAACTGGCTTACGGCTCAAAGTAGCCTCAGCTAGTTTATTTGCTTTCAATGCCACACTTTTCTCCGGAATAATTTTCTCGTTTGCCGGGGTGATTTTACTGGCCTCGTTTACGCTGGAGCCTGCACTTTCCACTTTGGGGTCAACCGGCAGCTTCTCATTTGCAGATAAAGACGCCTCGTCTTTCGCTTTTGTTGCAACTCCCTGCTTAACCTGCGCCGAAATTCTGGTTTCGTTGTTTTCCCTTGAACCCGATATCCAGAAATAAGACACGATACCAGCCGGGATCAACAACAACAGAAGCCCTAAGGGCCACCACTTCCTGAACCAAGCACCTGCAGTCCTTCCATCCTGTTGATCGAGGCGCTTTTTAAGACTATTCCAATCTTCCGGGTCAAACTCTGGATCAAGCTCTTCTGATGACTTTCTGAAGAGCTTATCCAGTTCGTCATCTGGTAACTCTATCATAATTGTCAATGTTGATTTTAGATAACATTTCTCTTAACTTTTCTCTTGCACGCGACAAGTTTGATTTTGACGCTCCAACCGAAATACTCAGCTGTTCTGCAATTTCTTCGTGTGTGTAGCCGTCGATCACTGATAAACTAAAAACAATCCGGTATGAGGGCGTCAGTTTCTGGATCAGCCCAACCAGCTCTTCATGCGCCAGTTTACTGATCACCGTTTCGTCTACGGACACCTGTTCGGCCACTTCCACATCATCAAACACATCTCTCCGAACTTCCTGTCTGTAGTGGTCCAGCGCTGTATTGATCATGATCCTACCTAACCAGGTTTTAAATGAGCGGTTTGAATCAAAGCTTTCGAGCTTGGTAAAAACCTTCAAAAATCCGTCGTTAAGTATCTCCTTAGCCTCATCCCGGCTCCGTGTATAGCGTAAACAAATGCTCATAGCATAGCCGTAAAACTGTTTATACAACAGCTCCTGACTGCGGCGGTTTTTACTTAAACAGCCGTCGAGTAGTTCATGAAGAACGGCGGAGTTATACTCGGGCATGCTATTCGCTTTTTTTGGATGATACGCTCAAATCAAAATGAGGGTTGCTTGGAAGCACACACGAATTTTAAAATATTCAATAATTTCTTAATTTTTTGTTTGTAACGCAACGAGCGAACCGAAAAAACTCTAAATGTGATCGGTTGAAAAGCGGGCCAGTTATTCCCAAGCTGAAAGAAAAAGTTGATACTATATTCAGCGGATCAGATCTAACCCAAGCCGTTCAACTGGCCGCTGAATGTAACATACTCTACCATGAACACCCAAAAAAAAGCGACTGCCCGGCTTCATGAATTAGATGCACTTAGAGGTATCTCTGCGCTCAGTGTTATGCTTTTCCATTTTACGATCAATGCGAATAAACAAAAGCTTGGCTGGGCATTCAACCCGGGCGTCACAGGGGTAGATATTTTCTTTATGATCAGTGGTTTTGTCATATTTCTTTCAATTTCGAAAATTAAAAATTGGCAAGACTTTGTAGTCAACCGATTTGCCCGATTATATCCAGCGTTCTGGTCTTGTTTACTGATTACTGTTTTCTTTTCCTTGCTCTTTGAACCAGAGCGCATCAGTGTGTTCAATGTCGTCGCCAACGCCACGATGGTCCCATGCTATTTTGGTGTGGAAGACTTGGACGGCTCTTACTGGACGCTTGTCATCGAACTCACCTTTTATTTCTGGATATTAATTATTTATATTTTTAAAGGGATAAATCGTATTGAGCTCATCGGCTTCCTCACGATTTTGATTGTGATTGCTTTTCACGAGTTTGCATTGTTTTATCCCAATATCTATCGAGTAACTCAAAAAGTCCAGTTGGTCAATCACTTTCCCCTATTCTATTCCGGGATATTGTTTTACAATATGAAAAACAAATCGAATTCGCGAAGGTATATTCCCCTAATGTTGTGTAGCGTATTTGCTTCATTCTATCTGCACGACAAGGGTGGCAGGTCACTATACTTTATTTCAGCCAATTTGCACTACCTCCTGATCACTTTGTTTCACCTAATTTTTGCCCTTTTCTGCCTGGAAAAACTTCATTTCTTAAAATTCAAACCGTTATTATTTTTGGGCAAAATTTCCTATTGCCTGTATCTCATCCACCAGTACGTCGGCCTCAGGTTAATTTCAAAATTCACGAATGATTTTCGAATCAACATTTACTTCTCACTCTTTCTGAGTATCACGATCTGCATTTCGATGGCCTATCTGGTCAACCGGTTCATTGAGGTCCCCTGCAATCGGATCATAAGAAACTATTATGGGAAGAAGGTTGCGAACAACATTTGAGAAAACAATAGCAAAGAATCGAAGTGCGCTTGCCGCTGGTATGCGCATGACGCCGCACCTCCTTACCTACTCACTTGTTTGAGTTAATTGCCTATTTTTACCTTCTTATTTTTGCGACGTCCATACAATTGGACAAAGCACCGGCAAATACAATATTTATCTCGAATGGCCAACAATGAAAATAACAGCGAGCAACCTTCTCCGTTTGCAATAAGGAAACTCAGCTGGCAGGGGCTTAAAACAACCATTGATCTTTTCAGGTACCTGAGACCGTACAGAGGCACTTTTATTATCGGACTGATATTTCTGGCGCTTTCTACCGGAACATCTCTCGCCTTCCCCAAGCTCGTGGGGAACATCATCGAGGTAATCGAGGGCAAATCCAAATACACGATCAACCAGATCACGATCTTTCTCTTTTTCGTCCTGATCTGCCAATCTGTATTCTCCTACTTCCGGATCTATCTGTTTACCAAAGTCAGTGAGCTTGCAATGACCAACATCCGCGCAGACGTTTTCAGCAAGATCATTACCTTACCTATTTCATTTCTGGAACAACGAAGGGTAGGCGAGCTAACCAGCCGCATTACTTCCGATGTTTCCCAGTTGCAGGGCCTGTTATCCTTTACATTGGCCGAGGTTTTCAGACAGCTGGCAACGCTGATCGTAGGCATCGGGATCCTCTTTTACACGTCTTGGAAGCTCACATTATTCATGCTGGCTACTTTTCCGGTACTGGTTATTGCTTCCGTTTTCTTCGGCAGGCATATGCGTCGATTGGCTAAAAAAGCACAGGATGAACTGGCTGCTGCCAATGTAGTGGTCGAAGAAACTTTGCAATCTGTCAACGTCGTCAAAGCGTTTACCAACGAGCCATTGGAAATTGACCGTTACAAAACGATCCTCGGCCGTGTCGTGGACCTCTCTTTGTATGCGGCCACATTTCGCGGCGGGTTCGTTTCGTTTATCATATTCGCTTTGTTTGGCGGAATCGTGGGGGTGGTATGGTACGGTGCGGCACTGGTCCAAGCCGGTGAATTTGGGCTTTCCGACCTGTTTACATTTATCCTCTATACCACTTTCATTGGTGCATCCATCAGCGGAATGGGTGATCTGTACGCGCAGATCAACCGGGTGATAGGCGCCTCGGAGCGCATTTTTGAAATCCTTGAAGAGACCCCTGAAATTTCCATTGAAGACGCTAAAAAAGCAGAACCTGGCCGCATGACTGGCGAAGTTACTTATCAGGATATCCATTTTTCGTATCCTTCACGGGCCGATTTGCCCGTTCTCAAAGGGATATCGTTTCACATTAATGCAGGGGAAAAAATCGCGCTTGTAGGCTACAGCGGCGCCGGCAAGTCCACCATCATCCAGTTGTTGATGCGTTTTTACGATTACCAGTCAGGAGAAATCTTGATCGACGGTAAGCCGCTCAACAGCTACGGTATTTCCGAATTGCGTAAGAATATTGCGATCGTACCCCAGGAAGTAATGCTGTTTGGCGGGACGATTTATGAAAACATTGCCTATGGAAAGCCCTCTGCTACCCGTGAGGAAATTCAGGATGCAGCCAAGCGCGCGCATGCACTGGAATTTATCGATACGTTCCCGGAAAAATTTGAAACGATTGTTGGCGAAAGGGGCATCAAATTGTCAGGTGGGCAGCGCCAGCGCATCGCCATTGCGAGGGCTATTTTGAAAAACCCTAAAATTCTGATCCTCGACGAGGCGACAAGTTCTCTCGATGCGGAATCTGAGAAGCTCGTCCAAGTCGCATTGGACGAACTCATGCAAAACCGAACCACGATTGTCATTGCGCACCGGCTCGCCACGATCCGGAAAGTGGATATGATTTATGTGATCCGCGAAGGCCGAATCGCGGAATCCGGCACGCATCAGGAGTTGACGATACTTGACAATGGTTTATATGCCAATCTGATCAAGCTGCAGTTCGAAACCACCGAAAGCAACTGATGGAGCAAAATTCAATGACTACTAAAACTTCTTCCAGGATTTTTTTCGAAACAGCGTTCGAAAAAGCCCGTCTCGCGGAAGCCGCAGCACAAAAAAAATTCAGTAACCTGTCACTTGTCAGAGTTGGTATTTTTATCCTGATGCTGGTTCTTGCCTGGCTCTGGAACAAAACAAATCAGCCGACCATAGCCATTGGTATAGGTGCATTGCTGGTGTTATTTCTATTTCTGATGAAAAAACACCAGCAGGTCAGGAGAGCGAGGGACTTCCAGAAGAACCTCCAGACCGTCAATGAAGACGAATTGGAAAGGTTGTCATTTCGGTTTAAAAGAACAGACACCGGATCTCAGTTTCTGGAAAAAGAACATGCGTATGCTACCGACCTTGACATTTTTGGAGAATATTCCTTGTTCAAGCTACTAAACAGGACGCGTACTGCAGAGGGTAGCCGCAGACTGGCAGACTGGCTTAAAAACCATGCTTGCCCGGAAGAAATACGCATGCGGCAACAGGCTTCGGAAAACTTCATAGAATTCCCCCACCTCGTCCAGCAATGGGAGGCAACTGCCCTGTTACATCAGCATGCGGCTCAGCAGATCGACTCCTTTCGCGCCTGGACAGCAGAAACGCTGGCTCCAGAATTGTCCCGTTTTATCCGCCTGCGCTGGTTTCCTGTAATTACGCTGATCATCGGTGTGTTGACGTTCGCTGAATTAATTCCGGCCTGGCTGTTGATCCTGAGCTTAAGTCTTCACCTTGTTATTTTAAGGCGTTTTCTGGCTACTATTCAGGATATCACCAACAGGACCGGCGCACTCGGGAAAACACTTGTTGCTTACGGCGACCTGTTGAAAAACGCTGAGTCGGCCCCTTACCAGGCACAATGGTGGCTTCAGCGAAAGGCCCTGATCAACGGCGCCTCCCATGCATTGAACCAGGTAGGCACTCTTTTTGAACGGCTTGATTATCGTAACAACCCGTTTTTTTCGCTCTTCGTCGGCATTCCTACACTCTGGGACGTGCATTGTCTAGCAGGGATCGAGGAATGGAAAAAAGCCAATCATACCAAACTGCTGCATTGGCTAGACGTACTTGCTGATACCGAAGCGATGAACAGCCTGGCAGGCCATTCATTTGCGAATGCGGATTGTATTCTCCCTACAATACTTTCCTCCGATAGTGTGTCGATCCAAACGGCCGCAATGGGCCACCCACTGATCCCGCTGCAAAAAAGGGTGAGCAATCACTTTCAATTGGACGGAACCGGAAACACGATTTTGGTGACCGGATCCAACATGTCTGGGAAAAGTACCTTTCTCAGGACAATCGGACTCAACCTGGTGTTAGCTCAAATGGGTGCGGTGGTTAGCGCTGCCGGGTTTACCTCCTCTCCGGTAAGGATATTCAGCAGTATGCGTACACAGGATTCGCTGGAAGAAAGCACTTCATCATTTTATGCCGAACTGAAAAGGTTACGCCGGCTTCTGGAACTCGCCGATGCAAATGGGGAGTCACCCGTCTTTTATTTATTGGATGAAATTTTAAAAGGTACCAACTCCGCCGACCGCCACCGCGGCGCAGAAGCGCTGATTCGCCAGTTGCATACTAAAAATGCCTCCGGACTGGTATCGACGCATGACCTTGAGCTCGGTGAATGGGGTGCGACGGAAGATTATGTTCACAATTTCCATTTCAGATCTGATGTTGAAGAGGGCAGGCTAAGCTTTGATTATCGATTGTATGAAGGAATATGTCGCAGCTTCAATGCGTCAGAGTTAATGCGCATGATGGGTATCGACATTGACCTGACAAATAAAAGCATCCCTGATTAACCGGGAAAACGCGGTTTTAATGTTACAAAAGGATTTGCGTAACTTTACTGATTACATTTACGTTTATAAGTACTAATAAAATGCAGACGGTTCGAAACCCTCTTCAATGGTTTAATAAATAACACAAATAACGATTACGAAACCTGAATGGAAGTATTAATAATGGCCGGACAGCTCATATTGGGCTTGTCGATTTTGGTAGGACTACACGAGTGGGGTCATATGGCTGCCGCGAAACTGTTCGGAATGCGGGTAGAGAAATATTTTATCGGTTTTCCTCCAAAAATTTTCAGCATAACAAGAGGAGAAACTGAATATGGAATAGGCGCAATCCCCCTTGGCGGGTTTGTGAAAATATCGGGAATGATCGACGAATCTATGGATACCGCGGCGATGAGCCAGGAGCCTCAGCCGTGGGAATTCCGTTCCAAGCCAGCCTGGCAGCGTTTGATTGTCATGCTCGGCGGGATTATTGTCAATGTGATTGTGGGCATCTTTATTTTCATAGTGATCGCTTATAAGGAGGGCGACAAGGTACTTTCGATCGACGAAGTCAATAAATATGGTATCGTGGCTGGGCCGCTTGCCCAGGAGATCGGATTGAAAACCGGCGATAAAATTGTGAGGGTCAATGGCAAAGCGATCGCAGATTTTGGTGATGTGGTCAGCTCCGAGGTCTTTCTGGGGACAAACAGCTCTTATACGATAAACCGTGACGGAAAAGAAGTACAAATTGAGATCCCCAATAATTTTGTTGAAAAACTGGATTCACGCCGTGGTCCTCAGGACAGGGGGAATTTCATCCGTGCATTGGAGCCCTTCAAAATCGGAGAATTGGTGCCTGCTTCACCTGCTGAAAAAGCCGGATTGAAAACAGGCGATAAGGTGATTTCCATTGGCGGAAAACCCATTCAGTTTTTTCATGAAATGCAAAACGAGTTGCAGCAACTAAAAGGCAAAAAAACCCAATTGGTTGTGCAGCGCGACGCCGAGCAGAAAACACTTACTGCTACCGTTTCCAGTGATGGCACTTTGGGTTTTTATCCATTGAGCCTATTGAACTACACCACGGTTGAGTATACGCTGAACCAGGCCATAGCAATCGGTACCCAGGATGCTTTCAAGGTGGTTTTTGATAATATCAAGGGTTTCGGCAAAATATTTCGTGGCGAAGTATCTGCGTCCAAAGCGCTGAGTGGCCCAATCGGTATTGCCCGAATGTTTGGTGGTATCTGGGACTGGGGACGCTTCTGGTATCTGACCGGGCTTCTTTCCATGGTCCTCGCTTTTATGAACGCGCTCCCGATACCTGCATTGGATGGCGGGCATGCCGTTATCCTTTCTTACGAAATCATTTCGGGCCGGAAGCCATCTGATAAATTTCTTGAAAACGCCCAGAAAGTCGGTATGGTACTGTTGCTTGGCTTAATGGCTTTTGCAATTTTCAATGATGTCTGGAAAGCGGTATTCTGACATGAAGAAATGGAAAGTGTTATTCATCTTTCCATTTCTGTTGCTTATTTCAGCCACACCAAAACATCAGTACCATGTTTCGGTGACCCAAATGCAGTACAATCCGGCGCAAAAATCATTTGAAATCAGCATCAGGACTTTTACCGATGATCTCGAAAAGGGCTTATCAGAGAGTAATGATCAGCGCAGGTTCACGATCAGGAACGATGATAAGAATGATTCTTTCGTCGAACAGTATATCCGGAAATCATTCATTCTGACTGATCAACAAAAAAAGCCGACAAATATCCGCTATTTAGGCAAGGAACAGGAAGAGGATGCTACCTGGATTTACCTGGAAATTCCTATCCCGGGGCCTCCGAGTGGCTTTAAGCTTCAAAACACCACACTAATGGAAGTTTTTGACGATCAGGTCAACATGACGAACATCAAAATTGCTTCCGAAAAGCAGACTTTTTTATTCAAAAAAGGGCAGACCACACATTCATTTTAAGCACCAGGATCGTATAAAAAGGCATGACACAATGTTTGGTGGCATGGCTATTTTTGTTTATACTACCCTTTCTTTTGAGAGTCATTATATATATATTGGGAAAACGTTATCTGTCATTTTGACAGAATGCCTATGAAATTTGAACCTTCTGACTTATACAGTCGGCTGCTGATGTCTGACTCAGACATGGATAGCCTTGAAATTGTCCCTCTTGGTGGCCCCGATGGCTCCGATGAGCCTTTTGAACTTCCCAATGAACTAGCAATACTGCCGATCAGGCAAACAGTACTTTTCCCGGGAATGGTGATTCCCGTAACCGTCGTGCGCCAAAAAGCCATCAGGCTTGTTAAAAAGATATATCGCAATTCAGACATCAATCAGCGCATACTTGGCGCAGTTACACAGGCGATCCCCAATAAAGAGGATCCCACCGCCGAAGACCTTTTTAATGTAGGCACCGTAGCGCAGATCCTTAAAATGATCACGCTTCCTGATGGTAATGTGACGATCATCGTACAGGGAAGGCAGCGTTTTGAAATTAAAAAAATCGTCCATGAGGAACCTTATCTCACTGCCGAGGTACGTGGTATCGAGGATTCTTTTGTAGGGCCGACGAAAAAGGAATCGAAGGCACTTTTGCAATCCTTGCGCGACGGAGCGCACAAGATCATGCGCCTAAACCCTGAAATTCCTCAGGAAGCCAGGATTGCGCTGGATAATATCGAAAGCCCGATATTTCTGATCCATTTTTTGTCTTCCAATATCAATGTGGAAGTAGCCGACAAACAAAAGCTGCTGGAAGAAAGAAATGGCCACAAGCAGGCGACACTTTTGCTTCAGTATATGATGCGGGAGATTGAAATGCTGGAATTAAAAAGAGAGATCCAGACAAAAGCCAGCTCTGATATCGACCAGCAGCAAAGGGATTATTTTCTTCGTCAGCAGATCAAAGTGCTGCACGATGAACTCGGAATGGACAGCCCTGAACGTGACCTGGACGATATCCGTCTGAAAGCCAGTCAGAAAAAATGGCCGGATCAGGTACGGAACCATTTTGAAAAAGAACTTAACAAACTTCAGCGCATCAACCCAATGGCACCGGAGTACCCGGTAACCATGAATTATCTCGAAACGCTCGTGGATTTGCCATGGGGTCAGTATACAAAGGATAATTTCGATCTGGTAAGAGCACAGAAGGTGCTGGATGCTGATCATTTTGGCCTGGAAAAGGTAAAGGAAAGAATTATTGAATACCTGGCTGTACTTAAATTGAAAGGCAACCTCAAGGCGCCCATACTTTGCCTGTATGGCCCTCCGGGGGTTGGTAAAACTTCTCTTGGCAAATCCATCGCCAAAGCATTGAACCGGGAATACATCCGTATGGCGCTAGGTGGCGTCCACGACGAGGCGGAGATCAGGGGGCACCGCAAAACCTATATTGGCGCAATGCCAGGGAAAATCATCCAGAATATTAAGAAAGCCGGATCTGCCAACCCGGTATTCATTCTGGACGAGATTGATAAAGTAAGTTCGGACTACCGTGGAGACCCTTCTTCTGCATTACTGGAAGTGTTGGATCCCGAACAGAATTCATCTTTCACGGACAACTATCTGGAAGTAGAATACGATCTTTCCAAAGTCTTGTTCGTTGCCACCGCCAATGCATTGGACACCATACACCCCGCCCTGCGCGACCGTATGGAGATCATCGAAATGACTGGCTACACCATTGAGGAGAAATTGCAGATCGCAAAGCGGTACCTCGTTCCAAAACAGCGTAAGGACCACGGATTGAAATCAACCGATATCAAGATCGATGATTCGGCACTGCTGCGGATCATCGAAGGGTACACGCGAGAGTCGGGCGTTCGGAACCTCGAACAAAAAGTGGGAGGGGTTGTACGTAAGATTGCCAAATCGGTCGCCATGGAACAGGAATATCCGAAAACGATCAGGCAGGAACAGATTGAAAAATACCTGGGTGCTGAGATTTTTGATAAAGACTTATATCAGGACAACGACTTCGCAGGGGTAGTCACCGGCCTTGCCTGGACATCCGTTGGCGGGGAAATACTTTTTATAGAAACCAGCCTGAGCCGTGGCAAGGGTAATCTGACCCTCTCAGGCCAGCTTGGTGATGTGATGAAAGAATCTGCCGTCGCCGCGCTGTCGTATCTCAAGGCCAATGCAGACCGTATGGGGATCGACTATCGCATTTTTAACCACTACGACCTGCATGTACACGTACCTGCAGGCGCTGTACCCAAAGACGGACCTTCCGCCGGGGTAACCATGGTTACGTCGATGGCGTCTATCTTCACACAACGCAGGGTAAAACCATATATCGCTATGACGGGAGAAATCACATTGCGTGGTAAGGTACTTCCGGTGGGCGGCGTGAAAGAAAAAATCCTGGCAGCCCGCCGCGCAGGAGTGAAAGAGATTATTCTTTGTATAAAAAATAAGAAGGACGTAGAAGAAGTACCGGCTAACTATATCAAAGACCTGAGTTTCCATTACGTGGATCAGATTGACGAAGTTTTGTCTTTCGCTCTTCTGCCAGACAAAGTCAAAAATGCCACCAATTTCATTTTCCCCGAAGAAAAAAGGGAGAAAGAAGAAAGCGGCTACGTTACGCTGGGCGTATAAAGCTCATAAGTTCTGGAAAACATAAAAAAGAGACCCTGAAAGCGTCTCTTTTTTATTAGGGGTTGTGATTCAAAATCGCGTCATCTATATTGTACTTATATCTATTGAAAATGTCGTTACCCATACTTTCGCCCGAATTACTAGATCAACGCCCTGAACTTTTCCCCAATCATCAGGAATTACTTTCTCTGCCTGAGAAGATCATTCAATTTGGCACCGGTGTTTTACTCCGTGGTTTACCCGACTATTTTGTCAATAAAGCCAATCAGCAGGGCATTTTCAATGGACGTATTGTGGTGGTGAAGTCAACTTCAGGCGGAGGTACCGATTCATTTGAGCAGCAAAAAAACATTTATTCCCATAGCATCCGCGGCATTGAAAATGGCGCGCGGATCGACGAGTCGGTCATCAACGGTTCGATCAGCCGGACAATTTCGGCACAAAGTCATTGGAAAGAAATCCTCCGATGCGCGCACAATCCGGAGTTGAAGATTGCGATATCCAACACAACCGAAGTCGGTATCCAATTAACAGAAGATGATATCTTCGCCTCACCGCCAGCTTCATTTCCGGGTAAACTGACCGCCTATTTATATGAACGCTTTAAGGCATTTACCGGATCTAAGGACTCCGGGATGGTAATTGTTCCTACCGAATTAATTGTTGGGAACGGCCCTAAACTTAAAGCAATCGTGCTGGAACAGGCTAAAAGGCATCATCTTGGAGAAGCTTTTACGGAATGGATAGAAGGATATAACCATTTCTGCAGTTCGCTGGTCGACAGGATTGTCCCGGGAAAGCCTGATGCAGAAGCAGTGGGCGAACTGTCGGAAAAGCATGGGTTTACAGACAATTTGTTGATTGTTTCGGAGGTTTACAGGCTTTGGGCAATTGAAGGTGATTCACACGTCCGGTCTGTCCTGAATTTTGCCGATGCGGATCATGGAGTGGTTATTGAACCGAATATTGACCTTTATCGCGAGCTCAAACTTCGTTTGCTGAATGGCACGCACACGCTGGCATCGGGGTTATGTTTTCTGAATGGATTGGATACGGTTAGGGAAAGCATGGAAAGTGCGGAGACAGCTGCATTCATTTCCGATATCATGCTAAAAGAACTGGCCCCGGCTATCCCCTATCCCGTAGATCCCGAAAAAGCGCTTCAATTCGGGAATCAGGTTCTGGACCGTTTCAAAAATCCGTTTATACGTCATCAGTTGATCGATATAACAGTTCAGTACACAGCCAAAATGAAAATGCGGAATATTCCGACATTGCTGAACCACTACCAAAAAACAGATCAGGCGCCCGTTCTTTTTGCAAAAGGATTCGCTGCATTTCTCAGGTTTATGAAGCCTGTTGTCCACAAGGACGGAGCTTACTATGGCGACAGGAACGGTCAACCGTATTCAATCAGGTGTGATTCCGCAGGTTATTTTGACGAAAAATGGAAAAATGCTGCCTCCCCGCTGGATCTCGCTGATCAGGTGCTGGCCGACGCCTCGTTATGGGATACCGACCTTACTTTGCTCCCAGGCTTCGCGGACGCAGTAAAAGAAAACATGGTTGAATTGATTTCCAGCGGCAGCTCAACGCGCTGATTAAAAGATATC
Organism: Dyadobacter sp. HNCC25DJ185; assembly: GCF_056895195.1. Taxonomy (NCBI): domain Bacteria; kingdom Pseudomonadati; phylum Bacteroidota; class Cytophagia; order Cytophagales; family Spirosomataceae; genus Dyadobacter; species Dyadobacter sp. HNCC25DJ185. The sequence goes on from NZ_JBXHAR010000009.1 coordinate 216,290, forward strand.
TTAGCGGCGTTTAATTCGGAAAGCGGTCTTCAAATAATATTTGATAAAGTGTAAGAGGATAACTGTTCCTTTGAACATCCCGGTACATGAATTTTTCAATGATGCAGAGTTGGTAGCTTTCAGCATTGCTAACCCCGAACTGACGGTTGAAAGGGACGAGCATGGACAACTCTTCACCAAACACGACTCCCACTTTCGGCAAAAATGTCCAAGTGGGTTGAGAATAGTGTAAGACTTGACTGGTTGATTTACGCTGATCAGCAGATTACCCGCGTATACGAGCGAGTAAAAGCATCTATCGAGTCAGATTTGACGAAGCGTTATCCTACGGAATTGTCCTGACCAAAAAGTCGGTCAGGTTAAGCGACATGCTCGAATTCTGGTTTTATTTCCTTTTCAGTTATCCCTGCCTGAATTCTTTAACCAGCGCTATACTTTCAGCAACTTTCTGCTCAATCCACGGGAAATTACCTTCTGCTACTACGTCCTTAGGAAAGAGGTTAGACCCCAGCCCAACAGCATAAGCCCCGGCCCCAAACCATTCGTTGATACTTTCACGTGTAGGCTGGACACCACCTGTAACCATGATTTTTACTTTTGGCATCGGGCCCCTTATGGCGCGTATAAAAGCGGACCCTACCACTTCTCCCGGGAAAAGTTTTACTACTTCTGCCCCAGCCTGTTGAGCATTGTATATCTCGGTTAATGTGGAAACTCCGGGGATCCAAGGGATATTCGCTTTGGCACAAGCATGGCCTACTTCGGGGTTCAGGCATGGTGTGACAATAAAGTCAGTGCCGACGTCGATGAATTTCTGGGCAGTTTCCGCGTCGTAAATGGTACCAATACCCAGTGACAAACCAGGAAGACTTTCCTTAGTGTAAGCCAGTAGCTCTGTAAAAACATGGTAGGCATTGTCGCCGCGATTTGTAAATTCAAATGCCCTCGCGCCACCCCGGTAGCTTGCGTTGATCACCTCTTTCACCACTTCTATATCTGCATGATAAAACAAGGGTACAATCCCTACCTCGTTAATCAGCACCAATGTTGTTTCTCTGTCCATAATATGGGTTAATTATCTTTTGATTCTTCCTGACGTCTCTCCTTGCCTGATCGCCTCCACTTCGGCAGTAGTGGCGATCAATGCATCACCTTCTATGGTATGCTTCAAAGCGGATGCGGCCACTCCGAATTCAAGCGCTTTTTGCTGATCGTCAAAAGTGATCAAGCCATGGATCAGGCCAGCGATGAAAGCGTCGCCACCTCCCACCCTGTCTATGATTGGGTTAATTTCAATGTCTTCCGTTTCCAGAAGCTGTTTCCCGTTCCATAAAAAAGCCTTTAGCAAATTGTGTGAAGCACTTATTGAAGTTCTTTTGGTGTCTACCACAGTGCTTACCTGTGGATACTCCCTCTGTAAGTTGACGCAGGATGCAACAAAATCGTTTCCTCCTATCCCGAAAATCTCTTTGATATTCTCGCTGTTCGCAATGACGATGTCGGTCCCGGCTGTGATCTCAGGCAAAATCTCAGTAGGCTTCTTACCATATTTCCATAAGTTAGGGCGATAAAATATATCTCCTGACACGGTCAGGCCATACTTTCTGGCTGTTTTGACACCTTCTAGTAAGGTATCCGCCGCTCCCTGAGAAAGCGCCGGGGTTATACCCGCCCAATGAAACCATTTGGCATCTTTTAAAATAGAATCCCAATCGACATCAGAAGGTTTAATTTCTGCGAGGGCCGAATTGGTACGGTCGTACACAATCTGACTGCTCCGCATGGCCACGCCTGTTTCTAAAAAATAAACCGCGATCCGGTTTCCTCCATAAACGATATGCGACGTATCGAGCCCCAAAAAATTGAGATATTGCGTAGCTGCTTTCCCTATGGGTGAATCCGGGAAACGCGTTACATGAGCAGAATGGTGACCCCAGTAGGCGAGTGCGGCAGCTACATTGGCTTCGCCGCCTGCATAGGTAACATTGAATTGACGGGCTTGTTCAAAACGTGAAAAACCAGGGGTGGAGAGCCGCATCAGGACTTCTCCGAAGGAAACTATTTGAGCCATGTTTAGTTAATAATTACCTGTTTGCCGAAACGATCCGACAGAGGCCTGAAAAAATCGACGATTAGTCAAAAATAAGTATTAAACATCAAAATAGCCCACAACAATCTGCCGGGGCTATTGATTTATATCACATCAAATATCATTTACTAAAAACCAAAGTAGCTGTTTGCGTTATGGTAGGAAATATCTGCAACCATTTTTCCAAGCCACGGAAGGTCGTTTGGCAATTCGCCATTTTCCACATCGTTTCCAATCAAATTACAGAGTATCCGACGGAAATATTCATGCCTTGGATACGATAAGAAACTTCTTGAATCTGTTAGCATTCCAACAAACCTGCTCAAAAGCCCCATATTGGACAATGCGTTCATTTGCCTCTCCATTCCGTCCTTTTGATCCAGAAACCACCATCCGGAGCCAAACTGCATTTTACCCGCTATACTCCCATCATTGTAATTACCCGTCATTGTCGCCAATACTTCGTTGTCTGCCGGGTTAAGATTATACAGCACTGTTTTTGCCAATTGATCGGTGGAATCCAGTTTGTTCAAGAATCTCGACAGGGTCTGCGCCTGGCTGTAATCTCCAATCGAATCCCATCCTGTATCGGGGCCTGTTTCACGCAGCATACGGGCATTGTTGTTCCGCAGTGCACCTAGGTGGAACTGTTGTGTCCAGGATTTGGCATGGTCCATTTTGGCCAGCTCATACAGCAAAACCGATTTAAATGCATTTCTCTGAGCGTCCGACGGCAACTGCCCGTTCACCGCAAGCTGAAATGCTTCTTTTGCCGCAACTTCATCATAGGAAGCATAAATATGTTCCAGTCCGTGATCCGAAAGTTTTCCACCCATAGAGGCGAAGAAATCATGCCGGTTTTGCAAGGCCGATAGTAAGTCTTCATATGTTTTAACCTCTATTCCAGCAGACTGTCCCAGTTTGGAAAGATATTCTGTGAAATCCGCAGGAGAGTCGATCAGCAGCATCGACTTATCCGGACGATAAGTAGGTAAAACCTTTATTTCAAACCCGCTTTCATTAATTTGCTTGTGAAATTGCAATGGATCGGTAGGATCATCGGTAGTGCAGATCACCTTTACATTCATGCGGGTCAGCAGATTCCTGACCGAGAATTCCGGCTGTCTCAATTTGGCTGAACATTCATCGTAAATTTCTCGAGCCGTATCTTTATTTAGGAGGATGTCCACATCAAAATAGCGCAACAGCTCCAGGTGCGTCCAATGGTACAGCGGATTACGCATGGTATAGGGAACAGTCGCAGCCCATTGCTCAAACTTCTCCCAATCGCTCACATTACCAGTACAATATTTTTCAGCGATGCCATTTGCCCGCATCGCCCTCCATTTGTAATGGTCACCGTAAAGCCATATCTGCGTCAGGTTTTCAAATTGCTTGTCGCCTGCAATCTGGTCCGGCGGAAGATGACAATGATAATCGATAATCGGCATCTCCTTCGCATAGTCATGGTAAAGGATCCGCGCTGTCTTGGAGCGAAGAAGGAAATCCTCGGAGATAAAGGTTTTTTGTGCGGTAGCTATCGTTGTCATTTTTTTAGTGAGCTTTTTTCGCTTCGCGCCAACCCCCTGAGGAGGCTTTTGAACGAAAGCCTTATTCATATAAAAGTCCCCATTCTGGGGATTTCGGGATTAATACAAACCCCTTTCAATTCCATATTCCAACCCCCTTAATTCTGCCAGCCCGCGTAATCTGCCTATGGCGGTGTAGCCTGGATTTGTCCTTTTGCTGGCCGACAGGTCGTCAAGCATCCGGTGCCCATGATCAGGACGGAAAGGCATTCGGAGGTCTTTTCTCCCTTCCGTTTCACGCCTTTTTTGTTCCAATACCAGCGCCTTCATTACACCGTACATGTCCACGTCGCCATCGAGGTGATCGGCTTCGTAAAAACTGCCGTCGTGTTCTCGCTTAGTAGCGCGCAAGTGAATGAAATGAATCCGGGCCCCCAGCCTGTTTACCATTCCCGGCAAGTCATTATCAGGTCTGACACCATAAGATCCGGTACAAAAACAAATCCCATTTGCCTGCCTATCATAAGCTTCCAGCAACATCAGGGCGTCGTTTTCCGTACTCACCACACGCGGAAGGCCTAAAATCGGGTATGGAGGATCGTCCGGGTGGATCGCAAGCCTGATACCCGCGTCCTCTGCGACAGGGCCGATAGCCTGGATAAACTGGTACAAATGAGTCCGCAATTCCAGGTCGCCAATGTTTTGATAGGTCGCCAATACTTTCCGGAACTCTTCGATTGTAAAACTTTCCTCAGAACCCGGCAAACCTGCAATGATGTTACGGGTTAACTTATAAATTTCTTCGTCAGAAGCACTGTCCAGCCAGCTTTTCGCCTTGGTCTTTTGCTCCTCGCTGTACAACTCCGCAGCCTCAGGTCTGTCCAGAAGATAAAGGTCGAAAGCGGCAAAATGTGTTGCATCAAACCTCAGACCGGTCGACCCATCCTTCATCGGAGCATCCAGATCGGTGCGCGTCCAGTCCAGAACAGGCATGAAATTGTAACATACAGTATCAATACCACATTGACCCAGGTTGAATAAAGTTTGCTGGTAGTTGCTGATGTACATTTCAAAATCACCGGTGCGGGTCTTGATCGCTTCATGGACGGGCACACTCTCTACCACTGACCAGGTTAATCCGGCAGACTCTATTAACTCCTTCCGCTCTTTGATTTCCGCTATTTCCCATACCGTGCCGTTGGGAATATGATGTAATGCAGTTACGATCCCTGTTGCCCCTGCTTGCCGAATATCCTGCAGTGAGACCGGATCGTTAGGACCGAACCAGCGCCATGTTTGTTCTAATGCCATTTTAAAAAAGCTGTTAGCGATTGGCTCAGGGCTGGCTTTTAGTTGTTAGCCTTTTGCCTTGCGGCCCAGATCGCTTGACGAGTTAATATGATTTATAATTTTATTCAAAGACGACACCCTCGTTAGCAACCACCATACAGGCTACCCACCAATATACCTACAGCTTTAAGCCACCAGCCTATGTTCGGGTACCCGCTCACGCAAGACTTTGAGCGCGCGGCTCATTTGCGTTTCTACGGTTTTCACGGAAATTTCCAGACGCTCAGCGATATCCCTGTAACGAAGGCCCTCCTCTCTGCTCAGCCGGAAAATCAGCTGGCACTGACGGGGCAACGCCTGGATGCACCCTTCGATATACGCGTAAAATTCATTGAAAGACAATTCCTCCACTGGAGTAAAATGATCTGCGTGTGTCAGGTTCCACTGGACTGATTCCAGCGATTCCCTTTCATTCTGGCGATGGACCCTTAATTTCAGATAATCCAGCGCCTGGTTGCGAACAGCTCTGTAAATGTAAGCCTGAAATGAGGTATGCACCTCAATCTGGTCACGATTTTTCCAAAGTTTCACGAATACATCAGACACCACTTCCTCAGCAATTTCGCGGGTAACGACTACCCGCATAGCGTAATTGCAAAGCGATCTGTAATGGTTCGTAAACAACTCGCGGAAAGCATGGTAGTCTCCGCTCGCTACCACTCTGCCAAACAGATTTTCCAGTACATTTTTTTGGGAGCAAACAGACTTTAATGTGTTGGTAAAGGATTGCGGTTCCATTTAACTTGAGCTAGCTTAATTATAGAAAATTTCCTGGATTTGTAGTGGTGCCTGGTACGATTGTCACGTCAAGACTAAACCTAGTTAAACATTGATTCGTTGATACACAAAAATAAATCTTGAAAAAAAGCAATTAATTTACGCAACCGTTCCCGGAACCGTTCCCGGTTGCGCAAATTTCCCGGAACCTTTTCAGGATTTTGGCAATTTGTGCAACATGGACCGATTTGTTGATTTCCCGAAAAAATAGCATGATTGCATTATTCCAATATCACCTATGAAGAAGGTTTCCGTTACGATCAAAGAGATTGCAAGACAGCTTAACATATCCAAATCCACAGTGTCACGCGCCCTTCGCGACAGCAGCGAAATCAGCGAGGAAACCAAGAAAAAAGTGATGGATAGGGCCGAGGAGCTTAATTACTATCCAAACCCGATCGCGATCAGTCTGTTGAAAAACCGTACCCAGACCATCGGTGTGATCGTACCGGACATTGCAAACCGCTTTTATTCTTCTGCAATAGGCGGCGTAGAGGATATTGCATATAGCCGTGGGTACCATACCATGATTTACCAAAGTCACGAGCAACTGGAAAGAGAGCGGTCTGCTTCCCGGCACATTGCGTCCAGGCGCGTCGACGGGCTGGTGGTGGCGATCTCGAGCCAATCCGAAACCATTGACCATTTTGTTTCTTTGCAGGAACAGGGAATTCCGGTTGTTTTCTTTGATCGTGTCAGCGATGCGATGCAGACACATAAAGTAAGGGTGGATGATTATAAGGGTGCTTTTGAAGCGACCGAACACCTGATCAAGCGGGGCTGCAGGCGCATTGCACATATCGCAGGCCCTAAAACTGTTTCGATTACGCGGTTCAGGCTTGAAGGATACAAAGACGCACTGAAAAAGCATAACATCCCCTTCCAGGAGGAGTGGGTTTTACACAGTGAGATCACGCAGGCCGGAGGAACAGAAAGGACCTATCAGCTCATGGCGTTACGTGAACGGCCGGATGCCATTTTCGGCGCAAGTGACCGGATTACAATGGGCGTTCATTGGGCATTACGGCAACTCGGTTACAAAATGCCCGACGACGTAGCGGTAATTGGTTTCTGTGATCTGGCGATGTCTTCATTGCTCGACCCGCCGGTCAGTTCTATCACTCAGCCTTCCTTTGAAATGGGCCAGCAGGCAACATCATTGTTACTGGACCTCATCGAAAGCAAAAATACCCCGGTCGAATTTGAGACCAGGGTATTGCAATCCAATCTTGTGATTAACAAATCTTCTTTGAAAGAATTACCCGGTGAATCTTCACCCGGTGAATCATTACCCCGTAATTGATTTCAATTTCCTTTCGAACTCAGAAAGGATACGTTCCTTCATTTGGACTTTGCGTTTTTGAATATTAATGCGCCCCGCAGCCTGCTTGTCGATTTCAGGGTCTCCGGTTGCCGTTCTGTCAAATTCCAATATCGCGAATTCCAGGTCGCTTTTTTCACGTTTTGCAAGCCATTCCAGTTCGCGGTATTTGGTACGGAGCTGTTCCTCCTGGCTTTTCATTTCAAACGCCGGGTATTTACGGCTGATCACACGTGCCAGATAGCTCAATTCAAAGATCTTATCGCAAACCATCCGGAAACGCTCTGCAAGCTCTTTGTCCGCCAGCTTAAACGGTATTTTGATCTCTTTCCACTTGCTCAAAAGAACTTTTGCCTCCTGCGATGCCTCAATGATATCCGGACCTTTCAAGAGTGTTTCGGCTTGTTGCAGCAGCTTCTGCTGTTCTACGATACGAGGGTCAATGCGTACCTTCGGCTCAATTCCCTTGGCCAGGTTGTACTTATCGTAAAACAACTTAAGGAAGTGACGGTATGCTTTGTTGACCTTAAAGAAACGTTTCGGAGGTACTTCACCGACATTGTTCCAGGCGTTGCGTACATCCCTAGCTTTTGCATAAGCGTCGTCCAGGTCACGCGAGTAACTTAATGTTTTGGTAATCTTGATCAAGCGTTCATACTCCTCTATACGCGACTGATTGATCTTATTCTGCTCGTCGAAATAATCACGGCGGCGTTGGAAAAAATCGTCCAGAATCTGCTGAAACGTCGTTTCAACCTCCTCCTGAAATTCTTTTTCAACCGGCCCTGTACGTATCCACTTCGCCTTGATTTCCTGGATCTGGTCGGTAGCCGCCGCGTAGTCTTCTATTGAGGCGGCCGCTTTCACGTCCTCGATGAGCGCCCTTTTGATTTCCAGGTTTTTCAGCTGGTTAACCTCGATAAGCCCTTTCAGGTATTCTTCTTTTTCTTCCAGCCTCTGCAGCAGGGGGACAAAATCACCCAGTGCATCAAAACCTTTTAACTTGCGCTGCAATTGGATCAGTTTAGTAAGGTAAGAGCCTTTATTCAGTGCCTCGTCTATTTCCTGTTCCAGTTGCTCAACTTTGTTCAGGACAATATTAAAACGATTCTTGAAATAATCTATCGCTTCCTGCTCTGTCCTTTTTACTTCTCCAATTTGCCGGTCGGGGAAATCCAGGTACCCCTTTAAAAATACTTTGCTGTCTTTGACATAGCCGTATTCATCATTCAATGTGGCATTTTCCATTCTTTCAATTTTTTTATCTGCTAAGTGTAGGGATATATAACGATATTTGTTACGCACAAATTAAACAAAAAATGAGTAACGAAACCATTATTTTCTCAATGTCGGGGGTTAACAAAATCATTCCTCCAAACCGGCATATTATTAAAAACATCTATCTATCCTTTTTTTATGGTGCTAAAATCGGGGTTTTAGGTTTAAATGGTTCAGGTAAGTCTACGCTGCTCCGGGTGATTGCGGGTATTGATAAGGATATACAGGGGGACGTTGTGTTCTCTCCCGGTTACTCCGTGGGGATGCTTGAACAGGAGCCCAAACTGGACCCGAACAAGACAGTGAAGGAGATCGTGGAAGAGGGTGTTCAGGAAATCGTAGACTTGCTGAAGGAGTTTGATCAGATCAATGAAGCTTTCGGCGAAGAGGATGCCGATTTCGACAAATTACTGGAACGCCAGGGTGAGGTACAGGAAAAACTGGACGCTGCGGATGCCTGGAACCTCGATAACCGCCTGGAAATAGCCATGGACGCGCTTCGGTGTCCTCCTTCGGATGCATTGGTTTCCACACTTTCAGGTGGCGAAAAGCGGCGGGTAGCGCTTTGCAGGCTTTTACTTAGGCAGCCCGACGTGTTGCTACTCGATGAGCCGACCAACCACTTGGACGCCGAATCGGTACTTTGGCTGGAAGAGCATTTAAGGCAATACAAAGGAACCGTTATCGCCGTTACGCACGATAGATATTTCCTTGATAACGTCGCTGGCTGGATATTGGAGCTGGACCGTGGCGAAGGGATACCCTGGAAAGGCAACTACACTTCCTGGCTGGAACAAAAACAAGAACGCCTGAAAAAAGAAGAAAAAACAGAATCCAAACGTCAAAAAACTTTGCAGCGTGAACTGGAATGGGTCAGAATGGGAGCAAAAGGGCGGCAAGCCAAGTCGAAAGCCCGCCTTGGAGCCTACGAAAGATTATTAGGGGAGGAAGGTCGCGAGAAAGAAGAGAAACTGGAAATTTTTATCCCGGCAGGACCTCGTCTTGGCAATAAGGTTATTGAAGCACATCAGGTTTCCATGGGATTTGGCGACCGGCTTTTATATGAAAATCTAAATTTTGCGCTGCCGCCCAATGGAATCGTAGGCATTATCGGGCCTAACGGTGCTGGGAAAACGACGCTTTTCAAATTGATTACAGGTCAGCTGAAACCTTTGACAGGTCATTTTGATGTGGGTGATACCGTTGAGCTAGCTTATGTGGACCAGGAACACGATAATCTGGATGCAAACAAAACTGTTTATCAAAGCATTGCCGACGGTAATGACTGGATCATGATTGGAGGTAAGCAGTCCAATGCACGGGCCTATGTGAGCCGGTTTAACTTTGGAGGCGGCGATCAGGAAAAGAAAGTTGGAAATCTTTCCGGTGGCGAGCGCAACCGTGTACATCTCGCAATGACGCTAAAGGAAGGCGGCAATCTTCTTTTATTGGATGAACCAACCAACGACCTTGATATCAACACATTAAGAGCATTGGAAGAAGGTCTGGAAAACTTTGCTGGTTGTGCGGTGATCATCTCCCACGACCGTTGGTTCCTCGATCGCGTCGCAACACATATCCTTGCTTTCGAGGGTGACTCACAGGTTTACTGGTTTGAAGGTAATTTCTCGGAATATGAAGAAAACCGCAAAAAGAGACTAGGTACGGAGGCAGTGCCCAAACGAATCAAATACAAGAAGTTAGCTTAAATACTCAATATACAAAAAGAGCATTCGACGTTACGGTCGAATGCTCTTTTTGTTTTCCTTCGTACGAATTCTTCGTTGTAACCATTGCACTTTATTTTTATTCTTTTAACTTTCAGCCAGATTAATATTCTCTCCGTTCAATTCTAGTTCCAGAAAAGACCAAAAACTAGTGGTTTAACCACCACTATCTTACACATTACTCTCTTCTTCTATTCTGTTGTCGCCGGCAATGTCCTGATCAGGCCTTGTTCATAACTTATTGATTTATTTCCAATAAGTTCTACATTTTAATAGTATTTATTCTACAATTTGTAGTATGTTTAAATCTAAAATAGTTTAGCCACCAGAAAGCAATTTTTATGCAATTGAAGAACGGTTCACCATCTATCTTGAAGTTTGTCTCTATTTTAAAACTCCCGACCTTACAAACATTCATTCTGCTTGTTATCGTTTATGCATCTCCGGTCAATGCCCAGCGGGAGATCATCCTCAATACCACGGGATATGGATTTGACAGGAATGCTGCCAACGGCATTCACTCGGGCCAATGGGAATACATTCAGAAATTTGCGAAACTAAAATACAACGGTAAGGATGCCAGCGTGACTGCAGTGCGCCTTCATATCCAGTGGCAGCAATATGAGCCCACATTGGGTAACTACCAACGGCAAAAGATGACACTCGCTATCAAGTCGATACTGGACTTGAACCCGAACATGAAGGTAGCACTGCACTTTTCCTATTTAAGGCCAGGTTACTGGACAGATAGTTACCTGGCCACCGCCGATATCGCGCAGCTTTACGACGGCACGTTCCTTCGCGACGCTATTGCCGATACCAATCCCTCTGTTTATTCCGAATATGCTACCGGCAGGTTTTTGGCTTTTGTAGACGACGCATTGGCACAACTGCAGCCTTACACTTCCAGAATTCTCTACGCGGCGATGGGTTGCACAGGGTCTGAGGAATTTTACATGCCTTTGAGAATCATTAATTCCGTCACTTATTCAGGCATGTACGAAGCCAAGGCACAGCAGGCATGGCGGACTAAATTTCTGCCTGCACGCTATCCTCATCAAACCAATGTTATCTGGGGAAAACAGACTTATCCCATCAGCACCGCCCCACAGCCCACAGATGGCAATTATAATTCAGAAATGGGCAGGGATTTGCACAGGTTCGCAGGCTGGGGACTTTTGAACCTCTTTAAAGGGTTTTATGGAACCGTCAAAAACCGTAGCCCATCCATCAAAGTCCTCCACTTCATTTCGGATTTCGGGACGATACAGGGCAACAACTGGCATCTGCACAGCAGTACCTTACCTCTGGCCCTCGAATTATCCGACGGGATTTATCATACAGACGGAAACGACCCCTCGGATCTGTGGAAAAAGATCATGGGAATAGATTGCATCAAAGGGACAAAAAGCAATAAGATCGCTGCAGTAGAATTCGATCCAGTAGACCTGGGACAAACCATCGGGATATCCGGGATCAATGGCAGCATAGGCACAGAATGGTTTCCCAGGGCTTTTAAGCATGGGGCTGAATACGTTCACCTGGCCATGCATTACGATGATAACGAGATCCAGCAAATTGCCCCCGCCATCGCAGCAGCCCGCGAGCAATTCATTAAACCTTCCTATCAGCCTCCGGCAAGATCAACACCAATAAAAGTCAACATTTTCCCTGCTGTTTTTACCAGCCAATTTCTGTTTGAAGCATGGAATAATAATGGCGGCCAAAATTTCGCTCAAACTGATTTAAAACCAAAATCCATTAAAATGACCGATCTGGGGTATTGGGCCAATATTTGGGATGGCTCAGATTACCTGCCTTGCAACTTTTCAATACAGGCCAGCGCTTCCAATGCCAAACCCAATACAAGTACAACTGTTACATTAACTGTCAATTGCTCCGGTCCTGAATGCGAAGATGCCAGCTTCTCATGGAAGGGACAAGGGGCCGCTAATAAAACGGGTAGCTCAATCACCATTGCAGCACCGGATGTCCAGGGAGACTATAACTATTCGGTGACTTCCAACCGGAGCGGGTGCGGGGCCAAAACGGCTGGCCTGACCTTAAATGTCACGCCGCCCCTTCCGGTAACCCTGATCGGTTTTTCTGTCAGTAAGGAAAACCAGACGGCCCAGCTGAAATGGGCAACTTCAGAAGAGCAAAACAGCCAGAAATTCGAGATAGAACGCAGCCCCGATGGCAAGACATGGGCGGTAATCGGGACCGTCGCCGCGAGCGTCGAAACATTGGAAACAGTAACAAACTATGGTTTCACCGACGAAACACCTTTTTCAGGTGAGAATTTATACCGTTTGAAAATGATCGATCAGGACCAAACGTTCGCTTACAGCCGAATCGTCATCGTGAATTTCGGAAAAGAAGGCTCACTTATAATGGCTTACCCCAATCCGGCAACCGATAAAATTACCATTACCGATAGTAACTGGAAGAATGTAAAATCCCTTAAAATCATCAATCCTGTGGGTCGTATTGTGTATCATTCCAATAATCCGGAGCCAGAAATCAATGTACAAAACCTCCATTCCGGATCCTACATCATTGCGATCACCAGAACGAATGGCGAGGAGTACCATGTAAAATTTGTGAAAGAGGACGGAAGATGATGTTGTAATTGGCTCAAAGACCATTTCTTGCTAACTTTCGTGTTGAATCAGTATTCAATCATCAATGAGTCAAAATCCATCTTTGCCTAAAATACATTTCATTTCAATCGGTGGAAGTGTCATGCACAACCTTGCCATCGAACTTCATTTACAAGGATTCATTGTCACCGGTTCGGACGACGAGATATACGAACCATCATTGAGCCGCCTGGCCAGGTATGAGCTGCTACCACCAGCTACGGGCTGGTTCCCCGAGAAAATTACGCCAGATCTGGAAGCGGTAATACTGGGAATGCACGCAAGGCAGGACAATCCCGAACTTGCGAAAGCACGTGAACTTGGAATAAAAGTTTACTCTTATCCGGAATATATTTTTGAAAAAAGCCAGAACAAACAACGCGTAGTAATCGCAGGAAGTCATGGAAAAACGACTATTACTTCCATGATCCTCCACGTACTCAAATTCAATAACCGCATTTTCAATTACCTAGTCGGAGCCCAGATCGAAGGCTTCGAGAATATGGTGAAGTTGTCGGAAAATGCTCCATTGATCGTAATTGAAGGGGATGAATATTTTACTTCTCCCATCGACCACACGCCCAAATTCATGCACTACCAACCTCACATTGCGTTAATAAGCGGGATTGCATGGGATCATTTTAATGTTTTTCCAACATGGGAGTCTTACGTAAAACAGTTTGAGCTGCTAGCGGACTCTTTGCCCAAGGCAGGTGCCATTATTTTCGACGAAACCGATGATATGCTGGATGTGATTGGACAAAAAGGACGTCCCGATGTGGTAAGCGCCCCTTACAACGTGCATCCCAACAAGATTGTGAATGGGAAAACGATTTTGATTACTGCAGAGCAAGGTGATGTGCCTGTCCTGGTTTTTGGAAGTCACAACATGAAAAATATCAGCGGTGCTAAGGTCGTCTGTGAAAGGCTGGGAATCACTGACGAAGAGTTTTACCGTTCCATTCAAACTTTTAAGGGTGCGTCAAAACGAATGGAACTGCTTGGCAGTAAAGGATCGGTCAGCATCTATCGTGATTTTGCGCATGCCCCTTCCAAAGTTGAAGCAACCACAACAGCTCTAAAAGAACAGTTTCCCGACCGCTTGTTAGTGGCTTGTGCCGAGTTACACACATTCAGCAGTTTGAATAAAGCTTTTTTAAAACAATACCGAAGAAAACTCAAAGCTGCTGACATCGCCGTTGTTTACTATAATCCTTTGACGGTAGAACATAAAAGGCTTGAACCCATTTCCGAAGAAGATATTAAAGTAGCCTTCAAAAGGGACGACCTCCAGGTTTTTACGGATTCCGGAGCGCTCGTGACATTTTTGAAATCGCTCACCTGGAAAGATGCTAACTTGCTTTTGATGAGCTCGGGAACTTTCGGTGAACTAGATTTAAGGGAGCTCGCTGAAAACATTCTTTCACAGGGATCATCGTCAAACATTTAACCCCGATGCAATGCAATCCATTGTCGTATACTGTGGCTCAAATCCAGGGAAAAAACCAATCTATGCCGAATCGGCCTATGCGCTTGGAGCAGAACTTGCCAGACGAAATATCAAACTGATTTACGGGGGCGGAAACATGGGACTGATGGGCCGGGTAGCCGACGGCGCAATGGATAACAAGGGTTTTGTAACCGGTATCATTCCCAATTTCCTGGCCAAACTGGAAAACGCCCATAAGACACTTTCCGAACTGCATTTTGTGGATACCATGCACGAGCGTAAAGCTAAAATGGTTTCTATGTCAGATGGCGTTATTGCGCTGCCGGGCGGGTATGGGACGTTTGATGAGCTTTTTGAGATTCTTACCTGGGCACAGCTCCGCATCTTCAACGGACCGGTAGGCCTTTTAAATGTCAATGGCTATTACGACCTGCTTTTATTGCAGTTGGACAAGATGGTCGAGGAAGGTTTTCTACATCCAAACAACCGGATGCTGCTTGTTGTCGCTGAAAATGCTCGTGTATTGTTGGAAAAAATGGAGACGTTCCGCAAAGAAAATCAAGAAAATAAGCCGCTGGACAGGTCGTTATATGTAGACAATAATTAGTCACCTCCCCCTTCCGATGCGTATTTTACTATCAGCGATTTTCATTTGGTCCATTTCGTTTTGTGCATGTGCACAACTGGAAAATCTTGGCAAAACAGTAAATTCAGAATACAACGAAATAAGTCCTATCATTTCGCCAGACGGCAAAACCATTTATTTCTCAAGGGTGAGCCATCCTCAAAACACCCATGGCTCCAAAGGGAGCCAGGATATCTGGTTTTCGGAACTCAAAAACGATAAGTGGACCCAAGCAAGACGGCTCCCACCGCCTTTGAACAAAGAAGATTACAATAGCCTTTATAGCATTACCCCGGATGGTAACACCCTGCTGATTAAAGGTTCTTACAAAAATGGCGTATACGAAACCCGTGGTTTTTCTACCAGCAAAAAAACTGCTCGTGGATGGTCAGCACCCAATAAAATTGAGATCCCCGGTTATGCAAAAATCAGCAAAGGTCAGTTTGATTGCGGATATATGTCCACCGACGGAAAAGTTTTGGTTATGTCATTTAGCGAAAAAAAGAACAGCAAGACGGATGATATGTATGTGAGCTTTAAGCAAAAAAATGGCGAATGGTCTAAACCGATGAACCTCGGGCCGGAGATTAACACGGAGGAATTTACAGAGACAACGCCTTTTCTTGCTCCTGATGGTGTAACTCTTTACTTTTCAAGCGACCGCAAGGGGGGACAGGGGAGCAATGACATTTATTACAGCAAACGCATTGATAAGAGCTGGAAACGGTGGAGCAGGCCGGTCAATCTCGGGGCTGCCATTAATACCGACGGCTACGATGCCTATTATACTATTTCCGCATTAGGGGATTACGCCTACATGGTCTCTTTTAAAAATACAGAAGGCAAAGGAGATGTAGTACGCTTTAATCTTCGTCCAAAACCAACTCCCGGCGATACCACCGAGGCACCTGTTGCAATTCTTCCCGCGGCAGACCCTGTTGTTATGATCAGCGGAAAGGTGATTGATTCTAAAACAGGCAAGCCGGTTGAGGCCACTATCATTTATGAAAATCTGGCCGACGGTGAGGAGGTTGGAACTGCTACAACCAACCCCACTACCGGTGAATACAAGATCGTGCTGCCTTATGGGCAGAAATACAGCATGCGGGCTGTTGCCCCAAACTTCATTGCGGAAGGCGAAAATATTGACCTGACGGATTCGATGGGAAATGGCAGGGACAAAGGCTTCAAAGAAATCGCGAACCGATCGCTGAAATTGATCCCAATCGAAGAAGGACAGATCGTCAGACTTAACAACATTTTCTTTGCAACCGGCAAATCAGACCTCAGCAACGAATCTTTCCCTGAACTGAACCGTATTGCTATTTCAATGCTCGAAAATAAAACTTTGACCATCGAACTTGGCGGGCATACGGATAACACAGGTAGTGCAGAATTTAACCTCAAACTTTCGCAGGGACGGGCCGACTCTGTAAGGGAATACCTGATAGGGAAAGGTATTGAGCCTGATCGAGTTGCCAGCAAAGGATATGGCGAAACCATACCAGTGGCCAAAAACGACACACCCGAGGGCCAGCAACAAAATCGCCGGGTAGAATTCAAGATTTTAAAGAGATAGCCTTCGCTGATCCCGACCTGAGATCTCTAACTTGTTTGGCAACTCTAACGTCAAAAACATCCGCAACAGGTTAAATCGTTTGATCAGGAAATGACAAACCGCTAGGCAGATCGTAAACGTGACCACACATAAGTAAACGAATCTGATCCCCCAGGCTAAATCCAAATTGACATCCCCAGCAATAGGATTCCGAGAAAAGTTTGGCAAAGAACCATCATTAAAATAGACGGGAGAGAAACATAACAAGCAGCAATCCTTGCACAAAGCAGAGTAAAATAAAGATTGTAAAAAGATCGATGGGTATGGGTGGAAAACAGGGGCACAGATGGTTGCAAGTTGCCAAATATACAAAATCGAAAATGTATGCGGCATCTTGGCGACCTGCAAACTTTTACACTTAATTTTAGGAAAAATCACTTCGTATGTCTGCCAAAAGGACCCCTGCCCTCGGTTTCATTTTCGTCACACTTCTTATTGATGTTATCGGGTTGGGAATTATCATTCCTGTGATGCCGAAATTGATCAGTGAACTTACCGGCGACAGTATCAGCGCGGCTTCCAGGGACGGCGGCTGGCTGCTTTTTGCTTATGCCTCGATGCAATTTGTATGCGCCCCCATTATTGGTGGAATCAGTGACCAATTCGGCAGAAGACCTGTCTTGCTGGCCTCACTGTTCGGCTTTGGGATTGACTATATCTTCCTCGCATTCGCTCCCACTCTAGCTTGGTTGTACGTGGGGCGGATCATAGCCGGGATTTTGGGGGCAAGCTTCACAACAGGCGCCGCCTATATTGCCGATATCAGCACACCCGAAAAAAGGGCACAGAATTTCGGATTACTGGGAGCTGCTTTCGGATTAGGATTCATCATTGGGCCAGTCTTAGGTGGATTACTAGGGCAATACGGAACCCGGGTACCATTTATGGCGGCCGCCGGTTTTTCATTGCTTAACTGGCTTTATGGCTATTTTATTCTCCCCGAATCGCTCGATCAGGCCCATCGGAGGAAATTTGACTGGACACGTGCAAATCCGATTGGGTCGCTACAAAACCTAAAGCGTTACCCAGTAATTTATGGCCTCATTTTGTCCCTGGGATTACTTTACATAGCTATGCACGCGGTTCAGAGTAACTGGGCCTTTTATGTAATTGAAAAATTCAAATGGGACGAAGCTCATATTGGATATTCACTCGGCGCTGTCGGCATATTAAGTGCCGTTGTCCAGGGGTATCTCATCAGACTGATATTGCCAAAACTGGGTCAGAAAAGAGGCGTGTACGTTGGCCTGTTGTTGTATGCCGTAGGATTTGTCCTGTACGCTTTTGCAACCCAAGGTTGGATGATGTATGTTTTTATGATTCCCTACATTTTGGGCAGTATTGCCGGGCCAGCCTTACAGGGGATTATTTCCACGCAGGTCGCTGCAAATGAACAGGGTGAAATGCAGGGTGCTCTGACAAGCCTGCAAAGTCTGACATCGATCATTGGCCCTCCTCTTATGACCAATCTGTTTTCCGGTTTTACGCAGCCCGCTGCCAAAGTTTATTTTCCTGGCGCGCCCATGCTGATGGCGGCCATTCTGACCATAATAAGTACATTTCTTGCACGAAGGAGCCTGAAAAAGACTATAAAGGGTTTTAATAGAGAAGGATCAGGAAAATAAAGACGACCAGCCAGAGAGCGCCGGTGAAGTGCCAATACCTCGTAAGTAATTTAATTCGGAGCCTGTTAGGAGGGTTGACACTGTACACAAAGGAATCGACATAACTTCTGTTTCTGACTGCTTTTCTGAACAAAAATGTCAGGTACAAAACACCGGCAATGATGTGCACCAAATGCAGGCCTGTAAGCAAATAAATAAAACCTTGTGACGTACTGGCCCCGATAAAAACGCCGGTGTTCACCATTTCTATCCAGCCACCTGCCTGCAATAATATGAAAACACATCCCAAAAGCAGGGTTGCTCCCAAAAAAACGCGGTAATGCAAAAACCTTTCATTGGCAAACGCAAGATTCGCTTCATGAAGGGTTATGCTGCTGAATAAAATCACAAGCGTACTAAGCCAAAACATATCAGGAAGAGCAACCAGGTGACTGGTTTCCCGATGCATCCTTACCAAAAAAATGATGAAAATAGACGTAAAAAGCAGTGAGCTCCCCGCCACTCCAAGCCAAAGCATGAAGCCCAGCGGCTCGCGGCGCTTTGTGAAAGGGCTTTCCCTTAATTTAGTTGTAGGCTTGGGACTCATTTCTGGATACTCAACAATTTGTAAAAAAAGCGCATGACCGGATGAATATAACGACTATTTGCAGCTAACGGACATGTTAAAAGCAATAAATTACTTAAGGTAACCCTGCCAGACTTTAAAATTTTCAAAGTGGTCGTTTAATTCAGTTTCCCTCTCAAAAATCCCATACAACGTTGAACCCGATCCGCTCATAGAAGCATACTCCGCGCCAAAATCATATAATTGGACTTTGATTTTTTCCAAAAGAGGGTATTTATTAAAAAGTGTTGCCTCAAAATCATTTTTGACAAGATCTTTCCAATCAGCTACCGGCTTTATTAATAGGTTACGCAAATCTACATCGCTTTGTTTCGGCTGAACTCCGGCGTAAGCTTCGGCAGACGAAATATGTATGCCGGGATTTACCAATACGATCCACTTTCCCACGAGTCTTAAATCCAGCTTTTCAAATTCATCTCCTTTTCCGAAGCAGTATGCGGGTTGGCCGAGAATAAAAAAAGCACAATCGCTACCTAATCTACGTGCGTATTCAACTTGTTTTTCAAAAGAAATTTCAAGGTTAAATTGTTGATTTAGAGCTTTAATTGTAAAAGCTGCATCTGAAGACCCGCCGCCTAGTCCCGCCCCGATGGGGATGTTCTTAAGCAAATTTAACTTGACTGGCGGCAATGCATAATCAGCAGCCAGCAGGCCATAAGCCCTCGCACAAAGATTATCCGAAAGATTCCCAGGAATGTCAATTCCGTTGACATGAAATGAAAACGACTTCGCGACGGTTAGTTCAAGCGCGTCTGTCCACTCGATTGGGTAGAAACAAGACTCTATATTATGAAAGCCGTCTGCCCGCTTTTCAACAATGTTTAAACCTATATTGATTTTTGCGTTTGGAAATACCAGCATCAGATCTCAATTATGCCCAGATGGAACGTCTATTATTGCTCCCAGCGCCATTCCTGACCAATGACAAGCTCTTCCTTCAGACCTTGAGAAATCAAAAAATCACGTGTCTTTTGATCGGACAATCTTTTGACCATGATATTGTCGGTATTGGAAAGAGCATATAAATACATCGCAGCAATACGCACCGTATTTTCCAATTGCCCTTTGTTTACCAAACTGAAATCGTCGCAGTCCGCGTGATAGCATTGCAAAACACCTGGCTCCAGATTTCCGGAAAGACCGGCAATGGGAACACCTTCCAACATAAATGGTTGATGATCACTGTGAAGTCCCGCCCTGTTTATCGTTTCATTCTTATAGTTATTGTCGACGTTGTGTATTGCGCCGCCGACTGATGCAAAAAAGTCGTTCATCTCATCCCTGCCAAACGCGTTGACCCCTCTCGGGTCGTTGGTCATGTCGAGGTTCATCATGTAACTGACTTTGTCAATTGCCCCCGACTTTTTTAATTCGCTTACGAAATGTTTTGAGCCTAGCAAACCTTGCTCCTCACCCATGAACAGCACAAACTGGATGGTCCGTTGTGGTTTCACTTTCAATGCTTTGAATGTTCTCGCAATATCAATTACCGCAAAAGACCCGATTCCATTGTCAATGGCGCCAGTCGCCAGGTCCCACGAATCAAGGTGTCCTCCTATGATCACTTTTTCATCCGATCGCCCTTTCAATGTCGCAATAACATTCCTCGCTTTAATCGGTTTGGAAATATTATGCATGTTAATTTGAGCTTCCAGGGGTGCCTCCTCTTTGAGCCATTTCCTTACTTCTTTGCCACTGTCGTTGGAGATGCATACTGCGGGAATAGAAATAATGGCGCCTGTTACAGAAGCTGTTCCGGTAAGCAAGATTTTGCCAGGCGCACCATTTACCATGATAACGCCGCGTGCACCATATTTGATAGCCAATGCTGTTTTTTCGGAGCGATGCAGGTTTTTCTTACCCGCAACCCCCACCAGGTTGATATTGGCAAGCGCAATTTTACCCTTCACTTTTTCTTTCAACGCTTCAAAGTCTTCTTCCAAACCATTACCAACGTCGACAATTTCTCCCTGCAGATTTGATTCGACCGGCGAATGCGCCAGCGACACAACCGGAACATCCCTAAAATTATCACTACTACCTGGCGCGATCGACAAGGTCACTGTGTCACGCATCCAGGCTTCAACCTCGAACGGCTGGTAGACTACATCCGTAAAACCATAACTTTTTAGCAGGTTAAAAGCGAACTCTTCTGCCTTTTCCCCGTTTGCACTCCCGGTAAGTCGGTGACCAATGATCTTGGTTGCTTCTTCGAGTGTTTTATATGCTTTGCTATTTTCTCTGACTTCACCATCTATTTTCGCGAACGGTTTATCCCATTTTTTTTCTGCTGGATAGAACCCAGAAAGGGAGACAATAAACCCACTTACCAAGACGACTAGTAAAACTTTTTTCATGTTACCCGATCAAGGATGTATGTATTTTAATTGATGACTCAAATATGGATTGATATTTGACTTTGTGCAAGATAAACACAAAATAGAGTGCAAATAGATTCCTTAACTCCCGATTATCTCACTTAGAATACAGAATTTTTTCTACATCAAATCAGCGCGCTAACGGGTTCCCCAAGGGCAGTAAGGTTTCCCGGTATTAATTAAGTGTAATTTACACACTTAATTAAGTTCATTTCTTCAATTTATTCGAGCAATTTTGTACTTTTCAGCTCTTATATTTAAAAATTAATGCATTCTGGTCAATTAATCGATTATAACAATGTATTTTCTTGGGTTTGATTTAGGCAGCTCTTCTGTTAAAGCATGCTTAATGCAGGCAGATTCGGGTTCTGTAGTTGCCTCTGCATTTTATCCTGAACGTGAAATGACGATATCCTCTCCCAAACCGGGCTTTGCCGAACAACAGCCGGAAATGTGGTGGGAAAATGCTTGCCTTGCATCCCGATCAGTCATTCAAAAGGCTGGAATTTCTCCTGACGAAGTCGGGGCGATCGGGATTTCTTATCAAATGCATGGGCTGGTAGTTATAGATGAGGAATTAAATGTGCTCAGGCCATCTATCATCTGGTGTGACAGCCGTGCTGTAGAGGTCGGTAACAATGCTATGGATACACTTGGAGAAGAATATGTTCTCCCTCATTTGCTGAATTCCCCGGGCAATTTCACGGCTTCCAAACTCGGCTGGGTAAAGCAGAATGAGCCGGATGTTTTTGCGAAGGTATATAAGTTCATGTTACCTGGCGACTATCTGGCTATGCGTATGACAGGTGAAATTGCAACTACCCCGTCTGGATTATCAGAGGGCATCTTCTGGGATTTCGTCAATCAAAGGCCTGCCGATTTTATGCTTAACTATTTTGGTTTTGACCCTGCCATCCTTCCGGAAGTGCTGCCGACATTTTCCGAACAAGGCAAAGTAACAGCCGAAGCGGCAGTGTCATTAGGGTTGCGTACCGGCATTCCTGTTACATACCGCGCAGGGGACCAACCTAACAACGCCTTTTCCCTTAATGTCCTTGAACCCGGAGAAGTGGCCGCTACAGCCGGAACTTCTGGCGTAGTTTATGGTGTAAGTGACCAGATCAAATTTGACCCGCAATCCAGGGTCAACACTTTCTTGCACGTGAACCCGATTTCAAGTTCCCCCCGCTATGGTGTTTTATTATGTGTAAATGGCACGGGCAGCTTGAACGGCTGGCTTCGGAATGCGCTTTTTCAGGGCCATATATCTTATCCTGAAATGAACCGGATCGCCTCACAGGCCCCTGTCGGATCAGATGGTCTGCTGTGTTTTCCTTTCGGTAACGGCGCCGAACGGATGCTTCAAAATCAGGATCCGGGCGGCACTTTCAAAGGACTACAGTTTAGTCGTCATGGATTGAGCCATTACACCAGGGCATCCCAGGAAGGCATTGTCTTTGCTCTGTATTACGGTATGGAAATTATGGAGACCGTAGGTGTTTCTTTGAAAAACATCAGAGCAGGAGAAGCAAATATGTTTCTTAGCCCCGTTTTCAGAGAAACGTTTGCCAACGTTTCGGGTGCTACTGTAGAGCTTTACAACACCGACGGTGCACAAGGTGCAGCACGGGCGGCAGGTTTCGGGCTCGGGTATTACAAAAACCGGTCGGAGGCCTTTACCGGCCTATCCGCCTTACAAACCATTGAACCGCAACCTGACCTGACAGCAAGAACCAAAGAAGCCTACCACAACTGGAAACAGCAACTTGAATATTAGCATTTAATTCCGGTCTCATTCTGTCCTTTAAAGCCCATGAATGGGACCGAACACTATTTTGCTCCTAATCCTGTTGCCAATCCACCAAACACGATCGCAAAAAATGTCAATTTGAAGCCGCAATCGCATCTTGGGTTTTGCTGTATTCTTCCACTTTAAACGCCACTATTTCCGCGACTTTTACGGATTGATTTTCTTTGTTCTGATATACCCGGTAACTGAGCCGGCCCTCTATCAGCACCATTTTCCCTTTCTCGAGGAATTTTTCGCAACGCTGCGCCAGTTGCCCCCAGGCAACGATCGTATGCCAGACAGTGCTTTTCACTTCTTCCTTGTTTTTATTGAGGTAAGTTTCATTGGTTGCCAATGAGAAAGAAGTAACTCTTCCTCCATCATATTCCCTCACGTTTATTTCACGTCCTACATTTCCGATCAATTTCACTGAATTCATGTTTTTTAGTGTTTAAAAGTGATAATAATGGTCTATACCGTTTCTTGAAATCGGCATTGCAAATGTGAGGGATTTCCAAAACTTGATTTGGGTTTTAAATGATTGCAGTCGGGTAAAAGCATTTGCAATCGGAAAACAAGATTTTACAAGGTGCCTCGATACCAGATGGGCAAAGAAGTAAACCGGGCGGCTTACACTGCAGCCCTTAGTCCAATGATTGGTTTCCATGCTCATCTCCTGCATATACATATATGTGGGAGTGCTTTCGGATTATGGGATGTTTAGTAGGAAAACAAGAACTAAGCACACAGTTAAGACCAATCTTCTCTTTGGCCCATCAGGTAGATAGTTGCCTTTATGAAACCAACAAATGAATTTATATATTGCGAAAAGAGACATATGCACACTGTACAAACCCTTGGAAAGGTTTGACTAAACGAATAAAAATGAAGAATTGCCTGGAATGCGGGAAACCTCTGATGGGACGGGTAGATAAGAAATTCTGCTCAGATATGTGCCGGAACAGCTACAATAACCGGCTCAATTCAGATTCTTACAATATCGTAAGGAACATGAACAACCAGCTTCGGAAGAACCGGAGGATACTCGAAGAACTTTGCCCGGAAGACAAATCCAAAACCACAAAAAATGCCTTAATCGGAAAGGGATTTGATTTCAATCTCATCACCAATTTGCGGCCCACCTTGAAAGGGAGCATTTACCATTTCGTATATGATTACGGCTACCTGGAACTCGAAAACGATTTTTATCTCATTGTAAGGGCTAAACGTCTCGAGAAATAGATATTTTTGCAACGATTTCAACCCAATACCGAATGAAAAAAGTAAGCCTCAGTGATTCAGGCCCCAAAGTATCGGAAGCAATTTATGGTTTCTGGAGATGGACGGACGAAGGTGCCATTACTACTTCGCAGATTGAAAAAACAGTGAATTTGTGTCTTGAACTGGGCATCAATACCTTTGACCACGCTGATATCTACGGGAATCTTACGATTGAAGAACATTTTGGAAAAATCATTCAAAACAGATCGTTCAAACGCGAAGACATTGTGCTTTTCAGCAAGTGTGGGATCCGAAAATCAGCAAACAAACGACTTTCTTATTACGATACTTCCCGTGACCATATTGTCAACAGTATCAATGGTTCTTTGAAACGCCTGAAGACGGACTATCTGGACATTTTTCTGTTGCACCAAAGTGATTTCCTGTCTGATCCGGAAGAAACGGCTACCGCCCTGGCTGAAATTGTGAAGTCCGGAAAAACGAAACATATTGGTGTAGCAAATTTTACAGTCTTCCAGCACCAGCTGCTCGCATCTTACCTCCGAATTCCAATTGTCACAAACCATATCGAGTTGAACTTGATGAACACTTCCTCCATCGAAGACGGAAGAATTGATTTCATCAAACAAAGTTTTAGCAAACCTTTGGCCTGGGCTCCCCTTGCCGGAGGCAAAATCCTGCATGGTACCGATGATAAGGCGGTGCGTTTGCGGGCCAAACTGGAAGAAATCGGTAAGAAATACGATGCCAACATTGAGCAAACTGCCGTGGCTTGGCTGATGAAATTAGGTACCCTTCCGATCATCGGTTCGCTGTCGGAATCCCGCATCCGGAACGGCGCAAGCGCGTCGGACATCGCATTGAGCAAGGAGGATTGGTACGAGATCTACCAGGCGACGGGTAAATAACCGTTTTTATCTTTATTTACTCAAAACAATCCTCCAATCGTTTCCGCTGAATACCTGGTATTTTTCTGAAAAGTTACCCATGTTAATGGCCAGAGAAAAGTTGAGCAGACTGTTGAAGTAGCCTACATTTTCCCCTTCTTTCGCTTCACCGAATGTATTAACGAATCGTACTTTGTCTTCGTAGACTTTCTTATTTTCTCTAAAGACCCTGACGTTCACGTTTTCGCCTGTCTTTATATTCAATTTGCTAAAAACGCTTTTATCGATATTCGTCCACACGTTACCATACTGAATATCCAGAATAGGGATTCCGCCAATGACTTCTCCTTTTTCAAAAGTCGGTTTTTGGTAAGGAATAGAAACCACCTGATTGGGAAGTTTCTCGCCCACTTCATTCAGAGAAATCACCTTTGATGCCAGCCGCGCACCGGTAAAAGCGTAAACATCCCGTCCGTGAAAAGTGTATGATTCACCTGAATTTTTTCGGCGGTTTATCGCTTCGTCGATTTCACGGATCTCCTGAACCCCCATTTGTTCCGCTACCAGTGTGAGTGTCCCATTATCCGGGGTTACAAAGTAATGCCCTGTCTTAGTCAACAAAACTACTGATTTTCGCTTGGTGCCAACCCCGGGATCAACCACTGAGACAAAAACAGTCCCGGCAGGCCAGTAAGGAGCGGTCTGTACCAATCGGTAGGATGCCTCCCAAATGTTGTAAGCAGGAATTTCGTGGGTTACATCGTACAATTTGATATCCGGCGAAACCCCTGCCGCTACACCTTTCATTGCTGAAACAGCACCATCCTTCAGCCCAAAATCGGATTGAAAAACCAGAATATTATTCTGTGCAAATGAGGCAACTGAAAAAAGCAGCAAAAAGCCTGATCGGAAAAGTGCAACCATAACATCTTTCATATACAGTGACTGGTATTGTGTCTTCACAAAGTTAAAAAAACGTGGCACGACTTTTTGAAATTCGCCGGACAAACCACAATGGAATTAATCAGAACCTTACCACAGATGGCTGTTATTGGAGAGCTTATTAAAAAAGCAATTGACTTTACGGGAATGATCATCAATGAGCCTGATCCCGTGAAAGCGCAGGAAAAAGTGCTTAAAAATCTATTGGAAACAGCCAGGTTAACTGCCTTTGGCAAAGCCTATCAATTCAATGAGATCTTGGAAAGTGAGGATATCATAGCTGAATACCAATCCAGAATTCCCGTTCATGATTATGATAAAATGAACGCGGACTGGTGGCACTACCTGCTCGAAGGTCATCAGAATGTCACTTGGCCGGGTGGTCAGCAATACTTCGCATTGAGTAGCGGAACCACAAGCAACAGCAAGCATATCCCGGTGACCGACGATATGCTAGCGGCAATACGCAAAGCCGGAATTTCAGAAATTACAAATATCAATGCATTCAATCTGCCGGGTGACTTTTTTACAAAACAAATCTTAATGCTTGGCAGCAGCACTAGCCTGATTGAAAAAAACGATCATAAAGAAGGAGAAATAAGCGGAATAAGTGCGGCAAACCTGCCTACGTGGTTTGGCGGATTTTATAAACCGGGCCGCGAAATCGCAGGCATTTCCGATTGGGACGAAAAAATCAGAAAAATAGCGGAAGCAGCGGCAAGCTGGGATATAGGATGTATTTCAGGAATCCCTTCCTGGGTTGAGCTGATGCTAAAAGAGGTAATTAAATACCACAATATCAGCAATATACATGAAATTTGGCCCAATCTAATGGTTTATACAACTGGTGGCGTGGCTTTCGAACCTTACCGAAAAAGCCTGGAAAAACTTTTCGCACATCCACTTATTTACATTGATACTTACCTGGCTTCGGAAGGATTTATTGCTATCCAGAAACGTCCGGATACTTCTTCAATGGCATTGTTTCCGGACAATGGGATCTTTTACGAATTTGTACCCTTTCATGGGGATTCGGTAGACGAGGACGGGTTGGTAAGGCCCGGAGCGAAGGCCTACGCACTGGCTGATGCCGAGGAAAATGTGGAATATGTCCTGCTAATCTCAACGGTTTCCGGCGCCTGGAGGTATATGATCGGAGATACTGTAACTATTACGGATAAGGAAAAGGCAGAAATCAGGATTACCGGACGAACCAAGCACTTCCTGAATGTTGTGGGGTCGCAGCTTTCAGTCAATCAGATGAATGACGGTTTGCGGGTCGTTGAGAATGAATATGATATTGTTATCAAAGAGTTTATTGTAGCGGCTGTGCACCGGGACCAGGAATACATCCACAAATGGTTTTTAAGCTGCGACAAATTCCCTGACAAAATCAAAATAGCGGAGTCACTGGACAAAACTTTAAAAGAAAACAACAAAAACTACAATGTCGCAAGAAGCCGGGCATTGAAAGGGATTGAGGTGGAACTCATCCCCGAGGAGATTTTTTACAAATGGAGTGAAGAAACAAAGAAGCTTGGTGGGCAGGTAAAAATACCGAGGGTGATGAAAGAACCTGAATTTTTGGAATTTGCGGCCTTTGTCGAGAAAAACCTATGATCTTTTAGCTTGCGTTGCTTCCAGCTTCCGAACCTGTTCCACGATATCGTCTGGCGAAAGGTATAGGCGGGCAATCTTCCGCTTGTACTTCTCAGAAAGATTGGCGTGGTTGAGGATAAAACGCTTCGTTTGCAGGATGTAGCTTCCAAGGCCGTGGTTTACGGCATAGGTATCTGCCACTTTTTCTGCCTTTCGGACATATCTGGCCGAAAACAGGTAGCCCAACCCAAATCGCGCCATACCTGCTATCGTCCGACTCTGATAATCCATAATATGGCCTAGCTCGTGCCCCAGCCAGCCTATCATGATTTCAGTCGGTATCTTATGAATCGGTATAGCAGAAGTAGTCAGCCGAAACAGCGCGCTGATATTAATATTATATTCCCTTTTTGCCTTAAACATGGTATCAAACTTGGGCTGCGCCTGCATAACCGACTTTCTGATCTTTTGTTTAAATACAAAATGAATGCAGGTATTCTTTAACTCGGGATAAAATGACAAGGCTTTCAAAACCTCTTTTTCAATGACTTTGGGGATGGTTTTATTAGCTCTGAATGACATCAGGTCTCTTTCGGGCAATATATTCGGTGAGGTAGTTATCATACTGGGAAGGGCAATCCGAAGGTATAGCTCGGACGCACATTCTCTGTTTAAAAAATTGTTCCTAAGGTTATTCAAAAACCAACGGTTAACTCAATTCCTTAACTGCTTGACATCCAGCTTGCGGATGATTTCCTTTTTGCTGAATAAGAGTCGCCAGACAGCAAAAGGCATGGCCTGATTTTTCATGCACGCCTTACAAACCGGACTTTCCGCTCCAAGCGGCGCATTGTAAACCAGAAGCGTATCATTCAATTGCTGCAGGTTATCTCCGGCGGCCGACTTGTTTTTGGCACTGAAAAGATAAGCATCCAATATCTCCCGTTCCTTAATTGCGAGTTCCGGGTTTTTCAGGTCATTTATACCCAGCAGCTCAACTCTAACGCCATACTCTTTTTCCAGCGCAGCCACTACAGGAATTTTGCTAAAGTCTTTGCAAAGGCTGTCGGCTTGATCCGGATTTTTTCTGAGCCGCTCGTTAAGCGATTTCTCCGAAATCTGCGCAATCTTCTTGCCCCATTCATTTGCTGAATAAACCAGTTGTGTATTGGTGACACGCTTGATCTGCGACGCTTTGATTTCGTTATTGAGCTCCTTAGTATTCCCCACGCGGCCACCCGAATCACATCCGCTCAGCACGATAGCCATTAAAACAGCACTCAGGAGTCTTTTCATTTGATAGAATTTGGTTTCATAAGTATTGGGTCAGCACTTGAAATTCAAGGATACCTGCAATGGCCCGAAAATATTCATTTCCCTAAAATACGTATCTTTGTGGCCCAAAAGGCTCGTGCCAAAGATATCCATTCAAGATGATCGATAAATTAGAAGCTATAAAAGAACGTTTCGAAGAAGTTTCGCAACAAATCATACAACCTGAAATTGTATCGGATTCGGCCCGGTACTCCAAAATTAGCAAAGAATACAAGGATCTGGGAAAGATTGTTGAACAATACAATTTGTACCTGAAAATTCAGAAGGATATTGCCGGCACGAAAGAATTGATTGCTACCGAAAAGGACGAGGAGTTGAGAGAAATGGCCAAGGAAGAGCTCGACGAGCTGGCTCCCAAGCTGGAAGAACTGGAACAGTCTATCAAAGAGTTGTTAATCCCAAAAGACCCTAACGATAGCCGGAATATCATCCTGGAAATCAGGGGGGGGACCGGGGGGGACGAAGCAGCGATTTTCGCCGGGGATTTGTTCCGGATGTACCAGCGGTTTTTTGAAAAAATGGGCTGGCGGTCGTCTATCATGGATTTTACGGAGGGTACCAATGGCGGGTATAAAGAAATTATCTGTAAGGTAGAAGGTGAGGATGTTTATGGAAAAATGAAGTTCGAATCGGGTGTGCACCGGGTGCAGCGTGTCCCTCAGACAGAATCACAGGGCCGTATCCATACCTCGGCAGCATCGGTCGCCGTTTTGCCGGAAGCCGAAGAAGTCGACGTCCAAATCAATATGAATGATGTCCGCGTTGATACATTTCAATCATCCGGTGCCGGCGGACAATCTGTTAATACCACCTATTCTGCGGTTCGTCTGACGCACATTCCATCGGGACTTGTGGTCAGTTGCCAGGATGAACGTTCCCAATTAAAAAACAAGGACCGGGCACTCAGTGTTTTACGTTCGAGATTATATGAAATAAAACTGAAAGAGCACAACGATGCGATCAGTTCCCAGCGTAAGTCCATGGTTGGGAGCGGCGATCGCTCCGACAAAATCCGCACCTACAATTACCCGCAAAGCCGTATTACCGATCACCGGATTGGATACACAGTTTACAATCTGCCAGCCGTCATGGAGGGTGATATTGCCGAGTTTATTGAAAGACTGCGCATTGCCGAAAATGCCGAAAGGATGCAGGAGGGCGAAACGGTTTAGAACTTACTTGGCAGGATAAAGCTGAGTGTAAGTTTTTGCCTTGTAAGTTTCAAAGGCTTCCTTCTTATGATAA
This sequence comes from Dyadobacter sp. HNCC25DJ185, assembly GCF_056895195.1. Lineage (NCBI taxonomy): Bacteria > Pseudomonadati > Bacteroidota > Cytophagia > Cytophagales > Spirosomataceae > Dyadobacter > Dyadobacter sp. HNCC25DJ185. The sequence goes on from NZ_JBXHAR010000009.1 coordinate 246,363, forward strand.
TCGCCGCCGATGAAGGTGATGATCTGATGAAATTCCTTGGCTTTCAGATAGCCGGGCAATGGTTGGATCATGTTGAATTTATCATCCAAAAAAACAGTCGTGGGAAAACTGGGCTGATTGTTGGTAAGCGCTAAGGCTATTTCGTTGATACCCCTTCCGCCTTGGGCAAGATACTTGAAATGCTGATCGCCGAGTTCAATAGCCTCCTTTTGCTCCGCGTCGAGCTTCACTGCATAATATTTTTTATTGACGTAATCGACTACAGCTTTATTTTTGAAAGTCTCACGGTCCATTACTTTACACCAGCCACACCAATCGGTATATAAATCGATCATCACTTTCCGTGGCTCCTTCTGGATTTTCACATACGCCTCTTCAATTGTGAGCCACTGAATTTCCTCCGCAGGCCGATCGGAAGAATCGGACCGGAAGCCGGTCGAGATGCCCAGGGTCAAAAGGAGCAAAAATGAAGTGATCAGGAATGCTTTCATCATACTTTGATTTTCCAGCTAACAAGTTACTAAACAAAATAATTACTATTTAAGAATCAAAAGTCTAATTCCTCCTTTTCGCAAATGAAACAAGTATCCCACCTGCTATAATAAGCACCATTCCGATCAGCATTGAAATCGATGGAAACGATTCCCCCATCAAGAAACCAATCAGTACGGAAAAAAGAATATTGGAATAACCGACTGCTGCCACCCGGCCCGCCTTATCGAAGGTAAAAGATTGCGTAAGCATTTTTTGCCCCATCAGGGCAGTTAGTCCCAAGGCAAGAAAACCAAACCATTGCGTGGAGCGCTCCGGCCATTTGAATGTGCCAATCAGGAAGTCGAGGTTTTCTATCGGGTAATAAGTCCCTATCAGCATAGAAGCAACAGGCATCAGTATCCCGCTCAGCATAAAAGATAGTATGATGGCCCTCGTATCATATACTGCCCCCAATTGACGGATCGATAAGTAAGAAACCGCCGTAAGCAGCGCGTTACCCAAACCCAATGCATTATCTCTAAACGAAATGGAGAGGTCAGGGCGAAAAACAAACAAGATTCCGGTAAACCCGATGAAGATTGCCGTCCATTCCTTGGAATTTAAAGTTTCTCCGATAAGCAGCCAGGAAAACAGTGCAAGAAAAATGGGATAAGTGTATTGATAGGTGGAAGCCCTTCCTAATCCCAATGTCTGAATGGCATAAAAAAGCATATAGAGGGACAATGTACCCACCACGCCCCTGAAAATCAAAAGCCCAAGTTTCCCGCCTTGCTGCCGGAGTGGCCTGCGCAGGATGCTGGTAAATATAAAAACGACACCAACAATATTTCTAAAAAAAACGAGCTGTACAATGTGAAATTCCGATCCCAGCCACTTCGAAATCGCAGAAGTCAGTGCAAAGAAAAAAGCCGCTCCAAGCATTAAGTAGATGCCTTTTTGAGAGGAATTAACGGGGAGGTTTTCGGAGGTAGCAGCCAAAAAATTGAATTTTGGCCAAAGATAACGGATAATGCATAGAGTCTAAAATCAATTCAATTCCCTAACTTTGCGGCGTTTGGTGCCGAGGCTGATTCAAAACAGCCCTGAGGCTTAATAGGGAATTCCGTTGAACCGGAAGCTGTCCCCGCAACTGTAAGTCTGTAATCATTGACCCGATCTTCTTAGCCACTGTTTCATGTAAACGGGAAGGCACGGGATCAAAAGACGAGCCAGGAGACCTGCCAGCATATTGGATCTGAGTATTCTTCGGAGGAAAGACAACGGATCGTACGCTAATCCATTATAGCACTCAGGTGATCATCGACCGGATGTTTATTGTTATTTTTTGTGCGGGGGCAGGGCTTTTTCTGTCTGCTCGTGTCCATGCACAACGTGACACCATTCGTTTGGAACCTGTAACAGTCAGGGGTTTTGTACCGGAAAAATTCATGAGTGGCCTGACGATCCAGCGATTTGATTCTGCCGCGCTGGCTCAATACCAATTTCAAAATATCAGCAATCTGCTCTCGGCCTACACGCCTATAGCGTTTAAAAACTACGGCCCCGGACAACTCAACACAGCATCTTTCAGGGGTACTTCTGCAAACCATACGGCGGTTTTGTGGAATGGAGTCAATATTAATTCTCCTTCATTGGGACAAACAGACTTCTCGACCGTTCCCGTCATGGGGTTCGATAAACTGTCTGTGCAATATGGCTCTGCTGCCAGCGCGGTGGGGACAGACGCAGTTGGAGGAAGTATTTTACTGGAAAGTACACCTTTCGCCAACCGGTTGAATGTATCGATAGGCAGACAGCAGGAAAGCTTTGATAACAGCCAGACCCAGGTTTCAGCCAAATACGGCGCCTGGATAGGCAGCAAGTGGAAATTTTCCGGCAAGACGTCGGCCTACCACGGTGAAATGAGAAATCATTTTCCGTATTCCGAAAGAAGAAGTTATACAGTACTTGGCTCAGAGACGAGGCAGCAGGGAATAGTACAGGATTTGTTCTTTCAATCTAAAAATGAACAGGAAATATCAGCACATATTTGGGTGACAAGCAACCGGCTGACCTTAACGCCGAACGATATGGCAGGCCGCGAGCTCACACTAACCGAGGCATATCGAACGATGCTCCGGTACAGAATACGGAGTTTAACATGGAGGACATCCTGGGTTCGGGACATCATCGACTATGCCAAAGGCGATTTCACCCATCCCGACCATGCGTTGACCGACAAATTTTCCAATCGGGTCGAAAAGGATTTCCAATGGCCTCTGGGAAAAGCAAAAAATGATCTGCAAATAAAAGCTGGCGGCGAATGGACCCATTATCGGGCACTGATTGCGGGCTATCGTGAGCCAGTCATCACGGAGAACAGAGGAGACCTTTTTTTGCTGACACGCTGGCAACCTGCATCCCGCCTATTGGTCTCAGCAAACATCAGGCAGGCATTGATAACCAGGTACAACCCGCCTTTCACGCCATCACTGGGGCTTGAATACCAGTTATTACGGCAAGCGGCCTACGCGCTTAAACTGAAAGCTTCGTACGCCAGAAGTTACCGGGTGCCGACTTTAAATGAACGCTATTGGAAAGACCTTGGTAATCCTGATATCAAACCCGAAACCGCTTGGAATAAGGAAATTGGCCTGGAACAACATTACCAGATGAATGACAGGCAATATTTGACAACTTCCGTAACCACCTACCACAATCGGGTTAAAAACTGGACTTACTGGAATCCGGTGAAGAGCTACCATGTTGAGAACTTGCAGCAGGTACTCGCTAGGGGATTTGAATTACAATTGGGATGGCGCAATAACGATCAGCCATGGATGTCAGGGGCTGATGTCGGATATGCATTTAATCGAAGCACACAGGAGAAAGCATACGATGCCTACTCCTCCGATGTAATCGGAAAGCAACTGGTTTTTGTACCCAAGAACTCCGGAAATATCAATGCATTTATTCAGTACAAAAGCACCCGGCTCACTGCGCAGGTACAGACCATAAGCAGGCGTTTCAGCACCTTCGACAACTCGCAGTATCTGCCCGGTTATACGCTCGCAAATCTATTGGCCGAAACAACCTTTTTGTGGAGCAGGGTTTCCATGCGATTACAGGGCCAAGTGAACAACGTCGCCAATGCCTTTTACCTCAATGTAAGAAACAATGCGATGCCGGGAAGAAGCTTCTTGGTAAGCCTGATTGTAAATTATCATTCCAGGTCCGCTATCACCCCGACCCGTAAAAGAGCTTTTTAATAGTCCAAAGTCCCGTTTTAAAGGGCAAAAATCTTTCTAAAATCAATTAAACAAACATGAAAAAACAACTTACCCGATTAGCAGCATCATTATTAGTCATATTAGCATGGTCTTGTAACCAAAGTGACCCTGATCCTAAGGGCGATTATGTGAGCGGTGTTTTTGTCATCAATGAAGGCAATTTTTCCCAGAATAACGGCGCCGTGTCCTTTTTGAAAAGAGAACAGAACGCCGCCGAAGCAGACATTTTTTCAAAAGTTAATGGAACAGCCTTGAAGGGCGGTGTACAAGGTTATGCTACCGCTGGCGAACAGGGCTTAATATTGGTCGACAACTCTGCGGTTGGTCAGGACAAAGTGGAAATTGTGAATGCAAATACATTTGCCAGCGAGGGTACTATCGGATCCCCTGACATTGAAAACCCTCGCGAAATTGTCACAGTGGGGGTCAACAAGGCTTACGTCTCCTGCTGGGGCACAAATGCTGACTACTCCTATAAAACCGGATACATTGCAGTGATTGATTTGACAACCAAAAAGGTTACAAAGAAAATTGATATCCTGAGCGGCCCTGAAAACCTGGTTTACAGCAATGGAAAACTTTTTGTCGGGACTGTTTCTTATGGGGGCGGAAAATCACTCACAGTGATCAATACCTCCACGGACGAAGTGGCAAAAACAGTTGTTCTGGATGGTCCGGTGACACCGATCGGCATTGATGCAAATGGTAAACTATGGGCGGGTGCCGGATTAAAGGCGGTGAAAATCAACACGGATACCTATGTTGCTGAAACTTCGCTTGCCATAGGTACTGATGCTTCCAAATCTGCAGGGAACTTTGCGATGAGCTCCGATTTGAAAACCATTTTCTTTGTCCTTTCTTACTTCGACGCCAACTACGTCAGCCACGGTGAAACTTACAAATTCGGCGTTACAGATTCGCAAATCAATGTGACTACCCCTGTTATCAAGCGTTATTTCTCAGGATTATCAGTTGATCCGGCCCAGAGTTTAATTTACGCTGCTGTAACACCGTCTTACGCACAAGCCGGATATGCAATCCGCTATCGTGCCGATGGGACACTGGTGGATTCTATTAAGGTAGGTGTTGCCCCAACTGGTTTTGTTTTCAAATAAAAAAGGCAAGCCTCCTGGAGATCCGGGAGGCTTGCCTTTTATTGATATCTTAAAACCCTACTTGAAAAATCCCTGCGGATCCGGCATTTTAGCTTTTAGTAGCTCTACAAAATCCAGGTTCAATTGCGAGAAATCCAGTGATCTGCCCTTGTGCAGGTGCTCCCATGATTTATCCAATTCATTGAGGTTGTAATGTAACAATGCCAGATTGTATTGCCCCAAAGCATAAGTTGAATCTATTGTAGTAGCCCTTTTCAGCAATTCCGCTGCTTCATCCAATTCTTCCTTACGACTCGTAATTGCATACAACTTCAAATCAACAGTCGACAAGTCCACTAAGAGCGGAACATTCTCTCCTTGCAGGCTTATTCCCTTGTTCAGCATTCGCTTGGCATCCACCCAGTTTTCTCTCTGGTAAGAAACGACACCCAAACCCCAGTAAGCTTCCACATTTTTATCGTTCAGTAACTGGGCCAGGTTGAACCTATAGCAAGCAGTATCCAATGAACCTTCCTGTAAATATTCCCAGGCACGGGTTGCAAAAAAGCTGCTGGCTTCTGTACGGCTGGAGAATGACTTGTCACACTCGCTGAGAAATTTTATCTCCTCGTCGATTTGCTCCGAGGTTTTGCTGATCTCCCCAAACAAGGGAAGTATACGTCTTTCTTTGAGTTCGAGCGGCTTCTTTGAAGTAACATTTGTGTCCGAGTTCGGACCGGCGCTCGCGAGATGGGTGTTTTGAGCCAAGCCAATTGCGGGTGTTATAATAGCAAGCCAAACAACAACAAAATCTTTCATAAATGACTTAAAAATAGAGAAACAGGTTTTCTATTGTCCAAGTTAAACGGTTTTGTTTAAATAGTATTGCATTATTTTCTTTTACTTCTTCCGTGCCCATTCCGGCGGTTTTGGTTACCTTTTTCGGTGTACTTTTGAGCAGGCCTGTATACCTTTTTCTTCTCATGAAATGCCCCCAGAAAGGTCGGATCTTCCTTCCTTTTTTGATTATCTATTTCCCTTAACATGTCCTGACGTTCGCTCACTGGCGTCGGTGTAATTTCTACATCGTCAGGTAATTCTTTCCGAGGAATTTCCATGCGGATCATCTTTTCGATCTTCGCGATGTGATATTCATCTGCCATCGTCATAAAAGTGATTGCCTCCCCCACATGATTGGCCCTGCCGGTGCGACCGATACGATGTACATAATCCTCATAGATCAAGGGAACATCGAAATTAACCACATGACTCACTTCAGTAATGTCAATTCCGCGCGCGACAACGTCAGTGGCGACCATCACCCGTACATCTCCTGCTCTGAAAGCATCCATTGCGTTAATCCTGGTATTCTGTCCCTTATTGGCATGGATCACCCTCAACTCATTTTCACGGACAACAGTTTCCAGTAAATTCTGGTGTACCAAACCTGCTACCTCCCGGCTTCTCGTAAAAACAAGTACGCGTTTGAATGTCTCGCGATCACGGAGAAGACAACTCAGGAGATTGATTTTTGTGCGAAAATTGGGTACTTCATACAGAGATTGGGAAACCATTTCAGCGGTAGTGGCCGAAGGCGTAACTTCAATTCTTGTGGGAAATTCGAGGAACTCCTGAGATAACCTCTCTACTTTTTCAGAGAAGGTTGCCGAGAACAGCATATTCTGCCGCTTGCGAGGTATGATTTCAAGAAGCTTACGGATTTGAGGCATGAAGCCCATATCCATCATTTTGTCAGCCTCATCAAGCACCATTACATTCAGGTGCTTTACGATCACTTCTTCCTGGAAATACAGGTCCATAAACCTGCCAGGGGTCGCCACGATGATATCCACCCCTTTTCTGACAGCCTCAATCTGTGTTTTGGGACCGACACCGCCATAAAGGACAACTGTCCGGATATCGGTATATTTGCTAAGCTGATTAATCGCCTCAGAAATTTGCATCGCCAGTTCTCGTGTAGGAGCCATGACCAACGCCCTGGGATGTTCGCCCTGGGCGTATTTGATGCGCATTAATAAGGGTAACGTATAGGCAGCGGTTTTGCCCGTCCCTGTCTGGGCGATGCCCAAAATATCCTGCCCGGCCAATGCAAGCGGTATCGCCTGCTCCTGGATCGGGGTAGGCTCCGTGTATCCTGCTTCTTCAATGGCGTTGAGTAACTGGCGGTTAAGCTTGAACTGCTCAAATTTGTTTTGCGTGGTTTGCATTCCGCAAAGGTACAAAAACTAAAATAGCAGTCAGTCGTTATACTTTGGCAACCTCTTCCACCATTTCTGCAGAACCGATATATATCGGTGATCTCTGGTGAAATGACTCCGGAGTAATGTCAAGAATACAGCCAAAGCCGTCACTGGCCTTACCTCCTGATTTTTCCACGATGAAAGCCAAGGGATAACATTCATATAACAAGCGAAGCTTACCTTTTGGGTCTTTTTTGGTTGAAGGATACATATAAATACCCCCTTTCAACAGATTCCGGTGAAAGTCTCCGACCAGCGAGCCTATATATCTTGCATTGAAATTGCTGGATTTACAATTGGACACATATTTTTGGACAAATGTGGGATAGCTGTTGTAATGCCCTTCGTTTACCGAATAAATGTTCCCCTTAACCGGGCAGCAGATATTTTTGTGGGACAATATAAATTCCCCCAGCGAATGGTCAAAAGTAAAACCGTTTACGCCGTCTCCAGTAGAATACACCAGCATGGTCGACGACCCGTACAGGATGTAGCCTGCGGCAATCTGCTTTCTGCCACCCTGCAAAAAATCCTCCATGGCCGCCGGTTCATTAATAGGCGTGACCCGCCGATAAATTGAAAAGATCGTCCCAATCGAAACATTCACATCGATATTGGAAGAGCCATCGAGCGGATCCATGGCCACAACGTACTTGCCGTGGTTGTTTCCAGTATGGATAATATCCTCATCTTCTTCCGAAAGGATCGCACAAACCTCGCCGCCATTTTTCAAAGCCCGGATAAAGCGGATATTGGCTACAATATCGAGCTTCTGCTGGTTCTCCCCCTGCACGTTCTCTGTACCATTACCCCCGGCGATGTCGATGAGCCCTGCCCGGTTGATCTCGCGGTTGATAATCTTTCCCGCCAATGCAATGTCGCGCAATAATTGGGAGAGTTCTCCGGTCGCATAAGGAAAGGCACTTTGGCTGTGCATGATAAACCTGTCTAATGTAACACCGACGGGCAATGCAAGTTCCTGGGCTGTTTTCGTATTCATGGGGCGTTGAGCAAGTGTTTGAATAGTGAAATTTACGCCTTCATTTAGTACAATTCCTAGCGCTGCGAGCAATTAAATTTTTTTAAAAACTAATATAATTATATATCAATTTAATAATCAATTAATCCTAAGGGTGAATGAGTTATAGCCTCGTCGGTTTGTACTTTTTATATTTTGCCAAAAAGTAAAAAAATAAAAAGCACAGGATAGATTCCTGTGCTTTTTTTATTATGACACAAATTTTGAACTTAGTTCAGACGGGCCAATGCTTCTCTTAAAGTTTCCATTTTCGCTTCCGCATCAGCTTGTTTTTGCCGCTCTTTTTCAACGACATCGCCTTTCGCATTTTGGACAAAACGCTCGTTCGATAGCTTCTTCATCACCGAATTCAGAAAGCCCTGGGTATAGGCAAGTTCCTTTTCAAGGTTCTCTTTTTCCGATTCCACGTCAACTTCTCCCTCGAGGTTAACAAAAAATTCATCCGATTTCACTCTGAACGATGTCCCCTCACCCTCTCCTGTTATATAGGAAATGGTTTCAACATTCGCCAGCTTGACAATTAATGAAGACAGCATGTCGTAACGTTCCTTTGATTCCGTTCTGATAGCAAGGGGCAATGCGATCTTGGGACTGATGTTCTTTGCATTGCGAATGTTACGTATGGATGACACCAGCTCGAAAAAAATGTCGAAATCATTCAATAGTGCCTGGTTGATTTCTTGTGCCTGCGGGAAGTGAGCAATGCAAATGGAATCATTCGCTTCACGTTCTATGATATTTTGCCAGATTTCTTCACTGATGAATGGCATGAACGGATGAAGTAGCCGCATTTGTCTGTCGAAAAAGTCAAGTGTCGAGTCGTAAGTGTTCAAATCGATCGGCTGCTCGAAACCAGGCTTGATCATTTCCAGATATTGCGCACAAAAGTCATCCCAGATCAGCTTATACACCGCATTCAATGCGTCCGAAATACGGAATTTAGAAAAATGGTCGTGTACCTCTGCCAGTGTCTGGTTGAGTTTGCTTTCAAACCATTGGATACCGAGCGCAGAACCGTCGGGCTGTGGTATTTCGCTATCCACTGTCCAGCCTTTGACCAGCCGGAATGCATTCCATATTTTATTTCCAAAATTCCTGCCTTGTTCCACCAGCTTTTCATCATAAGGCAGATCATTTCCGGCCTGTGAGCTAAAAAGCATGCCCGTACGGATACTGTCAGCACCATATTGCTCAATCAGATCAATTGGATCAGGCGAATTACCTAGTGATTTGGACATTTTTCTGCCCTGCTTATCCCTGACAATGCCGGTAAGATAAACATTTTTAAAAGGATAAGTACCTCTGTATTCATATCCTGCAATGATCATCCGTGCCACCCAGAAAAACAGAATTTCGGGGGCAGTTACCAAATCATTGGTGGGGTAATAATATTTTATATCTTCATTATCAGGCTCTTTAATACCATTGAAAACAGAAATAGGCCAGAGCCAGGACGAAAACCATGTGTCAAGTACATCCGGGTCTTGGGTAATATCTTCTTCCGTCAGGGCAAAAAGCTGGTATTCATGCTGGGCTTTCCGCAGTGCCTCCCTCTTTGACTTAGCAATAATGACAGTGCCGTCATTAAGGTAATAAGCGGGAATACGATGACCCCACCAAAGCTGGCGGCTAATGTTCCAATCCCTCACATTCTCCATCCAATGCCGGTATGTATTCTTAAATTTCGGCGGAAGCAACTGCACGGTATCATTCATCACGTTCTCTAAAGCCGGTTTGCTAATCTTCTCCATTTTGAGAAACCATTGCTCCGAAAGTCTGGGTTCGATCACAGAATTGGTCCGTTCCGAATGCCCCACATTGGATTTATATTCCTCCGTTTTGATCAGGTTGCCAGATTCTTCAAGTAATTTGATGATTTTCTTGCGGGCAATGAAACGATCCTCCCCGACCAGGATTTGTGCCTTGTCATTCAGTGTACCGTCTTCATTGAGCAGATCAATCATGGGAAGGTCATGCCTCTTACCCAACTCGTAGTCATTGGTATCGTGGGCGGGAGTCACTTTTAAACATCCTGTTCCGAATTCCATTTCCACGTAATCGTCCGCAATGATGGGGATGGCGCGGTTGATTAACGGAATAGCAACCAGCTGCCCAATCAAATGCTGATAGCGTTCGTCACCAGGATTAACACAAATCGCCACATCGGCCATGATGGTCTCAGGGCGTGTGGTTGCTATCACAATACCCTCTTCCCCGGTGCCACCGTTTTTGTTAACCAAAGGATATTTGAGATAAACCAGCTTCTGATTGACCTCTTTCATGATTACTTCCTCGTCGGAGACCGTTGTACGCGCCTGTGGGTCCCAGTTCACCATCCGATGTCCCCGGTATATATCTCCTTTGTTATAAAGGTCAATAAAAACGTCGATAACCGAGTCGTAAAGGTCCGGCTCCATGGTAAAACGGGTACGGTCCCAATCACAGGAAGCACCCAGCTTGCGAAGTTGTTTCAGGATGATACCGCCATACTTATGAGTCCATTCCCAGCAATATTCCAAAAATTCGTCACGGGTAAGATCACGCTTGTTGATCCCCCGTTCTTTGAGCATTGCAACCACTTTAGCTTCCGTAGCAATAGAAGCATGGTCGGTACCAGGTACCCAGCATGCCTCTTTTCCCTCCATACGCGCTTTGCGAACCAGGATATCCTGGATCGTATTATTGAGCATATGCCCCATGTGCAGCACGCCAGTGACGTTTGGCGGAGGAATTACAATGGTGTAGGGTTCCTTATCAGGATTTGGCTTCGACTGGAAGAATTTGTTATCGATCCAATAGGAATACCATTTATCCTCTATCTCCTGGGGGGCGTATGTCTTGGAAATCATTGTAGTCAGAAATTTATCTACAACCGGCGACCGGTCATCTTAAAAAGACGGCAAGTTAGGATTTGCCGCCGAAATTTCTAAACTAATTGCTCCTCTTTGCGAAGCGGGAGCCACACTGTAAATATACTTCCTTCCCCTGGCTTGCTGTGAACTGCAACAGTGCCCTGATGAGCCTCTACCATTTTTCTGACATAGCTTAGTCCTAATCCAAACCCTTTTACATCATGAACATTTCCAGTGGGCACCCGGTAAAACGTATCAAATATGCGCTGCTGCTGCTCACGGTTCATTCCGATTCCCTTGTCGGCAATAGCGATTGTGATACCTTCATTTTCATTGTAGGTGCGGATGGTCAGATGCAGATTTCCAGGCGAGTACTTGATGGCGTTATCGATCAGGTTATTCAGTATATTGGATATATGAACTTCATCGGCCGACAAAATTTCGTCTGTCGCTTCAAATTCCAGATCCACTTCGCCCTCCTTTTGTTCGATCTGCATGCTCAGGCCATTCAATGATTTGCCGATCAGGTCGTGTATATTGGTTTCAGTGATTTTTAACTTCACGTGACCTTTGTCCAGAAGCGCCATCTGGAGCACTTTTTCGACATGTGTTCCCAGCCGTTTATTCTCTTCCCTGATAATTCCCAGGTAACGATTTAACCGACCTGCATGGTTTACATTCCCCGACACCGAATTTTCTTGCGCCATTTCCGCTGCCAGAGCAATGGTAGAAATTGGTGTTTTGAATTCGTGGGTCATGTTATTGATAAAATCATTCTTGATATCCGATAATTTTTTCTGGCGCAAAATGGTGGTAACTGCCATATAAAAACAAGCCATGATCACCAGGATCAATATGCCCGAACCGCCAAACATAACGCCCATGTTGCTCAAAATATAGCGTTGCTGATCGGGAAAGTGGACGTAAAGAGCATTCTTGGCATTTACTGTCTCATTGGGGAAGAGAGACGCTTTGTATGATCTTTCTTCCCAGTCACTTAGTTTAAGGCTTGCTGTGGAGAAAATAAGGCTATCGTCGGACTGGCCCCTAACTGCAAACTCATACGACAGCGTAATGCCATTCTGAATCAATTCCTTCCGAAGTAACGTGTCCAGCAAGAAACGGTTTACCCGTTGTTCTATAGGTCGTTTGGTATAAATAAAGTCCTTCATCACTTCTTTAAGCAGTTCCGCTTTATCAATCTCCCCGACCGTGATCATTGCACGAGAGCGGCGGTTACCCTTGTATTTACCAGGATAAGCCACCTGATGATTTGCTGCCCGCCCGTAAAGCGAATCACTCCCGTATGAACCATACGGTCCCGATTTCCCCTTTGACTGATCCTCGACAGCCCTCAACGCATTTCCCAGGTGTTTTTCATCCTCAACCCGTCTACGCATAAACTCGTCGATGCCAGCTAACCCAAATTGCTGGGCCTGGAAAAATTCTTCCATAATCTGCTGCTGATGGTCCACCATAACCCTGAAGTTGGGACTAAGCACATCCGTGGGAACTGCTTCGGTAATGATCTGGTAATGTATTTCCTCTCCATTCGGCCCGATCGATATTTCAAGTTTGGGTTTTTGCCTGGAAGCCAGTTCAGGTGGCTGCTGGGATTTAGTGGGGGGCGTTCTTTTCAGGGGCATATTTCTCAACTGGGCAATGCGGTCAAGCTTGCTCTTTTGCTGCTCGATTTCTATCCGCCTTTGCAGCAGATACATCATTTCCTGCTTTTCAAGCCGGTGCACCACTTCCTGGACAGATTCCGATACCTTATGGTTAAACTGGTCATTCCTGATCGCAATCGCTTCCCGGATCCAATACCACTGAAATCCAATCAGGCCGATCAGCGCCAGGCACATCAGCCCCACTATGATTTGTATTTTCCTTTTGGTCATAAATTTTAGTTTCACCGGTGCAACGCCTCAGCCTGTACCACCGACATTTTTCTTGTTAACAAATTTAACGCATCCAGTCAGGACGATTTTGTTTTTAACATAATTTAACAGCGATTGGAAAAGGCTTCTGATAATTTTGTAAATCGTTCATATACATAACCCAATGCGCTTATGAAACCTGTTTTCTTTCAAAAAATAGCCTGGTCTTTGTTCTTGTCGGCCGCCCCTGGCCTGATCCAATTGGCCGAAGCCCAGTCAGACAAACAACTCAAGTCTGCTGATCAGCATGGCAAAGCGAATATCCGTATCAAAGTCACGGAAGATGAGGACGGAAAGGTCAGAAATATCGAGAAGAACTATAAAATGGGTGCAATGTCGGACGATGAACGAGACACGTTCGTGCAAAAAGTCCTGGATTCGCTCGGCGTCGACAAGAAAAAAAAGCAAACCATTTCTATCTCAGTAGATGACGACGACCAAGACGTTGTTGCTAAAAAAAGAAGAAGAGTAATTGTAGACCACCGCGACGACCGTGAACCGCTGGCTTTCCATTGGGACAATGATCTTTCATATGATTTTGATACCGAAAAATTCAAAGGCCATATGAGAGATTTTGAACGCGAATTCAAGCCAAGAGCTAAGGTGTTCTTGAAGGACATGGAAAATTTCGGTGACCGCATGGGTGATTTTTGGGAAAAAGAAATCAACAAACCGGCCAATGTGCGCTCTGTGACTGCGTATCCCAACAATCCGGACAACGGAATCCTCAATCTAAGATTCAGCGTACCCGAAAAAGGCGACGTGAAAATCTCGGTAACCGACACGAAAGGTAAGGAGGTAGGAACCAAGGAAATCAAGGATTTCGAAGGGGAATTCGTAGGACAAATTGAACTCAAGAAAAATACAAAAGGGACTTTATTTGTGACAGTGGTACAAAATGAGGATGGAGCAGTAAAAAGAATTGTGATCCCCTGATTGACCTGTTCTTTTGAAAAAATCCCCTTAATTAGAAATAATAAGGGGATTTTTTATTTCAAAATTTACGGTACAATTAGGCTGACATTTAGTAAGAATTGTAAATTTGCCGAAAATCAACCTTCTACCGCGACATCAATTTCCAGAGCTACTATGCTGAATCTTATACTGTTTGGCCCTCCCGGCGCAGGGAAAGGTACCCAAAGTGAAAAAATTATTGCCAAATACAGCCTGATCCACCTTTCTACCGGAGACCTTCTACGTTCGGAAATTCAAGCAGGATCAGAATTGGGGCTAAGGGCCAAAACATTAATGGACCAGGGAATACTGGTTCCAGATGAAGTGGTTATTGGGATGATTGACAATAAATTGAAAGAGCATAGAGATGCTGCGGGATTCATTTTCGACGGTTTTCCAAGAACCGTGAAGCAATCGGAGGCACTTGACCAGTTACTTGCCAGCTACGGCGAAAGCATCTCCGTGATGATTGCGCTCGTAGTCGATGACAATGAGTTGCTTTCCCGCCTGTTGAACCGGGGAAAAACCTCGGGACGGCCTGATGATCAAAATGAAGAACTGATTAGTAAACGCATTTCAGAATATAACAACAAAACCAAACCGGTAGCAGACTATTACCAGCAACAAGGTAAGTTTGTGGCTATCGACGGCATCGGGGAAATCGAATTCATCTTCGGAGAAATCACGAAAGCGGTTTCAGACGTCACTAATGCCTGATTTGAATTTTTATCACTATACGACACATGGCTTCTTCCAATTTTATTGACTACGTGAAGATCAATGCACGCTCAGGTGCCGGAGGAGCAGGCTCGCTTCATTTCAGACGTGAAAAACACGTTGAAAAAGGCGGGCCCGACGGCGGTGACGGGGGCAGAGGTGGCCATGTCATCCTCAAAGGAAACAGCCAGCTCTGGACACTTCTGCACTTGAAATATACCAAACATATCAAAGCGTTTGATGGTAAAGGCGGAGAAGGTGGCCGACGTACAGGCGCGATAGGCAAGGATATTTTCCTGGAAGTTCCACTGGGTACCATTGCAAAAAACGCGGAAACCGGAGAGCAGCTTTTTGAAATTACTGAAGACGGCCAGGAAATAATCCTTTTAAAGGGCGGTCGCGGAGGAATGGGTAACGATCATTTTAAATCCGCTACCAATCAGACGCCTCAACACGCCCAGCCAGGTGAACCCGGTTTGGAGGAATGGATCATTCTGGAATTAAAAGTGTTGGCCGATGTCGGCCTGGTTGGATTTCCTAATGCAGGAAAGTCGACCTTGTTATCGGCAGTCTCAGCTGCCCGGCCGGAAATCGCCGATTACCCGTTTACAACCCTGGTGCCTAACCTGGGGGTGGTCGCTTACCGCGACTATAAGTCATTCGTGATGGCCGATATTCCCGGCATTATTGAAGGCGCTTCACAAGGCAAGGGGTTAGGCCTTCGTTTTTTGCGTCACATTGAACGAAATTCAATTCTACTTTTCTTGGTTCCCGCCGATAGCGGAAACATTAAATCAGAATATGAAACCCTTCTACAAGAACTCAAAGTTTACAATCCCGCTCTTTTAGATAAAAGTCGCATTCTGGCGATTTCCAAAATTGACCTTCTTTCTGACTCAGAACGTATTATATTAGAAGGTCAGCTTCCTGAAACTATCCCTCATTTACTCATTTCTGCAATAACTCAAGAAGGAATTGAACGATTAAAAGATATGATATGGGAGTTGCTCAATTCCCCGTTTTCCGTAAGCTAATGCCGCTTTCCGTAAAATAATATTTTCTTGAAACCGGCAACCATTTGATGCATATTGTGTGTCCGAGAAGTCACGTTAAAGAATTTTAGTCTCTATGAAACACTATCTACCATATTTACTTTGGGTAGTATCAGGCTTTATTTCAATTGAATCATTTGGCCAAATCAATATAAGTTATCCCACCGACCGCGCGGTGTTTCAGCGTGACAAGAACAATTCAGCTCCTATTTATATCTCCGGAAGTTATACTCAAAGCATAGACCGTGTTGAGGCAAAACTGACTGCCATGAATGGCGGGGTTGATATCGGTTGGACCCCGATTAAAGAGAATCCTCAAGGCGGTTTTTTCAATGGGAGCATTAAAGCCGCGGGCGGCTGGTACCGACTCGAAGTCCGTGCCGTAAAAGGCGACCAGGTCGTAGGAATTCCCAGTGAAGTTTCCCACGTGGGAGTAGGAGAGGTTTTTATGGTTGCAGGGCAATCAAATGGGCAGGGTTACACGGATAAAGGTGCACAGGGAGCTCAAGACGACCGGGTAAGTTGCATCAGATACAATAGTACAGACGGACCTCCCATTAACCAGGATCTCCCTTATCCCGAGTTCCAACATTTAGATGCATTTTCGGATATTGCGCCAAGAGGCAAATCTGCCTGGTGCTGGGGCAAACTCGGTGATTTGCTAGCAAATAGGCTGGGGGTTCCAATCCTGTTTTTCAATATTGCCTGGTACGGGACGGCAGTCAGGGCATGGCGGGAAAGTATTAACGGTACCGGTTACTCCGTTTATACAGGGGTACCCATTGAACCAATTGGAATGCCCTACGGCAACTTACGCATGGTTATCCAAAGATATACGCCAATAACGGGCATGAGAAGTATTTTGTGGCTGCAAGGAGAGGCGGACAATGATATCAATACGAGCACCGACGCCTATGCAAACGATTTGCGGACGGTAATTGAAAGCTCTCGTAATGAATCCGGGAAAAATATTTCCTGGGTTGTATCATTGACATCGTATAACAACCGTAATGGTAGGGATAGCCAGGTTAATGATGGCCAGCAAAGAGTAATCAATAACGTTTCTAATGTTTTTCAAGGGCCCAATACGGATGTAATACAAATACCGAGGCTTGATTTTGATGGAGTTCATTTCATGAACGAGGGATTGATACAACTTGCCGAGGCGTGGAATAATCAGTTAAGTAACGACTTTTTTGCGAGATCCGAACCTTACCAGGGTGTCGGCCCTCTCCAAGTCACGGCTTCGTGTGTTGGAAATGGCACTCTCAATCTAAAAGTGGAAAATGCCGGGGTTTCTTCTTTTAATTGGACCAATGGGCAGTCGTCGAGTATCATTCAGGTAGGCAACGGGAATTACCGGGTCTCTGCGCGCGATGATAGGGGAAATTATATTTTTTCACCTGAAATAAAGGTCACCGAGAGCATTCAGCCAAATCAGCCAACTATTTCTCTGGAAGGAAGCAACCCGGTATGTCTTGGAAATACCGCCACGCTTGTTTCCAGCATTTCAGAAAATATTCTATGGAATAATGGCTCCAATAGTGATCGAGTGATGATAACTACGGGCGGGGATTATTTTGTAACAACCAAAAATGTATACGGTTGTGAGGCAACATCGGATAAGATTAATATGCGGGTAGTTACCTCACCTTTGCCAGACACACCAAAGATAACGGCATCGGGCGCGCTTACTTTCTGCGATGGCGGAGAAGTGAATTTGACCTCCGATTCAAAAGTAAAAAGTGTGTGGTCCAACGGCGCCAACACTGCGTCTATTACGGTGGTGTCTTCTGGCGAGTTCAGGGTAAGAGCACTGGATTCGGCAGGTTGCTATTCGCAGGATTCTGATCCTGTAAGTGTGAAGGTTAACCCGTTACCAGCAAAACCCATTATTGCATTGAGCGGCGCGACAGAGTTTTGTGCCGGAGGAAACGTAACTTTAACATCAAGTTACGACAGTGGCAATATCTGGAGCAACACGGCAGTTACCAAATCTATTTCAGTGGCGTCCACCGGAAAATTTACGTTAAGACAGCGTGATTCCAACGGCTGCGAATCCACCTCCGACGAGGTTTCGGTAAAAGTAAATCCATTGCCCCCTACACCCACCATAACAGCTTTGCGGCCAACAACTTTTTGTCAGAGGGATTACACAACTTTACAAAGCAGTGAGGCATATTCATACATATGGAGCAATGATGCTACAAGCCGGGAAATTGAAATCCGTGCTTCCGGGAATTTCGCCGTTTCATCAAAAGATGAGAATGGATGTGTTTCACCGGTGTCACCTGTTGTCCAGGTCGTGTCAAATCCTTTGCCACCAAAACCCACCATTACACCAGATGGCCCAACTGTTTTTTGTGCAGACCTTAGCGTGAATCTGCAGGCTTCAGCAGCTGCAGGTTTTTTATGGAGCAACGGCGCATCAACACAAACACTAAAGGTGACCGTTGCTGGCACTTTTTCAGTCCAAACCATCAACGAATTCCAGTGCTACTCCGACCCAAGCAATAGAATTACCACTCAAACACTTGCTCTCCCACCCTCTCCTATCATCAAAGCTTTAAGCGCAACAACTTTTTGTGATGGCGACTCTGTCGTTTTACAGGCTACAGAGGGGAATATTTTTCTTTGGAACAACGGCGGTGAAGGTGAAACCATACAAGTCAGTGAATCGGGTAGTTATTCAGCACGTGCCAAGGATGATCAGGGCTGTTATTCGCCTTACTCGTCAGAAATTTCTGTTGAAGTTAAGCCTTCTCCAAGCATTCCTACAATCAAGCAGGTAGGAACCTTTTCGCTACTGGCAGAAAATAATCTGAGCTCGGGAGACCATGTCTGGAAATTGAACGGTGTGCTGCTCCCAGACAATACACCCATACTCAAAGCCGTCAAGTCGGGGACTTATACTGTCAATAATACGATTACTTACAGCCCAACGCTCACCTGCTACTCGGAATTTTCGGAACCGTTCTTCTTCAGACTTGACACATCCAACCCTGGCTTCGTAGCTTATCCTAATCCAAATGCTACAGGCAAAATCACTGTAGAAACACTTCAAAATCTGAACAATGCTGAGGTTCAGATTATTGACAGTCGTGGTACAATCCATAAAACCTTTGCCGTCAAAACTTTCGACAGCCAACAGGTTTTTAGCCTCTCAGGCCTCCAAAGTGGATTATACCTTGTTCGGGTGATATCCTCATCGTTTGCAGCAACGCAGAAGCTTATTATAATACAGTAGATAAACACCATTTGCAGAGTTGAATCAAAAAAAACAAATGGTGATATTTTAGGAAAATAATCATTTACATTTGTGACCATTTTACAATAAAGGTGTTCAAAATTAAACCTAAATCATTAGAGTATAAAAAACTTTACCTGTATCAGAATTCCCAATGCGTTATAGAATTATTCTTCCGGTAGTGGCGAAGGCACTACTGTTGATTTGTTTTATCTCATCGACAGTATTTTCGCAAATCAAAATTACTTCCCCCACTTTTCAGGCTGTATATCAAAGGGATATGACTGGCCAGAGAGAATTAACCGTTTCAGGAACATTCTCTGTTTCGATGGATAAAATTGAAGTCCGAGCTGTACCGGTCGTGCAGGGGCAAGGAGTTGACACACCATGGCAAACTTTACAGGATTCGCCAAAAGGTGGTGTTTTTGCCGGAACTATTACGCTTTTTCAGGGATGGTACACGCTGGAAGTACGAGCAGTATCCGGTGGAAAGATCGTGGGAAGAGATGTTCTTTCTCGTGTAGGAATTGGAGAAGTTTTTATTATTGCAGGACAATCCAACGCACAAGGCCTGAAAGAATACCACTGGGGGCCCTCAGCTGAAGATGACAGGGTTCAGTATATTTCCAACTATGAAAATGACGAATTAGGCAATTATAAGGATTTACTTACAGACCCGGTCCCTCCAACGTTTTCCAAAATTACGAACGATCTGAAAACCATGTCGCCCAGGGGCCAGACAGCATGGTGCTGGGGGATGCTGGGAGATATGCTGGTTGCCAAGCTCAATGTACCTGTTTTGTTTATCAATACTGCCTGGGAAGGCACGTCAATTGAAAACTGGTCATATAGTGCCCAGGGACTGGTCACAAGAAACAAATATGGCGGTTTTGTGTATGTAACCGGTATGCCTTATGCAAACCTCAGAATTGCTGCCAGAAATTATGGTAACCAGTATGGTGTGCGGGCGATTTTGTGGATGCAGGGAGAAGCCGATGCCCTGTTTAAGACCTCTGCTACCTTCTATCGCGAAAATTTGCAGTTCCTTATCAATAAACTTACCAGTGAAACAAATAAAAGGATTACCTGGGTTATCGCACGCACCAGCAGGACATCACCTGATTCAAAAACACCCTCTTTTACAAATCCAAATATTATTGCAGGCCAGAATGCGGTCCTTGATACTCAATTTAACCCAACCTATCCCGGACCTGAAACGGATAATCTTGTTACAGATCGCGGCGACGGCACACACTTTGTCGGTAAATCCCCGACTGATGTAGAAGGGACTGTTAATGCATTAAGAATATTAGCAAATGCATGGAATGAAAGCCTGAACGCAAACTTCTTTTCTACTGTACCTCCTTCCGCTCCTGCCCAAATACCTACGATAAGCGCGGCCTGCGTAGCCGAGAACGATGCGGTTACCATTACCTTACCTACCGGATACAGCTCATACGAATGGACAACCGGCGAAAAGAGCAACACCATCAGGGTGACCAAGGCTGGCACTTATAGGGCTACTGTGAAAGATGACGCTGGAAATTCCATCCTTACTTCTGTGGTAGTTTTGGACAACGGGGCAAAGCCAATCCAACCCACTATCTTGCAACAAGGCCAACAACAGGCGTGCGCAGATTCCGCTTTCCAATTTTCCGTTTCGGAGGGGACCGATATCTACAGCTGGTATAAGCAAGGCTCAAACACTGCAATAGCATCCGGAGCCACTGCCAAAATTGCCGAAAGCGGGAACTACTATGTAAAAGGCCAGAACATTTTTGGGTGCGTATCTGAGAATTCCGCTACCTCGAGCCTGATCATCAGGCCAAAAATCTCCAAGCCGATCATCGAAGCATCCGGACCTTTCAGCATAACAGCAAGCATAAGTGAACTTGGATTGAATGAAAGTTTCCTGTGGAGAAGACCGGGAACCGAATCGGATACGACCGCTGATATTATTAAAATTCTTAAGACTGGAACCTATTCAACGAAGGCGAAAGTCCAGTTTACACTTGGAGACAACAATGTGTTAACATGCTACTCTGATACCGCATCTCAGGAGTTTAAGACAAATGAGAAAAATGATGTGGTTATCTATCCTAATCCGAGCCAGGGCAATTTTGTATACATAGAGTCCAGGGATAATATCGAAGATGCGACTATCACACTGTTTGACATATTCGGGAGGGTTATTAAAACCACCTCTGCGAAATTATTAAATAGTCGTTTGCAAATTGATATCGGTTATCTTCCGACCGGCAAATATATCATACGCGTTACCGGCCAAGGGCAGAGTTTGACCAAGCAGATTATAATCCGATAAACATTCTTTCTTCTTTTTTTTATAAATAAGCCCCGTAAATCCGGGGCTTATTTAGTATGATCCTAATTAAACAAAAGAAAAAGTAAAGAATTTGATTGATAAATTTGCAAAGCCTAATTTTGAGTAGCGGGAAAGATTGCGCCCGTCAGCTACTTTTTACAGGCAGGCTTCATAAGATCTTACTAGCGTTGATATCAATGAAAAACACTTATCTTCCTTCCGATTACCTACCTATATTAGTTCAATTTTTACTTGCAGCGGGGTTCATCGGAGGCACCATGATTGTCACCCATTTAATAGGCCCCAGCAGAAAAAGCAAGTTAAAAGACGATCCGTTTGAGTGCGGTATCGAATCAGTCGGAGATGCCCGGACACCTATTTCCGTGAAATACTTTTTAGTTGCGATCCTGTTTGTCTTATTTGACGTCGAGGTTATATTTATGTATCCCTGGGCAGTTAATTTTAAGGGGTTAGGAATGTTTGGGTTTGTTGAGATGTTACTGTTTATGGCTTTGCTTCTTTCTGGTTTTTACTACGTCATCCGCAAGGGGGTACTCAACTGGGAAGAATAAGCTTCGAACATTGAAACACAAGAAATTATGAAAGAAGTAACGATAGTGGAGGCTCCGCAAGGACATAGCGGGTCTGGTTTTTTTGCAACTTCATTTGACGAAGCGATAGGCTTGGCGCGTAGCTATTCATTGTGGCCGTTGCCTTTTGCCACTTCCTGCTGCGGGATCGAATTCATGGCGACCATGGGGGCGCATTACGATATATCCCGTTTTGGATCAGAGCGACCCAGTTTCTCACCCCGCCAGGCAGATTTATTGATGGTTATGGGTACAATAGCTAAAAAAATGGCACCGGTGGTTAAACAGGTCTACCTGCAAATGGCCGAACCTCGTTGGGTTATGGCAGTAGGTGCTTGCGCTTCAAGCGGTGGTATTTTTGACACATACAGTGTACTGCAAGGTATCGACAGGATCATTCCTGTCGACGTTTATGTCCCAGGCTGCCCCCCAAGGCCGGAGCAGATCATTGATGGCCTCATGCAAATCCAGTACCTGGCCCAAAATGAAAAACTTCGTCGCAGAAACACAGACGAATATCAGGAGTTATTGGCATCATATAATATTCAGTAACCATTTATGCTAAGTAATCAGGAAGTAGCCGAAGCGCTTTTAGAGAAATTTGGTGATCAGGTTTTCGACTTTGATGAGCCTTATGGACTTCTGACACTTTCAACAACGCGTGAGGAGATTATCTCCGTGCTGGAATTTTTGCGCGACCATAAAACCTATCAGGTCATTTTCCTGACTGACTTGACCGGCATTCATTACCCAGATACCCCAGGGAAAGAGTTTATGGTTGTTTACCATATGCACAGTTTTATCCATAATTTCCGGATCAGAATAAAGGTATCTATTTCAGAAGCGGACATTCATATTCCTACAGCGACAGGTCTTTTCGCAAGTGCGAACTGGATGGAAAGAGAAACCTATGATTTCTTTGGCATCCTGTTTGACGGGCATCCTAACCTGATACGTATCCTAAATATTGAAGAGATGGATTATTTTCCAATGCGTAAACAATATGCGTTAGAAGATGCCACCCGCGAAGACAAAATTGATGCACTTTTTGGCCGATGACCTTATATTGAGTAAACATGGCAGATATTGAATTATTACCTCATAACGTTCCCTCTAAAACCGAGTTACCCGAACTGGTTGAAGAACTGACCACCCTCAATCTCGGCCCTACACATCCAGCCACCCACGGTATTTTTCAGAACATCCTGAAAATGGATGGGGAAAAAATCGTCTCAGGAGAACAGACCATTGGGTATATACATCGTGCATTTGAGAAAATCGCCGAAAGGAGGCCTTTTTATCAGATTACAACACTTACAGACCGAATGAACTACTGCTCCTCCCCGATTAATAATCTGGGATGGCATATGACGGTTGAAAAATTTCTTGGTGTTGAAGTTCCCAAGCGCGCGCAATATATACGTGTGATCATGATGGAGCTTGCCCGTATTACTGATCACATCATTTGCAATAGTATTCTTGGCGTCGATACTGGAGCCTTCACAGGCTTTTTGTATGTGATGCAAAAGCGCGAAGAGGTTTACGAAATTTATGAGGAAGTTTGTGGAGCTCGTCTGACTACCAATATGGGACGTTTGGGCGGAATGGAACGAGATCTTTCCAGCACTGCAATCCGGAAAATACACGAATTCATCAAGTCGTTTCCCCCAGTCTTACGCGAACTGGAAAAACTATTGAACCGTAACCGTATTTTCATGGACAGGACCATCAACGTGGGTTCTATTTCATTGGACCGTGCGTTGTCCTATGGTTTTACAGGCCCAAATCTTCGTGCCGCCGGACTCGATTATGATGTAAGGGTCATGAACCCCTACTCGTCTTATGAAGACTTTGACTTTTCTATTCCTATCGGCCAAAATGGCGATACCTACGACCGCTATATGGTTCGTAACGAAGAAATGTGGCAAAGCTTGAAAATTGTTGAGCAAGCCATCAATAATTTACCGGAAGGCCCGTATTACGCCGACGCCCCTGAATACTACTTGCCACCAAAAGAGGAAGTTTACCGGAGCATGGAAGCATTAATCTACCATTTCAAGATCGTCATGGGAGAAATTGATGCCCCGATCGGCGAAGTTTATCATGCTGTGGAAGGAGGAAACGGTGAGTTGGGCTTTTATCTGATCAGCGACGGTGGCAGGGCACCATACAGGCTCCACTTTCGCAGGCCAAGCTTTATTTATTATCAGGCTTATCCCGAAATGTGCAAGGGAAGTACATTGTCAGATGCCATTTTAACAATGAGTAGCCTCAATGTAATTGCAGGTGAACTCGACGCATAGTTTATTTTATAGATCATATCTAAGAAATGACCGAAACACCAAATCTGGTAGCGTTCACTCCTGAACGACTGGAGAAAGTTAAAGAAATCATTGCGCGTTATCCACAGGGCCGCCAAAAATCGGCTCTCTTGCCTATTTTGCATGTTGCGCAGGAACAGTGGGGGTGGCTGAGCAGCGAAGTAATGGATTACGTCGCAGGCATTTTAAGTATCGAGCCTATTGAGGTATATGAAGTGGCTACTTTCTACACAATGTACCATCTCGAGCCGGTGGGGAAGCATGTGATCGAATATTGCAGAACAGGTCCATGCTGCCTGATGGGCGGTGAGGATGTTTACGGTTATTTGAAACAAAAACTTGGAATTGATGCGGGAGGGACAACGCAGGATGGACTTTTTACTTTGAAAGAAGTAGAGTGTCTTGCCGCTTGTGGCTGGGGTCCGGTTTTTCAAATTCGGGAAAAGTACTATATGAATTTAACCAATGAAAAAGTAGACGAAATAATCAGTGATTTGAGTAAGTAAATTTCTACCTAAATCTACGACCGATGCGCCTCAGCCCCATTGCCAGCAAATATTACAACTTGGTTAAATTCCATCTGAGTAACACTCAATTGGAATTTGATTATTTGACTTTGCCTTGGGTCGCTCTGGACAATGTGGATGCGGTTGTATCTCAACTGCCTACTAAAGAGGTAGATGTCGCGATCTGGCATTCAGCACTGGCGGATGGCGGGCACTATATCACAAACCCGAAGTTTACCAAAAAGTCGCTGGTTTGCCATTACACCACAACCGAGGCATATCCTGCACATCAATTTAAAAGGTATGAAGTACCTACAATTTCTTATCATAACGACATCGCAGTGTACGCTAACCCTCTTATGACAGAGGAAGAAGACATCATTGTAACGGAAAAAGCTTAAAGGCTTAATTGGTATGGCTAAAAAAATATTAACGGAATACATCAACGTCCCAGGTATTGCAACCTTTGACGTCTATCGGAAACAGGGTGGGTATACTGCCGCCGAAAAAGCGCTCAAAACGATGACGCCTGATGAAGTTGTGGAAGAGGCAAAGAAATCGGGTGTACGAGGACGAGGCGGGGCTGGTTTCCCCATGGGGATGAAATGGGGTTTTTTGGCTAAACCCGAAGGAGTTCCCCGCTACCTCGTTTGTAATGCGGATGAATCCGAGCCGGGGACTTTCAAAGACCATTACCTGATGAAATCCATCCCTCATTTATTGATTGAGGGGATGATCATTGGCAGCTATGCGCTTGGCGCTAAAAAATCCTTTATTTATGTTCGTGGCGAGCTGATGTACGTGATCCATATATTAGAGAAAGCGATTGCAGAAGCCAAGGCAAACGGATTTTTGGGTACAAACATTCTCGGAACTGGGTACGATCTTGAACTGGTTGTTCAGCCCGGCGGCGGCGCCTATATATGCGGGGAAGAGACCGCATTGCTGGAATCATTGGAAGGTAAAAGGGGAAATCCAAGAAATAAGCCACCTTTTCCTGCCGTAAAAGGTCTCTACCAGAGTCCTACCGTTGTGAATAATGTGGAGTCCATTGCGAACATGCCATGGATTATCAACAATGGCAGCGATGCTTATGCTGCTATCGGGATAGGAAGAAGTACAGGAACAAAATTAATTTCAGCGTCTGGGCATATTCAAAAGCCCGGTGTTTATGAAATCGAATTGGGTCTCAGTGTTGAGGAATTCCTTCATTCTGACGAATACTGCGGAGGAATACGAAAAGGCCACCATTTGAAAGCATTGGTTGCGGGCGGATCTTCTGTACCTATCCTACCTGCCAACCTGATTATGAAAACTGCTAATGGCGAGGATCGTTTGATGAGCTACGAGTCCCTTTCGGACGGGGGGTTCGCGACAGGAACTATGCTGGGTTCAGGTGGCTTCATTGTTTTTGATGAAACTGCCTGTATTGTAAGAAATACCTGGAATTTCTCCCGTTTTTACCATCATGAATCCTGTGGGCAATGCAGCCCATGCCGCGAAGGAACAGGCTGGATGGAAAAAGTCCTGCACCGGATCGAGCACGGGCATGGAAGTATGCATGATGTGGATCTTTTGGTCGATATTTCCAAAAAAATAGAAGGTAACACGATTTGTCCCCTGGGAGATGCTGCTGCCTGGCCTGTGGCTAGTGCAATACGCCATTTCAGGGATGAATTTATTTGGCATATAACAAATCCTCAGGAAGCTTCACAACCAGGGGCTGTATTTCAGGGAGAAATGGCGCTGGTATAAAGCCAGGGCGTAATGGACATTAATTGGCATGGAAGAAATAAAACCGCAATTGATAAAGATCACCTTCGACGGAATTGAAGTGGAAGTGGAACCGGGTACCACCATCATGCAGGCTGCAAGAAAAATTGCAGAAGCAGATGAAAGCCAGTCGGCTCTTGTTCCACCGGCAATGTGTTACTACAAACCGCTTCCTACTTCTGGGGGAAAATGCAGGGCGTGCCTGGTAAAAGTAGCCCAAGGGTCTGCAAAAGATCCCCGACCCATGCCTAAGCTCGTGCCCTCGTGCATTACGCAGGTCCAGGAAGGCATGGTAGTAGAAAACACGACAAACCAGGGCGTACTGGACACACGCAAGAGTATCGTTGAATTTCTTCTGATTAATCACCCGCTGGACTGCCCTATTTGCGATCAGGCAGGGGAATGTCATTTGCAGGATTTCGCTTTCGAGCACGGTTCTGTTAAAACCAGGTATGAAGAGGACAGACGTACCTTCGAAAAAATTGATATTGGGCCTCATGTACAATTGCACATGACTCGCTGTATTCTTTGCTATCGTTGTGTTTACACTGCCGACCAGATCACTAACAAACGTTTGCACGGCGTGATGAACCGTGGAGATGCTTCGGAGATCAGTACTTATATTGAAAAGGCAATAGACAACGACTTTTCGGGTAAT
The DNA here is from genome assembly GCF_056895195.1 of Dyadobacter sp. HNCC25DJ185. NCBI lineage: Bacteria > Pseudomonadati > Bacteroidota > Cytophagia > Cytophagales > Spirosomataceae > Dyadobacter > Dyadobacter sp. HNCC25DJ185. The sequence goes on from NZ_JBXHAR010000009.1 coordinate 273,451, forward strand.
GTGATTGATGTGTGCCCTGTGGGAGCATTAACTGATAAGACCTACCGATTCAAAAATCGCGTGTGGTTCACCAAACCTGAGGATGCACATCGGGATTGCGATAAATGTTCCGGCAAAGTGACGCTATGGTACCGTGGCGAGGAAGTGATTCGCGTTACAGCACGCAAAAATACCTGGGGTGAAGTGAATGAATTCATCTGCAACACCTGCCGCTTCGACAAGAAAAAGACAAGTGACTGGGTTTTGGAAGGCCCAACAAAGGTAAAACGCAGCTCTGTGATATCAGCCAATAAATATCGCGCTGATTTGATCAAAAAACCTGACTTTGCACTTAAACTTGCAGCTACCCAATTCAAACCAATTGACGATGCAAGGCCATATGTGACAGATGAAGAAACGATCCGCCACCAAAGCATAGAGAACAATGACAAGGCTAATCACCGGTCTTTACTTGCAAAAAACAATTGATTCCCAGGCCTGACTGGCCAATTTAATAAAAGATTAAAAAATGGATTTAACCGAATTTTTAATTAAGACCGCGACGATATTCGTTGTTTTTGTTCTTACCCTGGTTATCGCCATGTACTCCACCTGGGCCGAGCGTAAAGTAGCGGGTTTTATCCAGGACCGTATGGGACCAAACCGTGCGGGATGGGGCGGGCTGCTTCAGCCGTTGGCGGATGCGGGTAAAATGTTTTTTAAGGAAGATTTCATTCCGGCACTAGCTAATAAGTGGCTTTTCATCGCGGGTCCTAGCCTTGCTATGCTTACTGCTTTGTTGGCAAGCGCTGTAATTCCTTTCGGAAGTACGTTTCGGTTTGACGGTCACGAAGTAGTCCTTCAGGGTGTTGAGTCCAATATTGGTATCCTTTACGTCTTCGGCGTAGTAGCCCTTGGTGTTTACGGGATTATGGTGGGAGGCTGGGCTTCTAATAACAAATTCTCTTTGTTAGGTGCTATCAGAGCTGCTTCGCAAAACATTAGTTATGAAGTTGCAATGGGCCTTTCACTGATCGCTATCCTCATGATGAGCAGTTCACTTTCGCTTGGCGAGATTGTGGCGCAGCAACATGGGGCAAACTGGAATATTTTTTACCAGCCGCTGGGTTTCATTATCTTCATAACCTGCTCATTTGCTGAATGTAACCGGGTTCCTTTTGACCTGCCAGAATGCGAAACTGAACTTGTTGGAGGCTATCACACCGAATATGGAAGTATGAAGCTTGGATTCTATTTGTTTGCGGAGTATATCAACATGTTTGTCTCCTCTGCGATCATTTCTGTGCTATACTTTGGAGGTTATAACTATCCTGGCATGGACTGGGTATATACCCAACTGACTCAAGCGCTAGGCAGTGACACCGGCCACAATATTGCCACTTTGATCGGCACAGCAGTATTCTTCGGAAAAGCGTTGTTCTTTATTTTCTTCTATATGTGGGTACGGTGGACAATCCCACGTTTCCGCTACGACCAATTGATGAACCTGGGGTGGAAGAAGTTAATTCCACTGGCCATTTTTAATATTATAATTACCGGTGCAGCTGTGCTTTTTTTGAAGCCCGCCATTACTGCCTGGTTAAACTAATTAACCCGTATTGCTATGCAATTGACCAATCGCTCTAAGCAAGTCAGCAATAAAGAAATGACGTTGATGGAACGCGCATACCTGCCTGCAATTGCGACAGGACTTGCGATTACGATCAAACACTTTTTCGCAAAAAAGGTAACTATTGAATATCCTGAGGTGAAACGTTATCTCGGTCCTGTTTTCAGGGGCCGTCATATTCTGAAAAGGGACGCCGATGGTCGTGAACGTTGCACCGCCTGTGGCCTCTGCGCCGTTGCCTGCCCGGCCGAAGCCATTTCAATGGTTGCAGCCGAGAGAGAAAAAGGGGAAGAGAATCTGTACCGTGAGGAAAAATATGCAGCTGTGTATGAGGTAAATATGCTGAGATGTATTTTTTGCGGCCTTTGCGAAGAAGCTTGTCCTAAACAGGCTGTCTATTTACGCCACGATGAATTTGTACCTGTTTTTACCGAACGCGATCAGGTGATCTGGGGAAAAGACCTGTTGGTGGAGGATATGAACAACCGCTATACCCGCGAAGCCTGGACGAAGGAGGAGGCGCGCGCGCTTGACTTGAAGAGAGCAAGCGGAGAAGTTACCAATGTGATTCCAAGAGCTATTCCCTGACCGGTTTTACCAGATTTCCAGCAGTTAACAAGATTATGAATTCAGCTGTATCATTTTTTTATTTCCTTTCCTTCCTTACTGTTCTCAGTGCAGTAATGGTTGTTGTCTCGCGTAACCCAATCCATAGCGTTCTTTATCTTATCCTGACGTTTTTTACTTTGTCCGGACATTATATTCTATTGAATGCCCAATTTCTGGCAGCTGTGAATATCATCGTTTACGCCGGCGCCATCATGGTGCTATTTCTATTCGTGATCATGTTTTTGAATATGAAGCAAGACCATGAAGAGTCAAAAACAAATCTTACTAAAATTGCGGCTACCATTGTGGGAGGTACTGTTTTTGTTATACTATTTGGCGCGTACCGTAAAAGCGTCATTCCATCGTACAATCCCGAAACTTTTGATTCTCAGGTTGGTATGATAGAAAGCCTGGGTCATTTGCTTTTTAGGGATTATTTATTGCCTTTTGAGCTAGTTTCGATCCTCCTGTTAGTGGCTATGGTGGGAGCGGTCATGCTGGGAAAAAGAGAAATTGGAGAAAGGCATTTTTAATTTACTTTATATGCGAAAAAATGAGGAGCCTTTCAGACTCCTCATTTTTTATTTAAAGATCACTGGCAATCTTATTCGCTTTCAACTTCTGTATAGGCGTCCACCGGGATGCAGGAGCAAATCAAATTACGGTCTCCATAAGCACTGTCTACACGGCTGACACTCGGCCAGAATTTGTTGAAACGGAGATAAGGAAGCGGAAACGCTGCTTTTTCACGACTGTAAGATCTGTTCCAATCACTATTTAACAATACACGTGACGTGTGAGGTGCGTTTTTTAACACGTTATCCGTTTTGTCCGAAATTCCCAGCTCTATTTCCTTGATCTCATTGCGGATTGAAATCATAGCGTCACAGAACCTGTCCAGCTCTGCTTTGGATTCCGATTCAGTAGGCTCGATCATCAGCGTGCCTGCAACAGGAAATGAAAGCGTCGGAGCATGGAAACCATAATCCATCAAACGTTTGGCCAGATCTTCCGCCTCAACGCCAATTGATTTGAAAGACCTGCAGTCCAGGATCATTTCGTGCGCACAACGTCCATTTGTACCTGTATAAAGTACATCATAATGTCCGCTCAAACGTTCCTTGATATAATTAGCATTTAGTATTGCATATTTTGTAGCATTGGTGAGCCCCTCTCCTCCCATCATCGCAATGTATGCATAGGAAATGGTCAGGATGCTTGCACTGCCATAAGGCGCCGCTGAAACGGCTCCTGCTTCACCCGACGGTAAATGCTCCGGTTGAGTACTGAAATTCACGTGTCCTGGAAGGAACGGCATTAAATGCTCCGCAACGCCGATTGGCCCAACGCCCGGACCGCCGCCGCCATGAGGTATGCAAAAAGTCTTATGCAGGTTCAAATGGCAAACATCCGCACCGATTGTAGCCGGACTAGTAAGTCCAACCTGTGCGTTCATATTGGCCCCATCCATATAAACCTGGCCGCCATGCGAATGGATCAATTCACAAATCTCAATAATGCTTTCCTCGTAAACACCGTGCGTAGAGGGATAAGTAACCATCAAACAAGAGAGATCATTACTGTATTGTTCCGCTTTTTCTTTGAGGTCTTCCACATCGATATTTCCTCTTTCATCACATCTGGTGACTACCACTTTCATTCCCGCCATTACAGCAGAAGCCGGATTCGTCCCGTGAGCAGATGATGGAATAAGCACAACATTACGGTGACGGTCTCCACGACTTTCATGATAAGCTCGAATTGCCATCAAACCGGCATATTCGCCCTGTGCGCCCGAATTGGGCTGAAAAGACATGGCAGCAAAACCTGTAATCTCGCAAAGCCAGGTATTCAGCTCCCCAACCAGTTGTGCGTATCCCCCTACCTGGTTGGTAGGTGCAAATGGATGGATACCTCCAAATTCAGGCCACGTTAAGGGGATCATTTCGGCAGTAGCATTCAGCTTCATTGTACAGCTTCCCAATGAAATCATCGAATGCACCAACGAAAGATCTTTGTTCTCCAAAGATTTCAGGTAACGCAACATCTCATGCTCGGTATGGTGCGTGTTGAAGACTGGATGCGTCAGGTATCCCGTCTTTCTTTCAAGATTGTCAGGAAAAGCAAACTCGAACTCCTCGTCAATAACCATTTCTCCCTGAAAGCCCGATACCTCAGCAAACACATTCAACAGCGCAATTACGTCATCAAACGTCTTGGCTTCATCGAAAGATACTGTGATGCTTTCTTCCTTATTATATTTAAGATTAATCCCCCATTTCAATGCCTGTTCCCTGAGTTTTCTTACAAGGGGAGTCTGAATAGTAACAGTGTCGAAAAAATTCTCTGTGATCACATCGTAGTGGAATTTTCTGATTGTATCCACAAACAGGCAAGTCAGTCCATGCACACGCGAAGCGATGGTCTTGATCCCCTCGGGACCATGGTAAACCGAATAAGCACCGGCAATAACAGCCAATAATACCTGAGCAGTACATATATTAGAAGTTGCTTTTTCCCGACGGATATGCTGCTCGCGGGTTTGCAAAGCCATCCTTAACGCCCGGTTACCCTCCCCATCAACCGAAACACCAATGATACGTCCCGGAAGGCTGCGCTTAAATGCTTCTTTTGTAGCAAAATAAGCCGCATGCGGTCCGCCATAACCCATTGGTACGCCGAAACGTTGCGAAGATCCCACTACTACATCAGCTCCCATTTCACCGGGAGATTTCAACAATGTTAAAGCCAGCAGGTCGGCGGCAACTGCCACGGTAATATGCAAATCGTGGGCGGCAGCAATAAAATTGGTGTAATCAATTACTTCCCCATTGGTTGCAGGGTATTGTACCAATGCACCGTAAAGACTCTCGTTAGTAAGATCAAAAGTGGCATGGTTTCCCACAATTACTTCGATTCCCACAGGCTTAGCGCGCGTATGGATTAAGTCGATTGTTTGCGGATGGCAGAGCTCGGAAACGAAAAAGGTATTTGCTTTCTTTTTGGAAACCGGCCGCAGGCTATGCAGCATAGTCATGGCTTCCGCCGCCGCGGTTGCTTCGTCCAGCAGCGATGCATTGGCGATCTCCATTCCGGTAAGGTCGGTCACCACCGTCTGAAAATTAAGCAGCATTTCCAGCCTTCCCTGCGCAATCTCGGCCTGATAAGGAGTATAAGCAGTATACCATGCCGGATTTTCAAGGATATTCCTGAGAATTACATTTGGCGTAATGGTATCATAATATCCAGTACCGATGTATGATTTCAGTACTGCATTTTTTGACGCAACTTTCTTTATTCCCTGCAAAAATTCCTGCTCTGACTTTGGCGGAGGCAAATTAAGAGGCTTTGGCAAGCGGATCGCCGAAGGCAGCGTCTGGTCTATTAGCTCATCGAGCGATGCTGCACCGATCGTTGACAGCATTTCCTGCAATTCCTGTGCATCTTTACCGTGGTGGCGGCTTTCAAATCTATCCTGGTTTCGAAGATTAACTTTCATTCAACGTTGGCAGATAATGCCTTTAATTAATTGTTTTAAAATACAAAAGTAAGCAAAACCAATCAGATCTTTAAGAAATGACCGTATCGCCTACTCTTGAATATGTACAAAAAAATACGTCAGATTGTTCCTAGTGGTTTGGGCAACCGCAATCTGTTTTACGCTTGAAAATACCTAGGATTTTCTTTGACTTTGGTTTTTTATATCCTTTGTATTTCTTCTTTTTACCCATTAATTCCATTTTCGCGGATACCGGCTTTGCATTTGCAGTTTCAATGCCAGAAAGCCCGCATATTAGGGTAAGAAGCAGAAGCCAGGGAGCCAGTTTTTTCATAGTCGTCAACATTTTCAGTCCACACCAGGATAGCTATTCAACGCATCCGCATTATGATCCCGTATACTTTTTTCTTCGACAAACCAATTTTGTCATATTTCAGGCTTTTACCAATTCCAGAATGGTGATTTCTGGTAAAATTCCAACTCTACCCGGGTATCCCAAATAGCCGAAGCCGCGGTTTACATACAAAAACTGGTCATTTTCTTGATACAGGCCCGCCCATTGCTTGTACCTGTACTGCACCGGGCTCCATTTTAATTTACCGATTTCCACCCCAAACTGCATACCATGTGTATGGCCGGCCAAAGCGAGATCAATGTCTTGATACTTCGGCAAAACCTGAGCCTCCCAGTGACTTGGGTCATGCGACAATAAAATTTTCACTGGATAGTCGTCCGTATTACGGTTCGCCTTTTCAAGATTTCCATACTTGGCAAAGTTTCCAGCCCCCCAATTCTGAATGCCAATCAGCCCGATGGACTCTCCGTCCACCGTGATTGGCCGGTTTTCGTCCAACATCAGATTCCAGCCAAGCAGTTCATGGGCTTTCTTGAGATCGGCTAGGTTCCTGGTTTTAGTGTCTACGTCCGGCCATTGAAAATAATCCCCGTAATCGTGGTTTCCCAAGATCGAATGCACACCCAGTGGCGCTTTGACTTTTTCAAAAATATGAATGTAATCCTTTACTTCAATTGCCCTGTCATTGACCAGGTCGCCTGTAAAGAAGGCAATATCCGGTTGCTCTCTCATGAGCATTTCCACCCCGCCTTTCACTGCCGTTTTATTGAAAAAACTACCTGAGTGGATGTCCGACAATTGTGCGATTTTCAAGCCGTGGAAGGCCTTAGGGAGGTTTTTAAGGGGTACTTTGACCCTGCGTATACGGTAATCGTGTGCCCCTGAAATAATTCCATATGCAAATGTCCCCATCAGGCCTGCTCCCGCAGCTACTGCAGCCGTTGCCAAAAACTGAGACCTTGGAACCGTATGTTCACCAGTTTCCGGAGAAATCACTGCCTCTGACGGGATAAAAAAACTCAAGATCCATTGGAAGAAGCGGCGGATATCATCAATCAGTAAAATAAAGACTGCTAAAACCTTTGACAAATAGGGAATCGCAATAAAGGCAATGAAAAATGTCCTGGTCGTGCTTTTGAAATAATCGGGAGGGAGCAACTGCATTGCGAGATAGGACAAAAGCGTCAGGACTGTGAATCCCCAGTAGGCCCCGCCGATCCACCGCTGTGCGAGCGGGCTTACATTACGTATTGCAATACGCAGGCCCTGCCATACATACCAATCTATTGCAACGAGAACAAAGGTTAATACTAAAAAAAAGAAGGTTCTATTCATTTTAGACAAGCATTGGGGTATTGCCAATAAACACAACCATCAATTTTCTCGTTCGGACTTCGTCAGAGATTAACGGATTTATACACCGCGAACAAAATCACTCAGGCCAATGGCCTATTTCCTCGGTTAAACGGTTTTTAGTATTTTTGAAGCCAAATAAATTCTGCTTATGCCGCACTTTGATTTCAAGAGATTCCATATCCGTTCCATGAACGCAGGCTCTGATGCAGAAAGGGCACAGATTAATCAGGAACTGAAAGATCTTTATGCCACACTTTCCGAAGAAAATAAGAAGATTTTCAATGAAGAGCTTCAAAAATTCCTGACTACGGAAGTAGCCCGGATCAAATCCGATTACGAGTCGGTTCATGGGTTGGACCAGCCCAATTAGGGCTGCTAATTTAACCGGGGATCGATCGGATAATGCGCGATAGATCGGTATTCTCCACCCATGTTGCGCAGGATTTCCCGCCAAAAGTTGCCGGGCGGCGTCGAAAACAGGAAATCGGAAGTGGTAGTGGATACAATCCACGAATCCTGGCTAAGCTCGTCTTCCAGCTGACCACCACTCCAGCCGGAATAGCCAATAAAGAACCGGACGTCCTCTTGCTTTAAAGTGTTCAGATTCAATAGTGTCTTCACACTGGAAAAGTCCCCGCCCCAAAAGACATTTTTCATAATCTCCGCGCCTCCCGACACCAGATCTGGTCTGCGGTGAATGAAATGAAGTGTATTCTTTTCGACCGGCCCGCCCAAATGCAGCGTGATATCCTGGTAGATTGTCTCTTCCAGTACATCTCCCAGAAATAACTCAGTTGTCTGGTTAAGGACAAAGCCAAAGCTTCCCTGGTCATTGTGCTCACACATCAGGATCACGCCCCTCTCAAAGTTGGGATCGCCCAGAAATGGTTTGGCGATTAACAGGCTTCCTTTTGAAACATTCGCGGCTGAAGACATAACCCTGCAGTTAAAATAATTCATCCAATATATTTATTTTTTGTTAACAATTAAACTGGCCTTAGCAAAAGCATTACAGCTTTTAAGTATTTTTCCAGTGAGACATTTTATTCAAGTAACTATCGGTTAATAAAATTATGGCGCTTATAAAATCGGTCCGGGGACACCACCCGCTTTTTGATGAAACATGCTGGTTCGCGGAGAATGCGACGATCGTGGGGGATGTGGCAATGGGCGAATACTGTACGGTTTGGTTCAATGCAGTGATCCGCGGTGATGTGAACAGCATCAGGATCGGCCACCATTCAAATGTGCAGGATGGAGCTGTGATCCATTGTACCTACCAACGGTTTGCCACTTTCGTGGGAAACTATGTTTCTATAGCACATAATGCAATTGTTCACGGCTGCACGATTGGGGACCACGTACTCATCGGTATGGGTGCAATAGTGATGGATGGTGCTATTGTGGGCGAGGGTGCGATTGTAGCGGCAGGTGCAATCGTTACCCAGGGGACAAAAATTCCGCCGGGAACCATATACGCAGGCAATCCGGCAAGATATCTTAAAGATGTTTCAACAGAATTACACGCGGCAATTGACAGAACCGCTAATAATTATATTATTTATTCGGGGTGGTTTAGGGAGGAAGGTGATTAAAATTGTAAGCATACTTTTTACGCCCTATGCCATTCTATTAGAATTGGAAAAAGCAAATTACATCTTCATGACTAAAATCTTTCTTCATAGCAAAGTACAAAGCAGTAATAGATAAAGAAGTAATCGTCTAAACAAAATACCGGCGAGGGTTTAAAATGATCTTTCCGGTATTACTATATCTGACAACGCAGGAAACTCTGGCGAACGCACTTCAATTATCCACCTCTACCATCAACAGCATTGAAAATAATAAAAGGAGGATGGACATTGACCTGGTTTACAAGCTGTCTACCGTCCTTAAAAAAACATGCGCAGGTTGTTATCGCGCTTTTTGGGCTGTAAAATGCATCGGGGAAATCCGCTAGCTCATTTCCTTGCGCGCATTCAAATACCCTTTTACAACCGTGAATGTTGTGATCGCCAGGAAAAACAGGATAATGTACTGCACATAGTCTACGATCCACGGGAAGCGCTCGCCGAACAAATAGCCGCCGCCGGTCAATGCACCGATCCAGATTGCCCCGCCGAGCACATTATTAATCAAAAAGGAAGGAAACGCCATTCTGACAAGCCCGGCCAGAATCGGGGCGAATGTACGAACTACCGGCAGAAACCGGCTGATGATCAATGTTCTGCTTCCGTATCTTTCAAAATATTTACGGGTAGTTTCAATGTGTTTTTTCTTAAAGAAAAACGAATCTGGCCTGTTTTCGAAAATCCCACCGAAGTATCTGCCAAATATATAACCAAGCAGCGAGCCCAGTACGGCGGCCGTGAACATGCATAATAAAAGGATTGCAATTGGGACATCGAGCATGCCCGTCCCGCAAAAGACACCTGCCAAAAAAACCAGATAGTCGCCGGGAAGAAAAAATGCAAAAAACAAGCCGTTTTCTGCAAACACGATGAACGTGATCACCAGCAACCCTCCGGTTCGAATGATTTCCTCGGAGTTCAGGATGTACTGAAAAAACTCTGCAATTGAATTCATAGGCATTGTTTCAGGGGCTGGCCCGACAAGTCGTCCCCAAAATTATGCATTTTCCGATAGTTCAAGCCATCGCATTTCTTTGCCTGCCTGGCTTTCGGTTATTTCTTCGATTTGTTTTGACCATTTTGCCAGGTCGTCATGAGATCCTCCCTTATTTAAATTCTCCACCAGCAGTACCTTTTTCTTTTCCATTTCCGCAATGTCCTTTTCCAACTGCTCCATTTCTTTCTGCTCTTTATAGCTAAGCTTTCTTTTGAGTTGAGTTGGAACCGCTACATCCTCTTTTACTTGGGCAATCGGTTCAGCAACAGGAGCCTTGTTGCCCGCCGCCTGCGACAAGCTCTTTTTTTCAGCCTCTTGTTCATCCTGATAATCACGCAATTCAGTATAGTTTCCTGGAAAATCGCTGATCTTTCCTTCACCTTCAAAGACAAATATGTGCTGTACAAGTCTATCTAAAAAATACCTGTCGTGGGAAACAATCACAAGACAACCCGGGAAATTCAGTAAAAACTCTTCAAGTACGTTCAAGCTGGCGATATCCAGGTCATTGGTCGGCTCATCGAGGATCAAAAAGTTAGGTTGCTTAATCAGTATCAGCAATAACTGTAACCTGCGCTTTTCTCCCCCGCTCAGCTTGGAAATAAAATCGTATTGTTTGGAAGGAGAAAACAGAAATGCCTGTAATAAATGACCGACCGTAACTGTCTCGCCCGTACCAAGCTGAACGACCTCAGCCACATCCTTCACAATGTCGATAACACGCTGATTTTCATTAAATACCAGATCCGACTGTTTGTAGTACCCAAACTGCACCGTTTCCCCCTTCACAATCTCGCCCTTATCAGGAGGCAATTCGCCGGTAATCATGTTGAGCAAGGTCGACTTACCCATACCATTCTGTCCGACAATCCCAATGCGGTCACCTTTTCTGAATGTATATTCAAAATCCTTGATCAATTGACGATTGTCAAATCCCTTGCTCACGTGGTTCAGCTCGATGATTTTGCTGCCGAGCCGTGAAGTCCTCACATTCAATTCCATTTGGGTATCGACTTTCTTCTGGCTTGCTTTCTCCTTCAATTCTTCGAAAGCGTCTATCCGGTACTTGGCTTTTGTGCCGCGTGCCTTTGGCTGCCTCCGGATCCAATCCAGTTCCTTTCGCATCAGGTTACGCGCCTTGTCAATTCCCGCAGCCTCGATTTCCTCACGTTCTGCCTTTTTCTCCAGAAAATAAGAGTAATTCCCCTTGTAGCTGTAAGCCGAACCAAAAGCGAGCTCTAGCATCTGATTGCAAACGGTATCCAGGAAGTACCTGTCATGCGTTACAACCAAAAGTGTGGTATTGGAGGTGTTCAGGTAATTTTCAAGCCATTCAACGGTGGCGAGATCCAAATGGTTGGTTGGTTCATCGAGTATGAGCAAATCCGGATCTTCCAGAAGTACCTTGGCCATTGCAACGCGCTTGCGCTGCCCTCCCGACAAAGTTCCGAAAAGTGCGTCTGTATGATGAATGCCAAGCCTGCCCAGAATCTCTTTGGTCCTGTATTCGAAATCCCATGCATTGTACTTGTCCATATCCTCCATCACCTCAGCCAATTCATCGTGATTGTCGGTTTCAATGGCGTGCTCATACCTTTTAACTACTTGAGCAACCGGGTTATTGGAAGAAAAAATCACCTCAAGAACGGGTAAGCTTTCGTCAAATGAAGGACTTTGATCCAGGTACCCGACACGAATGTCCTTCCTGATGCTTACATCTCCTTCGTCTGGCGGAATTTTACCTGTCAGTATATTCAGAAAAGTAGTTTTACCGGTTCCATTTGTCCCAATTAGAGCCACCTTATCCCCCCGGCTGATTCCAAAATTGATATTTTTAAAAAGCCACTGGTCGCCAAATGACTTGGCTATATTTTCTGCTGAAAGATAATTCATAATTAAAAGTAAAATTCAATGTCTGCAAAGTTAGGATAGATATCAAACAACACAGAAAAAATTCGTTTTAGTAGGGTAAATAGGCTAATATTGCCGCTTATATTCAGTTAGATGGTTCCATTGAACACGTTTTATTATCATGTCTAAGAAATTTCTTTTCCTTATCTCAACCGTTTTTCTTTGTTTCAATTCCCTAGCACAAGACAGCAATTTCAAAAACTATACTCAAAAAATTGGGGGCAGCCCTCAAGTCTATGACATGGTTGCTATTCCAGGCGGCGAATTCACCATGGGCAGTCCTGCCAATGAAAAAGGTCGCAAAGCAGACGAAGGCCCACAGCATAAAGTCAAAATCGAACCTTTCTGGATGGGAAAATATGAAGTGATCTGGGATATTTACGATTTATATGCTTTCAAAAATATGGAAAAGGAAATGGCCGCCAGACATCCAGACCCGGATAAAAGCGTTCAAAAAACGGATGCAAGTACTCGCCCTAGCCCTCCATATGTCGATATGTCTTTTGGAATGGGTCGATCAGGTTATCCCGCGATCAACATGACACAATATGCTGCCATCCATTTTTGTAAATGGTTATACGAAAAAACAGGCATCTTTTATCGTTTGCCAACCGAAGCCGAATGGGAGTACGCTTGTCGCGCAGGTTCTAAAACCGCTTACTCATTTGGCAATGATGAATCGAAAATCGACGAATACGCTTGGTATCGTAAAAACAGCGACGCTGCTTATAAGAAAATAGGTCAGAAGAAACCCAATGCCTGGGGTTTGTACGATATGCATGGCAATGTCATGGAGTGGACGCTGGACCAATACATCCCGGACTACTATGCTAAAAAACCAGCCGGAGAAGCTTATGCTCCGGTAACTGAGCTCTACCCAACAGCTGTCAGAGGCGGATCCTGGGACGACGAGCCGGTTGATCTGCGCAGTGCAGCCCGTACCGCCTCTAAGCCTGAATGGAAGGTTCTCGACCCACAATTGCCAAAAAGTGAATGGTGGATGACCAGCGCTTCATTTGTAGGATTTCGTGTTGTACGGCCGTTAAAAACACCGTCGGCAGAAGAAATCAAAGCCTATTACAGCCCAAAATTGATTGAAGATTACTGATCATAAATAAACTCTTAATTAAAAGGATAATGGAACAAAATAGACGCAATTTTCTTAAAGCATCTGGTCTGATCGCCGGAGGCGCTATGCTGAATCCGTTGAGCGGATATGGTTTTAACAGTTCTGTAAACGAAACAATAAAAGTTGCGTTGATCGGTTGCGGAGGCAGGGGCACCGGGGCGGCTGCGCAAGCTCTGAGTACATCACAGAATGTACAGATCGTTGCGATGGCCGATGCGTTTAAAGACCGTCTCGAAGAATCTTATAAAAACCTTACCACAAAGAAATACAAGGATGCATCTGGTGCAGTGGTTGATACCAAAACCAAAGTAGACGTTCCGGAAGATCGCAAATTCATTGGATTTGATGCCTTCAAAAAGGCGATCGCGCTTAAAGATGTGGATGTGGTGATCCTGGCAACGCCTCCTGGCTTCCGTCCTTATCATTTTGAAGAGGCTGTAAAAAACAACAAACATATTTTTATGGAAAAACCCGTTGCAACTGATGCTCCGGGAATCCGTAAGGTTTTGGAAATTGCTGAGGAAGCAAAGAAAAAGAAGTTGAATGTCGTTGTCGGCTTGCAGCGTCATTATCAGGCTAATTATCGTGAAGCTATCAAACGTATACACGACGGGGCATTAGGTGATATCGTTGGCGGACAGGTTTATTGGGTTGGCAGCAGCCCATGGATGAAGGAGCGTCAGCCTAGCCAAACTGAAATGGAATACCAAATGAGAAACTGGTACTATTTCAACTGGCTTTGCGGTGATCATATTTCTGAGCAGCACGTTCACAATATCGACGTGGCAAACTGGGTGAAAAAGGGTTACCCTGTAACAATCCAGGGGACTGGCGGCCGCCAGGTACGTACCGGAAAAGCTTATGGTGAAATTTTTGACCACCATACACTTGACTTGGTTTACGCCGACGGTACGGTCATTTCCAGCCAATGCCGCCAGTTTGAAGGTACATGGAATCGTGTTGACGAGGCCTTTGTCGGCACCAAAGGTCGTATCGACAGCTTTGACGGAAAGAAAACTATTTTGAAAGACTACAAAGGAGGCGTTATCTATCAGCACGACGATAAGGGAGATAAAAACCCATATCAGGTTGAGCATGATGAATTGTTCGCTGCCATCGCCAAAGGCGAATATAAATTTGCTGATGCAGAAAACGGTGCCAAAAGTACAATGACATCAATTATGGGCCGTATGGCAACGTATTCTGGAAAACTGATCAAATGGGACGAAGCGCTGAATTCTGACATTAATTTGTTCCCGGACAAGCTTGCATGGGATGCTTCTCCAAAGATTCTCCCCGGCCCAGATGGGTTATATCCAGTTGCTATTCCTGGTAAAACCCAGGTTATATAGTCGGTGATTTTTCTTAACAAAAAAAATGGCTCTAACGAGCCATTTTTTTTGTTAAGAAAAACTTGCCGAAACATGTTTATGAATGCAATAGCTTTTCAATAAGGAATTGCTACATTCATTGAGAATAGTATAGCTGCGAGATTAATTTTGGAACAAAAGAGTAGTCAGTGAAACCTAGCCTTCGAAACGCGGTACTGATTTTATCTGCCGGCATGCTTTTGCTGGCTATTGGATCCTTTCTAAATTTTACAGAAACGCAGGCAAGCAATCCGATTATACTGAGTGGACTTGCTATCGAATTCATCGGAACGATATGGCTAGTCCTAAGTCTGAATCAAAGAAGAAGAAAACAGAAGTTTTAAGTTAATTGATTTGTCAGGCCCTGCTGGATTTGTTCCTAAGATAAAAATCAGCAAGAACAATTGCCGTCATCGCTTCCACAATGGGCACTGCCCGCGGTACTACGCAGGGATCATGTCGACCTTTCCCTTGAACAATGGCTACGTTTCCGTCCTGATCCACACTCTCCTGATCCTGCATGATGGTTGCAACCGGCTTAAAAGCCACCCGAAAGTAAATATCTTCGCCATTTGAAATACCACCTTGAATACCGCCAGAATGATTCGTCCTTGTATGAACATTGCCAACTTCGTCTGTATAAAAAGCATCGTTGTGCTGAGAGCCCAATAAAGCGACTCCATCAAATCCACTTCCATATTCGAAACCTTTCACAGCGTTGATACTTAGCATCGCTTTTCCCAACTCCGCGTGCAGCTTATCAAAAACCGGTTCCCCCCATCCTGCCGGCGTTCCTTTAACGACAGCAGTTACCACCCCCCCCACTGAATCACCTCGTTTTCGGATACTGTCGATGTAATCGAACATTTGCTGTGCCATCACTGGATCAGGGCAGCGTACGTCATTGGATTCTGTCTGTGAAAGATCTAATTCATTGTACTCATATTGGAGTTTCAGGCTACCTACCTGAGAAACGTAGGCTTGCACGCTCACACCAAGTTCTCTTAAAAGCGTTTTAGCCAAAGCCCCCGCGGCAACCCTGGCAGCAGTTTCCCTTGCGGAACTTCTTCCGCCTCCCCGATAATCACGGATACCGTACTTCGCCTGATATGTGTAGTCGGCATGCGAAGGGCGGTACTGGGTTGCTATATGCGAATAATCCTTGCTGCGCTGATCTTCATTCCGTATGAGCAATGCTATTGGGGTGCCGGTAGTCCTGCCTTCGAAAACACCCGACAAAACCTCAAATTCATCGGCTTCTCTTCGTTGCGTAGTAATTCTGGATTGGCCGGGCTTCCGCCGGGTTAGCTCGCTCTGAATAAAATCACCATCAAAAATTACCCCTGCCGGACATCCGTCTATTACCACACCAATCCCCGCTCCATGTGATTCGCCAAAAGTCGCTACCTTGAATATTTTCCCGTAAGTACTTCCCATCAATTATTATTTTCTAAAAACCCAAAACATGGTTAACAAGAGTATAACCACTACTGCATTTGTCGCATTCTTCAAAATCTTTTTATAATCAAATGATTCACGCCCACTGTCGATACTTTCAAGGTTATCATACAGGCCCGCTGAACCGGCCAACGATAAATTGGCTAGCTTGTAATCTTCTCCCTCCACTTTTAGCGATTTGGAAGATCTTAAAGTATCATATCGTGCTGTTGCCAAATTAAAATAGATCCATTGGAAATACCTGCCTAACGGAAAAGAGCCGTCCTTCCTCGGCACTACAAAATAGTCAAAAGTCTTCTCCCCGATCACTCCCTGGTAACTTCTCTTGACCACCTGACTTATTTCCGGAGGATAAATGTCTAAATAGGAGTTCGTTTGAATGATTGGTGCCTGAATGGATGTGATATTACCCATACCCTCAACCTTAAACATGTATCGGATGCTTTCGCCAGGGTAAACAAGGTTCGCAGACAATTTCTCCTTTAAATTATACTGACCTACTGCGACCTGGTCTCGCAATGGGTGATCAGGTAATTGCTTCACCAAGACTCTCACTGCCTTGGATCGAAAAGCCTTGATAATTTTCTTGTCCACATTCACTGCCCCAGCATTATCCGTAACAAGCATATCCAGTTTAACAGAAGGAAAGACAATGTCTTCTGTTGTAATAGGGAAAAGTCTGGCCTGGTACATGTTATATTCGGTATATTGCCTTCCCTGAATAGCAACTTTTCGCTTGACGATTTCTTCAATGCCTACATTTTCTTCCCAGCAGTTAATAGGCCGAACAGCTTTTAAGATAGCCTGCAACTGTTCATTGAAACGATAAAATTCCATTTGGACAGGTGCATTTTCAGCAATGTATAGTGAAATTCTCAATGCAAAACCCTCACGGATGTAGACCGATTTTTTATCTGTCTGCACAGATAAAAAAACACCTTCATTCACATCAACTAGGTCGGCTTCAACAGAAGGCGCCTTTGTTGCAATTACTCCATTATCTGATATTCTCCCTTCCGAAAACAAAACATTGGTTTCCTCTGCCCTCAGGCGTTGACCGTTAACGTTTATAAAAAATTCCTGAACAAGATAATTGCCTGGCTTTGATGCGTAATACTCTTGGGTGATGGTTTGTATTACAACCTTTTTGCCGTCTACAGTACTGATCGAACTTGTAGCTGATTTACTCCGTTTCTCAAGGTCCTTAATCTCCGGGAAAACAATAGACGGACGGTTCTCTACATCTCGTAAAACGACCGAGATCAACAAAGGCTGATCAATCGTAAGATTTTTAGAACCAAATTCGATTGTAGCTGCGTCATTCATTACCTGAGCTCCGAGTGTACCCGAAAAACACAAAATAATATTCAATAACGCACATAATTTCATTGATTATTTTCGTTAACTTTATTAGAATTTAGTATAATCTTGCGCGTTTTATTTTGTTATATTCAACATTAACGTCCCTAAACCACAAAACTACATAATTACTATGGCCTCAATGCTTGAATACATTAAAATTATTCTGCAAAAAGTGAGCTTCGATCGCAGGCTGTTCGAAAAAGAGTTGAGGAAAGCGATTCGTATGTTGATGCCAGCCGAGGTAAAACGTTTAAGGCAGTGGTGTTACGACCATTACGCAACAGTGCATTTGCCAGTATTAAATACTTGCTTTGAGCGCTTATCTTCCTACTAAAAGTTTTCTTTTTATAAAGCAAAACAGGCCGCCGGAATTACCGACGGCCTGTTTTGCTTTATCTTGTAATTTATTCTATTTCTTTTTGGGAGCGGCAGTCGCAGGTGCTTTTGGTTTACCGGCTGTCGTCGCAGGCTGAGTAGCTGGCGCAACAGCAAGTCCTAGTGCTTCCTTAGCAGCAGCATTATCAGGATCAACCTTTAAAAGCTTTTCCCAGTATTCCTTCGCTTTTGCCTGATCCTTTAGTGTAGACTGTGCGTAGAAAGCCAAGTAACTATATGCAAGTCTTAAATACGATTTGTACTTACTTGGATCAGGATCTTTCTCAGCAAGTTCCGTCAATTTCTGGTAATAAGGCGCGGAAATTCCTTTGTCGACATTTTCCTGTCTGTCATAAGCATTGTAAAGTGTGCTGGCCCTCCAATAATAACCATAAGGCCAATCCGGAAGCTTTTGTGTCACAGTTGCGAAAATGGAGTCTGCTTTCAAATACAACGCTTTCTTAGTGGACGCAATTTTGGCACTATCCGCATAATTAGCGTCCGCAGATGTAGGTACGACGATGCTCGACGCCATCTGGAAATTAGCAAGACCTGTATAGTAATAGTCATTGGCGCTAGCCTTCGCAGTATCCAAGGCAATACCTTTTGAATAGGCATTTGCGGCATTCGGGAAATCTTTCGCAGCGTAATAAAGTGCAGCTACTTCCTTATAAGTCGTCGAAGCCTCTGTTTTGCTAGTATCCATATCAGCACCTTTCATCATATAAATTACCCCGGTAGAGTCATAACCCTTTCCGTCAGTAGCTTTCTGATTGTAGGCACGTCCCAGGTACTTATAATCATCAGCAATTACCTTATCAGGCGCAACTTTCATAAATTCATTCAGGCTCTGAATAGCTTTGTCCGGGTCGTTCTGCTTGAAATATGACCAGCCGTACATTCTTAGGGTAATCGGGTTGTTGATTTTTCCTTTGATCTCTTCCAGTAATTGTAAAGACTTCGCATAGTCATCTGCGGTAAAAGCGAACTGAGCAGCTCTTAACTTCATCTCTGGATCAGTAGTGCCGCTTTTCTGAATATATAGGTCGAAATTTTCAGCTGCTTGCTTATATTTCTGAGCAAAGAAATAAAGCTCGGCCAGGTCTTTGTAAGCAGGTGCAAAATTAGGATCGGCTTCAATTGCCTTTTTATAATTCTCCAATGCAAGGTTATAGTTCTTACCACGGAGATAAATTTGTCCGATCGCATTATGAGCCGCAGCATAATTAGGCTTGGCAGTCAGAGCATATTCATATGCAGTAACTGCATTACCACCCTCATTGCGAAGCATAAGAGCATCACCTTTTGCGAGGTAGGCATCGGCAAGATTTTTGTCGCGCTTAATCGCTAAATCCAATAACCTGATTGCTTCCGCTGGATCATTGGTTTTTTCAAAGAGTGTATATGCCTCACCAATTCTGAAAAGTACTTCAGCATCCTTTCCCTTCTTTTTTTCGGCGGCGTCAAAAAGCTCCTTTGCCTTAGCCCTATCACCTTTTCCAAGCGCAACCGTACCCAACCCAACCTGGTTTAAATAAGATTTGTCATCCAATTGGACACCTTTTTCAAAAGCCTTCTGAGCTTCCTCTAGCTGATTAGTCTTTATATAGTAATAACCAAGATAATACTGGTTATCTGCAGAAGGAGTACCTTCTGCTAATTTTTTGAATAGTTCCCCTGCCTCATTGTAACGTTCTCCATGTATCAATGCAAGGCCATCCTGCGCCGTTTGTGCGTGTACATTAACAAACGCTATTAAACCAATCACCAGTGCTACTAATTTCATTCTCATGTTTCTGTTCATTTTTTACCCGGTTAAAATAATGATAAAAAATTTGGCTTTTCAATAACAAATTCCAAATCTATAAAATTGTTTAAGTTAAAAGTCCTTCCCGGTGGTAATCTCAATTTCCCTCGGGTATGGCACTGTTGGCAATAAACCCATTTTTTGAATAATTAACCCACCAACATCCCTTGCGATATAAGTCATTAATCCACCACCCAGTCCGGAATAACCTTCCCGGCTTATGATGTACAGATCTCTGAAAAGAGGATATCTTTTGAATTCCAAGCCACTCTGAAAAGGCTGAATATAGTCTGTCAAAGAGTCTGGATTAACCTTGGAAGCAACCCCCATCACATTGATCCCCTTAGATAGTTCTTCAGAAGACAAGGAATGACCATCACTTATCCAGTTGACTCCAATAAAACCAAGATGCAATGGATCCTTTCTAACATCTTCTATCACTTTCTCATTGGAACCGGCTGAAACTATTCGTAAGCCGCTAATATCAGCGATACTAAACTTATGCAATACAAAGTTGAGATTACTCGCATTAGCGTTGTCAAAAACCAAAGTGATCAACCCTTTCTGATTACCGCCCTTTAATTCAGACCAGTCCTTGATTTTTCCCTCCAGAATTGCTCTCACTTCAGCCATCGTGATAAGACTGTCAGTATTAGCTTTACTTGTAACCAGTGCTAACCCGTCGGTAGCTATATGCTGGTACTTCTGACTACCTTTCTGCTGCTTAATAATTTCAAGTTCACGATTATTCAACTGCCTAGTAGAGAATATAATCCTAGCACTGTCATTCAGCAGTTGCCTAATAGCTTCCTGTTCTGGCTTGTAATCAATCTTAAAATGCGTATTCGGGTAGATACCCTCGTAAGCATTGGTCAGTGCATTCACCAGCGGTTTAAACGATTCATCGGATGCAATAGTAATAGTCCCTTGTCTTGGATTATCCAGGTTTCCATCTGACGAGGAACACCCTAATAAGGTTATTACTAACAATATACACGGGAACCATTCCGTCAGCCTAATGTTCATAATTCGTCGTGATTTCTTCTTTTCCAAACCCGATAACCTCTGTAGGCCCCATACAAAATAAGTGTGCCAGCGAATGCGTACCGGGGTATACTTCCGATAGGCAACAATCTAAAAGACAAGGAGGAGAGGATCAAAAAGACCCCTCCTCCTATGTATGTCAGAGCCATTAACACAGAGGTTAGATCACCGATCTTCTCATGCAATGGTTTTTCCCTCATGAGTTACTCCAGCTGGAAATTGATAGGCAGGTTATATTTAACCCGGACTGCACGTCCAGACTGCTTTCCTGGTTTCCACTTCGGCATTGCTTTCACAACACGGATAGCTTCTTCGTCACAACCAAAACCCAATCCTTTTAAAACAGCTACATCCTGAATACTGCCATCCGTATTTACAACGAAAGACATAAACACCCTTCCAGAAACGTTTGCACGTGATGCAGCACTTGGGTACTTGATATTTTTACCCAAATATTTATACATCTCAGCAGTACCGCCCGGAAATTCAGGTTGTTGTTCTACAACTGTAAACACCTTTTCAGGCTCTGGAGCAGCTTCAACAACTGTACCCTTACTTGGAGCTGCTACAGCTTCCGGAGCAACGATGATCTCATTCGCATTAGGGTCGCCTTCTACAGTCTTGTCAGCAACAACAGCTTCCTTAATCTCTTCAACCGTTGGAGGCGGTACCTCTTCCGGAACCTCTTCATCCTTTTTAACCTCTGGTGGCAAGAACTTCACCGTGTTCACCTTAGGTTGTTCCACAGGTGGTGGAGGTGGTGGAGGTGGTTCAAGCGGGTCAATTGGCGGCGGTGGTATTTTCATTAAATCCACTTCAACCATCACGTCTTCTTTTTCATTGCCAGCTGTCAACTTATTAATAATTGACGGCGTAAACATGGCAAGCACAAAAAGAGCAGCTCCGATCAAAGTAGCCTTCGTAACATCTGCTCGATAGCCTCTACGAAGTTCAAATGCACCGTACGCCTTGTTACGATCGGCAAACACTATGTCATCAAGTGTTGCATTCGGGCCTATTTCTGCCATGGCGCTTTGATAGTTTTGATTAAAAAATTAATTTTTTGGAATGATCTTGTCACCTAAAAGAGCCTTCTCGGAATCCGTAAGAGTTTCTACGAGAGCGTACCTTTTAGATTTGGTAATCGCCATTTCATCCAGCACATCAACCATATTCTTATAAGTCGATACCGGAGTGGGCTTAATCACTACCACAAAAGGATCATTTCCTTTCTCATCTTTGGGATTTGCCGCATTGATTCTCTTTGCAGAAGAGAAAATTACGCTTCTAAGATCAAATCCGTACCGAGTAGTTTTCAAAGATTCCTTAGCCTTGTCATCATCAGCGGCAACACCGTCCAGATAATAAACATCGTCGTTTGCTCCCATAAAAAGAGTTAAAACTTTGGATGCTTTCAATGGCTCCGTCTTCTCCTGATCCTCCTCGTCCGTTTTGTCGGGCACCGCCAACGTCATAGATGTCGGTTTAGACATAGTAGTCGCAAGCATAAAGAAGGTAATAAGCAAAAATCCTAAGTCCACCATTGGGGTCATGTCCACGCGAGTGGACATTTTCTTGGCCCGAACTTTACCATCACCTTTACCATGCCCACCACCCGATTCTTCAATTGCTGCCATTTTTTCTTATTAATTAAAATGATACCTTTTGAAACGTTACTCGTTCGTGTAACCTGCAGGTGCTTGTTCGCTACCGGTGATCAGGTTAAACTTGTTGATGTTCTGCGACTGCAAATTGGCCAGTACATCTTTGAAAACCGGAAACTTCGCTAGGTTGTCTCCTTTCAAGGCTATTCTCAACTGATTGTTAGCCTTACGCGCTGCATAAACCCAGTCCGCCAATTCACTAGCTCCTGTCGAGTCGACCGGAATACCAGGCTGCTTCACGTTTGGCATCTGCTCTTTCGGCATGTTCAACCAAGGCTTCAACTGATTCAATGGAAATCCAAAACTAGTCTGAAGAGCGAATTTCGCTTTTTCAGTATCAGTAAAAGTAATCCCTTTGGCCTGTCCAATGTTATCAAGCATTGCCGCTCTAACCGGTTTTGCATCTACCCCGAAGAAAACTTTGCCTGTTTTGTCAATACTAATGATCATAATATCATCGTCCGGAACCTTGATCTGCGAAATCGAAGAAGGAGTTGTAATCTCTGCCTCATTCGACTTAAAAGTCGCCGTCATAATGAAGAATGTCAACAGTAAGAACGCTACGTCAGTCATCGCTGTCATATCAGTATGCGGGGCGTGCTTCTTAGGTCTTACCTTTCCCATAGCAAATATATAAGTTTTTTGTATATTAACGAAACTTCACTATCAATTAGTTCAAAAACTATCAATAATGTGCAGCAAAATTTGATTGAAGGCTCATGCCAATTTCATCAATGCTGTAAGTAAGATCGTCAACACGGCTGTTAAGGTATGCATATGAGATGGTTGCGATAGCCGATGTACCGATACCAAGCGCGGTATTGATAAGGGCCTCAGAAATACCAGTCGCAAGTGCAGCAGAGTCAGGAGAACCTGAGGTACCTAGCGCAGCGAACGCCTTAATCATCCCGATTACTGTTCCAAGAAGTGCCAAAAGAGTAGAAGCACCAGCGAGTGTCGCAATAATGGTAAGGTTCTTTTGAAGCATTGGAAGTTCAAGCGTAGTAGCTTCCTCGATTTCTTTCTGAAGAGCCGCCAGTTTTTGTTCTTTATCAAGCGCAGTTTCGGTAGTTAACTGCTTATATTTCAGAAGGCCTGCTTTTACAACATTACCAACAGATCCTTTTTGTCTGTCACATTCTTTTATAGCTTCTTCAATTTGATTTTTATCAAGAAGGCTTCTTAACTTACGTACAAACGAATCGATGCTTCCTGAACCCGATGCTTTGTTCAAAGTGATTAAACGTTCGATTGTGAATGTTAACACGATCAGGAAACAAGTCATCAAAATTGGCACGATAGGACCTCCTTTGTAGACAATTCCGTAGTAATCTCCATCGATTGGGCCTTTTGCATGATCGCCATCCTTAAAGTGCTCGGGGGCTCCCAGCACGAAAATGTAAACACATAATGCAATCGCAAATAGTAGAGGGATTACCAATGCCGGGTTCAAACCGCCTTTGCCTTTTGTTGCTGCCGCTGCAGGCTTTGGAGCTGGTGCCGGACTTGTAGCTTTCTTTTCCATCAGACTTACTTTTAAAGGTTAAATTGAGATTTTGGTTGTGAATTAAATAAAACTTTTGGTTAAAACTGGTTTTGGTAAAATAAAATTTCGATTGCTTTTTTGAATTATCGACTTCTACAAAAGTATGAGTTTTCCTTTTAAAAAAAAGCAAGCTTTTCCTCAGATTTTTTCCCGAATTTTTTAACATTCAGCTTGATAATTGTATATTCTGAAGATTAAGCCACTCCACATTTTCTTGGTAAATCTGGGTTTAGTACTCATTCAGAAGCAAATATCAGAGTCATGTAAATTTATAGATAATTGTACTCTTTACGTCAAAGCCAGTATACATGTTTTTAAAAGGGTATTATTGTATTTGAAAAAATTTCAAGATTCTGCCAGAAAAGCAAATATTATTTTTCTCCTACTATGTGTCCAAACAACAATTTTAAAATCGAAACTAGCTATATACTGCCAGGGACAATCCTTTTGTCTAAAACCACCAACAGCTGAAGTCAAATTTGCAATACAAAATCACATGCTGTGGGCCAATTCGACTTTCGAGAATAAGCGGTTTGGCAAAAATCCGGTAATTTTGTGGCTCTACGGATACCCTGAGTACTAACTTAACAAATTCTTAAAATGAAAATTGACAAGGAATCCCTTAAAAAGATTGCCCATCTGGCTCGGCTGGAAATCAAACCTGAGGAAGAGCAGGCACTCCTGAAAAGCATGGATTCCGTTCTTACCTGGATGGATCAACTGAATGAAATCGACACTGAAAATATTGAGCCGCTTACTCACATTACTGGAGAGGTCAATCATTGGCGGGAAGATCAGGGAATAAATACCTTGAGCAGGGAGGAGGCTATATCCAATGCGCCCTCCAAAAATCAAACTTATATAATGGTACCCAAAGTGATTGAGTAAGGTTGGGACAGTATGCCCCATTCATCATCAGCTAATCCAGCGTGAAAGCATCGGCGTCAGACAATGCGGGGAAAACTTCACGATAATGCATCAGCTTACCTTTTGAAAAGCTGATGGTCTTGATCGTTTCGGCTGCGGCAAGCATGGTCAAAGGTTCGCCTAAATAGTCAAGTGCGACAGAGTCTCCATGATATTCCAAGCCGTTGCCATCTTTCCCAACCCTATTAACACCCACTACATATGCCTGATTTTCAATTGCCCTTGCTTTAAGCAAAGTGTTCCATGCATGTGTACGTTTTGCGGGCCAATTGGCGACATATATAAGCATGTCGTAGGGGTCGGCGATAGAATTGCGGCTCCAAACCGGAAATCTGAGGTCGTAGCAAATCAGTGGGCAGATTTCCCAACCCTTCCAGTGCAGCTTTAACCGACCTTTGCCAGGAGAATAGGTATGATGTTCGTTGCCAATACTGAAAAGATGGCGCTTATCACTATGTACCAATAGACCGTCTGGTTGGATACAAAGCAGCCTGTTGTAAAAATCCCTTCCCTCCTTTACGGCAAAGCTGCCAATAACCATTGATCCTGTTTGGGCAGCAATCTGCCTCATCCACCTGGTGGTAGTCAGGTTCATAGGTTCAGCAATTGCCGTATTCATGGTAAATCCCGAGTTGAACATTTCGGGAAGTACAATCACGTCGGTCTGCTCAGAAATTGAGGCTATTTTCTCTTCAAGGGAAGAAAGATTAGCGGTCACATCCTCCCAAAACAGGTCAGTCTGAACCAGGGTAACTGTTAAGATGTCCATGGGTTTGGTGCGTCTAAAAAACTTCGGTTAACGCCAGCTCTATTTTCGGTTGGGAAACCGCATCCTATAATCGGCATCTACATTCCCTTTGGAAATATCTGTCAGCTTTTTCTTGATCAATTGCTTTTTCAAAGTCGGCAAATAATCAACAAACAGCTTACCCAGCAGATGATCATATTCATGCTGAATAATCCTTGCCGCCATTCCGGAATATGCTTCCTCATGCTCATTCCATTCCGCATCCCTGTAACGGATTTTTAATGTTGCCGGCCTGTACACATCCCCCCTGATGCCGGGAATACTCAGGCAACCTTCCTCAAATGCCCATTCCTCGCCCGTTTCCTCCAATATTTCGGGATTGACAAACATTTTCTTGAAATCGACCAAAGACATGTCCGGTTCGTCATCGTCGTCATCGTCCTTTTCACTAAATGGTGTTCCGTCCACCACAAATATCCTGATATTCATTCCTATTTGCGGTGCGGCGAGGCCCACACCATTGGCAGCATGCATGGTTTCAAACATATCCTCTGAAAGCTTTTTAAGGTCCAGCTCATCTTTCTCGATAAACTTGGTGGGCTTTCTGAGTATCGGATCACCGTATGCAACTATGGGATAAATC
Organism: Dyadobacter sp. HNCC25DJ185; assembly: GCF_056895195.1. Classification (NCBI taxonomy): domain Bacteria; kingdom Pseudomonadati; phylum Bacteroidota; class Cytophagia; order Cytophagales; family Spirosomataceae; genus Dyadobacter; species Dyadobacter sp. HNCC25DJ185. The sequence goes on from NZ_JBXHAR010000009.1 coordinate 299,491, forward strand.
ATTTTTAATGAGACTTTATTCGTTTTTGTATAATCAACTATTCTTGGAGGCTACCTTTTGCTTTCCATATAAGACTGGAGAATGATGGTCGCACTTATTTTGTCAATATTGCCTTTCTCCCGCCTGTCACTTTTTTTAGAGCCGGCTGTAATCATGGACTGAAGAGCCATTGACGATGTGAATCTTTCATCGTGGGTGTAAACCGGAATTTCCGGAAGTACTTTCGCCAGTGACTTGATAAAAGCGACAACTCTTTCCGCATTTTCGCTGGCCGTGTTATCCAGTTTCTTGGGCATCCCGACAATAATTGCCTCCACTTTTTCCTGCACAACATACTTTTTGATGAATTCTAAAAGATCGTGCGTCCTTATTGTGTCCAAAGCCGTGGCAATGATCTGAAGAGGATCAGTAACCGCTATCCCGCTGCGCTTTGCACCATAATCGATCGCCAGTAAGCGTGGCATGTATCTTAAAGTATGTTAATAATTTGCAAAGATAAGACCTTTCAATTAGCTTTTCCTGATTGCGCAGACCGATAATCAGATTTTGGTGACGCATGACAGAATCCGATTATCTTTGCCACCATGAATGAAAAGCGCTGGATACACCACCCTGAATTTACTCCTGATCAACAGCAGGTTGCCAATCAACTCGCTGAATCTTTGAAAGTAAGTCCTGCACTGGCAACCCTTCTGGTCCAGCGCGGCATCCTTGATTTTGAACAATCCCGAAACTTTTTTCGCCCCGAAATCGGTCAACTACACGACCCATTCCTGATGATGGATATGGATTTTGCCGTGGAAAGAATCCGCAAAGCAATCGCATCCGGAGAAAAAATCCTGGTATACGGTGATTACGATGTAGATGGTACCACTTCCGTAGCATTGTTCTATGGTTTTCTGAAAAATTTGTATACCAATCTCGACTATTACATTCCCGATCGTTATGAGGAAGGTTACGGAGTGTCTTCGAAAAGCATTGACTGGGCCTCTGAAAACGGATTTACCCTCATTATAACCCTGGATTGTGGAATCAAATCAAGCGATAAGGTAAGCGCAGCCTCAGAAAGAGGGATCGATTTTATCATTTGTGACCACCACCGCCCTGATAAAGAATTACCCCAGGCAATCGCCGTGTTGGACCCCAAACGTGAGGATTGTCTCTACCCTTACAAAGAGCTGACCGGATGTGGAGTTGGCTTCAAACTGTTGCAAGGGTTTTGCATGCGCGAAGGCCTTGACCCCTCGGTACTTTTTGATTTCCTTGATTTGCTGGTTATCAGCATTGCGTCGGACATCGTTCCTATTACCGGAGAGAACCGTGTATTAGCTTATTATGGCTTAAAAAGACTTAATTCTTCTCCCAGACCGGGAGTCAAAGCATTAATAGATATCGCAGGCATCAGTGGGGTCCTTGACATAACCAATATTGTGTTCGGATTAGGACCTCGAATTAATGCCGCAGGACGGATCAAGCATGCGAAAGAGGCTGTAAGGCTATTACTTTCCGAATTGGAGGAAGAGGCTTTTGAATTTGCACAGGAAATTAATAAGCACAATGCGGAAAGGCGTTCTTTCGATAGCAGCATCACTGAACAGGCCCTCGCAATGATCGAAAATGACGCGTGGTTTTCAAATGCCAAGAGCACCGTATTGTATAAGGAGGATTGGCATAAAGGTGTCATTGGGATCGTAGCGAGCAGATGTATTGAAAAATACCACAGGCCAACCATCATTCTCACCCAATCTCACGGTAAAGCCGCCGGGTCCGCCCGTTCGATCCCAGGCTTCGATGTATATCAGGCCATAGAAGAATGCGCAGATTTATTGGAACAGTACGGAGGACATACTTTCGCTGCAGGTTTGACTTTGCCCCTGCAAAATATCGAAGCTTTTCGGTCCCGGTTTGACAGCATTGTAAGCAGTCGTATCCTGCCAGATCAGCTTGTTCCAATGATCAATGTTGATATGAGGCTGAAAATGGAGGCCATTACGCCTAAGTTTTATAATATTTTGCGTCAGATGGGCCCTTTCGGTCCGGGAAATATGACTCCGGTTTTCGAATCGGAGTATGTTACCTTGAAGGGCAGGCCTTCGATTATGAAAGAAAAACACATCAAATTTGACGTGAAACAGAATGCTTCGGAAGTGTTTACGGCGGTCGGTTTCGGGCTGGCCCATTTTTATCCGGATATCGTCAATGGAAGACCTTTTTCCATATGCTATACTATTGAGGAAAATAACTTTCGGGATAAAAAAACGTTACAACTGGCATTAAAGGATATCAAGTTGCACTGATCCCAGCTTAACTGCCCTGATTATAAACAAACCATGATACTGAGAACAGAAAACCTTGTAAAAAAATACGGGGTACGTCTTGTAAATAATAATGTAAGCTACCAGGTTGAGCAGGGCGAGATCGTGGGGTTACTAGGACCCAACGGAGCCGGCAAGACGACCTCCTTTTATATGGCCGTTGGTCTGGTGAAACCCAATAGCGGCAAAGTTTATCTGGACGACAAGGATATTACAAGCCTGCCTATGTACAAACGGGCACGTCTTGGATTAGGCTATCTGGCTCAGGAAGCTTCCGTTTTTCGTTCTCTGACCGTCGAAGAAAATATCAAAGCTGTACTGGAAATGACTGATTTATCCAGACAAGACCAAAAGCTGAAAGTCGAGGAGCTATTAGAAGAATTTCACCTCGCACATGTCCGGAAAAGTAAAGGAATGGTACTATCCGGGGGTGAACGTCGGCGGACGGAAATCGCCCGCTCCCTAGCTGTCGACCCTAAATTTATCTTACTGGATGAACCCTTTGCGGGGGTAGATCCGATCGCAGTAGAGGATATTCAGAGCATTGTCGCCAAACTCAAACATAAAAACATTGGGATCCTGATCACCGATCACAATGTGAACGAGACGCTTTCTATTACTGACCGTGCATATCTTTTATTTGAGGGAAAAATCCTGAAACAGGGGACAGCCGAGGAATTGGCGGAAGATGAGGTAGTACGGAGGGTTTATCTCGGCCAGAACTTTGAGTTAAAAAGAAAAGTATAGTCACCACCCTGCCGCACAGAAAAGGGAATGCTTCAAGGCACTCCCTTTCTTACAATTATTCACCATGAACTGTATTACTTGTTAAAAGTTAACAGCACTATTTTTTGGGACACTTTTTACAGTGCTTTCCACTCTTCTTATAATTTTTGCAACACTTTTTAAACACACACTCGCCGCTATCTGCAAACGATCTTATCCAGAAATTACTCTCTTCAGACACAATTGTGTATTCATTCACTGTAAAAGCACTCATCCCCGCAGTTGCTGTTAAAACTTAAACAAATGTAAGAGCTATTTAGAATCATTCAAAAGTTTAAACCTATTTATTTTGAATAAATCTAAATAATTGCTCTGCAATTTACTGGATCCTTTCCCAGATCTCATGAACCGGCTTTCCGTCACTGCTTTTTCCGCTATGATCCCAACGACTATTTTCAAGCTTGTAGTCGAATGTCAAGGATGATCCAACGCGGTTGTTGTCTTTCGAAAAAAACTGGATTTTTTCTGTATACTTACCATTCTGTATAGTGTAGGTACCTCCGCCCGTAGCATAAAACCCTTTAACGGCCGGGTCAATGGCAAACCATTGAAATCGTGTTCTAGATAAAAGTTTGAGCGTTTTCCGGGTACCTTCCTGATGTATCTTCACCAATTCGCCCTGTCCGTCATTCGCTTTTTCAGTAATGTGCCAGGCACCGGCCATTGGAACTGAACTGGCATCATCGACTCGCATCCAGACCATCGCCTCCTCATATTTGAGTGTGAGAATATCGTCTTTTACTGTTACAGTAAACACAACCGGGATACCAATCTTGTTCGTATCAGCTGAATTGAATTCCGGAGTGTAGGTCATCTGATTCCCGCTCATGGTAAACGGCCCACCCTCTGAACGTTCGAAATATTTGTTGCCGATGCTGTAGGAAGCAATTACCAGATAACTGTCCGCAACAATCAGGCTTGAGGTACTGCCCGTCGGCTCCTGAGATTTCCAAGCGCCCTTGGGTACCTGACTTACGGTTAAAAAAGAAAAAAACAAAAGGGGAAATGTAAGAATATGTTTCATGGTCATCGGTTTTATTTTCTCACTATACGTTATCAAAATTATGCCAGGTATACCCTAGCAATTCAATGTTCACTTTAAGACTTCACGCAATACTTCCAGTGACCTGATTTCAGACAACGAGTCCATATGTATTTTGTAAAAGAATATCAGCTTCTCAAGTATCCTGATGCGCCTGCTTCGGTCAAGATTGACACGTATGCCATAGCCTTTGGTTAAAAACGCTCCGGTGGCATTCTGTTCTGCGGTATCTGATTGTTGTGGATAATGGTTTTCTTTAAGTTCATTGTCCATATCCTCGATGGTTTCAACCCCAAATCCCAGATAGTAGGCCAATTGAATAAGAAACTGGATATGAAAATTCTCGAAATCCTTGTCAGCGGTATCCAAGTACAAAATCGATTCTTCAATGAATTGAAAAAGAGGCTCATTGCTTTCTTCTTCTTTAAGAGTCTTACCCAGTATTTCGGTCACAAAAAGTGCCAGGCTCGACTTCAAGACTTCATAGGGGATGCTGTAGAACGGAGCATAGCATTTGATCTCAGAAATTCTGTGCACTGTATCTTCTCTGTTTTTGTGGTACACGACCATATCCAGCAAAGTCAGCGGCTGAAACAACGCGATCCGGTTATTCCGGGACTTGCTGCTTCTAACCCCGTTGACGATATAAGTCTGTATTCCAAAAGCTTCGGTATAGATTTTTGCGATGATAGACGATTCCCGGTAGCGAATGTAACTCAAGGCAATTCCACGGGTTTTATGAAGCATATTTATTTTTTAAGCCTTTTGATCAAAATTACTTATCTTTCTGTTAGGTAGGGATCCTTTGAGATTCTCCACTTCGCAGGCAAGTTTAAAAAATCAGGAGAATTTGAAATTTTTAAAGCCCGGGGATTTGTACCTTTGTAAGATTAACGAACTAAACAAGAACATAAATTCGTTAGCCTAATATTCAGGAATACGCTTTGCATACCAGGCGAACAAAAAATATTTCTAACGCATTACTCTTCTTATGAGCGACGCCATTAAGCATGAGTGCGGCATAGCACTTATCCGTCTTAGAAAGCCTTATCAATACTACATCGACAAGTACGAAACACCGCTATACGCCGTGCATAAGCTTTCGGTGATGATGGAAAAACAGGTTAACCGGGGACAGGATGGAGCCGGAGTAGCCAATATCAAAATAGATGTCCCGCCTGGGAAACGATACATCAGCAGATACAGATCCGTAGAACCTCAACCTCTTACGGATATTTTTTCCAAAATACACAAGAAATTCCGTAAAGGGTTAAAGAACCACAGGGACCGCTCCACTGACGGTAAATGGCTTCAGGAAAACCTCGCATTTACCGGCGAAGTTTGGCTTGGTCATTTAAGGTACGGCACACATGGCTCCAATGAAGTTGAAAACTGTCACCCAATGCTTCGCCAGAGTAACTGGAGGAGCCGTAACCTGGTCATGGCGGGCAACTTTAATATGACCAATGTGGACGAGCTTTTCGGAAAATTGGTCTCACTGGGGCAGCATCCGAAGGAAAAAGTGGACACCGTAACGGTAATGGAAAAAATTGGACATTTCCTGGATGAAGAAAACCAGAGGGTGTTCGAAAGATTCAAAGGAATTTATGAAAATCCAACGCTGTCGGATGTCATTGAAGACAACATTGACCTTCAGCGCCTGCTTTACAGATCCTGCAGAGATTTCGATGGTGGTTATGCCATGTGCGGACTGACAGGATACGGCGCTTCTTTTGTGATCCGTGATCCGGCTGGCATTCGCCCTGCTTTCTATTATGCTGACGATGAAGTAGTTGTGGTCGCATCTGAAAAACAGGCAATTAAAGCGGCATTCAATGTCGATTATAACCAAATCGTTGAAATCACGCCGGGTTCGGCACTGATCATCGATAAAAATGGTGAATACAACGAGTTCCCGATCCTTCCAAGACTAGAAAAACGTTCGTGCAGCTTTGAAAGAATCTACTTCTCTCGAGGTACTGATCCCGATATTTACAATGAGCGCAAGCAACTTGGAAAACTGCTGATTCCGCAAATACTTAAAGAAGTCAATTACGATCTTGAAAATACCATCTTTTCTTACATACCCAATACTGCCGAAACTGCATTCCTTGGTATGATTGAAGGATTGGAAGAATATCTGTCCAAAAAACGCAAGCAGGCGATTATGGAAGGTATCTTATTCGAAGCGGATTTGGAAAGAGTGTTATCCTTCCGTCCGAGAATTGAAAAACTGGTCACCAAAGATGTTAAATCCAGGACATTTATAACCGCAGATGCTTTGCGTGACGATATGGTGTCCAGCGTTTATGACACTACCTTCGAAGTGGTTCGTAAAAACGTGGATACTGTAGTGATCATCGACGATTCGATCGTAAGAGGTACTACGCTGGAAAAGAGTATTTTGACAATGTTGGATCGTCTGAAACCGAAGAAAATTGTGGTAGCATCTTCTGCACCGCAAATCCGGTTCCCCGATTGTTACGGTATCGACATGTCCAGAATGAAGGATTTTGTGGCATTCCGTGCTGTTCTGAAGTTATTGGAGGAACGGGATCTGGAATATCTGCTGGAAGACGTATACATGCAGGCTGTTACTTCCATCGCTACGAAAAATCCATATCACACTAATTATGTAAAGGCGCTGTATGATCCTTTCACAGATGAAGAGATTTCGAGAAAGATAGCCGAAATAATCCGTCCTAAGGATCTGAATGCAGAATTGTCTGTCGTTTTTCAAACCGTTGAAAATTTACACAAGGCATGCCCTGATCATTTAGGCGATTGGTATTTTACAGGTAACTATCCAACGCAGGGTGGAAACAAGGTCGTTAATAAAGCATTTTCCAATTCTCACGAAGGAAAATTAGAAAGGGCTTACTGATAAAAATAGAACCCCAAAAATAAGCCGCCCTTTTCGAGGACGGCTTTATTTTTTGGTTCAGATTAAATTTCCGGCCCATTCAATAAAAACCACTTATCCAGAAGTTACTTTTCAATTAATACATCAAGGCAATTACCTTGAATTTATTTCTTCATAGTTCTTCTGATTCTTCGAACGCAATACCTATTTCCACTAAATTGCTTCTCCATTAACCTACTCCCCATATGGCCCATTTTAACAAAATGCATCTAACAAAAGTTTACTCCACTTTTCTGGCTATTTTCCTGCTGGCACAAACGCTGCATGCGCAAACTGCCACAGGGACATTGAACGATATCAGTTTTCTGGAGGGTCACTGGCTTGGCACCTACAACGGTGGCCCTATCGAAGCTTCCTGGACTGCACCTGCAGGAGGCAATATCATGGGATATATCCGAATGATCAAAGACGACAAGCCTGCTCTTTATGAAGTATTTGCTTTTGAGCAAACTGAAAAAGGCCCTGTTGCAAGGGTTAAACATTTCAAACCGGGACTGATTGCCCTGGAAGAAAAAGCCGTTTCAGATACTTATAACTTTATAGAAGCCAAGAAAAACCAGGCCTTGTTCGAAAAGGACGACATTTCGGTAAGGATCATTTATGAAAGGCGCTCGCAAAATCAGCTGGTGATACAGCGAGGCAAAATGGAAGATAACAAATGGGTCTTTGCTGATCTATTTGTCTTTAACCGGATTCCTTAACTTGCTCACTTAAACAGAGAGAAGCAGCATTTCTTCACAGATCTGCTGCTTTTTTATTTCTAGTTTTTTAGGATCAGATAAACTCCGGCCACTAGTAAAACGGCCCCTGCGATTCTGGGCAAGGTAATCTGATGTGCTGCAAAACCCTGAAAACCAAAATGGTCGATCGTCATAGCAGCAATCATCTGCCCGGCCACAACCAGGCAGATCATATTTGCAGGGCCGATTTTGCGAACAATAAATATGACAGTCAGAACATAAAAGGCCCCGAGCACACCTCCCATAAACCGCGTCCAGGAAATCTGCCGAATCTCGCTAAGCGACGGCACAGGGTTTTGATTGAAGCACGCAAATGCGATCAGCAGGATTACCAGTCCGACGAAAAAAGAAGATATCGCAGCAAGGATCGGATTGTTAAGCGATTCCCGCAACTGCACGTTTACGCCAGATTGTACGGCATTACTGATTCCTATTAAAAAAGCGAAAAATAAGAAAAGCCAATTCATGCAGCAAAAGATGGTTTGACACCGAAGATATGGAATCGTCCGAGACTTTTCTACTTCTTTAATTCACTGATTTCATCCGGATCGACCGTCTTAAACCGGCCATATACCCGCAAAATAATAGCAAGCGCTACGGTGGTTTCCGCAGCTGCGACCACAATTACAAAAAGCGCAAAAAGCTGCCCGGTCAGTTTGTCCGGGTCATGTCGTCCGAAAGCAACCAAGTTAATATTCACCGCATTCAGCATCAACTCAATGCCGAGCAGCATTCCAATAAAATGTCGTTTGGTAATGGCTATGGCAAGTCCAATGCAAAACAATGCGGCAGCCACAATCAGATAATGATATATCGGGATGGCTGTCATGGCGTGGGATTACGGTTTAATGCGAGGTATGCGGCCCCTATCAAAGCAACCAACAATAAAATAGCAGCAATTTCAAACGGAAATAAGTGTCCGGTCATCAGTTCCACTCCGATTGTTTTAATAGTCGATTTGCTCATCATTGCTTCACCTTTCATTTTGAAATCGGATGAAACAATAATCCTGACCATTACGAGAAACAATCCAGTTCCGATCAACCCTCCCCAAACCGTCCTTTTTAACAGTACCTCGATCCGGTTATACCTGGATGAATCGTCGTTTTTGGTGATTTTTTGAGTGAGCATAATACCGAAGATCAGTAAAACGAGGATTCCACCCACATAAATCATAATTTGAGATATGCCAAGGAAGTCCGCTCCAGCCAAAACAAACAAGGCCGCTACCCCTAAAAATGCCAGAAAAAGCGCAAATGCAGCATGGATAAGGTTTTTTGAAAAAAGAATAAAAAGCGCAGCCGCTACCGCAAGGGCCGAGAAACCATAAAATGCTGCTGCTTCCATAATTTTAGTGATTAGCCTTCCTGATTACAAAATATGGCCCCTGCTAATCTTTGGGCTGTTTGGGTTTCATAGTGGGACGAAACGCCGGTTTAGGTTTTACTTCGTCAGTCTTATTTTCAATTTCCGGATTTGAACCTGAATTCTCCTCAGATTTCTCTACAGACGTGTTTTCGCCATTTCCATCGGACTCGGCTTTGGGCTTCATTGTCGGGCGAAATGCCGGCTTTGGGGTAGCTGGTTCATGGGTTGCTTCCTCCTTCGGAATTTCTGCATTTGTATCAGAAACTGCCTTGGGCTTCATCTTCGGACGAAATGCCGGCTTAGGTTCGGCCGGTTCACGGGCCGCTTCCGCCTCTGGAATTTCTGCATTTGTCTCAGAAACTGCCTTGGGCTTCATTGTCGGGCGAAATGCCGGCTTTGGGGTAGCTGGTTCATGGGTTGCTTCCTCCTTCGGAATTTCTGCATTTGTATCAGAAACTTCCTTGGGCTTCATCGTCGGACGAAATGCCGGCTTCACATCCCGATCAGAAACTTGCTTTTCGATGACTTGCTCAGGCGCAGCCTTCGGCTTTAACGTTGGGCGAAAAGCTGGTTTTGGAGATGCAGGCTCCTCCGTAATTTGCTTTTCTGCTCGCTCTTCCGTCACAATCGGCCTTGGCTTCATGGCCGGTTTGAACGCAGGCTTGGAAATTGCGCCTGTAATCTCCTCGGCATTTTCCGCTCCGCTTACATCCGTCTTAGCCTCAGCCGCCTGTGGTCTAGGTTTGATAGAAGGTTTAAATGCAGGGCGGGAAGGCGCAGGAGTAACTTCTGATTCTGGGGATGAAACCGGCTTTCCTGCGGTTTTTAACGCTTCCTTTTCTTTTTGGAATTGATCCAGCAAACGACGTTTTTCGTCCGCCTCTTCGGGAGTCAGATTGGCATAGTTATAAACCATATCCCTCACGTCCAGCTCACTATAATCGAATGTCTTCGTCATCGTCAGACATTCCGTTGGGCAAACTGTCGTGCAAAGGCCGCAATAGCAGCACTTCGCCATATCGATATCAAACTTTGCTGCATACAAGCGTATCGGCGAACCGTCCGACGCGCGCCCTACTTCTTCAATCGCGCGGATTGGTTCTATTTCTATGCAATCCACCGGACAAACTTTAACGCACTTGTCACAAACAATGCAGTCGTCCATCTCATTATGGAGACGGTACCGTCCATTATCCGGGATCGGAATGGCCTCCAGAGGATACTGAACAGTCACCATTCCATCCTGCTGATCGTAGAAATTACCGGAGCGGATATCGCCCGATTTCCTGCGGTTACGTGCGCTCCAAAAATGGCGCAACGTCAGCCTCATGCCTGTGATCGTGGTGTTGATCCCCTCCGATATGTTTTTAAAATATGCTGACAAACCGTTCTGTATATTCTGAATTGGCTACCCTATCGCAAAGATAGAGTAAACTTTCATTTCAATGCCCCTAATCCCTTGGCGATTCAGCCTGGTTTTACCAATGGCGATAAATGTTTAAGATATTTTTTCGCCAGGAAGTTCCGGTCAAAATGTGCTTTGGAATATTCGTAACCATTTTCTCCCTGCGAAATCAGGAGATCCGGGTTGTTCATATAATATACCACTTTGGACGCAAGCTCATGAGGACATTCGGGTTCAACAAATGACCCGGCGGATGCATTTTCCACCAGTTCCCTTGAAACACCGTCAATAGCCATCAAAACAGGCTTTTTACAGGAAAAATAATCGAAGGTTTTATTACTGTAGACTGTCTTAAATATTTCAGTCTTTTTCAGGACAGACGCACCGATATCCGACGCGACGATATATTCAAAAATATCCTCTTTGGCCACGGTATCTATAAACCGAACATTTGTCAAGCCTCGAATCTCAGTTTCCAGCATTAACTGTCGCTTTTGAGTTCCATCGCCGACGAAAAGGAAAAAAGCGTTGGTATTTTTAAGTATTTCCGCTGCCTCAATTACCTGTATCAGTTGATTAGCAATCCCATGCGCACCCACATAAATCACGATGAAGTACTCGTTTAGCCCTAAAGCTTTTCGAAAACCAATGCGATCAAAATCGGTGAGTGCCCGTTCGGATAAATGGAAATCCGCAGCATTAGGTATCTCAATGATCTTTTCTTTTGCAATTTTCTTCTGATTAACCAAAACATGCCGGAAAGCTGGCGTTACAACATTGATCAACCGCGCCCTTTTGTAGAGGTGATTTTCAAAAATAGAAGATACCCTGATTAGATGCCGGTTCTTAAGTGCTCCGGTTTCAATGGCAGATTCCGGCCATAAATCCCTGATTTCTAATACGTATGGAATTCTCTTAAAAAATGACAAGGCCAATGCTGTTATCCCGGCAAATAACGGCGGGGATGTGACAATAACCAGATCATATGGGTCCCTTGCGTAAACTAAACCACCCCAGACCGAGGAAAAAACAAAAGACATATACTCCCAAATCCTGCCGGCAAAACGGGTCCTGCCGCGATCCGAAACGCGGCAACGAATTACCCGTACCCCATCGGCATTCGTTTTTATCTCAAAAAGCCTACCTCCGCTATTTACATTGGAGGACATATAATGAGCGGTTCCTGCCAATACAGTAATTTTATGGCCTTCACCGATCCAGATACGCGCCATTTCGTTCCACCGCGAGCCACCGCCTTGATGATCTTCCAGAAAATACTGATGAACTAAAAGGATATGCATAATATCGTTTTATCCGCGTTTGCAGATTACAGTCCTGATAAAACTGCCAGATGAAGAAAAAACCAACCTCCGGCAGGGGATTTTACTTCCATAATATTCAGAGTACCAGCCTGTAGTTTCCCGTGGCGTGATTGCAATGCCATATTCATTCCAGGCCTTGAGGTCATAATGCTGGAAAAAAGATTCCGAAGGATGCCAGATCTGGTGCATAGGTAGCCCCGGCGGGGCGTTTTTGGTTTGATCCTCAATGGTCCAGTTCAGATGTCCGATTTGCCGGGTGACTTTTCGTTTATGCACAAAACCTTTTCCGACGTGCAAGAACCCTTCAAATTCAGCTTCAATAACCAATTGATCACCTTCTTTCCATGCTGCTCCTTTCGCAAGCTTAACCCAATGTGACCAGATAAACCGAGAATATTTATTCATCTGATCCAAATCGCCAAGCATTACCGTATTGTGTGAGGCCGTTCCATTGAAATAATTTGTCTCATTTTGCTCTGTGTTATACAAATAGGAACCGGCGTCACGGAGGATATTCTCACCATTTACCCAAATGTCAACATGCAGGTTATCTGCCTGAAACGGTCTGTTTTTATAACTGCCGCACCGAAGAAAGGTCATTATTCCGTAGTCCCTAAGAACATAGTAGCCGCCTTCAGCAAAATTCACCGCAGATACCCTGTCAATGATGGCCTGCCGGATTGCATCCTTATTGATATTGCCCGCCAGCCATTCAGATTCTTCGTTCCACTTTCCAGCGCCATAATCCATGTCCATTCCTAATAACTTCCCCAAAGCCGCAAGCTGAGGGCGAAAATCTCTAAATGAGCAGGATGTCAAGCTAAAGAACAGCGCCCCGTCATTATTCCCGTAATTGGGAAGATACCCGGTTTTGTTATCCTGGCATGTGCGCAAAAAATGAAGTGACTTTTTAGCCCGATCATATAGGACGTCAGACCATCGCTCGCCATTTAGTTCTGCCAGACCGATTGCCCACGTGAGTAGCTGGATCGCAACGCGGTGGTAATTCATCGAAAATTGGATAAAAGTACCGTTATCATCAATTTGATAGGCAATCTCCCTTTCAAACCATGCCATCCCTTTTTGCTTCCAATCCCCGCTTTCCGGGAAAAAGGGTAACAACAAGCCCGTCAGATAAAGACCGAGGGATTCTGTTAACGCATGGTTATTTCTGACTACCGTGAGCGAGAACTGCATATTCTTGCTCACATGCCGCATCTGATCATAAATACTAGCGATGATCTGATCCAGGATTTCCTGATTCAGATTTTCAGAATTCTGATAGTAATGGAGTGCAAAAAGCCAGTTAAAAACCCTTAAAGAGATTTCCTGGCTGCACCGCCAGTTAGGTCCACAATTCACAGGATTTTTGTCGATCCAGTCCCTGATCAGGCTAAAAACAACCTCCGACTGATCATGCCCGAAATGAAAATCATACCGGATCAGGTCGTAGAGAAAAGTAAACCTGGACTTTTCCCATACCAATTTGATATCGCCCGCTTCATGAGAAAAATCTGAAATGTCTGTCCAATGCAAATTGGGATTATAGGTAAACCCGGTCCGGGGGTTGGTATGCCAGTCGGCTAAATCATACCATTTGTGACTAAAAAACTGAAATCTGTTTTTTGAGATATTGATGGCATTTGTTTCCAAGCTGGCCAAAGACTTATCCCTTTTTACATTAATTTGACCGGGTTCAAAGAAAAAACTCACCGCAAGTTTGCGCCATTTTTCCAGCGAAATAAACCCCTCACCCGTTGCTTTGGATGAAAACCGCAACTTCAGCAGGCCTGTCTGCATTTGTATTTCGTACCAGATACGAAATACGGTGTAGCGCCAGCCCATATTCCGGCAGAAATCAACAAGACTCCCGACCTTTTCCAGATTCCTTATGATATCTGAACCCAGCATGTATTCCTGAGGCTTTCCATCACTGCGAAACTTGCCCGTGTTGTGTTTACAATTTCCCTGAAATCGATGATTGTTTCTCCATTTTTTACAGCATCGAAAAGTCTTCGGAACTGCTCCTTGTGCCCTTTGTCTTTTCCCTTTCTCAAACTCGAAAAACCTTTGAAACCATAACCGGTCAGTGAGCAGAAATCGTCCAGTATGAGGGTCCTGCCGAGAGAGTAAACTTCAATGCGCTCCTTGGGATAAGAATGATGCCCATTTGAAAAGTAGTTAACTACGCCCGTAGAGCCATTCGCATAACGCAGCAGTATGCTTACATTTTCCAAATCATTTAGTTTGTTAGCGGTTATCGCACTGGCGCAAACCTCCGTAATCATGCTTCCTGTCAGAAAGGTAACCAGGTCGATAAAGTGACAGGCTTCTCCGACGATCCTCCCACCGCCGATAGCCGGGTTATTCAGCCAGGCGTTTTCGGGCAATGCGCCAGCATTAATCGTTACCAACACATTCATCGGGCCATTGTACAACAACTCTTTCATTTGCAAAGAGTAAGGCGAAAACCGGCGATTAAATCCGACCGTCAGGGAGGTTTTTGATTCTTGCCAGACCTTAATGAGGCCCTCCAATTCTTTATCTCCCAATGCAAGCGGCTTTTCAACAAAGACATGTTTTTTTGCCCTTAGTGATTCGCCTATCATTTCTGCATGCAGGTCGTGCCGGGTTGCTATGATGACAAGATCTATTTCCCGGTCCGCCAGAATTTCCCTGTAATTCGTGGTCGCAGCCGGGATTCTATATTTTTTTGCCAATTCAGCGGCACTGAGACCATTGGCGCTGGCGATGTACTTGATACTTCTTCTTTTCAGGATTGGCATCATTGTCATTCGTACGAAGTTACCTGCACCAACTATCCCTGTCACCACTTCTGTTGGTGGAAATAAGGAGCCGCAAAGCCGGGATAGATTTTCGGTTTCGGGTGCAGGGTGATATTCAATAATATTGGCAATACCTTCTGAAATCTTTCCTTCTGCGTAAAGTGACATGCAATCGTCCAGTTTTATTCTCCGCGAAATCATTGGTTTTACATTCAGCAACCCCGAAGACAGCATTTCAAGGACTGACTGAAAATTTCGGTTTTCAGTCCAGCGGACAAAAGGCAAGGGATAATCTATGCCATCTTCTTCATAAACCGGATCATAACGCCCGGGGCCATACGAGCAGGAAACCTGGAATGTCAGTTCTTTCCGATAAAAATCAGCCCTGTCCAAATGGAGGCCGACATTGCCGATCAAGACGATTTTTCCGCGTTTTCTGGCAATTCGGGCACTCAATGAAATCACCTCGTCCGACTTCGAGGTAGCGGCAATGATCACATGGTCCACTCCTGCACCTGCAGTAAATGCAGCCGCCCATTTTTCAATATCCGTTTTCTCAGGGTTGATGACGGTGATACCTATTTTTTCGGCGAACAAAGAACGATCTGCATCCGGTTCAATGCCAATCACCCTGCAACCGTTCGCCCTGAGCAATTCTGCGGTAAGCAATCCAATCAGCCCAAGACCGATTACGGTAACCGTCTCTCCCAAAGCGGGTTCCAGCAAACGGATCCCCTGCAATGCAACCGCAGCAAGAACCGTGAAGACGGCCTCCTCGTCCGTAACATTGGCGGGGATCCCTGCAACCAGATTGACGGGTACGCAAACCACTTCGGCATGCGGACCATTACTGACAACCCGATCCCCTTTTTTAAAGCAGGTTACCCCATCCCCAACCTGTACAACTTCACCCACATTACAGTACCCAAGCGGAATAAGCTGGTTCAGCTTACTTGCTACCGCCCTAACCGTCTTCACGAAACCTTCGGCCCTGATTTTATCCAATACTATTTTTGATCTCTCAGGATTCTGACGAATTTTTTCAAATAGATTTGCCTTGCTGAATTCGACCAGCATTCTTTCAGTACCTGCGGATACCAGTGATTTGCGTGTTTTGATCAAAACACAGCCTTTTTTGACAATGGGAGTTGGGATTTCCTGCAATACGGTTTTTCCGGTCCGCAGATGTTGCGCGAGCTGTTTCATATTGATAGTGTGTGATCACCGTAAATAGTATTGTAAAAATTACGGGCGTATACGCAATTACAAAGTTTTAATATTTTCGATAAATTCCAATCTTGCACGGAACACAATTAATTATCCATTTTTTAATGAAGAAAGAGCTCAACGTAGGTATCGTAGGTTACAAGTTTATGGGCAGGGCACACAGCAATGCCTGGAAAAAAGCACCCCTGTTTTTTGATATGCCCGCAACGCCGGTTTTGAAAGCAGCATGCGGGAGAAACAAGGCATCAGTTGATGAATTTGCAAGAAACTGGGGCTGGGAAGAAACCGAAACCGACTGGGAAAAACTGGTCGCGCGGCCCGATATCGATATTGTCGACATTGCATTGCCTCAGAACCTGCATTACGAAATTGCCCTTGCAGCCGCCCGGGCCGGCAAACATATCTTTTGCGAAAAGCCACTTTCCATGAACAGTGCTCAGGCGGAAGAAATGTTAAAAGTATGCGAGGAAAATAACGTCAGGCACTATCTTAACCACAATTACAGGAGAACGCCCGCGATCGCCCACGCCAAGAGAATGCTGGAAGACGGGAAGATCGGTCGGATTTTTCATTGGCGGTGCGCCTATCAGCAGGATTGGATCGTCGATCCATCCTTTCCGTTAACCTGGCAATTGCGAAAAGAAACCGCCCAGGCCGGCCCCCAGTGGGACCTTAACTCGCATGCCGTTGATCTTGCACATTTTCTGGTCGGGGATATCGCCAGCGTTTCCTGCACTACCACCAATTTTGTCAAAGAGCGGCCCATCGCCGATGAAAATACATCGGGTAACTTATCCGCCGCATCCAAAGGAACCGAATTTGGGGAAGTAACGGTCGAAGATGCGGCATTGATGATGGTTCATTTCAAAAACGGGGCGATCGGCTCATTTGAGGCTACCCGATTTGCCAGCGGCAGGAAAAACCGGCTTTCATTTGAAATCTACGGAAGCAAGGGCAGCCTTACGTTTGACCTGGAAAGAATGAACGAACTGCAATATTTTTCACGTGAAGACGCAGACGGTGATCAGGGTTTTCGAACCATTCTAGCGACCGAATCTGTGCACCCCTATGCCAATAACTGGTGGCCGGCGGGGCATATCATCGGCTACGAACATGCTTTCGTGCACGCGGTAGTGGATTTCATCGAATCTATTGAGAACAATACGCCCATAAAGCCGGATTTTTCCGACGGCCTAAAGATCATCCGCGTATTGGAGGCTGGTATCCAGTCCGCAGAAACAAAACAACAGGTTTATTTATAAACCGACCTGCTATTTTTCAAACCCTAAAGACCAGAACCAATGATCCCAGCAATCCGATTTCTATTTGGCGTGGCAAAAAAAGCCTGTCGACCATTCACTTTGCTGGTCCTGTTATCATTGGTTCAGGTCTGTGTTTTGGCTCAAAATAAAAGGGGTACCAAGGAGATTTATGCCAAAAACAACCTGATCGCATGGTGCATTGTGCCCTTCGATGTGAAAAACCGGGGTCCTGTGGAGCGGGCAGAAATGCTGAATAAGCTGGGCATTACGAAACTAGCCTATGACTGGCGCGAAAAACACGTCCCGACTTTTGATGCAGAACTGGATGCGTTGAAATCGCACCATATTGAGCTTCAGGCATTCTGGTTATATTCCGGCCCGGAACCGGAAAAAGACAAAAATTTCGCTGCTATCCTGGATGTCCTCAAACGCCATAAGGTGAAAACACAAATATGGTGCATGGTTGGCGGTATTCCGGGACTGGATCAGATGACCCAACAGGAAAAGGTAAATGCGACGGCCAGGATTGTCAACTACATTGCAGACAAAGCTGCCGAAATCGGATGTTCCGTCGGGCTTTATAACCACGGCGGTTGGTATGGCGAACCCGATAATCAGCTGGAAATCATCCAGTACCTCAATAAACCCAACATTGGCATCGTGTATAATTTTCATCATGCCGAAGAACATTTGGAAACATTCCCCGTGTTTTTCCCCAAGATACTCCCGCATCTGATGGCTTTGAATCTCGCCGGATTAATAAGAGGAAATCCTGTAAAAGTAGTCCCCGTCGGACAGGGCGATGCAGAACTGGAAATGATGAGGATTGTTAAAAGCAGCAACTACAAAGGTCCGATTGGCATTATCAATGAGGAATTCGCACCAGATGCCGAAGTTGGCCTCCAAATGAATATCGAAGGCCTGAAAAAGATACTGACAGAACTAGGGGACAAAACTGCCTTGAAAACCTATCGGTAATACATCCGTGTTCATGGGAGGCTGCGGGGTTCGGCGTGAACAGGATCTCGATAATTGATCACTTCAGGCCATTTTCAAGCGTACTCGTTAAAGGTAATTTTGAACGAAGTACCCTGGTTTACTTTACTGTAAATCTGTATCCGCCCCCCTTGCGCTTCAATCTGATTCTTGATTAAAAACAGTCCTACACCGTGGGCATCTTTATGCTGATGGAAGGTTTTGTAAAGACCAAAAACCTTTTCAGCATGTAATTCCAGGTCAATGCCCTTTCCATTATCAGTGTATTTAAGCTCTTTTACGCCACTACCATTGAGATAAAACTTCAATGTAATGTGGGCAGGCACATTCTCTTTTTTGTATTTAATACCATTCGAGATCAGGTTCATAAGGATACTTTCTAAATAAACCTGTGGAAACATGATGGTCTTGAAGTCATATTTAAGCTCCACCGTAGTGCCGCTTTCCTTGAGGCTGTCGTCCAGTACAGACAACACTTGATTCGTTACCGCCAATATATTGAGATCCTCACTTTCCATCCGTTGTTCCCTGATCTTGATCACATGCGAAAGGTCGTCGAGAGTATGGTTAAGATGTCCGGAAACCATCTTGATCCTTTGAAAAACATCCAGGTTATTTTCGGTCAGGACCGCTTCATCTACAAAATTAGCCAGGTGTGAAATGTTGCTTGAATGATCTCGGAGGTTGTGGGACAAAATGTGTGTAAAGTTTTTAAGCTGGCTGTTTTGCCGGGCCATCTGATCGATTGATTTGATTAGATTAAGCTCCGAAGTCTTATATCTGTCGATATCCATGATCACCCCACGGACTTTGGTCACTTCATTATTTTTATCAAATACCGGGCTTCCGGAAAAGCGTACCCATTTGACGTTGTGCCTGGTACACATCTGCATTTCATAATCCCACGAAGCTTTTATCTCAGCCGAGTTGAGCAGAGCAAGCTTAATGGTCATTTGGTCCTGTTCGCCAAAAAACCTGAGCAAGTCCATTTCGGTCACAATTTCCTTCTCGCTTGTCTCAAAGAGATCCCTGGCCGTTTGGGTCCAGTTGAAATGCCCTGTAATGAGGTCATACTCCCAGCCGCCCAACCTTCCCACCTGGCCTGCGGCATTAAGCAGGAATTCACTCGCGGCCAGCTTTTCCTCCACAATATTGCGTTCATCAATTTCCTTCTGAAGGTCACTCACAGACCTGATCTGCAAAATGCTCGGAAATATTTTGAATAGATAATACACGGTCGTCACCGAAACGACCGCCGTCATAAACCGGACCAGGGCGCTCAATCGGTAAACCGGTATCCAGAAGATCATTGCATCGATAAAGTGTGTGGTGCCGCACAGAACAATGAATGCAACAAAAAGCCAGATGGTGTGCGGAAAAGGGAAATCCCTCCTTTGCAGCGCGACCTTCATGAGAAACACAGGGATCAAAAAGTAAGCGCTCCATATCAGCAGGTCGGAAATGATGTAAAGCCAGCCATGAAAATCCGTCCAGTCGCCGCAATACCAACGCGCCGGCCAGTTTTTGGTACTCAAAATTCCTTCAAAAAATCCGGTGATCTGTTGTGAAAGGTCCGCTTTCTGAGCAGGCTGAACTAATGCGCCAGTCTGGCACATACGGATGCTATCCGCGGTGGTTACGCATAGTGAATTTTCCGGGCTCATATTTATTCATGACTAGAGGAATGTTCTGTTTGGGTGTTATCCCTGATTTGAGCGGTGTATTACCGGCTTCCGGGCGGTATATC
Organism: Dyadobacter sp. HNCC25DJ185; assembly: GCF_056895195.1. NCBI lineage: Bacteria > Pseudomonadati > Bacteroidota > Cytophagia > Cytophagales > Spirosomataceae > Dyadobacter > Dyadobacter sp. HNCC25DJ185. The sequence continues at coordinate 319,410 of NZ_JBXHAR010000009.1, forward strand.
ACCTAAAAAACAATCAAGATACACAATAGAACGATGATGAAAAACGGCTCGCGGAGAAAGAGAAAAAAAGCACGCACCGCTGGTCTGACAAACACTTTTTGCCGGAAACAAGAAAACCGGCCGTCCCAGGGACAGAAAGCCGGTATAATTTCTCCTTGCCATTTCTATTCACCGTTATTTAGTCGGTGCACTTTACTGATTTTCATGACCTGCTTACCACCTTCATAAAGAACCAAACAACTGCTGTCGGGAAATTCCAGTTGAACGTCATAGTCAGGTAAGAAAAATCTGTTCTCTGACTCCGGAAATAATACTGCGGTCGGCAGTCCGTCGCCCGACACTTTGATTGCATTGCCTTCTTTCTCAACACGCATTACTTTTCCGTTGCTTTGCTGATAAATTCCGGTATAGCCTTGGATAAATGCATCGGGGAGCGTGACCCTTTCGTGAACAGTCTGAGCCTTGGACATAATCGCCAGTATCTCTGGGCCAAAAGGCAGTGCGGCCTTGATGATCCGGTCGTAAACAAACATCCCGTTGTCTCCATTGGTCATGACTACAATGCCGCTTTTTGATTTTGGCAGCAGGACAGCCATTGTTCGCACACCCACATCTGACCCGCCATGCTCCAATGCGAACCCGCCATCCGGCAACCCCGTCACCAGACCCCAACCCAATCCACGGTAATACTGGTCTTTTATTTTCACCTGTGGCTTCACCATGTCTTCAAAAAGTGTCGGCGGAAGATTCGCACCATTCATTGCAAAAACGCCGAGTTTGCAGTAATCCCCAATCGAGGAAATCAGGTCGTCTGCCGCGCTTACCGGTGTTTCGTTGGAAATATCATATTCCTTTCCTTGTCCGTCATGCCAGACAGCAAACCGGTCGTTATCCAGATGCCCGCTCCAGTAACCCGTGTCGCCCATGCCCAATGGCTTGAACAACAACGAATCAAGTAGTTGGTCCAGAGGCTGATGAAACTTGCTTTCCAATGCCCTCCTCAGATACTCGTAACCCTCCCCGGAGTAGCCAAACCGGGTTCCCGGTTCGAAATCGAATTTGAGCCTATTGGATCCGTCATTGGACCGCCAGTTTGGGAAACCCGTTTGGTGGCTTAATACATAGCGGGTCGTCAGTTTTGCTAAAAAAGGGTCGTTGGCAATATCAGGGTCAATCCAGTAGTGCGATAAGGGTTCGTCGAGGTTCCATGATCCCGATTGGACCAGCTGCAACGTCAGCATGGCAACGACTGGCTTCGTTTGCGAAGCTATATTGAAAAGCGCGTTGGATGATGCCGGCAAGTCTTTCCGCAGGTTCCCGAATACCCTGACCCACTTGATTTTGCCATGCTCGATCAAACCCACGCCCACGCATGGCACGTGATATTCCGCCATCCAGGCTGGTACATGGTGAAGCAGCGAACGTTCCAGGGTATCGTCGGACGTTTTTTGTGCAAAACAATTGCTGTTGATCAGCAACGCGATCGTAATGATGGTAAAGGTTATCTGTGCTCTCATGGGATTGATTTTTTCAAGATCAGATTCAAATGTATTTTTGGAAAAAACCACATGAAAATAAAAGTGCTATACCCCTTACCCCGGGGGATAAACGATCTGTACACGTTGATAACCTTGTTTTCAGATGTTTGTAACCTGAATCTGTATGTTGATCCCCAAAAGTTGTTTTCTCCTGAAAGTTGAGATTACTTCATACCATGAACCAACTAGACTGGACCGAATTATTCAATAAAAGGAATACGATTTACACCCAGCTGGCCTTCTGGGTACTTGTTACCTTCCTTTACATTGCGTTAAAAGAATATCCTCAAAACTTTACCGGCGCATCGCTGGTTTGTATCCTGCTGCAGCAGACTTTGGAACTGGCTATCCCCTGCTATTCGCAAAATTACCTCGTGTTACCTTTTTTTAAGAGAGGAAAATGGCCTCTGGGACTTGTTGCGTACGTGTTCCAGGTTGTGTTGCTGATCTTCCTGCTACCCTATTTCCTGAACCTGGCAGGCTCGGCCATTGATCTGTTCTTTCAGGTCGAAAACCGTGTGGACTGGACGCAGGAGCATATTGCATTCAGCATGATTGCTTTTACGCTCATCGCAAGCCCTTTCAAAATAGCTTTGGACAAAGTGGTCCTGGACAAAGAGCAAAAAGAAATGGAGCTCAAACAGCTCAAAGCGCAATTGAACCCCCATTTTCTTTTTAATACTTTAAATAACCTCTACGGATTATCCGTAACGGAATCCAAAAAGCTGCCCGGTCTGATGCTGAAGCTCTCGGACCTGCTCCGGTACTCGCTTTATGATACCAATCAGAACTACGTTCCGCTGGCCAAAGAATTGGAATACATCACCAATTACGTCGAACTGGAAAGGATCCGGCTGAACGACAAAACCCAGATTTTACTCGACCTGAATGGCGATCCCACCGGCCTCTCCGTTGCACCGCTGATGCTGATCGTTTTTGTCGAGAACAGCTTTAAGCATTATTCTTCCCCGCGCGGACAGAAGGCTTTTATTCAGATCCGGTTTTCATTGGATGAAAGCAGTCTGCATCTGAAAATTCTTAATTCAGTGGACGAATCGCTTCCGACGGAGAAAAAAAGCAAAGGTGTCAAAGGTGGGATCGGGCTAGCGAACGTGCGGAAAAGATTAAATTTGATTTACCCTCAAAAGCACCATCTGACCATTCAGAGAGAGCCGGGATCCTACGAAGTTGATCTGAAAATTAATTTAAGCTCAAGATGATTCATTGCATTATCGCCGACGACGAACCTATAGCGAGGGATATCCTGGCCCATTACATCGGACAAGTGCCGTATCTGAGCCTCGCTGGATCATGCGAAGACGCCTTTGAGGCCATGGATCTGATCAAAAAAGGGAACATTGATCTCATCATCCTGGACATCAACATGCCGCGTTTCAGCGGGTTCGAAATGTTGAGGTCGTTGAAAACCTATCCTGCTGTCATCATCACCTCCGCCTATCCCGAATATGCCTTGGAAGGGTTTGAATTATCGGTCACCGATTATCTGTTAAAGCCATTCTCGTTTCAACGGTTTGTACAGGCGACGGAAAAAATCAATAAAACAGCGACTGTCCAGGTGCCCGAGGCCAGGGAAGAGGCGACCGAAGGCTTCGTCATGGTAAAATCTGACAAAAAACTAACCAAAGTCCTCTTCAATGAAATTTCCTTTGTAGAAGCTTACGGCAACTACATCTTCATTTACCGGGGCGGCGAAAAGATTATCACAAAGCAGCCGCTCAGCCAATTTGAACAACTGCTGCCGGAGTCCCGATTCATCCGGACCCACAAATCCTTCATAGTCGCGCTGAGCGCCATTCAATATGTGGAAGGAAACGAGGTGTCCGTCGGGAATAAGCGAATACCGATCGGGAAAGTTTACAGGGAAAATTTACTGAAAAGATTTTAGGCAGGCACCTCTACCGATTGCCTGCCGACCTTACTTCCTCGAACCCAGATTGATCATATAATGCAGGCTGATGCGAGGAGGCGTAAAGAAGCTGGTTTCTGAAAGCACCGAATAGAAGTTAGCAAAGTGCCCTATTTCCAGGTTGATACGGCGTTTGTAACTTATACCGCCCTGCATTCCCAGGAAAATTTGTCTGTGGTTCTGGTATACTCCGCTATAATGAAACCCAAGGTAGGGCCGAAGTTTCCGCGAGCCCATATAACTGCCAAATGCGACCTCGAATGTTTTCAGGGAGATTTTTGCGGAGTAATTTTGATCATAGCGAACGATTGTGTTTGGTGTCATGAAAAAGCTCAATTTAAAATATCGGTTCTGAAATCTACGTGGCAGATTTACTCTTAACCCGAAACCATAGGTAAGCTTATTCTTCATATCAAGGTGTGAACTATTCCAGTTCTCCAAACCGGCATTCAAATCCAGGTCGTAGGTCAGTCCATTGTCTTCTGCCTTGTAAACTTGGCTATCATCAGAAAACGATTGGTTGTATTTTTCAATATACTGCTTCAAATGCCTTTCCTGATAGACCGGAACAGGTACTCTGAATTTGGCCGCGTCGCTGGATAGCTCAGCCAATTGCCTTTTATATTCATCATAAACCAGGAGATACTTCCTGTTGTCGACCTCTTTATGAAACGGATAGTTATACAGTTCCATCAGCTGACTGTTCTTTTCGACAAAGTAATGCGATTGCTCCGCCGCATCCACATATTCGTACAATGATGCTTTTTTACCAGCTACCACTTCCTGTAAAAATAACTGGGCGGAATCCTTGGCTTGCAGTGAAGGCGCAGTGGTGTAAACCTGTTCCAATGAAATATTTAACAGGCCTATCTTTTTACTCTTATAAATTGCCTTGGTAGATTCAAAGCTAAATGCTTTGGTATCTTTTGCAGAATATCTTATTTCCATTGCCTCATTAGCGGCCTTAAACGAAATCATTCTGGGACTTTCCATCCAGCCCTCGTCCCTCACTAACCCGCGGACGGTATCGTTTTGATTGGTAATGATATAGCCATTGACCAGTTTGCCTTGGGCGAAAATTTCCGCACTAGTTATTAATTGAATAAACAGTAACAAAAAAATTGTTACGAGGTTCAAGCATGTAAACTGAATTCTCATGATCGTGTTTTTTTATTATTTAACTGACAATTAAAATGAAAAATTAAGCTTCGAAACAGTAATGATCGTATGTAATAGCCGTATTTGATTCCATAGGTACATAGTGTATTTAAGCGATATAAATACGCAGACTTTCGGCATGAAATATTTGCATATTTAATGCTCGTAGTAACTAGGAAGTAATGGGGGAAGTTGAGTGGCGTTCCTTTGTAGAAGGACTATCGCATTAACTGTGTAAACTTTTCAATCGGGGTTGGGCGACGCTTAAAGCCTGACCCTATTTCAAAAATAGTTAAAAATTGATTCAGGATCATACCCCACTTTCGGATCGGCATGGTGCACACCCGAAACGGCATGGGCTAATCCGGTAACCAAGGCATTTTTATAAGCCTCTCCTTGTGTTTTAGACGGGCTATTGCCAATGCTTGCAGCTCTGCTAATCTGTTGTTGATCATTGGTCAAAGGCGTGTTGAACCATTGCTTGAATGATGCGACAAGTCCATCCCACGGCCACATACCATCCGGGTCAGTGAAGCGCAAAGGGTTGCTGAATGCGTAACTATATGGTGACCAACGTCTTCCTTTCTCGGCCAACGGATCAACCGTACCCCACCTTGCAATCTCCGGCATAAACATCCTTGCACCGTAATCCAGAAAGCCACTGCCTACCTGCAACTCCTTCCCATTATACAAATAGCGATTCACCCCATTCCGAGCCGCTGCCGTCTGTACCGGATTATTCCTGTCAATTTCTAAACCAAAAGGATAATAATCCGTACTCTGAATTATTTTTCCGCTCTCATCAAACACAAGCCTGACATTGCCAAGATGGTCTTTGACATAGTAGTTAAAAGACAAAGAATCTGCTTTGCTCAGAACTACTTGCCCTTCGCTGGTCGCTAACCTTTTAAAAGCATTGGCTTGATTGTATGCAAACGGGCCTGCGTATTTCAGCGTGAGGGTATCGCCTGCATATTTGTGCTTGGTGCCAGCCGCGTCATAATCATACGCAAATGCTTTTGCGCCAATCGTTACTGTCCTCGGCAGGTTCAGATAATTGTAAGTAAGCGTAGCGCCGTTATTACCGTCGCTGGTGACGTTGCCATTTGCATCGTAGCCATAATTGCTGATCCCGCTCTTCAAGCCAAGATTACTGCCCGAGCCGTCCGTGACTGCCGAAAGTCGGTTGCCGGCGTAAGCATAGCTGAGGTTATCTACAGCCGAACCGGTCCGCACGAGGCTTTTGATATTGCCGTTCAAGTCATAGCTGATGCCGTTTTCGATGTCGGCATATCCGCCGAGCCCGGCAGAACCTTTTAACCGGTTGGCGGCATCGTAAGTGAATGACAGCCCTTTCGTCATCGTGTTTTCATCCGGACCGCTCCACAGCATAGACGAAATATTGCCAGACGAATATTGGGCGGCATTAAGGACATTGACATAGTTCAGGGCAAAAGCGTAAAAGGGAGTTTCGGCATTGCCTTGCTTGTACCAGGTCCTGGCTTCGGTCAGCCAGCCCCTGATATTGTTGACATAGTCTGTCCTGCGGCGGAATTGGGTGGGGCTGGATGCGTAGGCATGAAAGTATCTGGATTTTAATTGCCCCAGGATGTTGTAGCGCTGGGCAAGGGTAATGGCCGACTTGGCCTTATTTCCGACCGTTACATCTTCCTGTACACTCAGTAATCTGTCTGCGTGATCATAGGTAAAGGTTTTCAGCAAGCTGTTGGTAACTGTCCCTGCCAACAAATGCTCGGTTTTTTCAAGGTCAACCACCGCGGCCAGATCGTATTTGTATTTGGTGGAAATCCGCTCGGCGGCTGTTGCCCCCAAATCATATAATTGCCGTGTGGTTTGAATGGGCCTGTATTCTGCGTCATAATGAATCGTATTTGTCAACCATGATGCGCCCTGATTGAGCATGCGCACGCCGTAGCCTGTCTGGTGACCTTTCACCGAGGTGTTGTTGGTCACCGCCAATACATTGACATACGCCTGGCTGGCCGGGAATGTGTAATCATCATAATATGTCGCTTTCAGGACATTGTTTTCCGCCACAGAAGGAAGCGTATTGGCAAGTGTGTAACCAATTCCCGAGCCCGATTTATCCTCATGATGCGCCATACTTGCGTTGAAGGCCGATTGATGGCTTGACCGGCCCGCCGCAGAAGCAATCTCTCCCGCCATGACAGGACGGTTAAATGCATCATATTTGGTAAATCCCCAAATGCCCCTCACGAATTGGTTGGCATCCTGCGACATCGCCTGCCGGTCAAAGATGTCATAAACCAATTCGGTTTTACCGCCTCCGGGTACGTATTTGACAATGACCCTACCATACTCGTCGTAGTCATAAAGAAACGCGTAATTGCCCGCATTGGCATCTTGCTGGTATTGGGGTTGTAAAACAGCCCTTAAAAGCCCAAAATCGTCGTATACATAATAGGTGGCCAGGGTTTCGCTTCCGGACGCAATGACTTTTTTACAAATCAGCCTGCCTTTGATATCCGTGAATTCAATGCTTTCATACTGCTGATCATCCAGGGTTTGTTTGCGGAACAATGTACCGGCAGCGTAGTTGCCGCCCGATGAAATGGTTTGGAATATATCCGCATTGGGGGTGTACTTGTACAGCTTTACTTCCGAATCTGAATTGGCGCTGTAGGTGAAATTGGCCGACCTGCTCCTGGTGCCTGGCGCCACCTGGCTGAGTATCCGGTTTGATGGCGATGCTTCAAAAACCGTTTCATGATAGGGCCTGGTCACGTTATCGGCAGGCGTTGGCGTTGCCTGCAGGCCAGCAGTATTGGCAAGGTACCAGCTGGCGGAGGTCGAAATGGCATTTTGCTGAAAAGCACCATTGCCTCCGCCGACATAGGGCAGATAGTTTTTGGGTTGACGCCCGTATGCATCATATTCGATAGGCACAATCAGGTCGGTCCCTGCGGTGCTCTGACCTACAGAAACAGTTTGTGAAGGCCTCCCCAACCCGTCCAGATATTGGACCTGAATGTCGACCTTGCTGATATCATTGACTGACGCGCCAGTTTGCTTGAAAGTCCTCGAAAGGACAAAGTTCTCGCTGGCCGTCTGGGCAATTGATGCTACGGCACTGGCGAGCCAAAAAATGCAGATCAAATGATGTTTCATAATTTCCAGGGTAAGTGTGGGTGGTTATTGTTTGACAATACGGTGGGTGGTGACAGCCCCGTTGGTACCGGTAATCTGAATAATGTAAGCCCCTGCCGGAAGTAGATCGATATTGATTTGCCGGTCAGGTCTGTCCACTTTCTGCACCATTTTTCCCTGTACGTCGTAAATTTTCAGATGGCTTATTTTTTCGAACTGCGAAGATTCCAGGTTCAACTTGTCGCCTTGCTGCAAGGGGTTGGGAAATAAGGAAGTTTCCATATCGAAATGCAGGCTTTCGATCCTGCTGTAGGCGTAATTGCCGTCCATGCGGTCGACCATTTTGAGGCGGTATAAATTGTCACCCGATACCGGACTCCCGTCCCGGAATGCATAATATTGCAGGCCTTTACTTTCGCCCTTTGCATCTACGCTCCCTATGCGCACCCATTGCTTGCCGTTAATGCTACGCTCAATGTCAAAACGCTCGCTGTTGGTTTCCTCGGTGGTATTCCAGGATAGCAGTGCAGAATTATTTTCCTTGATCGCGTTAAAATTTACAAGTGTAACCGGGAGTGCCACCTGACCGATCAGAGTGAGCGGTGGAGGAGAAACGGCACCGGTTGCAGAAATCAAGTCGCAGGCAACGATCTGTCCAGCGTAGTTGTAGCAATAGGATGCACGGACATTACCGCTGTTGTCCTTGATGGCCTTTAACCTGGAAAGGGGATCATATTCGTAAACCAGGTTTTTAGCCGCTGGGTCAATGGCCCTGGTTGCGCCAATCAAAGGGTTATAAACGTAGGCGGAAACCAGAGCACCCGGAAGCCCGTTGCGAACATCCTCCAGTTTGTTTTTGATAGCTATAGGATCAGTCAATGCTGCCATTTGCGCGAAACTCGTTCCGGCTAGGGCCGAGCTTACAGCGGCATTGTCGGCATTTTGTATTTCGGCAACCGGCTTCTGACCGTTGTGTGACCAGAGATAAGAAAGCTTATCAACCCCTTTAAAAAGCAGGCTCAGCGGGTTTCCCTGCGTATCGTAATGGGTGTACCTGATGTTTTCCCGGTAAGAAGCAGACGCAGTCTCGTCGGTTGTGCCTGCGTAATATTGAAAATTAACCCCGATTGAACCATTTAGCCCTTTGAAGCCGAATTGTTTATAAGGCATGATCAGGAATGCCTTCCGCGGGTTACCTGTAAATGATCTATAGGTGGTGACAGTAGCCTCGATTACCTTTTTATCATTGGGCGCTTTTTCAAGAACGGTTGTCTGTTCCAATGGGTAGGCAACCATGTTGGAATCGATCATGGACTGAATGAATGCGGCCTTCCCCGGCGTATTCTTAAAATCGATAGGATATTTAAATGTTGTCTCTTCAATGGTGCCGTCACTTTGGCCAATCCGCTGTTTGGTAAGCTGCCGGTGCTCTGGATTGGCATACTCCAAATGGGTTGTCACGATAACCGGCGAAGAGGAAGCGTTTGCTCCGTAATCTTTGGTCACTTCGGTTTTGTTTCTGACCCATCCGGCGACGGCCCTGTATCCTTTTACGTAATATTCTTTATTGTCGGGGTTGCCATAAACAGTCCCTCCCGGCGAATTGTAAGAAGCAATGTGCTCGGCATATATGGCTGGTGAAGAATTGACAACGACTTCTGCCATATCCGGATAGGTTTTGAAGGACTCGTATGCTTTATTGGACAGATCGGTACGATAATGAGTGGTCACCGAAGGCAGTCCTCTTGCGAATTCATAGCTTGCGATAGGTCCGAACATTCTGGAACCGCCTCCTGCCATCATGATCCCATAATAGTCTGTATAAGAATCAAAGGAGGTGAATGCATGCCGTTGTCTGTTATCCTGCGTCCTTTCTTCCACATTAAAATAGATCAGCGGCGTAAGACTCATACTGTTAATGGGTTCGGACTTCCATATTTGAGCCGAGGATGCAGAATTATCCAGGTAAACCTTCTTAATGACACTTGAAGTATTGATGGAATCCGCCAGTGACCCGCTCGATCGGCTCCCGTCAGCGAAGTTATCGTAGAAATACTCCTTGACAGTAGCCAGTGCTCCCACTCCCGTGTAATTCGAAACCTTTTTAATCCTGAGGCCGCCCACATCACCTTTGATTAACGTCACAATCTTTTTCACTTTGATGTGGATATCAATCTCGCCGTTGACAGGCATATCAGCAACAATGCAAGGGTGCGGCGTGAAGTTCGCGGCGGTGTAAGACCCGGCGGCAAGGGAGCCCGTTTGTGTCAATGGTTTACAGGGAGCGTTTTGAGGCACATAGTCGAAACTATATGTGGATTCGAAAGCCCTGGTCTCGGGCAATGAAAACGGTTGCGACTGGATCAGGTCAAGGCCATTGGACGTCTTGCGCCAGACGAACCCATAATGATCATAAGTCACCTTTGTGGTCGTGTATTCCAGGGACTGGACGTAACTGAGGGTATTTAACTCATATTCCAGGGTGGTGTAACCCTGGGTTGGGTAGTGGATCGCCGTCATAGCACCCATCAGCGTTCCGGTCAGATAAGGCTGCCTGTCCGCCCCAAACTCGGCAATTAAATTGTTGCCATTGTCGACACCGTTGTAGTAACCCCAGTTGTCAATGCTCCTGGTTAACCCTGTATTTGCGCTGCCATAATAGTCAAAAGTATAAGGCTTCGCTTCGGCTGCCCCGTTTTTTTCCTGAAACTTTGCGAGATTTTCCGGATCAACCGGATCATAAGTAAAATCAAAGGTCTTGATCTGAACCGGGTTGGCCGGATTACTGATGTCCTTCAGTACAATTTGGCTGAGCCTTTGATAATAACTGGTTTCACCATCAACCTGCTTGTTTTGCTGCGTTGAATTGAATTGCAGCTCCCAATTGCTACCCTGGATTTTTGTGAGAGCTATTTCTTCGGAATAATTTTTAACAACAACATTGTTCTCTTCATTGATGAAGAAATTGGGAGGAGAGCCCAAATCCGGAAGCTGCAAAACTTTCCGTTGCGAGAAACTGGCCTGAATTCTCTTAAAGTTGTCTGTCGGCGCAGTGTAAGTAAACCGGATGCTTTCTCCGTGGGTACCAATGATTTCTGACAAATGCCAGGCGGAAATCGCTTTTTTGAATTTATCGAAAGCCTCGCCGGAAACCAGTGACCAACTGTATTCAGCATTTCTAAAAATGTATTTAGTCCCGTCTTCTGTTCGGATGATCCACTTGGTGAAAGTATTGCCGATGAAATTGTGGCCTGAGCCAGGATCAAGCGGAAAAGACATTTCGTACTGAATATCCAAGGCCTGGCCTGTCGTGTTATAAATTTTTCCGTCAGTTCCGAAGAAGAATTTTCCACCAATCCCGCCGAACGAGAAATTAAACATATCAGGTTCCCCATCTTTAATTCCATTGGCGATTTGGGTCAAAAAATTATAATCCACTGCCAGATCGTTCTCCCGGTTTTCAAGAGCCGTTTTGACTGTTGGACCGGTGATTAAATAGCCATCATAACCCGAACCACCCTCATCCCTGCCGCCATGGACGGTTCGGGTGATCACGCCCACCGGCAGCGACCAACCCCGTCCGACCCAGCTGGATTCCTCGGATGGCCGATACCCGCTATACTGATAGTCAATAGTCACCGGCCATTCGAGATTACCTTCCCTTGCCGAATAGATCGGGATTTTTACGGACACAGTTCCGGTACTCAAATTCACAGGGATATCCCCGTACTTTGAAAAGCTTGCCGCACCGGGAGACGGAGGTATCATGTTCGGCTTTTGCGCGAAGAGCGTTACTGCATTCAATAGGAGCAGCATGCACGCCATTAACAGTGATTTCATGGCTCAGTTCAGTTTGATTTTCCAGACTTGATTAGTTGGATAGCTTTGCGTTGTTACGCGGTTGAATTTCCTGCCGCCGAAAAGGAATATATTCCCGGAAAAATCCGTGAGTGCATTTCCCTCGCTAATGGCGTCCGGTGCGTTTTGAGCAATTACCCTATGCCATTGGACCGACCTTGGGTTAAACTGCCAGATGTACGGATCAATATCTACCTCTTCGTCTGTAATCTTGTTCTGTCCGCCATATAAATAGAAGTTGCCCAGTTCGTCTGTCCAGGTAATGGCTCGAGTGCGGTGACCTGGGTACGATAAATGGTCTCTGATTCCATCGGCCCTGCCGAACAGATTGGTACTGCCACCTGCCCATTGCCACTTGGCAGTTGCTATGTCAAAGAACCAAAGATCTGAAAGTGCGCCGGAATCCTTTCCTGTCGTGTCGATCCCGGTTCCTCCGTATAGCCAGAGCTTATGAGCCCTTTCATCATACCACGCAGCAGCGTTCGAACGGGCCGAGGGACAGGGTCGGGCACCCCCTTCCTTCGAGGGAAATATCCCCTTATGGTTGGCAATGTCGTTGCCTGCAACCCACGTCCAGACTTGCCCTTCCGGCTCATACATCCATAGATCGTTAAATAGATCCTCAGAGCCTCTACGGTAATCCCTGCTAAATCCTCCAAAAGCCATAAATGACCATCCTGATCTGTCCAGGTTGAAGCGCCTGCACGGCTTCCGGGATAAATGTCTGCGCTGGCAACACCTTTGCTATCGCCCCAAACTGCATTCAGGTTGATTTCGGTCTTACCCGAAATGCGCTTCCAGGTATTATTTGCTGGGTTGTACTTCCACAAGTCATTGAAATAGTCAGTATCATTAAGCTGCTTGCCACCCATCAGCCAGAGATTTCCTTGCTTATCGCGCCAGCAGGCTGCATTGCGGCGGGAGGATGGGGAATCGGGATTGTCTAAATCCGGCGAAAAGATTTCACCTTTTCCTTTTAGTCGCTGCCAGTCATTCGTACCCGGATCATATTTCCAGAGATCATCCAGCAAACCCCAGTTGCCATTACCGTCGTAACCAATCCCTGAGAAAACCAGTAGGTTCCCGGTCGCGTCCTGCCAGCTGCAGGCCCCTGACCTGGGCGAGGGTATATCCGTTGAGCCCAGATTGTATGAGGTATCCTTTAAGATTCTCTGAAATTTGGATTGAATTTCTGAGTTTAATGATTTCGAAGGTTTGATTTCTTCCCAATGTCTGCTTTGGGCATGCGAGACACTTGAGGCCAGCAAAAGTGGGAGAATTAGAGAAGGTAGGTTTTTCTTCATAGACTGGTAGTTAGCAGGTCAGAGGCCAGGAGCGCTCTGATCCTCGGTGAATAAAAAATGAATTAAACAACCGCAACCGCGCGCGAAATGCACGGAATTCCCGCTGGACAGATGACCAAAAAGGAAAAGCTATGAAGAACGTGAGATGAACTTATCCCCGTTTCGGGAGATGATTATGCAAGGCAAAAGACCTGCATACGTATTTTAAATGGTGGGAACGGAGATACTTTTACACTAATTACTGATAAGACAATAATTAGTACAACCAACACAAACATAAATACTATTGTGTGAGCGTAAAATTTCATTTATCAAACGGCGCACTAGTGTGAGAAATCCTTATGTAGAAAAGGGGATTCCTTCGACTTGAATTCCTTCTGGAAACAATTTGGCGAAGCAACTTTTTTCCGGGTATAAACAGGGACGACGATCCCAAAGTCAAGTTAATTGCCAAAGAGCCGGATACCCGGGGATGGTGTCGGTTCCATGACAGAAAATTAGATTGGGCGATATAAATGTTGTTGTCTTTTAAAAAAGTAGCGGACAACAATTAATATTTGTGCAAATAAAAAAGCACCTACAAGTTTTATCTCGTAAGTGCTTGATTTTCATTGTGGGAGTTGAGGGATTCGAACCCCCGACCCTCTGCTTGTAAGGCAGATGCTCTGAACCAACTGAGCTAAACTCCCCTTTCCCGTCGTTTGGGAGTGCAAATATGTGGGACGAAATTTATCTCTGCAAACATTTCAGGCAAAAAAAATAAAATAATTTACAACGTCCTGAGGATCAACTTCCAATTATTCAAAGTTTAAATACAACGTAACTGTGTGTGTTGTCATTTTCTGAATTCCGACCCCTACCGAATTCTTGGTAGGCTGAAACATATTGGTCAACCCTTGCGAAAAACGCAGTTCCGGGGCGAATTTGAAGAACTCGAAGAATTGTTCGTAACCAACGCCGAAATCAATAGAAACATCGCTTGACTTGGTATCCAATCGGCCACCGCCGCTTCCTCCCCTGCTTCTTTTAACATTCGTTTCGATCCCGAATGTCGCACCTGCCAGCATATACATCCGCGAATTTACCCTTCTCAGAGACTTGTATTTAAGTAAAACGGGCACCTCGATCCAGGTCGATTCGCGTTTCTCAATCCTGTCAGTACCATTGGGATAGCTGAATTTTACGTTGCGTTCGTACAATGAAACGGAAGGAGTCGTGCGCAGGTCAAAATGGTCGGTCAGAAAGGCATTTACAATAAAACCCATCCTGAACGCAGCGTTCGTGGGGGATTGGATCACGAAAGCCGAATCCTTCGGAATAAAATCTTTGCTATGCTTGATATTGAACCTTGTAAAAGGAACCGCAAAAAGGATACCGTAATGTATAGGTTTGTCGTCGTAATATTCGAGGTGCTTTCTTCTGTATCCGATGCCCTGCGCCTGTAATTCCTGGGCTGTTGTGAGCAACAGCATAACGCCAAATATTACTTTTGACCGATGTAAATTGAACAGATCCCGAAGGTAAGTGGTATGCATTTGGTATTTATGAAACCTGCTTTTTTATAAATTTCAAGAAAAGCCTCGCCATCGGGAAATGCCTGAACAGATTCAGGCAGATATGTATATGCCGAATTATCCTTTGAGACGGCATTTCCAATGACTGGTAATATGTATTTGAAATAAAAATTATACAGTTGTTTAAATGGAAAGCTGCGGGGTTTGGAAAACTCCACTACCACACAATTTCCTCCTGGCTTCATTACGCGGTTCATCTCGGTCAGCCCAGCCAGTAAATTCTGGAAATTACGTACTCCAAACGAAACGATGATCGCGTCAAAATAATTGTTTGCAAAAGACAAACTTTCCGAGTCGCCGCTTTGCAGGCTGATCACATCCTGCTTCCCGATCCTGGCTATTTTTTCACGCCCGACGGCCAGCATTCCTTCTGAAATATCAACGCCAATGATTTTTTCAGGCTTAAGAGCAAGCGCTTCGATTGCAAAGTCGCCCGTGCCTGTGGCAATGTCGAGAATGACTTTTGGTTGCTGCTTTCTCAGGAGTTTAATCGCCCTTTTCCGCCAGTAGATATCCACCCCGCCACTTAAAAGATGATTGAGCAAATCATATTTTGGCGAAATATTATCAAACATTTCGGCTACCTGTTCCCTCTTGCTTCCTTCCTTGTCTTTATACGGTACTACGCTCATTTTTTTCTCCAGATAAATGCAATTCTAAACAAAACTAACAGATAATTACGGTTATCTCGTTCCTAAAACCCCCAATTTGACGGACCTGAGTTACCAGGAGCGAAATCGCACGTCTAAATAGCAGTTGAACAATTCTTTAATCAATCCTTTGCTATGCGCGCGGTCGTCTTCTTCATTGCCTTTTCCCTGGGCCCCATTTGCCTGAATGCTCAGCCATCGTGGCGAAAATTCTCAACCAATGGTATCAGCGCAAAAAAGAGCTATCTCAGGAAAGAAAAGTTATGCTTCTCTTTCTCCGTCCGTAGTGGGTTGACCCAGTTTTTTGGAGAACTGAATGAGCAGGATATGCGGGGAACAACCGGAATAAGTATCGGGCGGGCTTTCAGTAAACATTTTTCTTTGAACCTGGATTACACTGCAGGTAAGATCGGGGGGCAGGCGACCTCTTTCTTCAACTCCTATTTTATTAATGAATACAATACGCTTGAATGCCTTTTTAAATGGAACCTCACGGAACAGTTCAACCGCCTTGAACCAGGGCCTGTCAATTTCTATGTTTACGCAGGCTGCGGTCAGATCTGGTTCAGTGCAAACGCATTCGATATCGACAATGATCAGCTGGTCAGATTTACAAATAGCCAGTTGAGTGCAAGAAACCCGTTATTTTTACGGTGGGGACCTGCAAAAGGGCCAACCGGAATCAAAAAGACCAGAGAAGGCGTGCTGCCTCTCGGCACTTCCCTGGACTATGAGCTGTTACCACATTGGAAGATCGGCCTCGACTATCGTTTTTACTTTGTACGGACAGATAAACTCGATGCTACTTCGGGCCAAAGATTGATCAATCCTGAGGAAAGTACGACTTACAGCGATACGCCCAATGATAAGTTCAGCTTGCTTTCTTTGTTCCTAACTTTCCGTTTTAGGAAACCAAAGTAAAATCTAACACCCTTAACTATGCCAACTAACGCCGTTAAGTACAAGCTTTATCCCACGTTACTCAACGTTTTTGACCGTTTTGAAAAAGGATATATTAATGAAGATGAGTTGCTTAACAGGGTTAACCGGGTACCCGTCCCGCAAACGGAAGCTCAGCGCAAAGGCGCGTCATTTGAAGAGGCTGTCATTAAGGGGATTGATGAAGAATTGTACGACTACCAAATATTGGAAAAGGTTCGGGCATTGCTGCCCAGACCTATGCTGAAAACCCAGGTTTATTGCGAATACCAGCTCGACGATGTTCTGCTATATGGCTACGTAGACGTTTTAGGCAAGACACTCGCCGTCGATATCAAAACTACCAATAATTATGTGCCAGGATGCTACGCGATGAGCCATCAGAATTTTTACCTGCCAGCCTTACGCGCAAAAGGGATCAGGAGTTTGCGCTATATCATTACCGATTTTATAGGAGTTTATCAGGAAGACTACGACCATTCATTGGATTTTGCCCACCAGATCGCGCAGATCAGGTCCTTTTGTGAATTTTTAGAAAACCACCGGGACCGCATAACAGATAGAAGGATATTCGGAAGTTAGCCCGGCCTTTGAAAGCTACTATGTAGTCCCGGCTTTCAGATTTACACAATCCAAACCATATTCCTCAAATTTTTCATGGTAAACAAGATATGGTTAAGGCGATCTATCAGAAATTAAGTGCGGTTTCTTTATGCCTTTCCAAACCAGCTTCTTTCCTGCCAATCAATAGTCAGCACCTGGTAACTACCCATCCAATACCTTTCTGGTTTGATTCACAAAGGTAACTCGGACTAAGAAAAGGAAACTCTGTATAACGGCTGCCATATAATCTTATGAAAGGGCTTAGTGGTTTAGCGCCTCCGCCTTTTGGCCGAATGACCTTCTCTCGACAAAAGTTAAACGAAACGGTATTTTATAAACGTCTGACCAATGATTTAAGAAGACTGCGACCTTTTTCCCATTACCAAACAATGCGATTCAAACTTAGGAGCTATTCGTATAACGGAGCCGTTGTAGTACTCCTTCTTCCAATCTGGAACCCAGTCCAGCCGATAAAATACTGACACATCAATTCAGGGAAGCAGGCAAAATTCTCCGATTGCCTGTTCTTGACATATCATTTTTACCAAGACAGGCTTCTTTTCATTTTAGGGGGAAGGTATCCGCTACGATTAAAATCATCGATTAAAAGCTGAGCAGGCCATTTACCGGCTGAAAATGCGAAAACAAAAATGTTTTTCAGTGGTGATGGACGGAACCGAACCGCCGACACAAGGATTTTCAGTCCTTTTTTAATGCTTTCCTATATACGTCAAAAATATATATTATATTGAAAATAAGTCAGTTACACTATTTTTGTATTCATGTGAAATCATATGAAATGATATAAAAAAGGCAAATGTTGTCCAATTGTTGTCCAATTTTCTTAGTAATTTTAGGTCATGGCAACGATAAAAGCAGTACTCAAACGCAACAAAAAGAAGGACGGGACATATCCCATTGCGCTTCGGATCACGAAGGATCGCAAATCGTACTTTATGTTACTGGACTACAGTGTTCCCGAGGAACTCTGGGATTCGGATAAAGGGCGTATCCGTAAAAGCCACCCCAATTCCACCAGGCTTAATAATCTCATTGCCAAAAAAATAGCTGAGTTAAGCGATAAGGCAATAACACTCGAATCTGAAAAGGAGGCCGTTACCGCCAGTTTCATAAAAAGGAGCAGCAAGAAGGCGCGTACACCGATGTTTTTTGAATATGCCGAAAAGTATCTGTCTTTGTTAAAAGAATCCGGCAAGTACAATCAATACACCGCTGATAAGCCAAGGGTAAAACATTTCAGGGCTTTTCTCAAACAAGATGTGTCATTTCAGGAGATCACCGTCTATCTACTGGAGTCCTTCAAAGCACATGTAACGAATTCTCTAAAATTATCCGAGCGTTCTGCGGTGAATCATTTATCGATGATACGTTCAGTCTTTAGTTTGGCTAAACGCGAGGAGGCTATCAAGCCGGAGCAAACCCCCTTTGGAAAAGGAAAAGTGATCATCAAATTCCCTGAGACCGGGAAAATAGGTCTTAATGCAGAAGAGATTAAAAAGCTGGAAGAAATAGAACTTCCAGAAAGAGCCAACCATTGCCGGAACCTTTGGTTAGTCTCCTATTATTTCGCAGGAATGCGCATATCGGATCTGCTCCGACTGCGCTGGAGTGACTTCCAAAATGGTCGGCTAGTGTACGTGATGGGCAAAAATGATAAAGTCGGTTCACTGAAGATCCCGGAAAGGGCGGAGAGAATACTTGAACAGTACAAACCGTTAAAAAAGAAAAACAACGATTTCGTTTTCCCAGAACTGAAGGAGGTTGATTCTTCTGATCAGTTTATCACAGAGCGAACAATTGCTTTCAAAACCAGTGCAATTGATAAGTGGCTTCAAAAAGACGTGGCAACAGCTGCAGGAATCACAAAAAAACTGACTATGCATATTGCCAGGCATTCGTTCGCCACCGAAGCGGGCGATAAAGTCAATATCCAGATGCTTCAGAAGCTTTATCGGCATTCCAGTATCTTGACAACAATTGGTTACCAATCTGCATTTATCAATAAGGATGCAGATGAGGCGTTGGATAAGGTCCTTGGGAACGGGTAAGGGCAGCGGTACACTGCCAGATTGCTATAAATTTCCAGGCTAGTTCGAAAATTGGCCTAACGGCCGACGAGGCGGGGGAGCGAAAAAAATAGAGTTGCCCACAGCTGAAAATTATACGCGAAACCTCCGACCTGTTTCCTTATTTTGCTGGCATGCGGGTTTCGGATGTATTTAGATTGAAATGGTCGGATTTCAGAATGACCGTTTGTATTACTAAATTGGTAAAAACCTAAAGCGGAATCATTGAAGGTGCCGGACAAGGTAGCGGAGATTTTGTGGCACTATTCAAAGAGTAACGTTCATGATCTGATCTTCTTTGATCTTGCCAAGATATCCGATCTTCTAAATCATATGAGGTGCAAAGTGATACCAAAACGCGGGTTAGAGGCTCTAACGATTATTTGAAAAATGTGGCTGAGAGAATGAACCTCACAAAGCTACTTCCCCTGCATGTTGCCCGCCAACTATTGCTCAGATATTAGCGGATCGCATACCAGCCAACATTCTTTAACGGCTTTACAGACACTCGCACATTAAACTCTTATGGGGTTTCATAGTAACTTTATTAACAAAACGGCAGATGATGCCTTGGATTTGGTAATAATTTTCTAAGCTAGCTTCTTTCAATTTCACTGAGAAGACTGTGAGGTTGTTTGTAATACTGCAATTATGCCGCATGAAGACGATTACCGATAAATAATAAGACCACCAATAATTTAATATATTAGCAAAAAAGTGATAACATACGGAACGTAACCGCTCCCCCCAATCATGCGTTTCAAACTTGCTTTAAAACCGTTCAGAGATAGACAACAACTGTTGTTCAACTACCAATATCCTCTTCAGGCGTGGATCTATAAATTATTACATGATGCCGATTCGGAGTATGCGGCCTTTCTGCATCGAAAGGGCTACATGGTTCCCAACGGAAATAAATCTTTTAAACACTTCACATTTTCGTCCCTAATCATTCCAAAGATCGAAAAACCCAAACCAGGTGATTCGTATATGCGTTTACGTTCCGACGAAATTTCGCTAATCGTATCTTTTTATATGGACCAGGCGGCAGAGGATTTTATTGTTGGTCTTTTCCAAAGTCAAAAGCTTAGTCTGTACAACCGGGATTATCAAGCGGATTTCGTTGTGGAGCGCGTTGAAACCTTACCCGTTGACATTCCGGAAGGTAATCAGCCCACACTCAGACTTCGGACACTTTCGCCCATGGTGATTGCCGAGAAAGTGGAAAACATGGATCAATACTTAGCGCCGGATGATGATAAATTCGCGATGCTGCTGGCCCATAATGTGGTGGACAAGTACAGGAGTGTTCAGGAAAATGGGGGATTGATCATGAACGCGGAAGTTGCGCAGCGACTGGTTAAATTCAAATTATTACCCGATCAGAACATCAAGCAACGCGGCATGCTGGTGAAGGAAGGTAAGGAAAGCAAACAGACCAAAGTGATTGGTTTTCACAATTTTGAATTCGAGCTTACTGCGCCAAGGCAGATATTGGAGGTGGCGTTGGCGAGTGGGATTGGGAAGTATTCGAGTACGCTGGGGTGTGGGTGTTGTGAGGTGGTGTACAACATTTAATTCAGCTTTGAAAACAGTTTGCCATCCCAGCAAAAAATAGAAAACAGAAACATGATAAAAGAAATCACCCAATTCGTAAACTCCTTGGGCCCGGACTTTAAGGCCTTAGGGCTGAAACCAAAGGATGGATTGCACATTCTTCTACGTATACAGTCTGATTTAGACACCATTTTGTTAAATGATGATTCACTGGTTACGTCGGTTTATACCAAGAATAAAAATCTGCTTCCCGAAGAGCTAGATTCTTTGAACAACTTTGTTGCACTATCGCAATTGTCGTGGTGTGTAAATACAAATAAATGTTTCGACTTACCGACAAAGGCGATCCATAGCTGCTCTCCTTATTGCGTGGCGATGAAGCGTGAAAATCTGGTAAACGGAGAGAAATATCTTACGAACGCCTCCAGTGGCAAATCACAGGTTTATGATCGCATCAATACATATTTTTCAAAAGGTCAGGATTTATTGGAGAACGAATCAGATAAACAGCGGATTGAAGTTTTTAAATATACATTAAACAGTGAAGAGAAAATGCATGCCTGGCTTGACAAGATTCCGGCTTTTTCCGAAATGAAGGATGCGGAATATGTCATTTTTTATCTTGATGAACCCCTAGAAAAATATCAGGCAGCGAATTCTAAATATTTATCGGATAAGCTTTTCAATACCAGTGACTACAACAAAGTGGTTTGTGAGGAAACTTACGGCACCAGTGACTTTTTCAATGGATTTCCAACAAAAAAAATATTTTTGAGCCATCAGTCCGCAAGCTTTGACATATCCGGGCGTATATCGGCAAAGGACGCCAGATCGCTTTATGAGTTTCAGGACTTAATGGGGCGTAATATTTTTCCACGCCCGCTTCCTATTTTTATTAATCATGAAGAACTGATAGAAGAGTCAATAGCCCTTTTTAAGGAAAATGCTGGCGAAGGTGGTAAAATAGGTTACAAGGAGATCATTGAGAAGCTTCATGACAAACACAAATCGGATTTAGGAAATTACTATCTGCTTTTCTATCAAATGGGTGAGATTAAGGATTTTGATTTCGTGTCAAAATTTGAGTACAAACTTACAGATGAAAATGGGAGGCCTTGGAAAGTAGATGATTTGTTCAGTTGCAAATACTCACCAACTGTTAGTAATGTATTTGATTTTCAATACATTATCTTGGTCAATATTCTGAATAACGCACTTATTGTCAAGACAAAGAAGGGTGACTTTCAGCATAAATACTTTGAAGACATTGATTCGGCCTATTGCAAATCAGATGTGACGTATCTGCAGGTGATGAAATATCGGCGGGCATTTTACGATTTTATTTTCAAATCTAAGCGGCAGGCGGTGAGCAAATTGATGTTTGACGATATTTTACAATCTAGTATCGTGGAAGATATGCGATTGGATGAATTCAAAAACAACACCCATTCTCAGTACCATTCCATTCATCAGAAGTTAAATATTTGGTTCAGTCTTTCCGAAAAATTCGATTTAAAAAATAACCAACCTCAAACAATGGCTAGCAAACTGAAAGAACACAGAGCGTTTATACAGCAACTCACAAAAGGAGAAATCTCAATTGAAACGGATGACCAATACGCTTTTACGGTAGGACAAGTAATAGCTTATCTAATGAAGAAAAGTCAAAGTTCAGATACCAGCTACCAACGTTTGGAATCTTTTCTGAAAAAAGTAAATTCCAAAGAACTAAACAAGGCAATAGTAAGAATGTTTGACACATACAAGCATAAGACATTCTCAAATAATTTTAGAATACCATTTGCTGAGGTTTTAGAATATGAAACTGATGCGGTTCGAGATATTATACCTACAATCTTGGCCGGTATCTTTTCAAAAAATGCTTTGTCAGCAGATAACTCAAATGAAAGCGTTACCGAAGACCAAGAGAAATCCAGCCAAGAATAAACCTTTCACCTAGTATAACTTAATAACCATGAGCAATTCATTCAAAAACCGCGTATTTGGCTGTGTGATTATCAAATCGATCAATTCAAATTATAATGCAGATTTTACACATCAGCCGCGCACTTTGCCTGACGGAACTGTTTACGCAACGGATAAAGCTCTAAAATACTCAGTCCGAAATTATATTGTTAAAAATTTTCCAAATGAAAAAGTATTCTATTTTAAAAGTTTAAGTGACGCAATGCAGCCCCGTGACCTTGACCAGACTTATGTTAAATATTTTGGCGAGTTTCCCAAAGTCGACAAAAAGGACGGCTCAAAGGCAAGGAAGGTGATTTTGGAAAAATTGTTAGATTGTATTGACGTAAGGCTTTTCGGAGGAACGTTTGCCAGTGAAGGGGCTAATTTGTCACTTCATGGAACCGTTCAGGTAACACATGGAGTAAACCGGTTTCCGGAAAGTATTATCTATTCGGAACAGATATCATCGCCTTTTCGAAACTCTAACGATAAAAGTGCCGATTCCATGCAAACTACACTTGGTACACAGTTTAAATTGAAAGAAGGACATTATGTTCACCATTTTTCGGTTAATCCCCGAAATTTAGAAGATATGGCCAAGCAGGTTGGAAGCGACGGTTTGAATTCTGACGATATTCCGAAATTGAAGGAATCCCTACATTCAGGAGCAACCTTTTACGATTCGGCTGCTAAGTCTGGAACTGAAAACGAACTGCTACTTTGGGTGCAACTAAAAGAGGGTTCAAAGCTTGTACTTCCCTCATTTGTCGAACTGATAACAGTAAATGAAAACCGTGAAATTGACTTGGGCAAAGTATCCGCAATTCTCTCACGATCTAGCGTTGCTGCTGAAATTGAGAGGATTGAACTGTATTATGACGATGCTGTGACAAAGGTATCAAACGCTCCGAGTGATGCTAAGAAACTAGAAATGAATTAATTATGGCAAACGACAACAAGCTAATTTCGTTTGACCTCACGGCTGATTTCGGATTCTTCAAAAAGCCAGATTATAATGACGGAATATTGCTGTCCTACAACATGCTTCATAAACCAGCGCTGCTCGGTATCCTTGGCGCAATTATTGGTTTAAAAGGGTATAAAAGTAAGGGCGAGCTTCCAGAATATTATCAAAGGCTTCAAGATTTACCAGTAGGCATCGAACCGCTGGCACATGAACGTGGTAATTTCCAGAAGACAACTGTGAAATACACCAATACTGTTGGCTATGCAAATGCAGATGGGAATTTGCTGATCGAGGAGATGATGCTTATTAAGCCGACTTACCGATGCTACTTGCTTCTCGATTTGGGGAATGCTGATCATCAAAAGCTTTTTAGTAATCTGAAAGGTGGTAAGGCGGAATATATCCCATATCTGGGTAAAAACGAGTTTCAAGCTTGGTGGCTTGATGCAAACGGAGAATCTACTTTTCAAGAGCACGAGTTTGAGTTGAAAAAAGAGGATTCTGGTAGATTTGAGGTCAATACGCTGGTTAATAAACGCAATGTAGTATTGAAGGATAAGGTTATTGAGGACAATTTTTTTAATAATTACAATCCTTATGAGATTGTCTTCTCACCCGAAACATTTATGTATTTTGAACGTCTGCCTATCGGAATTAATACTGAATTATTTCAATATGAAATGCGTGATTTTGCCCTTTCGAACTTTCCGTTGAAATCGGATACACCATTGAACGACTTATATTTTCTGTCCGATCTTCATTGCTATGTCCAGCTCTCTTAATTCAGTAAAGGAGATTCTTTCAACTATTCCAAATTTGAAGGAATGGTTGAAAGATGCTGGAAAATATCTTGCGCACACATCACCAGGACGCGTCTCAGAATCTCTCGAAGAGCACATTACTTTGGTAAATCGCTACTTCAAAGAACTTACACTGGCCCACAGATTGGATCCGGTGGTCGATCAGCTGGTTAACAAATTGGTCGAGGAATCTAATTTTGAAACCGCCAATAAACATCAGATTGCATCCTTTATCAAGAATGCGGTAGTAAGAACAATTCATTTTCATGACTTTGGGAAAGTTAATGAAGACTTTCAGGCGAGTTCCAGTAAAATGAACAATCCATTATTTAAGATAATTATAAACAATCCGCTTGAAACAAAACATTCCGCTCTGGGTGCTTACCTTTTCATTGTCAAGCATTTACAGGATTCGATGTCAATGTCTCTTAAAGGGAAAGATGGGTGGAAAATGCATTTTATTATCATCCTGTTGTCGTATCCCATTTTTAAACATCACGCTTCATACTTATCAAAGCCGATTGATGGAGATATTGGATTTGGGGATGAGGTGAATGCAATGAAAAATTACTTGCATTTATATCAATTTGATATTCACCCTAGCTTACAGGAGAAATTGCCTCAGGAATTCAAAAGGAGCTTTTTCGAGAGGTGTGAAAACCTGCCTATACACTTCTCCCTTTTCGCTCTTATCAAACTCAATTTTTCTTTATTAACAGCATCGGATTATCTCGCTACACATGAGTACATGAGTGAAGAAAAAACTTCTGACTTTGGTGTTTTCAATAATCGTGAACGGGTTAAACAAATTATTCTCAATTTGAGAAGCACGCACCGCCACAACCGAAGTACATTCTCAAACATTGAAAACTTTGAATTCAACGAGGATAATTTAAGAGAAAAATCCAGAGAGAACCTGAACAAACTGAGGCGGGAAATGGCCGTCGAACTGATTCAAACAATTCGGAAGTGCTCCCATAAGTATCTATTTTACATCGAAGCTCCAACCGGTGGAGGTAAAACCAATCTTTCCATGATTGCCCTTACTGAATTAATGGAGGCTAATCCGGAACTGAACAAAGTCTATTACGTATTCCCCTTTGCCACACTAATAACACAAACCTATAATGCACTTAATGAAACGTTGTTGCTGGAGGACAACGAATTGGTCGAGCTTCATTCTAAGGCAGGGCTTCACAGTAAAGGGATTAACGAAGAAGAGAGGAAGGATGGAGAATACGGATCGGCCAAAAAAGATTTTATTGATAATCTTTTCGCTCTTTACCCTTTAACCGTCCTTTCGCATGTAAAATTCTTTGAAATACTTAAAAGCAACAAGAAGGAGGCAAATTACCATCTGCATCGCTTAGCCAATTCCATAGTCATTATTGACGAGCTCCAAACTTATAATCCTAAGATTTGGGATAAAATGTTGTATTTCATTAGTCAATATGCCGTGCCTTTCAATATTCGATTCATTCTGATGTCCGCAACCTTGCCTAAAATCAGCGATTTGATTATACCAGGAATCGCTAAGCCAGAATTTGTTGAATTGCTTCCAAACGCGCGAGCATATATTACCAACCCGAATTTTGCAGAGCGAGTCAAATTCAATTTTGAACTCTTCGAACGTAGGGATTTACAATTGGATGACCTGGCACAGTTTGTAACGAGCAAATCTGATCTTTATGCCCAGACCTACAATGGCATACATACCATTGTGGAATTTATATATAAAAAGTCAGCATCAGAATTTAAAAATATCATTGATCGGATCGATCATAGTTTTGATGAGATATTCGTGCTTTCTGGAACAATTTTAGAACCGCAAAGAAGAAAAATAATAACTTTCTTAAAGAATGACGTTAATAGAAATCGAAATATCTTATTGATTACCACCCAGGTAGTGGAGGCCGGGGTTGATATTGATATGGATTTAGGTTTTAAAAATATATCCTTGATGGACAGCGATGAGCAGCTTGCCGGACGGGTAAATCGCAACGCATCAAAGAAAGATTGTGAGGTTTATCTATTTAGAGTCGATGATCCAAAATTGCTTTATAAAAATGATGATCGGTTCAAAGTAACCCGCGACAAAATTTCTCAGGAAGAATATGAGAGCATTTTAAAGGACAAGAATTTTAAACGCTTATATGAGTTGGTCTTTGAGCGCCGAGACAAATTCAATGATAATCCTGGCTGGGCTGATAATTTCCAAAACTCTTTTTTGAATCCTGGAATCCAGAAGCTCAATTATGAGATAGTTGACAAAGAATTCAAAATCATAGATCAGCAAAATGAATCTGTCTTTGTGCCCATCGAACTACCTATTTATCTTGAAAATGGTGAATTTATTTTTTCGACGGAAGATTTAGAGTTTTTAGAAAGATTTGATGTTTTCAATGAAGGTGACGCAAGCATTGACGGAAAAAGGATCTGGGAGCTATACCAATCCTGTATTTTTCAGAGGATGGAAAATAGAAAGAGGAAAGTTGGATTTGATATGGAGAGCGCCGTTCAATACAAAACATTGCAAAGTATCATGTCTAAATTTACCTTTTCGTTATTCTCACATTCCAAGACGGTTGATAAAATAAAAAGTTTGGGGTTTGGTGAAGAAAAATATGGGTTTTTATATCTCAATGCACGGGATTCTGATCTCGAACGAATTTACACTTTGGAAGGGGGATTAAGTGAAGCGGAATTGAATAATGATGGAGAAAATCTGTTCCTCTAACCCATGAACATCAACGCCACCCTTATCAACCTATACCACGTATGCAAACGGGAAATGTGGCTGCATGCCCACTCCATCCGCATGGAGCATACCTCTGACATCGTATATGAGGGAAAGTTAATTGGCGAAACGACCTATCCGCAACGGGCGGAACGCTATACGGAGGTGGAAATTTCGGTAGAGCCAGACGTTCCGGATGGAATCGGACTGGCGGCCAAGATTGATTTTTATGATCCGTACAACGGTGTTGTGCATGAAGTGAAGAAATCGGCGGCTAAGGAACAGGCACATATAGCCCAGGTTCAGTTTTACATGTATGTGCTACGGAGGAACAACATCAAAGCAGAATACGGCATCATCGAATATCCCAAACTCCGGCAAACTGAAAGGGTGGAATTGGATAAAGACGGTGAATTGATGCTGGAAAGCTGGATTGCCGATGCAAGCAGAATTATTGAGGCCGGGCAATGTCCGCCACTTCTGCCAAAGTCTAAGTGCAGATCATGCAGTTATTTTGATTTTTGCTGGACGACGGAGGAATAATGAAGTTCAGTACCTGGTAGTAAATTCAGTAAACACAGCGGTTTATGAAGAAATCATTTTATTTGTTTAATCCAGGCCGTTTGTCGCGCAAGGACAATACGCTTTGTTTTCAACCGGTTGATGAGGATGGTCATGATCTGCAGCCACGGTATCTGCCCATAGAGACTGTTGAAAATCTTTATTGCTTCGGAAGTCTGGATGCGAATAGTGCGCTTTACAATTTTCTGGGAAAGAACCAGGTGGCAGTTCACTTTTTCGATTACTATGAGCACTATACGGGGTCGTTTATGCCGAAAGAATATTTGCTGGCCGGTAAAATGCAGGTAGAGCAGACACGCCACTACCTTTCCGAGAAAAAGAGGCAGGTCATTGCCTGTAAGCTGGTAGAAGGGGCATCATTCAATATTTCCAAGAATCTGGCTTACTATGCCAACCGGGGCAAGGACGTAAGTATTTCAATGGCCAGAATTGACAGTTATCATACGTTGATCGCCCAAGCTATCAAGATCAATGAATTGATGGGTATCGAAGGCAATATCCGTCAGGCTTATTATGATTCCTTTGATGTGATTATCAACGATTTTGAGATGGGTGGTCGGAGTAAACAACCTCCCAAAAATGAAATCAACGCATTGATATCATTTGGCAATATGCTTTGCTACACCGTTTGCCTGGACCAGATCTATCATACACAGCTTAATCCAACAATCAGTTTCTTGCATGAACCGGGAGCGCGGCGCTTCTCGCTCGCGTTGGACCTGGCAGAGATTTTCAAGCCTTTGCTTGTTGATCGAACCATATTCAGCATGCTAAACAAGCGTCAGATCCAAGCATCAGACTTTCGGCAGGAATTGAACAGATGCGTACTGAAAGAGGGTGCGCGCAAAACTTTTGTAAAGACGTTTGAGGAACGGTTAAAGGAAACGTTTAAGCATCGGAGTTTAGGGAGGAACGTTAGCTATAAGCACCTAGTAAAGCTCGAATGTTATAAGCTGCAAAAGCACCTTTTGGGAATTGAAGATTATAAGCCGTTCAGGATGATGTGGTGAACTTAGGACAGTCGGCTTCCTGCTGCCTGCAACCCGCTTTTTTGCGATTCGTTCTTGTTGTAACTGCGTTATTTTAAAGTGCTGCGTTATGTATGTTATTTTGGTTTATGACATTGGAGAGAAGCGGGTAGGGAAGATGCTGAAGCATTGCCGGAAATATCTGAACTGGATACAGAATTCGGTTTTTGAAGGAGAGATTACAGAAGTGAAATTAAGGGAAATGATACAACATGCGCGGAAAATCATGGATGAGGACGTAGATAGTCTGATCATTTTCAAGGGTCGGGAGGAACGCTGGCTGGACAAAGAAGTGATCGGACTGGAGCGGATGTCAACGGACAATTTTCTGTGACAAACAAGAGATAAAGTCGTCGAAGTTGTTTTTCAATATGTTCATTGACGTCCTGAAATAATGTGAATAACCGTAGTGGCCTCTTAACATGCTGATTATAAGCAGTCGTCGATGTTCCGGTAAAATCTTACAATCCGACATCGACGATTTTTTTGTTTGCTTTTAAATTGAAAATGTTCGTTTATTGCAAATCAAGCCCGTTTTTGCGACGGGCCTCAATCGTACCGTAGTGGAATTGAAATAGTAAACATCCGTTATGAAAGTAAAATTCGATTTTAGCCTCAATCGTACCGTAGTGGAATTGAAATTTTTCAGGCTTTGGTTCCGTTTTTGATTGCTTTTGAGCCTCAATCGTACCGTAGTGGAATTGAAATGCTGTCACCGCCAGCAGCACGACCCGGGTGACTTTTGCCTCAATCGTACCGTAGTGGAATTGAAATAAATTTCTTCTATTATTTTAGCAACTGGTATTAAAGCCTCAATCGTACCGTAGTGGAATTGAAATATACAATGAAAAGATACTTTACAATGCCCGCCCTGCCTCAATCGTACCGTAGTGGAATTGAAATAAGGAACGCGTATTCCGTGTAGTGCATGGAAGTACTGCCTCAATCGTACCGTAGTGGAATTGAAATATGACTTGCTAACGACCGCCGTAGATTCATCAGTCTGCCTCAATCGTACCGTAGTGGAATTGAAATACATGAAAGGCGACGTTTCCCACCGACCCGGATAATGCCTCAATCGTACCGTAGTGGAATTGAAATTTTAGCAGCGGTATTATTGAGAAAATATCAGATTTAGCCTCAATCGTACCGTAGTGGAATTGAAATGCAGCTATCCTGAACCATCACTGATGGAATACAGGAGCCTCAATCGTACCGTAGTGGAATTGAAATTCCAAACTGACATTTCGAACTCTCATTAACTTCTTGGCCTCAATCGTACCGTAGTGGAATTGAAATAAGCAGACAAAAATGGGTGGGTTGTGCTTTTACGAAGCCTCAATCGTACCGTAGTGGAATTGAAATAAATCCCATGAAACATCAAAAAGCGAGAAAGTGCCCGCCTCAATCGTACCGTAGTGGAATTGAAATTGCGCTATTGCGGCTTCTTCTGGCGTAGGGTCAAAGAGCCTCAATCGTACCGTAGTGGAATTGAAATATTCTGCCTCTTTCCTGGCCTTTTCGGCAGCTTCAAGCCTCAATCGTACCGTAGTGGAATTGAAATGACGAGAATGTGAAGACTACTCGGATTGTCACACCTGGCCTCAATCGTACCGTAGTGGAATTGAAATATTTGTGATGTTTTTTAGTAGCGCGCCTATTGGTTAGCCTCAATCGTACCGTAGTGGAATTGAAATATCGTTACGGTATTGCTTTCGACTGCCACACGAACGGGCCTCAATCGTACCGTAGTGGAATTGAAATATTTCAAGCTGCAACCGGGGGAAACTTTGAAGGAGGGCCTCAATCGTACCGTAGTGGAATTGAAATGCATTTTGGAGTTGTGATTGTAGAGGGTTCCACTACCGCCTCAATCGTACCGTAGTGGAATTGAAATAAGCATGTTGTTTGCTGATCGGTTATCCCTATAAGAGCCTCAATCGTACCGTAGTGGAATTGAAATGAGGAAGCCGTAAAGGCATCCGAGCCTTACAAGAAAGCCTCAATCGTACCGTAGTGGAATTGAAATAGTACGAAAATAGTAAAGGCCGACAAGAATGGGTAAGCCTCAATCGTACCGTAGTGGAATTGAAATGCCAATATCCTTTTACACTCAATAGCCCATTTTTCGCCTCAATCGTACCGTAGTGGAATTGAAATGGTATTACTACGAGAATAGAATCGTGTTAGCGACTGCCTCAATCGTACCGTAGTGGAATTGAAATGGGTGACGCAGTAACAACGGTCGAAGATCCCCTATTTGCCTCAATCGTACCGTAGTGGAATTGAAATAAATAGGGGGTAATTGTGAATTTGCGCCAGTAATGGCCTCAATCGTACCGTAGTGGAATTGAAATATGTTTCCCGATGATCTCAAGTTTGCCGATCCGTGCCTCAATCGTACCGTAGTGGAATTGAAATGGTGAGGGAAGAAACTTATATGCTCAATCCTAAGATAGCCTCAATCGTACCGTAGTGGAATTGAAATGATATAGAGGAAATAAATGTCTACACATTTTCAGCAGCCTCAATCGTACCGTAGTGGAATTGAAATAGGAGTTGCAGCGCCTGGCAAACCTGGCCAAAACGGAGCCTCAATCGTACCGTAGTGGAATTGAAATTTAAAGCACCCAGGCTTTCGGAGCTGGGCCACTTGATGCCTCAATCGTACCGTAGTGGAATTGAAATTAGTAACCAGGTCGGCTTTCTGAAAAGCCCCAGCCCGGCCTCAATCGTACCGTAGTGGAATTGAAATGTATAATGCATCCAAACGCCGTGGATCTGTTCGCGTCGCCTCAATCGTACCGTAGTGGAATTGAAATGCTAACAAAACACGCGAATTGGTTGTAGTTAAACCGGCCTCAATCGTACCGTAGTGGAATTGAAATATTACGGGCACGCTGGGGATGCCTTCCGGTATGATCGCCTCAATCGTACCGTAGTGGAATTGAAATGCATAATACCGGCAGTTGTACCGGAAGTGTTCGTAAAGCCTCAATCGTACCGTAGTGGAATTGAAATAAAAGTGAAACCTTCTTTTTTGCCGGAGGTGCCGGTTGCCTCAATCGTACCGTAGTGGAATTGAAATTTGAAGACAAGTGATTAAAAAGCATCTCTCGAAGCGGCCTCAATCGTACCGTAGTGGAATTGAAATATTGGGACACAAAATCTGGGGCCTGGAAAATAGAAAGCCTCAATCGTACCGTAGTGGAATTGAAATTTTTACTTGTTTGGCTTGCTTTTAATTCTTTAATCGGCCTCAATCGTACCGTAGTGGAATTGAAATTTATAAATTCAGGCTGGACTACTGCAATTCGCTGCTGGCCTCAATCGTACCGTAGTGGAATTGAAATTTGTTCTATAATGTTTATTTCCCGCCACTCCGAAAGCCTCAATCGTACCGTAGTGGAATTGAAATTTGATAACGCCAAACCTTTCGAGAAATGATCACGCTGCCTCAATCGTACCGTAGTGGAATTGAAATATGCTACGCGGTGCTATTGTGGAACAAAGGCAAACAATGCCTCAATCGTACCGTAGTGGAATTGAAATTCGCAATCTCCTTTCGACCTCGTCCGCGAAGTAAACAGCCTCAATCGTACCGTAGTGGAATTGAAATATTGGAGACGGAAGTGTTAGCCCTCATCGACGGAATGCCTCAATCGTACCGTAGTGGAATTGAAATGGGACAAAAGAAGTTGATTGCTCGTTTAGCTTACGCGAGCCTCAATCGTACCGTAGTGGAATTGAAATGTTAATGTACATTCTCGTCCGCGATATCGTACGAAAGCCTCAATCGTACCGTAGTGGAATTGAAATAAGGTGATGGTGTGGCGGCTTATACCGCCGAAGTGGGCCTCAATCGTACCGTAGTGGAATTGAAATCCTTACGTAGGTTCATGGCCCGCGCCGAACTGGCCAGGCCTCAATCGTACCGTAGTGGAATTGAAATTACTTTTCATCCTCAGAACTAATATTATCTATTTCGCCTCAATCGTACCGTAGTGGAATTGAAATAAATTCAACTCTGCGTTAGTACTGGAGATTTTTCCGCCTCAATCGTACCGTAGTGGAATTGAAATATCAAAGAGAATCGCTGATTTGGTTGAGGTTGGACAAGCCTCAATCGTACCGTAGTGGAATTGAAATCCCGTAATCTTTGCTCCCTTGGCAGTCCTGCCAATCGCCTCAATCGTACCGTAGTGGAATTGAAATCAATATCGCCGACGTTTGCCGTCGTCTTATACAGAGCCTCAATCGTACCGTAGTGGAATTGAAATATGTCAAGGCCCCGTTAGTCACTTTGACCTTTTTAGCCTCAATCGTACCGTAGTGGAATTGAAATAGCATCAGTAACGAGAATTACCTGGACGAATCACTGGCCTCAATCGTACCGTAGTGGAATTGAAATAGTCAAGATTCAGTTGCAGCACCCCCGAGTATATCGGCCTCAATCGTACCGTAGTGGAATTGAAATCCGGGGATTTAGTAATCATCCTATCGAAGCCCTGTCGCCTCAATCGTACCGTAGTGGAATTGAAATCCAACAAAGGAACCGGATATAAAGCAGGTGATACACGCCTCAATCGTACCGTAGTGGAATTGAAATAAATGTGGTCGGTCGATAAAGCGCTCGTCTTCGGTTGCCTCAATCGTACCGTAGTGGAATTGAAATCCGACAATCTTGGCTCCCTTGGCAGTCCTGCCGACCGCCTCAATCGTACCGTAGTGGAATTGAAATATCGCATCCTGCAAAGAGAAAATCGCTGTGGCGGTGCCTCAATCGTACCGTAGTGGAATTGAAATTTAAGGATTTCGGCGATCTTACCGCTTACCGCGTCGGGCCTCAATCGTACCGTAGTGGAATTGAAATACAGGTCAGTGTCCGACAAAAGGAAATCCATCTGAGCCTCAATCGTACCGTAGTGGAATTGAAATTTTGATGGACTGTTGGTATCCAGTCAAAAAATATAGCCTCAATCGTACCGTAGTGGAATTGAAATTCGTAGAAAGATGATTGAGCATAGATGTATTTTGCAGCCTCAATCGTACCGTAGTGGAATTGAAATGGATGTAATATAAGAGCACATTAGTGACGGCAGCAATGCCTCAATCGTACCGTAGTGGAATTGAAATAATAAGGAATTGGAAAAGCTATTGAAGGAAAACCCGGCCTCAATCGTACCGTAGTGGAATTGAAATATTTTCTTGGTAATTACGTGCGCTAATTGAAAAGACAGCCTCAATCGTACCGTAGTGGAATTGAAATTTTCGACAATCAGCAGCAAAGCATTGATTTCTTGATGCCTCAATCGTACCGTAGTGGAATTGAAATATCATAGTCATAAGCCTATAACGCCTGCCGTCCGCATGCCTCAATCGTACCGTAGTGGAATTGAAATAGCTTTAAAGCGATCCATGATGCGAAAATCGACGCGCCTCAATCGTACCGTAGTGGAATTGAAATGCGGTCTTAAAAACTCTAATTTTATGAAATACCCAGCCTCAATCGTACCGTAGTGGAATTGAAATAAGAATACGGAAATCAGTTCGGTTATTTTAGAAAAAGCCTCAATCGTACCGTAGTGGAATTGAAATATTTTACATCACCAATCAGATACAGAGAAACACAAAGCCTCAATCGTACCGTAGTGGAATTGAAATAAGTATTCGTATCGTGAAGAGAGAGGGCAGTATTTGGCCTCAATCGTACCGTAGTGGAATTGAAATTTAAAAAGCTAAACGAGGTTGATGCCGCCGGGAAGCAGCCTCAATCGTACCGTAGTGGAATTGAAATAAATGATCGGTGAAGTCTCTCAACCGGTTCAGATAATGCCTCAATCGTACCGTAGTGGAATTGAAATTTTTAGTATTGAACAAACCGTGGAAGAAGCTGAAAAGCCTCAATCGTACCGTAGTGGAATTGAAATAAAAGGAAGTGAAGGAAATCCAAGAAACTGTTGATCGCCTCAATCGTACCGTAGTGGAATTGAAATAAAACCTGCTTTTAATCTTGTACTCTTTTTGAATTTGCCTCAATCGTACCGTAGTGGAATTGAAATGAGGGTACCAAGGTGTGTTCTCGGGATTCGCCTTTCGCCTCAATCGTACCGTAGTGGAATTGAAATTATCCATATCGGGCAAAGGGTCGGTAACCCAACAACCGCCTCAATCGTACCGTAGTGGAATTGAAATGGCCGTGAACGGTAATGTATGCATCTCGCATGTGGCGCCTCAATCGTACCGTAGTGGAATTGAAATTATTAGGATTATCTGCCGGCCGGTGTAAATAAACGGCGCCTCAATCGTACCGTAGTGGAATTGAAATAAAGCAGATTGCCGGACGTGGCGCAGATCTGAATTTTGCCTCAATCGTACCGTAGTGGAATTGAAATATGGAAAGTACACCAAGAAGTACCTGGACGATTTTGAGCCTCAATCGTACCGTAGTGGAATTGAAATAAGTCTTTTCTTCTTATATCCAAAATCAATCCAGCCGCCTCAATCGTACCGTAGTGGAATTGAAATACTTCCGGGACGACCTGCTGAACACCCTGGGAAATAGCCTCAATCGTACCGTAGTGGAATTGAAATGTAAGACCGGTCAGGCCATGCAGCAAGGTGGCCAGGGCCTCAATCGTACCGTAGTGGAATTGAAATAGAATATACGTAAGGCTGTTTTCGCCTGGTCGATCCGGCCTCAATCGTACCGTAGTGGAATTGAAATCGCTACTGCCGGTGCAATTGGCCCCGGAAAGCTTTAGCCTCAATCGTACCGTAGTGGAATTGAAATTGAAGTAAGCGCGCTGGCATAACGGTACTGTAATTTGCCTCAATCGTACCGTAGTGGAATTGAAATATTGAACTCTTGGCCCAGATCATTTCACTCTCATCAGCCTCAATCGTACCGTAGTGGAATTGAAATGGAACACGGCAACGTCCCGTTCCTTCGACAAGGATGCCTCAATCGTACCGTAGTGGAATTGAAATGCGATGTCATATCCATCTTCCCGATCCGGGAAAAGGGCCTCAATCGTACCGTAGTGGAATTGAAATATCCAATCGGACTGAATTTTATGTATTCCTTATTTAGCCTCAATCGTACCGTAGTGGAATTGAAATTGGTAGGATAGATGCTCATCTAGTCCCGAAATTTGTAGCCTCAATCGTACCGTAGTGGAATTGAAATCTAATAATAAACATGCCCATGGAAGCGAAAGCCCTTTGCCTCAATCGTACCGTAGTGGAATTGAAATATATTGAGCAAAAATGCTCATTTTTTGGCACTATCTAGCCTCAATCGTACCGTAGTGGAATTGAAATTTAAGTGAAGAACGGTACGGGCGCACTGCGCTTTTGCGCCTCAATCGTACCGTAGTGGAATTGAAATAAGGCCGTTGAACTGATTAAACAATTCGCCCAGGAGCCTCAATCGTACCGTAGTGGAATTGAAATTTTCGAACACTGCACAAAGCTTGGTGGTATGTACTGCCTCAATCGTACCGTAGTGGAATTGAAATTTGCACTATTCTAATTTGGGAATATTTATTATAGATGCCTCAATCGTACCGTAGTGGAATTGAAATAGTTTATTAGTTAGAACCCGCCCCGGCCACGACAGGCCTCAATCGTACCGTAGTGGAATTGAAATGTTACGGATATCTGCATCACCGCTTCAAAGATCCGGGCCTCAATCGTACCGTAGTGGAATTGAAATTGAATATATTAGAACCAGTATGGATGTCAGTTTTGCCTCAATCGTACCGTAGTGGAATTGAAATTCGAATGCCGGACTATTTCAGGATTAAGGAGAAGAAGCCTCAATCGTACCGTAGTGGAATTGAAATATGAGGTCTTAAATGAAGGTTGGGAGGGAGATTATTGCCTCAATCGTACCGTAGTGGAATTGAAATTTAACCAGATCCGGGCAGATGCTTTTGGCATGTGTAGCCTCAATCGTACCGTAGTGGAATTGAAATGCGTCCCGACTTTGACAGCGGCAAACTATGGTATGGCCTCAATCGTACCGTAGTGGAATTGAAATGTTACGCTGACGCCATTATGAGTTATTTCAAACGCCGCCTCAATCGTACCGTAGTGGAATTGAAATAATGCAAAAGGTGGCATGGAACGGGATCCGGACAGCGCCTCAATCGTACCGTAGTGGAATTGAAATGCAAGTGGATGGCAAAAATGGAATATGTAAAAGGGGGCCTCAATCGTACCGTAGTGGAATTGAAATATGAAGGAGGAAGTGCCGGCAGTATCCATCACAATTGCCTCAATCGTACCGTAGTGGAATTGAAATAAAAGATCAAGGTATTCATGGCTCATTATGGTATCGCCTCAATCGTACCGTAGTGGAATTGAAATATAAATGCGGGTGCGGCTTCACCTTCTCGCAGGTATGCCTCAATCGTACCGTAGTGGAATTGAAATGGAGAGATATTTTTTGCTTTATCGCCTGGTTGTCTGGGCCTCAATCGTACCGTAGTGGAATTGAAATAAAGGAATAAAAACATGCGTACAGCTGACGGGCTGAGCCTCAATCGTACCGTAGTGGAATTGAAATACACATGCGGACTATCCGACTGGGTTCGGGATTTCCGCCTCAATCGTACCGTAGTGGAATTGAAATATCGTAAATGTCCTAGATTCCCCACCTGTATAGATTGCCTCAATCGTACCGTAGTGGAATTGAAATATTGTTGGCGCAACATTTGGTTTTGTTGGTGCAACAGCCTCAATCGTACCGTAGTGGAATTGAAATTGTCGTAGTGTGCGGCCACCATATCGGTGATCGTCGCCTCAATCGTACCGTAGTGGAATTGAAATGCGTCTTTGATGTCCCTGTTACCCATGACTGACATCGCCTCAATCGTACCGTAGTGGAATTGAAATCGAGCAGCGCGTTTCTGGCCGCGCCGGTCTTTTCCAGCCTCAATCGTACCGTAGTGGAATTGAAATCCGATAGCGACCGTGACCACTACATGAAACTGGGGGCGCCTCAATCGTACCGTAGTGGAATTGAAATTGTGGGAAGGAACCGTAGACCTTTTGATTTACACTAGCCTCAATCGTACCGTAGTGGAATTGAAATAAAAATCATTCGCCAACAATCGTCTCATTTCGGAGGGCCTCAATCGTACCGTAGTGGAATTGAAATATGATTTAAAGCCGCTGGCAAAGGTCGCAGAAAGTTGCCTCAATCGTACCGTAGTGGAATTGAAATAGCGTTTACGACGACGGAAAAGTGGGCCGCGTCACGGCCTCAATCGTACCGTAGTGGAATTGAAATGGGCTACCAGGGCCTGACTGTAACTAAGTTCTGAATGCCTCAATCGTACCGTAGTGGAATTGAAATGGCGCAAAAACCGCGATCAGCGAGGCGGCCGACTACGGCCTCAATCGTACCGTAGTGGAATTGAAATGGCATCCTAACTAGTTCTATAACATCTAAGTGCTTGCCTCAATCGAACCGTAGTGGAATTGAAATATACGTGGCAGCCTGTTTTATATCGCCCAGCGGCGGCCTCAATCGTACCGTAGTGGAATTGAAATGCTGTACATCAAATATCGGACGGAAGACGAACAAGAGCCTCAATCGTACCGTAGTGGAATTGAAATACGCTTACCCTTACCAGTGCGGATGCCGACAAAGGGCCTCAATCGTACCGTAGTGGAATTGAAATGCCATAAAACACCGCTCACGTTGCCGTAAGCAGTTAGCCTCAATCGTACCGTAGTGGAATTGAAATATGTTCACCTTAAACAAATACTACGATGATGCCAACGCCTCAATCGTACCGTAGTGGAATTGAAATGAAATGACCTCCGACAACCGGAACAAATCGATACCAGCCTCAATCGTACCGTAGTGGAATTGAAATTTTTGTGAGATGTTTAGTTGTTTTCGTTTCCCTTACGCCTCAATCGTACCGTAGTGGAATTGAAATAAATCGACCCGTAACGCTCTATTAATCAATGCCGTGCCTCAATCTTACCGTAGTGGAATTGAAATATGCCGTAAGAGCACATACAAGCATGCGGAAATGACGCCTCAATCGTACCGTAGTGGAATTGAAATAAATGAACATGAAAACTTTCGGAATTTTAGACTCAAGCCTCAATCGTACCGTAGTGGAATTGAAATATGTTATGAATTACAATCCTGCTCAACTCGGGGCGAAGCCTCAATCGTACCGTAGTGGAATTGAAATCTACGGGCCTTGGGTTAGTGTCTATTCGGTAAGTAAGCCTCAATCGTACCGTAGTGGAATTGAAATAAATAAATAATATAGATGTAATTACCATTTCTGAAAGCCTCAATCGTACCGTAGTGGAATTGAAATATGTCCGTGGCAAACTGGATTTTACCGTCGCGGGTTGCCTCAATCGTACCGTAGTGGAATTGAAATTCGTCGTCCTCCTCTTCCTCCGGGGCAGGCTTAGATTGCCTCAATCGTACCGTAGTGGAATTGAAATACGTCTTCGTCCTGACTGATAAGATTCCCGTTAGGGTGCCTCAATCGTACCGTAGTGGAATTGAAATACTAGCGGCCTGAAGAATTTCGGTGCTTCAGATTATGCCTCAATCGTACCGTAGTGGAATTGAAATTATTACGGCAGACGTTTATGAATCAGGTAAAGAAAGCCTCAATCGTACCGTAGTGGAATTGAAATGAAGATATCAAAATCGATTGTGGTGTGGGTGGAGAAGCCTCAATCGTACCGTAGTGGAATTGAAATAAGAGGACCAACTAACCAGGTAATATAAATTCTTACGCCTCAATCGTACCGTAGTGGAATTGAAATTGCGTTTGTGGCTAAGGTTAAGGCAGGCAAGACGGGGCCTCAATCGTACCGTAGTGGAATTGAAATAAGACCAGACCTAAACCATGCCAAGCAGGAACACCAGCCTCAATCGTACCGTAGTGGAATTGAAATTTCACAAAGTAAGATAGGCAGGTTTTTCCTAGCATTAGCCTCAATCGTACCGTAGTGGAATTGAAATTTTATGTCGCCAACTAAATACCCATTGACGAATACGGCCTCAATCGTACCGTAGTGGAATTGAAATACGTCGAGGCCTTCACGATCGAAGCAGACAATGAAGCCTCAATCGTACCGTAGTGGAATTGAAATGGTAGTTCCATTTTGAATCTGAGTTTGATAGTTAATGCCTCAATCGTACCGTAGTGGAATTGAAATTTTGTGAGATAGTGCTACCTTCTGCATGGTTTACAAGCCTCAATCGTACCGTAGTGGAATTGAAATCTATATGTTTGAGCGCGTCCTTTTGGCTGCAATGGCCGCCTCAATCGTACCGTAGTGGAATTGAAATCGAATCTAGTTTTTTCGTGATCCACATCGACAGCTTGCCTCAATCGCACCGTAGTGGAATTGAAATCAATAATAATGCTTTGTGATATTGCGATTACATTAGCCTCAATCGTACCGTAGTGGAATTGAAATTCTTCGTCCTCGTCATCATCCACCGGTTTTTTGCGTGCCTCAATCGTACCGTAGTGGAATTGAAATAAGGCAACGCAAAGACCGACGAACAAACAATTATGTGCCTCAATCGTACCGTAGTGGAATTGAAATGCAAGCGAATGCGCGTTTGCACAGAAAAGGCCAGAAGCCTCAATCGTACCGTAGTGGAATTGAAATACAAAAGCAAAAGGCAAAAACATACTGGAATCGAGAGCCTCAATCGTACCGTAGTGGAATTGAAATAATCCTTCGCACCCTGGGTGCTGCCCGCGCTGGCGAAGCAAGCCTCAATCGTACCGTAGTGGAATTGAAATGAACAAAAAGCATAACACTAAGATTGAGTCGCAGATGCCTCAATCGTACCGTAGTGGAATTGAAATGCATCAAGCGGGTTGGCGATAGTGAAGAGCGGTATATGCCTCAATCGTACCGTAGTGGAATTGAAATGAAATCTCCTCTAACGCCTTACTCTGCAAATCTCTGGCCTCAATCGTACCGTAGTGGAATTGAAATATAAAACCATTGCAAGAATTGCAACCCCTACCCAACGCCTCAATCGTACCGTAGTGGAATTGAAATATTCCACGGAAACGGGGTAAGTAAGATCCTGGCG
This sequence comes from Dyadobacter sp. HNCC25DJ185, assembly GCF_056895195.1. NCBI lineage: Bacteria > Pseudomonadati > Bacteroidota > Cytophagia > Cytophagales > Spirosomataceae > Dyadobacter > Dyadobacter sp. HNCC25DJ185. The sequence goes on from NZ_JBXHAR010000009.1 coordinate 359,925, forward strand.
GAGCCTCAATCGTACCGTAGTGGAATTGAAATAAGCAAGCCAGGGCCGGTGTCATTCCTTTCGATTTGCCTCAATCGTACCGTAGTGGAATTGAAATTCGCATGAGCGATATTGGCGCAATTCCTGCTGCAATGCCTCAATCGTACCGTAGTGGAATTGAAATATGGAACAAACGTTTTGGAATGGTGTATCTTCGAATGCCTTAATCGTACCGTAGTGGAATTGAAATACAGCAGGGCCAGCAGCTTGCATGAACTTAATGATAGCCTCAATCGTACCGTAGTGGAATTGAAATGCAA
>NZ_JBXHAR010000010.1:0-302566 GCF_056895195.1 Dyadobacter sp. HNCC25DJ185
TCCATGCCCGCTGCATAAAAATCGCCCGCTTTTTGTTCGATACTTCCGGCCGGGTTTTGACTTGCCGCAACGCTGTCCAGGATGCCTTTCAGCCTTTTGCGCTGCGGGTAATTGAGGAAGGAATACCCACCGGCTTGACTGCCGGGTATGCGGATGGTATCATACCAGATGCCGTTGGCATACCTGAAAAAACCATCTCCCGGTTTCCTGGAAGCATCTATCCCCGACAGGACTACACGCGTGGTGGTTTGAGCAGGAGCTTGCTGACCAGCCGCTGCCAGCAGCAGTGCCAGCGGAAAAAGCAATAATGGTATCATCATTTGATACATATGGGTGAAGTTAGGCCGAAGGGTTCCTTCAAATCAAAAATGGACTCATTAGAATGGATTTAACATGGTAACAGGTAAAAATTTGACAAGACAACAAAAGGCAGCACCCTGAAATCACAGATTGTATACCTTTTGTATACCGCGCAGATTAGGAGGCTGGCCGCAGCGGGCCTAATTTGCGTAGGTCTAATCCCAAATATATCATGCCCGGTGTTTTTAAATTGATCAAATGGCTTCTCAAAATGCTTTTCCGGATTGTCGGGGCTTTTTGCAGGTCAATCCTGGGCAATGAAAAGAAGGAAAGAGAAATCAGGTTCAATGGAAAGGTCATTGCGGATCATAATTTTCAGGTATTGAACGACAGCTTTGCAAAGAATGCAACAACTGCCTTTTATAAGGAGTATGCATTCAGCTATGCCGACGTGCCCACGTTTGAGGCCCTGGACGATCATTACGCCAGGGACAAAGACAAGGCTTATTTTTGTGATGAATACAGAGAAGGGCAAAACTACTACCTGACTAAAAAGCAAAGGGTCCTGACGATCCAGGACGTTGATGCCCCGAGCTTTGTGAGTTTGGGATATGGCTATGCAAAAGATAAAAAACATGCTTTTTTTCGGGGAACTGCATTTAAAGTTGGCCAGGTTTCGTCGCTCGTCAGTATTAATAAGTACTTCTGTAAAGACGATATGTTCGCCTATCTGAACCAGGTCCCTGTTGCGGGCAGCCACGGAAAAACGTTTGAGCTTTTAGAACAGCATTTTGCCAGGGATGCCGATAATATTTATTACTATGGTTATGCAGGAGAGGGACAGCACAACATCTCCGTTTTACCCTGCCGGCGATCATCGTTCGAAATACTCGATTACCGGTACTCAAAAGATGATCAGCATGTTTTTTTTCTCGGGTTTACACTGCAGGATGCGGACAGCAAATCGTTCGAAATCCTGGCCGAGGGTTACGCGAAAGATCAAAACGCAGTTTTCTTCCAGGAAAGGTTGGTGCATGGCGCCGATCCTGGCACCTTCCAAGTGTATGAGGAAAACGGGATGTTTGGGCACGATTTCAATTATGCCAGGGACAATGCTTCCGTTTTTATGGACGACGTGAAAATGAAAGACGCTGACGTATCAACATTCAAGGTTTTGGGTGAGAATTACGCCAGCGACAACAAACGCGTTTATTATAAAACCAAAGCAGTAAAAGATGCCGATCCAGCCACATTTAAAGTATATCCACACGACCTTGGAAATGCGGATTCCAAAGACTCAAGACATCAATTCCACCAAGGTGTGAAAGTAACTGATGTATAACTCTGCCCGGGAGGCTTTTTTTTAAACTTATTGGTTTAATTTGGGACTGTTTCGATACGGCTCCTTTGCAAACTCAATACCGGATCCTACCATGAATGGCGATCAACAGGCCCGACAATTTGGCCCCAATCTTAATCAGCGACTCGATGTCGACTTTGCCCTGCAGGCGGCCGGTTTGGGTGTCTGGGAATTGAACCCGGCTACAAATGAGATTTTTTGGGATCAGCGGTGCAGGCAGCTGTTTGGAATGTCTGCGGATAATCAGTTGACATACAGTGAGGTGATTGCTCATATTCATGAGGATGATATGGTACGGGTCCGTGAGATGGCACAGTGGGCATTCAACCCCGAATCAAAAGGCCTGTACGATCAGACTTTCCGGGTTATCGGGGTGGATGACGGGTTGCTGCGCTGGGTGCGATTTCATGGGCGGAGTTATTTCAATGCGTCGGGTAAAGTTGATCGTTTTGCCGGCGTCGCTCAAGACGTTTCGGAGCAGGTATTGGCCCAGCAGCAGCTCCTGGAAAATAGCCAGTCGCTGGCGGAGAGTGAAGCGCGCTACCGAAATATGATCAAACAGATGCCCGGTGCAATCCTGGTGGTGAGAGGGGATGATTTCGTTATCGACCAGATTAATCCGCCCATGCTGGAACTGATCGGTCAGGACTTTGATGCCATTGGCCAACCCATGCTGACTTTGATGCCTGAACTGGCCAATGAATTTGCCTGGGAGCGGGTACGGCAGGTTTATTATGAAGGGATCGAATACGATGGGAAGGAGATTTTGGTGACGCACAGCAGGGCTGGCGTCGTGGGCCAGCATTTTTACAACCTCGCTTACCGGCCATTGCGGGAAGGCGGGGTGATCACTGGTGTTATCCAGGCGGCCACCGATATGACCGAACAAGTATTGGCCCGGAAAAAACTGGAAGAGACGGAAACGAAATTGCGTGGCGTTATTGCCGCTGCGCCGGCAGCGATCGGACTGTTCATCGGGCGGGATCTGGTGATCGAAAGCGCCAACCAAACTTTCGTTGAAATCGTAGGGAAAGGGCCGGGCATCGAAGGTCTTCCGCTTCGGGAAGCAATGCCCGAACTTTTGACGGAAGGGCAACCTTTCCTGCATATTCTGGACGAAGTATTTACAACAGGCATCCCCTTTGTTTCACCCGCATCCCTTGTTAAGATTGTACAGAACGGCGTTATGCGTGACAATTATTACAATATTTCTTATACTCCGCTCCGGAACGCCGCAGGGGAAATTTATGGGATACTGGATATCGCAATCGACGTGACCGAACAGGTGATGATCCAGCGCGCCCTGGAAGAAAACGAATCGACCTTGAGAGGGGCCATTGAAATTGCAGATATGGGGATATGGGAGCTCAACATGAAGACGGGGATCACGACCTACTCTGAGCGCCTCCGACTGTTGTTTGAATTCTCCGAGGATTACATTGATTGGGAGCATTTGTTCAACCCCATTCATGAAAACGACCGGGCGCGGCTCGAAGCAGCAGTTGCGACGGCAGCCACACCTGGCTTGGAAGGCGTGTTAGACGAAGAATACACGGTCGTCACCCAAACGACGGGTCGCGTCATCGTATCGTAAGGGCTCAGGCAAAAATGTATTTCGACAAGGAAGGCAAGCCCGATAAACTGATCGGCAGCATGCGGGATATGACCGAGCAGCGGCGGACGCAATGGGCGCTGGAGCAGCTGGTACAGCAGCGTACCGAGGAGCTGGAGGCCGCTAATGAGGAATTAGCGGCAACCAATGAGGAACTCGCCGCAGGCAATGAGGAATACGCCGCCATCAACGAGCGGATGGAAGAGGCCAATAGCATGTTGCTTAATTCCAACAAGAGCCTGGAAACATTTGCCTACGTTGCGTCGCACGATCTCCAGGAGCCCCTGCGAAAGATCCAGCAGTTCGGCAACTTGCTGATGGCCCGCTATGGGGATGTAATGGGTGGTGGACAGCTTTACGTGGAACGCATGCAGTCGGCGGCAAGCCGTATGTCGGCCCTGATCGACGATCTCCTGAATTTTTCGCGCCTGTCCACGCATCAGGATATCATTGATACTGTGCCGCTGAGAGATGTTTTCAGCCAGGTCCTGAATACGCTGGAGCTGACCATCCAGGAAACGGATGCACAGATCAGAATTGACCTCCTTCCCAGTGTCATGGGAGATGCTTCGCAGCTTCGGCAGCTCTTCCAGAATCTGTTATCAAATGCCATTAAGTTCAGCAGGGTCGATCGGGCGGGGGAGCCCGCCATCCCGATCATTACGGTTAAAAGCGAAATGGTTTCAATGGCCGATCTTCCGGCAGGATTAAAACCGGTGCGGACCGCTGCCGCCTATCACTGCATCGAGGTAGCCGACAACGGTATTGGGTTTGAGGAAAAATACCTGAGCCGTATTTTTCAGCTATTCCAGCGGCTGCATGGCCGGGGTGAATTTGCGGGGACTGGTATCGGGTTGGCTATTTGTGAAAAGGTTGTACAGAATCATGGAGGCGCTATCACTGCTAATAGTGAGCCTGGGCTTGGTGCGACTTTTAAGGTGTATCTCCCCATTTAAGGTCTGGACAGGCCTGCCGTCCTTCCTATAAGGTCCGCCGAAAAGGCAGGGATCGGCGGCGTTACCATAAAGCGTATACGCTGAGTCGTTACGCGCTTGCGATTTGCTATTTTAAGCTAATCGAAGTTTTTCAGGTAGTGCTCGTTGGTATGTAGACTTATTGCTACCCGGTTCAATGTACGACAGGGTCTAACCATTGGCAAAGGAACGGTCAAATGATCGTTTCATCACGTTTTCGCCACCAGGACGTATAAATTTTCAAAAAAATTAGCGGAAACGCGTGCTTTTTACATTAATTGCCTAATAAAAGTTTATTTTTGAAAAAAAATTCAAAACCTATTCATTGTAACCTCTGGTAATGGCCAAATAAAATTGCTGTTTCACAAAAATCATCTTTTTGCCTATGCCCTAACCCTTTACATCCAATCCCCAAGACGAAAAAGAAGCCTCTAAGTTGGTACTTACGGGTTTCACCACTTTAATCATCCTTCTGGGTGAAAGGAGTTTCTATGCCAAATTTTTACCAACATTTAACTATCAGAAATAATGAAAAGAAAGCAGGAAGTAAAGTGTCCGCAATGGATGAAACTTACTTTTTACCAAATTGTTGCGCTTGCCGCCACGGCAACCGCATCGTTAGCTGCTCCTGCGAAGGCAGGGAGCATTTTAACCTCGACGGTTAAATCTAAGAACGTGGTAAGACCTGTTACGGGTAAAGTAACCGACAGCAAAGGCGAGGCAATACCGGGTTCAACCGTCATCGTAAAAGGTAGCGAAACAGGTACGATCACCGATGCCGAAGGCAAGTTTTCGATCGAGATCACCACTGATGCGGCCATTCTGACTATTTCTTCCATCGGCTACGATACTAAGGAGATCGCGGTCGGATCGCAAAGTGTCTTAAATATAGTCCTGGAAACGTCCTCCGCTGTCCTTGAAGAGGTAGTGGTAACTGCCCTTGGTATCCAAAGGGACAAGAAAGCCCTGACCTACGCAACGCAGCAGATCGACGGTACCGAACTGCGCCGCGCTGCCAATACCAATTTTGTGGATGCCCTTAACGGTAAGGCCGCGGGTATCGACATTAAAGTAAGCAGCTCGGGTGCGGGTGGTTCTACAAGAGCTGTCCTCCGGGGTAACAAATCTCTGCAGGGATCGAGCGAGGCATTGTACGTGATCGACGGTATTCCGATGGTGAACAACAAAGGCGGACAGCCAGGTTCTTATGGTGGAACGGATGGTGGTGACGGTCTTTCTTCCATCAACCCTGCCGATATCGAAAGCATCTCTATTCTGAGAGGCGCGAATGCCTCTATCCTTTACGGTAGCCAGGGTGCAAACGGTGTCATTCTGATCACGACCAAAAAAGGGAAAGAAGGCAAATTGTCTGTGGACTTCAATTCAAGTGCAGTCTTGGAAAAAGTATCCGGTCTGCCTAAATTCCAGTACCGTTACGGAACTGTGGGCGGCGATTACAGCTGGACCCCGGTAGGAACTGCAGAAGTTAAATCGGACAATTATCAGAAGGATTATATCAAGGATTTCTTCCAGACCGGCGCTACATTCACCAACTCGGTGGGCATCACGGGCGGTAACGGGAAGACCAATGTTTATTTCTCTTATGCGAATATTTCTTCCAAGGGTATCATGCCAACCAATACCTATAAGAAGAATAACTTTTCGTTCAGACAAAGCACCAAACTGCTGCGGGACAAGATTACCATCAGCTCGGGTGTGATCCTTTCTTCCGAAGTGTCTAAAAACCGTCCGGGTGCAGGTTACTACAACAACCCGCTGACAGGTCTGTACCTCTTCGCCAGGGACCGTGACTTCAATAGCTATAAAGAAAACTATGCGGTGTTCAATTCGGCCAGGAACATGGACAAAATGAACTGGTATTCTACAGAGGAAAAGCAGAATAACCCTTACTGGGAGCTTTATAAAGATCCGAAGCTACAGTCGTACAACAGGATCATTGCCAATGTCAAACTTTCTTATGACATCATCGAAAATCTGCGGTTCGAAGTAAGGGGTAACATTGACTATAATAACGTGCTCGACGACAAACGATATGCGGCAGGTGGTAACTCAGTAAGCGTGAGCCCGAACGGTACATGGGCTTATACGAAATACACGGACCAGTCTATCTATACGGATGGTATCCTTACCTACAACAAGAGCATTGGCGATTTCAGTCTGAATGCATTGGCCGGTTTGAGCTATCAGAAAAATACCTATAACGACGGTATGAACGTGAACAATGGTACTGTCTCATTGCAATACCCCAATGTTTTCACATTCGCGAACATGCCGTATAACGTCATTTTTAACAAAACGATCAGCAAAACCATCAAGCAGGGCGCATTTGCCAACTTGTCGCTTGGTTTCAGGGATTACCTCTTCCTGGACCTGGCCGGACGTAACGACTGGGCTTCAACCCTGGCCCTTACCGGTAACCAATCTTACTTCTACCCATCTATCGGTGGATCTGCGGTGATCAGCCAGATGCTGAGCCTGCCACACGCGATTTCATTGTTAAAAGTACGGGCCTCGTTCTCGCAAACTGCCAACGAAGTACCTTATAACGTGGTTAACCCATGGAACACCATCGGCGGTGCGGGCGGTCCATCCGGAGTAGGTGGTATCAACAGGAATACGCAGGTACCATTTACCAACCTGAAACCTGAGAAAATCGTAGCGAACGAATACGGCTTGGAAGCCAAGTTCTTCAAAAACAAGCTGGGACTTGACTTTACCTATTACAATGGTGTGAGCACCAACCAGTTCCTTTCACTGACGGCGCCTTCGGGATCGGGTTATACGACTTACTATGTGAATGCAGGAAAGATCACCAACCAGGGGTTTGAGCTGAGCCTTACTGCGGAGCCTCTCCGGACAGATCACTTCAGCTGGAACACTTCGGTCAACGCATCAAAAAACACCAACAAAATTGTTGAGCTGATCGCATCCAACCCTAACTATCAGGTAGGTGGCGATAACGAAGGTTTTGCTTCTATCATCAAAGCGGGCGGTTCTTTTAATGATGTGTATGTTTACCATTTCGCACGCAACGATGCAGGCGCGATCATCCTGGATAAAAACGGGGTACCTACCAAGGCGGCTACACAAACCATCGTAGGTAATGTGAACCCTAAGTTGTTGCTGGGCTGGACAAACAACCTGAACTACCGTAACTTCTTCGCGAGTGTGCTCGTTAACGGTAAATTCGGCGGTGTGGCATTCTCTAAAACAGAGGCATTTTTGGATTCTTATGGTGTGAGCGAAAGATCTGCGGCAGCAAGAGATGCGGGAAGTGTGCCCATCAATGCGGTGACGCCTGAAGGAACAGCGGTTACTAGTATCGCTCCGTACACTTACTACTCGGCGATCGGTGACAGGAACAAGATTATGGAACCTTATGTGTTTTCAAGAACAAACGTGCGTTTGGGCCAGCTGGTGATCGGCTACACGTTCAAAACCAAAAGTACAAAACCTGTATTCAGAGATGCTTCATTGTCTTTCGTAGGCAGGAACCTGTTCTTCTTCTACAAAAAAGCTCCTTTCGATCCTGAGCAGGCGATGAGCACCAACAATACGTTGCAATCTACGGACGTATTCGGTTTACCATCCACAAGATCTTACGGGTTGAACCTGAAGTTTAGTTTCTAAAAACTTTAAAACCACTGACATGAAACAGATATTTATAGCATTGTTATCCCTGGTTGTGCTGGCGGCTTGTACCGATAATTTCGTCGAAACCAACCAGAACCCCAATCAAATTTCGGATGAGCTGCTTAAGCAGGATTTCAACCTCGTAGGCTCTCCTTTCTCAAATATGATCTTCAACCTCAACGGCCACCAGGTAGAGGAAGATCTTTGCGCCGACAACTGGATGGGCTACATGGGTACGCCTACGGATTTTGTGGGTAACGTGAACAACACGACTTACTACATTCGCTGGAACTCATTCTGGGGCCGCGAATATGGAAGCGTCATGTCGCCCGCAAAACAGGTGATCCAGCTGGCAAAAGACAACGAATTGCCTTTGTTCGCAACCTGGGCGAAACTGATCCGTATTTTGGCCATGTCCAAATTAACGGCCGTTCATGGTCCGATCATTTATTCTCAATACGGTACTACTGCTAATTCCATCCTGTACGACAAAGAGTCGGAACTGTACCCACTTTTCTTTAAGCAGCTTGACTCGATCCAGACAGACCTGAATGCCAACAAGGAGTATGTCGGTTTCAAGAAGTTTGACCCTACCAAATACGGCGGAAGTATTCCGGCATGGCAGAAAGTGGTGAACTCCCTGCGGTTAAGACTGGCGATGCGTTTATCGAAAGTGGATCCTGCCCAGGCTAAGACGCAAGGCGAAAAGGCTTTGGCTGATCCCGCAGGTTTGATCGTTACCAACGCTGATAACTTTATCAACAACCTGAATGGTAACAAGATACCCGTGGCGCAGATCTGCTACGAGTGGGATGATACCCGCATGGGTGCTTTGATGGAATCGTTTTTGATTGGTTTGAAAGACGGACGTATCTCCAAATATTTTGCGCCAATTACCAATGCTGCGCTTTATGCCGACCACCCTACCATGCCTTATAAAGGAGTGCGTAATGGTGCTTACATCAAAGCAAAAGCAGACCACGTGCCTTTCTCCAAAGTGAGCGAGGACTTCCAGACTGTGCAGACGAGAAGGAACATTACCGCAGCAGAAGTGCTCTTCCTGAAAGCAGAAGCAGGACTCAGAGGCTGGGCTGGTGCAGGTGACCCTAAAACTAACTACGAAGAAGGTATCAAGGCATCATTTGCTGACTGGGGTGCAGGTGGTGTAGACGCCTACCTTGCCGACGCCACCAGCAAGCCGATCAATTACGTGGACCCGATCGATGCGCGCAATAATTTTACCGCGTTATCGACAGTTACCGTAGCCTGGAACAATGCAGACTCGGACGAGCTGAAACTGGAAAAGATCATTACGCAGAAATACCTGAACACTTTTACCAACACATTGGAAGCGTGGGTAGATTACCGTCGTACCGGCTATCCTAAAATTCCAAGTGCTGCTAAAAACGACAGCAATGGTGACTGGGGTGTGATTCCTCCTGGTGAATCGATCAAAAGGATGCCCTTCGTAAATGCGGAAAGAACTGGTAACACAGCTGCTGTTACCGATGCGGTTTCCAAAATGGGAACAGGAGCAAAAGATGATATCGCTACCCGTCTGTGGTGGGATACTGGCAAAGTTGCCAACTTCTAATTTCCGGTAACGAGATGTGATTGAAAACCGGGATGGCGTACAGCTGTCCCGGTTTTCTTTTAAAGACAGAAATGATTGCATAAAGTTATTTGAAAGCAGGGACGATGCCCGGTCGTGCCGTTTTATTTCGGATCGGCCAATCAAGTGGTACGAAGACGGATTTTAATCCCTTTTTGTTTTATATTTGTTTAAAATCCCCTGATACAGACGTTGCGAAGAATACTGTCCATATTGTTATTGGGCCTGTTGTTTTACAACACGGTTGGATATGCAATCACCTATTTTTTGGAGTGCCGGGTTTCTGCATCCTTACCATATGGTGATATGATCGACCGTAGCCTGGATTCGCCCAATATCATCATCAAAGTTCCCCTTGCAACACCCGATCAGAAAAATTGGTCTGCCTCGGAACCGATAGATAGCCACCTGGACGGAAAGGGGCAATTTTACCAGATAAAAGCAAGGCAGATAGTCGGCGATACGCTCTACGTGTATTGCCAGTTCGACCAGAATGCCAGGGAGCACTTCGCCGATCTTGTCGCCAAAATCAACCTCGCCGCCAACGCAGATGCGTCGGACGTGCCTAATGACAGCCATTCCCAAATTCTAAAGAATTTTCTGAAGGAATATCTGGATAACAATCGCAGGTCCATCTTCTTAATGCTGGAGTGGGTCCCCGATCATGCTATTGTTGTCGCTCAGAGTGATCCATTCCTGTTAGGTCAAAACCCATCCGTGGCGTTACCACCACCCGACATCGCCTAGTCCCTTCTTTTTGTACGTTCCAGCAATAGGCCCGGCAGCAGAGCTGTACGGAATTCGTTGTTGAACACCCTTATTATTTACTGCATGCCTGCGGATTGTCCATGAGGCTATCCGGGTACATGCGCATATACCCAATCATTTCGAACCACGGAGTATGAAGATATTATATCCCCTTGTGGCGTCTCTCACGATTTTTACCCTAGAAATCTCAGACGTAGCCGCCCAGGACGCGAAAGCGCAAAAAGAGAAAGTTGAAAAAGTATTCGATTTAAACGAAGTGACCGTGGAGGAACGTAAAAACGTCATCCACACGGAGCGTCTCCCGGATGTCCACAACACCTATATTACCGCAGGCAAGAGGAGCGAAGTAATCCAGCTGGACGGCGTTAACGGAAATATTGCCGAAAAAACGGGCAGACAGATCTTCGCGAAGGTCCCGGGTGTATTTGTGTACGATATGGACGGCAGCGGTAACCAGATCAACATTTCAACCCGAGGCCTGGACCCGCACCGTTCATGGGAATACAACATCCGTCAAAATGGCGTGATCACCAATTCGGATATGTACGGCTACCCTGCCAGTCATTACAGCCCCGCGATGGAATCCATCCAGCGCGTGGAGCTGGTACGCGGAACATCTTCCCTGCAATATGGGGCACAGTTCGGCGGGATGATCAATTACGTGACGAAAGGGCCGGATACGACCAGGGCATTTTCGTTTGAAACCATCAATTCAGCCGGTTCATTCGGACTTTTCAGTTCCTATAATGCCATAGGCGGAAAAGTGGGCAAGCTTACTTACTCTGCTTATTATCAGAAGAGACATTCGGATGGGTACCGCAAAAACGCCAAATCGGATGCGCAATCGCAATATGTGAGCCTGTCCTATGAAGCCGGCAAGTCGTTACGGATCAAAGCGGAATTAGGACGCTCGTCTTATGTGTACCAAATCCCGGGTCCGCTGACCGACGCCATGTTCGAAGCAGATCCACGTCAGTCCACCCGGTCGAGGAATTACTTTAACCCGGATATTTATGTCCCTTCTATCGTGATCGATTGGAAAATCAGCCCGTCGACCCAATTGAAATTTACGAATTCAGGTGTCTATGGTGCCAGGAACAGTGTGATGCTGGACGCATTTGCCAATGTGCCCGATACGATCAGCGCCCTCACCAAATCATATAAGGCCAGGCAGGTCGACATTGATAATTTCAAAAGCTATACCTCTGAGCTGCGTTTCATCCACCAATACAATTTCGCGGGGTTCAGGAACATCGTTTCCGGGGGCGTGCAATACATGCACAACAATTTGCGCAGGAGACAATTGGGCAAGGGCACCACAGGAAGCGATTTCGACCTGACCCTGACAGATCCGGCTTTCGGACGGGACATGTATTTGAAAACTAACAACATCGCTGTTTTCGTAGAGAATATGATCTTCCTGACACAAAAACTGACCATATCTCCGGGCTTCAGGGTTGAAAGCGGCGGGACCAGCATGACTGGAAAGATCAGCTATTACGACCCGGCGAACCTGCCCAACAGGATCAGGCACAAATTCCCCTTGTTCGGTATCAGCTCGCAATATCGTATTGATGGCAATAGCCGCATTTACGCAGGGTTCTCGCAGGCTTATCGTCCGGTCGTTTTCAAGGATATCATTCCGGGTTCGGTACTGGAGCGTGTTGACAAGAACCTGAAAGATGCTTACGGCTATAACCTGGAAGCGGGTATCAGCGGTAACCTGCAGCATGTCCTGAAATACGATATCGGTTTTTTTCAGGTGCTGATTAACCATAGAATGGGAACCATTGCGATGACGGACGCCAACGCCAATGCCTACCTGTTTCGCACAACTACCGGCGACAGTAGAACGCGCGGCGTAGAAGCCTACCTGGAATATGTCGCTTATCGCACCTACAGTACTTCTATGCCGACCGAATTGTCATTCTTTACCTCCTCGTCGTATTTCGATGCGAAATACATCCGCGGGACCGCGGTGTCCAATGGCGAAAATACCAGCATCGCAGGCAACCGGGTGGAAGGCGTGCCCACCTGGATTTCCAGAAACGGGATCCAATTTCTGCTGAAAAAGCTTTCGGCAACATTGCAATACAGCTACGTAAGCTCCAATTATGCCAATCCGCTGAATACCGAAGCACCATCCGCCAATGGTACAATAGGTAAAGTGCCTGGTTACGGTTTACTGGACTTGAACGCGACGTTGCACATCTCAAAAAATTATACGCTCAGGGCAGGGGTTAATAACATAACCAACAAGCAATACTTTACAAAACGGCCGACCATGTATCCGGGGGCGGGGGTATGGAGTTCTGACGGAAGAAGTTTCCAGGTTTCTTTCGGGATTAAGATTTGACACAATGGATTGGACGGGAACATTATTTTAAAATATTCCCGTCCTTTTTTTACCCAGTGAAAATTTCGGCAGCACGAGAGTAAACTCCGGCTGAAAGTGATTTTAACTTATTGTTTCGGCCAATGAATAGAAGAAAATTTCTTGCCCTATCCGCTGGAGTCCCTTTTGCGAGCGGCCTGCCCATAATGAGAGCGGGGTTTCACACCCCTATCCCGGTCATCGACACGCACATACACCTGTTCGACACCAATCGCCCGCAAGGCGTACCCTGGCCCGATAAGTCTGACCCAATCCTTTATAAACCGGCGCTTCCGGATCGTTACCGAAGTGTGGCGGGCCAGTTTGGAATTGCAGGTGCCATTGTTGTGGAGGCCAGCCCCTGGCTCGAAGACAACCAATGGGTTTTGGATGTCGCTGCAAAAGATAAAATCATTGTCGGGATAATCGGTAACCTGGAACCGGGAAAACCCGATTTCGGTAAACAGCTCGGGCGCTTTCAGGCAAATCCGCTCTTTCTTGGGATCCGTTACGGAAACCTTTGGGGCCATGCTATTTCCAGCCAGCTGGCGAATCCCCAGTTTATCTCTAACCTCAAATCCCTTGCCCGGGCGGGAATGGTGTTGGATACCGCAAACCCCGATCCCGAACTCCTGGCTGCCGTGGTGAAACTGACCGACCTGGTGCCCGATTTGAAGGTTGTGATAGATCATTTGCCCCAAATGGCTATTCCCGAAGACAAAGCGGTACACCAGGTTTATGAAGCTAATCTGAAGGAAATCGGACAAAGGCCAAAAGTATATGTAAAAATTTCGGAGGTTTTGCGCCGGGTGAACGGACGCGTGCCGACTGAATTGAGTTTCTATCGTGCGCGCCTCGACGAGCTCTATGGGATTTTCGGAGAGGACCGGTTGCTGTATGGCAGTGACTGGCCAAACAGTGATCAGTGGCTTCCTTTCGAAAACGGACTGGAGCTGGTCCGCGGATACTTCGCCGGAAAGGGCCAGCTTGTCGCTGAAAAGTATTTTTGGAAGAATTCTGTTGCGGCTTACTCCTGGAAAAAACGTGACCATGGACAACCCGGGTGAGGGGAGGGGTGGTGTGTATGGGGCAATGCAGGCCGGTAAGGGCAAATTATTTGAAATGTTGTCCGATATTGCTTACTTGCGCCCATACAGGAAATGGTGTCTTCCTGCTGAAACCGCCTTAACACGGCTGATGGCGCCTATTAGGATCAAACAATCTTTGTTCATCTGATAGGTATATTTATAGAATGTCAGCATTTCGCTTCCGTCTTTCACGCCCTTTTGCCGGCTTTTTCTGGAAAAAGCCCATTGTCTTTTTCCTGGTCAAGTGGCTTGTCATTTCGTCGATAATCGGCTTGCTGGTCGGATCGGCATCCGCTCTTTTTCTGGTTTCCCTGGATTGGGCCACCAACTGGCGCGAAAGTCATGTCTGGATTATCTCGCTTTTACCCGTTGCCGGCTTTCTGACCGGCTGCCTGTATCATTACCTGGGGCGGGATGTCGAAACCGGTACCAATCTTCTTTTGGATAACATACACCGTCCGGCAAAGGTTATCCCCCTAAAAATGGCCCCGCTGGTGCTGGTCAGCACGGTGATCACCCACCTTTTCGGTGGTTCTGCCGGCCGCGAAGGTACTGCACTTCAGATGGGCGGTTCTATCTCAGATCAGTTTACCCGCTTACTCGTATTGCGCCCCAGAGACCGCAGGCTTATACTGATTGCGGGAATTTCTGCGGGATTCGGTTCTGTCTTTGGTACGCCCCTGGCTGGCGCGATTTTCGGCCTCGAAATTTATTTAATGGGAAGGCTGCGATACGAAGCTTTGCTGCCCGCCTTTGCCGCCTCCATTTTTGCCGACATAACTACAAGGGCCTGGCAGGTAGGACATACCCAGTACCACATCCCTTTTGTTCCGGAGCTTTCAGCGCCCCATATACTTTATGTCGTCGCTGCAGGAGGCATTTTTGGTATTTGTTCGGTCACATTCAGCAGGCTGACCCACCAGATCGGAGGTTTCCTGAAAGCCAGCATTTCGTTTCCGCCATGGAGGCCAGTTGTGGGCGGCGGCGTGGTAGCGCTAGCTGTTTTTTTAATGGGTACCACCAAGTACATTGGACTGGGTATTCCCACGATCGTTGCATCTTTCGATACAGCGCTTCCAGCTTACGATTTTGCGCTGAAGATTCTTTTTACGGCGGTTACGCTTGGAGCAGGTTTCAAAGGAGGCGAAGTAACTCCGCTGTTTTTCATTGGGGCAACGCTTGGCAATGCGCTTTCCTATTTTATTCCGCTCCCAACCGGGCTACTGGCCGGGATGGGCTTCGTGGCGGTTTTTGCAGGGGCCGCGAATACGCCACTGGCTTGTACTCTGATGGCCATGGAGTTGTTTGGCTCTTCCTGCGGGGTGTATGCAGGTATTGCTTGTGTGACAGCTTATCTTTTTTCGGGCCATCAGGGGATTTATTCCTCCCAGGTGGTCGGGCAATCCAAACACATGGTTTATCGCCGACACGAAGGCAAAACCCTGGCAAGTCTCCGATCAGACCCCGAAAAGCTGGCTGATAGAAAGAGAGATTGATCTTTTCAGTTAGAAAATAAATCCGGGAAGCTGTTTGAGGGAATTTCTGTCGATCAGGTCAAGCAGAAAAAGCGGTTAAGAAAAAATATTTGGTTTTCCCGGATCCTTTTCTTACTATTGCAGTGTACTATTTACCTAGAACACTAAATCTCTCTAGCAATGATTCACCTCGACCAGGTATCCTTTGGATATAGCAAGCACAAAAAGCTTTTCGAGAACCTGACCCTCAACCTGGAACCAGGCCATATTTATGGGTTGCTCGGGAAAAACGGTGCCGGAAAATCGAGCCTGCTCAGAAACATGGTCGGCCTGCTTTTTCCGTTGGACGGGAAGATCAGGGTGGCAGGATATGAGCCTGGAAAACGTCAGCCGGCCTTTTTACAGGATGTATTTTTCATCCCGGAGGAAATTTACCTGCCTGCCATCACCGTCGATAAGTATGTCCATATGCTTGCCCCTTTTTATCCGAAATTTGATGAGATACAATTCAGAAAGGACATCGCGGAACTGGACATTCCCGAAAAGAACACGTTGACCGGGATGTCCTTCGGTCAGAAAAAGAAATTCCTGGTCGCTTTCGCACTGGCCGCCAATACCCGGGTCCTCATCATGGACGAGCCGACAAATGGATTGGACATTCCATCCAAAAGTCAGTTCAGAAAACTGGTTTCCGCAGCATTGGACAAAGACCGACTCATACTGATCTCAACACACCAGGTCCGCGATCTGGACAACCTTATTGATTCGATCATTATCCTGGAAGACAGTAAGGTGCTTCTCCAGCACACCCTCGACACGGTTACGGAGCGTTTGTGCTTCGGAACGCTATCGACCGTAGACTACGATGAGCGTGTGATTTATTCCGAGCCTTCATTGCGGGGGTACAAGGCAGTTTTCGAGAATTCCGAACGGGAAGAAAGCCGGGTTGACCTCGAACAACTGTTCAACGCCGTGATGGAAAACCCGGCCCGCATCCAGAAAATATTCAGCTATTAGCCATGCAAATTGATTCCTATTTATGAACCAGACATTTGATTTCCATAGGTTTACCTTAATGCTGCGTTTAGACCTGGCCGAAAAAGGAAGAAATTACCTTTTTACCGCAGCGCTTCTCGTTTTTTTGTTGTTGCTTCTGATGTTGCCACTCGCGTTTTCAAAGGAATTCAGCGGTCTGAAAGAAATGCTTCAGTACCTGGCGCTCTTTATGATCGTCCTTTTCGGGAGCAGTCTTTATACGAGCAGCGTCTTCACGCCTTATGGCGCTACTTCTACGGGTATTGCGGCGCTGATGGTGCCCGCTTCCACCTTTGAAAAATTCCTGACTTCGCTCTTGACCAACCTGGTCTTCATTGTACCGTTTATCATTCTTTACTGGCAATTGCATTACGGAACGATCGACGCAGCCAACGCAAAAATTCCCGTGGACGGCAATAAATACAATTACCTGCCTGATTTTGTGATGCAGTATACCTGCTACTATTATTTTATGATACAGGCTTTTGTGTTTCTTGGTTCGATTTATTTTGGAAAGGCTTCCTATGTCAAAACTGCCGCCTTTTTTATAGGTACTTTTCTGGCATTGGGCATTCTTCAGCTGGCGCTTGCCTATTATTTCACTTCCTTTCCTTCCAAAGTGGTGACATTCCCGATCACCGGCTGGCAGATATGGCATTATGCGGGCGAGGGTACCCTCGCCGGTATCAGGGACACCCGGTACTATAATGTGACTTTTCCTGAAATCATCGGCCGGATGATCCGATGTTTTCCCATATTGATTGTGCTGACATTGTGGTTTGCTGCTTATCTGCGACTGCGGGAAAAGGAAATTTAACCGGTAACCAAATGGAATTTAAAGACAAGCAAGCGATCTACCTTCAGATTGCCGACTATATCTGCGAACAGATCCTGCTCGGTAAATTGCCCCCTGGTGAAAGGGTCCCGTCGGTGAGGGACCTTGCATCCAGCCTGGAGGTAAATCCGAATACGGTGATGCGCACCTACGACTTCCTGCAGAGTAAGGACATTATCTCCAACAAGAGAGGTATTGGCTATTCAGCGATGGAAGATGCGACTGCAAAGATTCTGAATTATAAAAAAGAGCGTTTCCTGGAAACCGAGCTGCCAGAGTTTTTCAGGACGTTATACCTGCTCAACATTGATTTAGAAGAACTGGAAACCCGGTATAACAAATTTATCACAGAAAACTTCCCCATCACCCATTAACGGCACCGCCCATGAAAGCAAGTAACAGGATACTCACCGCGCTATTTTCGCTTATTCTTTTGGTTGTACTGAGTTCCAGCCTCATACTTAAAAAGGAATATGACAAGATCGACAAAAACGACCCGCTGTACGGATACAAAAAACACAGCCTGCCGGCATTTAAGTATCTACATCTGCATGGCAAGGCATTTGGTTTAACAGAAATACATCCAGGCGTGAAATCGGAGATCCGGATGATCGCCGATCCGAAATACCTGGAATGGAAGGTAACAGGGGATACGCTGAACGTCACTTACAAAAGAGACTGGCATGAGCGCGACCTGCCCTACGACTATGCTTTGAATTCAATACCGTCCTTCTACATTTCTTCCGCTGAGCTAAAAGGAGTTGTTTCCCAAAAGGTAACCTGCAAGATCAGGGGCTGGAAAAGTAAAGATTTGACTGTCGCGCAGGAAGGCGGCGCTATACAGTTTTCAGACAATGAACTGGGGAACTTGCAGGCATTGGTCAGTTCAGGCGGCGTAACAAAAATAGACCGGATGAATACAATCCATTCAACCGCGCTGAATATGCAGGACAGCAGCTCGCTTCAGATTGATAAGAACATTTTCAAATCATTTGACTTAAAAATAGATAGTTCGGCAAAAATCAGTCTGCCCGGGGAAATGTTCCATAAGGTTTCCCATTTTTAAGCCGGGACTGGTGCCCGTGCCGAGTTTATGACAGCGAAAATTCCACCAGCTGATCACAGCAAATCTTTCAAAGACACTCATTCTGGCAAGGAACAAGGTGTCAAAAGACGGCAACGCCAACAGGTTCTTGAGAGTACGCGCACAAACAAGGATATTTTACGTCCGCGCCAAAAATGATCGGTCCCTTCCCTTATTTTGTAAAGGTTGGTAAGATCCCTATACTTCGTTGCCTGTCAATGGAATTTCCAAAGCCAAATTTGGTATTTCCAAATGATAAGCAGGATCATTGCCGGGCAGTATAAAATTAAAGCCTGCAAACGTTTGTTTCGTTTCATCCAATACGGTCACCCAAGGTTCCTTATTTAAAATTGAGCTAGGGGCAATATCAATAACCACCAATTTTGTGAAGTCTGCACAATGTCGAGATACCTTCGTGGGCCCGACTTCAAGAATTTTGCTGGTCATATCCTGTATGATTTCTTCGGCTGACTTTCCATTGCTTTTAGATGAAATATAGACGTCAATAACACTGTCACCTGCTTTGGAATACAGATCTTTTTGTGATTTTACACCTTTTAATTCAATATTATTATACATCGCTCTTGCCTGTTCGTAAGGTGTTCTGGCAGAACTGGTTATGGTTGCCTTTTTGTTGCCTGAATGCAGCAACATACCCTTTAGAAAGTCTATCGCGAAAGCAGAAATAACAGATCGATTAACATTGGAAGTAAACGAAAGGGCAATGTCGGTGCTTGTGTTCGTGATCTCAGATGCCGGAGTCAGGTTTGTCCTTGAAATCGCATTTTCACGAAATAACCCGGATATTGAATCTGGATTGACCTGTTGAACTTTTTCTTTGATATCGTCCAGTTTACGATCATTGTTGGCCAATTTTTCAATCAATTCTTCCTGATCGAACGACCGCTTTGGATCGCCCTTGGCAATAAGTGCTCTAAAAATACCCTCTAGAAAATCAGTACCCGCATATCCTATGCTTAATAGCAGAGTAAAATCTCTGGAGGTGAAATCATAACCAAGTTTCCAACCCGTGACCGTGAAAATGCCAATACCTCCCGCTGAAAACCCGATTGCTAAACTTGCAGCAATTCGTTGAAGGCTAATCTCGCTTTCTTCTGAACTAGCTTTGGTGATTCCGACAAAGGTCCTGATAGTCTGGCCAGCCATACCGATAACACCACCGGAAACAAATTGAGTTAGAATTTCAGAGGAAGTCATGGGCTTTGAAATGATGTTTTTGAGGTTTGAAAAAGCACTAAATGGGGAATGATTTATTAAACTACCAGCATTAAAACTAACGTCACCGACAAGATAAGTACGCTGCTGATATGAGGGGCACAACACGGATTTTTATCAGTTATTCCGATACATTCTAAAATGCATGCTATTGTCTTTCTCTTGAATAAAGTTTGAATAATGGAATATCATAAGCCACTCTCAGCTGCCAGCGATGCGAATTCGCTAACTTCTGATTGCCCGCATCGATCGTTATTTTCCTAAGCGCCGGAACATACTGATACCCAAAATTAAGTGTCAGCGGAGACTTGGGGAACCCGAATGTCACAAAGGCTCCCGGAGAGAGAACATTTTTAAACCCAACCTTCTCGGGCAGTGTATTTGACTGGGTCTTGATCCTATAATTCAACATTGCGCCAAGGTCGACAGCTTGCAGGAAAACCCCGATTGAAGCGCCACTTACCTTCTTTTTACCTAACCCGATGCTGATATCTACACCTATCGGTAAAGAAAGTCCGAAATTTGTACCAACACTTTTTATCTCAATTGAGTCAGTCGGATCAGGGGTTTGACTGTTTTCTTTATTAGCTACAAGTGACTCTCTTGCAATAAACAAACCTGGTAAACCACCCGCGGTAATACTGAATGAGCTTTGGCGCTTGTCAATATAAGACGAAGGTGGAGAGGCATAGCTTGTGATGACGTTCTTAATATCATCCGAGGTTTTAGCATTAATAACCCCAGATGAAAACCCTGACAGGCGATCGATTTTTTGAAAAAGATTATCATATGCTTTGGAGTAATCTATATTGTGCTTATTCAGCACACCTATTACTGTTGAAGTCAAAAGAACAGAATCTTTATTGGGATCATTTATATATTTTACAATTCCTGCCATGAGCTCAGTATTGCTTTTTAATTTCCTGGAATAAATATCAGCCTCCTTTAGTGATTTGTTAACCATTTTTTTTGCTTCCTGAATATTGTTTTTCCGCTTTTTAGCTTCGTCTATAAGTAAATGTGCTAAATGGCCCCCAAAGGCTAACTTGTTTGGATTATTAATGAGTGGTACCGACGACAGCACAGAGCTTAATTGCAGCGGAATATTGCCATAGTTTTTTAGTCTTATTGAATTATATATCTGGAAAACGCTTATAGAAAGAGTATTGATATTTTTTATTTCCTCTGGTTGGAACGATCCGCCCAAACTTAGTTGTAAAATATTGAGAGTTCCTTTCATAAATGTCAGGAAATTGTCCTCATCCAGTAAATTTTCTTTTTTTAATTTTGTGAATTCATCCAACTCGGTAAGAAGGGATAAAAGTTTGGAAATTTTTTTGTTTTTAATTTCCAAATACGCAGTGTTTACAATCCTCTGATCTAGCGATCGCGATAATTGGGTATTTTTTAAATCCTGCCAGTTTGGAATCAGCCCTGCGATTTCGGCCTCGAAGAAATCTTTGTCTTCTTGATACAGCAATGCCAGGAAATAAATTTTACTTCTCGGGTCGTTCAGCAAATTGAGCTTTTCGGAGTTTATCCAAGCATTATGAAACTGACCATTTTGAACCGTGGAGGTATCTCGCAGGTTTCTCTGAACAATATTGATCAGGTGCATTGCTTTACCAAATTGGACGTATTTTTCAGCGCCAGCTATTGAGCTGTTGAACCTGTTATTAACATCAGCTGAATTCTTTAATAGATAATATTCCTGGTCGAGTTCACTCACTATGTCGGAGGGGTGCATCCCTTTGATAAGTTTGCTTCCTATCCCAGAAGATATGTCCAGCATGGGATAAATCGGCTCCTGTCTTAGAAAATCGCAATATGTTTTATTCAAGATTTTGCAGCCCAGCGATTCGTCTGGTGATCTTATATGAGATCTTAGATGGTCCAAAACAGAAGATAGATCTTCCTTGAAGACATTTTTCATTTCATTTCCCAGCTCTTTATATCTTGTGGGGTCGAAAGTCTGTATTTTCTTATATGAAGATGGGAAAAGTAGCTTTAATTCCCCACTGGTACCTATTGTCTTCTCAATACCATAAAGATATGTTTGCATATAGGCCCGCCGAAATTGTTCCTCAAAATATATCGTTAACCCGTACAGAAGGGTATCAACCTGAGAATCGTTGAGCTTTGATAGATTGAAAATAGGTGCGAGTGCGCCGATGGCTCCAAGTCCTATAAATCCCCTTGCATCGGGGACGGAGATATCTGCCGCATTTATTTTGTTGAAAATGGCTTTAACGCGTGCAAAATCGGGCCTACTTTCAGTAAAGGGCTGGTTAAGAAATTTTCGGAATTCCCCGAGAACTACCGTATCGCCAGCGGTAACGGTAGACATGCTGTTATCCAGATTTGTGACATCTTCTAATCTCATGGAGCCACAAAATACGGCATCATAAAATGCGTTCTGGCTGAAAGCACTTGTACTTAACAATACATATAACAGGAGAAGTCTATAAGCCATTATGATTTGGAGGTAAAACTGTTAAGGGTTGAATGATGTTGCCGGTGTCTTTGGGATCGAGAACTGAAATGTTGGGGGTCAGGAAGATTTTATCCTCAAAGGTTTTACAGGCTATGGTTTCGGTCCAGAGATGCCCGTTTGAATCCAAATAATAATTAGTATCTATCCGGTTTCTTTTATAGGAAATTTTATATGGGAATTTTTTACTGCTGCCATTTCTGAGAATATCACAAAGGAATGATTCTGTTTGCAAGAGCTCGTTCCCACTTTTAATTTGTACCTTTACATGGTTGTTGCCTTTTATTGTCTGTGTTGTGTCCCGTACATCTAGAAATATCGTAACATCCTTCAAAGGGCTAAATTTATATGTTAGTTTTTTCTTACTTCCGTTTGTATATTTTTTTAGAACTTCAATTTTACAATCATCTGATTTGATATTGAAGTATGCTTTGGTATAAAGCATATCGTATTGGAGCCTGTCCTTGGCATTAAAGGGGAGGAAATCCGGTTCAATTTTTGAAGTTTGTAGGTTCTTGATTTTGGCATTACCTTCTTCTTGCCATTGATTTATTCTGGGATCTGTAGTTGTTTCCAGAATAAAAATCTCTTCATAAAACAGTGCTGGTCTGTTTTCAATAGCCGTAATTTCTTTATATACTATGCTGTCAGGTATAGAGTTGACTTTACATATTTCAGCTATTTTGCTTCGGAGTTTATCGTTGAACTTTACGGTAATGCTGCCTTTAACATTCGATACGCAAAAAAGATTGTTGACGCTTATGCTATCTTTAATAATTTGTGGGATATTAATATTTTCAGCAAAATCTCTTCTCAGACTTTCTCTCATGTCATTCACAAAGTGATTTGCCAAGCTCTCTTTTCGGTCTTTGATGGTTGCCTTCAAACTATCAATTTTTGTAATGGTTTCCGATCGGATGCCTATTTCCCTTTTTGCTTTTAG
The DNA here is from genome assembly GCF_056895195.1 of Dyadobacter sp. HNCC25DJ185. Taxonomy (NCBI): domain Bacteria; kingdom Pseudomonadati; phylum Bacteroidota; class Cytophagia; order Cytophagales; family Spirosomataceae; genus Dyadobacter; species Dyadobacter sp. HNCC25DJ185. Next base: position 22,842 of record NZ_JBXHAR010000010.1, read on the forward strand.
TGACTCAAATAGACTACTGGAGCAACTATTCCGTAAAATCTGATGGGTGGCTGCTCCTCTTTCAAGTAGCATGATTCTATCTTCCCGGTTTAAGTAGTGGTTATTTGGTCTGGAGTCGAGCAAAGCGAACAGGCTTCTTATGGTGGATGACGCATAGACGCCATTTTCCGCCAATATTCTGCCTGCGAGGATATCGGCGTTTTTTTCTTGCAGAATATTAGCTTTATTCTCATATATATGGGCCATATAGTGATGCGCCCATTCGTGCGCAAATATTGCCCTCAGTACATTGTCTTTAAGGAGTAGGCTATCCTTACCTGCTTTGTTTTCGGGCAATTCGGCACACCAAATTTTTTTGTGCAAAAATCTGTAATTGATCATGATGTACCGATTTTTGCTCTTGGCGTCAAAATACGCGAATGCAATGCCTTTGGGGCTATTAATGAGGCCTATCTGATTCATGGTAAGCGGGGCATCATTAAAAGAGAGCTCTGAGTACAGGGTATCTAGATGTTTTTTGAAGTATCCCAGACTTTTCATATCTGGGATATTTAATGGTGTTTGTGCATGTAGTTTATTGGTTAATAGAATTTCAGCCCAAAAAGGATAGAATAGGAATAGAGCTATAATTCTGATAGCATACTTCTTGCACATATTTTTTTAGCATTATTAACTGACTGACATTTGCAAAGCTAACGTCCGTTCAATTGACCAGCAATAATGATATTTCAGTATTTTTCGATACGGATTCCACTTATTTTGGTAATACCAACGTAGTGTCAGGAGTGAGACTTGCCTCGGCTGCTATTTGTAGAGATACGGATGTCAGCCATCAACATGTGAACCGCAGGTGGTCAAGAAGCAACTGTTGTTTTTCCGTCCGTGTTTCGTCGAATATTTTGAATGGTTCATCACCTTATTCAATCGGAGCTGTCGGAAGGAGATTTACGTTTAGTTAAAACACGACTTTACAAGTGATTTTACGAAAACGGAATTCCGTCTGTATGTAGTAGGTGGAATGCATGTATAGGCTTGGCGGGATGTGTTGTTCAGCAGACCGTGATCAGCGACGGATTCGGCGAGGTGGGCAGTCAATAATATGGTTGTGCGTTCAGCTAAGTTCTGTTAACCCGCCATACCGTCTCACCCGCAGGGCAGCCTGCTCCTTATGGCCCATAAAGCCTTCTATTTCGCACAGGCGCATGGCATATTCCCCGATCTTGGCACTGGCTTCAGGCGTGCACCTCTGGTAGGTGCAGTTTTTAAGGAATTTACCTACCCATAACCCACCGGTGTACCTGCCGGCTTTATTGGTCGGCAATGTGTGGTTTGTGCCAATTACTTTATCGCCGTATGCCACATTGGTTTCTGGTCCGAGGAAAAGTGCACCGTAGTTGGTCATATTTTCAAGAAAATAATCCGGGTTTCTGGTAAGGACTTCAACATGTTCGTATGCCAGCTTTTCTGCTTCCTCGAGGGCTTCTTGCTGATCTGCTACCAGGATCACAGAGCCGTTATCCCGCCAGGCCACGCTTGCAATGTCGGCGGTCGGCAATACTGCCAACTGCCGCTCGATTTCTACCAGGGTCTCGCGGGCCAGTTTCTCCGATGTCGTAATCAGCGCCCCAGGCGAAGTAGGTCCGTGTTCGGCCTGGCCGAGCAGGTCGCAAGCCACCATTTCGGCGTCCGCCGTTTCGTCGGCGATGACGAGAATTTCGGTTGGCCCGGCAAACAGGTCGATGCCTACCCGACCAAATAACTGTCGTTTTGCCTCCGCCACATAAGCATTGCCAGGCCCTACAATCATATCGACAGGTATGATCGTTTCAGTACCCAAGGCCATTGCCGCCAGGGCCTGCATACCACCCAATACGTATATTTCATCGGCCCCGGCCATATGCATGGCCGCAACGGTAGCCCCAGGTATTTTCCCTTTGATAGGGGGTGTACAGCCAATTACCCGCCTTACACCGGCTACTTTGGCGGTGAGGATACTCATGTGCGCCGATGCGACCATGGGATAGCGCCCGCCCGGAATGTAGCAACCCGCGCTGTTGACAGGGATATTTTTGTGGCCAAGTATGACACCCGGCATGGTTTCGACTTCGATGTCGCGAATGGAGTCTTTCTGCTGCTGGGCAAAAAAACGGATCTGCTGCTGCGCGAAGGTGATGTCGTCAATGACCTGCTGAGGAACTGATTGCATGACTTCCTCAATTTGTTCTTTGGTCAGACGGAACGATCCCGGCCCCCAGTTGTCAAACTTTTCCGAATATGCTCGAACTGCGGTGTCACCGTTGGCCTCGATATCTTTGATGACGCCGCTCACAACCGCCTGCACTTTTGCGTCTGCTTCCTGAAGTTCTGTTATGCTCTTGCCCTGTTTTAAGAATGTTGCCATGGATCGTAATCGTCAGAATAAATAGCTGATCCAAAATTACAGGGCCCTATTTCCTGTTGCTGTTACTATTATAGCTCTTTATAATACAATTTTTCAGCGTTGTGCGGGGACCTGGCGGTTAGTCCAAATATCCCTGACCGTCGTGCCGTCCCGGAGGAAAATACTGAAAAATCAGTATTGTGTCTGACCCGGCGCGTATCGAATTTTAGCGCGTCATTTTCAAGCAGACTGGTTCCCCGGCCTGTATAAAAAACACAATAAATTGATCACTTATGGGCGGTAATATGGCTTTTGACGTGGTGATTGGCTTGATATTTATTTATCTGCTTTACAGCCTCTATGCTACGGTATTGATGGAAGTCTTTTCTTCCGCATTTGGCTTGCGTGCGCGCAATCTGCGGTATGCTACAAGGCGGATGCTGATGGACGATGTACCGCAGAAATATTATCTGGCTGACCTGGGTATCCAGGTTATTGCATCGTTTTGCCAGATGTTCGGTATCAGGCCTCCCGGCGTAAAGAATCCTGAGCTTTATAAGAAATTCTGGGCACAGCCATCCATCAGAACGCTTTCTGGCGGAGGGCTCAGCAATACGCCCTCCTATATATCAAATGAAAATTTTGCGAAAACCCTTATTGATTCCGTCAAAACGAAGAACATCGACCTGGGCATGCTTTCGGCCATTGAAGAAGGGATTCATAACTTGGATGACGGAGATACCAAAACCCAACTGTATTCACTGTTGACTGACGCCAATAATGACCTGGTGAAGTTCAATTTATTGGTCGCGAATTGGTACGACGAAACCATGGAGCGTGCGACGGGCTGGTTCAAGCGGACCACGCAGCTATTTTTGTTTTTCATCGGGATGTATCTGGCATTCAGTTTCAATATCAATACCCTTGATATTATCCAGAGACTTTCTGTCAACGAAGAAGCCACCGCACAACTGGTGAAGATGGCGACGGATTTCAGCGGGCAACAAAACGCCCCGGGCGGCCCGCCAGCGGCAGCACCTGTCAATGCTGTTGCGGATACCGCGGTGTCCAGGAAATTAAAGGAATCACTGGAAAAAAACATCAAGGATTCTCAGAAGATCATTTCTTCGGGTTGGTACATATCCGACCGTATTGAACTTTTTGAAAAAGCACCGAATGTTCCCCCGCTTAGCGACTATCAATTCTTGCCACTTAATGTTTTTGATAGAGACAAAAAAACAAGGAAAAAAATAAAAACAACCCTTTTTATGCGGGTTCATTACACCATCGATCGAACTGTTCTCGCAAAAGTGATGCCTCATTTGAAGGCTGCGCCTACAAAGTTTATCAGGATTAACCCGGCATGTTATAAATATCATTACATCATGGATCACCTGTGGGGCTACTTACTGACCATTCTTGCCTTGTCGCTCGGCGCCCCGTTCTGGTTTGATCTTCTCAACAAAGTCATCAAATTACGGTCTTCACTTCCGGCTGTCTCGGGACAAATGGAGCCATTGGGAAAAAAGAATAATGTTAACGCCACTTTAAGAAGAGCAGGATGAAAGGAGTAGTTACAAGAGAGTTGAACCGGCGGACATTACATCCGAGCGTCAATTCCTTTTCCCCGGGGTTTCACGAGGTGGGGGATACCGTTTTTATCAAGTTTGCAGTTGCGGGGGATGTATTCGAAGGCAACAACATCTGGTACCGGCTGCAGAGCGGTGAGTTTGTATGGAGTGGCGCGATCGGGGATGTTGAGATAGAGCCAGGTGATTATCAGAATGAAGAGGATCGCAAACAGTATATGCTTTGTTACCGTGAAACTGATACCAATGGCTTCCCTGATATCAGATCTCAGGACGTCCCGCAAACGCTCCGTTTCGCGGCGCTTGACTTGCCCCAGTCTCCTGATACCATTCGGGTGTCTGCTTTGACAGCTCAACAAATCGCGCAAAACATCATTGCAGACATCGCCAGGTTGGGAGATTCAAAACGAAAGAATGTAGTGATTTATATTCATGGCTACGATTTTTTGAAAGGTCTTAAAGTCGATCTTCTTTCCCAATTTGTGTTGAATTACACTTCTCACCCTTTTAATACGATTGCGAAGGTTTTGTTTTTCAGCTGGCCGGCCAATGGGCAGCGAAGCGTTGCGGATGACCGGGCCGTCCAGCATGGCGTGGATTTCGTTAAAAACGGACTTTTCAAGAATTTTTTTACAGATTTATCCGAGTTGCTGGTAGCCCACGGTTTAAAGCTCAATCTGATCGTGCATTCATTCGCTCATCAACTTTTAAACGGAATGCTGAATGCAAGGGTGATTGATTCCGGGATAAAAAAGGAAAACCTACCGCTGGACAAACCGACTTTTGAAAAAGTCATTTTGCTTGCGTCGGACGTAACCCATCTGGCAATCAAGACACCAAATGGACAAAAAATGAAAAATAATTTCGGTTCGATTGGTTCTCCTGTTCCTTATGATTATTCCAACCTGTTAAAAATCGCCAGCGAGGTGCATATTTTTTGGGATGATTATGACTATCTTCTTTATGCGAGTACCAAGAAATTTAATGGCAGTGATATTTCGGTGAATTTATCTGTACCATCGGAGGATTATAGGAACACGGGTAATTATGGTGATACGTTGTTGAAGGCAGAGTGTATGTTTCCTGCTACTGCGTTTTACCATGTTCAGGAAATTCTGACAAAGGGTAATCCCGGTAACCCGTTGTTTTACAGGTTTGTAAACTTGGGTGGCACCGATAAATTTAAAAATATCATCGACGATACCAGGAAGAAAAATTCCTACAAAGGGGTCAATGACATCCGGACTTTTTTACATAGCGACCTTTTTGCCAACCACCATCGGTACTTGTTTTCAGCCAAGCAGGTGGTTGATAAGGTTTTAAGCATTTTGTAAAAGTGATTCCCAATCTTTCCTAATTGTCCTTCCATTATGATTAAGGTATTTACAATAGGTGACAGTATTAGTCAGGGGTTTATGTCGGGCGCTGCTGCCAGTACAGATCTGGCTTATTCAACATTGCTGGCCAAAGTATTGGATTATTATCAAGAATATAAAATACCAACCTGGGAAGTAGGAGGTCTGCCGGTTAATTTGGAAGAATTATTCCGCAGACTTGAAAAGAAATACGGGCCGGACATGAATACGGTTGAATGGACGCTTGCCTTGGCCACTACAATTCCTCAATACATAGACGAAGTAGAAGATTATTACGAGCGGGGCAAAGGAGCAGCGGACCAAAAATATCCCGGCGGAGATGAATATTTTCACAATGTTTCTGTCAGAGGTTTTAATGTGTCCGATGCCTGGCTGGTTACCGGTGAATACTGTCAGGAATTATTAGGGAAAGATAAGCCGGATGATGGCACTTATGCGATGCCGAATCAGTCACTTGCCCGTACAGCCCTGAAAGTACTGAATCCCTCTCTGTTGACGGAGCATGCGAATAAATCGCAGATTGGCTGGCTGAAACACCATGCACAGGGCGAAGGGGTTGAAAACGCAATTGTTTGGCTGGGTGCTAATAATGCGTTGGGCACGATACTTGATCTTTCCATCCATTATACACCAGGGACGGGTGAAACGGCAACTGCCTCGCGGGAAACCATTCTCGACAAGAAGTGGAACCTTTGGCATCCCCGCGATTTTGAAGCGGACTACCGAGTGCTTCTGGATCAGATCGACGATGCAGTGGCAGGTAAGGATACGAAAGTCTTTCTGGCTACTGTACCGCTGGTAAGCATCGCGCCGTTAGCCAAAGGGGTTGGCGAACAGTTTGATGTGCCAATTGGAAGCGGCAGGCACGATGACCCGAAAGTTACCTACTTCAAATACTATACCTATTTCCCTTTTGATGAGGACTATGCATTTGAATCCGGTGTCAATCTGAGCTTCACGCAGGTCCTTCATATCGACAACTGTATCCGTGAATACAATAAGATCATTCTCAAATTACGGGACGATCGAAATGCCATAACCCCCGGCAGGTATCATATTGTCGATCTTGCCGATGTGCTGGACCAACTGGCGTTTAAAAGAAATAAGGGTGTTCCAAAGTATAAATTCCCCGAATATTTCGATTTCAAATATCCGACCGTTAACACCAAATATTACCATGTGGACCGGGACGAAAATTTGAAACAAGGAGGAATATTCTCGCTGGATGGTGTTCATCCGACGACCATTGCCCAGGGGCTTATCGCGTACGAATTTTTAAAGGTGATGCAAAAAGCGGATGTGCCTGATGCCGACCCCAATCTGCTTGACTGGGATGCTATCTTTCGGTCCGATACGCTCTATCAGCATCCCATTACCATCATGCAGGAAATTTATCAGAATAGTCATTTGGCGCAGTGGGTTCTCCAGATTGTCAAACACCTGCACCACGAACGAGGTGAAAATAAAGACCGCGAACAGGACAATGGCGTAACCGATTGATCATTAAAAACATCAATATCAATTACTCACCTTCCCGGTCTGAAATACCTCTGAACTGACAAAGGATAATCAGCAAAGGCCAGTTCGGGCTCTGCGATTTCCGGGTGCCACATTTTTTCCCATTCGAAGCTGTAATATCCTTTGTAGCCGCCGTTTTCGAGTGCGTCGAATGCCTCCGTGAGGGGTGTTTCGCCTTTGCCGACGAAAGTGTATTCGACTTTATCATTGATCAGCCGTCCGTCCTTGATGTGCGTGTGCCTGATGTATTTTTTTAAGGTATTGTAAACTTCTGCGGGTGGTTCCTTGGTCACCGACCACATGTTGAAGATATCCCAGATGAGCCCCACATTAGGATGCTCGGCCTGCTTCATAATTCTGAGCAACAGGTCTTTCCCTAGTACTTCCCCGTGCGATTCGAGCAGTACGGTTACCTTTGCTTTTTCGGCGTAGCGCCCGAGCTCCAGAAGCCCCTCGCTGATTGCATCGATCGTCTTTTCACGGTCTTGTTCTTTGGGTAGATTGTTGGGAAAAACCCGGACGTAGGGGCAGGAGAGTTGTTGTGCCAGGTCGATGAAGCGTTTGGCTTCATCCAGGTTTTTTTGCCGTGTTTCGGGGTCCAGGTGGTGCAGTGCCGTTGATGCGCCCAGGTTGCATATCTTGATCTTGCGGTCGGCAAATTGCTGGCGTGTTTTTGCAATCTGCTCGGGAGAGTTAAATTCAGGGCATTTGGGAAGGAACAGCTCGCCTTTGAGGCCACGGATCTCGACTGCCTGATAGCCTTGGGAAACGGCCGTGTCCAGTATTTGGGAAAGCTCCCATTTGGGGCACCCCAGGGTTGAAAACGAAAGATGTTGTCTCCTCTTTTTTAATGACAGGTCGAACGCGGATGCTACGGCCAATGCCATCGTGTTTCTCAAAAATCTTCTGCGGCTGTTCATTTTGGGTTTATTTAAGCTTTGCCTGATCCGAAGTTAAATGAGCAGGCGCCATTGGAGCTAAAATAAGGCTCTGCCGATTTGAATCTACTTCCGTGGTCAATACCTGAGACACTTTCTCCCGCGTCGGTCGCTGGCCTTTTTTCCTGCAAAACGGAACAGCGCGTCCATCCCGTACCAGACAGATATTTCAAAAGAACCAGTATCCAACCCTAACGAGGAGACGGGTATGTCGTAACTGGCCTGGAACAGCATATTGCCGTAAGCCCAGCCTGCGGTGCCAATGAGCGCGTCGCGCCGGGTTGCGCCCCAGATCATTCCCCGGTACCAGACGCCCATCACCAGCGGGGACAGGATGATATTGAATCCCGCATCCAGCTGTCGGCTGTTGCCTTGTTTCCTGACTTGCAGCCCCAGGTTCAAGGCGCTTTCCCGGTCGAGGTCACTGCCGAGATTGTTGCCGAAGAGCGAAGGGATCCCGATCGGTATCTTGGACCCGAGCTGCACATTGATCCTGGCGTGTTCAATGCTGACATCCTCTTTGACACCAATGTTATGAAAGGCGGTGCTGATCCAATACGAAGCATAATCCTCTTCCCGAGGAACATACTCAAGAATCCCGCCTGCCGAGAAGGCAAACCTATTTTGCTGAACTGCGGTCGGTGCCAGAGGATCGGGGCTACCCAGAAATTGGGAAACATAGGTCAGGTCGTCTCCATTCCATTTATTTAATATCCACGCGGCCTGCAATCCTATGATCGCCCGCAATTCTTTTTGACCATCCAGGTTAAAAAGCCTGGAAAATTGGCCGGAAAGCTGGTCGCTTTTTAATACGGAGCCCCGCTGGTCGTGCAAAACCTGGACACCAAGACCAATGTTCTGATCTTCGGCATAGGTATCAAATGAGAATGCCGCAGTCTGAAATGCGGTACCGACCGTTGCCCACTGATTGCGGTAATTGGCGATAAAGCGCGGCGTTCCTGCTTCGCCCGCCGAAGCGGGATTGGCATAGATGGGGTTGGCGTAAAATTGTGAAAACTGGGGCGACTGGGCATAACCCCAATTCAGGGAACACCAGACCAAAAACAACTGGGATAGCGCTTTTTTAATCATGTTAACGTGCCAGATAGATGTTTCCCCTCAGCCTCTCCGATTTGCGCTGGTCAATGTAAATGACCTCGGCTTCATAGACATACATGTCGGCCGGTGCGCGTTTATCCCCGATTTTGCCGTCCCAGGACTCACCTGAAAGCTGGCTTCCTGGTTTGACGTTTTTCATTTCAAACACGAGTTCTCCCCATCGGTTTCGGATCCGCAACAAACTTATTTCCTTGATTCCGCTCCCAAAAATGGTGTAGCGATCACCGATTCCATCGTCATTGGGAGTGAATGCTTCGGGGATATCCACCTGGCAATGGTTAACGACAAATGCGGCCGCCCGCTCGGTCGAATCCATACAGGTCCCGCCTTTTACAGTAACCAATTTGACGCTGTACTGGCCAGGTTCAAAAGCCAGTGCGGGATTCTGGACCTCCGAAGTCCGGCCGTCGCTGAAATACCATAGATAGCGGTCGGCCGGCTCAGAAAGATTGACGATACTAACCGGGCCTGGGGCACAAAAGAGTGAATCTCCGCTAAAACCGAAACTAGCCTTGGCGGGGGAAATGATCGTTACCGGGGCCTTTTTTGCGAGTATTTTGCAGGTTTGCGAACCACGGTAAACACTCAGGGTAAGGGTATAGCTCCCAGGTTGTCCATACAGATGCTCGGGCGAATAATTGGACGAGTCAAGCGGTGTCCCATCCCCGAAATCCCATATGAAACCTAATTGTGTATCGGACCGGTTTGTGATCTTGATGGCTGTGTTTTCGCATGCCAAGGCATCGCTTTCAAAATTCCCGGTCGGCGCCTCGGTCGTTTTGACGGTGAGCTGGGTCGAGTCCGACCCGCAGGGTGTGTAGGCAATCAATGTGACCTTGTAATCGCTTTTTGCTTTGGCAAAAGTATGGGTTGGGTTGGCAAGGGTAGACACCGATCCGTCACCGAATTTCCAAAGCCAGCGAATGGGTTTTGGCACGGAGGCATCCGTAAAGCTCACGATTTCTCCAGGGCATACTTCCGATTTTGACATTGTATACAATGCCTTCACGGTGCTTGGAAAGACCCTGACCGCCACCTCGGCAGTATCCCTGCCGCACCCGCTGGTTATTTCCAGTCTTACCATGTAGGTCTGCGCGCTGTCTTTAGCGGAAAATACATGAGATACAGTGTCGCTGCCTGTTTGTAATATTGTACCATCCCCGAACAGCCATCGGGACAAGTTCTTGTCATGACCAGACGAACGGTTGGAAAAAAGGAGCGAGGCCGGCGTACAGCGAAGTGTGGTGGAATCCACCCCGATTTCTGCCTTTGCTAATGGACGAACGACAATCTCCTTGGTATCCTTTTGCTCCCCGCAGGCATTTTTAGCTGTAATGGTGACCTGATAGGTCATATTACCTTTGCCACTGTTTTCCAGAATCTGGGCAGGTAGCTGGAAGCTCGTGTATGTAAACGTGCTGCCAACTGACCAGACGTATTCAACACCGGGTGTTTGAGTTCCGTTAACCTGAAATGTCACATTGAGCGGAGAACAGCCGATCGTCTCACTGGGTACGAAACGAATCGCGGGTGGCGGGGTTGTGACCGTCACTTCTTTGCTGATCGTGTCGGAGCAAGCTCCCGCTCGCGCAATCAGCGTGATTTTTTGTACCCCGGGCAATAGCGACAATTCGGGATTTGCGGTGCTGGCGGCTAGCTTTTCATTGATAAGCCAGGTGTATGATTGGGCGCCGGCAGAGTTATTGACCGGTTTGAAAATCGTGCCCGAACATCCGCCTGCGATTAAAAAATCCGCTTTTGGTCTGCCAAAAAGGACTTTTGCCGTAGCCTCTGCTTTACATCCTGTGCTATTCGCCACCGAGTAGGTGACGTCGATCTCAGTTCCGGGAAAACCTGCGGTGAGAAGCGTGTCGCCCTTGATGCAACCGGTACAGGCAGTAGTGGTCCACTTGCCTCCAAGAGGTGTGCCTGTCAGCTTCACAAAGGGTGTTCCCTCACAAATCGTTTTGTCTTCAACGGTAGCCTTAATCCCTTCCACAGTGACTTTCACTGCGTCGGTTACCTGGCATTTACCAGTACCTCGGGTGTAAGTAACCGTATAAGTGCCCGGCGTTCTGGGTACAAAAACTTTCCGCCCGTTTTGCGTCTCGACGCCGCTCGAACTCCATTCACCACCCGCAATATTAGCTGTCAGGGGAATGCCTGCGGTACCAACACACATGACGGTGTCTTTTGGTATGGATGTGATTTTGACAGGTTGGACCGGCGAAACATTGAAAGTGTCGCTGACCGTTTGCGTACCGCAGGCATTTTGTAAAGTCGCCGTCACGATATACGGAGTTGTCGCGAATGGGAGAGGGATTGCCTGGTTCGCGGCGATCGGGCTGTTATTGAGGGTGTAAACCGCACCGGCTACGGGGTTGGTTATTTGATAGGTGATCTCTTCGCAGACATCGGGCTGAGGGGTGAGTGTTGCTGTGGGCAAGCTCACTACTTTGTATTTGCGGGTAATGGCCTTGCTGCCGCAGCTGTTCCGAACGACCAGGGTGACCGTGTATTCCCTGGCGTCTTCCAGTTTCACTTTGATCACCGCAGTCGTGCTGCCGGAGTTATTCTGATAAGAATAACTTCCACCAGTTATTTGCCAATTATACCCTGATTCCTCCTGTGAAACGCTTCCGTCCAATTCTATAACGCCGCCTCCCGACAGACAGACGACGGTATCTTTGTCAAGTACCGTAGTTCCCTTGACATTGAATGCGGGAACGGGCAGTTTGCCCAGCTTGAATTCCGCTTCCGCCGTACTGGACCCGCAGGTTTTGGACGTTGCTGTCAGTTTGACTTTGTAGGTCGCATTCGGGTCGGTGAAGGAAAGGGACGGATAAGCGCTGGTGCTTTTCTGACCATCGCTGAACTCCCATAAAAAGTCGATATCGAAAGTAGGGCAGCTATTATTTTGAATGGTGACCGGTGAGCCCGCGCAGGCGGCATCGATCAGCGGTTTTGCTTCGGGTTTTTTGTTGAAAGTCAACAAATACCCTTTATTATCATTGTTGCAAACCTGGTTTTTAATATTGAGGTTGTATTCTACGGTACCCGTCCCGCAGTTTTTAGCGAATTGCCGCAGGTCGTAAACATGCTTGACCGTCTGCTCACTGGTCAGGGTTATTTTATCGGTGTTTCCGTCCCCCCAGCGGATCTCGTATTCTTTGGTGGCGCAGAACCCGGGCTTCAACTTCAGGCAGAGCTCATAGGTTGAATCGCTCGGGGCGACGCAAAGTTCTCCTGTGCCGGTACAAAATGTAAAATCAACAGGAATCTGAGCTTGAGAGGACAAGGCCAGTAATACAAAAAACAGGATCGGTAAAAGATATTTCAAATCAGGATGGTTTAAAGAAGCACTGAATGTGAAAGGGCGGTTTTCGGAACTTAAGTTAGTTCGTCGAATTAAATAAGTCACCAATTAAAACTGGCGACTTATTTAACGGATACGGCGGGAGTCAATAATCGTTTAAAATGCACTATTTGCTTACCATGTCGTATGAATTAACCGTACCTCCGGTTTTCAGGCTGGATGTGGTTCGGGTAAGTGTCATTGCATGATCGTCGAAGCTGCTTACCGTGAAAATGATCGTTCCGTTGGTTCCTGTGGGAGCCGGTTGCAGCGCCGACAGCGTTAACTCGCTGTCTGTTTTCATTTCCCATTTTCCTGTGAAAGCAATGTTATCCACATCGGTCAGCACTACCTGGTCGGTGCTGCTCAGGTTCAGGGTGAATTTTGAGTAGCCGGGACTGACCTGCGTTGTTTTGCTTTTGTCGTAAACCACCGTGCCATTCTCTCGGGCTATGGAAACAACCCATTCTTTTGCGATCCTTTTGGAAACGGGATCGGGATCCTTTTTGCATCCCGGACATAGCAAGCCAAGTCCAAGAAACAGGAGTAATGTGTTCTTTGTTATCATCTCCAATGATCGGTTTACACTTTAGTTCTTCAGGATTTTCACGGTAAAGTTTTTGTCTTCCACATTTGAACGGATCAGGTAAAGGCCCGCCGGCAGATTTTTCAGGTCAATGATCTCCTCGTGTTTTTTTACTTTGGCCGATGACGACCATTCGAGGAGAGCCTGGCCAGAGCTGGTCAGCAGCTGAAATGATGCCGGGCCCGGTTGAGGCAGTTCAATGACCACATTTACCACTCCACTGGTTGGGTTGGGAGAAGCACGCAGGATATTGGCGCTATGCCCTGGATCTTCCACACCCGTTATCACGATGTCATAAGGAGCCGAAACGCTTTTACAGCCCTCCTTGGTGACCTGCACCGTATAGCTTCCGGAACGGCTTAGCTTGTAGGTCGGAGATGTGGCCCCCGAAATCGGCACCCCGTCCAGCATCCACTGATTGCCGTTCGCGCTGCTCGATGTGAGCTCGATCGCATTGGCAACCTGGATTTCTGGTTTCGTGATTTCGGTAAGTTGAACATTGATGGTATCCGAATAAGCCGTACAGCCTTCAAAAGAGACCGTTACATAAAAACTGCCGGCTTGCCGGGTCACGATCCGGTCTGCGGTACTGCCATTCGACCATGTATATTGATCCCAATCTCCAGTCACAGCAAGCGTCAGGCTGTCGCCCTGGCAAAGCTGCAGGTTTTTGGTTGGGCTCAATATGATCTGATTGGGGACCAGCACGAAATCGATCGGGTCGTTATTCGCAGGCTTGCTGACATCAATGGTTTTTGAAACACAGAAACCGGATTTGGTAGCTTCTACATGGTAATTCCCGTTGGGCAGTCCTGCAACAACGTATTTCCCGTCCTGATCCGTTTGGCCGGTGGCGAGCTTTGCGCCGGTAATGACGACGGTCGCATTTTCGACTGGCCTGTTGGTCATTTTATCCAGTACGGTACCAGTCAGGTAATTTCCGGTGAAATTGGAAAACAGATAGGGGTTGGTCTTGTAAACATCATAGAAGGTCACATAGGCCTGGGACCCGCTGTCGAACATATGCAGGTTGGTCAGCACATATCGCCCGCTGGAAAGTTTTTCATTGATCTCCTGACCATCAAACCGCAAGGTGATTACATTCAGGCCGACCAGCATACGCAGGGAACTTTCGGTCCAGTTTAAGGTATTTTGCAGGGAGTCGGTCAATTCGGCGCTCACATTGTAATATCCTGCCTTGTTTACATTCACCTGAATTTTGATGTCCAGAAAGTCGAAGTCCCCATCCCCGTCAGTGTCAACAGGTGCTTCCGAGTTTTTGCCCGTGAGTTGGATAGGCAGGCGGGGGAAGATATTTACATTGTAGTCCCTGGTGGTGTATGCGCTGGGGCGGACGTCGACCGGGAGGGAATAAGTCAGGTCGGTCAGGGTCAGATTATCCAGTTTGTAAGGCCCACTTAATCCGTTGGCGCCGATGGCCTCTCCGCTGAAATTAAGCGGTGCCTGGTAGGTTCCAGGCGAGAGCGGGCTGCCACCAAGGCTTGTCCAGGATGAGGAAGTGATGATTTTGTTCTGGGAATCGCGTAGAGAAGCCGTGACGGAATAATGCCCTTTTTCTTGGATCACAATACCTGTCATGATCTGCAGCGAGTCATTGAAGTTGTCGTTATTCTTATCCATTACTTTCTCACTGAAAGTGCCGCTGAAACCAGCAGAGGCCGGAATAATACTTACTGGCAGGTCTTTATAAACCGTTTCCGGACCTTGCTGCAGTTTTACCAGAAGTGTTTTGCCGCCAGGCTCGGCGAATGTCAGGGCGCTGTTGCCATAAACGCCGTCGTCTGCCGCACCATCGTCATGTTTGCCGTCATCGAAAAGTTCCAGGGAATCCCTTTTTGCTAATTTCAGGAAATACACCATCCCCTTCGCTTTGGTCACCGGGGCTTTACCTATGGCAAAAGTTGCTTTAACCGGGACAGCCTCGTTTATTTTAAAACTGGATTTACTTCCACTGGTAGCTATCAGCCGGCGACTGGTTAGCGCGTAGGTCCTGAGTGCCGCGGGTGCATCTGTCTTGCCGCCCTGTATGACAATGTTCCAGGTCCCTTTTTCCGCATTCGGGATGGAATAGGTGATGATACCGAAGTCGGGATCGGCGCTAAACTCCGGACTTGCGGCGTTGAATATTTTACCAGACGGACTTTTCAAAGTAAATCCCGCATCCCGATCGCCGAATGCGCCCTGAAAAATGGCGGTTCCGGTGATTGACAGAGAAACCGGGTTTGTTTCCTTCACGCCTGTTTTCAGTACCTGCTCGTATACATAAACAATACTGAGCGAATCCGGAATCTCGCTGTTTGTGCCGTTTTGCTCCGTTTCAGCGCCTATCCGTCCACCGCTTGTAGTCTTGACGTTTGGAGCGATGAGCTCTATCGAAGCCTGATAGACTGGATTGCTGTTACGAAGCTCGGTGTGGCCAAGACCAAATGACCGGTTGTTGACAGCCGCCACCGGGCTGGTGAAGTCGCCATCATACCTGGCGTTCCACGGGAGGGTAGCCCTCCGCGCGGAAACCACCCAATCAGCGGTGCCTACAATGTTAAAGATCCTTGTGCCCGAACTGAGCTCTGGTAAATAGAGTACCTGATTCCCATTCTGATAGTTAAAATTATTAACCAGCCAATCAGGTTGCATCTGATCACCAGCCGGCTGGCACCCTGCTGACAGGTAAGCCAGTGAGCTGCCGTGATTCGGTGGCCCGATTTGAACCAGGTTCTCGGCTTCCGACATGCCGCGCAGGTATGCCCTGGCGTCTATGCCGCCTTTGCTATGCGCGATCAGGTTAATTTTTCTGACACCAAAAGTGTTCTTGGCCATTTGAATTTCAGCATTCAAGAGGGCCGCGTTCGTAAATAGAGCACCGCAGCGATCTATGGAGCGGGCAATGTGAAAAGGAATTCCGTCTTTGGTAAGAAATGCATTGAAAGCCGCCCAGGTCTCTTCCGCAGTTCCGGTAACGGATCCTCCGCTGCTTGCGCCGAAACCCCGCACCAAAACCACAGGCCGGATTTTATTTTCGATTTCCAAACTGATCCAGTCGCATTCCACGGCCCAATAGGTGGTGTTGGGGACATCTATCTCTATTTCGATCAGGTTTGAGGCGGGTACCGGGGAGGTTTGTCCGGTACCTTCCTTCCTGGGGAATTTGATGTACTCTACCGGAATCATTCGTGACGGTGTGCTCCATGTCTCATTTCCTGAGCTCAATGTCCAGGGAAGTCCGTTGGCAGCATTGATCCTTTTTCCATTGATGTACACATAGTCCACTTCCGGATCGGCGAGGCCGTCGTCGTTGCCGTCGTATTGTGAGTTATGGTCCACATCGTAAACGCGCATGCTGAGGCGGACTTCTTTTGGAATAAGCCCTTTTTGAACAAGTTCGGCGGCATTGGTCAGAAATCCCTCGTTGTCGAACTTCATCAGGTTGGTGTAGTACCTGGTGACGTCGACATGAAAGGACAACTTGCCATTTGCCAGGTCTCTTCTGTACAGATATTGGTCAAAATCATCACCGGAGCCTTTTACAAATCGCTCGTCAGAGGCTGGCGGTTCGCTTTCGGCGGTCCGGGAAACCCGGCTGGCGGATTCCGGTCTCGGGAGATCCTGGGAAAATGTCGGTACGGACCAGACCAGCCATATTGCAATAAATACTGCCAGGCGGCCACCGTGCTTTGAAAATGAGGAGAAATAGCGCATGATGATAAGGCTTTACGTTTTCATGCATAAATGATAACCCGTTACTTTGCTGAACGCATGGACTTGCCAGTCGCTGAAGATGTGATGACAGACGTTGCGGAGGTACGGAAACCGGTGATAGCTTCCGATATGAAATCGCCGTCAATCCATACCCTTCCCTTTCCTACTGCCACCAGTACCTCATCGTCGTCGTCGCCAGTTTTATCTTTGATAATGAAAGCGTACTGAAAGTTTTTGATCCCATGGGAAGAGACCTCTCCGGAAATGACCGTGACACTTTTGTAGGGAATGTCACTGCTTTCACCGGTTTCCTCAGAAAATATAGTGAATTTGTCGCCGTCGCCTGCTATAAATGCACCTGCTCCCTCACCATGATCACTTCTTCCTTCGCTGTAAAAATCGTATTTGATCTCGTTTTTCTTATTCTGATTGTAGAATTTGAAATAGTAATCCTCAGAAATATCGCCGACATCGTAGCTGTCGTCAGGGCCATAGCGTGCTTTTAGTTTACAGGGGGACAACACGAAGGCGCCGTCAATCGTGGGAGGGGCAATACCATCATTGACCACCATGCCCTTGGCTTTCAGGTCGTCGATAATATCCTGTGGCACAATGCTTTGAATCCGGACGATCTCGTCGTCTTTTTTACAGCCGGACAGACAGAAAACAAAGAAGAGAATACCTAGTACTAGTCTGAAATTTTGAATGGAGAATTTCATAATGATTCGGTTTTAGAAGAATGAATGAATTGAACGTTCATGTTTATACGTACTCTCTCTATCCTTTCGTGATAAGACATATCGGAGGGCATTGCCCTCCGGATGTGCTGAACTCTATTACGATAAAGGGGTCATACGTGATATTTCGTGAACCGCCCTTCAGAATTTGAAGGAGACGCCCACCGTAAAGCTGCCGTCGGTAAACCGGTTGTTGTAGTCGCCGTAGTAATCATAGCGGTAGGTGTCCAGGCCAAGCTTGCTCGTAACACCAAACCTTTCCGTGAAGAAATATCTCGCGCCGATTCCGGGACTGATGATGAATACATTCTCGGAATATTCACTGTAATTGGTGATCCATAGCCGGTTAACACCTATGCCCAAGCCTGCGAACAGGTCCAGTTTATCTGTGTTAAGTTTCATAATACGGCCGAAGTGGTAATTTCCGGTTGCCTGTACCACCATGCTGTTGACGTCATATTTGCTCCAATAGCGCATTTTTGCACCCACGCCAATGTCTTCGGAAACACCCACTTCGAAATTAGCGAAGAAGGGGATCACGCTTTCGTCAAACGATTCCTGGATTTCGAAACCGGCGTCGAGCAACTTGGTGCCTTTCTGGAAGGCCTGGGCATGGGAGGTGAATGCATTAAAGACAAACACGAAGACCAATAAAGAGGAAATGAGAATTTTTTTCATGAGGTTTAATTTGAGTTTTTTGTTAAAAGTGAGACAAAGAGACACTGTACGGCACTGGCGGGCACCGGCTTGAAAAGTTAGACTGAGATAAGATGACAGTGTGTGTATAAGTGCTTATTTCACATTGTTATGAAGCGAGAAATCATAGAGCTTGATGGACGAACTGAATTCACTGCCTTTGTTATAAAAGAAAGCGTATTCGGCTGCGGAGATGTCCTGATCGAAATAAATCTTATACAGCGTGTTGCTGATTTTTTTGAACCTGAAAGGGACCGCCCCTTCGCCGAATCCCGTCTCGCTCGTATAGGCGGATTCCCTGCCGATGATAAACTCCCTTCCCCTGCTGCTCGCTTTTACCCTCAGCAATGTGAAATCATTGGGGCTGGCTACCCCTTCAAAAATGGATTCCGCGACTTCGTTCATGTTTTTCCGGGCTCCGCCGAAAACCATGTAGAACACCGGTTGATTGTCTTCTATGACGAAGTTGGCGCTGGGGTTGGCCAGGCCTACCCGCTGGGTTGTCCCTGACATGCCGCTCGTTGCCTGGTTCAGCAGGCCTTCACCAATCGTGCCTTTCCGGGTTTGATTTGTGGTCGTAGGTTCAAGCTGTTCATACTGGGGCATACCCTTCTTAAATTCCTCATAATAGATCCCTGGTTCCGCAAACTTACCTCTTGCAGGCAACGGAAAGGTAGTCGGGTGAGCCGGCAGGGTACCCGCCACAAGGTTAGGGTTGGTGCTTTGCTGAACGGCCCTTTTAGGCACCATCATTACTTTGACCAGGGCGTCGGGAACTTTCGCAGCTTTCATGGCGATCAGTGCTTCCGTGGTCAGGCTGAAATCGGAATCGGAATACTGGATTTTTTTAGTAATGATATTTCTCGATACCCCCCCGAGGTTCATATCGATGATATCCTGGTTGCGCAGGACAGGCATCGGCGACGAGGCGAGCATCATCGCATCTACGACTGCTTCGTGAACCCCTTCTTTTTTTAATTCAATCATGCTTGGCGTTGTCATGTTGAACTTGGTTGGACCTATCTTGATTTTATCCAGGATCAGGTCCTTGGATATTTTTGCCTTCGTCATCGAAATGACGCTTGGATTGGTGATTGTTTCCTGGGCTTTGGCTACCAAAAACAGCAGGACCAGGGTAATTGTTAACGAGGTAGATCTGATCATAATAGAGAGGAATAATTGAGATGTACGACTATATATTCCAATCAGCTGACGAAATGTAACAGGTTTAGGTAAAAAAAAATTTGGAGAATGTCTGGACATGAATGGCAGCAGCTGTCACAGGCACTACCAGCGTTTCAGGGAATATTGCAATGTGCATTCGAGGTTATGCGACCAGGCAACGGGGTCCCCGTCCGTTTTCAGGCGTATCCATTGCGGATCATAGCTGAATAATACCTTGAATCCCCTGGGTAGAAACGATTTTCTCATGATCGCCGCGCCGACCGTTACTTTCGGCCCAACGGAAAACAACAACTTGGGTGTGACGGCATTGGAGATATAGTTGGTGTAGCTTATCTTTCCGGCAGGTATCCGCGCATTGATACCGATTCCCGCCAGAAAACCCACGCGCAATGAATGCAGGGATTGCTGTCTGCTTATGCCAATACTGTTCCAGGTTAATTTCGGAGTAAAGGTGAGGTATCTGACAGCCAACGTTTCAGTCAGCCGGGAGCCGTCGTTGGTGGGAACGGTGGTGCCGTATTTGTGCTGGGACCATTGCACGTCCAGACCAGTCTGCAACGGCCGGTCCCAGCGGAAGCGGTCGATGGAAAGGCCGAAGTGATAATTTTTGAACTCGCTGACCGGATAGAGGAATGCATCCGTTTGCTCTTTGTCAACAGAAAAGTCGGTCTTGCCCGTAACGGAAGTTCCCGCGCTGAGCGAGATATCATACACATAGGATTCGGGCCATAGGTCGAGGTATGCCGTGCTGGCAATGTCTGCGAAATACCTTCTTGGAACCACTTTCCCGGCCGATTTTTTCAATTCTGTCTCAAATTTCCTCATGGTCTCGATCCGGTCCTTGAAGAGCGGATGTTCGAGGTATTTGCCTACCGTTCCGTTTTCTGCGGCAGTAATTGTCGCTGGACCCTTTTTTAAAGCTTCTTTTCTTTCGGTAGACAATTTATCCAGAGCCTTGATCATTTCCCGATCCAGCCCTCTGATCAGTGATTCAACCGAAAACCCTTGTTCAATTTTTGACAAAGCCCAAACCGCATAAATATCTGCTTCCAGTTCCTGGGCCATCGGGTTAGATGAACCATATTTATTCCAGAGCTTGGGATTTGGAGTCTCCTGTTGGTAGGGTAGGCGTAATGCTTCGATGCTGCGGGCATTTTTATGGTGACCCAGCACATGATGACCTAATTCATGAAGCAGTACCTGCTTGTCGACCAGCGTGGTTGCCTTATTCTGGGCATTAAGCCTGTCCAGGAAAAATTTGCTGTATAAAATGAGGCGTATACTTTTTTTTGTGCCGTTTGGCAGGTCTGCCTCGCAGATTTGGGATACCGGCGTATCACAGAAAGCCCTTTTGATCAGAAACTGGTCATCAATCGGCTTGATCTTAGAGAGCGGCCCGAGCTGCCTGATGTAGCTTTGCAGCAAAGTGTTTGCCTCCTGTTCACCAATGAACTTTTTCTGGCTCCCGTTGATCGCATCGCAGTTGCAGGGTGCTTTATCATCTTCCTGGGCAAATGCTGCTATGCTAAATAATGTGAAGAACGTGAGTAAAAGTTTGAATTTCATCTATTTGAGGAGTGATTTAGGTTGCGCTGCGCAATTTTCAAGCCGTATGCGGGCACTGTCTTTCGACTCTAAATAATAGCGCTGCGATTGGGTGAGGTACGAGAGCCTGAAACGGTTGTTGAATACAACGGTATCGGCCGGTTCCCGAAAGTAAAGCTGTAAGGTATCATTGCAAAAACGGTAGCTGATCCTGTCCTGCTGATCTTCCGATTTCCACCATTTCAGAACGAGCTCTCCAGCCGGAAGGTCGCCTTCTGAATAACCCAGCTGGCCGTCGGTCCTGTTGTCGCCGTTGTACAGATCGATTTTCCTTGAACCGACCAGTTCGGGGTCACTCTGCCGCAATCCGAAATAAAACACCATACCCCCGGCCAGCAACAGCAGCGCAGCACTCGCTGTGATCGCATAGCTGTACCGCTGAAACACATTTTTCGGCCCGGGAAACGCCCTTTTCTCGGAAGCCTCGTAGAGCTCGGCTTCCATGCTGACGGGCAGGGCATCTTCCAGAAAATCTTCCCACTCAACTTCCTCGCGGAATTCTTCATCGTCTTCCAGCAATTGCAGATAGATCTGGTATTGTTCCTCGGTCAGTTTTCCAGCCCTTGCTGCAAGGATCAGCTGGGTTCTCAGGGATTCATCCATATATTAATAAGGGCGCAGGCCCCGCTGATTTGAGTTTTCAACTACACATGACTTCAAGCGTCCGTTACAGACAGGTCCACGATTTTCGACCGTCCGCACGGGTTCATGCAGAAGCTCGGCCACGGCTTCATAGGACAACGTGTCTGCATAATCGCCAAAGAACCTTTTTTCAAACATCATCCGGCATTTGTCGTCCTGTATCTTCAGGCAATGTTTCAAAATCCGGATGATTTCGGAGAGGCCTTCGTCCCGTTCAGGCTCTGAGAAATCGTCCGGCGATACATCTTTGTCCTTCCTCTTTTCCCCCAGATGGTATTTTCGGATCTCTTTTCTATCTCTTACAATATCGGTAAAGTAAGAATGAAGCGCTTTATCTACGTAAAAACTTTTCTGCTGGTATGTTTTCCGGTTGTCCAGAAAAGTGAGGAAAGTGTTTTGAATGATGTCGCTGGCGATCTGGTCTTTCTCTTCATTTCCAATCCTGTGTTCGATATACCTGCGGAGCCTTATTTCTATTTCCCTCACCGGCAGCGCATTCGAATCGCCCTTGGCCATGTAGGCAAACAGGGCTAGCTGTTCATAGAGATACCTTTCTATCACGGGCAGTTTCAATTTTAATTCATGCTTCCGGTTCCAGGCAAAAATGGTTTGGTTGAATTTATCAGGGTTTCGCAGATGGGTGATCACACACCTGAGGGCCCGCTCCGTTACTTCGGAATGTTCCGCCCGGGAATGCAGGTGCTTCACGGCCAGCTTTTTAGCTTGTGACTCCTGCCTGTCGTTTTTGAAAGCGGCCAGCGTCTCTTCAAGTGCCGGCAACACAAGCATACCTTCTTCAGCAAGTCTGGAAGTTTCCTCCTTGGTGTAGCGGTATCCCCTGATCTGCAATTTCCATTGGGTAGCGGCGGTCAGTTTCGGGAGCAGACGCATGACGTCGGCCTGTTTCCAGGTTTCCCATTTATCGCGCTGACTTCTGAGCAGGGAAGTAAGTTCATTGATGGTTTCTTTCAGCAATGCGTTTCCGCTGTTGTGTTGTTCCAGCCGTGATTTGCGGATCGCCTCTGAGATGTTGTCTGCAAAAATTTCTGAGACCCTGTCGGATAAAAGTGCAATGGAATGGAGAGGGGTTCCCTGGAAAAGCTTGGCCAGGGTCTCATTGGAACGTTTCCAGAATAGCATGATGTGAAGGGGAGTTATCGATAGGGAGAGTTGGACTGCTGGGCGTCAGGAGGTCAGTTTCTGCATGTGGATCTGCCACCATATTTTCCAGCGGTTGATGGAGCCGACGTGGTACTCGCAATCGATGCAATGATCAAACCGCATGTAGAGGTTTTCGGCACGCGAAAGGTCCCCGCTTTTGAGGTAGGCCACAATGAGGTGCCATTCCGCAGCCTCCCGGAAGTAGGGGCGAAGGTCTTCCGATTCGAGAACATTCTCGAAATTCCGGACAGCCAATACATACTGCCCTTCTACAATATGCGCCTGTCCTTCGAAAAACTCATCGAAAATGACACGCTGTGCCGGGGACATGGTGGATTTTCTGGCCCCTCGCACTACAGTGAAATCGTTTTCAGAATCCGGGAAGCGGACCGTGCTCAGTGTCAGATAGGTAGCAAACACGATACAAGCCGCCGCCGCGACCGCCATGTAACGTATAACTGTGAAGGTTTTCAATCGCAGGCGTTCCCTGGCCTGGAGCTGCCGGATTGTACCGAGCGCTTCTTCCTGAAGAAATGCTTCCTGCATGAGTTGGTGCAGACTTTTGAGATGTGCCATTTGGTGTGTCAGATCGGGATCTTTTTTTTGCTCGTTTTCGAAAAAAAGGATTTCTTCCGGCGACATGTCGCCCATTAAATATCGCTCGATCCATTCTTGTACCTCTGTCTTGTCGGTTGGCCTTTCCATGGATTATAGTGCTTTTGGTTGTTTCATTAAGTTACCTAGTTCCCGCATAAACCTACTTTTCTGCATTTTTGCCGCATTGTCGGTAGGGTATCCCAATGCGACGGCAATTTCCTTGAAGCTCAGCTTGTCGTAATAAAACGCTTTCAGCATTTTCTGGGCATCTTCGGACAATCTTTGAAAAATGGACAGGCTTGTTCTTTCTTCATCGGCCGAGATCATCAGGTCCAAAGGATTGGGGTCATCGGGCGTCGATTCTTCCAAATCCTTCGAATAATTTTGTTCGCGTTCAAAAGTCGATTTGCCCGACCTGATTTTTTTGTACCACAGGTTTTGCCCAATCTTGTACATATAGGTGCCCACTTTTGCCTTTGCATCCCATTTGAAAGTCCCTGTCCAAACATTATCAAGGAAAGCGACGATTACCTCCTGGAAAAGGTCCTGCGCGTCGGCCCGGGTACCGCCGTGGGTGCAGACAAATTGCGTGATCATTTTATGGTGCTGATGATAGAGTTGCTTCGCTGCTTCATTGACAGCCGAGTTCTCGCGCGTCAGTATGGCATCCACAATTTCGCGATCTGTAAAATCCTTCATAAGTAGCGTTGGGCCTGTTTACTGATTGATACCTGCGGCTTAAAAAAAAGTAACGAATTCTTTTCAAAAGTTTTTGCCCAGAACCGGGGGCAATGTCAGATCCCATTTCCACTTGACGTTCGAGCTGCCAACGAAGGGGCTCATAAAAAAGAACGTAAGATGAAAACTCTATTCTCATTCCTGTTGCTCGCCGTATTAGCATCAAGCTGCTCCGAAAAAGAAATTGCGCCAGAAACCAATGCAGCCAAAATGGCTGCGGAGGATGAACAACCTCCGAAATCAAACTGCAGTGGGTTGCCTAATTGCAAGTGAAATTTGATAGAAAGCCGCGCCAATTTTGATGCGGCTTTTATTTTACGGTCTACGGTGTTGAATAAGAGTTTCATATCTTACCTCATCTGCCAACAACGGCAGTATCTAAATCGTACCAAGATGAAAACTGTTTTCTCATTCCTGTTGCTCGCCGTATTAGCATCAAGTTGCTCCGAAAAAGAAATTGCGCCAGAAACCAATGCAGCCAAAATGGCCGCGGAGGATGAACAACCTCCGAAATCTGGTTGCACAGGCTTGCCTGACTGCCATTGATTGAGTCAAAGATTTCTGATAGGGCGCATCAGTTTTGGTGGGCCCTATATTTTTATGCACTAGATTGAATATGAGTTTGTACATTAGTTCGACTGTCAACGAAGGCAGTGGTAACTGGATTTTATGAAAACTTTATTCTCCTTTTTGTTCTCGCACTGTTAGCTTTCGGATGTTTAGAAATGAAAGTAAATCCGGAAGACAATGCCTCTAAAATTTCGGTCGAGTACGAACAATCACCGAACTCAAATTGCAGCGGGTTACTAAACTGTAAGTGAAATCGGAGAGAAAGCCGCGCCAATTTTAATGCTGCTTTTATTTTACTTTATGTTATTTGGAATACAAGTTTTGTATATTACTTCATCTGCCAACGAAGGTAGTATCTAACTCTAACTAAAATGAAAACTCTATTCTCATTCCTGTTGCTCGCCGCACTAGCATCAAGTTGCTCCGAAAAAGAAATTGCACCAGAAACCAATGCAGCCAAAATGGCTGCGGAGGATGAACAACCTCCGAAATCGCATTGCACGGGATTACCTAATTGCAACTGATTAAGGCAAAGGTTTCAAATTAGGGTGCGACAGTTTTGGTGCGCCATTCATTTTTTGTGTACGATATTGAATATAAGTTTATATATTAGTTCAAATGTTAACGAAGGCAGTATAACTCAATTACTATGAAAACCTTATTCTCTTTCTTTGTTCTTACTCTGTTAGCTTCCGGATGTTCCGAAATGAAAGTAGATCCGGAGGACAATGCCTCTAAAATTTCGGTCGAGGATGAACAACCTCCAAAATCTGGCTGTACAGGTTTACCTAACTGCCACTGATTAGGCAAAGAGTTCTGATAGGGTGCATCAGTTTTGGTACGCCCTGTATTTTTATATACCATATTCAATATGAGTTTGATATGCTGGTTAATTGTCAACTAAGGCAATAACAACTAAATTTTTATGAAAACTTCCTTCTCTTTACCATGCCATCTTCCAGATGTTCGGAAATGAAAGTAAATCTGGAAGACAATGCTTCTAAAATATCGGTTGAGGACGAACAATCGCCGAAATCTGACTGTACTGGATTGTCTAGCTGCAAATAAACGTAAAGGCGTTCGGAAAGCCACGTTACATCATGATGTGGCCTTTCTTTTTGATTAAAATTATTATAGCTACTACCGCTAAAGAGATCATTAACATGACTACTATTGAACTTGACGTAAAAAAAAATTCAGGTTTTGCATAAACAGGTTCGTTGTTACCTATCAAAGTCAGATTTGCCCAATAGTAGGGATGTGCATACTGCTTGAAATCATTATTATTAAAGAAGTCCAGTCTGGATTTTTGTAATGCCTGATCAAGGGCAAGCCCTTCATTCAGGTGGGTATGCAACCTTCGCGTCAAATAATTGGTAACCTCGTCATTAGCTTCCCAAATTGTTGTGATCACCGAAGGGCATCCAGCCTGAGCAATCGCATGAGCCAGTGAAATATTTCCTTCTCCCTGTAGATTTTTTCCCATTCCTGCAGAGCAGGCACTCAATACGACCAACCGGGTAGACTGTAATGGGAGTGCATAGATTTCATTTAGATACAAACGGCTGTCGATTCCGGGAAATAACTGAATAAAAGAATCATTTGGATTGTCATCGGCCGAATAAGCATGTGTGTCAAAATGGAGAATGTCATAATCCAGCCCTGTTTTGAGAACCTGTTGTTTGGTCGCCCTGCTGCCCCAAAGATTTTCACCACCTAGTTTGAGAATGCTTGCAAGACTAGAAACAGCGGTCCAAGTTGTATCCGACAATGGCTGCTCTCTAACAAACGGAGCAATTGTCAGACTGGTCCTTGCTTTGCTGGTGGCCTGAAAGGGATGTTGCCAGAAATATGCGGCTGAGTAAGTATAGGAGATTGCAAAATCTTTTGCAAGAAAATCATGGTTTTTCGATCCTGTTTCGAGGATTTCAAAAGGCAGGAAATTGAACTGCCAATCCCTGGCGATCACGATACGTTTCCTAGCAGAAATCCATTTTTTTAATGGCTCAAAAAGTATTTTATAGCAGCCAACAGCGGAGGGTGAACCTTTATAATTTCCAAACCCAGGATTGTTTTTTAATTCGTGATGAAGGTCGGATAAATATGAATTTAGTAACGTCCTTTTTACTGGCCAGAAAAGTAGGTTACACTTTTCCCTCGTAACTACAAAAGCATATAACTGCTCGTCAAACCATTTGTAGGAAATAAAAGCGGACTCTTTTCCAAGCATTTGTTGAACCCGTTCAAATTGTATGGATTCATTTTTAATGTTATATATCGAAGGATGTTCCTTTTTTATTTTTTTTTGAAGATTATATAATTGAATTCTGAGATCGTTCAACTCTTTTTTTATTGAATTGGAACCGCGATTTGGAAGACTGGCCAGTGCTGCCCGTTTTTGAAGGAGCATTTGCTCCTGTTCAATTACGCTAGGAGATAACTTTTGATAGTGGATCTTTTTGGCTTTAATTACATCATAGAGGTAGGTCGCGTTTGCCTCTTCAAACCAATTGAAGATTTCCTGCATAACAGCAGCGGACGGGTTGTACCTGTAAAATGCGTATCCTATTGGTAGGGCTACCTTGAAAAGATCGTGGCTTTCAAAAGATAAGAAATGCCTTTCGTCAGTATCTTCGGCAGCGTATATGTATGTGGATCGTTTTAATTTAATAACATTAACAAAAGATTTATACGCGGCCGACAAATGTGCTGGATCATTTGATAGTTTATATCTGTCAAATGATGTTGTTGCTTGAAGAATTAAAGCCTGAAGTCCGAGTTGCGGATAAACTAGATCAATGGAAGAAGCATCACTATCCCCGCTTGACAAGCTAATCTCTTCGAAAGCTTTACGAAAATAAAGCTGTGCATGGATCAGGTCGTGGCGTAAGCGCGATAGATTCCCTTTTTCAATCAGAATTAGTGCAATGATCAAAATATTCCTCGACGACTCTTTTTTCTGGTACCGACTAGCTCGATCCAAATATGTCCAGGCTTGTTGATTTAATCCCATTTTTCTATAAAGCTTGCCTATAAGAAATAGAAGTTCTACGTGTTGCTTTTTATATTGTGAAGTATGTTTCGGTTGTTGCAAATGAGTCGCCCAAGATTTTTTTTGCCAGAACAAAGCGCTATCTGGCATATTTAGTTTTTCATATGTGTAACTGATCCCTGAATACAATAACTGCTTTCGATTGAAGTCAGAGGACGGATGCTTAATTGCTATATAGCGATACTTAAGGGCTTTATGATGTTCTCCCAACAAATCATAAACCTCTGCAAGACTACTTTCGATGTAGTCGTTTTCACCATAAAGCTTATATTTTTCAGATAATGTCTTTGCCTTTGTAAAATAACTAATACTTTGGTGATAGCGGTGTAAAAGCCATACGGCCCTTCCCTGATGTAGATAGTGATGTAATACATAAAGTGGAATTTGCTTTTCAACAACTGGATTTTTGATCAGAACCTCGTCTGCTGCCTGAAAGTAATAATAGGAAGAGTCAGCCCGCTCCAGTGCATTATGCATGGTTGCCAAACTGGTGTAGAGTTTGAAATAAAGGGAATCCGGTGCCCGCGTTTGCTTTTTAAGATAAGAGAGTCCTTCGTAACAATAACGAATGCTTATATTGTAATGGCCGCCGGCAAAGTGCGCGCTACTCATATCATTGCACAAATTAGCCGCGCGAAATGGATCAATGTCCTTAATCAGATCAAAAGCCTTCTCGTAAAATCTAAGGCTTTCTTCATTTTTGCCTTTGATAGCCAGTTTTTCCGCTTTTTGCCAATACTTGTCCGACAGCTCTTTTTGGCCAAGAAGCGGATAAGAAATGCCCATAAGGAAGCCCAGCAGCACAACAAAGCAGCGTCTCATAGCATGACTATTTCTTGTAATCCATCACGATGTCGTATGCTCCGTAGTCATCGGATAAATCATTGTCGTTGATCGCAAACAGGATGTCGATACACTGGCTCACGCCGTCGGTTTCGAACTCACAGGCCTTCCCGCAAGTCCGCCAGTTCTGGTCATTGTTGACCTTGTAAATGAGGGCAGCGTGATTGATGGACCGGTCCAGGCTGTAGTCGCCAATAGGAAAGTTGAACAGCCCATTCTCTAGTCCTTCCGGGGTACTCCAGCCAACCCAAAAGCCAACTCTCATACGGTTGGATGCAGTGATCGTAATTTTACCGGGCTTGTCGATGCGGATACTCTTGGTCACGAATCCCCCTACAGGTAAGGAAAGAGGCAGATACGTGTTACAATCTCCCACGCACGGTTTCGAATACAGCGCGTTCAATGTCAGGGAGTCATCCTTTGATAAGCTTAACGCCTGCTCAACATAAATGCGGTTCAGAAAAGAGCCGGTTTGCTCGGAATCGTTCAGCCCCAGGAATTTACCGATGTGGTAGGCAACTACCCGGGTCAGCGCATGTGTGTCCCATACAAAGCTGTCGTCAAGAGAAATAATATAGGCACCGTTTTCTTTTCTGCCTGACGATAAAGTAGTAAGGTTTCCACGGATCAGGCCAATGGGGGAGATCTCCTGTTTTTGCTCCGCCGACGGTTGCTCAAACCGGATGGTCAGTTCTGTTTTGAGAGCGTCCTGCTTCTGCAGAAAAAGAATGTTGGGATCGGCATGCTGCCAGAGATCGAATGCTGCCCTGATCGCCTTCTGCTGAAGCGTGTTATCCAGCTTGCTGAAGGAATTCTCGACCTTGTAACGGAATGCGCAGGCTTCCAGGCGTTTACCAGGATCATTTGGCGCGGCACTGATGTAATAGGATTTGACTGCAGGCTCGGGGACACTTTGGCAACCCCACACACAAAGGGCCGCGAACGCGATGCGTAGAAGTTTCTTCATTTTGTTGAGTAAGGGGGAGTTTTTACGAATTAAATATCTGAAATAAAAACATTTGCAAACGAGATTAGAAAAATAAAATATTTCTACAAGAGAGAAACCGGCAATTCCGGCGCGCCGACGCATATCAGGGCTAATTCCTGATTTTTTCCATGTTACCTTTTAAGATCGGCTGGAATTAATACGGCCGCGACCCGGCCTGCAGCGGCTGAAACTTCCTTTTGGCAGTTACCTTCCAGCAAATGTATGGGATTCATCCTGCGGACGACACGGCCGTAGCAAAGCTTTTACCTCGTGCCTGAGGGCCGGTATCAACACATAATTTCGACTCTATCAAAAAAAATCAGCCTGAGGCACACATGAAAATCAAATTTGCGAATGTCGGCTTTCTCATTTTCTGCTGGGCCCGATGCCTGGCGCAGTTTGAAGCAATGCCGGTGCCGAAGCCGGATTTTATCCAAAAAACGGATGCCGCTGAACTGAACCTGGACCATTTTAGCCGGAAGCAAAAGCCGGTCACCGGACATTGGATGACAAAAAATGCGCGGTATGCTGCCCACCCGGATGCCGGCTACATGGCAAAAGAACAGCCTCCGGGTAATGTAACGGAGATCATAGAAAAACGGACGGAAACCACCCGGTTTTACGTGGACGCGGATACCCCCGGGAAAGTTTTTTCTCAAGGATCGTACGGTCCGATCCATTATAAAAAAAATGGTCAGTGGCTAATCCTGGACGGCAGGCTCGACAACCGGGGCAATGGGTTGCTCGAAGCCTCCCACCAGCCGGAGCCTGTTGGTTTCGATCTTAAAACCAGGAAATCATACATGAAAACCGCTGCCGGGCAGGTGTTTTTTAATGACTGGAGATTGTTCGGTGCCGATGGAAAAAAAGTGAAATTACTTGCAGAGGCCAATTGGGACCATTACACCGCCGGGGACGATGGCGTATTCGTCAGGAATATCTTTCCTGGCGTAGATGCCGAAATGCGCGTTTTAAGAGGCAGGATCAAGACGAACCTGATCATCCGGGAATGGCGTTTCGGCGGTTTTGACAGCTATCTTTTTACCGACACTTTCCAGTCATCGCAAAACGGCAGTTTCACTTTCGTGGCTGCCCCAGGGCAGAAATCCGCGGTGGGTGAGGTGGACTACAAGGTTCAAAATAAGCTGATGGCGAGGGTAGGGCAGGCGGTTCTTTATGCGGAAAGCGAGCCGGAAAACGTCGCTTATCTCCGTTATGCTGTCCAAGGCAGCCGCTTAGGTATGACTGTAGATGCAGGCATGCTGCGGACGCTGCTAAAAAAAGGGAAGGTCGTGATAGATCCCCTTGTGGTCGGTCCGGACGGTGTTTATTCCCCTGCCAATGTGATGAATTCGTACAATAGCGCCAATTGCACCTATGAGTTCAACAAAGGATGCAGCTACAGCTGGATGGTACCCGTCCCGCCGTACATCACCGTTACAAACACCTATCTTCTCGACATGTTCCTGACCATCGCGCCCTGTACCCGCGACAAAATGCGGATCATTTATGGCTTTGGGGACCGGGAATGCGGGCAAGACATTATCTGGCAAACCCTAGGGCTCCCCGCGTCTCCCGGCACAACTGGGGGCAATCAGAATATTGTTGCAAGCTTTAATGACTGCATCAAGGCGAGCTGTGAACTCTCCTATGTCAAATTTAACATGTCCATTCTGCGGGGGTGTATGGGGCCTGCAGGATGCGAATCGTCCTGCGTGCAGGGGATAGGGCCTTTTGTTACAACCATCGAAGGGCGGACACTCGAAATGACGTCGGTCTTGGCGACGCCCGATGTCACGCAATGTCCCGGAGAGGCGGTACAGCTTGCAGCCACAGCAGATTTCGGCATAAAGCCACATTCATTTTTGTGGGCACCGTCCAACAGCGCCAGCAGCGAGGCGGAAGTGGCGCCGCTGCAATCTACCACGTATACCGTCACGGTGAAAGACGCCTGCAATCAGCAGGTTACTGACAGTGTAAGGGTAACAGTACCGCCACTGCCACCTCCGATGAACGCGGCGATATCCGCGTCGGCTACCGCGGTCTGCGAAGGTACGGAGATCGTTTTTTCGTCCCGTGTAAACGATGTCGACGACCCCGTTTATCAATGGAAAATCAATGGGGTAAATGTACAGGGTGCTCATTCCGAAACATTTAGTTCATCGGATTTTAAGCACGGCGACCGGGTGACGCTGGAAGTGACCAATCCGGATCCCTGCGCTATTCCGAAAGTGCAGACCACCGATCCGGTGCCGCTACAGGTGTACCCCAATAAACCCTATGATCAGACTGTCAACCTGATGGGCTGTGATTCGGTGGAATTTGAGGGGAAATTTTTCAGGAGCGACACCACCATACAGCAAATGTTGCAAAGCCGGTTTGGCTGCGACAGCGTGAACCGCACCGTCCGCATCATGATCCGTCCGTTGGAGCTCCGCCTGGAAGCAAGCCATACGGGCACCATTTATAACGGTGATCTGGTAGAGCTAACGGCAAACAGCGGCTCCGGGGAATTTACAGTCACTTCCTGGACGCCGGTATCCCTTTTTCCTGATCAAAAGGCGGTTAAGCAGACCGTGAAGGTAACCGAAAGCGACAGCCTCTTTTCAGTATATGCCCAAAGCGAAGCAGGATGTGTGGATTCCGCATTTATTGTTTTGAGATCCATACCGAAGCAATTCGGTAATCTGTTACCGGATGTTTTCACGCCCGACGGCGACGGAACAAATGAGACCTGGGACCCGCTGAAAAAACAGACCTATCCCACAGGTGAGTTGTTTGTATATAACCGCTGGGGACAATGTATCTATCACGCGCCAGATTATCGGGTTCCCTGGGACGGTAAGTACAAAGGAACCAGGGTACCGAGTGGCGTATACGGATATAGGTTAGTTGTTGACGGGCGGTACGAAGTAAAAGGGATGGTCATGGTCCTGTACTAAATAAACGAAATAGAAAAACAGACTAAAAATACCAAGGACGCTCCGCCGCGATTTCCGCGAAAAATGAGAAGAAAATCTGTACCGGCCAGACGTTCAATGACCGGACGGACTTTGCAGATACCATACGGAATACCCATCCTGACGCTGTGAGCATTTTGCTGACAGATCTTTTTTCTAACAACAATGACTCCAATTCGGTAGCCGATTCAATGAAAGAGCAATGCATTGACAAAGGCATCGGGATTGGCCTGGCGGGGGTGCTGGAAGCTACTTGAACGGCGCAGTCGAGGGCGGTGCCGCGTGAATGGAATGCACCCAGGCCCTTTTTTGCCATTATTTTTGGTGATAAGGCAAATATCAGTCCGCTTTAAATGAACAGTCAGGTCCGTCGGGCATATTACAAAATTGGTTGACATCTTTTATATTTATCATCCCGATCTCGACCGACCTCATTTATGAAACCCTCTTTTTTAGCTTGCCTTTTTTTGCTCATTCTTTTTAACATTTCTCCGTTACGCGGACAATCAAAACTGAGCCTGGAAAAGAGTTTTCAGGAGGCTGTTGAAAAGGACAACTACGAGTTGGTTTTTTATTTCGGTGATCGGCTTCTCAAGGAATTGATTACCCGGAAGGATAGTTTAGGAGCGTCGAAGGTTTGCAATGAAATTAGTTCGGCCGCGTATTTCTCGGGCAAGTTTAGAAAAAGCGTTTCCTATTCGCTGAAAGGGTTAAGCCTGTTACATCTGCGAATTCCGAATGCACTGGCTTTCAAGCATATTTCTACGATTGGCGAGGGTTACAATAACATTCCCATGACCGATTCGGCCGGATACTGGTTTGACGAATGCGTGGGCTTGCTTCGGAGCAATCCGAAGCTGGAGATTGAAATTGCGGCGTATGTCAAAGCCTTTTACAATAACCTAGGTGCTTTCTACCTCAAGAAAAGGGACACCCATCATGCGCTGTTATTTATGAAGAAAGCCTTGTTCCTTGCCGAAAAGCTTGGTGATAAAAGGGCTATTGGCATCGCTGTGAACAGTATGGGTAATTTTTATAACCAAACTAACCAGTATCATGAAGCCCAAAAGTGTTACCTGAAAGCACTCAGTTATTTTGAAGTGAAATCGATTGACCGGTGCTGGATTTACCAATCGCTGGGGAACAACGCAAATACCTCGCACCACTATCAGGACGGATTGGCATTTTTGGAAAAAGGAAGGAGTCTATACCGCCGGTTGGTTAAGGCAGATCCTGGTAAAATGCACCCGCAGCTTGAAAAATGGTTATTGATTCAGATTGCCAAAAGTTACCAGGGAGTTGGGAAAGGTAAAGAGGCCGAGCTTACTTATGAGCAGGTGATCGTGGGAAGTCGCAGGGAGGGTATAAATAAATCGGAAGAGTTGAGCTCGGCAATGATGGGGTTGGGAAGGCTTTTTCAATCCAAAAGGCAGTTCGATCTGGCCTTGCATTTCTTTCAGCAGGCGGTGATCAGCGCCAGTATAGCATTTAACGATACGGTGCCTTCTAAAAACCCCGGCCCGGAGCAGATTTTTTCAGGGAGAGCGTTGTTCGATGCGCTTACTTCAAAAGCCGGGTGCCTTGATGAGCTCTATTTGTCGACAAAACGAAAAACAGACCTGCAGCTCGCAGCGGTAACTTACACCAGCGCCCTGTCTATAGCCGAGCGGATGCGCAAGGAAATGAACGCCCAGGATTCCAAAGTTTTCTTCGCCGAAAAGACCCGGCCCGTTTTCGACAAAGCAATCGACAGGACTTATAGATTGTATGAGCGACTTAAAGAGACACAATGGCTTGAGAAGCTGATCGATTTGCAGGAGCGAAGCCGTAACGCAGTGTTATCCGACGTTTTACATGAACAGTTGATCAAACCCGGAAACTTTTCCAGGGAGATACTGGAAGAGGAAAGCGCTTACGTTCAGAAGATCCAAGCGGTCAAAAGGCAACTGGCGTTATCCGTGGACAAGGAGACGCAGAAACAAAGTGAAGTGCTATTGAACAACCTGATTGTCAAACGCCAAAATTTGGCAACCAGCATTAATAGGCTGGACGACCGTTATCTCAAGCTGAGATATGAAGTTGAGGCCGTCAATCTCGGCAATATTCAGCGCAAGCTTGATGGGGAAACCGCTTATCTCGCCTATTACATAGCCTCCGACTATTTGTATACAACCCTGATTTTTAGGGATAAGATGCAAGCCTATCGTCAAAAAACAGACCACAGGTTGCTCGAAAACATTCAATCGCTCAGGAAATCGTTACAAACCAACCCCGAAATGTTTGCCTTTGACGGTGTTGCCGCTTCCAACTGGCTTTATGATTTGCTGATCAGGCCGGTCAGAGATGACCTGGGAGGATCTAAAAGACTGATCATTGCCAGGGATGCGGACCTGAACACAATACCCTTTGAGGTGCTGGGAATAGGTAGCACTTATCTTTTTGAGGATTTTGCGGTGAGTTATGCTTATTCTGCCTCATTGCTCGGCCCGGACAACCGGAAATACAGCTATGCAAATAATACGATTGGGTTTGCGCCATATGCAAACAAACTGGACGAAGCACTGTATGTTAGGGGTAAATCGGATTTGCTGGAAAACACCGGTCGGGAGGTGCTGCACACTTCCGACATTCATTTTTTAAATGCCGAGGCGACGAAATCCCAGTTTTTGAAAATACTCCCGCAAGCCAGCATTCTTCATCTGGCCACACATGCCAGCTATAACGACTCGCTTCCTGCAAATTCTTATATATCGTTTTTCCCGGTCTCAGACTATCAGCTGGCTGCCCACGAGATTATGAATTTGCCACTACGGCACATCCGTCTCGCAATATTAAGTGTTTGCGAAGGAGATAAGACGAGGTCTTACCATGGTGAAGGCTTGATGAGTCTTAGCAGGGCTTTTCGCGTAGCCGGATGTCCGGCAATTCTTACTTCCCTCTGGAAAGCCGACGACCAGGCGACGGCCTTTATCGTCACTGCCTTTTATGATCATTTGCGAAAAGGTATGTCTGGCGACTACGCACTGCAGGCCGCAAAAAAAGACTTCCTGCAATCAACCCTGGCAAAAGCGATCAACCATCCCTACTACTGGTCACACCTAACGTATATTGGGGACAGTTCGCCGCTGTACGAAGAGGCCCGGATCCCTGTCGTATTTTGGCTTGTCGCTTTCTGCGTGATGTTGATGGGCGCAGGCTTTGGTTACCGGAAATATTCAATGCGCTCTTTGTAGGTGCCACCATATTTTCCACCTTTCGAGCAGGCTGATATTGTACTCTTGCGGAGGTCCCAGTTTTTCATAAATTTCCTTTGCACGGGCCACGTTACCATTCTCAAGATGTCCGACAACCAGGTGCCATTTGACTGCTTCCCGGAAATAGGGACGAAGGTCATTCATGCGGGACAACTCTTCCAGTTTTAAAACGGCCGATTGGGTATTCCCTTCCGCCAGATGGGATTGCGCTTCAAAAAACAACAGGAAAGCTTGTTTTTTCTGCATGGAGAGTGACCCGCTGAAATCGTCTTCATGGTTTCTGCTCATATTCCTGACCACATTCATCTCCTGAAGATTGGGTGGGAGGTTGAGCGGTGCGAAACTTAAGAAGAG
This sequence comes from Dyadobacter sp. HNCC25DJ185, assembly GCF_056895195.1. Lineage (NCBI taxonomy): Bacteria > Pseudomonadati > Bacteroidota > Cytophagia > Cytophagales > Spirosomataceae > Dyadobacter > Dyadobacter sp. HNCC25DJ185. Next base: position 58,802 of record NZ_JBXHAR010000010.1, read on the forward strand.
CGCGAAACCGGCACATGCGGCTGTCAATGCTCCGAAGGTATACAACAATGGTCGGGTCCTGCGCCTGTGTACCGACATCTCACGGATTGCGGAACTGGATATGGCCCGTATTTTTCGCTCATAAACAGCCTGGTCAACCGCGAGATATGTCTTTCGGCTCAGATTTACTTTTTCTGCAAAATCTTTGTCAACTCTTATTCTCAGTTGAAATTCCCTCATTTCTTCACTGGTGCAAAAACCTCTCAGGCAATTTTCAATCAGTTCTTCTTCCTCGAAATCAAAATTAGCATCCATAGGTTTCGATTAGTTCTCTCAGTTTTTTGATAATCAAATACTTCCGGGACTTAACATTTTTATCATTCTTCAAATCCTGTGTTTGCGCAATACGCTTCATACTTTCCCCCTCCATATAAAATGCGGTAATGATATCCTGTTCTTTTTTGGAAAGCATTTTGAAAGCTTTTGACAGGCAATCTGTCAGGTCATTATCATCCGGTTGTTCTTCCGGCAGCTGCATATCATCACTTTCCGGCGAAAGGTCAATGGGTGTGACGTACCGGATCTTCCGGTTTTCTCTGAGGCGTTTGAGCTGAATGTTCATCGCAACACGGAAAATATAGGTACTTAACTGCACTCCTTCCAGCAACCGAAATGAGTCCCTGCGAATGTTGGTACACAGGGCCAGGATAGCATCATTGGTCGTTTCTTCGGCATCCATTTCACTGCCGGAATTTTTATACACGTACCTTTTCAGTTTTGGAAAATTCTCTCTGATCAGAAATCTGATGGCCAGGCTCTCTGCTTTATCGTCGCCTGACCGTATCATTTCGACGATTTCAATGTCCGTAAAATTTTCTTCCATAAAGAGTGGATGGAGGTTCTTTATGGATGAATACCACACAGAGGTGTTATGTAAAATTATTTTTTGCAGGCAGGGGAATGCCTTGAAAATGCAGCTGCTTATTTTTTTGAAAATACTTTCAACGACTTGTCACATTCGTTGACCTGGCGGACATATACGAGTAATGTTGGAAGGGCGCCCAGCTAACAGCAAACCTTAAACAAACTGTTAGTATGAATTTAAACTTTACAAGAGTGGCCATGGGCCGCTCTGTATGGCGCAGCCTTGCATTTTCAGCCCTCATCGCAATCGGATTCGCTTGTGAATCCGAGCAAACCCAAGTGGAGCCACAGGCTTCAAAACAAAAACTGGTTGCTGATGACAAACCTCCGGAAACCCCGAAAGGTCCAGGGCCAAAACTGCATTTGTAACCCGAAATGAAGCCTCCTCCGACGCCGGAGGGGGCTTCTGGTTTTACATGGATCTCTGTTTGTGGCCCGCCGGGAGGCGTAAAATTTCATCGGAAAATCCTTCCGGTGAAATTTTTATTGCGATATTAGGACAGAAATCTTCTTCCTGTGAACAAATGGCACATCAGAATGATTACCAACTCATAACAGCGTTCCAAAAAGATCAGAAGTATTTTAATGAACAGTTCACCGTGCTTTTCAAGCCGGTTATTTTTTCCTTACTTAAAAGCAGAGATCTTGCAGAAGACGAAAAGGAAATTCTGGCGAAGCAAACGCAAAAGGAGTTTTGGTTTGTGATATCCTCCGCGCGATTTAGCTCTGAATTCCGCGAGTCCGGTGTCTCGCTAAGTACAGTGTTTCAATCCATTTGCGACGAAATACTATTCATAGACAGCCTGCGAAGTGAGCCGGACGAAGTACATCAAAATTTACTAAGGGCAAGGTACGGGACGCGTATATCCTCATATGTGTCGGGAATCTGGGATGACAGCCAGCTTTCCCGGGAATACATAAGTATAGTCGTCGATCACTTGTTGTTGTGCCTCAGGAACATTTTTAGTAAGGAGAGAAGCAAAGTATTCAGGCCGGAAAATACCTGGCTACATTGGAGCAAAGGATCGGTTGACCTGGACGGAGAGAGATGGAAAAAATTTATACCCGGCCAGATGGACGTCCAGCTTTTTAAGCTTGGCGATAGAAAAACATTTGAAAAGGTGACCAGGATTGTTGATAAAACGATAGGGGCCATTACGAACAAACTGCCTGAATCAAAAAAATACGTCATCAGCGAAGATGTTGCCGGTCATGTAATAGAAAAATTGGTGACCCTCTTTATGAAGGATAACATACCGCTCTACTCCCAGCTTTCAACCTTTATATATGGTGTCGCCGAAAATGTAGTGAAGGGAATTTCCCGGAACGAACAAAAGTGGAATTCCACTTCGCTGGACGAGTCGGCTTTTGATGAAATATATAGAACGAGCATTATGGGATGGGCAGACAGCATTTCTTCGTCACTTGTGCTGGAAGCCTTGGAAAAACTCAGTGCCGATCAACAGCGTATTATTAAACTTTTTTTTATTTACGAATATTCCCATCGGGAAATAGCGATGATGTTTGACACAACTGAGCAAAACTCCCGAATGCTCCTGAGCCGGGCGAAACATGCTTGGGTAAGACAAGCATGCCTGGATGCAAAGAAAAGAGAACTTCAACTGACAATCTGCAATGGACAATAATGATATGAATTCCGGAGATGAACAGAAGCGGAAGTTTATTACCGGCCAGCTTTCTGACAAAGAGGATTACCTTTTCCGGATGCGGATGGAGGACGATGATGCTTTGAGGGAAGAAATTGAAATGCTCATGCTTTTAAAGGAATCGGAAGTACGGAAATATGCGGAAAGCCTGGAAGCGGACAATGCAGAGGAGCATGTTCAAAGGGATCCGGGTGTGGCCCCGCAAATAATACCGCTTTACCGCCAGCCCTGGTTTCGCATTGCTGCGTCGGTGTTATTGGTTTTAAGCATTGGTTTTAGCGCCTGGTTTTATATGAGAACCGGCTCCGAGATGGTTTTTGTGAATATACCTGTTAAAAATTCAACAGACGGCTCATTTGGATTTTCGCCCGGGGACAAAGGGGACGGGGCTTACACAGGTAAAATCGTAGTTGATACCGATGGCCCGTTAAGGTACCGGATTTCAGGTGATACGCTGGAAATACTTACACCGGAGGCACCAGGCAGCCAGCTGGCGCCTCACATCATTCATGATCTTGCAAATAACAGGCTTATCTTGTTTTGGAAAGAGAAAAAGTATGGTCTGAATCCTGCCGAGGCACAAAATATGACGCCCTTACAGGAAATGGAATAACTAGGACATCTTATTGAAAATAATCCATTCCTGTACCTTTCCATTTCGGAGCATGAACACGATTTGGGAAGAACGATACAGGTAGTAGGCGACACCAGGTCCTGCGTTGAAAATGAGGTCTGGTGTCCCGTATCCTGTCTTTCCCGTCAGTATCGATTCTCTGTCCCCACTTTTAATGCCAAGCCGATTGGCCCTTTTGGAAGGGACTGCCTTTAAGACAACCCAACTCACATTGCGCTTGATGGGTCCGTTGCTCACCGTCGGTGTTAAGAGGTGATAAGCATCCCCAAAAGGAGTATTACTTACACTGATCAGAAAGGGCGATTGGGTTATTTCCTGAAAGGAAGGTAAATCGAGGTCCGGCAATTTGTCAGGAGACAAGAGTGATACTTTTTTTTGGGCCGAATTAGAAAGCGGCACTTCTGCTGCTTTCTGCCAGCCTTTTGCCAGCACGGCCTGATAGATCTCCGAATTCATCCGTGCCAATGTGGATTTATCCTTCCCGACCTGATTGAACTCCATGGCGGCACGCTCTTTTTGTCCGTCTTTGAGATACGCAATTCCCCTTACCATGATTGCCTCAGGAGATTGCAATTGCATTCGGTTGATCGTGCCGATGGACGCGCTGGGATTGTCCATCAACAGCTGACAAACCGCTAGGTTAACTGAGGCGGCTTCGTAAGTACCCTGCTGGTACACGTCCTGGAAAGCCCGTTCAGCCTCTTCCAGCAAATTTTTCCGTTGTATTTTTTCAGACTCCGAAATCCCGCGCGCATTGGCAAGCAGCCTTTCCGAAAGATCTGGTTCAAAAGGAAGAACAAAGGGCATTTCGCGCCGGTCTATCCATTTTTCTTGGCTCACTCTCAGCAGGCAGGATAAACCAAGGTTGTTGATGACCTCCTTGGCTGGGATTGTCGCGGCTACGACTTTAAAACAATCATAAGCTTCCTGAGGCCTGTTGAGTAGCAGCAGCAACTTTCCGCTTTCGTAAGTGTAGGCCATTTTTCTGGCCTCAAAAACCTGGGCACGGACATTCTGAGCCCTTTCCTGCCTGGACTGGTATCCCTTGTTTTCGTTGTCCAGCTTATAATGGTCATAAAGGAATCCAAAAAGCCTTTCAGCCAGACTGAAACTGGGATAACCTGCGATATATGCATAAAAAAAGCCTGTCAGGTCGGCCTGGGTCTCCAATTGGTCATTTCCTCCCCTTTGAGCGAAAGACGTCATTTGCTGGTGTGCGTGGTAATGATGTGCCAGTTCATGTCCCAATACACAGGCCAGGGCAGCACCGCTTTGCTGTTTGAAGTTTGCTTTTAATAATCCAACCAGATGGGCATCCAGCACAATGAAGGGCTTCTTTCCTGGTTCGGCCGAATACCTGGCGATGTTTTTACTGCCCGGAACAGCGCTGAGGATGAGGTCCGGCCTGGCCTTATTACTGGAAAAGCCTGCCCACAAGGTATTATAAATTTTTTCTGCAAATTTATAGTCTTCCGAGTCAATGCTTAAATTCTGTGCACGCAAATGCTGCTGAACTGAACCAAGAATTAAAAGAGAACCAAGAATTAAAAGAAAAGAAAGGAAAGATTTAATTTGATTATACAAGACCAGTTGCGTTTAGATCCGTTTCAATTTAAATTGGCATAAATATATACGTTTCCCTACTCGCCTTCCGACTACATGAAACTTTTTTCCATCGCCGTGCAAGCGTTCGTATTGCTTTGCTTATGCTTTGAAAGCAATGCCCAGAAAACAGCAGATAACATAAGGCTCAGAACTGTGCGTGCCGGGCTGCTTGCGTTATCTCCCGATAATAAAGAAATCGCCTCCACACATATGTTTGGCGGGATAAGGTTTTTTGACCTGGTGTCGGGAAAGCAAATCAGGGAAATTGAGGGCTCATTTATTGATACCGGAAACAACGAGATCACCAAGCTGGTTTACTCCAAGGCGGGCCATCAATTGTATGTTTTCAGGGACCACGCGAACGGCGGCACCGAATTAGATATATATGACTTGTCGACCAGCACCCTTTTGAGAAAGTTCAGGGGGACAAGCAAAGGAGTGATGTCCGTTTCAGCAAGTGAAAAATATGTTTTGGTCGAAACAGCCGAAAAGATTCTCGAGGTCTTTGATTTTCAACGGGGGACTAAAATCAAGACATTCCGTAAGAGTGCGGAAATCGAAGCAATGTTTGGTGCTTTTATTTCTCCTGATGACAAAAATATCATCACTTTCAGTAAGTCCGGAGAGTTGAATTTTATCAACTTCTTTACAGAAAAGGTGGAGCAAAGTGTAAACGTTCCTGATTACCGCTCCGGGCGAAGCCGGGAAAAACGAAATATCCTTTCATTTGAATTCTCGCCGACCGGTAAGTATTTCACGACTTTTGACAACAATAACAGAGAAATTATCATCTGGAATTTTGCTGACCGGGCAATTGTCAATTCCTTAAAATATGAGAATGGAGGCGATATCGATTATGTGCCGGGATCTTCAACTATTGCCTGGACCAAAGATGAAAAAAGTATTATTTGCGTCGTAAAAGAAGATGGGTACAGGAATGCACCTATTATCAGTAAAGTAGATATAGCGACCAGGAAAATCAGTGGCAGTACCAAACTTCCATTTTTGATCAATGAGTTTGCGGCTTGGGACGTTTCGAGCCTGGTTGTCGCGGGTGACGGAAATAAAGTTTATTTCACAAACCGTCATGTCGATTTGAACATATGGTCAACCGATTTTGGAAATGCTCCGGTTAAGGCTATCAAAAGCCCGATGAATGATTTTACTATTCACGCAGGGACCTTTTCGGCGACCGAAAAGGAATTATTTCATGCCAATGCGTCTGGAGAAATTTTTCAGTGGGATTTGTTCAGGGGCGTTTACAAAGGAAGGTTTAAGAAGGTAAACCTGAATATCCATTCCCTTCATTGCTCCGCCGATAATGCCCAACTCATTGTCACTGGTGAGGAAAATTTCCAGTCTGACGATTCGAAGGCGGTTACGTATGTATTTGATATCAAATCAGGAACACAATTATCTCGCGAAGTGCTGACCAATTACAACGAACAACCGGGATTGCAGATCAACAACATCAAATCAGGAAGTGACGGATTTTATTGCTGGACAATCAACGAGGGGCCGCTTTTTATCAATGACAAAAAAAATAAGACGATTATCCTGGCATCCTTACGGGATTCCGAGAAAGACTATGTGGTAGTGGCGGGAGATGGCCGCTTTGACGGGACGGATAGGGCGATCAAAGAACTTTTATTTGCTGTGGAAAATAACAAACTGGTGGGAGTGGACGCTTACCGCCCCAAGTTCTATACGCCCAATCTACTCCGCAGCTTTATGTTTCCGGGTAGGCAATCAGAAGTGGTTAATCCGCCTTCTGTTACCATTGCCAAGGTCCCGAATAATCCTGATCGATATGTGGTTACCTCAGTAAATAACAAGCACGGGATTGGGCGCATTGAAGTGTATATCAACGACAAGCTGGTTTATGAGGACGCCAGAAAACTTGTATCGCCTAATCCCGCTTCAATAGCCGATAAACCCTCCATCAGCTTTAACCTTGACATATCGAAAGAGCAGCAGATCCTTCAAGGGAAAGACAACGTGATCGGTGTGATTGCTTATGAAAAAACAAACGGGATAGCCAGTGAAATGGAAACCATCGAGGTAAAGAGCCCTGCAAGTTCGGTTCCTATCGCTGCCAAACCTGTTGAGAAACCCGCCCCCGTGATCCAGCGCTCAGGCGGAGGCCAATCCCCAAGGTTGTGGGCAATCGTGGTAGGTGTGTCGGATTACGCCAATCCCCAACTGGATCTCCGTTATTCCGCAAAAGACGCGGAATCCATGGCGACGGCACTCCGGGTTGCAGGCAATAATCTTTTTTCAGCAGCTAACACAACAGTGCTTAAGTTAACCTCCGAGAGCGTATACAACCAGCTTCCGACCAGGGCCAATATTCAGAAGGCCATTGATCAGGTGAAAGCAAAAGCCGGGTACGATGATGTTTTGCTGGTATATATGGCTGGCCATGGTATTTCACATAAAGGGGAACAGGAGGATTTTTACTTTTTGACAAGTGATGCGCGTACCTCTGATTATCAAAGTCCCGAAACCCGCAAGAGCCAGAGTATTTCCGGGAAAGAGATTATGGAATTTCTCAACACGACAAAAGCGCAAAAACAGTTGCTGATCATGGATGCCTGTGCAGCCGGAACACTTGCCAATAGTCTGATTGCCGGCAGGGACCTTTCTGAGGCGGTGCGCCGGGGAATTGAAAGAATGCGCGACCGGACGGCCACTTATATTATCGCCGCCAATGCTTCTGACCGTAAAAGCTACGAGACAAGCGAATATGGGCAAGGTATCCTGACACACACTTTGCTCCAGGGAATGAAAGGTGCCGCACTAAGAGAGGGGAAGTATGTGGATGTATCGGAGCTGTTACAATATGCGCGGGACCAGGTGGAGTTGCGCGCCCGGGAGATAGACCTATTGCAGGTCCCGATGGTCGTGACACCCAAAAACAACGAGAGTTTCGATATAGGTTTATTGATCTCCAGTGCAGATAAGGCAAAGATTCCGGCTAATGACCCCAAACCAGTTTTTTCGAAAACCAATTTCCTGCAGGCGGGAGAATTTGATGATACTAAGGAATTATCCCTGCTCGTGGATGACAGGTTGTACGAATTGTCCTATCAGGGGGCATCGCCGCCCATTGCTTTTGTGCAATCCCACTATCCTAACTCCTATCACCTTGCCGGAGAATACAGGGTTGTACAGAACGTGATTACACTTCAGGCGAAACTGTTCCAAAACAAGGTGGCAAAGGGCAACATTAAATTCACCGGAAATTCCCGGGACCTTGCCGAAAACGTTCTTCAGCAGGTGACGGCTATTTTAAACAGAAAATAGATTTGGGATTTTTAAACAAAATAGACTTAGGATTTTTACCTCCGGCCGTGATATGGTATTCAATGATAAGGCCCGAAAGCCAATCACGGATTTTTTAAATATCAGCGAAGTCTTGTGACGTTTTTGGGTTTCCGGCCATATAGTAAAAAATGGCCGGATAACTATTGGTCGCCATCGGCCAGATTCAAAACCCCAAACTCAAAGCTGTTATGAAATTATCAACTCCAAGTGTCCGTATATCAGCCTATTTCGTCATTTTGGTGGCGACGTTAACCGACTCCTGCAGTAAAGGAGATCCCGACTCACCTACGCCAAAGACCGAGTACTATGTCTACGCCGAGGTGGGAGGCGAGCCATTCCGTCATGAAGGATCAGACGACGCCATGGCCGAGAATGATACTTATGGGGGCAGTTTTTACCTGGGAGCATTTCCCGCCGATTATCAGGAATTAAGCTTTGGAACTGACAAGGCTCTAACGGGCCAGACAGGCGAGTTTACGATTGTATACGGACGCTATCACAAAAGCAGGTATGAAGACTACGCTGCAAGCTTCATTGTATCACCCGGTAAATCCATGAATGGTAAGTGCAAGATTACCCAAATTGACGACTTCGTCGTAGAGGGTACCTTTTACTTCGACGTGTTCAGCGACGGTGGAAAAGGCAGTCAGGTTTTAAAGGTGACGAATGGCCGTTTCAGGCTCAAGTACTGATCACATCCAATTAAATCTGAACGTGGCCTGTTACTTTCCGGAAATGGCTGGGAGTAACAAACGGCTGAACAAAACACAGTGAAAGAAATAGAATCAGTCCGTGCATTGATACGTCGATAACGTATATAATAAACCGTAAGATCAGTTTCTTGCAGGCCGACGTCATGTTTCTGGCCGGTCGTTGAGTTTTTTATCCTAAGAAAATCCCCCTTATGCAAAACAAATTTGATTTTCGCGACTTTCTTCATTTCGAAAAAATGATCTCGCCCGCTTTTCTGACTGTGGTCTACTACATACATGTAATAATCAGTATCCTGGGCAGTTTATATCTGATCATGAAAGGGATTGATTCTCCTTTCGGGGGCAATATCATGGTACTGTCGGGATTTTGCGGACTGATCATCGGGCCTTTCCTGATCAGGCTGCTGTTTGAGCTGCTGATTGTCGTTTTCCAGATTCACACCCGTATTTCCAACATTGATATGGCGGTGAGAGGAGTTTCTGCTGGCAGCGCAGCTCAAAGTATAACAAATGTGAGTGAGCCGGCAGTATCTCAGGAACCGGTAGCTGATCCTGTGACCCAGGTGACAGGCGGCCTGCCGAACATACCTGCCCCGGTAGCCCCGCCCCCGATTTTTGCAGGAAATTGGCCGCCGCAGCCCGGCAAACCCACGACTTCGCCCGGTATAACGCCTAATGCCAACTTAAAAGGCATTGCAGTTCAGGTGCCCAATTGGCCGTTGGTGCTTTCTTCTGTCATCACACTGATCTGCATTATAAGTCCCTATGCAAGCATTGGCGCGGACCTGCCGATTGTTGGAAGTTTTCTCAGTAATTCGTTTAGTATCAAAAACAGTCCGGTAGGTATCATGGCTGTTTTTGGCGCACTTGCTATGATCCTCACGAGTGCCGGTGGTGTCAAATGGCTTTGGTTTATTATCGCTTACGTGCTTACTGTGCTGACTTCGGCGCTGGCTTTCATGAGCGATAGCAGCCTTTTTTCACAATTTGCGCAGGTAAAAGCAGGGATCAGGGGAACGGTCAACTCGGGGATAGGGCAGTTTTTCCCTGAGGCTGGAAAATGGTCGGATCAAATGGTGCAGAATGCGCCGGGGGCATCCCAGTTTCTAAACATGTCGTTTTATCTGCTCATCGTGTCTGCCGTTTTTGCAGGGTACTGGGCATTATCCGGCAAATATCAGGAAAAGGGTTTTTTGAATTAATCTGAATGGGCCCACATGGAACAATTAATACCCAATACAGTTATTTATGAACGTTTCTTGCTGAGAGAGGAGCTGGCCAGCGACGTTGCTACGGGTATGAGGACGTGGTCAGTGGCTGATCTGCATTCCCAGCAATTTTATGTGGTCCGCTTTTACCCCGATGGAAAAACGGAATGGTTTGTGGATAGTCAGGGGCAGGCCGAAACGCAACCCGCTGCGGCTGCCGACGATCCCCCTCAGAAACAAATTTCCCCGGCCAGGCAATCGCCTTCCGGTAAAAGGCTAATGACCTTCTTTCTGATTTTAATGATTTTCGGATCGGTTGCCGTAGCCTATTTTTACCGGGATCCATGGATGGGCTACATCAATGAGATCTTGCAAAAGGGGGCCGACACAACCCCAAATGGGGGTATCACAGACAGGCAAGGGCCAGTCGTGCAGGAAGTTATTCCAAAAGAGCCGACACCTGAGCCTCACGAATCGAGCTTTGAAATATCGGAATCTGAAGCTTTCAGGTTACTGAACAAACTTGACTCCCTTCCGGAGGATAGGCATGCCCCCATCTTTGCCGCGGCAAGGGCCGCCTTTACACAAAAGAATGGGTCGGGCAGGAGAGGACCGTTTGTAGATTCGGTTTATGTTATCTATGCAGCCCGTGGGGCACAATCCTGGCAAGTTCACCAGTTTAATGGTGACGAGCATTCCAAACAATATGCCATTGAATGGTATCAGACGGCCCATGCGCTGAAGCCTTCGCCGCATTTGACCGCAAAACTGAACTATCTCAGAAAGAGACCTCCCAACAAGAAATCCAGGCCTAAGGAAAAGCCGAAGGAAGACCTCGGCCCTTACTTCGAGCGGGACACGGAATTAAATCAACGATCGTTATGAGAAACTTTGGGCTTATTTTTTTCGCATTTTTCTTTATGCTAGTTCTGGGAGGGTGTTCGCGGAAAAGCGCGTCCGTCTCACAATCTGCCCTGGCCCTGCGTGTGGCATTGGAATCGCAGGAAAACTCCCTGATGATGCTGGATAGGATAGCTGCCGCTGCCGCTAAGGCAGATTCATTGGAGAAGATCAATCATGAAACCAATGAGAATATTCAGCAATACGTTGAAACGGAGCGTCAAAAGATAGTGGAGACAAAAGAGAAATTGGTAGCAGCACAAGCGGACATTCAGGATTATAGCGAGAAGACAGGAAATAAAAAGGAAGCTGAGGTGGTAGCAGCGGCCAATAAGGCTGTTCAGGAATCGGCCGATATGCTGCGTATCCTGGAAAAAAAGACAGAAGTGATCGTCGACTTTTTGGGCAGCGAGACTTTCTCTAAATCCGAAATAGGAGCCTTATTCCGGCCTGGCGAGTACAATCTCGTAAAGGAGCAAGTCCAGGAGGGAAAACGCCTTTTTGCCCCGATCGTCGAAAAGCTTTTCAAATTCGCGGATAAATATAAGGGCTCCTTCACAAGCTTGAAAGGGCAAATCATTGTGACCGGCTATTCAGATGCAACACCCGTGGAGAAAGGATCCGTGCTTTTTAAGGACCTGGCGTCCCGGCTTGCGGAGGATGACGCAATTACGGAACCCACTTCTCCCGACCTGAACCGCAAACTGTCGGAATTAAGGGCTGATGCAGTCAGAGAGCTGCTTTTGCAAATCATTTCCGAACAGAAAAAGAACTACCAGGAGCCGGTCGACATCACTGTCGATATTTTGGGTAGGGGTGAGGAGTTGCCGCCCGCCATAAAGGAGGTCATTAAAAATGACCGGAGAAGACGCATTGTTACCTTTTACTGGGTCGTCCTGCCCACACTTTAATGCTTTCATTTTACAAAAGACATTAGCACTATGAGCATGATGGTTAAGACGATAAGGTATACCTTATTATTATTCCTGTTCATGACTGCCCAGGTAGCTTTAGGCCAGCAGATGCGCCGGGGCAATTTTGCGATCGTTCCGTCACTTGGATTTAACATGACGGTGATGCAGCCCGCGATTGTGAACCAGAAAGGGCCGTACCTGTTGCAGCGCGGATCGGTCGACAATCCCGAATGCTATGACGATTATGGCAATCTGGTGGATTGTGATCAGCGAAATTACCACGCAGGTATTGGCGCCATGTACAGGCTCGGCAACAAGAGTGGTACAGGAGGGTGGATGATCATGGGGAATGTCGTTTACCGACAGCAGACCTATACCCTGAATTACCCGGAGAACAGAGGGTTCCATATACCCGTCAATTGTACGCCGAGCATTATGCGGCTTCTAAGGTCTACCGCCGCCGAAGTGTCCCTTGCAAAATACTGGGATACGGGAAACAGCTCACGAGGAATGCAGTTTATCGCCAGGCTGGGCGTCATGGCGGCTGGTTATTTCAAATATAAGCGCGGCAGCGCCATTGTGAACCTGCCGGACAACCGGCCGCTCAATTATGTTTCGTACGGGGATGGCACTATTATAACCATGTACGACAATGTGCCCAGATACAATATTCTGCTGACGCCTGAAATTGGCCTCCAGGAAAAGAACTTCCCGGTAGAGCTGGCCGTCTCCGCCCATATTCCGATCAAAGACCAGGTGGTTTTCAGTGAACTGCATACTTTTGCGGAGAATAATTATGTTGCCGGGAGAAACAGGGTGGATTATACGAATGCGGTTGTCAACCTGACAGTCAGGTACCGATTTGACTTCAAGCCGGGGACCAAACGCGTGAGGCAGCCAAAAACGCGGGCGGAATACCGTCCGGTACCGGTTTCGGAGCCCATTATCCCTCCAGTAAAAACCGACAGCCGGTTCGACAGGATATCGATGAAGGAGCCTACACGTCTGAATGTCTTCTTTGATCTAGAAAAGGCCGAACTGCGTAAATCATCGTTCCCGGAGCTGGATGAACTAACACAATGGCTCCAGAGGTATCCGGCGGTACGGATCAGGCTGGAAGGGCATACCGATTTGATCGGGGAGGCATCGGCTAATCTGCGCTTGTCGCAAAACAGGGTCGAAGAGGTTAAGCGATACCTGGTTAGCCATGGTGTTTCCGGGGAGCGCATTGAGGTAAAAGGTTTTGGCGAAACACGTCCGATCAGCAAGAACTGCCCGCCGCCGAATTATTGCCCGGAGAACCGCCGGGTTGAAATGGTGGTGCTGAAACGGTAAGTTAAACCTTGGGCAGCCGGTTCCTGTGCACCGGGAAGAACCCGTTGGTGAATGATGAAATTGGGTTCCCATGCCCCATTGCATTGGTAAGGGTAAAAGCTGATTTACCGATACCCATACACAACTTCTCCGATAAAGAATGCCGACATTCTCAACATCGACCCGAGGAGAGCATACGCCAGCTAACCGGCTTTTGCAGGAAATTGCTCAGATTGAGACCAATTCGGCTGTTTGATGCGAAGTTTTCCAATGGTTTGGGGAAATGAGATCCACGCGGATCAGGGTAAAAAATAGACCGTGGAACTTCGCGAAGCGTTAGGCTTTCAACAAAGCGGAGAATGTAGAGATGATTGAGCAGTATATACCGCGGTAACTACTACCCCAATCAAGTTTCACCGTAACATAATAGTGACGGATTTCGCCAAAAAACAGCGTTACAAGCATGTCAAAAAAATAGAGCGACAGTTAGTTCCGGGCAATATCCAGGTAATGTAACCGCGTGCGCCATCTAGGCAAGAGAATTCATAATGCGCCGGTTTAAAAGGGTCTGGCAGATTTTTATATAATTTGAGCTTCCAGAAATTAGCACCCACGTGCAGACCGTACTTCTGCAAAGTAATACTGTCAGCGATAATGGACTGCTCGTCGTAGGACATGTGGGGCTTGCCGGGACTGATCCGGTAAACGACATCAGCTGCCAGAAGAGCCAGCTCGTCAAAGCTGCAATTGCCACAAATATTATCCGTGTATTCAACAAGAATCAAAGTATCTGATCTATTGGAAACATCAACGCCAAATTTTGTTTTTAAGGAATCGAAAAACCGCTGACGAAATGCGCCTTCCTTTTCAGCCTCGCGGCGTGGTCGCTGTGGTCGCTGAGCTATCCGGCGACTAGCGGTAATCGAGCGCTCTATTTCTGTGTTGGCCGTTCGCGCACAGGCAGCGCAGGCAAAAAGCAGAGACAGGATGCATGTTTTGCCTAAGCCAATGCTTACCGAAGCCATAGCAGGTTTATTTTTGAACCAATGTCAGAATAAAAAAGGAGTTAATATCTATTTACCCGGTAGAGAATATTTTGTAAACAAACTTCCCGACAGGCTTTTTTTAGGGTTTCTTAATATTATCTGGGACATTAAGAGCAAATTAAAGGAGCATATCTTTAAAATGCGCGAACCTGAGGCCACGCCTTCACTAACGTCATGATTTTTGCTTGCGCACTGCCTCAACCATTTTCCGAATTACGGGAGCCTGTTGCAACATGTCAAGCTTCCTTCCACGTGGAAGCGCAACCTCCGCATGACTTAAGATCATATCAGTTGGGATGCCCCAACGATCTGCGACGTCTGCGACTAAGCGAACCAAACTCTCTATTTGCTGCCTGTTTTGAAGTGCAGCCTTACCGGTTACTTCAATACCAATGGAATTACTATTTGATATGCCACGATCAGCTTTGCCTACATGGAATACCTTGCGGGTCTCATCTTCAATGAAAGCTATTTTTCCATCCGATTGAACCGCCCAATGCGCTAGTGGCCCTTTTAAGCCTGAGCCCTTCACTCCTTCCCTTAGAATCGTAACAGAATTATCTGCTCCAACTGCATCGTGAAGAATGATTGCCCGCCGGGTCGTGTCACCAAGGTGCGCTACCGGATTGATACCATCCGGATAACTAACCCCAGGCGCCTCTCGAATGCGGTCTACAATAACTTGTGCATAATTGATTGGTCGTGCAGGCTGTGGCGAAACATACCCCTCTTCCGATGATCCTGGAACCGGCTGCTCTGTTCCTGCGATTTTTATAAGAGAGGCAAGCGACTGAGCATCAAGTGTTATTAAACCATTGTTGGCAAAGAAAACAAGACTTTTCGCGCGCTCTTTCTCATTCACAGGTTTGATAGCCTCTTTTATTAATTCATTCTGCAATTGCACTTTCTGATTGCTATTGCTGACTATTCCATTGACAAATGTGCCAACTAACCCCAAGGCCCCGGCAAATACTCCGACAACTAGCGGGTTTGCCCATCGAGCCACCCTGCCGGAATCTTCTTTAAGTCTCAATTCACGATCGCGCAACTCTTGGTCGGCAATCTGCAACAAGATGGCATACTTCGCCTGCAGAATCTTCAAGGTTTCGTCATCCGTTTTTACTGTCGGTGATAGCTCTGGGAATTGCTTTACGATGGCTTGTAGATCGTACTTTTCACTTTCTTTCATTAGAGAGCTGTTGTTGATCAAATTTTCACGGGTAGGCTATTTGGGCGAAGAAATCACAATGTTCAATTATTACCAAAGAAGTTGGATACCAAAATCTCGTTATGCCTGATCAGCAATATTTTCAGAATTCTCGTTCATTATTCAATGAGTAAAAAAGGCAATCAGCCCAATGCCAATTGCCCTCCTCGTTGCCAGCTATTTCCTTTGTTTAATCTTCCCAACTTCCTGGAAGAAAAACGCCAGCTGACGAAAAGATGCGAACCTGTGGCTACCTCGTGGATCATAACCCGATTCCTGAACAAAAACGAAGTAGCCTGAGTACATTTGCCAAAGATCTTCGATCTAGGTTCAGCGGCGCTTGAAGAAAGCAACTCTTAGACTTTCCGCCCATAGGCGCGGTGGAGCCGATCCGCCGATGCGCGGTCCGCCGATGCGGAGTCTTCCGACTCGTCGTTTTGATTGGTGTGCATAGCTATGATTTTTGGAAATGGTTAAAAGAATGCCTTGTCTTAAGTGTCCAAACGCTCATAGAAGCGCTTAGGAGGCTTTTGCTGATCCTCACCATAACAAGGCAATACTCTGAAATTCTTCATAACCCTATGATTTTTTGGAATGCGAAAATTCGTAGGATTTTGGTGGGAAGCAAATTTGGTTGGGGGGATATTTGGGCAGGAGCAGAAGAAAAAATAGCTCCGGAGGAGCGACCTGTTTCTAGGAGCCGCAATCAATGATTGGGCCCGCCGGGGCTGGGTTTTGAAGGCTGGGTTTTTGAGCTAGAAACAGGGTGCCGCTCTGCGGCTGAGGGACAACAAAATGACTTTTGGGGTATACCAAAAGTTTATACTGATAATCAAATGACAAATTGACCAAATCACTCAACTACATCTTCTAATCTATTCCCCCAGCAACTCCCTAAGCCCGACGAAAACATATCCGCGGGCTGAAAGTTCCGTAACCAGCTCGTCCAGCCGGTTATAGAACTTATCGGTCCGCCGCGGATCGGTACCAATATGTGTGAGCATAATAAACCCATTCAGCCTATTGGGATCGGACACTTCCCGCTTGATGATTGATCCGTAAATTTCTTCCGAACTCTTGTAATTGCTCATTTCCGGATAAGTGTAATCTGCGTGGGAAATGGTCCCAGGCGAGAAGTTGATCAACCGCATGCCCATTTCACCTGTCCAATCGGAAATTTTTGAATTGTACCATTCAAAAGGAGGCAAAAAATAAGGAACTTCCGATCGTTGGATGCCGAACCTGTGCATACGTTTCAAATTATCATTCAGGTCTTTTGTAAACTGGTCTTTCGAAACAAGGAGGCTGTCCCTTTTTCTCCAATCCGCATATAGAAGGTGCTTGTCCGAATGCGGCCCTAGGTAATGCCCGTCTTTTCTCAGTTTTTTAATCATACCTGAAAAAGATTTATGAGCATAAAAGTTGCCAGTCAGAAAAAACGAAGCGGTGATATGCCTGCGCTTCAACACTTTACGGATCAAATCGCCTCCGTCGGCGAATTCATCGCCGGTAAAGACGAGGGAAATTTGCTTCTTGCTTACGTCGCCCCTGATCACGGCGCCGTGCGAGTCGGTCACTACTTTTTTCCGGGTACCCCTCCCCTGGAATCCGCTTCTTTTGCCGCCAGCAGGTACACCAGGGATGCGGTTCCATCCATGGTGGGTTCGTTGGTGCTATAATCGCCCATATCATCGTGGTATACAGCGAGCTTTGACTGGAAAGCGGCGTATTCATCCGCATCGTTCAATCGGATCCCGATGAGGTTACCGTAGATGCTACCGTAAACAGGGCCGTCAACCAATCCTCCGTCCAGACGATATCCTTTTAGCGCAGTAAGGGAAGAATGCGGGTCTACGGGCGTATCCCCTTTGGCGGGCAGCCCTGAAACCATGCTGGTACCCCAGGGATTTAATCCGAAAAGCCAGTCGAAAGCGGACTGTTCCAATGCCAGATAGGTCACATCGCCTGTCAGTTGGCGGTACAGGTAACATTGGATGGCAAATGCCGTCGTGAGGTTATTGGAGCACCAGATGAACGGCACGCCGCGATAAAATGCGTTCGTTTTCGACTTTTGCCAGACCTTTTCGATACCATCCTTATAGTAGGCGATCAGCTTCTCCCTATCCGTTTTGCCGGTTTTTTTAGCAAGCTCGTAATGACCGAAATTGTGGAATGGGTACCATTGGTAATGATTGGCCGTATCGGCTCCCATCCAGGGGGTTACCGTTTCTTTTTCACCGTAGCCGAGGGCCTCTTCTTTGTACCTGTTCTCGCCTGTGAGCTGGTAAATGGAGGCCGCTCCCAATTCCATGTCGTCGACCCAGTTGTCTTCCGCATAAATGTATGGAGCTTTGACCGAAGCAGTCTGCGCGACACCTGGTTTGGCAAAGCCATATTGATAAGCCGAGATCGACTTGGAACGATACAAATCCGCAAGATATTGGTCCCGTTTTTTGTAAATGCCCGAGGCCAGTGCAAATGCGCTTGCAAACTTTCCGGCCGTGGAGGCAGCGCCGGTAGCGTTATTCTTGTATTTGCCAAGTCCCTGCTTTTCCCCGGTTATGAAGTAAACAGGCCGCCCGGTGCCTTTGCCATAACCGTAGTCGACGGAATCGAGGTTTGGAAGCCTGTATCCGGCATGATCGCGGTCGTCGGCGATCTGGTTAAACATCCAGTCGGGGCGGGGATGCATTTTTGCCAGCCAGTCCAAGCCCCATTTCGCTTCGTCGAGTACGTCGGGGATATCGTTTTTTCCTTCGAGCCCATTTGACAGGTGGTTGTCCGAAAAAATTTCTGGAAAATCGCGGAATGCTGCCAGCAAATGATAGGTAGCATTGGCCGAAGTGGTGGAATATTGCAGGTAATCCGACGCATCGTGCCAGCCCCCGGTCACATCCACAAAAGTACGGTCGGGCATCGGGCCATAGACGGTATAGCCATCCAGCGGGTGACAGGTGGCTTTCAAAAAAGGGTTATAACCGCAGCGCTGCTGCCGCATGTATTTCAATGCAAAATCCGCTGACCCCCTGTAAGCCGAATCACTGATCTCGAATTCGGGGGAGCGCGCGGTTCCCGACCTCAGGAAAAATCTTCCCGGCTCTTTGATCTCCGTAAAGTCCAGGCGGTAGGTAGCCGTAAAAGGCCCGTATGCTCCAAAGTCCTTTCCAACGCTGCTTTTCAAAACAACCCTGGACGTCTCTGCGTCTATCAGTTCAAAATTTTTAAACTTTTCTTTAGAATTGGAAGCCAACACCGCCACCTTCGGGGTAGACGCTGCATAGCCGAGCTGGTTAATGCGGATCCAGGAACCAGAATCCTGCGAATGGGAATAGCCCGCGAATAATAACAGAAGTGATAAAAAGAGGGCTTTCAATGCCGGAGACTGTTTAGGTGAAAAGGCAATTTATACAAATCCCGCCGGAAGTTTTAGCTCAAAAACCGCACATTTTTTGATTTTGGCTGCTGTCGTTTTGGAGTATTGGCACCTGCAATGCCGAATCTTAGCGGGATTTGATTATCAGCCTCTCTCCAGCTGATATGAAGCCAAAATCTTCTTCTGAAAGCACATATCTGGTGTTGTCTGCCACATCCAAAACCTGCCTGGCTATAGCCTTGCCGAGCCGGGCACAGTACCTCGAGATTGGAAAGCACCAGTTTCAACAACCATTTGGTTATCGCTATACACATGCAATCGCCGAATAGTTGCCGCCTGAAGATGGAGCATCGCGACCAGCTCAACTGGTCCTAAAACCGGTGCAACAATCGTTTCGTCTATACGTTCTTCTTCGAACCAGATCAGCGTAGCGGGCCAGAGCGCAGGCTTGTATGCTGTGTGGCCAGACACTTTATTTTTAAAGCAAATTATCTTATATGCATCACCCCGCCCATTTTCACCGTATAACGTAATATCCCAATAAACGGCGAGTCCGTTTTGGGAAAAAAGACCTTTTATTCGAATCGTGCACAAAAAACTGGCCCAATACAGTATGAAATTCAATATGACCATTCTCCGGAATTACCTTTTTGTTCAGGAAGGCATTCTTCCCGAACGCGTAAAGCTGGAAACCAATTTCAGAAAGCAACTCAGGATGTCGGACGATGACATCAAATCAATGCTTGGCTTTGTCAGCAGGCACACCGGCGTGGCTTTTCCAAGGGATGCCAGCTATTATCTGACCGATGTGTTTGACCTCGTCATTCACGTCATGGTGCGTTCGGACGACGTGGATATCAGCGACGAATACATGGATCCTGTCGCAGAACCTATCTGGCAAACCTTTCTCAGGGCAAAGTTTAGTATTCCTGCTTACAGGTATCTCAATTAATCCGGCGCCGAAACCGCCGGTATAATACACTTAAGTTTTCTCCAGAAAATATTCAGAATCGCATGCTAAGTTTGGCCCCCAAGAGAAGACCGGAGCGGTCTTCATTCGTAAACCCGACAACAAAAGCAGTCGATTGTATGCATGATGGTGATCTGAGTGGGGAAGTAGAAGGATATATTGTCAAGATTTTTAAAGCAAATGACAACCACGCCCTTTTGTTCCATAATTTGGATCATACTCGCACGGTCGTTTCAAGGGTTAGGGAAATCGCAGCTCACTATCGTCTGGTTGAAAAAGATCGTTTTATAGTTGTTTCGGCTGCGTGGTTCCATGACACCGGTTACCTCAAAGGCGGACCGACAGGGCATGAAGGGATAGGGGCGGACCTGGCAGCCGATTTTCTGAAAACCCTTCATATTTCTGACGAGGTGATCGATCAGGTCCGTACATGCATCCTGGCAACCAGGCTTCCGCAGCATCCTGCCAACTTATTGCAGGAAATCGTTTGTGACGCGGACCTCTACCATCTGGGTACCCAGTATATGTTCGACCACGACCTGCTGATGCAAAGAGAGGCAGAGCTTAGGATCGGACAGGAAATTGAAAGGTCAAAATGGCTGAAAGGCACGGCTAAATTACTGGAATCGCACCATTACCATACCTCTTATTGTCAGCGATTGTTGAACGAATTGAAACAATCGAACCTGAACAGGGTCAGGAGTTTACTCGAAGAGGCGGGCCGGTAAGGCCCGCCTCTTGTCCAGCTTCCCGGTTACTCGCTGCGCAGGCTTTTGACCGGATTTGTCAGTGCCGCTTTGATGCTTTGAAAGCTGATTGTGAGCACTGCCACCGCCAATGCTAACGCCCCTGCCGCGACAAACATCCACCAGGAAATACTGATTTTGTAAGCAAAATCCTGCAGCCAGATATTCATGCTGTACCAGGCAACCGGCACGGCGATCACAATGGCGATCACAACAAGCTGGACGAAGTCCCTGGCAAGCAGCGTCACGATCCCGGCAACGCTGGACCCCAATACTTTGCGGACGCCGATTTCCCGGGTACGGACTTGCGCGGTGTAGGCAGCGAGGCCAAATAGCCCCAGGCAGGATATGATAATTGCGATCATCGCGAAAATGTTGAACAGAAAGCCGCTCTGTTGTTCGGATTTATACATATCGTTGAAAGTATCGTCCAGAAAAGCGTAAGTGAACGCAAAATCACCATTGTACCGTTTCCAGGAACGTTCTGCGGCGGCTATCGCCTTATCGGCGTCTCGGCCCGTTGTTTTGACATAGATGCGGTTTGCATCCCCGGCATTGTAATAAAAAACAGCAGGATCGATTTTCAGCTTCATCGACGCCGTATGAAAATCCTTGACCACACCAATGATCGTGCCTTCTCTGTCCCAGAGCTTGAAGCGCTTCCCGATCGGGTCCTTGATCCGGCTCGCCCTGATGGCCGTCTCGTTCAATATGAAATGCGACGAATCGGATACCGAACCGGTAAAACCCTGGCCTTCGGCTAGCTGCATTTTAAAGAAAGACAAAAAGTCCTTGTCAATGGCCATCGGGCGCATCATCATCGTTTCGCCCGGTTCCTTGCCGTCCCAGTCGTTACTGCCCGTCTGGCCGCCTATGCGGACAATGTTGGATCCGGCGCGTGTGACGCCGACAATGCCCGGCTGGCTAAGCAAATCGGTCTTTACAGCCTCAAAATGCTTGTTCATATCCCGCATGGAGAATGAGAGGACGTGGCTTTTGTCGTACCCCAATGCCTTCGAACGAATGTATTCCAGCTGGTTGCTGATCACCAAAGTACCAATGATCAGGATCACCGAAATGGCAAATTGGGTTACCACAAGTACTTTTCGCAATGCGGCGTCACTAATGCCCGTGGATGCTTTTCCTTTGAACGCTTTCAGCGGGTCGAAAGAAGAAAGTAACAAAGCGGGATAAATGCTTGATATCGCCAACGTACCCAGCAGGGTTAATCCTATCACTTTCCAGATTTGAAAATTACCGAAATCCAGTACAAGCTGCTTGCCGGACAGCTGGTTATAAACCGGCAGCAAGGCATAGATGACGAGCACCGCAAGCAAAGCTGCCATGGCGAAAACCAAGGTGGTTTCGATGATGAACTGTAAGAAAAGCTGCTTTCGCGCCGCACCGACGATCTTGCGCATGCTCACTTCCTTGGAGCGCAACATCGAACGGGCGGTAGACAAGTTTACGTAGTTGATGCAGGCAATTCCCAGAATCAGCAAGGCAATGATGAGAAACATCCTGACGGTTTCAATGCCGCCGTCGGTCCCATCGGCCCTGTAGAGGTGTTTTCTGGTAAGCGGCTGCAAAAGATATGCAATGTCGGTGTCGTCGGGCTTATTGTGCAAATGGATATTCCTGAGCTTGTCGGCGAGCTTGGAAACCTGTTGGCCGGGTTGCAGGAGCAGGTAGGTATTGTAGTTGAACTGGTGAAAATCGTTGTCCTTATTTCGCCCGTCCGTTCTGCTGCTGTACATGTTTTTAAACAGCAGGCTGATCGGCAGGAACAGGTCGCCCTGAATGGTCGAGTTTTTGGGGAAATCCTGCACGACGCCGCTGACTGTGAAATTTTGCTGATTGTTGACGCTCAGTATTTTACCGACCGGATCTTCGTCGCCAAAGTATTTCCTGGCCGTAGTTTCCGTAAGTACCAAGGAATTGTCGTCCGCAAAAGGCTTTTCGACATTGCCTTTTATCAGATTAAAATCAAAAACAGAGAAAAGGCCGGGATCGGTAAAAGACGAGTTTTCTTCATTAAAAACCTTGTCTTTGTACCGGAAGAGAATGTACTGATCATTGTAAACCAGCCTCACGCCATCCCGGATCTCGGGCAATTCCCTTTTTCCCAATATGGCGATGGGTGCGACGGTTGTGGTCCATATCTGCTTGCTCGAACCTGTTCCGACACGGTTTTCAAGTTTATAGATATTGCCTGCATTCTTGTGAAAGCGGTCAAAACTGAGCTCATCCTGCACCCATAACAAAATCAGTATCCCGATACCCAACCCAAGGGTCAGTCCGGCGCCGTTGATAAGAGAATAGAATTTACTTTTCAGCAAATTACGCCAGGCGATTTTGAAATAGTTTTTGATCATGGCAAGATTCAGAAATAAGGTTGACGGATATTCATTTTTTTGTCTTTTGATCAATGCGGGCCGCAGACAGGCCAATGCTTCAAGCCAGTAACGCCTGCGTGCTGCCGCTACCCCGTAAGCCTGCGCCCGCTGTTCGTAGCGCTCGTACAGGTCGCCTAATACCTGCTCGCGCAGGTGCGGGGCCACCAGCCATTCGATGAAACGGGTGAGTTGGCGGGGAGGTTGGTTTGATTTCATGGCGCTTATTCGCTGCGAAGGCTCTTGACCGGATCCAACAGTGCGGCCTTTATGCTTTGGAAGCTTATCGTGATGAAAGAAATCAGGATGACAATCACGGCTGAGTACACAAACAGCCACGCGTTTAGTGCGATCCGGTACGGATAATTCTCCAGCCATTTATGGGTGGCCCACCAGGCAAGAGGCATTGCCAATAGCAAAGCGATCAGGACAAGTTTCAAAAAATCTTTTGACAAACCGGCTACAATCGCTGCTACGGACGCACCCAATACCTTACGGATACCAATTTCCTTTGTCCGGGTCTCGGCCGAAAGCACAGACAACCCCAGCAACCCGATACAGGAAATAAAAATGGTCAGAATCGCGCCGAACAGTAATATCTGTTTCCATTTTGCTTCCGATTCATAACTTTTGAGATTTTCCTGGTCTTGGAAAGCATAAGAATAAGCCTCGAGCGGGAACATGTTTTTAAAAGTTTCTCCGATGTATTTCAGGCTGTTTGTTTCACCTCCAGGCTTAATTTTGATATAGAACATCCCATAGTCGCTACCAGGGTTCATCGTAAATAACTGGGGTTCGATTTTTTCGGTGAGTGGTTTAAAATGATAGTCTTTCACCACGCCTACTACGCTGTATTTCTGGTTGATATCAAAAAAAGCAACTTCCTGCCCGATCGGCTCCTTCCAGCCGGCCTGCTTTACAAATGTTTCATTTACCAAAACCGAATGCGTTGAATCAGAGGGGTAAGCTGGAGAGAAATTTCGCCCTTTTACGACAGGAATTTGCAATAATGGGATAAAGGAGGCGTCGATCGTTTCTAATGTGATATTTACCCGTTGCTCCCCATTTACCTTTACCGTATTGCCTGCGTAACCATTATTCTTAAATGCGACATCTACAATATTGGAATTCTTGATTAATTCATCCTTGAATAAAGTTGCGTCATGGTGTTTCGTGCCCCACTTCTCAACAGTGATCAAATGGGTATCGTCATAACCCAGCTTTTCGCTGGTCAGGAAATCGAATTGTGAAAAAATGACGAGCGTAGCAATGATCAGAAATGAGGCCATGCCAAACTGCAAAACAACTAGAGACTTTTGGAGGTAATTTTTTCCGGTCAAAGTAAGCTTCGCATTGAGCGCACGAACCGGGTTGTAATCGGAGATGACCAACGCAGGATAAAATCCTGCAAGCAATACAGTACCGATAAAAAGAATAATATATCCGGCTATGAGGTTAAAATCAAAGAGATACGAAAGGGCCAGCGCCTTACCGGCTAGTTGGTTAAAAACCGGGAGAACAACTTGCACCATCAGGATGGCAAGTACAAAAGCAGCCAGGCACAGCAGAAACGACTCGCCCAGGAATTGTACCATGAGCTGATTTCTGTTACCACCTATTGATTTTCGAATGCCAATTTCCTTGGCGCGCTTGATCGACCGTGCCACCATCAGGTTTACAAAATTGATGCAGGCGATGATCAGGATAAAAAGGGCAATACCGGAAAGGATGTAGGAATAAGCCGGATTGCCTGCATCTGAAAGCCCTTCACTTGCCGATACATGCTTACTGAGATGGATATCGGTAAGAGGCTGAAGGAAAAACGACATGCCAATATCTGCGATACCATATTTTTCGCGGATCATCTTGATCGATTCTGCCGCATCCGCCTCGAACACCTTTTGCATCTTCGCGTCGACAGCTTGTACATTCGCACCAGGAGCAAGAACGACGAAGGTATTCAGGAAAAACCTGAACCAATTTTCGTTGATGCTTTCCTCGCTGGCTGAAATATGCAAAGGCAGTAGCATCTCGAATTTGATAGATGAATTCTGCGGGCAATTTTTGGCTACCCCGGTCACGGTAACAGGACTGAACCCGCTGCCGGTTTTTAAAAATATCGTTTTTCCCAAAGCTTCTGTTGTGCCAAATTGCTTTCGGGCCATTTCTTCTGTAACGACTACCGACGTCGGGTCGAGTAATGCGGTTTTGGCGTTGCCGCGTATCAATGGAAAAGAAAATACGGTCAGGAAATTGGAGTCGACCAGGCTCACGGATTGAGGGTGAATATCTGCACCTGTTTTCATTTCCGTCTGAGCCTGCTGGAGACGAACGAAAGCCAGGATTTCCGGGATGCCCGCCGAAAATCGTGATCCCTGAAAATAGCCGGTGTAACCACTGTTTGCGATGTTACCCTCCGATTTGACCATTTTCCTGTCCACACGGTAAATCTGATCGGCCCGTTCATGGAAGTGGTCGTAACTGATTTCATCTTTGGTGTAAAGCATGATCAGCATGGCCGCAGCCAGCCCGATGCTCAGCCCTGCTACATTGATGATCGAATACAATTTATTGTGAACAAAAGTCCTGTATGTGATTTTGACATAATTTTTAAACATGGCCGGATTCAGTAAAAAGGGTGACGGGTATTCATTTTTTTGTCTTTTAATAAATGCTGGCCGCATGTAGGCCAGTGCTTCAAACCAATAGCGTCTGCGGGCTGCCGTTTCCCCGTGTACCTGTGCACGTCGTTCGTAGCGCTCGTAGAGGTCACCCAATACCTGCTCACGCAGATGCGGGGCCACCAGCCAGGCGATGAGCCGGGTCAGTCGGCGGGGTGGTTGGTTTGGTTTCATACGGGAGGAGTTTAATCAGTTCCACTCCAGGCGGATGCTGGGCAGGATACGGTCCCACAAGCGGTTCCGGACAGCCCTGGCCTCTTCCAGAATGCGGCCGCCCAATGCGGTTACGGTAAAAAGCCGCTTTCTGCGGCCGCCCCGTTCGGCAGTCGCCTCTCCCCACACCGAACGGACATAACCCTTTTGTTCCAGGCGCTGAAGGGCTGCGTGTACAGCTCCCGAGGTGACCATGTTGCCGGTCTCCCGTTCGAGCTCTTCGGCAATGGCTACGGTATAGGCATTGGGAGACAGCGCTGCAACGCCGAGGAGCACCACTTCTTCAAACTCGCCTAAATCGCTTCGTCTCATCGATATGACTTATTAATTTCCAGAAACAATATGATCTGATTCGGTATAACAAATGGTATGCCAGTATGGAAAAAGAAGCTTTCAGGCGCTGTAATCGCATTTTTTTTTGAATTCAGAAACGGGAATTGTCCGCTACCGGACAGTTCTCGTTCGATTTTAAGGCATCGCGCATCACTTCACCACCATGAGCGAATTGAGGTTTCCGGTCGGGGTTTTTTGAGTATCCGGGTTAGAAGGGTCGAGGATCCATTGGCCATCCACCACCAGCTTGTAAATGTAAGTGCCCGGCGCCAGGTTGAGGTTGCATTCCCAGTCATCGCCTTTTTTGATAAAAAATGTACGCAGCGGATTCCAGTCATTGAATGATCCGCCGACGGTAACCAGCTTTGCATTCGGGTAACCCTTCAGCACCAGCTTACTGGTCCCATCGGACCGTGAGGCGTTTTCAAGCCCATTCAGTATCTGCTTGTTAGCCACGTTTTCGGGATCTTCTTTTAAAGATTTTGAATAGTAGTACATTGCCTGCTGCTGATCGCCCATGCAGAGGCTGGCATATGCATAGCCCGCCAGCGCGGCAGCGGAGCCCGGATGGGCTTCCAGGTTAAGCCGGAATACATCGAGCCCTTCGGCCAGACGCCGGGCGTCAATCAATTCATGGCCGACCCAATCCATATCCTCTTCCGTAAGCGTCGCCCGCCCGTTTCGATCCAGGAAAGGTCGGATAGCCGTGGCGACATCACTGTCCATGGTGAACCGGAGCAGCAGATTTTTAGGGTCTTTGTAAGATCCGTAATCTAAAAATGTGGCAATGGGCTTTGCCGATCCCGGAGCGCCTGTGAAGCGTTCGGTAATGGCTTCCAGTAACTGCAACCCATTGGAACTGTTGGTAAAATAGACAACAGCATCCCCCGTTGCCCGATTTCCGGCCACGAAGCATTTGAAGGCGCCATTATCGCCCCAATGCCAGAAATAGGTACCGGCGGGAGCAATTTCTAAACCCATTCCCAGTCCCCAAAACAAGCTGGCAGACAATGTGTCCTCGTCGCCGAATTTCTGCGGCAACCGGCTTTGGCGGCTCAGCATCTGCGGCGCTTTGGATTTTGATTTATTGGTTGGGGAAAGAAGCGCGAGCAGAAATTGGGCATAATCATGAGCGGTGGTCTGAAGGGAATAGGCCGCATTGGCATTTTCGGGCTTTTCTTTTCGCCAGGGGACTTTGGTATTAGGATGTGGCAAGGCAAAATCAGGATCAAAGCCGGGCTGCCATACATATCCGCTCCGATCCATATGCAGAGGGCCAAACACCTTTTCCTGCATGATTTCATTCAGGGATTTCCCGGTGAGCTTTTCAATGACCTTTTGCAGATAAACAAATCCCTCGCCCGAATAACCGAAGTGTGCGCCGGGGGTGAATTTCAGTTCGAGCTGACTGGACGCCCTGTCTTTGCGCCAGTTGGGGAAACCGCTCTGGTGGCTTAATACCAGCCGGGTGGTGATTTTTTTGTAACGCTCATCCGCTGCTGCATCCGGGTAAGGCAGATAATGATATAAGGGCTTATCCAGATCCAGCATACCATCCGCGACGAACTGCAACACCGCGTAAGCAAAAAGCGGCTTGCTGAGCGAAGCGGCATCGAAAACGGTGGAAGCCGATACTTTTCGACTCGAATCCGCCCGGACCACGCCATATCCTTTGTAATAAACAAGTTTGTTCTTTTTGATGATGGCTAGGGACAGACCAGGGACTGAGGCGCTGTCCATGATTCCGGTAATGAATGAGTCCACCTGAACAGGCTTCAAGGCGGTCGTGCCCGGCTGTGCCTGCGTGATGGTCATTTGGAGAATCAAAAAGGCAAAAATGCTGATGCGAAGGTATGGGACGGACTTCATGGGCTGGGTTGTTTGGCTCTGAATATAACAAGGTCAAATCTTTTTTCAAGCGGCTGCTTCAGCGACAGGAATTTTGAGATTTTTTATTGCAACAAAGCTATCCAAACCTGCTTTTCAAAAATAGGACGAAATGATCCGGTCTGGTTCAATGATAGTTTCTTTTTTGAAAGCACCGGACTCGTCACATCGGCGGTCCAATATATATGGAAATGAAGAGGTATTACCAAAACCTGCATTACAATGGAAACCTGATTTTTTTACGCGCAACGATTCGTATATAGTAAGCCGTGTATTTCACTGCTCAGCTGCTAGCAAGGAGGAGATTGGTTTGCTTCCTGGTGATAGACTGATCCGGTGCACAGCGTTGAAATTGACAGACGTACATGGACCCGCAGCTTGACAGGGCATTGGAGGAGAGGGGGAGGTAACTTCATGACTAGGCGCGGATATTCGCCAAAAACTGCCTCTTATAACCACCCGGCGCGGCATGGGCGAATTTGGAGAATTGCCGGTAGAAAAAGGGCATGCTCTCGTACCCGCAGGCATAGCTCACTTCGGAAACCTGCATGTCACTTTCTATCAATAATTTACAGGCGACAGAGATCCGGTATTCGTTCAGGAAAGTAAAGAAAGGCTTATTCATATTTTTGCTAAAAAAGCGCGAGAATGACCCTTCGGTCATGTGCACCAGGGCGGCGACCTGCCCAAGCGTGATCTTCTCCCGGTAATGCTCCCTCACATAATTGTAGACCACATTGATCCTCTGGCTGTCCTCATCATTGCGCGGATAAGCGTAACCCTCGGCGGATAAGACCTGCCAGTTGGAGGTGCCGGCCAGAAAATCAAGTATTTCAAGGAACCGGACAAGCTTTTTGAAGGGACTTAGGTCCGGAAGTTGTTCTATCATCCGTCCTGCCTGACCTGCTTCGGTTTGTTTAAACCTGAGCCCCCGGCCAGCCAATTTGAACATCTGCCGGATGGGATAGAACTCGGGATTTTGAACCCAGTCTTTCCCCAGAAATTGTTCCTGCCACTGTATCACGATCGCCTGCGCCGACAGCTGATTTTCCCCGGTATTTTTCCAGCAATGCGGCAGGTCGGGGCCTAGCAGCACAAGATCACCCGCACTGAAGTTTTCCACATGATTGCCGATATACCGCATTCCCTCGCTTTGCAGGATCAGGGTTAGCTCGTATTCAGGGTGATAATGCCATGGCGCATCAAACTCGGCTACTTCATGCCTGAACACTTTGAAAGAATTTTCTGTCAATGGTGTGACCTGCTCAAAAAAAGCTTTCATCGTCAATTGCTTTATATTTCCTATTATGCTCTGTTGTGGCGATAATGGATGCAATATATTACAAAATAGGGTATTATTTGGTCAAAATAAGCAAGAGGCTGTTTATGATTTTGAAGGATATTTGTCTAATCCTAAACCCATAACTTTTTAAAGGACAATGCAGGAATTTGCCGATTTTGCTGAAAGCCATTCATTGGTTTCAGATTTGTTTAAGCAGCCGCTCACCAGCGAGGGATGGGAGCAATACCGCCTCAGTGCAGAGCAGGTGGAATTTTTTAATGAGAACGGGTATCTTGCCAATATCAAAGTTCTGGACGATTGGCAAGTGGACGCGCTCAACAGGGAATTGGAGGAGATCGTTGACGTGTCGCACCCGAAGCACGGGCTTTTTTATGAATTCCATTCCAATGAATCAAGTGACCCCAATGCGGTATTGCTGCATGCACTGGGCGCCTGGCGCGTCACTGCCGGCTTTCACGATACGCTCTGGAACCCAGCATTTGTAATGGCAGCGAGCCAGTTGCTGGGCAATAAAGCAGTGCGTTTCTGGCACGACCAGCTGTTTTGCAAGCCTGCGCTTCACGGTGGTGTGGTGGCCTGGCACCAGGACTACTCTTACTGGACACGTACCTTGCCAATGAACCACCTGACCTGCTGGACGGGCCTCGATGATGCCAACATTGAAAACGGGTGTCTTTACTACATACCGAAAAGTCATCGCTGGGGACTGCTGGACAAGCCTGAGCTTGCCGGTGATATGAATGGTCTGATGGATTACCTCACCGAAGAACAGAAGGCCGAATTCAAGCCCATACCAATTGAAATGAAAAGAGGTTATGCCACATTCCATCATCCGCTGATGGTGCATGGCTCTTACGAGAATAAGTCCGAACGTTCCAGAAGGGCGTTTGTTTTGAATGTATTCGGCGACGGAACGGTTTCGGATACGGACAGCGTATTGTTGGACGGCGTCCCCCGAATTCCCAAAGGAGAGAAAATGCAGGGGCAGTTCTTCCCGCTTTTGTTTGACCCGAGTTAAGGGCAAAATAAATAGGGTACCGGAAAATCCCGTACCCTATTCCAACTCACCCCTAACAAATTATATTTTTGTTGTCAGCTCAATCACCTGAGGCGACAATTGTAGCATTTTTTGCATCGTACTCCTTCTTGCAAATCTGACCATAACCGCAGCAGCCTCTGTCCGGGGTTCTGCCACCTTAGTCTGGCCATATCGCTGCATGAATTCCATCGGCCCAGATTGTACGAACCAAATTGCCGGTTATAGCCCGCTACTGCCTGTCGCCAGGCAACGGGAAGGCTAATCAGATTTGTCCATATTGGCCTGCTTCTAATGGATCAGAGAGTTGAAAATCGTATTGTGAAATACAGTCTTTTGCTTTGTCAGAACGATGACCGGATGGGGCGTCAACATCGTTAAAGCTCCGAACTTTCAGGCGTCGGCCAGTTTCGGGAAACCGGAACGGACGCAATATGCGGCGGGACTGAAAAGGTTTGTCATAGATGAGGGCTTTGTTTTTAGCTAGTTAAT
Organism: Dyadobacter sp. HNCC25DJ185; assembly: GCF_056895195.1. NCBI lineage: Bacteria > Pseudomonadati > Bacteroidota > Cytophagia > Cytophagales > Spirosomataceae > Dyadobacter > Dyadobacter sp. HNCC25DJ185. The sequence goes on from NZ_JBXHAR010000010.1 coordinate 89,667, forward strand.
TGTAATTCAAAGTAATCGTTTTCTCCGGCTAGTTGGGGAGGTTATAGATAAAAGGGAAAGAAACGTCGACAGATTCCACGTTTTTACCGGTACGAGAGCCCGTGAACAGACGTGCCAGTCCTGGATTATAAAAGGATTAAACGAAGAAGTAATATATTAATCCCTATTAACTCTATACTACTATGTGTTAAATTGCGTGGTATTTCTACGCCTTTAGAAAAAATATGAAGTGGTTTTCCTGCTGTCTTTTTTTCACGCTGCTGCAATTCATTTCAGTCTGTTCCTTCGCGCAAAACAGACCTTTTCATTTTAAGCATATCTCGGCCGAAGACGGGCTTCTCGACAATCACGTCAACTGTATCTTTCAGGATAAAAGGGGCTTTATCTGGATCGGTACCAACGGTGGCCTGAACCGGTACGACGGGCACGAATTCAGGGTTTATAAAAACGAAGAGAAAAACAGGAACAGCCTCAGCAATGACGTGGTAGCCAGTCTTGCCGAAGATCAGTCGGGGAATATCTGGATCGCGACCAGCGGTGGAGGATTGAATCTCTTTGACCGGAACAGCGGAACATTTAAAAGCTATGTTCACCAGGAGAACAATACCCGGAGCATTGCAGGCAACTACATTACCAGGATCGTTTTTGACAAACAGGGGAAACTGTGGCTGGCAACTACTGCTGGTCTTGATGAATTTGATCCCGTCAAAAGAATCGTCATCGCCCATTTTAAGTCTGATGCACACAACGGAAACAGCCTGAGCGATAATATTATCAATACGGCCTTTTGCGATAGCCGTGACAATATCTGGGTTGGTACAGCTAACGGCCTTAACCTGTTGGACCGGAAAACCGGGTCGTTTAAGAGGTTCATAGCAAGCATCGGTTCAGCAGCTTCACTTTCTGGAAACCACGTGAAATGCATTTACGAGGACAGCAAAAACAGGTTATGGATTGGCACTTATGGCAGCGGCTTAAACCTTTATCAGCCGGAAAATGGGACGTTCCGACATTTCAAAAACAATCCGGATGACCCTGCATCGATCTCCCACAATAACATTACCAGCATTAATGAGAGCCGGGGAAGTATCTGGGTAGGTACCGAAAACGGCGGCTTGAACGTTCTGAATACCGAAAAATGGACATTTGCCGCCTATGTCCACGACGAGATAGACCCCAGCAGCATTGCCGGGAACTCGGTCGATTACATTTACAAAGACAGGCAGGACGATTTGTGGCTGGGAATATACAGCGGGGGTGTCAACATTTACACGAACCCCGTTGGCTTTGAACACTTTCGGCATAATTCGTCGCCGGGCAGCCTTTCGCACGATTTCGTTCTTTGCTTTTATGAGGATACGAAGCGGAATATGTGGATCGGCACGGATGGCGGCGGCCTGAATTTTTTTGATAAGGGAACACGAAAATTCACGGCATACCGGAAGAAAAAAACGGGGAACAGCGTTTCTGGCGATTATGTCCTGGCACTTGTCGGTGATCGTGACCACAGGCTCTGGATCGGCACTTGGGGGGAGGGAGTAAGCATTTTCGATCCCGTCACCCGGCAGTTTAATGTGATCAGGCACCAGCCGGGTGTTGCCAATTCGCTTCGGAACGACAATGTTTATGCAATTGCCCGAACGACCGATCAGCAAATGTGGCTGAGCACTTACGGGGAAGGCCTCGATGCCTACGATCCTGTGCGCAAGGTCTTCAGGCACTATTCCCACGAGCCTGGTAACCCGAAAAGCCTCTCCGACGATAATGTCAACTGCCTGCTGACAGACCGGAAGGGTAATCTGTGGCTGGGGACGGGAATCGGCGAGCTGAACCGTTACGATCCTGCCACTGATTCTTTTGTTGTTTACGAACTGTCGGAAAACAAGCAACTGTACACCAGTTCTATCAATAGCCTGATCGAAGATCAGCGAGGCATTTTGTGGATATGTACCTTGACGGGCGTGGTCCGATTCGACCCTTCGACGGGTAAATGCAAAAAATATACGACCGAGCAGGGGCTGATCAATAACGTGGCCGAAGCGATTGTGGAAGACGAAAAGGGCATGCTTTGGATCAGTACCGTAGACGGGCTGTCCATGTTTGATCCCAGGCTCGGAAAATTTCAGAATTACTCAGTAGAATATGGGCTCCAGGGTAAAGAATTCAAGCAAAAATCGGCTTTCAGGGATAGTGATGGCAACTTGTATTTTGGGGGCGCCAATGGTTTCAATCAATTCAATCCCGGGCAGGTACACCATGGTTCGGGCGGGTTTCCGATTGTCATTACCAATTTCAAGATATTTAATCGTGACATTACGGCGATAGCCAGTCAGGGGAGGGCGGTTTTACCCAAAGAAATATCTGAAACGCATTCCCTCACGCTATCGTACGACCAATCGTTTATCTCCCTGGATTACGCCGCCCTGGATTTCGCATCTTCCCGCAGAAATTACGCCTATCTGCTCGAAGGATTTGATCGGGAATGGAACTACGCGGGCGGCAAAAATACGGCTGTATATACCAACCTGCCTCACGGAACATACGCATTCAAAGTCAGGGCCCAGAATATTTCCGGTGACTGGATTGACGCAGATCACGACCTGACCATCATCATTACCCCGCCGTTTTGGCTGACCTGGTGGTTTATGATATTGACGGTTGTTTTTACAGCCTGCTCTGTTTACCTGCTCTACCGGTACCGTGTCAATGCGATTATCAGCCAAAAAGCAGAGCTGGAAAAACTGGTGGACGAGCGGACAGCGTTGGTGCAGAAACAAGCGGAGGAATTGCACGCCCAGTCGGACCACCTGTACGCGCTCAACGAGGAGTTGCAATCTCAATCCGAAGAACTGCGGGTACAGGCCGAAGAACTCCATGAACAACACGAACAGGAGCAGCTGGCCCGTGAAGAGGCTGAACGCGCGAACCAGGCTAAAAGCATTTTTCTGGCAACAATGAGTCATGAGATACGAACTCCCATGAATGGGGTGATCGGTATGACAGCCTTGTTGTCCGAAACCGAACTGACAGAGGAACAGCTCGAGTATACCAGGACAATCACGAATAGCGGGGAAACGCTGGTGAGTGTGATCAATGATATCCTGGATTTTTCGAAAATAGAATCCGGTAAAATCGATCTGGAAGAACGCGAATATGAACTGCGCCCCGTGATGGAAGAATTGATGGACCTGTTTGCATTGCAGGCGTCCAGGAAAAATATTGACCTGCTGTACCAGATCGATCCCGCGCTGCCCGAATACCTGGTTGGCGATAGCATGAGACTGAAGCAGATTTTGACCAACCTGATCAACAATGCCCTCAAATTCACGTCGGAGGGTGAAGTTTATGTGGAGGTAATCAAGTACTCGGATCCTTTGGATGGCCAGATCGGCATTGGTTTCAATGTAAAAGATACCGGCATCGGTATCCGTGCCGACAATCTTTCTAATCTTTTCCAAGCCTTTTCTCAGGTTGACTCTTCTGTGAACAGGAAATACGGCGGGACTGGCCTGGGGCTGGTGATCAGCGAACGCCTGATCAAACTCATGAACGGCGAAATTGGCGTGGAAAGCGAATATGAAAAGGGGTCGTCATTCCATTTTTACATTGTTACCAAATTCAGCGACAGGAAAGCGGCTGAGGTGATCGAAACGGATAACCTGCTCCGGATCAAAGGTAAAGCCGTACTCGTGATCGACGATAACCGCAGGAGTTTACAGATTATGAAGAATTATCTGGACCAATGGCAGCTCCTGCCCATTCTCGCGCTGTCTGCTGCGAAAGCCCGCAAGGCTTTGGAACAGGATAAGCGTATCGAGCTGATCCTTGTCGATGCGGATATGCCCGAAGAAGACGGCCTTTCGTTTGTCCGTTCTGTTAAAAAAGAGGGGGCCACGCTTGGCGTGATTTTGCTGAGTACTGCCCGAGACGATGCCAGGACGAAATTCCCAGGATTGATATCGGATATCGTCATCAAACCCGTTAAAAAATCGGTTTTACTCAAAGCAATCTATGGAGGACTGACCAACCAGGTGCGTGTGCATGCGGAACCAGGGGCAGAAACAAGGCTATTGGAGGAAAATTTTTCATTGGATTATCCTCTCCATATCCTTGTTGCCGAGGATAATCTGGTTAATCAGAAGTTTATCGAATATGTGTTGAAGAAAATGGGATATGGGGCCGATGTGGTTAGCAACGGGTTTGAAGTATTGGATAGACTTGCCACAGATCGTTACGACGTGGTGCTGATGGACGTGCAAATGCCTGACATGGATGGTCTGGAGGCTACGAAGCAAATCCGGCAGCAGTACGGAGCTTCTCCCTATATCGTGGCGCTGACCGCCAATGCCATGATCGAGGACAGACAAAACTGTCTGAGTATCGGGATGAACGATTATATGTCCAAACCGATGCGGCTGGAAGTGATCAAGGAAGTCCTCAGAAGAGCCTTTCAAACAATCCACCATGTACAGCTGGATTTGTAGTTGGAGCTTTGGAATGGATCTTCTGTCTGCGCACTGGTATCAGGCCAAGGAACGGGGCCGCAGGATAAGCTGCCGCCAGAGTATGATGCAGGTTAAAAGGTCTTTCATTTAAAACATCAAAATCAACATCTAAACTAGCAAATACATGAGCCAGATCAGAAAAGAAGACATTAAACAGGAAGTTTTTGACCTTTACGACGACTATGCGCACGACCGGATCGACAGACGGAATTTCATGCAGAGCTTGTCGGCATATGCCGTGGGCGGCGTGACCGTCGCGTCGTTGATGAGCTTTTTAATGCCTGATTATCAAGGTGCTATTCAGGTACTGGCCAATGATCCCAGGTTAAAATCCGACTACATCAACTATGATTCCCCGAAGGGCGGTAAAACGATCAAAGCGTTATTGTCTAAACCGGAAGGAGCGGCTGGCAAGCTGGGTGGAATTGTGGTGGTGCATGAAAACCGCGGCCTGAACCCGCACATCGAGGATGTGGCCAGAAGGGCGGCCCTGGCGGGATTTATCTCAATCGCACCGGATGCCCTGACACCATTGGGCGGTTATCCCGGCAATGATGATAAGGGAAGGGAACTTCAGAGCAAGCGCGACCGCAATGAAATGTCAGAGGATTTTATCGCCGCCTTTGAATATTTGAAAAACCATCCAGACTGTAACGGAAAAATAGGCGTCGTGGGTTTTTGCTTTGGCGGAGGGATCGCAAATATGATGGCTGTCAGGATTCCCGAGCTGGCAGCTTCGGTGCCTTTTTATGGGGGACAGCCCGCAACCGAAGATGTCCCGAAAATAAAAGCTCCGCTTCTCCTGCACTACGCCGGTCTGGATACCCGCGTGAACGAGGGCTGGCCGGCTTACGAAAAGGCCTTGAAAGAGAACCACAAGGAATACACGGCCTATATATATCCGGACGTGAACCATGGGTTTCACAATGACACGACACCCCGCTACGACAAGCCTGCTGCGGAATTGGCATGGAAGCGCACGATCGATTTTTTTACCGAAAAACTGAAATCGTAAAAGCCGGGCAGGGTGAGGCGCCTGGTCTTTCGTCATGGTGATATGCGTATGTAAAAATGCATGCACAAACCTTTAAAAAAATGAACATCAAAAGCCTGCTGTCGGCACTCGTCATGGTATTGATCAGCCAAGTGTCCTTCGCGCAAAAAGGAAAACAGCTTTTCCCGCAAACGCCTGGGATGGTTTCCTACACTTACCGTGCCAGTCTTTCCAAAAATACTGCAGCTACATTGGACACGCTTAAAATGCTGGGGATTAAGGATATGGAGTTTTCCAGCCTATTTGGGAACACCGCAGCCGACCTCAGGAAAATGCTGGACGAGCGCGGGATACTTTGTTCGTCCTTCGGAGTGAGCTACGATGACGCGTTGAACAAAACACAAGAAGTTGGCCAAAATGCCAAAACGTTGGGCGCCAAGTTTGTGCGTGTGGCCTGGGTACCTCATAAAGGGCCTTTCACCGTCGAGATGGCAGACAAAACCATTGCCGATTTCAATGCGATCGGGAAAAAGCTGAAAGACGAATTCTGTCTGAGTTTTTGTTACCACAACCACGGTTACGAATTTGAAAAATATGAGGACGGCACGCTGATGGATTACATCATCCAGAAGACAGACCCGACTTATGTTAACTTCGAACTGGATGTGCTGTGGGCATTTTTCCCTGGCGGAGATCCCGCAGGTCTGCTCAAAAAATATCCCAGGCGTTTCAAGCTGATGCACATGAAAGACCTGCGCAAGGGTGTAGAAGGAAATTTATCGGGAGGTACCCCGGTTACCAATGACGTTGCATTGGGGACTGGCCAGCTGGACATCCCTGCGATCCTGAAAGCTGCCCAGAAGTCTGCGATCGAGCACTATTACATCGAGGATGAGAGTCCCAGCTACGCGGTGCAGGTGCCGCAGACCATGGCATATCTGAAAAGCCTGAAAAAATAAAGGCAGGAACCGGCGTGAGGATTTTCCCTCTAAAAGCCCTGCAAAATAATTACTTCTGATTTTGCCGATCAAGGCGGAAATTTGGCTAACTAGTACTATACAAATTATTAATAGAAAAATATTTATTCTCTGTGTGGTCAGACAGTAAATGGATCTGTAATGGTTTCGTTTCACCGGAAAAGCCGATTTCAAAATGAAGACAATTTTTATGCTGGCACTGATGCTGCCCGTGCTTGCCCTGGCGCAGCCTTCCGCACTTCAGACGGGTTTTCAAACACCGCCTCATGCAGCCAGGCCCCGCGTGTGGTGGCACTGGATGAACGGGAATATTACCAAAGAAGGGATTGCCAAAGACCTGGAATGGATGGACCGCGTGGGGATCGGAGGTTTTCAGAACTTCGATGCGAGCCTTTTTACGCCGCAGATAACTGCCAGGAAGCTGGTATTCATGACACCGGAATGGAAAGACGCCTTTAAGTATACCACCGATCTTGCGAAAAAATTTCATTTGGAAATGACCATTGCGGCGTCTCCCGGCTGGAGCGTGACGGGCGGGCCCTGGGTCCCTGCAAGTGATGCTATGAAAAAATATGTCTGGACAGAAACGTACGTAACGGGTGGCCAGGCGTTCCCGGGAAAACTTCCGCAGCCTTCCAACACCACAGGCGCCTTCCAGAACATACCCATGGGTGCAAGTACGCTGGGAGGCCCTGCCGGGCCGCTTCCCACTTATTATGCCGATGCAAAAGTGATTGCCTACCGCTTGCCAGCAAACGAGAAATCGTTCACTGCCCTTAATCCAAAGATCACATCCAGCGGCGGCACATTCAGTCTGGCCGACCTGACGGACGGTGACCTTGCGAAATCGACTTTGCTGCCGCCGGCGGAAATCGGGCAGGATATGTGGGTGCAGTATGAATTCGAGAGCCCTCAAACGGTGAAAGCTTTTACAATTGTAGGAGCGAGCAGCGGCGGGGCGTTGGCGGAATTCACAGGTTCGCCCAATAACAGGGTGTTGAAAGTCAGCGACGACGGGGTGAATTTCCGGGATGTAGTGACCATCCAAGGCAGCACCGTACCTCAGAAGACGATGAGCATAGTACCCACCACGGCGAAGTATTTCCGGTTTGCATTCAAAACGCTCGCGCCCCAGGGCAACCCCTTCGCCGAAATGTTCGGGGGCCGTCAGGGCACGCCCAAGCCGGATGGAGTTCAGGTGGCCGAGATTGTGCTCTATAACACCGATAGAGTGGATTTGTTTGAAGAAAAGGCCGGCTTTAGTCCCTGGAAAGAAAATACACATACCCTGATCAGGAAAGACGCTGACGCCATTCCAATACAGGATGTGATCGACCTTACCTCGAAGATGAATGCAGACGGTACGCTCAGCTGGGCAGCCCCGGCGGGCAACTGGGTGGTGCTCCGCCTGGGCTACTCCCTCACCGGACGGCAGAATCACCCGGCTTCCCCGGAAGCTACCGGGCTGGAAGTGGATAAGCTTGACCAGGCTGCCGTGAGTAAATACATTGAAACCTACCTGGACATGTACAAGGATGCTACCGGCGGGCAAATGGGCGCAGAGGGGTTGAGTAATATGGTTCTGGATAGCTACGAAGCGGGACACATGACCTGGACCTTGGCAATGCCCGAAGAATTCAAAAAGCGCCGGGGATACGACCTCCTGCCGTGGCTGCCGGTACTGACCGGCAGGGTGGTGCAGAGCGGGGAAGCCAGCGAAAAATTTCTGTGGGATTACCGTAAAACCATTGGCGAGCTGATCGTCGAAAACCACTATGAAGTGATCGGCGATGCACTGCACGCACGCGGCATGAAACGGTATACCGAGTCGCACGAAAACGGGCGGATTTTTCTCGCCGACGGAATGGACGTGAAACGCCGAGCCGATATACCGATGTCCGCCATGTGGACGCCCGGCAGCCTCGCAGGGGGTGCAGACGAAGAAGTCAGGAGCGAGGCAGACATAAGGGAAGCCGCTTCTGTGGCGCACATTTACGGACAAAATCTGGTTGCCGCCGAATCCATGACCTCGATAGGCAATGCGTTCAGCTGGCATCCGGAGAAGCTGAAACGTACCGCGGACCTTGAAATGGCCTCGGGTCTGAACCGTTTTGTCATACATACCTCAGTTCATCAGCCATTGGACGACAAAAAGCCGGGCTTCTCGCTCGGGCCGTTCGGGCAATATTTTACCAGGCAGGAAACCTGGGCCGAACAGGCGAAAGTCTGGACGGATTACCTGAGCAGGAGCTGCTTCCTTTTGCAGCAGGGCAAGCCGGTGGTCGACGTCTTGTACTACTATGGAGAAAACAATAACATTACCCAGGTATTCGCCCGGAAACTGCCCGATGTCCCGGCGGGATACGAGTACGACTTTGCCAATGCCACCGTCCTGAAGGGCGCTATAACCATCAAGGACAGCAAAATCGTTACACCGAGCGGGCAATCGTACCGTTTGATGGTATTGGATTCAACGGCTAAAAACATGACGCTGCCCGTATTGAAAAAGCTTGGCGAATTGGTAAAATCGGGCATGAGGGTGGCCGGGACAAAACCTGAAAGGACGCCGAGCCTCACCGACGATGCCGCCGAATTTACCGCATTGGTTAACCGGATATGGGGTAATCCCAATGTTTCTTCAAAACCATTGGAAACCGTACTGAGTGAAATGGGCATCAAAAAAGATGTAGATATTTCGGGTGCAAAAGCAAAGATTCTCTTTGTTCACCGTCAGACGGCCGATGCCGACCTGTATTGGCTGGATAACCGTAGCGAGAACCCCAACGAAGCGGTTGTAAGCTTCCGCGTGACCGGGAAAGTACCGCAATTATGGAATCCCGAAACGGGCAAAACGGAGAAGGTATCGTACCAGATCAAGGACGGGCGCACCATTGTGCCTTTGAAATTTGAGTCCTGGGGGGCATATTTTGTTGTTTTTGAGGGCAAAGCAACTGTTGCTGCTTTTACAAAACCGGCTATGAGCGAAACCGAAGTCGCCAAGGTAAAGGGTGCCTGGAAACTGACTTTCCAGGAGGGTAGGGGCGCACCGCAGCAAGCGACATTCAATACACTGGCATCTCTTTCTGAAAATGCGGATCCCGGTATCAAATACTTTTCCGGCACGGCCACTTATCAGAATACCATCGAATTGCCAGCGGTGGGCAAAAATGCATCATACATCCTAGATCTCGGAGATGTAAAAAATATCGCCGAAGTGGCCGTCAATGGCAAAAGTGTGGGGACTGTCTGGAAAAACCCCTTTAAAATTGATATCACACAGGCGCTGAGGTCAGGGAGCAACGAGGTGGTGGTGAAAGTCACAAACCTTTGGGTGAACCGTCTGATCGGCGATGCCCAGCCGGGCGTTACCCAGAAGTTCACATTCACAACGATGCCTTTTTACAAGCCCGACTCCCCTTTGCTGCCCTCGGGGCTGCTAGGCCCTGTGAGGTTGCTGGAAGCCAGGGCCAGATGACAGCTTCATCCTGTACACCATTCAACACAGGAAAGCCACGTTACAATGAACCAAAATGACATTTCAGGCACCTGCAGGTTGGCAAGGCGCTCTGGATCAGGCAGATTTGTGTCACAATTGATCTATCAGCCCATCCATTTACCTGTTTGCCATGAAAACGACCATTAAAACATCCATTCATCCAACCTTCGCATTTTCAGCATTCCCTCCTGCTCAAGGTCAGAAATCAGACTTTATCGTTGTTCAGGCCCTGGGGCGGCCGCTGCCTTTGAGGGCCAGCGATATCACACACCTGGAAGGCGAAGGAAATTACACGTTTGTGTGCACCAAAACAGGCAGGTACCTGGTTTCCAAATGCCTCAAAACTGTTCAGGAGATGTTGCAAGGAGATTTTGTAAGAATTCATAAATCCTACACGGTCAACGTCCTGCACATCCGGTCTGCGTGGTCGGACAATGTGCAGCTGACTAGCGGAAAATACATACCTATTGCGCGCAGAAGGCTCAGAGAGGCGCATGAAGCATTGCGGAACTGCCGTTGATTACCTGCTGACGGCATGCACCTGTTGCTGTATTTTCAGCGCGTCAGCATTGCCGGGGTCCAGTTGCAAAGATCTTTTTACATACTTCCCGGCAGCTGCTGTGTTGGCAAATTTGAGATAGCCCAGGGCCAGCTGGTTGCTGAGGCGGACGTCCGTGCTGTCTTTCGCGAAGCGTTCTCTGACAGCAATCAATTGCTTTACAAAAGCATATAATTCATTCAGGCTAAATCCGGAAGGATTGTTTGCAGCCGCATACTCGATGTATTTTAATGCCTCAACCGGCCGGTCGTTTTTCAGTAGCGCGACAAAAAGCTGACGTGCCCTTTCGAAACTTTTCTCTTTCCGGAACGCGGCCGTCAGATAGGTAATCGCTTTTTCATTTTCGTTCAATGCCAGGGATAACTTGCCGGCCCGGTCATACAAGGCCAGGTCGAGCGGGTTTTCGAGCACCAATGCCTCGGTTACTTTGAGCACGCCTGCGGTATCGTGTGCGGCCACGTAGTGGTTTTGCAGCCTGTTCATGCTTTCGCGCCAGGAGATCTGCTTTACTGCGAGGGCACCGGCCAATTCTTCTTCAATGGTTCTTTTTCGTTTTTCCGCTGGCGGCACGGGCACATTAAACGGCCAGCCTTCTTTCAGTATCATCACCTCATAGGCGCCTTTCAGTGAGTCCACAGCGGTAACAGGCATTTGTTTTTGCAATGTCCTAAAAGACATTTCTTTCGCTCCGCCCGAGGGGATCAGCCTGCTTCCCTTTAATCCCTGGTAAAAACTCTCCGAAAGCAATCCGTAACCCAGCAGGTTAGGATGAACGTGTTCCAGCAGCGTTTCAGAGCCAAGGATGTGATGCGGGGAATGTTGTTCAAACAACCTTCTGGTATCGATCAGGACGGTTCCCGGATATTTCTTGACCATTTCTCCGATGATATCATTGATCGTTTCAGGTGCGCGGAAACGCAAAACATCCAGCTCTTTCGCCCTAATAAATTCCTGTTTGGCGCCGACGTAATTTCCGGTTTGATAAAGCTTGCTACCCGTTTGGAAATGGATATCTGCGGACACCTTCCCATCCCCGGCAAGGCTCATCAGCGGTTTCAGGTCCTTTTCGTTGCTGACGAGGTTACTAAGCAGCAAGGGGATCTTTTTTGAGCTCAGTAACTCGCAAAGCGCATCGATATTATTTTTAAACTGATCGATTCCCGCATGGTATTTTTCGCTCGCAAAGGGGATCCGCTGATCAGCCGCCATCCGTTTCATGAGGTTTTCGCGGAGATCAGGTTTTTCACCGGAAATCAGTTCTGTAATGCCGGAAACTGCGTTTGAAATCAGCTGAAAAAATCGAAATTCCCTCAATCGTATCAGTATTCCGATCAAAAAAGGACTGCTGCCACCAAAGCCCGCAGATCCGGCACCCAATGCGCCATAATATTCATTGTGCCCGGTGTAAACCAACACTACGTCGGGCTTGTAATCCAAAATCCCTTTTGCGAAATCCAGCACAGTATAGGAATTGACGGCAGTCAGCGAAAGGTTGATCACTTCAAAATCCTTGTCGGGATAAGTATGCATCAGCCGGTATTGCAGCCAGCGATGAAAGGAGCCATTGTGCATATAAGGATAGCCAATGGTCGTGGATTCGCCCAGGACAAATATCCTGAAAACACCCGGCTGCTTTTTCTCCGAAAACGGCTCGTAATTCCCGATCGTAGCATTCTGCTGCGTCGAAAAATACTTTTCAGACACATACTTGTTCATCACCAGATAGCCCTTGCGCGCAGGGTCTTTGATAAAAAGACTTAAATCATGCCCATACCCGAACAACCGCAAAGCGACTTCCAGCAGCGCCAGCAGGAGCAAAGGCGCCGAAACAGCCAGTATCTTAAAGAAAAGTAGTCGGGTTTTGTTCATTGTGTTATCTAAAAAATGTCGGCGTGAGCTGGTGGTTCCGCCCGGCGGTCGAAGGACGCTGCCGGGCCGACAATATGCCTTTTTTCAGCCAGCTTCTGGTCCTTCGACTGCGCGCAGCGCGACGACAATTGTCACGGTCTGATAATTGTCCCGTCAAATCTTCGTACCTGCCAGTTGGACTTGGAACTGATCGGGTATTTGGCAGCCTCCTTTTCGTCGATATCCACACCCAGCCCCGGGACTTCGTTTACGGACATATAGCCGTTTTTCATAGTCGGGCAGCCCTTGAAAACCTCCTGCGTTTTGTCGATAAAGCTGACAGCCTCCTGGATCCCAAAGTTCCAGATCGCCAGATCGATGTGCGCATGCGCGGCGTGGCCTACCGGGGAAACATCACCAGGGCCGTGCCAGGCCGTTTTGACGTTAAACCACTCGCCCAGCCTGGCTACTTTCATGGCTGGTGAAATGCCGCCGATCTGCGATACGTGGCAGCGGATATAGTCGAACATCTGATGTGCCATCGGTTCCCTGAATTCATTGATATTGTTAAAAAGCTCGCCCATGGCAATGGGTACTGTGGTGCTCTGCCGCAATTGTTTGAACCAGCCCATATTTTCGGGAGAAAACGGGTCTTCGATGAAAAACGGCCTGTATTCTTCCAATGCTTTGATCATATTGATGGCATCCATCGGCTGTACCCGCTCGTGGATGTCGTGCAGCAGCTCGATTTCCTCGCCACACTTTTTACGCACGGTTTCAAAAAGCCTGGGTACCGATTTGAGATAGGAGCGTTCGTTCATATAGGCGTCCGTTTCCCCGCCGAACCCGGCCGCTTTGAAATCCGGTTTCTGTTCGGTGCTTCCTACCGCCCCATACCCACCCTGCTGGATACGGATGTACTTGAAGCCTCGTTCCATGATCCGCTGCACATCGTCGGCAGTTTCTTCGGCAGTTTTCCCGCCTGCGTGGGTGTAACAGGGGATAGCAAACCTGACTTTGCCGCCCAGCAACTGATAAACAGGCATTCCGGCGCGTTTTCCTTTGATATCCCAAAGCGCCTCGTCCAGTCCGCTCAATGCATTGTTCAGTACGGGGCCGTTCCGCCAGTAAGAGCTTACATAAGCCGACTGCCACATATCCTCGATGTTATCGACATCTTTTCCGGCACAAAATTCATTCAGATAGGTATTGACCGCTACTAAGACTGTCATTGCCCGCTGGGTGAAAGTCGCGCAGCCCAGGCCATACAGGCCCGGTTCGGTTGTCTCTACTTTCACGACGATCAGGTTGGAGCCCTGCGGCGCGGTCGCGATTGCTTTTACGCTTTTGATTTTGACAGGCGCCATTCCTTTTGCATAGCCCGGGGTGGCGTAATGTTCTCTGGAGTCGGCTTTTGAAGGGGTTGCCAGCAAGCCCAATAATCCGGCAGCGGAGCCTGCACCCAGCATTTTCAAGGCATCTCTGCGATTTTGGTCAGCTTCGGTTGTATTTTTTTTCATTACTCGGATTTTTGGGGTTAAGGATTTTAAAAATAGTTGTTAAGCGGTATTTTCATGATCAGGGAAGTGCAAATGCAAGATAAAAACCTCCCGGTTTGTGCCCGTTCTTGGCTCCCCCTGCAGCAATTACTACATATTGTTTACCATTTGCCATATAAGTGATTGGCGTTGCAAAACCTCCCGCAGGAAGCTGGTATTCCCAGACTACTTTTCCGGTTTTCCGGTCGAAAGCCCTGATGCGCTCATCTTTGGTAGCAGCAATGAAAACCAGTCCGCCGGCAGTGATTATGGGCCCTCCATAATTCTCAGTTCCGGTAATGGGTATCCCCTTTTTGGTCAGCTCAGGAAACTCACCCAAGGGTACCCGCCACAGATATTCGCCTGTGTTGAGGTCGATGGCATTGAGCGTTCCCCAGGGTGGTTTGATGGCGGGATAACCATTGGGATCGAAAAAGCGGGTCCAGCCGTTGTTGATATAGGGCGGAATGTAGGGGAAATCCGTTTTGACAATTGCCGCCGGGGCTTCAGTGGCGCTGTGATTTTCTGCCGCAGCAACGGGTTTGCTTTCTGTATTTAAAAGAAAACGGACAAGCTCCTGGCGTTCCTTGTCGGGTATATGCTGGAAGGAAGGCATCCTGCCCCGGCCACTTTTGATGATCGCATGGATCTCCTCCCTGGAGAGCTTGCTGCCTACCTGTACCAGGCTGGGATATTCCTGGCCGCTACCCTGCCTGTCGGCACGGTGACATGCGGCACAGTTGCGCATGTAAACAGCTTGTCCGTCTGAGGTATTTTTCTGTCCGCTGTAATCCATCATTTTGAGGTCCCATACCATTTCGTTAGAGTTTTGATACAAGATTCCGTCCGGATCGGCTGCATTGCCGCCCCACTCGGCGCCGCCTCCGATGCCGAGATAGAGGGTACCTTCCTTACTGGGCGTCTGGTATTTGTTTCCCGACCGGCTTAACGCGAATTTCTCTTTTACAAAAGCAGTTGCCTCTGGCGAAATGTCGGTAATGTCATTTTCAGTAAAAACCTGCCGGGCAAACGGAGCCGGTTTGACAGGGTAAGGCTGGGTTGGCCAGGGGTGTTCCCCAGGCAGGGTATATGCACTTTTCGTGGGCCGTTCCTGCACCGGAAAGAGCGGTTTTCCTGTATTTCTGTCGAGGAGAAAAAGTAATCCGTCCTTGGTTGCCTGCGCAACTGCATCCACAGGCTTGCCATGATGCTTCACCGTCACCAGGTTAGGCTGGCAGGAAATATCCCGGTCCCAAAGATCGTGGTGCACGGTTTGGTAATACCAGTTCAGCTTACCTGTTTCCGCATCGAGCGAAATCACACAATTTGCATACAGGTTCTGGCCTTCGCGCTCTGCGCCATAGAAATCAACCGAAGGCGAACCGGTACCAAAATAAACGGCGCCTCTTTGCTCATCGAGCACCATACCAGCCCAGTTATTCGCGCCGCCCATTTTCTTCCACGCATCTTTTGGCCAGGTTTCGTAGCCTTTTTCACCTGGTTGTGGGATGGTATGAAAAACCCATTTCAATTCGCCGCTCCGAACGTCGAATGCGCGGATATAACCTGGGGCTGCGTCGCCATATTCCGAAACCCGCGAACCGATGATCAGCAGATCTTTATAAATAACCCCCGGACTGGTCGCATCCACTGAAATCGGCGTATTTTCTCTGCCGGGCAAACCGGAAAAGCCACCGCGTAAATCAACTTTGCCGCCCGTTCCAAAACTTTCTACCAGCTTTCCATCGGCAGCATTCACTGCAAAAAGATGATTTCCCGCCGCGAAGATGATGCGTCTGTCATTTTCCTTTTCCCAATACGTAACCCCGCGACTTGCGTGGTACCGGGGAGTATCGTCTTCAAAAGGGTCAAATTTCCAAAGCTCTTCTCCGGTATCCGCCTTAAGCGCAAATAGGGTCAATGTAGGCGTGGTTCCGTAAAGAATGCCTTTCACAACGATTGGCTGGCACTGGATTTCCATGGCGCGTCTTGGAGCTGGAGCGCCTTCCGGTCTTTTAGCGGCATCATATTGCCATGCGACCTGCAGTTTGGTCACATTACCTGTATGGATCTGCGCAAGTGCCGAGTACCTGTTGCCTGCTTTGTTACCTCCGTAGGTTGTCCAATCCTCATCCGTTTGGTCAGATAAGGCAGATTTTTGACCAATTAAAGCGAAGGCAACCATTGGAAGGAAGCAAACGGGCAAAAGGACCCTGTACAAAAAGCGCCGCCCTTCGACGGCGCTTTTTGGTTGGTTAAGATTCATGTCTTGGTGGGATGTTGCTTGTAGTTCCAGGATGACAATCAATACCCCGGGTTCTGCCTCATGTTGACATTGGAAGTAATCTCGTTGATCGGGATCGGCTGCGCATAGTCGGTCGCATCCCATTGGATCGTTCCCCCTCGGATGCGTTGATAGTATGCAGCTTCCTTGTCGCCGATTTTCCACCGGCATACGTCGAACCACCAGGAACCTTCCGCGAAAAACTCGGCCCAGCGTTCATATTTGAGCGGATCGTTTTTCAAAACCGCATCGCTTGCCTTGGTCACGTCGGTCAGACTTTTGTAGTCCACCGGCGACGGGCTGTTTACCGGATAGTTGTATGCCCTTCTTTTGACCTTATTAATGTATTCCAAAGCGTTGGTGTTATCGCCGGAATGTGAAAGTGTCTCGGCATATAAAAGATAAATGTCGGCCAGCCGCAACCAGGGGAAATTGGCCCCGCTCGACATATTGATTTCAGCCTCTGTGCCTGTCGGGTTTGTAAATTTCCTGAAACTCCATGCTTCCATATCCAGCTCGGTTATATCCAGATAATGCGAGATCGGGCGTTTTTTACCGCTCACCACCATGGAGTCAACATAAGGTTGGTAGCAGGCCACCCAAAGGCGGGGATCAACGGTTTTATTTTGCCTGGCAGCGAGTGATTTCGAGATATAGGCCGGGTCCACATTGGCAATATTGGCCGAGGTAGTTCCTGCTTTGAAGTAATGCCCTTCATTAAAACCAAAACGCGCGATGTTCTTGGCGTGGGGAAATACGTTCGACCAGGCCGAAGCACTTTGTCCGCCATTGTCACCTACGAAAGTTGGCGCGATCACCATCCCGATACTGGAACCCATAGACTGGTCGTCCCCGCCACGTGCCGTCATATCCACGTTCACATTGATTTCAAAAAGCGATTCGGAAGTGAATTCGTTGATGCCGTTGAACATGTTTTTGTAAACATCGAAAGTCACGAGCGATTTGCCGCTGTTGGTCACCACATCGGTGAGGTAGGTTTTTGCATTGGCCCAATCTTCCTGATACACATACACTTTGCCCAAAAAGCCTTTTACTGCCCAGCCCGATACTTTGTATTTGTCGGAGGCACCGGTCCAGGTTGTGCCTTTCAGCAGCGTTTCTGCATTTTTCAGGTCTGCAACGATAAAGTCCCAGCCTTCCTTCACCGTGCCTCGGGACACCTGGGTAGCTTCCAGGCTGGAAGCCGTTTCGCTGATAATGGGCACGCCAAGCTTATCTCCGCCTTGTCCGTTTACAATAAACCCTTCGCCCCAGTAGGAAACGAGATAGAAATAGTACCAGGCCCTCAGGAACAGGGCCTGGCCTTTGATGAGGTCAATGGATGCGGCATCCTGCGGCGCCTTCTTGCGGTAAGTTTCCACGGCGTTCAGCAATGTGTTGGCGCGTTGCACTCCCCGCCATAGTTCCCGCCAGGTATCGTAGAGGAAGCTATCGTTGGGTTGGGAATTGTTTTGTCCCATCTGGATCCAGGTAGGGGTGCCCTGCCAGCTCAGGTCGGTCGTATGGTCCCAGAGCCAGCTGTTTTTGGCGTACATGGTATGGCCAAAAAGTCCGTTTGCATGTTGCGTGGCATAAACACCCGTCAGCAGTTGTTCCAGGTCGGCTACCGAGTTGGGGTAATTGGCAGGAGATAGTGCCCCGGGGTTATCGACATTTACAAAATCGTCGCTGCAGGAAAATATTCCTGCAAGCAGAACGAAGAGCGATATTTGAACTAATATTTTCATAGCCTTGATAGCTGTTTGGTCAGAAAATGGATTAAAAATTCAGGTCGATTCCCATGGATACAAGCCTCGTGCGCGGATAGGAGTAAATGGTGTCGATTCCGCGGGCCGTCGTGCCGTTTCTTCCCACGATCTCAGGATCAAGACCTGAGTATTTGGTGAACGTCAGCAGGTTCTGTCCCTGGAAATAGATCCGCAAACCTGTCATTTTCCACTGTTTCAGCAACGAGGAAGGCAGGCTGTAACCGACTTGTAGATTGCGGAGTTTCAGGAATGAGCCGTTTTCAACCACAAAACTTGAAATCCGGGTGTAATTGGAATTCGGGTCGCGGACATAGTTGCCTGAGGCATCTGTGGTTCCTACCCGGGGCTGGTCGGTCAGGCCGCCGCCGTTGAAAAACGAGGTTTTGAAAATATCACGGGTGGTATTGTAATCGCCTACAAAGAACTGGGTGTAATATTTATTCCCGTTAAACACATCTACGCCCTGAATTCCCTGGAACATCGCCGCGAGGTCGAAACCTTTCCAGCCCAGGTTAATAGAAAATCCATAGGTCATTTTGGGCCAGGGGTTTCCGATGAATGTTTTATCGTCGATCGTAATGCGCCCGTCGCCATTGGTGTCCCTGAATTTGAGGTCACCCGCGCCGGTGCCGGCAGCCTGGTAAAAAACGCCGGTCGCCGAATGACCGGCCGCCGCTGCGGCTTCCTGAGCTTTCTGGTTCAATGCTCCTACTTCGGAATCAGACTGGAATATGCCGTCGACGATATATCCGTAGAATTGGCTCAGCGGATGTCCTGCCTGTGTGCGGGCCACGGTGCTTTCGAGGTAATCGCCTGCTGCTCCGTCGTTGATCGGGTTATTATTGGTCCCGCTCAGCTGTTTCACCAGGTTGCGGTTGAAAGAAGCGTTGGCGCTGACTGAGTAAGTGAAATCCTTCACCTTACCGCGGTAATCCAATGCCAGCTCGATGCCTTTGTTGCTCATTTGTCCGATATTGGTATAAACACTCGAACCGTAGAATCCTGCAGATACCGGCACGGGAACCTGGTAAATCATATCCTGCGTCTGGCGGCTGTACCAGTCGGCGGTGAGGTTGAGGCTGTTCCTGAACAATCCCAGATCCAGACCGATATCAGTCTGGTTGACTTGCTCCCACTTGATGTTCTGATTGGGGAGTTGGGCTGTCAGTGCATAGCCCTTGGAGCGCGTTCCGTCCGGAAGGCCCAGAATATTGGTGCCGCCGCTACCGCCGTAAGAGGCCTGGTAGGTGTATTGCGGGATGTTGCTGGTACTTCCCAGTTTCCCGTAACTGCCCCTGATTTTCAGGTTCGATATCTGCTCGAAGTTGTCACGTATAAACGCTTCTTCATTCACCTTCCAGCCCAATGAAAATGATGGAAATACCCCCCATTTATTGGTCGGTCCGAAACGGTCGGACCCGTCGCGGCGCACTGTGGCAGTTAACAGGTATTTCCCCGCATAGGTGTAATTGACCCGTCCGAATTGTGACAATAACCGCGTTTGCGGAAACTCGCCCCCACTTGCTTTGTAGGTACTCGGATTGGTGGTCATGCCGAGGTTATAGGTAATTACCTGAAAGCCCTGGGCCTCACCATGCAGACTGCTCAGATCAGATTGATAGGCCTCATAACCTGCCATTACCTTGAATTCGTGCGGGCCGAAAACTTTGTTGTAGGTTAGAACAAAGTTGCCTGTCAGGTTGCGTGAGTTGGACTGGTCGCGGCTCAGGAAAGCGTTGACGTTTTTCAGCGTTCCAAAGTCATAGGCCTCTGTGAATTTATAATTGGCGCTACTGTAAATCGAGGTTCCGACAGTTGCCCGCAGGTTTAACCCTTTCAGAATTTCCCAGTCGGCGTAAACATTCCCTTCCAATGCGTACTGGATATTTCTGGCATGGTTAATCAGCTCATTTCCTACCAGGTTAGGCCCTGTAAAAAATGTTCCCGTCTTTGCCCAGCCGCCAACGGGGTTACTGGCATCGTAAACCGGCACTAATGGAGCTGACCGGAAAGGGAAGGTGCTGGTTTGCACAGGGTTGTTTCCCGTACGCCAGGCATAAAGGGTTTCGCCGACTTTCAGCCTGTTGTTGATTTTGAAATCGGCATTGGACCGTATACCATACCTTTCAAAATAGTTATCGATGATGGTGCCGCCCTCGCGCTGGTAGTTGGCAGATAAATAGTAATTGGTTTTTGGGGTAGCACCGGAAAGCGAAAGAGAATAGCTCTGGTCGCTTCCGTTCTGGTACAAATCATCGACCCAGTTATTGTTCGGTAATGTATTGGGGTCACCCCAGCCGCCGGTAGCCACCCCGAAAGCCGACTTGGCTTTTACATAATCCGGTGTATCAAGCAATTTATACAGGTTTCTGGGCTGACGCACCCCGTAATAAGCATTGAAATTGATGTTCATTTTCTCGAGGTTCGTACCACGCTTGGTCGTGACCAGTACCACGCCTCCTGCCGCCTGCGCACCGTAAATAGCTGCTGCGCTTGCATCTTTCAGGATTTCAATGGACTCCACGTCCTGCAGGTTGAAGTTATTGCCTGCCGACATCCTGATGCCGTCCACAATGTAGAGCGGCGCCATACCTCCGATCGATCCCACGCCCCTGACGACAATGTCAGACGAAGCTCCCGGGGAACCGTCGTTGCGTGTTACCTGCACCCCGGCTGCGCGTCCCTGTAACGCTTCGCTTACGCTCCGAACAGGCAAACTTTTGATATCCTCGGCCTTTACTGAGGAAACAGACCCCGTCAGGTCCGAACGTTTCTGGGTTCCATAACCGACGACGACCACTTCCTGAAGCGCTTTATTGTCGATTTTAAGAACAATGTCGATGTTGCTCCTGCGGCCCACTACGGTTTCCTGCGAAACAAACCCGACGAAAGAAAATATCAAGACCGCATCGGGATCGCTGATTTCAATACTGAAGTTCCCCTTTTCATCGCTGGAAGTTCCGCGCTGGGTGCCTTTCTGGATCACGTTAACACCTGCCAGGGGTTCGCCCTTCTCGTCGGATATTTTTCCTTGGACGGTAATGTCGAGGAAGTTCTCCGGCTTCACTTTTTCCAGCATCAAATCCATCATTTTTTGTTTCACTTCCGGGTCCGGGGTGAAGGGATAGGATTCCTTTAAACTGGTTTCTTCCTTTCTTTTGGGAGGTGCTTCCCGCTTTCTTTTGACAATGATCGTTTTGTCGACGATGTTATAGGTCAGCGGCTGTTTGGAAAAGCAGGCATCCAGGACTTCCCTGAGCGGCGCGTTGTTCACGTCGATATCTACCTTCTGGGCTTTTTCGAGCATGTCCAGGTCGCAAATGAAGACATACCCAGTTTGTTTCCTGACAGATTTCAGTACTTCCAGCAGGGACGCATCTTTTTTTCGCAGGGAAACCTGTTGAGCGAAAGTGTTGTCAGCCAACACTTGCAGCGTGCCAATCAGGATCATTATCGCGGTTAATTTCATGGTTAGGAGTACTTTGCCAAAGTCTACTCGGTTAGCTGCGGCAAAACGAAAATCCCGGGAACGCAATAGTATATACGATGCCAATGGGACGGTTTTGCCCTTGTATACAAATTTCATAGTTTTGTATGCTTGATTAAGGTTAATGTTTCGTTGTCCAATGATCAGAGATCAATCAGGTGAAGCCGGGTGCGGTCGCAACGCATCCGGCTTTTTGATTAATCCGGAAATGACTTTCTTCAGGAAGTATTCACGGTTTTCAGGTTTAAGGGTTAGGATAGATTGCGCATTTTAGTCTGTATTTCTTACGGTTATCTTACGGTCGTCGATCCTGAACTGAATGCCGCCGGTCAGTTCCAGCATTCTCAGTACTTCGGAGACATTGTTTTTCCTGGATATAGTCCCTGCAAAAGATTTCTTCTCCACGTTGCCTTCATAGTTTACATCGATATCGTACCATCGGGAGATCTGCCGCATGATTTCACGGATGGTCCCGTTAAATTCAAATCGTCCTTCTTTCCAGGCTACCACACTTTCTGTGTCGACCGTTTTGAGCGCAATGTCCTCTTCGTCTTTGCAGGCACGGACCCGGGCTTGCTGGCCAGGGGAGAGTATCTTGGCAACGTCGCCTTTTTTAACCCTCACAGACCCTTCGAGCAGCGTTGTTTGTATGGTGGGCTCGTCGTCGTATGAGCAGATATTGAAATGCGTGCCCAGGACAATGATTTCGGTATCCTTCTTGTCGACATGGCTGTCGACCACCTGCACGTGGAAGGGCATCTTTTTGTTATGTTCGATCTCGAAATAGATTTCACCGGTCATTTCCACGTTTCTCGCAGTTCCTACGAAAGCAGTCGGATATTTCAGGCTGGAACCTGCATTGAGCCAGGCACGTGAACCATCCGGCAGCACCACTTTGTATTGTCCGCCCAAAGGTGTTTTTAAGGTATTGTACCCGATAGCCTGGTCTTTTGTTTTACCCTGCTGGTACCTGACCTCGCCCATGGACCTGTCGATAATGGTCCCTGGCTGACTCTCCAGGCTTTCGCTGGTGATCGTGGCAAGATCGAGCGTTTGTCCGTTGGCCAATGTAAGGCTGGCCTTATTTCCCCCTGCCGCAATGTCTTCGCCATAGACACTTTGCAAAACCGCAACGCGGGCCGGCTGCTGTTCTTTTCCTTCCCACCAGCGATAGCCGCCATAAAGCAATAGCAAAGCCAGCGAAGCCGCTGCAAGCTTTGGCAACCAAATCGGCCAGACGGCTAACCTGGTTTCCTCTTCTCGTTCGGCCACGGGAATATCGGCGTGCTCCCCGGGTTGGGCCGCGGTGGCTGTGAAGATGGAGGTCAGGATATCATCTGCCGTTTCCTCCGGTAAACGGTAGTCGGAATGATCATCGCGGATAAGCTGATCGATCAGCCCGTTGATCTGCAGACGATTTTCTTCCAACAGTAACAAACTCATCAGTTCATCATGTTCTTCTCCGGTAAGGCGTTTTTCGCAGTACCGAAAAAACAGATCGTCCAGGCGTTGGCTATGCATAAGTGCTATCAGGGTAACGGCCGACTTGTATCAGACCTTCACGCTAAAGACTTCCGACAAAATGTTTTGGGGGACAATAAGATTAAAAAAAGTTAAAAAATTAATTTATCAAGAAAAAAAGCAGTAGTGAGATGGTGAGATCCAGTTTCAGTTTGCTGTAGGCGCGGATGTGGCGGAGGGCACGGGCGAGATGCGTTTTGACGGTTTCAGAGGAAATTCGCAGCATTTTAGCGATTTCGTCCCGCTTCAATTCCTGTTCTTTACTGAGCAGATAGATCTGTTTCTGCTGTGCAGGGAGCAGTTCCACCGCCTGGTGGATGATCTCTTCAATTTCCTGGTCCAGGATCCGGTTGTAGGTGCTGTCTTCGGCGGAGGGCATTTCCAGCTGGAGGTCGTCTACCAGTTGTTGCTGGCGAGCCATCCTTTTCATGGCGGAGAACACATGGTTACGCGTCATGATAAACACGTAGTCCTCGAAGTCCTGGATTTCAGGAAGGGTTTCTTTTTTTACCCAGAGTTTTAGAAAAATATCCTGGACAACCTCTTCAGATTGAAATGTGGACCGGGTCAGGCGCATGGCCACGGAGTAGATTTTGTCGCGGTACCCATGAAACAAGGCGGCGAATGCTTTTTCGCTACCGGACGCCGCTTGTACAAGCAACTCAGTTTCATTATGTAAAGCCTCTATTTTCAAGTGATTTAAAAACAGCCTGCTCCAAAGGTAATATTCAGCAATTATAAAAATATAAAAATATACCTATAAAATGTCAATATTTTCAAAGTGGCATGATGCTTTGCGGGAGTAATGTGTTTTTTGTAACCGTAATTGCATTAGCCGATCGTGAAATTGACCTAAGGGTTTATGAATAAAGTGCCAATGCGCATGTAAGTAGCGGGGCGCTGCCTGATAAAAAAAAGCCCTGCGAATCATCAGATCTGCAGGGCGTTCTATACTTTGTTAGTTCATTACTTGATCGCCACCGGCACCTCGGTATTGTCCCAGCGAAGTACAAATCCTTTTGAAGTGACCTCATACACGAGTTTTTCGTTCTTGGAAGCGCTCTTAGCAGGTTTTGCCTTCACAGTCAGTACGTCTTTGGCTGCGTCCTTGGAAGTGCTTCCATCGCGTTTGATACCCCACTGGCCGGTTTCCGAGTTAAAAATAAACGACCATTCTTTTTCGCCCGGAATGGCGTACAAGCTGTATTTTCCAGCGGCCAGTTTTTTGCCTTCCACCGTAATAGCCTTATCTGTTTCGAAAATGGTGGCCTCATTGGCGCCAGCTCTCCATACTTTATCAAATGGGACCAGGTCTCCGAAAATTTTACGGCCTTTTACCGACGGACTCGAATAATTGATGGTGATTGTAGCTCCGCCGGCTTTGCCAGAAGCGGTCATCGGCGGACTTGGTCGACTGGCTTTGTCACCCTGAGCGAATGTCACAGTGGACACCAGCATGCATATCAATGCAAAAACAAATCCTCTTGAAATCATTTTCTTTTTCATGTTACGCTTATTAAGGTTTAACTTCTCTTGAAAAATTTATTAAATATCGGCAATTCTCACAATACATCGCAAACCAGAGCGGGTTTGTCATTACACCCGGGTTATTTTTTCATGAAAGCCTGTTGGCAAAAGAACCAATCCTAAGCCTTAACTTAGCGAAATCGGAAACCGTTATGTAGCCTTAAAAACCCAGATTTAATGAATGAAATACCCTTTACCCTGAGTGCCCAAGAATTGTACCGCGGCCTGGTTGCCGTTGCAAAGACCCGGCTCATTACCAAAATATTTAAGATCGTGGGCATGGTCCTGCTGGGTGGCCTGGTTTTCGTCACCGTGGTCACTTTGAAAAATGGCAATTTCAACCCGAATTCCGGATACTATGTTACCATTGCCCTGGCGATATATGGCTATTTCCTGGCAGAGATATCGGCAAAAGTCCAGGCCCCTTCCATCATCAAAGCCAATAACCCCATGGTGCAGCCACTCAGGCTGGCAGTCCATAAAACCTATTATATCCTGACGGGCGAAACCTTTACCAACAGGCTTACCTACGAAAAGCTGCACTCTGCCATTGAGACCGATGAATTTTTTCTGCTGAAAACATCCGACGGCAGCGCCAACATCATTCCAAAACGAGCATTTACCGCAGACCAGGCTGCTCAGTTTAAAGCGATCCTCGGCGCTGTTCCGGGACTGAAGCTGAAATAATTTCCAGGGAGGGTTTTTGAAGACCGGCGATTTTACCGGATATTAGTTAAATGGAGGAAAAAAGCTTTACAAACCTGAGGAACATCGCGTTAGGCCTGGCGCTGGGCTTATCTGTGATTTTTAGCGCGTGCCATAAGAAAAAAGAGGTTATTGAGCCTGGTCCGCAGGAGCCCGCCGAAACCGTCCCTTCGGATAATGACTTGGTACCTTTGGCGGCCGGTTTTGAGGAATATCTGATCCAGACCGGCATTGACAAAAGCAAAGTAAAAGACGGGCTTGTCAGATATGCCGATGTTAAAAATGTAGACAGCCTTTATGTGACCGGCAGGGGCATAACCAGCCTTCGGGGGATTAAATATTTCGTAAGCCTCCGCTCGCTCACCAGTTACGTCACCGCGATCGATTCCCTCGATTTGAGCAGTAATGTGAAGCTTCAATATCTGAAAGTGAATACCAGCCATGCAGCCGGTGGCATCCCCAGTACGCTGCGGTTTCTGAGCGTAAGTAAATGCGTTGACCTCACTTACCTCGACTGCAGTTCCAATCTCCTGACTTCGCTGGATATCAGCCAAAATGCACAACTCGTTGAGCTGCAATGTGCCGGGAATAAACTTAGGAGCTTGGATCCTTCTCATAACACCCAACTTAAGATCCTGAACTGCGGCTATAATTACGGGATAGCAAAGCTCGATCTGAGTAAAAACAAAACCTTACAGGAACTGGATTGCAGCTATAACTGGCTTACTTCTTTGGATGTCAGCAATTTGGCCTCACTTAAAAAACTGGATTGTTCGGGTAATAGGAACAGCGAGAACAAAAGCATTGAATCGATCAACGTCCAGGCCAACACCCGGCTGGAATCGTTGAACATTTCTTCACTGGATCTTGCTGCTGTGGATGTGAGCAAGAATGTGAATCTGGAAGTTCTTGGGCTGTCAGAGTTGAAATTGGCAACCGTGGATCTCACCAATCTAAAAAAGCTAAAATCCTTTTCATGCAGCAGTGCAGAAATCCCTGCGATCGACCTTTCGGTCAACACCGCATTGGAATCACTGGATATTTCCAGCTCAAACCTCAAAACGCTGGATTTGAGTAAAAACCCCAATGTCGTGTTTCTCCATTGCTTTTACCAGAAATCGATCACCTCTATGGATCTCAGCGCCTGTAAAAATCTGGAGATATGCCGGACCATTGGCTGTGACAGTCTTAAAACCATTTGTGTAAGCGAGGTTCCGTCCGCGCAGAACGAACTTTGGCAAACCTCAGAGTGGACCAGCTATAAAGTTTGTAAATAGCCTTCGCTTTTCGTTGTGTTGCCGGGAGCGTATCTGCGTTTGGGACCAAGGCAGCAAATCTTCCATGGTTTCCGGAGGCGAATAGGAGGCGGTCTGTATTTTTGGCTCAGTTCCGCTTTCTGACTTCATTCAAAAGCATAGGGTAAAGCTGCGGTTATCGTCGATCGCAATGTAGCGTATACCGGAAGCGGGCCCGTCATACAATAAAAGTGCAGGATGGATATCCGAGAATATATGGAAAGTGGCATGGCACACAGAGCCGATTTACATTCGGCACACATTACATGCACATCCGGCGACGCGAAGAAAAGAGCCGGCGGGGGACTCGTCCGGAGGCTCTTTCAGTAGCGCAGGCAAGGCCATTGAATGTTGTTGGTTTAGCCGTTGCTGAATTGCATTACCCACATCCAATTGACCGGCCACTGTGAATTGATGCGCTCATGACGGACCAGCACGTCATCCACAACCTCAAAACCGGTGAGGCGTCCCCCGCTTTTCTCCATATCCTTTTTGGCGTGGTTATACAGGGCTACCCAGCTATCAGTCGAATCCAGGTTTATTTCGGGATTATCGCTATATCGTTGTACCAAGTAATGTTTAAAACTTTCATCACTAAGTGAAATCACCGAATGTTTTTCATGTTCCTTTTTCATAGTTTCAAAAGTTAGATTTTCAGAAAAAACACTTCATGTAACTTCTCAAGCACTACTAAAAATGTACCAGTGGCAATGCAGTTTTGTAATGAATCGCAACTGGCAGACGGAATAGTGCCCCAGGCACAAAGAAGAGATCGCCAGGATATACGATCTCTTGCAGAACAGCCAGGCCCGGATCGTGAATTTACGGTGTGTTCCAATTCGTTATAGAAATGAAAATAGATAACGTTATTTTTGGTTATCAACTAAGCGCTTTTAACGATGAGTGATGTTTTGATCCGGCCGGCTGTTATTGGCGAGCTTTCGACGCTCCTGAAATTCGAACAGGGAATTATACATACAGAACGGCCTTTTGACGTAACCTTATTGCCTGGTCAGTTTCAATATTACGACCTGGCCCAATTGATCTTGAGCGACGAAGCAGAGGTAGTGGTGGCAGTCCTGGACGGAGAGCTGGTAGGCAGCGGACATGCCAGGATCATGGAAGGTAAACCCTATAACCAGTTCGGGAAGTATGCATTCCTGGGTTTTATGTACGTGGTTCCCGAACAACGTGGCAAGGGGATCAACAGACTCATCATCAAGTCATTGGTGGAATGGGCTAAAAATAGAGGTCTGGATGAAGTAAGGCTGCATGTGTATGATGAGAACAGCCCGGCAATTGCGGCTTACGAAAAGGTAGGTTTTAGAAAGATATTGACTGAAATGCGATTAACTACGGACACTAACTTGTAACCACGATGAAGCAGCCTGAACGATTGGCGAAAAATGAAACCTTGCTTTGGTCCACCGGCGTTGGGACCGATGTTTGGGAAATGTTTATCGCAGCCAGGAAGGGAGACCTCGCAACGATCAGGATACTTTTGGAAAAAGACAGTTCCCTGGTCCGCAGCTCTTTCGACTACCGGAACGCGATCTCTTTTGCCGTACAGGAAAACCAGGTAGAGGCAGCCGCATATTTGCTTGAAAAGGGTGCCAGTCCGGTAGAGTCGGGGACAGGCGATACGTTGCTGCAAATTGCCAGGGACCGCGGATATGCGGACATGCAGTCGCTTTTGGAAAAGGTATTGAAGAAAGAAGGGGGCTCTCCGGCCGGAGAAGAGATAGGGCGCCTTATCCGCGAAAGAAATATAACTGAAGTGCGGAATTTGTTGGTTTCACAGCCTGGCCATGTTCATGCAGTGGACGACCGGGGAAATAAGCCCATGCATTGGGCAGTGATGACCCGGAATATCGAAATGATCGACCTGATGCTTTTGAATGGCGCCGATATCGATGAAAAACGTCCGGATGGTGCGCGGCCCATCCAGCTGACAAATGGCGATTACCATTACCGCGGCTGGCGTGATGTTCCGGCAGCAATTACTTCGACGCCCAACGAAATTTACCTGCACCTGAAATCCAAGGGCGCTTATATTAACATGTGCATGGCCTGCCTGAAAGGCGACGAGGCAAGGGTGAGGGAACTGCTAATTGAAGATCCGTCTCTGGCAAACCGCCTTTCTG
Organism: Dyadobacter sp. HNCC25DJ185; assembly: GCF_056895195.1. Classification (NCBI taxonomy): domain Bacteria; kingdom Pseudomonadati; phylum Bacteroidota; class Cytophagia; order Cytophagales; family Spirosomataceae; genus Dyadobacter; species Dyadobacter sp. HNCC25DJ185. The sequence continues at coordinate 118,316 of NZ_JBXHAR010000010.1, forward strand.
AGTACGGAGGTTATTATCCCGGCGCAGGCGCACCGATCAAGAATGCGGCGATGGCTGGTCATATCCATATCGTCAAACTGCTTCTCGAAAACGGGGCCGATCCCAACCTCCCGGAAGAGGGGATTGCGCCGATGGGACATGCTTTGTTTTCGGCGGTGGTATATGGGCAAACGGAAGTTGTGAAATTATTGCTCGCTCATGGCGCCCATCCCAATGTTCCCGTCGAAAGCTCGGCGGATACGCTGAGCGCCGCTCTGCGTGCAAGTGATCAGGCAATGGTTGATTTGCTGTGCAGTTACGGCGCGGCCCGATCTGTTGAGATCATGGCTTATTATGGCGACCTACAAACGATTGCGGCTGTTTTTCATGCAAATCCCGCCTTGGCGGATGATGTAGTGGCACTGGAGAATGCGGCCGGACAGGGTCATGAACTCATCGTGCGGCTTATGCTTCGCTATAAGCCAGATTTACCAAAAACGTGCGCAGTGGGAGTTCAGGGTACCGCGGATTCCATTAAAGGCCTGGAAATTGCTGAGTTGCTTTTTGCGCACGGTATGGATCCGAACTTTTCAAACTGGCTGGAAATAAGGCCTTTACACAAGTTTGCGGCGCGTGGGGACCTTGTCAGTGCGAAGCTTTTTATTGAAAAAGGGGCTGAGATCGATGTGGTGGATGACCAGATCTGCTCAACTCCCCTCGGATGGGCAGCGAAATCCGGTCGGAAAGAAATGGTGGAATTTCTTTTGGAAAAAGGAGCAAATCCCAACTTACCGGCCGACAAGCCCTGGGCAATGCCAATCGCCTGGGCCAGACGCCGCGGACATACCGAAATTGCCAGGTTATTAGAAGCGAGACCTGACAAATTTTGAAAACCGGGTAAAGCTGGTTTAAATAAAAAAACGGACGTTGAAGATGATAGAACCAGTTTTTTCCCACGCGGAACCTGTGCTGTACGTCAGCAGCGTGGTCGAAACCGTAAAGTACTGGCAGGAAGTACTGGGGTTTCCGAATCAATGGACCTGGGGCGATCCGCCGGTACATGGTGGTGCCTCCTGGCATGGGGCATTTGTGCAGTTTTCCCGAAATCCGGAACTCGCTGCCAGATCACATGGTGAATCTATCTGGATGAAGGTCAGTCATATCCAGCAACTTTATGCCGCGCATCAGGAAAAGGGTGCCCATATCATGATGCCGCTTGCCAGGCAGTCGTATGGATTTGACGAGTACGTGGTCAAAGACCTGAATGGATATTACATCACCTTTGCCGAACCAACTTCGGGAAAAGAGGATCAGTCCGAAGCCATGCCTGAATCGGTTAAGATAATAGGCCGCCGACCAACACCGACCGAGTACAGGAATTTGTTCAAAGTTGTTGGATGGTCAACTCCTTTCACAGATGAGGTGCTTCAAAAGCAATTGGACATGATGCAATATGCAGTGGTTGCTGAAAACGGAGAGAATAGTGAGGCCATTGGTTGCGCCTTGCTATTTGGCGACGGGTTTAGTTTTTATTATGTCAAAGACGTGATGATACACCCTGACTGGCAGGGCAAAAATGTAGGAACGGCCGTTATGCGGGAAATCTCGCGCTGGCTGGACGAAAATGCCCCCGATAAAGCGATGGTCGGTCTTTTTACCGGGGAAAATTTAAAGTCCTTTTATCAGCAGTTTGATTTCCGTCCTGCTTATGGAATGATTAAGACAATCCATCAATAACGACAGGGTTTTTGACAAACTCTGAATTACCAGCCGAATCCATAATCTTCACCATGGTTACTGGATCCGCCCCAGAAGCTGTTGTGCTGCCAATCAAAGTAAATCGCATTGATCGGGCCGCTCGTCCTGGGCTGGTAACTCAGCTTATAACCTTTCTGGGCAAGCTCTTTTCGGGTCCAGTCTGGCATAGCCTGGTTTAAAATCAAACCACCCGGGATTTTTTCATGTTCTCCGAAGCTGCTGTACATCTGTAGCGTTTTGAAACTTGGCGCCTCGGTGGATTCCTGCACGGTCATTCCAAATTCCACGATGTTCAGGAAGAATTGCAGCAGCAGCTGGTCCTGTTCGTCGCCCGCCTGTTTGGCAAAAGAAAGAAATGGCTTTCCGTCTTTCAGGGCCAGACTGGGCGTGAGAGTAACCCTGGGACGTTTGCCAGGTTCCATCACGTTGAACGGATTTTCCTTTGCATCCAGAACAAACGACTGCATGCGCTGGCTCAGGCCAACGCCAGTGTTTCCTGCAATACAGGCAGGTACCCAGCCACCGCTTGGCGTAATACTCACCACCCAACCTTCTTCGTCGGCTGCTTCAACAGAGGTGGTACCTGCGGTAAATTCCTCCATGAACTTCTCGCTGGGGCCATTTTCATTGCGATTGGAAAAGGCGTGAAAATTCCCCCAGGTTTTGATCTGGTCGATATAAGGGTTCTTTTTGCCTTCAAAAGGGTAGGGGTCGCCGGGCATGACCTTCGGGTCGTTCTTCTCCGGATCGATCAGCTTCACCCGCTCTTTGGCATATTCTTTCGAAAGCAATCCTTTCATGGGTTCTTCGGGCCCAAATGCAGGGTCGCCGTAATAGAAGTCACGATCTGCGAATGCCAGGTTCATGACCTGGTACAACGTATGTACATAGCGGGACGAGTTATATCCCATTCCTTTCAGGTCAAAGTTTTCGAGCATGTTCAGCGCCTGCAGCATTACCGGGCCCTGCGTCCATTGCTGCATTTTGTACACATCAATGCCTTTATAGGTCGTCATCAGCGGCTCCTCGATCTTCACTTTCCAGTTTGCCAGATCCTGCTCGGTGATCAATCCGCCCTGTTCCTGCGTGCCGCGGGCGATTTCTTTGGCAATATCCCCTTTGTAAAACCGGTCATAGGCAGCGTAAATAGCTTCTTTTCTGGTTTTTCCCTTTTTCAATGTTTGTTGTTCGGTATCAACCAGTTTTTGCAAAGTAGCCAGCAGATCCTTTTGAATAAAGATTTCACCGGCGTCGGGCGCCTCCCTTATCTGCCCTAAGTGCGGCAGGAAAACTTTGGTTGAGTACGGCCATTTTTTGATCTCATCCTTGCCGCGTTCGATGGAGTTTGCAGTTTGTGCCTCAATCGGGTAGCCTTCGGCCATCTGCATGGCCGGAGCCAGCACTTCTTTCAAACTCATCGTTCCGTATTCCGCCAGCATGGTCATCAACCCGCCGGCCGTTCCCGGCGTTGTAGCGGCCAGCGGGCCGTACTCCGGAGGATATTTCATCCCTTTGCTTTTATAAAACGCTGGGGTTGCGCCTGTGGGGGCAACGCCCATTGCATTGATGGCGATTACCTTTTTTGTTTTTGGATTATAGATCAGCGCCTGCGTTTCGCCACCCCAACTCAATACGTCCCACATTGTACAAGTAGCTGCGAGCATCGCGCAGGAAGCGTCAATGGCATTCCCGCCTTTGCTGAAAATCATCGCCCCGGCAGTGGCAGCCAGCGGTTTTCCTGTTATGCCCATCCAATGTTTGCCATGAAGAGGCGGTTTCTGGGTAGTGACCGGAAAATTGTTAAAGGATTGCGCCTGCATTTCGGAGCACGCGGCAGTGAAGATCAGGGAAGTAAATAGGAGTTTTAATTTCATGAATGTGATGGTTGAGTCAATTTCGGGGCGAAATCCCCGCTGAAATGTCAGATTTAAATGTAGCGAATTTTGAGGAAAAGGGAAAGTGAGCCCGATACCCCTAAAATTTGGGGGGTGTTTGTAGTATGGACGGACGTTTTAAATTTGGTATGTTTGTTAAATCAATAAACCCCCATACACACCATGTCAATTCTGACGATAGAGATCATTGTAGGGATCGCCGCATTCGCCAGCACGGCCATCGCGATTTATCAGGAAGTCAAAAAATCAGACAATAAAGGTCTGATCATCTCAAGAAAAGGAACCGATAAGTGGGTCGAGATCAGTGACCCGTCGGACGAGAACGAAATCAGGGGCGCGGCAAAAGTCCTTTATTCGTAAATGACCAGATCAAATCTTCTAGGAAAACCTTCCGCGAAATTTGATCTTGAAATCACCGTCTCATCTACATTAATCACCATTTTTAATCTGTTGATTGTTGATCCGGCCTGGAAACGTGCTTGCTCCATCCTTTCACCTGCCGTAAGTCACTATTCGCTTATATGGATTAAGATATCCTGCGTGATTACAGAATAAGCGGCAGGCATGATCGGTTCGTGGGACGATTGGAAAAGGTCATTTCGAAATTGGAAGAAGAGCATTGTCGTGCATCTGACAGCAGAAAAGATGAATTGTACCACGAAATCTGTAAGCTGAGAAAAATGTTGTTGGAGAACAGGTTGGAAATGTTAAACTATCAAAAGTCGGATTACGGAAGGAAATCGCAGCTGGATTAGCCGGCAATCCCCTGCATTACGTCCACCAGATTACTCATACCCCAATGCTCGACATATTTTCCATCTCGAAGGCGGATAATATCAATCACTTTGATGACAACCTTTTTGCCAGAGGCCGGTACGCCCATAAAAGTGCCGGTGTGTGTCCCGTGAAATTCTTTACGGGTTGTAACTTTATCGCCTTCTGCAATTTGGTCGAGTATGTTTACCGTAATGTCAGGAAAACCGGCCCTCAGCATTCCGTGGAGAAAATGAATCATGCTTTCAGGGCCGTTTGCGCCTGCCGGAGCAGAATGGTTGACCAGATCATCGGCGACCAGATCTTTGAAGATCAATGCATTGCCTGCCTCTATAAATTCTTTATTGAACCGCACTACCACAGCCTTGTTTTGCTCCAACGTGTTTTTCATGATTTTCCTGGTTAAAATGTATCACAAAATTAACCGGGTAGTTCGGGCCGCGATTAAGGCTAATCGTTCAAAAGCTGTGGCTGAACTGTCAGATTTTCGCTTTGAAATTCTCTGGGGGAAATCCCGAATGTCTGTTTGAAAGACTGAGAAAAACTCGAATGATTTTCGTAGCCAACCTTATAATATACCTCGCTGGGTTTCTCCTGATGGTTTAGCAGCAGCGTTTTTGCGATTTCCATGCGCTGCTGTAAAAGCCATTTGCTAGGGCTGGTACCGTAAATTTTCAGGAAGCGCCTGTTAAATGTCGACAGACTGGTATTGCAAAGAAACGCAAGCTCATCGACCGTAACATTGTTTTGAATGTTGCTCTCCACCGCTTTCCTGATCCTGAAATCGTCAAAATCTTTGCTGCGGCCTGTCTGAAATGAGAGAATTTCATTGGGATAATTTAACAGTAAATGCAGCATCAGCTCTTCGAATTTCAATAATTTCATCTCGTCCGGAATGCTGCCGACGGATTCAAAAAGCAGATTAAGCGAATTGATATAATTCAGCACGAACGGATCTTTTTTGAATGCCAGATACGGCGTATGTGCACCATCGTGCCTCACGCGGTCGGCTAGAGAGGCGTATTTGATAAAAAAATTAGTCAGTACATGATTGTCAAAGAAAATGAGGATGCTCCTGAAAAATTCCTGCTTCGACAAATCCATGGAGGCAAGGCAATTGCCGGCTGAAAGAAAGTGAAACTCATCATCTTTGATATGGACATTTTTATCCGCAAAACGCATGGTCTTTTCCCCGCTGATCACCATGCTGATCGCATTGGTTTGCAGGATACTCTTACCCTTAAACGTTCCCATCCGCGCAATATAGTTGTGAAAAATAATCTTGTCGGATTGTCCGGCCTGGTCCGGGAAAATGTCATTGGGCAGGTGATGAATTTGCATATAGTAGTGCGTGAAGAGCTGATTTTGAGGTTATTTTTTACAAATATCTATAAAAGCATGTCAAACTTTTGAGAATGTTTGCGGTAATTCGCGCCCATGAACGCTCCGAACCCGCTCAGTACCGCCCCGATTAAGTCCCTGTTTTTTAAGTATTACATTCCTACACTCACCAGCATTGCGTCTGTCCTGCTTCATCAGGTCGTGAATGGTTTGATTTTGAGCCGGCAGGTCGGGAAAGAAGGAATTGCGGCCGTCGGACTTTACGGTTCGGTTTTAATGGTTTTTACTGCACTGAATCTTCCGATCCTGATTGGCGGCGGCATCTTGATCGGCAAAAATATCGGGGCCGGAAACTATCATAAAGCCCGGCAGGTTTTCCGGTTTTCCACGACGATCGGATTGACTTTTGGCTTTATAGCGGTACTTCTCACACCGTTTATTGTAAATCCGATCGCCCGCTTCCTGGCAGGTAGCGAAAATGCAGCCATCGTCCAGAGCACATCCGACTATATTTTCTGGCAGTTTCTTGGTCTTCCATTTTTTTGCATCCGCATTTTCTGGGGCAATTTCGTCGCGAATGATAATGCACCGAAAGCCGCCAGAAATGCCTCCGTGCTCGCCGTCGTACTCAATTTGCTGCTGGATGTTTTGCTCATTATCGTCTTCCCTTTCGGCGTCACCGGCGCTTCCATCGCTACTACGCTGGCTATTTTCGGCGGCGCACTTTACCTGTTTTTCCACATCCGTAAAGGGCAGGGACATTTAACACTCGACGGATTTCGCCTGACCTTCAAACTGGAAGAATGGCGCGAATTGCTCAATCTGGGTTTGCCGTCCTTTGCCTCCGAAATCGCATTTTCGACCGGTTTGCTAATCATTAATCGCAGCGTAGTGCCGTACGGGCAGTCGGCGGTCGCGGCTTTTGGGATCATCAATTACATGAGCTTTATTTTTATCCGGCTGTTCACCTCCGCCATGATCGCGTCGCTGACGATCATTTCCTTCAATATGGGAGCGAAATTGCCGGGCCGGGTTTTGGAGACATTGCGGTTCGGGCTTGGTTTTACACTGGTGCTCGGTTTTGTGGTTACCGGTATCGGCTTCGCAATTCCCGATTTTCTGGTAAACCTGTTTTCAGGCGACGAGCCCGCAGCATTCCGGCAACAGGCGGCACATGCATTACAAATTTACTTTCTGCTTTTCCTGGCCACCGGGCCCAATTTTATTTTAGGCGCATATTTCCAAAGCATTGGAAAGTCAGTAATTTCCATCCTGATCAACATTTCAAAAGGCGGCGTCCTGATCGCTTTTTTTGCTTTTTTGCTGCCACGCTGGTTTGGTCTGGACGGGATCTGGCTATCGCGGGGATTGGCGGAAATTGGGACTTTGGTTTTGGTTGGCGTGCTTGGTTTTTTCAATTGGAAAAGGTATTATGGGGAAGGGGTTATTTCAAAATAGTAAGTCCGGCTTCGGATTTTGACATTTATCAAAGGAATCCGATCCTCTCCAAACCAAATTTGAATCTACAATCACATCGGTCAAAAGCTGATATAACAGATTCAAAATGATGGGCATTTTCGTCAACGTGAGCCTCTACCTGATCTTTCTCGTCGTATTGATTATCAGGCTATCGGTCATTTTCTCCAGATCGGGAGACAAAAATATCCGGCTGGTCTCCCGTATGATGGCGGGGCTGTTTTTCCTTTATTGGGCCGTCATAATTATTCAATTTTTTCGCTATGGAAGCCCGGAAGCAAAGGGATTTGCATTGATAGCCGCCGTCTACCTGCTTGTGATTTCATTGTCGGTTTATGCGTTTTTGTGCGGGATACTATATTTTGTCAATCAGAAGTCTTCCGAAAAACGGCCCTGATCCGGCTCAAATGCTCCTGGGTAATGCCGAGATAGGAGGCGATCAGACCGAGCTTGACCCTTTGGAAAACATCGGGTAATTGTTGCAGCAAGCGCTCGTATCGTTCTTCTGCGGTGCAAAATGCGAAAAGCTTCATGCGCTCGTCGAGCAGCAGGTAATTTTGGGTAATCAGGATTCTGCCCAGCCTTTCAGTAACCGGATGTTTTTCAAAAATGGGCTCCATTTTGGCATAATGAAGGCTGAAAACTTCTGAATCTTCGAGCAATTCAATATTGTACATCGAAGGTTGCCCGGTAAACAGGCTATCGATTGCGCTTACAATTCGGTTTTCAGCCGCGAACCAGGCAGTGATGTCCTTGCCGTCTTTGTAGTAATAGACCCTCGCAATTCCTTTTGCCAGAAAATGAAACTCTTTACACACCTCGCCGTTGGACAGCAGCGAAGTATGCTTGGGCAGATGCCGGTGCGAAGTTATGCCGTTGATTTCGTACTGAGTTTCTGGCGGCAGAAGCACAATTGCATTTAAGTAGTCGATGAATGCATTCATCGCAATGATTTTGAATCTCCAATTCCGCGCAGCAGCCTGGTAATAATCTCGCCGTTATAAATTACTTCCTGAGCGTGGGCTACTGAAACCGCTCCGCTCTCCTTAGTAGGATTGAGGTAATGAATCAGCAAATCGACGTGCTGGCGTTCGAGTGTGAGCGGGTCTACGCCGGTACCGATCAGCTCCTTGATGATTTCTTCGACCCTTTGAGAGAATGTTTCTTTGGATTCATTGCTGGACATAGCTGTGATATGGTTGATGATTTAGCCCAGCAAAAAACGGTGCCGCGCTTTCCGTGCTCAACCCAAAAGAGGCAATTGTGTTCAAACAATTACGGTAGCCACGACACCGTTCATCGGTATACGTAGAGATGTAAGGTGCAAAAATACCGACAAGAAAGTATTGTCGGTGCGTCGCACCTCTTTTGAATTGAGCATTGTAAACGTACGGTGTTTGTTTTGGATAATCAAGGGAAATGAGGCTACTACATGGAAATTGAGGGGTTTTTGTAGAATGTTGTAGAAGGCGGCAAGTCATGGTTCTTGGCAGTCAGCCGGATCAAGTGATCTCATTCATTTGACCCGTTTCACTTTGATGACAATGGATCCCTTATTGTTGCTGTAATGTTTAATGGCGTCGTTTGCGAAGAAAGACAGGGACCGCTTACCTGCGGGGACCGCTATGTTTTTGAACAATCCGATTTCAAAAATATCCCTTTCGGTTTCGTTGTATGCCCCGCACAAACAGAAGCATTTGGTGCCTTTTAGTCTCATACCAGCCAGAATGGCGAGAAAGTTGAAAAAGCCGGTTGGACGGGAAGGGATGATCGAGTCTTTCCAATGCTGGTCCCGGTCACAGCTTATTTCATAAGCTTCTCCCTCCCGGACCATCACCCGTTCCGACGAGTAAATGCAGGCAGCTACAATCCTCAATTGTTTGGTTTGATTAACGTCAAGCCTGTGCGTTATGACTGATTTTGGACATTCTTGCTTCATGTCTTTGTGTTGTTATAGGAGCGCTCTGTAAATCACGGCAGGTTCAGACGGCATCTTTTTTGTCGAAACCACCATTTGCCTTCTTGTTTTTGAAAGCGGCAAAGAAGCTGTTGACGTCCGATGCTGCCTCTTGTTTCTGCGTATTAAAGCTTCTTTCCGTAAAACTGAAAACACCCTCGTTGCCCGAATACTCAATCACATTGATGGGTACGTAAATGGATCTGTCGAATGTGACGCCGCTTTTGGCAACCTCATTTCTGTACCTCGTCAATTCAAGGTCTCCGATCAAAATTTCATTGAGGGCGATGGATGCGGTCCTTCCTGCGATCTGTGTGATTTTGCTCAGGTCGGAAGCCAGGTCAATTTTCTCGCGGTTGCAATTGATCACCCAGATACGTTGTTTCTTTGTATTCCCGCCCTTGCCAATCCTGCCAAACATTTGCGCCAGGGGACTTCCGTTTCTGAGTCCGCCGTCGGCGAGATTTGTGAATCGGTTGGGTTTAGTGGAATGCTCATTATTATCCTGTAAACTGGCTGTGCGGCCCACGGCGTCACCGATGATTTCGAAACCCGATATCGGCTCCCAAACAACCGGGATCGTCGTGGACGCTACAATTGCTTTTGCTAAATTTTCTACATCATTCTCGGGAAAATCTGAGTTGGATACCTCTACGGCGGTTCCCGTGGTCAGATCCACCAAGTTCATAAACAGCGGTATATGGAACCCGGTTTTTTTTCGTAGCAATCCTTTGACCGTTTCGAGTAAGGGGTTGTTGCTCATCAGGGATTTGTGACTTGCGAAGTCGTTGACAATATCCGATATGAGCTTATTCCGCTTCCGTTTGGACAACAGCTTAAATAATGTCCAAAAATTCATATGTTTGCCAAGAATTTCGCTGATGGCTTCATCATTTTTAACGATTTTTCCGTCAACAAGCTTTGCCAGACCGGGAGAAGTGATCGGGGCTGCATTGCTCTTACCGACCAGGTCGTACAGGCTGTCGGTTTCCGTATGCAGCCCTGCGGCAAATGCAAATGCATTCAAGCATCCCGCGCTTGTTCCGCCGATCATTTTGGGATGATATCCTTTTTGATTCAGGAGTTTCAGTACTTCCCATTGCCATTTCCCCCTTGCGCCTCCTCCGCTCAAAACAAATAATTCTTCAATGCCTTCTGTGATATCCAGATTGTCCTGGATAAATTTAAAATCGTCGTCTTTCATTTGTATTTCAGTTTAGCGATTAAGATGTGAATTGTCGGGTCAAGAAAGTCCGGGTATTCCTATTGTCGGCGAATAGAAAGAGCGAATCATTTAATCATTATAAAAGCCGTCGAAACCAGCAGGTTCATTAATCATTCAAAATTGTAAGTATATTTTTCGGCTGTAAATCCTTAATCATGATGATTTGGCATCCTGGGATTTGGGGATATTGAGAAGGAGGGATGAACAGCGTCATTTTTTAAGTTTTGTTTTTTGGAACAGGACGGGTAATTTTTTGAATATCCTTAAATTCCAGGATACAAAATCATTGAAATCCGGTATTCCGGGCGCTCGGAACTTGCGCAATCTTTGCATATCATTTTTTTGCAAGTGAACATCCAAGCCCACATCAACATTAAAACCAATATATCATGAACAATTCATATGCGTATTTTAATAGCCGAAGACCATCGGATTTTACTGGATAGCCTCGCGCTGCTTTTAGGAAGCATCGAGGGCGTGGAGGTAGTTTCCAAACACACGAACGGAAAGCAAATATTGACGGCGCTGGAACTTGAAAAGGATATCGACCTGGTGGTATCTGATGTGCAAATGCCCGTGATGGGTGGGATTGAATTGACGCTCCGGCTCCGGGAGCAGTTTCCCGATGTGAAGATCTGTTTGCTTACCGTGTCTGATCAGCCGGAAGCAATTAAAGAAGCGATCCGGGCAGGGGCCGACGGATATGTATTAAAAAGTGCTGAGCGCAGCGAATTGGAAAAGGCAATTCAGCTGATCAGTAAAGGGAATAAGTTTTATAGCGATGAGGTTCTTTTCCAACTTGCCAATGACAAAGGAATCGAATTTATCCCGGAAGTTGACAAGCCAAACAAGATTGCGATCACACAAAGGGAACTGGATGTTTTAAAATTGATAGCGCAGGAATTTTCGGGGACTCAGATCGCTGAAAAATTATTCATCAGCCCTACAACCGTTGAAACCCACAGAAAACATTTAATGCAAAAGCTTGGCGTGCAAACCACCATTGGCTTGGTAAAGTATGCCATTAAATACAATCTTATTTAAATCAATTTTTCCACTCTAACCCCCCCAAGCTAATGGCTAAAAAGTATGTTGACATCCAGAGTCGCGTTACAATCGAGTTTGTAGTAGAGCCCGTAACCGGCGAGCCTGCCTTAAAAGTTGTCTTTGTTGACAAGAATTTCAATCCTGAGGAATTTCCTGATAAAATACCTCTGGAACCTCTATTTCTGTACTTGAAAGATATTGATGGGCCCCGACCTGTAAGGTTCAAACACGTTTCTTTTACAGCGGAGTTTGTCGAAGAAGGCTTTGCGAGAGTAGAGAAGACCCTCAAATACATTGATCCATCTATTCGTACCTGGGATGAGCTAGAAGCATCAACTAATGATGCGGGAATGAACCCATCAGGCCCTCCAAAACCCTGATCATCATTTTCATTTGATTTAAACAGCCCGATCCCCATTGAAATCCACCATTTCAATGGGGATTTTAATGAGGATCCAGGTACCCTTTTCCTGGGGCACGAGGGTTGCGAATGTGCCGCCGAGAGATTCGAGGCGCGTGTGGATATTCTGCAAACCGGTTCCGCGCCTGCCTTCGTCGATTGTCAGTCCAATACCGTCATCTGTAACTGTCAACTCTACGCCGTATCGTGTCCTCAGTATGTTGATATTCATGCAAGTTGCCTGTGCATGGCGAATGGTGTTATTGATGAGCTCAAAAATAATGCTGTATAAATTGAACTCGATTTCCCTGGGCAGCCGCTCGTTCAGGTCGTCGACAGCCATGGAAAGCCGAAGGCCGCTGGTTTGGTTCATTTTGCTCATCAGGCTGGTCAGGGTCGATATCAATCCGTCATTTTCAAGTTCGGCCGGGGCGATGTTGTGGGAGATATTTCTGACTTCGGAATAAGCGCTCTGGACCATCTGCCTCACATTGTTATAAACTGATTGTTCCAATTCGGATAAGTTTTTGGGGTTGATGGATTGCATGCTCATGTTAACCGCACTCAGCAGGCTGCTCAGGTTATCGTGCAGTTCAAGGGCTACCCGCTTCCTTTCGATTTTTTGGCCTTTGAACAAGGCTTCTTTTATTTCCTCATTTTTTCTTAACAATTCGGCGTTGGCGGACGATAATTCTTCCGTACGTTCTGCGACTTTTATTTCCAGGGTTGTATTCAGATCTGCCAATTGCTCCCGCGCATTTTCAAGTAGATGGTGTTGCGTTTTAATTTGTGCATTCTTAGCCTGAAGCCGTCTGTTGTTTGCGAAAAGAAAAGACGCAATCAGTAGGACGGAAAATATGCCGGCGAATAACCCGTTTCGGGTTAAGGCTAGCCTCTTGTTTTCGCTTACCTGGATCTTGCTCTTTGCTTTTTCCAAATTAAGCAGATCCGTTTTTTTTGCATTGTCGTATTTGGCCCGCAGGGTTTCAATACGCTGGTCCGATTTTTCCTTTGCAAGGCTGTCCCTTAATAGAACATAATTTTCATAAGCCCGAAGAGAACTGGAAAATTGGTTTGTGGATTTATAAATCCGGTATAATTTTTCTTCCGATTCGGCAAGGATGCTGCTGTTATTTATTCTTTGGGCGCTTCGTTTAGCCTGGTTGCAATATTGAAGCGCATTGCGCCAATTTTTTTTCTGAATATAAATTTCTGAGATATTAAGAAGTATACTGCATTCCAGATCCACGCTGCCAATTTTGCGGGCGATTATAAGCGCTTTTTCATAATGATCAAGCGCTTTGGGAATGTCGCCCATTTCCTTATAGACCCATCCGATCGCGTGTAGTCCCTGGGATTCATACCACGATTCCCGTTCTTGTTTTGCAAGCAAATACATGGCATTATTTGCCTTCAAAGCATTCGCTAATCGATTCTGTTCCCTGAAAATAGCTCCCTGCACATTTAATATGCCCAGTTCGGTATAGGCGTCCGGCTCTTTTTTCAAAGCAAGCAAGCCAAGACGACAGTAATCGGCCGCTTTTTCGTACTCTTTCAGGCTGCTGTATGCATGTGCCAGGCCCCTGTGAGCGCCTGCGGCTTGTTTGAATTGTCCGAGCCTTTCGGCGGTAGCGAGCGCGTCAAAATAATACCGGATACTTTGATGATAATCGCCCCGGACCTGATATAAGTACCCGGCATATTGATAGGCATATGCCAGCTCATGCATTAACTCAGGTGCTTTACATAATTTGATTAACTGGGTATTGTAATAAAAAGACGAGTCGATATTCCGATCAGAATAAGCTTTCATGAGCTCTTTTAGCACCAGGTGATGCTTACTGGCATTTGATAAATCCGGTTGAATTTGGAGATTTTTTAATTCGTATTTCAGACTATCGATCTTTGAAATTGGAAATTGCGATTGCGGAATATGAAGGATAACAAATAGTAAAAGTCTATTCATATCAGGAGGGTTCGGAGAGTTGTTCAGAGCAGATATCAATATCCTTAAATATAAGGATACAAAATCCTTGTTAATAAGGATTAATCATTGGATAACTAATAGTGATTTTTGGTAAAAAAAGGAAAAAGTAATGATGCTTATAATTATCACATTCTAATCAGTGAAATATCTAACTTTTAAATTTTCAAACTATGTTGAACACAAGTCAGTATCAAGAGATCCCATTTCTTAATGAGATCCAAGGGAATATTCTCAAATCCCATGGGCGCCATCATACTGCCAATCTTTTTATCATTGGAGATGAGGGTAAGCAAAGTTTAGTCAAAGCATGGATCCATAGCCTAGTATCTGGAGAAAATCCGATTCTTAGGTCCGGATCAGAACAGATTGAAAGTAACATTCGTTGGAAAGAAGAAAAGATAGATAGTGGTGTTTTTGCTTGTCTCCACATCAGTGCTGCTGGATATAAATATCTTTTTGGAGGCAAAGTGGTAGAAAAATTCTCGGATTCTGCATTTAAACTTGGTATGGCCAACGCACCACTAAACGATCCTCCGTCGGAGCTTTGGGAAGAAGGACTTCAACAGCCGCATTTTATGCTACTATTGGCCCACGCGTCTGATGATAAGGTAAGGGCGCTCGTAGTTGAAATTCAAAAGTCAATCATGTTTTTTACAAAAATTGCCAGTGTTGAGAAAGGACATGCAATTTTTAATAATATAGGTGCTGGTATTGAACATTTCGGCTATGTTGACGGGATATCGCAGCCGTTGTTTTTCGACGAAGAATGGGAGCAGTACAAAGCGGATAACCAAATCGCGTCTGACGAAGATATCAGGTTCGACCCGCGCGCTGAACCGCAGCTGGTGCTTATTCAGGATCCGTTGATCGACGATGAAAACGCAAAGGGTAGTTATTTCGTCTTTCGCAAGTTGGAACAAAACGTCAAAGGGTTTAAGCAAGCCGAGGAAGCACTGGCCTTTCAGATCGGCTTGGAAGGAGAAGACGAAGAACGTGCCGGCGCAATGTTGGTCGGTCGATTTGAAGGTGGAACGCCCGTTGAAGTAAGCCCGACAGACTCAATGGTCAATAAGGCTGTATTTAACAACTTCGACTACACAATAGGGGACGCGGCAAAATGTCCTTTTCACTCACATATAAGAAAGACCAACCCCAGATCGGACCTTCCGGTAGGCGAATCAGCACGACACAGAATGGCCAGACGGGGTATTCCATTTGGTCATAGAACTGACGATCCGGATGATGGGAGAATTGACAACAAACCAGAAGGAGGCGTAGGTTTGCTTTTCATGAGCTATCAAGCAAGCATTGTTGATCAGTTTCAGTTTATTCAGGAAAGCTGGGCCAATAATCCAACTTTTCCCAGCTTTGACCAAGGCATGCCGGATGGTCCCGACCCTATTATCGGGCAAGCGGGTTCCCTGTATCCTGTTGAATGGGGTAAGCCAAGTTTCAGGTCGGCTACATTTGGCCAGTTTGTACATATGAAAGGCGGAGAATACTTTTTCTCTCCAAGTATGCGCTTTCTAAGGACCATTGAAGAAATTTAGACTAGCGTAGGGGGCCCTCGCCCTCATTCTGACTGATTCGCTTTAATGCTTCTGTATTCCACTATCCTTCTTTCCACCTGCAATCGGAAAGCCCTCCCCGATATTGCTCCTGATTTTTCCGATTGCAGGTCATTTTGGTTCACATACTTTTGAATTTCACACTTACCAACCTTATACACCATGAAAAAGATATGTATTATCTCTATTCTGATTCTTTGTGCAGCCAGCACTTTTGGACAACAAATGCAGGAGTTTAATCAGCTTTACTTTGAGAAAGAGTACCAGATGAAGTTACAAAAGGCTTTAAACAAATTGAAAGCATTTCCAGGATCAGCTGACACATTAGCTGCTGTGTTCAAAAACTCAAAGACTCCTTTAGAAGACGCCGCTGTCGTCGCAGAAGCGGCAAAACTTTCTCCGGACTCTGATACTTTACAAATCAACGAAATTAGCGGACTTCCTGCTTTTACCGATCTGCTCGGCAATGACGTTATTTTACCCAAGGTGGAAATAACCGGGGTCACTAATTTTAATTCCGGGAAGGGGTTTTATGGAGACATAAAATTGTTTACTTCCGGGGTATCTGCAAAGCAAAGTACTTATAGTAAGGTCTTTTTTCCGGAGACAAGTACATATGGCGTCTCGATGAGTATGAATTTTCTGCCACCTAAGTTAGAACAACACTTCCGGAAAATGAACGGAGATTCGGTTACAGAAGCAAAATGGTTTTGCCTGTATTTAAATTTAAATTACCTGGGAAAAAATCTTTACGGGATGGACAGCGATAACGGAACTACTGACACTACGAAGTTCACTTCTGCAATCGGTCATATTAAATATGGGGTCCAGGTTATCCCCTTCCGGAATTTACTTAGTTTTTACGCGGACTTTAACAATATCATTGCATTGACGAATCGGGCACCAATGATTAAATATTCCCATTCGCTATCTAATGGATTTACCAACTTTCTCAGCGTTGGAACCAAGTTTCTGCTTGCCAAAGGCCAGAACGATAAACCATTACACATGTTTGTGGATTTTAATGCCGTTGTCATGACACACACTTTAAAAAGGATCTTCAATACAAGTGATAAAATCATTCCCAAAGTAAGCATCGGCGGGTCGGTCAGGTTTTGATTTATACCAACTCGACTTCGCGGACGAGAGAAGAGCCCCCTCCATCTCAATATCACAAACCAAACAGCCTGATTAATCAATCAGGAGTGTATAAAAAAGCGAGATATACTCACGATAACATAAGCAAACCTTCACTAAATCCTCCTGCTAAAACTCAGCGCAACCCCCGTCCGGTTATTGCCGGCGGGGAAGCTGAAAATATTCCAGGATGTCCGCTGGTTGCGCATTTTCCTTTGTCTGGCCAGATTCCAGGTGCTGAGCAGCATCGTCGTGGTGCCCATGCCGATGTTGACCATTGACAATGTTCGCTGCGCGCCCGGTCTGTAATCATTCCAATACCCTGAATCTTCTTTAGAACTGAAACCTATGGCGCCGATTGTGATTTGGCCTGCACCGGCCAAAAGTCCCAGGACAGGAGCTGTTTTGTTGGTGCTTCCTGTGGATAAGTCGATGACATTCATGGTGTTGAAGGTCAGGTTGGCTCCCGTCAGCACTGCGGAACTGATCGCATATGCAGGCTTGATATTGTTGTGGAGTTGTGTCGCCTGTGGTCCGTAAGTGGGTTGGATCATCGCACATTCCTCTTTGGTAAGCCCGCTCGCGGCAATCCATTGGTCCACAGCTTCATCATCCATTTCCATCACCGTATCATATTTGTGATTTGCATTGATGGCGTCGGCTGCCTTTCGCCCTGCCGTTTGTTCGATCAGGTAACCGACGGCACAAATGGTGTTGTCTTTATCGATGAAACATGGTTTTCGCTGGCCTAAATAATCGTAGTTCTTGGGGAATTTGCCCGCGAGGGAGTAGGAGTGGAGCAAGCCGAGCAGTTTGTGGCGTTTGCATTTGAGTTCCCTGGATAGCGATGAGACGTCCTTATGGCGGAGCAGTTGCTCAACATATTGTAAATGTGTCTTGACCCTGAGATCGTCATCGGTTTTTTCGTCTGGCTTAAAACCGAATTTTTTTACGAAGCTGATATCCCCGATAACGGGATTAACGAGGTTTCGGCGGTCATTGTTACAGCCTGAAAACAGCAGGAAAAGGGATAATGGAAGAAGCAGTGAAGTGATTTTCATGCCAGGAACGGTTAGTTTGAGTAGATTTTGTGGCGCCTGGGAAGCGGAACAGACTTAAGAAAAGAAATTTCCTCAAAAGGTTGTAACCTGCTGATTATTAGGTTTTAAAAACCAGGAGATAACGAAGAGGGGCTAACTTTTTTTGCGCTCGGGGTTTTTTATCAACAAAACCGCCATCAAAGCGCCGGTCAATGCGAGCGCAGCCGAAATGCGCATGATGACAGCATAAGCATGGATGAAAGATTGATGGTACGCTTTTTCGATATTCGGCTTTTGGGTGGCGGACATTTGGGCTGGGACCTGGGCATCTCCCAGATTTCGGGCCTCCTTCAAAACGATATTTTTTGTTGTGGGCTCAATGGGCATATTTTGGATTTGATGGGTCAATTCTCCCGAAAAGAACAGCACGGCCAGTGCTCCAAAAATAGCATTGGCAAACACATTGGCCACCCGTGTCATCGCATTGTTGATCCCCGAGGCGGTACCCGAAAAATGCTCGCTGGCCGAGCCCATAACTGCTGCGGTAAGAGGCGCAACGGTGAATGACATCCCCAACCCGAAAACCAGGACTCCCGGAAAGAATGTACCCCAATAGTCGCCCGGGCCAGAAGTTTGCCTTACGAACGATAGAATGAGCAGTCCCGCTCCCGCCGTGGCCGGCCCGATGATGAGGAAAAGTCTTGGACCATATTGGTCGGCTAAATTTCCAGCAAACCGCGCCAACGAGATCATCAAAATCGTAAAAGGCAGAAATGTCAGTCCGGATTGCAGCTGGCTGTACCCCTGCACCTGTACGAGGTTCAGCGAAAGAAAAAGCATTCCGCCCCCAAGTCCGGCATAAAGGAAAAAAGTAAGCAGGTTGGCACCGCTGAATGTCAGGTTACGGAACAATTGAAGCGGCATCATGGGATGCTTGCTCCGGTATTCGATGTAAACAAAGGCGAGCAGCAGAAGGAGGCCGAGGCCCACCGAAATGTAGGTTTGAATGTGGTTAACCCCAATATCCGGAATGCGCAGAAATCCTAATGTAAGTGCGGCCAGCGCAACTGCAATGGTAATCGCTCCGATAAAATCCAATGGTTGGCCGGATGGCGGTTCTTCGGTAACTTTTGCTTTGAACCACAACACCAGCAGTGCTGCCGCCCCAAAAGGTACATTGATAAAAAAGATATAGCGCCACAGCCCGGCATCAGCCAATGCGCCTCCCAGCAAGGGCCCGCCCAGAGTAACCACGGTCGTAGCGGCAGACCAGGTACCAATCGCCCGTCCGCGCTCTTTTTCATTGATTGAAGATGAAATAAGCGAAAGACTGCCGGGAATCATCAATGCGCCGCCAATGCCCTGAAACAATCTGAAAATCACCAGCCACACGACCTTTGGGGCAAATCCGCAAGCCACGGATCCACAGATAAACAGGGCAATGCCGATCATAAAGACCTTTTTACGGCCCAGATTATCGCCTAGTGTGCCGCCGATCAGAATCAGTGCGGCCAGCATCAGCAGGTAGGAATTCAATATCCAGAACAGGCCGCTACCGGTTGCCTGCAGGTCTTTCTGAAGTGCCGGCAGGATCACATTCAACGCGGTACCATCGATGAAAGCCATCGCTGAAGCCAGTATGGAGGATACCATGATCCATTTTCCTTCTCTGCTTCCCAGCGATACCGTTGTCATATTAATAGCGATTTTAAGCCATGGTCAATTCAAAGAATTAATGCAGATAATTCAGAATTTCATTGATACTGGAGAGCTGAATGAAATTGTTGTGTTCGGGTGTCTTTTCGTGTAGCTCATGCAGCCAGGTCGTGTGATAGGGGATGTGTGCAGCGTAAGCGTCCAGTTCAAGTACGGGAAGGATGTCGGAATTCACAGAATTGCCCAGCATCAGGAAGTTTGCTGGCTCGCATTTAACGTTTTTCAGTAATTTCCGATAGTCACCTGAGCGCTTGTTGCTCATGATCTCGATGTGATGAAAATGCTCCTGCAAGCCCGATTTGTTCAGTTTTCGCTGCTGGTCGAGCAGGTCGCCTTTTGTGGCAACGACCAGCATATATCTGCCGTGCAGGTTCCCGAGCAAGTCTTCCACACCTTCCAGTATTTCAATGGGTTTCTCGAGAAGCTCATGACCGAGCGCAATGATGTCGTTGGCGAGTTTCATGCTGGCGGTGTGATTGGTAATGGTACCTGCCGTTTCGATCATGCTGAGCACGAAACATTTGATGCCATACCCATACATCGGCAGGTTTTTGACCTGTGTCCGGTATAGTTCCCTGGAAACCTCCGGCGCAGGCAGGTAGTCGGCGAGGAGGATGC
The DNA here is from genome assembly GCF_056895195.1 of Dyadobacter sp. HNCC25DJ185. Classification (NCBI taxonomy): domain Bacteria; kingdom Pseudomonadati; phylum Bacteroidota; class Cytophagia; order Cytophagales; family Spirosomataceae; genus Dyadobacter; species Dyadobacter sp. HNCC25DJ185. Next base: position 138,234 of record NZ_JBXHAR010000010.1, read on the forward strand.
AGAATTGCTGCTCGATCTGCTGAAAGTAGGGTTCGTTTACCCAAAGCGTATCATCCGCATCGAAAGCAATGACCTTGATATTTTTGTGCATGGTTATCTTTAATTTTATCCCGCAAAACTCGGCTGAGAAATTACGCATAAAAAGGACATTTGTCCCAAGCCAGCAATATGTTACGGACCAATCTTTCTTTTTTAGCTTTCATTGAGGACCTTTTCAAAAGGCAGGAGGGTAAAGAAGGCGTCCTCCTGAAAACGTTTCCCAGGGGAACCCGTCTTCTGACGCAAGGCAGCGCGGTCACGGAGATTTTCATCATCAAGCAGGGGATCAGTAAATGTTTCCTGAGCGAGGAGAACGGCAAGGACTTTATCGTCGAATTCCTGGGAGAAGGTGAGATTTCCGGGGAAATCGAGGTAATCAGGAACAAGGAATGTTTGTGTCATATCGAAGCCGTTACGGAAGTCCAGGCCTACTCGCTAAGTATCCCGTTTTTCAAGTTACTCCTGGCTGAAAATCTGGAGTTCAATCATCTCTTACTCGCCGAAATGGCGGAGCGGGTCGCAAATACCTCCAGCCGATCTTCCGCACAGCAGCTGTATTCGGTTGAACACGGTTTAAAAAAGATCCTGTTATTCCAATCCAAACAAAATATCGCCTTGTCTAAAGAAGATATGGCGGCGTATTTGGGGATTACGCTTCGGAGTTTAAACAGGGCGTTGAAAGGGTGGAAGGGTTGATTGGTCGGGTATTTCAAAAGAGTCGGGGGAAAAGAAAATCTGAGAGGATATCGATCAGTCCCAGGTCTCCAATTTGTTTTAGAAAATACTGCATTTAATATCACTCCCACCAATTTCATTCATGCGGTTTTGGGTTCCTTCGATTACCTATGCGCTGGTAATGATCGTGGGGCACCAGTTAGGTTCAAATGACCATTTCTGAACAGGATGTGTTCCGTTTGGGACGTATCAAAAGGAGATGTTTAAATGTAACCGAGTGGTTTGGCACAACATTTTTCAGTGTAGTAACTGGCCAGGCAAATTTGCCGGGTGTTTTTAAATTTTATAATCATGAAAAAATTATTATTCGCAATCGCATTGTTCTTCTCAGTTCAATCCGCTTTTGCCCAATCCTTCAGCATAGGCCCGAAAGCTGGCCTGAACATCAGCAATTATACCGGCGGGGACATCGAATCGGATGCATTGGTGGGTTATCATTTGGGTGGTATCCTGAACTACGGTTTTGGTAAAGTATTTTCTTTGCAGCCTGAGGTGCTTTTTTCTACACAAGGGGCGAAGGTGCAGAACGGGAATACTAAATCTGATTTCAAAATCAGTTACGTTACCATTCCTGTTATGTTTAAATTCAAAAGCGGAGGCGGATTCTATTTTGAATTCGGGCCTCAGGCGGGATTCAGGACTTCTACAAACATTCCTGATCAGACCTTCAATCATTTTGCTAAGAATCTTGACCTGGCAGCAGCTGTAGGCATTGGATATCAATCGCCTATCGGACTTGGAGTTGGGGCTCGCTACGTAGCTGGGCTTTCAAAAGTAGGGGATTTTTCGGGTCAGCCGATCAATCCGGACTTCAAGAACAGTGTAATCCAGGCGAGTATTTTCTGGGCGATACCGCTGGTGAAGTAGTTGGTATCTGAAGATGATGTGGACCACTGTGGGCCGGGGACTTACTACCCGGTTCACAGTGGTCCTTTTTTTAAAGGAACGTAAGCGGTTCAGCCCCATTTTATTGTCCAGGTTACTAGCGGCCAGACAGAATATTTTTATTTTTACCTTAAAAAAGAAAATCTAGTACTTTCTGTTGATCATGAAGTCATGGGCCGCATCCTGATCCTCCTGCTTTGTATGGAATTTGGGGCTGTACTGAGCAGCAACGGGCAGCTTTATTATCACATGGATGACGAGCAATTCTTTTCTTTGCCAATCACTCAAAAATTGATATCCCTTTCTGAGCCGGACACATTGCTGTTAAACGCTGCCATCTTCCAGGCAACGAACAGGGTCCGCAGAGAAAACGGACTGCCCGTTTTTCAATACGACGCCTGTTTGTACAGGGCCTCTTTCGGCCACGCCAATTCAATGATCATCAGGAACTTTTACGGGCATAACAATCCTTACAGCCCCTTCGAAAAAACAGCTGAAAAGAGGGTTGATTTATGTACTAAAAGGTTTCGGAGAGTTGCGGAAAATATCGGGCGGTACCAGACATTAGTGAGTAAGGACATCTTATTGGTTCACAGGAACAGCAGGACGGGCCAGTATGAATTCCTGGACCCGGACGACCATAGCAGCTGTCAACCATTCACTTACGGGGCGTATGCACTTCACGTAGTCAATCAGTGGATGTCATCATTGTCTCACCGGAACAACATCCTGAACGGCGCGTACACTTACCTTGGTTGTGCCGCTGCGCTGTCTTCCAATCCCTACCAGGAACGAAAGATACCTTACGCGAGCGTGGTTCAGAGTTTTGGTGGGGAGCATTAATAACTGCATTTCCAAATAGGAGGGCTGTCCTGGCATACCTTTTATAATGTCTGTGCCCTGTAACAGAGAAAGTATTCATCAAACTAAAAAAACCTTATATCATGAAAAAGTCCATCATTTTTGCCTTTGCTGCCATGTTGTGCGCGGCAACGGTTTCCTTTTCACAAAGTACTACAGGCTCGGTCGGGCAGCCTGCCAGTCACAATAAGCAGGGTCAGGGTGCGCAGCCCGCCGGCCAGAATAAAGGAAGCCAGGCAGCCCAATCTGCCGACCAGAAGCAAACTTCCGGTACGGCGTCCGGTGATCAGGACAAGCAAAGCCACGGTGCCGCCTCCGCCAACCAGAACAACCAAAGCCAGAACAGTCCCCAACCTTCCGGCGGGTCCAGCTCAGTTACGAGTGGGCAAGGCGATGACACTAAATCAAGTGCGCGGCCGGGCGGCGCTACACACGAGAATGCAAACGACGTGGGGAAATATTCCGAAAGTGAGGACTCCAAATCGCTTCTGAATTCAAAAGAAGCGATTGCCGAACGCAAAAAAAACCTGACCGAGCCGGACACCGTCATGAAAAAAGGTAGCGGCTCCGCTCCAAAAAACATGAGAAATCACACCGGCAAAACGGGCGGTTATCAAAACGGGGCAGCTAAACGCAACGACGGTCTTCATTGATCGCTGACCGGCAAAAAAAAAGAGAGCCTGTCCGTATGTGGATAGGCTCTCTTTTTGTTGCACTACCGGTTCAACGCATTCATGAACTTTTCAGGATACGTCTTTGCGCTTTCTGGAAAAGTCTGATGAATCGACGTGCGCGTAGATGGGGTCAAATGGCTATGTGTTTTTAAGTAGTCATTGTAAAGCGCTCGTAGGTCGTTGTGATGGTTACCTCCTTAACGCCAGCACTTGTGTAGATCCGTCGTGTTGCAACCACTACTAAGGTCCCGTCAGGCTGTACCGAGACTGATTTAGGGAGAGACTGTCTGAAGAAAGGCTCCTCAGAATCGTCTGATAACACAGTCAATTGTTTAAGATCTTCTGAAAACGTAAACCACCGGGAAACAACTTTCATATCATAAGCGAATGTATAAGCGGAATCAAAGGGAATTATTTCGATTCCATCCCATACTTTCCCCTTACCCATCCGCAAAAACTGCTCTGGCCAGGCTTGGGTAAAGGTAAATGAAGGCTCAGGATTTACGTTGGAAGGTTTACCAATGTTAATTATGGCGTATGGACTCGTTAATGTCCCGGTCTGCAGCTCTGTTATTTCGGACAACAGGTTGGTGGACGACTCGCCGTCCAGATTTACATCGAGCGCTTCACTGGTTACCGAACTGATGATTCGGTATTTGCCATGAAACTGCTGGTACAGGGCATCCATATCCTGCGATGGTTGGGGTGAAGTATGCTCGGATTTACAACTAAGGATCTGACTCAAAATGAGCGCAAGCAGGAAGAAATTTTTCATTGCCATATTTTAAATACACCGAAAGTTACAAAAGGTAAAAGCGCTTGCAGGTCATCCTGTATTATCATATTGTGAAATCCGCAGACTCACATAGCGCTTCCCCCTCTCATGCTTCTGTGTCATCCAGTTGAAATAAAACTTCTACAGTCGTATCAAAAGCCTTGGCCATCCGCAAGGCGAGCACCGTGGATGGGATAAATTTTCCTGTTTCGATCGCATTTAAACCCTGTCGTGATACTCCGATGTGTTTTGCGAGATCGGCCTGTGTCCAGTTTTTCTTGGCTCGTTCAACCTTTATCGTGTTTTTCATGCGCCGTACTTTTTTCCCGAAATGAACCAGCCTATAAAATAAAATAGCCAGCAATAGACCACCAGATGCCCATAGCCAAACCAGCCGGGGTTCGAAATATTACAAAGGCTTAGCAAAAACAACAGCATCATCAGCATGGCCGTCAATGAGAATCCGATTACAACAGCTTCCAATTGAACCCGTTGTTTCACTTCGTCCATCACAGAAAAGGCTTTGATGAGCTTCAAAATGAAAATGGAAAATGCGATGATAGGCACGAGGGCAACAACGATTGATACAGACGGGCTGAAAAGGTGGTGTTTGAGCAGCCATGTCGCAGGCAGATAGGCGGCCCCGTAAATAAGGGCGAAGATCACAGCTTGTTGGTTCACGGTTTTTCTATACTGTTCCATCTTTTTTAATGATTTTGTTTTACGCAAAGATATGTAAACATTTCTTTATGTCAAGTATTGTTGACATAAAGTCTATAATAGTGGCTATTTTTTTGAAAGATCTTTTTATTTATCGGATGTCGTGGCGGAATCGGAGTGCTGCTGTTTGTTTATTACCATAGGCAGTGGCCTGCCTTGCCCGGTCAGTCTGCGTAGCCGTAACATTGGTGTCCGACACCCGGCGCAACGGTTCCTGAACGTATTCACGCGTAACCGGCTTTCCAGAACTGTGAAAGGCCCCGGCGCCAAGATCCCGTATCATTATGAAGTCAGGTTGTGATTGGAGATACATGCCGGCTGGAGTCGGGGTGCGGCCTGGTTTGAGCTTTTCAGGATCTGCCATATCTACCCGAGTCGGATAGACGGTAAATGTGGGTTCAGTACCAGCGAATTTAAAACCGCCTAATTTGCGGACCATGCTATGGGCCCCATCGCAGCCAACGAGCCATTTGCTATGAAATGACCGGCCTACTGAGCGGACAGTAACGCTATGATCGGTTTGATAAAAGCCAGGATCACAAGTCCGCATCTGATTGTTGCGCCCAAGGTTTCTTAGCAGCGGACCCATAGCGTTTTCAAGCTCCTGCTTACGTTGTGCCAAAAGCGGCTCACACTATCCCTTAATTCCTCAGGAGGGTCAGATTCCCGGTGTGTCCTTTGGTGTGCGGTAATGATTACCATTATATATCAGAGTCCTGCCCGTTGGGGCAGGACTCTGAAAGGTTTTAAATGACCATTACAAAGTGGCCATATCAATCACAAATCGGTAACGGACATCACCTTTTTCCATCCTGCCGTAGGCAGTTTGAATGTCCTTGATGTCAATCAGCTCAATGTCGGAAACGATATTGTGCTCCGCGCAGAAATCAAGCATTTCCTGGGTTTCGGCTATACCTCCGATGCCAGATCCTGCAATGCTTTTCCGGCCTCCAAGCAGACTGAAGGCAGCAATTTCTGCGGGCTTCGGCGGTACGCCGACGCAGATCAGCGCCCCGTCTGTTCTCAGCAGGGACAGGTACATGTTGAAGTCATGTTCAGCGGAGACGGTATCCAGTATAAAGTCGAATGTACCCATGGCGGCTTTCACTTGTGCTTCGTCGGTGGTGACCACAAAATGGTGCGCACCCAGCTTTTTGGCATCTTCCTCTTTTTTAGGAGAAGTGCTCAAGACAGTCACCTCTGCACCGAACGCAACGCCGAACTTCACGCCCATATGGCCCAATCCACCAAGACCCAGTACAGCCAGTTTATGTCCTTTTCCGACTTTCCAATGCCTGAGCGGCGAATATGTCGTGATACCTGCGCATAGCAGGGGAGCTACGGCGGCCAGGTTTAATTTTTCTGATACATGCAGTACAAACTCTTCCCGTACCACGATCGTATTAGAGTAGCCGCCGTATGTCGGTGTTTTACCGTCACGTTCAAAACCATTGTAAGTTTGGGTGTTGCCTTCCAGACAATACTGTTCAAGATCTCTTTTACAATTCTCGCATTCCTGGCAGGAATCGACCATGCAGCCAGTTCCGGCCAGGTCTCCCACTTTAAATTTCTTGACATGATCTCCGACTTTGATCACCCGGCCTACGATTTCATGGCCCGGGACCATCGGGAATATCCCCGGAAACCATTCATTCCGGACCTGATGCAAATCGGAGTGGCATACGCCGCAAAATAAAATATCAAACTGAACGTCGTGCGGTCCCACTTCCCGGCGCTCAAAAGTCCATGGAGCTAACTCTGCGGCGGGGCTTTGGGCAGCGTATCCTCTTGTTTCTATCATTTTATGGGTTTGTTAAGTTTGAATAAAGGTAGACAGTAGTTTGATTTTTGGATTGCAAGAATCAAACAATTGAATTAACAATTCAACCAAACCGGGCACGGTCGTTGAATGAGCGATAAGTATCTACCTGGCTTCATCCAACCGATGGGCTTTCCTTTCGGCATAAAACCAGATCAAAGCATTGCCTGAAAGCGAACAAACAATATATCAAAAACGGACATTGATGTATGTTGATCTTAACATAATTATTTGTAAATCAAATAATTAAAATACTGGTACAGTCATTTTAGACAATTAAGAACTTTTCACTGGAACATCTAGCGCACAAAAAATGAAAGCACTGTTTTTAAATCTGGCCCTGGCCCTGTCAGCCTTAAATTCGATCAAAGCCCAATCGCAACTGATTGATACACTTGTTCCTGTTGGTACTTACAAACTTCATTTTACGATCATGAAAGGAAACGGCACGCCGATCCTTTTTGAAGCAGGTGGCGGTGACGATGCAAAGGTTTGGATAAATATTTTAAAACCAGTTGCAGACATTACCGGAACTACGCTCATCGCATATGACCGGGCCGGTTTCGGAAAAAGTAGTATCGATACGACCAGGCATGGGATCCTCAATGGTATACTTGGATTAGAAACGGCCTTGCAAAAGCTGGGGTATATTGGCAACATGATATTGGTAGCTCATTCGCAGGGCGGATTGTATGCAACCCTTTACGCGTTCAGACATCCGAATGAGGTAAAGGGAGCTGTGTTGATTGATGCCACTACAAGCTGCTTTTATGAGGAAAACAGACTGAAAGTCACCCAGCAATCCATTGATAGGGGAATAGAGAAAGTCAGGAAGTCTAATCCTGGTTCATACTATCAGGGGACCGATTTTAGCTCTAACATTGAATTGGTCAGAAAATCGCCTTTTCCCGCAAATAGCCCTGTAACTGATTTTGTTTCCGAAAATCCCCCGTTCAGCGACGAAAAAGACAGAGCCGACTGGAAACTGTGCCATCAGGTGTTTGCGAATGTCTCACCTAATCGAAAAGGAATAATGGCTTACGGATGCGGTCATTTTATTTTTGAGGATAATCCTCCGTTGGTTGTTAATGCGATTGTGGACGCTTATGTTCAGACGATTGATCAGAAGACGGGCTATGAGGTGCTGAAACGAGGCATTGCCTATTCGATAGCCGCTTCTAATATGAGAAGTAAGGATGAGGCAGCTTACCGGCATTCGGAAACTAACTTCAACTCCTGGGGGTATGCCTTATTGCGGGAAGGTGATCTGCAAAAAGCGCTGAAGGTATTTAAGTTAAACGTGGATCTATTTCCCGGCAGTTGGAATGTATACGACAGTTACGGCGAAGTCCTGTTGAAAAATGGTCAGAAAGCCGAGGCAGTAGAAATGTATAAGAAATCGGTCGAACTAAACCCCGCAAATGAAAACGGGAAAAGAGTACTTGAAAAGATTTTCAAACGATAAAATCAATTCGCGTCAGGCTGAAAGTATGGAGGGTGAAACTTAGATTCCACCCCTTCATTTTACCAGGGGCAGTTGGCTGGCGCAGGAAAGTACTCTTGACAGAAAAATTCCCCCTCCCTTGAAGCATCCTGAACAATCAAAGCGTACTTCGCGATGCGAACGCCTCAGGAAAAACTTTGGACAATGGCTTCCAGGTAATCCTCGTTATTGGATTTGTTAAACACAATGTCCCGGCACTGGTTGAACCGGATAAATGCTTTCAAGGCTTGAATAAACTTTTCAATAATACCTTGTTCCAGTGCAACAGCTTCAAAATGAAGGTTATGAACGATCAGCACCTTTTGTTTACGATCTGCTTTGGCGTCCATCCTTGCGATAAATGTTTCTCCCGCCAGTATTGGCAATGAAAAATAGCCGTACTGACGTTTTGGAGCCGGGACGAAACATTCGATCTGGTAATCAAAATGGAAGAAGTCTTTTAAGCGGTGACGGAAAACATTGAGGATATCGAAGGGGGAAAGGATGAAGACCTCATTGGAGATTTTAATGTCAACTTCCTGATCGGGCAGCATGTAGAGCGGGCCTTTCAGGCCTTCGATGACGACCGGCTTTACTTCGCCGGCCCGGGCCATTTTTTCAAGTTCCTTTTTGACCAGGTTATCTTTCACAAACCTTGCGCGCCAGGCCATTTCCTTGGCATAAGCAATACCCAGCGCGCCCAGGGTCCTGTGGATGACGAAACGCGCGTATTCTTCGGCTGTGGGCATGGTGAGGTCCGTTTCCTGGGGCACTAAGTTGACTGGCAGCCCATAAACCTTCTGAAAGGCCTTTGTGCGGCTGATCATCAGCTGCCCGTCGAGATAAAGCCTTTCGAGCGCCACCTTGGCAGGTCTCCAATCCCACCAGCCGGAACTGGCTTCCACCCGATCGTTCTCAAAATCACCAACCATGAGTGCCTCCTCCCGTTCCGCACGGTCCATGATCTGCTTCATTAAATTGATTTCGGGTGCAGTGAGCGGCGCGCGCTGCATTCTAAAAGCTTTTTTAACAGGCAGTGAAAAGCGGAAGTCGCGCATGGGAAGATAGCCTGCATCCGAAGTGAAGTACTCGAAAACGCGACCATCTTCGCAAAGTTCGGACAGCCATTCAGTTTGATAGTCGGGTATGCGTGCGGCCATTACGTGGTGATGGGCACGCTCCACAACATAATTGGTGTCCAGCTGTACGAAACCCAAATGGTCAATCACCTGATAAACAGCTTCAATTCCCATTCCGAACTGTGCCTTTCGGGCGAGACCGGCGGCGGCGAGGATGATCTTCCGTGCTTGCGTTTTGGTGAGGACAACAGATTCCATTGTACCAAGATAGACGATCGGCCTTAAATTCGAAAGGAAGCGCAGGATTGGACAGGCTTTTTTTTGAACGGTTTTATATATACGCAAATAGCTTACTCAGATCCTAGGGACTCATTCGATCGCGCATCAGCCGGGCCGGGTCTCTTTTGTCCGGCTCGGATGTCATAGATCTATTCAATCAAAACAGATTACCAGTGCCAATGCAGAGGGCCTTGCAGTTGGTTAGTGATACCCGTCTGGCATCACTGACCAACTGGATACGCCGGATGAACTAAACATCGATCGCATCATAAACAATCACTTTGTCCCATAGCATACTGCAATCCTTGATGAATTGCTGATGGATCGGATGCGTCTGGTAGCTCGCCTGGTCGGCAAGGTTTTCAAAAAACATCAATTCTGATACCGCCCAGCTGTGATCAACCACATCGCGCTTCTCTGTGTCGGCAACGACGCCGATGCGGAGTTCTTTAATTGCTTCAATTTTTCTCAACGTTTTCAACCCTTCAATGATCCTGTCGCGGTCTGCAACAGAATTGGGGTTTTTAAGCCAGAAAAAGACGTGGTGGACCAACGGATATTTAGCTTTTCCCACATGGGCCGAAGAAGCCATCGCAGCTGCGGTTCCTGCCGCCAATGTTACTGAACTGGTGATAAATTTACGACGCGTGTTGCTCATGTTTTGGTTTATTACATTGTACATACCGTTGTAAGATACATATTTGGTGATCTCAGCCGAAATTTTCTTATCTAAAAGTTCGATAAGTGTTCGAATGTAAATGAATCATTTATAAGTTTTTGACTGTGATGGATATGGTTGCCTGCGGAGAGGATTCCATTCGGACGTTCTGGTGACTGACCTGGATGAATAGATTTGAAAAACCAGTTGACCTGCTCCTGAACTTCAGATTTGCTTTGCAATCAATTAATTTTTCTATTCGTTTCCATAAAAGGGAAATAATATCGAATGGCAATTGAGGATTTCAATCATTTTCAATTTTAACTACTCGGCTTACATATAAAAAATAGCCCGCTTCTCAGTCCCGTAAACTTTGGGAAGTTTTTTCTTGTTTCGCAGAAAATGATCATTGATGCCGGTCGCCGATTATTTTTGAATTCGATAAAGATGGCAGGCATATTCTTCGGATCTACACATATTCTTCCACTCTGATCATTGATCACATCATGTAGTAACTTTTGTGGCCAGATGTAAATAAGTTATAATTGATGCGCGGTTATTGGGGCCATTGCGAGTAGAAATCTTTTGAGGATTTGACTTGCCATGCGTTTTTTATCTGAAGGCGATTTCATCGCACGCAATGGACCTGTTTGTTCCCTGAGGATCAGCCTTTTTGATTTCAATTTTGATGGCTTTATCATCGGACATCATTTGTATGGGGATCTTGAGGTGATATTTAAACAATTTCGGGTCGCCTTCCTTTACGATTTTAGTCTCGTATTTCCTGCCGCCAATCGTCACGACAACTCGCTCGGGTAGTGTGATCCGATGGCGCTCGTCATTCAGAAATCCGATTTCCAACATTTTAGCATTTTGAACGTCTGCTGCATTTACTTCTAATGTAAAATCTTGATTTCTGATTATTGCCCAGTTGTTATAATAGTCGTAAAATCCGATCGCCCCGTCGCTTAGCATTCTCACGTCAAAGTCTTCTTCGGCCTGCCCGGATGTTAACTTGACCGGTTTTCCATGCAAAAAATTATGAACAGGCCTTTCTATGATTTCTTCCTTCCAGCTTTTTATATAGTTCGATAATGTGAATTGCGATTCATTGTAAATTTCTATCCCGGTATCACGCTTTAAATTGGCAAGTCTCTGTATGAGCATTTGCACCTGTGGATTCAATGTGACAACGTTGTCGTTCATATTTGCGAAACCGTTTTTGCTGATACCGTTTGTGCGCATCAATTCCAGTTTGAGGCATGTTAATGAGAGTAACAAGGGTTTCATTTTTTCGGACTCTTCCGGCCCTGAATTTTTGAAATTAGCCCACAAACCTTCGAGGAAGATATCAAACTCTTCCTCGTTCAGGTATTTCCTCATTGATTGCCTCATACCCCCATAGATGTCGAGAGATTTGGGTGATTGAAGAGCGCGTTGTTCTATGGCGGTATAGTAGTTTGATAAAGACACGGCGGAAAACGGATACCTTTTTTTTAAGAAGAGGTCGGTCGCTTCTTTTGTATCTATTTCAATATCAGTCAATAATTGGGCATACAGAAAACACTTCAGGTCGGAGAATGATGAATACATATCTTCGCTTCCCTGTATAAATACCCCCTTTGCACCAAGGTTTTTGTAAAAAGCAAGGTTTTTCTGCATAATGGCAACCGTAGGATATGGATCAAAATAATTGTCAAAATTTACGGCGTAATCCCATAAGTATATTTTATTGCAAACATTTTTCCATTCAGTGAATATTTTTTCTATTTCGGCTTTTGTTTTTGATTGTTCCAGAACAATTCCTTTCGGAAAAGACATTGTACTTATCATTATTCCCGCATTGGAGGCAAGTGTAAATGGCGGGCGGGCCTGGGTAGTAAGATAAGCTGTGCTAAAAAATTCCAATTCAGGAAATACGGATGCCAGCTTGTTTATCAATGTAAAGACGGCTGGGCTTGCATTTTTTTTTGTATTTCCTGCAGATCGGCAGCGATGGCATTCGCATACGATGTCGTTATCATTTGGCATGATCATGAACTTCCTGGATTTCGGATTTTCAGACCGTTGATGGGTGACGAATTTTACCAATGCGTTAAAAAGCTGGGGACTTGAGAAGCAAAATTGCTCGCTGTTCATTTTCCCATCGCTAAACGCCATGGTTGAATCACTGGGTTGAATGGCTTTTCCAATATTGTGTCCCCATAAACCCCAGGTATCTTCGAGCGTATGCGTATGATTTGCCAATCTGAAGTCGGGATCGAAATTTGTGGGGAAATACGGTTCGCGGTATTCAAAAGCAAAATGCTTTGTCCGGTGGAAACCTCTGGCGAGTTTAATTTCTGTAACCTTAGACTCAGCGTTTGTACCTACTTCCGGATTGATGAACGACGAAAAAAAATGGTTAATCGCGATATCAATCCCGCCGGGAGTAGAGCCTTCGATGACAACTTCATTCTTTGACTGAGATACGCTGTACAGTATTTCCTCCTTGGAACGCGTAAAGGAAATTTTTATAACCGATTGATCGGCAACGATATTTTTCAGGCTGGGGGAGAGTGTCACCCCGGTCATTGCCGCAAAAAGCCGGCAAAAGTGGTCGGCACTGGGCAGAAGTGTGGGGTCGGTGACCACAACGCGGGGAGGGATATTTCCCTTTGTATAAATGACGAAATCGTTTGCACTTGAGGTGCACCCGAAGGGAGAAATGATCAGGATCAGAAGGAGAGGTCTGGTCAGATATCCGAACACAGACCTTAAAAATGCTATATATAACCTCTGAATGGTGTAGTTTTTCATGTCGGCAAGCTAGTTCTTATCAATCTGACAGCAAAACTAACTTCGGACTTTGCTTCGAATCCTGGCCTGTTGGCCATGAATTGAGCCTGCACGATTTTTTCTGTGTTTGTTTCGCTGCATTGAGATTTATCCCGCCGAGATGCTGATGTTTTTGGTCATCGCAATGAGTTCACTTTTGGCATTGATATTGAGCTTTTTATAGATATTCTTGAGGTGTTCATTCACGGTTGAAAATTTTATATTAAGCATTTGTGCAGCTGCCTTGTTTGATACCCCGTTTTTCAGGGTTTCAACTAGCTGAATTTCCCGTTTTGTGAGATTTGTAAATGCGCCCGTTGTCGAGGGTATATTTTTGAACAAAAGGTGGCGAACTGCCATTGGGGATATTGGAATACCGCCATAAGGGACTTCCAGGATAGACTCTTTGATATAGTCCGCATTGCTCAAAGTCAGCAGCAGCCCATTTACCCCGGACTGCATTACGCTTTGTGTAAAGTGGGGGTCGATTGTTCTTGACAGAACGACTATTTTACTCACCGGGAAAATCCCTTTTAAGTGATTGACATATTTTGTGCTGACATTTGAGAAAGAGTCGATACTCCATAATATCACATCAGGGGAGGTTTCCAAAAGTAGCTTATCATATGCGCCCTTCAGTTCATCGGTGCAGAAAACGACGGAAAACCGGGGATCGCAAGTGAAGATACTTTTGAGTTTTTCCCTGTAAAAATTATTGGGTTTGATTAGCCCTACCCGGATAATGCGGGCGGGGCTGGAAAATTGAGGTGAGGGCATTTTGAATAACGTTGAGTAATAATATTTGATTTTAATGTCTTGGCCCTGACGGAAGAATTTTTCTTCACTTGGGTACACGGGGGCCTGGGTCGGTATTAGTAACTAATAACATCTTCATTACAATTAATAGAGTGATATTTAGTTAGAAAAACCAGACTTGAATAGCTGCGTGTTAATGTGAAAGCCGAACCCGCATATATTTTATAAGTTTATAACCTATAACAATATACGTTTTGGGAGTTTTGATATGATATGTAAAGTGGGTCGGGTATGTTAATGACTTCAATATTCCATTCATTTTCCTGCATAAGATACCTCCATAAATTGCTAAGGGTAAAAGACCAATTGCTGCTTAGAAAGAGTGATTTTAACCAGGTTGTTAAAAATATCTGATATGAAGTAATAAAATAAAATTATACAATAGAATAGTCCTACGATAAAACAGACAAAATGCCTTTTGAAACGACTTATATGTTATACGAATTGCTATTCCCCATACCTGTCCCTTCCACCCATCTTAGAAAATCGGAGGCATTGGCTTTGCTTACGATTATCGGCTCAGGTGTTGGAATACTTAGGCCGACTAATAGTTTTCTTCCATAGTAGTATTGAATACTTGTTACTGAAGTTCTATTAATAATGAATTGCCTGTTAGCCCGAAAAAACATGGATGGATTGAGCGACGTGTGGATATTATTGAGCGTGTCCCGCAATTCGAAAATCTGTTCGTTTTTCGTGTGGACCACCACTTGGTAGTCATTATAATATATATATGCCAGCTGATGCGCTTCAACAGGTATCATTTTGTCCTTGGAAAATACGATAAGAGAACTCTTATATGCGCCTTCGCTTATCGGTGGCTTGCCCGGGTGGATATGTTGTGATCCTAAATTTTTCTTGATGAAACTTTCAAGATGCAGGAATTTTTTAAGGCTTACTTTAAATCTCTCTATTCTTATTGGCCACAAGAGGAAATCAATGCCATTATATTCAAGGGCCTGTAGAAGATATTGCTTTGTGAGTGAGTAGAAGATGGTAGGCGGCATGATGGCCAAATCTTGTAGGATTTCAAAAGAAAGCCCGTCGGATAGTTCGACACTGCAAATAAATAAATGGGGTATCTCATTTTCTGTCAACCATAACCTGGCCTGCAAAATGGAATCTACTGCGCCACAAATTTCAAATTCACCGCTGGTTACTTCAATCATTGTCCTTAATTCATATTGCTTTTTTAAATCACTTTCAATAATAAGTACTTTAATCATCTTTGTAGAGAGTTGCGCTTTTTAATAAATTATTAGTCAGTGGGTTGTGTGATTTACCGGTAAGCAGAAAACGGAATTAGGCGCCTGGGAATATTATTCCGGCGCAAACATTTAACCGTTTATACTAAATGACATAGCTGGTCATAAGGCCTGACTAGGCGTTTGCCTTTTTCAGCAGGACTTGTGTCGGTTTGCTTGATGCTGTAAAAGTATTGGTTTGCATTATTTTTGATTGCAAATCATATAAGACCATTGTATGTGCTTCAAAAACATTATTAAGAAACAAAATAGATCATATCTACTTAAACATTGGCATAAGTAAAGCAGTTTTATATTTAATTTCCGGAGTTCAGCTGTTATTGAGCGCCATACAAACCCCTTGATGATAAATATTGCAATTGGCTGATAATTGGATCGAAGGTTAGGTTTGTTACGACCTAATTGGGAGATAAGAAATTATTTTACTTTTAGATTACATGTTGTAGAATAAAATACATCCTTAATTCTTTGAATTTGTAATTCGAATTTCTACTTAATCTGACTTCTCCTGATGGTAGTTTTTCTACATCTTTAAGATTGCGAGTTATAAAGTTAAAGCATCGTCCGTTCCCTATTTTAAGGAATGCCCGATGATCACCAAACACAGATACATGGAACTTGCATCTATGTTGGATCATGGATTAATGGAGCGTTAAAGCGATTTTTCCGGCTTTGCTGCTGGAACCTTGTTTCATGTGCGGATGGGCATTCGCGGTGTTTATAGGCCCTTTACATATGATCTCCTGAGTGTACCAAATGATAATGCAGTTCTTTATTTTTTATTTGAAGGTAGTCGCATATTGTTTCCAGGACATAGGTGAGCCGCTCGATCGTTTCGTAATAAGGCATTCCTATTCTCAGGATATGAATATGTGGATAGTGGTGGTGATGTGCATTTTTGATGAGTTTCACAAAGATGCTATTGGTATTTAAATAATTGTACAACGGATATGGATCGAAATCTACAAATCCGGCCGCAATTACCGCCGAGGAGTCGTCATTTAGAAAAAGATGAGGAATGGAGTATTGAACGAGGATTTTTTCGAATTCCGCCTGAAAGAAATCCCTGAGATATTTGGAGCGATGGAGTACCAGTTTTTTCCCCAGACCCTGGTAAAGTTGAAAGCTGGCGTCAATGGCGTCGTAAAGCGAAAAATCCTGTCCGCCGGGTATGGTAAACCGTCCTAGTCCTTCATGCTCTAGAAGGCCCGTCCCATTCCAGTAAATACCCTCAATCCATTTCGCAAAGTCGGATTTGATCCAGGTTATTCCACCTCCCTGCGGTCCGAATAACCATTTGTGGGTACTTCCGGTAATGATGTCGGCCTGTCCGAATGGGATCGGATGCAACCCCAGGGACTGGGCAACGTCCAGTACAATCTTACAGTCGGGAGCTTCCTCTTTCACAACACTGAGCCACTGCTCGATCGGGGCAACTATTCCGGTATCAAATTGGACATGCGAAAGAAAAATCAAAACAGGTTGTATCCGGGCAAGTTCGCTTGCCAGTAACGCAGGGTTTGCGAGCACAGCGTCCTGAAGATGATATACTTCAAATTCGGGCAGTGTTTCGAATGGACCAATGCCTCCCAGGTGTTCGTGTTGGGTGGTCACAATTTTAAAGGGTGGTTTTGCGACCGTGTAGAATTTCCTGATCAGTGCGAGAGACAGCACATTCATCAACTGGGACGTGCTGGCGCTCACCGTGAAAGAGTAATCCGAAGAAGGCCAAATTTCGCTGGCCCTCTCCCTGATTTTTTGGTAAGCGTTTCTGCTTTTACGGTAGTAGCCAAGCGGAAAAGTACTTGCAGATGCACTGCCAGGCTCGCGCTGGATCGCCAGCCGACTCTTTTCACAGACTGTTCCGACCGAGCCGGGATTGAGATTGATTTCCTCATGTGGAAACTGATCACTGCGAACAGACTCCCAAAAATCCTCGCAGTTGTATAGACAGTTGTACGACTTGGTGCTTTGAAGGTCTTTTTGATTGGGATTTTTGTTCCAGTACACAGTCGGTATAAAAAGCTTGTCGGATATATTGTTTTTGTGACGCTCGATGGTCGCGAACATATCCAGGATCACTTTGGTGAAATCGCTATGGCGGTGAATTCCCCGGTTTATCCTTGTGTCAATTTGGTAGACCGGTTTCTCGCTGTGCGTTTCCGTTCTGGGGTCATCTGTGTGTACTATTTCAACAGCGATATCCTGTTTTGCCAGAATTTCCTGGATAGTTAAGGCAAGCTCGTTGATCGAAAAGTTTGTTTCTGTGACGTGGTTGATGACCTGATGTTCCCCGGGTGCGGGAATTTTGCGGGCAAAGTCAGCCATGGAGACGATTGTGTCTTCCAGGGCCATGAGGCCCGTTCTCTGGTGGCCCGACCCATAGACGGTCAAAGGGTAACCTTTCACGGCTTGTGTCAGAAAACGGTTCACAACAGTTCCAAATATATGGTCATAATCGAAGCGTGTGTGAAGCTGCTCGTTGTGGTTCATTTCGCTTGTAAAGACGCCAAAAACCGTAGACTGCATAATTTCTGTAATGCGCAGTCCCCACATACGTGTGGCCATAGCCACAAAATTAGAATCATTGATTTTTGAAATATGATAGATATCGTCCGCTTCCCGGGGATATGGCATTTTACTGCTGGCTTTAACACCACGGAATTCCGGAAAAAAATAACCCTCGGCAATGTCAATCCCCGCCTTTGCATACGCTCCGAACGAACCCAGCTTGATAAGATGCGCATCCGGGACAAAAGTTTTCATTAACCACAAAAGGCGCAAATTACCTTCTTCATTGTTACGCAATGTGTGCAGTGACTCTCTTAGTCCCTTCATGGAGTAAGGAGCGGAGCTCTGCTGCGCCAGATGATAAATGGTGTGCGGGCGTTCCGTTTCGATGAGCTTGTCCAGGCTCGCCGAATTGATATCAAAGACGTGATAATGTATATTGTTAAGCCCGTATGCGTTATTAAAAGAAGCAATTCTTTGCTGAAAGGAGGAAACAGGGAACAGTGGTTTCATCCTCATTTTTTCAACGATTGACCTGCGCCATTCATTATCGACAACAACAATCCGCTGATCTGTATTCCGGATCGCTATTTTCATGGTCAATGGCCATCCCAGATAACCGTCACCACCTAAGATCAGGATCGTGTTGTTCATGATCGGTAATATTTTCGATAAGATTTGTTAGCATTTTTTTGGGAGGGAATCTGTCAGAATTTTGTCCGTACGTTCAGATTAATGTCATACTGGTTTCTGAAAAGAGTTGTAATTTTTTGGTTGATCAGGGTTGCATTGATTCCAAAAGTGGTCTTATAATTAAATGTCTTTTGGTATCCTGCACCGATACTTCGGCTCAGTATCCCAGCCAACTTTGGGTATAATACCAGACGACTGCGATCATCCGGAGAGGTCCCCAGCCCGGCCAGGACGCTGATGTAATCCTGATCGTTTATCTGATACCTGGAGCTGATATTCAATGCCGTGTAGAAATCTCTCTGGTCCCTGATGCCATAGATGCGACCGTTGACCCAGAAATTACCTAACATTTTTGCTGCCGACGCCAGCAGGGCAAATGACCGCACGGGGCCAACTTCAAGCACGCGTGTCCCGACTTCCGCCTCTATTTTGTTGTCAAATGTCTTGAACAAAGAATAGGAGACGCGGTACTTAGGGAAGATCACATGGTTGGATAAACCCAATGATGCAGTTGAATAGAGGGTTGTGGAATGTTTGTAGTTGATTTCTCCTTCGCCCATAATCCCTGTTCCTTCCTGTCGGCCGGAAAAATACAGCCTGGCGGTATACGATCCCCGGGTATTGAAATGCTGGTAAGACAGGGATGCGAAATTATAAGGTGTCGGTTTATCGCCACCTTCAGTACCGCTGTAACTTGTGTGTAGCAACGAGAGCCCGATCTGGTCCTGATAGGTTTTGCTCTTGAGGAAAAGTGCCTGCTGCCTGTTGCGCTCACCGGGATACAGTCTGTGGAGCGTATCTGCATACGACGAGGCTTCGTCGTATAAGAGGAGGTTCTCCAGTATGCTCACTTTCCGGGATAACAGCGCTTGGGACTGCTCAAATCTGTTGATGGCTGAATTGGCGAGGTCGAGCGCCTTACTATATTGGGTATTGGCTATCAAAATGTTAAGCTTGTGTAAGGTCGCCGTCGAATCCATCGCGTTTTCTGCCAGAATTTTGTCGTAACAGTACAGAGCGCTATCAATCCTGTTTTGTTTTTCATACCTTCTTGCAGCGGCGTGCCAGGCATCCGTCATTGTAGTTTTATACCGTGAATTGTATGGGTACAGCATCCTGAGCTGTTCGGCTATCAGCGCGGAAGCACGGTATGCCTCTGCGTTATAGAGAACCGAAGTTTTCTTCAGAAGAAATTCCTTGTCGTCGGTATAGGCCGAAAGTCCCTGCTCGATGTACCGCAATGCTTCCCTGTATTGTTTGGTTAGATCAAGAATGTTGATCATGTAATGGAGGGCGTCCTTATTGGCCTGATCCAGCTGTAATACCTGCGTAAGATAAGATCTCGCATCGGTGTAGTTTTCGTCCTGAATACAAACGTTGGCAGAGCCGAGGCTGTTCTCTATGTGCATTTCCCTGATTTGCCTCTCATCAGGATATTGGTTGTACAGCTTCGAACTGATTTTCTCCGCCTGCCTGAATTTGCCAGCCTGGGCCAGAAAGGAAGCTTTTTTGACGAGCAGTTCCCGGTTTTCAGGAAAAAGGGCCAATCCGTTATCCAGCTCTGTCAATAGGGCGTCTGTATTGTTCAGCATCGCGTAAGCGTTGACGGTTCCTTTGACAGCAACCAAATTCTTCCGATCAATTTTCAATACGAATTTGAACTTTAGCAGCGCACTGTCCGGCTGCTGCTCGCTCAGGTAATAATTGCCGGCGGCGTTGATGATTTCTGTAGCCTGTGTAAGAAATGTGGGCGTGTTTTTTGAAGGAACCAGGGTTTCGGCAATAGCGGACGCACTCGTGTAATTGTGCCTTTGTGACTCAAGGTCCATTTTGCGGATCAGCAAGTCCATATTGCCCGGCGCTCTTTTCAATGCCGCATTGACGTACGAAAGGGCTAGGGCCGTTTCTCCTTTTGCCACCGCTAAGCCGATCACTTTCTCCAGTGCTTCTTTATCGTTGGGGTTCTGGAAAAGGATAGACTGATAAATGTCGTACGAACTGGTATTTTGATAGAATGCGCCTGCCTCCATCCGGATGGTATTGTCCAATTGTATCGCTTTTCTGTCATTCGGGTAATATTTGCGGATGGTTTTCAAAACGTCGAGGGCTTCTGCATAGCGCTTCATTTCCTGAAGCAGCCCCAGCTTGTATTGTAGTGCCGGATAAGACTTGGGGTTCAGGGCCAGGTCTTCGTTTACGCGGATTATTTTGGCGTCATAGTCGCCGCTCTCGGCGACCATCTTGTCGATTTTATCGATCACATCCTGATTGTCGGGATTGATTTCCAATGCTTTCTCATAACTTCCTTTTGCCAGCAGCACTTTGTTTTTCTTCAGGTACCAATCTGCTTTTGCCTGGTAATGCCCTGACACAACCAGTCTGACCTGTTTGTCGGCATTGAACTTTTTTAAGAGCTGCGCGGCCAGGTCATCCCCGTTTGGGTACGCATTGAGCTGGTCGAGAATGCCCAGCTTTTTAATGGAAAATTCTTTGTGCCCCGGAAAATGTTTCAGGGCATTTTCAGCGTAGGCCAGGGCATAACGGGGGTTCTGCTTATTAAGGTAAGCCCCTATCAGATAGTAGTATACATCCTCGTAGCCAGGGGCTTTGCGTAAAGCCCTGGTTCCTTCGCGGATAACCAGATCGAATTGCCCTGTGTTGCTATAGAGTTTAGTCAGCAGTACCTGCGCATCCACGTGATCGGGATTCAGTTCCATGACATTTTTTAATTGTTCAATAGCAGCCTGGTTTTTATTGGCTTTCGCATCCTTGAGCGCACTTTGATAGCGCTTTTCTGCTTTTACTGAATTCCATGTCTGTCCACTGGCGTGGGCAGATATGAGGAGTAAAAAGAGAAGATTTACAATTCCTGATACGAGTTTCATACGAATTACTTAATTAGCTTTGGTAGAGGAGAAGCCCTTCCGTTCCATATTCCCCCAGATCAGTTTTTTTCTCAGCAAGGAATCTACATATCCCTTTAGGCTGAAGTAAACAATCAGTGGGTGATAAAAGAAAGGTTCAGCAAAAGCAGTGAGGCATAAACCAATCACCTCCCTTGTGGTTTTATAGTGACGGTTTGTCAACTGGTCCCACAACACAGCAATTGAACTGATCATCGTCGAAAAGAAATAGAGAAAGGCGAGTAAAATGAAAGTATTTTCCCAGTTAATAGCCTCAATAACAATAAGGTAGATATAAAATAGGAGCCCGACTGCTTCAAATATCGGGGCGAGAAATTCGAAAATGAAGTTGTACGGAAAAACGACCAGCCCCAGACGTTTGTATTTGGGATTAAATAAAACGTGCCGGTGTAACAGCATGATCTGGATCAGTCCGCGCGCCCATCGTACCCTTTGTCTGCTGTAAATTTTAAGCGTTTGCGGTCCTTCTGTCCAGCAGAGTGAAACGGGAATATAGCGAATGGCATAGCGCAGATTGTTGTGGATCATATATACCGACATCCGGGTCACGATGTCTATGTCCTCAGCAAAGGACTCGGGGTCGTAGCCTCCTACTTTTACGGCAATTTGTTTATCGAATAGTCCGAGGCCTCCCGACACGTTGGGGACGCAGTTAACGCGGCTCCACGCCATTTTGGAAAGGAGATAAGCCCGGATGTATTCTAACTCCTGGAACCGCGGCAGCAATTTGCGCGGTGGCCGGAACTGGGTGATCACACCATTATCCACATCCGACGAGTTGATCATACGCAGCGGCGCCCCAACGGCGATTACTCTCCGTTGTTTGCTTTCTGCATGAATGTACCCCACATCCGGCAGAACGTGTATATCGTCGGGCTTGCGGTCGTTTTTTTCATCCAGAATCGGGCGGATAAGCTTCAGTAACGTATCCTGGTCCAGCACCGAATCCACATCGGTGCAGAGGAAATAGTTGTATTGAGAGGCATTGATGCCCGCGTTGGACGCGTCTGCTTTTCCTTTTCCGTTTTCTTTGTCAATGACCAGGAGCTTGCTGTATGCACTGTTCACTGATTTTAAAAAGCGCCGGACTGGCTTGGTCTTTATTTTTTCCTGATAGGGCAGGTTCACTTCTATAAGCTCAAACTTGGAAATCAGAAGTTCCAAAGTATTGTCGGTACTCCCATCATTGACGATGATCACCTCATAAATCGGATAATTAAGCTGCATCAGGGATGAAACATTATCAATAATCGTCAAACCTTCATTGTATGCCGGCGCGACTACCGATATGCCCGGCGAAAGCGGGCTTGACAGGGCATTCTTAGCATAATAAACCGTCTCTTTTTTCAGGTATTTGCTAATTGCCTTGTAAGAATAGATAGCGAGAAAGAGATATACAACCACTGTCGTGGCACTGTATACAAAAATGAATCCCTGATAGAAATCTATAATACTCTGGAACATAAACGGGTTCTTTTAAAATCGGCTAAGTCTTTAAATGAGAAGACTATATCCTAAATGATAATCCAATATCTTTTGCTTGCGTGGCGCGAGTCTGTTCATAAAATCGCCCAGTGTGTTCTTGTTCATGTGTTTAACCAATATTTTGGCAGACTGATTTTCGATCTCAAAATGATTGGAGTGCTCAAATTCGCCGAGTATAAAGTCGAATGCCTCCCGGTTGTCGAATAGGCCGAGCGTGAATAATATCTCGCACTGACAACTGATAGGCTGGCTGTTGTACATTTTAAGAAGTGTTTCTTGCACAGATTCGGCTTTTAAGTATCCCAGTGCATTAATTGCTTCCGCGCGGAGCTGGTGGTCGTTGCTATCGAGTACGCCGGCAATACTGTCTATTGCATTAGTCTGGTTTTCGTGCGCTGCCAGTTTCATACAACAGCTTACGACGGTTTTATTTCGGGAATAGCGTATCCAATTAGCGAAGTTGGATTTAAAAGACTTTTCAGATTGGTCCAGGATCCGGAAAAAACCGATGAGCTCCCACAATGTTAACGGGTCGCGGACTTCGTCAAGAAATCTGAATGGTTCGTTTTTACTAAGGTTCATGTAGGCAAAACGCGCAGCCGTACGCAGCTCGCTCACATTACTGAGGTTGTAACGCAACACCTCGACGTCCGTAATTGGATATTCCATCAGGGTGATTTCATGTAACCCTTGAACAATCACATGCCAGGACGCAGCGCGAAGTTTCGCGAGAGAGTCCTGATAGAGGCCCGACGAGATATAAAGTTGTCTGAGTATTTTCGCGTTCAGACCTGCAAGATCCCAGCGCAAATTGATAATGGTATCAATGAGTATCTGCCTGTTTTTCTTGTCGTTGAATTTGATAGTTCCGGGTAAATCAATCCATGATAGAGTTGGTTCTTCGCTCTCAATTAATGAATCGTTTACCAGGTGACTGATGATGCTTTCACTGATCACCTGCTCGAGTCGGGCACGTCTCTTTTTGTCATTATAAGATTGTTGTCTTAAAATAATAATCAGAACGTAACATGAAAATGTACCCAAAAGGGATCCTGCGATGATACACTCGATAATAAAAATAAAACGTGTTTCAATGTCCATGGTCTGTCGATTACTCCTGGAAGTTTACCACACGGGTGTTTGCATTGCCAATGTCTATCCCCAAGGCCAGTTTGTGGTTCCCGCCTGCTTTGCGCAAGGAATTTAGTGCATATCCTTTTGCCGCCAGGTTTTCAGGTTCATGGGCCACGGTAAGCGTAGCGAAATCTTTGAATTCCTTTTCAAAACAGTCGACCAGCTCGGGATAATTGATGCCTCCTCCGCACAGATATATCCTGTTGGTGCGCATCAGATTGTGATCGGTGATCACATTGCGCAGACATGGGGATATTATTTCCTGATAGTAAATAGAAATAGCCTGCCTCCGGATTTCCTTGATATCGATCCTTGCCCTGTTTAAAATGACATACCCTTTTCTAAAGGCATCGTCAAATAGCTGGAGGCTGGTGAATTCTACGGGATGGGATTTTTTAAGTAGTTCCAACGCAATGTTGATCGCATATCGCATGCCATAAGCCCCGGTCATGGTTTGCTCTACCACACCTTCTTCTGTGCTGAGCACCGATTCAAATGTTCCGAATCCGCAGCTCAGGACGAAAAATTTGCCATCGATCTTTTCAGGCCCTTTACGGAGTGCGATCACGCATCCCACTATTTCCGGTACTACTTCGACCTGATGTATATTTACCGAAACTGAATCGGTGGCATCCGCGCCAAAAACAGAAGCGTCATATTCGATATGATGTTCTCCTGACAGGTAATCGAGGGCTTTTTGTTTGACAAGCTTGTAGGTACTGTTAGGGAAGCCCACGGTCAGGAAGACAGGCTGTTCCACTTGTCCGATTGACAATAACAATGCGGCCTTAAAAAGTACCTGATATTCCAGGTCGTCTGTCGAGGAATTGTGTAACTTGTATGGAAACCGGCCTTCATTAAATGCCAGGCTCCCGCAAATATACCATTGCTGTTTATGCTTGATCCTGAGTCCGTTTATGAGCGATGCGGCTGTGTTGGACAGATCGGAATGGCTCGCCTGAATCAAACTGGATAAAGATTGAATATTGTACATGAAAACAGAGGGAAATGAATCGTTTGAATTGTAAAACTTACCACCAATGATTGGACGCGTTGCCTATACTTTGTAAAGAGTTGATTTTCCTTACCTTGACCCAGGCGGCCTCTGAACTCTCATTTTGGGTGTCCTGTGAAATTGTATGTAGCGCCGGTTCCTGAAAGGAATGGCTAATTTCTTGTTCAGAAATATCCAGACCGAATTCCGGGATGTCGTTTACAGTATTATAGCCGTCCAAAGTGGTTTCCTTCAAACTGCTATTTAGGATCTCATGGATTTGTTCCGATTGAAATTCCGGCAAAGATTCTTCGGATAGGGGATCGGGATATAATGAGGCAGAAAATCTGCTGTCTGATGAAAGATCCGCCGTGGGCGTTATTAAAGACAACGGATACACATTTTGCGATGCGGTGAAAACAGTCTGATCTTTTCCTGTCAGCAATAAAGTGGCCCTGTTCAAGACTTCACCGATAGAAAAGGGCTTTTTAAAATAGTTATCCCGTGAAATATTAAACTTATGCTCGATGTGAGAGAAATTTAAATGAGAGGTAATGATGACGGGGATATTTACAGGACTGTTTTTGCTGATCGCATGCATAATTTCGTAGCCATTGCGATATTGCATCTGTATTTCAGTGATTACCAGATTGTAACCATAAGAATTCTTCTCCAGCATATTTAATGCATCTTTCCCTGTAGTCGCGAAATCGATACTGAAATTGTCAGGGCAGATTTTTTTAAATAAATTCCGAATTAATTTATCCCCCTCAATGTGGAGGACCCTGATTCTGTCTTTCATAAACTATATTCCTATTTAATATTTTTGAGGGTTTGTAGCTGATCGACTATAAAGAACATTGGCGTGTTAGGGCCAAGGGCGCCGATCTTGTACTTCGCAAAGTTAGCTATATGGTACAGGCGAGTAAATTCCTTAAATAAGGGAGATTTGGTTCTTTAAATAGCCATTCAATTTCAGATTCGAAGATTTAATGACGGTTCATTAACCGGATTAAATTGAAAAGGCTTTTGCAGGCTTCGGAAAGATCTCAAAAAGCGAAATGCAGATATTTATACAGATACCGGTTAAATGTATGCAAATCCCGAAAAATTGCCACTTCGGATGAATTCAGTCCGTATTGGGAAAATATGCCCAAAGACCCATCCGAATGCTTAAAGAATCTACCATTTTAATTCTTGGGTTCTGCCTTTGCATCATGCACTCCGCAGATTGCCAAACGACAGAAGTCCCGGCTTTTGAAAAAGCAGCAAAAAACGTCAAAACACGGCTGAACTTAACCATTAGCGGGAAAGTTACCGACTCAAACACGGGCGAGAGCCTGCCTTTCGCGACCATATATGTGAAAAGCGGCGACCGCATGATTTCAACGAAATCAAATGTGGACGGCTTTTTCACTCTGACGCCGGTACCGTCCGATACGAGCAGCATCATTCTGACGTATGTGGGATATCGTAATACAACCTTTACCCTTAAGCCTGGAAGCGCCCTGACGGGGATTGCCATTTCAATGACGCCCGATGAGGCCCAACTGGACGAAGTGCGTGTCAGAGGTGAAAAAACGGAAATCATGAAGGCCAATGAAACGATCAGCATGATTAAAATGACGCCGAAGAACCTGGCGAAATTGCCTAATGTCGGAGAACGTGATCCATTTCGGGCATTTCAGTTGATGCCTGGTGTAAGCGCCTCGAATGAGTCTTCATCAGGCCTTTATGTACGTGGAGGCACGCCCGACCAGACTTTGGTCTTATACGATGGCTTTACCGTTTATCATGTGGACCACTTATTTGGCTTTTTCTCTGCATTCAATTATAACGCCCTGAAAGATATACAGTTATACAAAGGCGGATTTGACGCTAAATTCGGAGGACGTACCTCGGCGGTGGCGGAGATTACAGGTAAGGAAGGTAATCAGAAACAATTCAATGCAGGCGCGGACCTGAGTTTACTGAGTGCCAATGCATTTATTGAAACGCCGCTAGGAAACAAAATCAGTTTTCTGGCTGCTGCCCGCAGATCCTGGAAGGGGCCGTTATATAAGAAGATCTTTAACCGGTTTTCCAGTGATTCCAATACAAATACTGGCGGTAATACGGGGACGAACCCTACAGGCGGTTTTCCGGGGGGCGGACGCGGCGGCTTTGGAAATACAAGCAGTAACCAGACAGCCAGTTCGTATTTCTATGACCTGAATGCCAAGCTGACTTTCAGGCCCGGGGTGAACGATAATGTATCATTGAGCCTGTATAACGGAACTGATAATATGGACAATTCCACCAACAATAATTCGGGTTCGGGTTTTCCTGGTGGCGGGTTTGGCGGTGGCGGTCAAACGCAGACTACTGATTTGAATACAAGCAATTCGGACGTGTCCAATTGGGGGAATCTGGGGAGCAGCCTCAAATGGTCACGAAGATGGGGGACGAGGCTCTATAGCAACACCATGGTTAGTTACTCCAATTATTATAGCGACCGGGATAATTCCAGGAGCATCAACATTACACGTTCCGGTACCACCACCACCACGAAGACCGGGCAGTTTGAACATAATGATCTTAACGACGCTACCATCAAAACAGACTTTGAATGGAAAGCTTCCTCTCACCAGCAAGTTGAGTTTGGTGCACAGCACACACAGAACCGCGTAAAATACTCTTATAGTGAAAGCGACACGGTGACGGTATTAAGCCGGGATGATCGGGGAAGCACTTCAACCGTCTATTTACAGGATCAGGTAAGCTTGCTTGACGGCAAACTGCAAATCAAACCGGGGGTCCGGCTGACGTATTTTGATGTGACGGGCAAAACGTATACGGAGCCTCGGCTGTCGGTCAACTATAACCTGACCGGCAGGTTGAAATTAAAAGGGGCCGCAGGCACCTATTATCAATTTGTGAAGCAGATCAACCGCGAAGACATTTCCCAGGGGAACAGGAACTTCTGGATTTTATCCGATGGGGGGACTTTGCCGGTTACCAAATCCAACCACCTGATCCTGGGCGGAAGCTATGAAACTCCCAAGTATCTTTTTGATGTAGAGTTTTACAATAAAGACAATACCGGAATTACGGAGTATACGCTCCGGTTTGTTCCAAAAGTGGGACAGGGGCTCACTGCAGACCAGACGTTTTATAACGGCAAAGAGACTATCCGGGGAATGGATTTGCTTGTGCAGCGGAAATTCGGAGCGTTTACGGGCTGGATAGGATATACTTTGGCAGAAGCCCAGCGTAACATTGCGGCCTTTTCAGATAAGCCCTACTTCTCCGATCAGGATGTGCGTCATCAGCTTAAATTGGTCGGTTCATACCATTACCAGCACTGGGATTTCGCGGCAACTTGGATATATTCCACAGGACGGCCTTACACCTCTATCATCGGAGGATACCAGCTTACCTTGCTGGATGGTTCTACACGGGACTTCACGAACCCTTCGGATAAAAACGCAAACCGTTTTCCGGACTATCACCGCATGGACGCCTCCGTGACTTATACTTTCAATTCTAAATGGAATGTAGGGCTGTCGGTATTTAACCTTTACAACCGCACCAACATCTGGTACAAACGATATCAGATCGTAAAGGAATCGGATATAAATATTCTTCAGACCACCAATGTAACCTACCTCGGCATTACGCCGAATTTAACCATCAGCTGGCATCTCAAATGATTCAGGATTTTCTACTAGATATGAAACGTTACTACGCAATCGCACTGGCCGGAGTGCTCCTGACGGGGTGTCTTGATGATACCAACACGGTGACCAAATCAGGCGATAAACCCATCATTGAGGCATACCTCGCGCCGGGGCACCCTATATCCATGTATGTATATACCGAGATATCCTACGAGAATGCAGCAGACAGCACCTCTATGCCGGTAAATGATCTGCAGATTCAGATCACCGGAAGCAACGGCCAGTCTTTTGTATTGACAAATGCGGAAGAGGGTATTTATAAATCTCCATCCGACCAGGTCGTTGGCCCGGCAGGTACCGTCTATGAAATGAGCTTCTCGTATAAGGGGAGGGTCATTTCGGCGTCGGCGACAATTCCTCCGAAGCCGCAGGGATATGCAATAAGCGAAACCGAGATCTATCGCACGCAAAGGGACCTTTCGGGCGGTTTCGGCTCCGGGGGCTTCCCGGGGGGAAACAGTGATGATAACACCGCTGTGGAAGTAACCTGGACGAACCCCGACAAGGAATATTTTTTTCTCTCAGTCCAGAATACAGAGAGCAACCCCGAGCAAATCACCATCTTGCCCGATGGTAATACCATCCCGGTAAGAGGGTTCACCAATGAACCTGTTAACAGTTCCGTAGCCAACATATCCCCGCAAAGTCTTTCCTACTTTGGAAGATATGATGTGATCCTGTACCGGGTTGGAGATGACTATGCAGCGCTCTATAAGTCTGCTGGGACGACAACCCAAAACCTGAGTACCCCCCCTTCTTCTATTTCTAACGGACTGGGAATTTTTACGGGAATAAATGCGGACACATTGTTGTTGACTGTTCTAAAAAAATAACGGATGCAGCTTCGGAAGCATCACCTCGGCAACAAGTGGTGACGACTTGCCATTGGTGAAATATCTGTCCCCATTTTTTGTCCGGTTCATCTTTTTATTTCCAGTTCTTAATAAATACCGATCGTATATATACGTATCCTTTTGCCGCTGAATTTGTTCGGGCGACAGAACGGATTGTATTGGTCAGTATGCCTGTCACTGTTTCGTGGAAAACCCTTTCCGATCCATTCATCAGAGGCGGGTGAAGAACGGCCAAATCAGTAAGCCGTAGGGAAATGCAGACAGGCCTTTGAGCTCTTCTTGCGGATACCAGGTGCCCGCAACTTCCCCCAAAATATGGCCGATCAGAACCTGGCCGATCAATAGAATAAGAGCCCGGTCAGAAATATTTCCTGACCGGGCTCTCTGGCTCAATGTACCGCACCCGGGCGGACAGAAATGTTCAGATTGGTATTTTTTCGAACCGACGGATTGTCTGGTTCGCCGTCAATTGTCATAGCCGGGATTTTGAGTCAGTAAAGCATTTCGGTTGATCTCGTCGCGGCTGATTGGCCGAAAGTACATTTTGTCCAGCCAGGTCCTGTTTTCATGTGATTTTTCCTCCACCGGCGTATAAGTATAGTCATACACAGTAGGGTCGTAATGGTAAGGCTCCTTCATGCTCTTGCCCGCCTTAAATTTGCCGATTACGCTGATGTACTGCAGGGAGCGCCCCAATGTGGCAGATGCGATCATCCACCGGCGCGCATCATGGTAGCGTTGCTCCTCGTAAACCATCTCAATTCTCTTCTCATGCCGGTAGGCATCCCTTAAATCGGTACCGGAAGCTTTCAGTGCGGGCATCCCTGCACGAAATCGTATTTTATTAAGCCACTCGAGCGCCTCACCTTCATTGCCAAGCTCAATCGCCGCTTCTATCAAGTTGAACACCGCTTCCGTGTAGCGGAAAAATGGCCAGGGAATATTTTGACGGTCGGTGTTATCATACAAATCCGGATTTGGATCGATGAACTTGCGCATATAATATCCGGTGCGGCTGCCATTCCAGTCTTCAATAGAGCTTTGGCGCGTATCCAATCCCTTTCTATTAAAAAGATTCCCGCTCCCGTCCAGCAGGTCGTACGATCCTGTCTGTATTTGATCGGCCGGATCATTTGCGTCTGACGGGCGTGGTTTCCAGGGTGCGCCGTCATACAAAACAGTAGCATAAAACCGCGGGTCACGATTTGTATAAGGGTTAGCCTTGTGTGTGGGATTGGTCCACGAAAAAGAGGTTCCGTCCATCATCTCGTAGTCGTCGGCCAGTAAGCCAATCGGCGTATTTCCTGCCCAGTTATGATACCCGTTGGGCCCGTTGTTTAATCCAACCTGGCGCCCACCTTCACTAAGGCTCGCTGTAAAATACTTTCCGAATATCAGTTCCGCTGCCGCAGCGGCATCCAGACTTTTGTCGGCGCTGTATCCGGCCATTGCAATGGACATATAGTTTGTTTTCCCTTCATCTGTGCTTACAGGGGCTGAAAGGTTCAGTTTATAGCCGGTTGTGCCTTCAACCACCGCGCTTGCGGCATCGTAAGCTTTCTGCCAACGCGCTTTTCTGTCGCCCGTCAGGTAGCCGAGGTATTCGGGATTGGCATAGCTCGCAATAAGGGACGATTTGGTCTTTGCTGTTGGGATATCGTGGAGGTCGCTGGCTGCGTACAGCAAAATCCTTGATTTGAGAGCTAATGCGGCGAGCATGGAAGCACGGCCCTTGTCGATGGTTTTGCCTTCCAGGAACAGGGCTGCACTGTCACAGTCACTCACGATCTGGTCAACACATTCCTCGAAGGTGTTCCTGGAAATAGAATAATCCTCATTGAGGTCATATACTTTTTTGATAATCGGAACGGCCCCATAATAGCGGACCAACTGGTGTAAATAATAAGCCCTCAGAAAATAGGACTCTCCTCTGAGGCGGTCTTTCAACGTTTCGTCCGTAAAAGTAGAAGCTGGCAGATTCTGGATCGCCTGATTGGCGGCGCGGATTCTTGTGTACATAGCCGACCATCCGTAGGTGTCGTCCACCCAGCCGAGATTGGAAGGGCTCAAACTGCCTTCGTTGACTGTATTGATATTTCTTCCCGTATGCGTAAAAACGGCTTCATCCGTCAGGGAGGCCAGCATCTGTTCACTAAAGCCACCTTGCTGCAAGCCTGCATATATTCCGGTTACGAAAGCTTCGGAAAGTGCGCCATCGGACCAAACCTGGTCGCTTGCAATCTCGCTTGGCGGCGTAACATCCAGAAAATCAGTATCACAAGCTGAGGCAAAAATGGATAGGGTTATTGCAATTGCAAACCAGGATTTATATTTAAATGTCATGTTGTTCGTGTTTGAATCTTTACTACTCTTACAATGCTGCATTCCCGGGGTTATTTCAGAACGCGACTTTGAGCCCTGCGTTGATAATTTTGGATTGCGGGTAGTACTGGCCGCTGCTGGTGGTTGCCTCAGGGTCCCAGACTTTGATTTTGCTGAAAGTAAGCAGGTTTAAGCCGTTGACATACAGTCTGAAACTTCCAATACCCACTTTCGAAAGAAGCCCCGCAGGCAGATTGTAGCCCAGTTCGATGTTTTTCAAGCGCAGGTAGTCGCTGCTTTTCATGAAATAGGTATTCATCCCCGCCTGTCCCGTGTTTGTATAGTAAGCGTTATTCCGGTTGGTAAGGCGCGGGTACTCGCTTGAAGGATTGTCGATGGTCCAACGGTGATCATAGTCATATTTCAGATAGTTGCCAATGTCGCCCGATTCGGTAAGGCCAACCAACTGGAGACCTCCCGTGGCCCCCTGAAATAAGATAGATAGGTCGAACGACTTGTATCCCAGGTTAATGGAAGCCCCGCCGGTGAACCAGGGCCTCTGTACTTTCTCGGTTCTGATGCGGTCGTCCGCATTGATTTTGCCGTCGTTATTGATGTCGGTGAATTTCATATCCCCGGGCCTGAGCGATCCTGTAATAGGTGAGTAATCCAGTGTATTGGCGTCAATCTCAGCCTGGTCCTTGAATACGCCGTCGTATTGGTATACGAGAAAAGACCCATAAGGCATTCCGGTCGATTGTTGATAAGACGGTGCGCCGGGGGTTTCATCCCAATACTTGATTTTGTTTTTTGCGTAACCGCCGTTTACACTCACCGAATAGGTAAAATCGCTGATGTTGCCGTCATAGCTCACCTTAAACTCCCATCCCTTGTTTTGTAGCTTGCCCAGGTTTTGGGGCGGCAATTTTCCGTCCATACCGGCCGTCGAAGGCGTCGATCCCGATTTTGGGATCAGGATCTTGGAACGGTTGTTCACGAAATAATCGAACTCGAAAGATAATTTGTCATGGAACAGCGTGCCTTCGATCCCGAAATTGCTGTTGTTGGCCACTTCCCAGGTAAACTCGTTGTTGGCAACCCTTGATTCAAGCAACGTCTTGGCAACCTGATCGTTGATCACATAATTGCCAAAGCTCATCGTCGACAGATATTGGTATTCAGCGAGCGTTTCTGTCCCCAGATAATAAGGCTCTGCGCCCATCTGGCCCCAGGACCCACGGATTTTTACATTATTGAGGAAACGGATTTTGTTTTTCCAGAACCCTTCCTCGGAAATGCGCCATCCGGCAGACACCCCCGGAAAAAAGCCGAAACGTCCTTCCTTTGGGAAAACGTACGATCCATCCACACGCCATAGGAATTCGGCCAGGTATTTTTCTTTATAGTTGTATCCCGCCCGCCCAAAGTAGCTGAGCCTTGCCCTTCTGTACAGGTCAAAATTGTCTATATTCTGCTCTTCTGATCCCCCGGCAAACAGCTGGTCCACGACGTCGGATATAAAATAACGCCGGTACGCGTAAAAACCGTCGGCGTCCACTTTCTCCCGCTGGACTCCCGCCATCGCATTGAAATTGTGGCCGTTGAATGTCTTTTCATACGACACTTGTCCGGTCAATTGAATGGAAAGTTCCTGAGAGGACCTTTCAGTCAGCCGCGAGTCCGTATAGGTGGAACGCACGGCCCCGGTCAGTACCGGCGTTACGCCGTCGGCTTCATAAGACACTTTATCCCAGTAGTAAAGGGTCCAGGGTTTCTGGAAGGTTTTCTGCCTGCGCATCATTTTGTCCAATGCGGCAGTTACGTTCACTTTCAGTCCGCTTACACCCGGAATCAGGATCTCCAGGCCGCCATTCGTTTGTATATAGTCCCTTTTATCATTGTCGTAGCCGGTTTGGTTTGTCGTGATAACTGCCGGGTTCTGGCCGTTCTCAATGTCCGGCCCGGGGCGCCCATCCGGCCATATTGCGATTTCCGTCGGTTTACCACGCATCAGCATCCGGAAGATGTCACCTGCGCCACCCCCGCTCGGGTAATGCCGGAACTCCTCGCGCAAGGTCACGCCCAGTGTAGCGGTCACATACTTGTTGACCTTGGCATCGAGGTTGATCCGCATGTCATATTGCTGGTACCCCGTGGCCGAATTGACGTAATATCCGTCCTGGTTGATGTAACCCAGTGAGGCGAGGTACTTGAAATTGTCGCTACCTCCCGACAACTGTAAGTTATGACGTTGCTGAGGCGACCATTTCCGGATGACCGACTTGTACCAGTCCGTATCAGGGTACCGGAGCGGATCGGAGCCATCGCTGAATTTCTGAATCTCAGCAGGGGTATAGACGGCGCTCAGCGCATCTCCATTGTCGGTTCTCGTGTAAGAACCTGTTGTACTGAACGCCTGAAATGCCCCTGCCCATTGGCCCACCGGAAGATTGTCGTAGATCTGCAACTCGTTTCTGATGGTCGCATATTCGGAGGAACTCGACATTTTGGGTGTAAATGTGGGTTGGGAGACGCCCATATTGAAATCGTAGGAAAGTTTGGGCTTCCCGGATTTGCCGCGCTTTGTGGTGATCAGAATAACACCATTCCCGGCACGTGAGCCGTAAATCGCGGCTGCCGCATCTTTCAGGACAGAGATACTTTCAATGTCTGCCGGGTTAATACGGTCCAGGCCCCCGCTCCGGTTTGGTACCCCGTCTACCACGATCAGCGCATTGCTGTTGCCAAGTGAATTGGTTCCCCTGATCCGGATGGCCGAACCGTCGTACCCTGGCTCCCCGCTCGACTGGACAGCGGAGACACCCGGCAAGCGGCCTCCGAGGGTGTTGGACAGGTTGGCAGCAGGTGCCTTCTCAAGCTCGGTTCCTTTTACAGCCGTTACCGAGCCGGTCAGTGTGGCTTTTTTGGCCGTACCGTAGCCGACCACCACCACCTCGTCCAGCGCCTTAATGTCCACGAGCAATGTCACGTCCAAAACTGATCTGCCGCCCGCTTTTATTTCCTGGGTGAGGTATCCGATAAACGAAAAGACCACCGTGCTGTTGGGGGAGGCATTGAGGGTGTAAGCCCCATTCATGTCGGTCACAGTCCCCGAAGTCGTTCCTTTAACAACCACGCTCACGCCCGGCAAGCCCGCACCCTTCTCATCCTTCACGGATCCTTTGATCGATTGGCCCCGCACCTGAAATGAAGCGATCAGTAAAAGAAGAAACAATAACCTACAGGAAAATTTCAACCCGGTAGGGAAAACATAATTAGCCATCGTTTTTTATTTAAGGTAAGTAGTTACATTTTCGAACGAATCGCCAGCTATATTCCCTGCCGGATGCAAATGCCGGAACAGACCCTTGATGGGGGTCAGATCTGGGCACTACGCAGCAAGAGATAAGCCCGGGCTTGGCCTGCAAGCTCGATGACAGCGAAATGATTAGGGATGAAAATGCCAGAAAACCGGTTTGGGTTTTCAAAAATTAACGATGCATGTCAGGGGTACACATTGAAGCGATGCAGCATTCAATGGCGAGAGATGTTAGGGGGAATTTCTGTAATGGTCGGATAAGCGACCATATTTTCGATTCTACTTACCAAACTGATATTTTTTGCAGAATAAACCAAAAAAATTTTAGACCAGGATAATTTACAGCAATTGTCCCGCCAAATTCCGTGCTCAGCGCCAAAATTTGAGTACTCATCTCCGTTCATTTGCAGCGCTGGTTAACTTGCGTCAAATTTGTAAGTATTTATCCCTACCCGAGCATGATAAGTCGGCTGACTTCAAAGCAAAAATGGCAATTGGCAATCAAGCTGTTACTGATGTATTCGCCGCTGCTTTTTTATGTGAATATGCCTCAGACAGCACAAAATGGCACTAGTATATTTTATTTTCTGCCCTTTTTTATCCTGTTTAGCCTGGTCGGGCTGGGTATGTATTTTATCTGGATTACGGCCACCGATTGGTTACAGCGCTATCTGTTCCAGCGCTTCGGAATGGAAATCCTGTTAGAATCCAGCTGGCAGGCGCTTGTTCTGACGACATCGATTTCTCTCGGCCTTGCGACACTCTATATTTTTGTTTTTCAGCTGATCTTAAAGTCGGTGTCCTTCCTTCTTTTTCCGGTCCTGGAAAGTATTCAGGCCTTACCGAAAGGGCAGCCTTTTTTACCGGAAGTAATGGATTATGTGCAAAGGACCAACAATGGGTTTTCGGTAGCGATCATGCTGTCGATATTTTACCTGGTCATCAATACCAGATCGTACCAACAGCTGAAAAGTATTCAGCTTCAGACAGAACGGCTTGAAAAGGAAGCGGCCATGAGCCAGTTCGAAGCCTTGAAAAACCAGTTGAGCCCTCATTTCCTGTTCAATAGCCTCAGCATCCTCACCTCGCTGGTCCACGAAGATGCAGACCTTTCCGAGCAGTTTGTCAAGCGGCTTTCCAAGGCTTACCGGTACATTTTGGAGCAGCGCGACATGGCATTGGTATCCCTCGCTGTGGAGCTGGATTTTATTGAGGCCTATACTTTTCTGCTGCAAATGCGATTTGAAGACAAGTTCCGGGTGGTTGTCGATGTGCCTGCTGACCTGGCGGGCCAATACTGCATTGCCCCTTTGTCCCTGCAAATGCTGGTTGAAAACGCCGTGAAGCACAACCGTATGTCTGTTAAAGAGCCTTTGAAGGTGCGGATATATCATGAAAACGATTATCTGGTCGTCGAAAATCCCTTGCAGCCGAGAGATCAACCGGAAGAGTCCACCGGCGTCGGACTGCAAAATATTACCAACCGGTACTCGCTTTTGACAGACCGTCAGGTCTCGTTTGGAGAGCAGCACGGATCATTTATTGTTCGAATCCCTTTGTTAACATGAATGTAGTAATTATTGAAGATGAGGCGCGTAACGCAAGGCAGATGGAGCGGATGCTGCTCAAATACGATCCAAACTTAAAGATCGCAGCGACTTTGCCGTCTGTGGATGAATCTGTTAAATGGTTTGGTGATAACCCGCTTCCCGACCTGGTGTTCATGGATATCCATCTTGAAGATGGCATTGCTTTCCGGATATTCGAGCAAATTTCCCTGACCGTCCCCATTGTCTTCACGACGGCCTACGACGAGTATATGTTAAAGGCCTTCAAGGTCAACAGCATCGACTATCTGCTCAAACCCATCGAATATGATGAACTGGTAGCTTCCATTGAAAAATTCAAGACGCTCCTTCCGGAGCAGCCCAACATGAATTCCCTGCTGCGGTTTATCGAAGCCCGCCAGCCGGCGAGTTACCGGGAGCGCTTTATGATTACCGTAGGGCATAAAATATGGAGCATTGATACTTCGCGCATTGCTTATTTCTTTTCCGAAGACAAAGCAACCATGCTGGTTACCTGCGACAATAAACTTTATCCGGTAGAGTACAGTCTGGACCAGCTGCTGGCCATGCTGGATCCCGCCGTATTTTTCAGGGTCAACAGGCAGTTCCTGGTGTCCAGACAGGCTATTCAGCAGATCCAGGTCTATTCGGTGGGCAGGCTGAAAGTGGATTTGATCCAATCGCCCAAACAGGATGTTTTTGTGAGCATGAGCCGGCTTTCCGAGTTTAAGGACTGGCTGGGCCGCTGATTCCGGGTTTGCTCTTCCCTGTAAAACCTTCACTCGTCGGATGCAATGCGGCGCTCTTCCCGATCCGTTTTTTCTCCATCATCCGCCAGGGCAACTTTGCATGATTGCAAGCCAGGCCGGATCGAAACAGCCATTTCGCCTATTCTTACCTGGCCGGCTAAAACATCTCTTAGAGTAACTGATTATGGTATTGAAAGAACATGCTCAAACCCTGAGCGTCATTTTTGTAACCTTATGCTTATTAAGTGCCTGTGGAAACAAGGAAAAGCAAACAGGAATGCCCGGGCCAGGCGGCGGTGGGCCGCCCTCCGGAATGCCGGGAATGCCGGAGCAACCCAAAACCTATTCGGTTTTGACCATGGAGCCCCGGCAAATCACATTATATGACGAATACCCTGCTACCATGCAGGGAAAAGAAAATGTGGAAATCAGGCCCAAGGTGGATGGATACGTGGAAGCCATTTATGTAGACGAAGGCGCTACCGTAGTAAAGGGTCAGCGGTTATTCCGGATCAATGCACCGCAGTATTCCGAAGATGTCCGCTCGGCCGAAGCGCAGATACTGACGGCCCGGGCAGAAGTGAATGCAGCGCAAATGGCGGTCAACAAGGTGCGGCCGCTGGTTGAAAAGGACATTATCAGCAAATACGAACTGGAGTCGGCGGAATACACGCTGCAATCCAAACAGGCCACGCTCGTCCAGGCCCAAAGCAGTCTGGCCAATGCCAAAACGAATTTGGGGTACACCATTTTAACAAGTCCCGTGAATGGCGTTGTGGGTACAATCCCCTATAAAATCGGCAGCCTGGTGAGCAGCACCACTACCGAACCACTGACGACTGTTTCCAATATCAGTTCGGTTTATGCCTATTTTTCACTAAATGAAAAGCAGCTGCTTGGCCTGATACGCCAGGTTGCCGGCAAAACCTTTCAGGATAAGCTTTCAAAGATCCCCGATGTGTCGCTGATCTTATCCGACGGCTCGGTGTACCAGCAGAAAGGTCAGGTGAAAACCAGCACGGGACAAATCAGTACAGAGACCGGCTCGATACAATTGCGGGCCACATTTCCCAATCCGCAAGCGCTGCTGCGCTCCGGCAACAGCGGGAAAGTACGGATCCCCAAAACACTCGACTCAGCTCTGGTAGTGCCCCAGAGTGCCACTTATGAACTGCAAGGCAAGCGGTTCCTTTTCACGGTCGGCGCAGACAGCGTCGCGCACAATACGGAGATCGAAGCCGCGCCCACGTCCGACGGCAAATATTTCGTAGTGGAACGGGGCATTGCTGCGGGTGGGCAGGTGGTGCTGGATGGGGTTACCAATCTGAAAGACGGGGCTAAAATCATCATGAAGAAAGCGCAGCCTGCCACGATCTATGATCAGCCTTAAATCCGAAGGCATTTTCCAATAACACTTATGCTAAAAATATTCATTGAGCGGCCCGTCCTCTCGACCGTTATTTCCGTATTCATTGTCCTGCTGGGAATCCTTGGACTTACTTCGTTGCCCATTGAGCAGTACCCGGACATTTCTCCTCCCACGGTACAGGTTTCCGCCAGTTATGCCGGTGCGAATGCCGATGTCGTGTTGAATAGTGTCATCGTCCCGCTGGAAGAACAGATCAACGGGGTAGAAGGCATGACTTATATGACCTCCACCGCGACCAACGATGGCGGGGCAACGATCAGCGTCTATTTCGATGTGGGCACAGATCCCGACCAGGCGGCTGTGAACGTGCAAAACCGGGTTTCGAGTGCTTCCAGCCTGCTTCCGCAGGAGGTGACCAAAGCCGGGGTGACCGTGCGCAAGCAGCAGAGCAGTATGCTGCTGATATTCGCTCTCTACAGCGATAACCCTGCCTACGATCAGACGTTCCTGCAAAATTTCGCACAGATCAACCTGGTACCCCAGGTGAAGCGGGTGAGCGGGGTGGGTAATGCGAGTGCATTCGGCTCGCGTGACTATGCGATGCGGATTTGGCTCAAACCCGACGTGATGTCGCGCTACGGGCTTGTGCCCGAAGACATTACCGCTGCTTTGAGCGAGCAGAATATCGAGGCGGCTCCGGGTAAATTCGGGGAGAATGGCAACCAGAGTTTCCAATATGTGATACGCTATTCCGGGAAGCTGAAATCTGAGGCAGCATTTGGCGATATTGTTTTAAAGGCTTCCAAAACAGAAATGCTCCGGCTCAAAGACGTGGCGCGCATCGAACTTGGCGCGCAGTCGTACAGCAGCATTACTGCTTTGAAAGGGGGTAAGCCGGCCGTCGGTATTGCGATCAGTCAAACAGCCGGGTCGAATGCGCGGGATGTGATCAATAACTCCAAAAAAGTGATTGAGGAGGCTGAAAAGTCATTTCCGAAAGGCATTCATTATACGACGCTGGTGGACGTAAACGAGTTTCTGGACGCCAGCATTGAAAAGGTGATCACCACATTGCTCGAATGCTTCGCCCTGGTTTTTCTGGTCATCTTTATCTTTCTTCAGGACTTCCGCTCTACGCTCATTCACGGTATTTCAGTGCCCGTTTCCATCATCGGGACTTTCTTTTTTCTTTATCTTTTTGGTTTCAGTATTAACCTGCTCACGCTGTTTGCGCTTGTGCTGGCGATTGGTATTGTCGTCGATGACGCGATTGTGGTCGTCGAGGCTGTACACGCCAAGCTGGAAGAGGGTAACCGAACGCCGAAACAGGCGGCAGTGGAGGCCATGAGTGAGATCGCCGGGGCGATTGTCTCGATTACCCTGGTCATGTCGGCTGTGTTCCTGCCAGTCACTTTTATTGGTGGTTCTACCGGTGTTTTTTACAAGCAGTTCGGCATTACACTCTCCGTGGCTATCCTGATTTCCGCTGTCAACGCGCTGACGCTTTGCCCGGCCCTGGCCGCATTGTTTTTGAAGGCGCCGCATTCAGGCGACAAGCCGCCGAAGCATGTTCTCGAGAGATTTGGTTTGGCCTTCAATGCGGCTTATGATGCCATGATCGTGAAATATACGCGCTCGGTGCAATTCCTGGTTGCGAAAAAGTGGATTGCAATGGGCGCTACCGCTTTCTTTTGCGGGTTGCTGTATTTTTTGATGACGACCACGCCGTCCAGCTTTGTGCCCGACGAGGATATGGGTACCATTTTTGTCAATGTAACCCTTCCGGCGGCTTCGTCGCTGGAACGTACCCAGCAGGTGATGCGCAAGGTGGACAGCCTGGCGCGCACGATCCCCGAACTGGAAAATGACCTTCAGATCGTGGGACAGAACTTCCTGGCCGGTACCGGGAGCGCTTATGGGATGATCATTCTGGAATTAAAGCCTTGGGGCGAACGCAAGGGGGTCAGCAACCAGGATGTGATCCAAAGCCTGATGCAGAAAACCGCCGGGATCCAGGAAGCGAGCATTCTGGCTATTTCACTTCCGACGATTACCGGCTTTGGTACCACAGGCGGTTTTTCCTTTCAGTTACAGGATAAAGGCGGGCACAGCACGGACGAATTTTTTAAAGTGTCCGAAGACTTTTTAAAGGCGCTCAATGCGCGTCCCGAAATCCAGTTCGCCGCCACTTCCTTCAACCCGAATTTTCCGCAGTATCTGCTGGACGTCAACGTTGCCAAGGCCAAAGAATCCGGCATCTCGGTTTCGTCCATCCTTTCTGCCATGCAGAGCTACTATGGCGGAAACTATGCCAGCAATTTTAACCAGTTTGGTAAACAGTTCCGCGTGATGGTGCAGGCCGACACCAGTTACCGCGCAAACCCGGAAGGACTCAACAACGTATACGTAAAAACGTTAGCCGGTAACATGGCCCCGATCACGGAATACATTTCCCTGAAAAGGGTTTACGGGCCGGAAAGCATTTCACGTTTCAATTTGTTTACGTCCATATCTGTCAATGGGTCACCCAAAGATGGTTACAGCTCGGGTGAAGCATTGGCGGCTATCAAAGAGGTAGCTGAGCAGCATCTGCCCACCGGCTACGGCTATGAATACTCCGGTATCAGCCGGGAAGAGCAGAACAGCGGCACGCAATCGGCTTACATTTTTATGCTATGCCTGGTATTTGTATACTTTCTGCTCAGCGCGCAATATGAGAGTTATCTGCTTCCTTTTGCGGTGCTGTTTTCGCTTCCAGTCGGGCTGGTCGGCTCCTTCCTGTTTGCCAACATGATGGGGATCGATAACAACATTTACATGCAGATCTGTCTGATCATGCTGATCGGGCTGCTGGCCAAGAATGCGATCCTGATCGTGGAGTTTGCCATTGAGCGACGGCGGCACGGCATGGCGCTGGTCACCGCGGCCATTGAGGGTTCGAAAGCCCGGCTTCGTCCGATCCTGATGACTTCTTTCGCATTCATCTTCGGGTTGATGCCGCTGCTTTTTGCGAGTGGGGCAGGTGCAAATGGCAATAAATCCATCGGGGCAGGCGCCATAGGCGGCATGTTGATGGGTACCTTGCTTGGGGTATTTCTGGTGCCCGTGCTCTTCATTCTGTTCCAGGGCTTGCAGGAACGCATCAGCGGCCCGCCGGCAACACCCGCGGATGCCCTCATCGACAAACCCGCTCCCGGTCTCGCCT
This sequence comes from Dyadobacter sp. HNCC25DJ185, assembly GCF_056895195.1. Lineage (NCBI taxonomy): Bacteria > Pseudomonadati > Bacteroidota > Cytophagia > Cytophagales > Spirosomataceae > Dyadobacter > Dyadobacter sp. HNCC25DJ185. The sequence goes on from NZ_JBXHAR010000010.1 coordinate 179,985, forward strand.
GAGTATCGGAGCCGGGGTTATTTATCCATTTCAATGATCGAATCAATGAACAACCTACTGAAAGTTTCCTGCTTTGTTATATGCATGATGCTGGTTCTGGCGTCGTGCCATATCACAAAACCTTACAAACAACCCGGGGTGTCAGTAGAAGGCCTTTACCGTGGTGTGCAGGCCGCTGACACCGCCACGATCGCAGATTTTTCCTGGCGTGAAATGTTCAAGGATACCGTGCTGCAGGGACTGATCGCAAAGGGAATAGGGAACAATCTCGACCTTAAAATCGCAGCCGCCCGCATCGAGTCTGCTGCCGCCAACTTACGCCAAAGTAAACTGGCCTTATGGCCATCGCTGAGCGTAAGTCCTTCTTTCACGCTTTCAAAAACATCATCTGCGCAGCTGCGTTCCTTCAATATTCAAGGCAGCGACTCCGGTAGTGGCGGGGGGGCTACTGCCATTCCAACCGTTAAACAGTATTCGCTTACAGCCAGTACCAGCTGGGAGGCGGATGTCTGGGGTAAGCTGCGCAGCACCAAGAGGGCCTATCTGGCCTCTTTTCTGCAAAGTGAAGCCTACAAGCGTTCCGTCCAGACGCAGCTCGTTGCCGACATTGCCACCAATTACTTCGCCTTGCTGGCCTATGACGAGCAACTGCGAATTACGAAGGAAACCATTGAAATCAGAAGGTCAGACATTCAGACGATGAAGGAACTGAAAAGGGCTGCCATCGTAACGGGTGCCGATGTGGTACAAAGTGAATCCAATCTCTATGCTGCAGAAGTGACCCTCCCGGATATTAAACAGCATATCCGGGAAACCGAAAACGCGTTGAGCGTACTGCTGGCGATCCCGCCCGACAGCATTCCCCGCACGCGCCTGGATGAACAACTCCGAGACGGCTCGCTGCAAACGGGACTTCCGGCACAGTTGCTGGCAAACAGGCCGGACGTACAGCAGGCGGAATATTCCTTTCGGAATGCATTTGAACTGACCAATGTGGCCCGTACTTATTTTTATCCCTCACTGAGCATTACCGGCACGGGAGGCTTTGCAACGGCTAATACACTCTCTAAATTCTTCGCAGGTACGTTTTACGGCAGCCTGGTCGCAAGTCTTACGCAACCCATTTTTAACCAGGGACAAAACAAGCGGAGGCTTAGAGCAGCGGAGGCTACACAAGCAGAGGCTTTCTTTACCTATCAATCGACCTTGCTGACGGCCGGTCAGGAAGTTTCGAATGCGCTCTATTCCCATCAGATGGCGGTTGAAAAATCGACCAAGCGCCAGCAGCAGCTGGAAGCGCTGGGGAAAGCGGTATCGTATACAAAAGAACTGCTCCGTTACACATCCAATACGAATTTTACCGATGTGCTGACCTCTGAGCAAAATCTGCTTTCTGCCCAGCTCAATGGCATCGATGATACCCTGCAGCGGCTGCAAAGCATTGTACAGCTTTACCGTGCATTGGGCGGCGGCTGGAGGTAAACGGCGGAGAAGTTCTTACGCTCGTCGTGCCGAAACCTTCACTCGTCTGGCTCAATCCTGTGCTCGGTTTCTTTGGCTTTCTATCTTCTGTTGCTGAATACATCTTTGTTACATCCAAGATAAGTTCTGAAATACATATGCCTTTCAAGATGATGATTAAAAGTATACCGGTACTGTTGATGACATTCGCGGTTTTTGGGGCTCTGCCCGCGATGGCGCAGTTTCCGGCGACAGTTGGCACGCAACAGAAGGAGCAGGTTGTTCCGGGCAAGGACCTCCCCAGGGGATCCGCGAAAATAACCGGGGTGTTATCGGATTCGGCCGACAATAAGCCCATCGAATTTGCGTCAGTAGCCCTTTATAACGCTGCGACAGGAAAGGCCGTAGATGGCACGGTGGCGGATGAAAAAGGCAAATTTGTGCTTACAAAACTTCCGGCGGGGGATTACCGGCTTCTCATTTCTTTCATTGGCTATCGGAACAAGACCATTAACCAGATCAAGCTTGCCAACGGACAAAACCTGGATCTCGGCAATATTGCAATAGCAGGTAATGTGAAGCAACTCGATGAGGTTCAGATTACAGGACAAGGCGAGTTGATTGAAGAGAAGGTTGACAGGCTTGTATACAATGCAGACCGCGATATTGCAGCAAAAGGCGGCGACGCTGCTGATGTTCTCCGAAAAGTGCCTTTACTGACCGTAGACCTGGACGGAAATGTCTCGATCCGCGGAAGCGGTAATATCCGGGTGCTGATCAACAACAAGCCTTCCACCATTGTAGCCAGCAGCATTTCGGATGCGCTGAAACAGATACCCGCCGACCAGATCAAGACCGTTGAGGTGATCACCAGCCCGTCTGCTAAATATGACGCAGAAGGTTCTGCGGGCATTATCAACATTATCACCAAGAAAAACAGTTTGCAGGGTTTAACCTTCAATCTGGATTCCGGCGTGGGTAACCGTGGCTCTATGCTGGCGCTGAATGGCAATTACAGGAAGGGAAAAGCCGGCGTGACACTGGGCGGGTTTGGCAGGGCAAATTACAATACGGTTACTAAAACCAGTCTCGACCAGACCAGCATTCAAAACGGCGTTTCCACTGTTACCAGGCAAGCAGGGGATGGAACCAGTTCCAGCTTGTTCGGCCAGTACAATCTGGGTTTCGATTATGATCTGGCGAAAAATCAAAGTCTCACGGCAGGTGTTCGCTATGGAGTGAGAAATATGAATAATAAGCAAAACCTGATCACACAGTTATTTACAGGCGAGCAGGCGGGGCCGAGCTCGGGGCGTGATGTGGATACCAAGAACCTCTCGGGAACGGTCGACGCCAATATCGATTACCTGCATACGTTTAAGCCTGGTCAGGAATGGAGCGTTTCGACATTATACAGCCGCAACGACCTGACCAATAATTTTGACGCCAATTTACTGGGCAGCGATAATGCCTTACAAAGCAGGCAGCGTAATCTGAACAAAAACGTCAATCAGGAATTCACGTTACAGTCGGATTATCAGACGGCCATCAGGAAAAACCAGATGCTGGAATTTGGCGCGAAAGCGATCCTCCGGAAGGTAGACAGCGATTATCGCTACCTGGTAGCCGGGCCCACCGGCGATTATGTTACCGAGGATAACGGGACCGATGGTGCGCTGCTGTATCATCAGAACATTGCCGCCGGCTACACGTCTTATACCTACACAACCCGGAAACGGTATACCTTTAAGGCTGGCCTGCGCTACGAGCATACTTTCATCGATGCCAGCACGCAGGAAGACGGTAAGCTAGGCGTGGGCAATTATGGCGTGCTGGTACCCAGTGTGAACGCATCCAAAACTTTCAAGGGAACAACATTCAAGCTGGGCTTCAACCGCAGGATTCAGAGGCCAGGCCTGCAGCAGCTCAATCCCAATTACAATGCCTCCAACCCTCAGAATATCACGATCGGAAACCCCTCATTACGACCCGAGCTGACCAACAACTTCGAGCTCGGGCTCAGTAAGACGATCAAGAAGACCTTCATCAATGCGACTTTTTTTGGCAGGGTGACCAACAATGCGATCACGCAGGTAAGCCAGCCATCGGATACGCTTCCAGGGGCGATTATCACCACCTATCAAAACGTAGGAAGACAGCGGGCATTTGGTACGAACCTGTTTGGGAACATTGCGGTAACTTCCAAGATCAGCATAGGAATGTTTTTGAATACATTTTACACCAGTCTGAGCGGAAGCGCCCTGGACGCGGAAGGGTCGGCTTCGCAACTGACCAACAGCGGTTTTACCATCGGGGGCGGTACCTTCGCCTCGGCGGTTTTCCGGAATGGCTGGGCAGCCCAGTTATTCGGAGGCACCCAGGGATCGCAGGTGCAGCTGCAAGGTCGGCAGGGCGGTTTTGGTTTCTATTCGCTTGGGATAAAAAAGGATTTTCTGGGCAAGAAAGGAAGTATTGGCCTCGCTGCGGAGAATTTTATGTCTAACCGGTTTCATATCAGGACTACCCTGAGCTCGACCCAGTTCGATCAGGTGAGCAACACGTACATGTACAACCGTGGGGTTCGCGTCACATTCACTTACAAAATCGGCAAGATGTCGATGGACGCTTCGAGAAAGAAAACGAAGTCGGTCAAAAATGACGATGTCAAAGGCGACGGTTCATCTCAGTCACAAAACGATGGTCCACCAAGTGGGGGCCCTCCCGGTGGCCCCGGGGGCGGCCCGCCACGCTAACTTTCAAATACAGTCTAGGGAGTCTGATGGCCGTATTCCCTTCCCTGCAATGCCCTGTTACTTTCGATTAAACCATGTTTATTCAAACCATTAACGCATTATTATGAACACAGTCAAACTTCTGGTGTTACCACTGGCTACCCTTTTCTCATGGGGTGCTTTCGCCCAAACTGCCGATGAGCTGATAGAAAAACACGTGACTGCCCTGGGAGGTGCAGAAAAGCTTGCGGGTGTTAAAACGGTCATCATCGAACGTCTGCTTTCGGTTAACGGGATGGACATTCCCAGTACAACGACCATTGTGACCGGTAAGTCCATGCGTTCGGAATCTTCTGTAATGGGGAATGCCATGGTGCAGGTCGTCGATGGTCCTACCGGATGGCTGATCCGCCCCTCGATGATGGGCGGTACCGGTGACCCCGAGGATATGCCTGCCGAGATGGTTAACCAGCAAGCTAGTGAACTTGATCCGTTTGGCCCACTGGTCGGTTATAAGGAAAAGGGTAGTCAGGTCGAACTGCTCGGAAAGGAAAAAGTGGACGGCAAAGACGCCTACCACCTCAAAGTGACCGCGAAAAACGGCCAGACAGCAGAAACATACCTGGATGCCGCCAGCTACCTCATCGTGAAGGCAAAGCGACCGGGTATGGACGGGCAGCCCGGTGAAATTTTATTCTCCGATTACAAGGAGATCGAGGGTGTCAAGTTTCCCAAAACAATGGAAATGGCAGGTGGCCAGATGGGCACCGTGACGATTACTTCCGAAAAAATAAAAGTAAATGCGCCGGTCAGCGACAAATTGTTCAAAAAGCCAGGCAAATAATTCCGTTGAATTTGCTTCCTAAACCTCACCTAATTCTCCAAACATGAAGAAGCTCAGACCGATACTCATTTCAACTGCTTTTTGCCTGATCCTTTTGGCAGGCAAAAGCTTTGCCCAACCGTATATGCTTGCTTCACCAGACAAGAAAACGGACCTAACCATTACCGTAGGCGACAAGATCAGGTGGTCGGTCCGGTATGATCATGAGTTGATCATGAAGCCAAGCAGTATTGCCATCGAACTAACGTCAGGTCAGATTCTGGGTAACATGCCTTCGGTAAAAAAGACGGTTACATCATCCGTGAACAAGGTGATCGAATCGCCCGTGCCGGTTAAAAACCGATTGATCGCCGAGCAATATAATGAGCTTCGGATCAGCTTCAAGGGAAGCTATTCCGTCGTCTTTCGTGCCTACAACGATGGCGTGGCATACCGGTTTGAAACAAACCTGGCCGAAAAGGAAATATCGGTCAAAAATGAAATAGCCGATTTTGATTTTGCCGGAGATTTCCAGACAGCCTGGCCGACAGACGAATCATTTGCATTTGGAAGGAACAACCAGACGGGCGTCGATCCCGGGTTCGGCAGCCTTAATCCGCCATCTACCAATATGTTTGGTCCGCCGCCCTCGCCCGGCCCCGGCCAGAACGGCAGGGCGAAAAATCCGCCGGGCCCGCCTGTCATGCCGAAACGGAGCCCTTTCAATACCTCCTACGAATACCTTTTTCGCGACAGCACTGTTGCGGCAGTGACAGATACCGTGGGCCTTCCCCTTTATTTGTCTACACCAAAGGGGGTAAAGATTGTGTTACTCGAGGCGGATTTATACGATTATCCTAACCTCTTCGTAAAAGGGACCAAGGGCAACTCGCTAACCGCTGTATTCCCGAATGTGGTGACTGCGGAACAAATCATGGGGCCAATGTCACGGATCACCCAAACAGCCGATTATATCGCCCATACTTCGGGCACAAGGGTTTATCCCTGGCGTGCCCTGGCGATCAGTCCCGACGATCGGGGCCTGCTGGAAAATGAGCTCGTTTACAAGCTTTCTTCGCCTCCCGTGATCGTTACGGATTGGATACAGCCCGGCCAGGTAGCCTGGGAATGGTGGCATGGCAGCAATCTTTTTAACGTAGATTTTAAAGCAGGCGTCAATACCGTTTCCTACAAATATTACATTGATTTTGCGGCCATGTATGGGATCAAATACATGCTGATGGACGCCGGGTGGAATAACAATAAAGAGGTAGATGTGCCCGAAATAACCAGATATGCCCAACAGAAAAATGTAGGTGTGATGCTGTGGATGTCCTGGCGGGAACTACTTCCCACACTTCAAAGTACACTCGACCAGTTTCAGGCGTGGGGGATCAAGGGGGTGAAGATGGATTATATGGATCGGGCAGACCAGGAGATGGTGGCGATTTTCGAGAAGGTTGCGACGGAAACTGCCAAAAGAAAAATGCTTATCGACTTCCATGGCGCATTCAAACCCACCGGGTTACACAGAAGGTATCCCAATGTAGTCAATTACGAAGGAGTAAAAGGCTTGGAACACAACAAACTGGGCAGCAGCCGGATTACGCCCAGTCACGACGTAGTGCTGCCGTTTACACGGATGGTGGCCGGCCCGATGGACTATACACCCGGCGCCCTGCGCAACGCGGGCCACGGCAATTTCAGAAATATCCCCAGTGAACCTATGAGTCAGGGTACACGAGTCCACCAGGCCGCGATGTACATCCTGTATGATGCTCCCATTCAAATGCTGGCGGACAATCCGTCCCTGTATATGAAAGAGGACCCTTACACCAGATTTATTACGGGCATTCCGACCGTTTGGGATAAAACGATTGGCATTGATGGCAAAATCGGCCAGTATGCAGTTCTGGCACGCAAAAAGGACGACAAGTGGTATATAGCCGGTATGACCGACTGGACAGGTCGTGATTTCACGATAAAGTTGGATTTCCTGGACGCAAAGAAATACCGCGTCACCATGTTAGAGGATGGATTGAACGCCGATCACTATGGGGCTGACTATACGATCAAAACCATGCAGGCCAGTAAAGATGATCAGATCAAATTGACGATGAGGAGGGGCGGGGGCTGGGCTGCCAGATTGGAACCTGTGGAATAATCTTCATCGGATCGCTGCCGGCAATGCCTGGCACCATTAGGGAGCCATAATTCACGTTTACCAAAATAAGTGGGGCATTCCGGGTTGCATGGAAATTTAGACGGATCCTGCTTTTTTATATACAGATATTAAAAATATGCCGCATGATCCCTGAATTGCGAGTATTCTTAAATGTGGTACTGATTGGTTTCAATTGCAATGGATGAGCTATGGACGATTCGAACGTAATGAAGATATTGAGGCATTTGGAAGGTTTAGAGACGATCTCGACGGATCAATATAATGCCGTAAATACAAATAAGATCCCTGTTTCGAAATACCTGCTGAGCTTCCCGGATCTTCTGGAAATTCTTTCCGATGAACGAAAGGAGTATTACCTGGTGGCAACCGACATGAATTTGTTAAGGGATGTGGAAATTACTTATTATGACACATCAGAATTGACATTTTACAGACAGCTTCTTGTTGGAGGGCTTTATAAATTAAAAATTCGCAGTTGCCATTGTCCTCAATCAAATAGGTCATTTATTGAAGTAATCGATTATAATAACCAGCAGGAAAGTTCGCGATTCAACACATCGAATTTATATAATCTGACAACACTTTCGGATCCGAAAATCGCGTCATTTATTAAAAAATTCATACCTACTTCTCCTTCGTTACTGAGACCTGTACTAGGTGTTTTTTATAAACAATTCGAATTCATGAGCTTTGATGGGACCGAGCGGATGTCTGTCAGCTTTAATATGAGTTTCCACAATAAATCCGACCGTAAATACCTCGAACATACGGTCATTGCTGAGGTCAGTAAAACTCATTTATCAAAGCACTATTTTGGCGACCTGATGCAAAAGGCTGGCGCAAATGAAATCAACGTCAGCAAATACAACCTGGGGTTTTTAATGCTGTACCCGACCTTCGATTTAGCCAAGTTCGGCAAATTACACAAGCATATGTGTTGAAGGCTGGAAATGCAGTTCACCTGGCGCGAGTTTCCAAACTGGACTGGTACTGTCTTGGACGGCACCGGTATTTTGTATGAAGTACATTAGCACTCGATAGCGGATATTTCCAGTTGTAGTCTCGATTGCAGCATTTTTAGTTCCATTATTTTCCTCGCTATATTGCGCTCCACGTGGCCAACAGTCGCAGGATACCACCGATCATACCCAAACGGTGTTTTTATGCCCATTTCCGATAATTTCTCCGCTATTTCCTTAAATGTATTCAATCCGTTTTTCCGGATACTCCTGATAACTGGCGCTGTTTTAATAATATAATCGTCTGAAATTCTTCTTCTTTCTGATATTTTCCTTTCTAAAATAGCGCCTATCGTAAGTTTGCTCAGGTCGTCATCCTCATATCTGTCGGGGAAACCCTTCCCGTCATCCAGTCCAGCCGCATAGCATATTTTTAAAGCTTCTATTAAGTCGGACTTGCCGGTAAAATTGAGCATTTTTCTGACGGAATTTCTGCGTGCGTTTAAATCGCTGGCGGCATTCAATATTTCCTTAATCAGGAGAGATAAGTCAGTATGATCATGATGTAACAATTCCATATTCTGCTTGGTTTGTATTGGGATATTTCGTTCTGCATTCACTATGATGTACTCATCAAACTTTAATTCTGTTGCGATATGTTTGGCTGGCGTGTATATTTTATTAAACCCTATTATAATTCAAATTTGGACATACTTTGATATAGAGACTCGCGATAAGGTTTAACGGTTAATTGTTTACTATTATTCCTATTTTGGATATTTTATGGCATTATCGGAGCATCATTGAATGGTGATATTTAACGCTATTTAAAGCACCATTTCATTCATAAAGGTTGGGTAAATTTTTTGCATAAAATTCCGCTTTACGTGAGAGAATAAAACAATAAATTGAAAGCCATTAAACTTTTGCAGCTAGTTTGTAAGATGAGCGTATCACCAGCTTTGAAGCTTTTTTTCTAAGAATATAATCGCCGAACTGGCCAACCGTATGTAGTTCCTGATATTCCTCATCGGGTATCGAAATGTTGAACATATCTTCCATCTGCAATACCAGGTCTACGATATCAAGGCTATCGAAACCGAGGTCTTTCGAAAGATGTGCGTCATTGGTAATGGAATGATACGGTAAACCGGAATTAATGGCAAACAAGGCTCTGAGTTGTTCTTTCATGGGGATATTATTGAGTTTGAAATGATGGAATATTCCCGTAGAGATAATTACATGGAACCCGGATGGGACAATAAGATGAAATGATGGATGAACGAAAATAATTTAAGATTGGAAATGAAGCCTTCCTGTTAACAAATACTACAATAGTCGGCGTCACGTGGCAGCATTACCACGTTTTAATATTTTTTAACATCATTTAACCGGATCGAACTGAATACTATTTGAATTCGTCGGCACGAAGAACAAGAATTGATATGCCCTGTTTTGAAAATGAACTTTATTATAATGAGAAAATAAATCAGAATATATACAGAATTTGATCTAATGTATATGAGTGCGGATTTATGCCACATATTTCCAATACTCGTTGTAATAGATAGTAATTGGAGGTCGCATTGTGGCACCGATATCTTAAAATAATCATCTGCTTTTTATGAAAACAATACCCATTCGATGTTTTCTTTTTTTGAACCTGCTTTTTGCTTTGTCTAATATATGCCGTGCGCAGCCGCCGGGTGGTCCCGGTGGCGGCGGCCCTCCTTCGGGATTCCCTGAGATGAAAATTGAAACCCCGGAAGACATTGCGAAGAGGGAAACCAAGTGGATGAAAAAGAAACTTAAGCTCACAAAAGAACAGCTTGCGCCGGTTGAGGAAATCAACTTTGACAATGCCCTGAAAAAACAAGAGCTGGTCGACAATCTGATCAAGAACGGCGGCCGGCCAACAAGAGAGCAGTTGGCGGTTAACGAGAAAATCCTGGATCTGCTGGCAGAGGAAAAGGACGGCAAGCTTTCAAAGGTGCTGACCGTGGAACAATGGAATATCTATCTCTCGAAGAAAAAGCAACTCGAAAGTAGCGGCAACAGTGCCTCTGGCCCACCGGGAGGAAGGGCCGGGCGGGATTTCCCTCCCAGGTGACCCTGCTTCGATCTCATCATTCAATCCTAAACGCTCAACCTTTTTGCAACTCATAAATGTTCTTCAAACCGTCGCAAAATTGGTTTCCAATGGGTATCTCTTTATGAGCTACCCATACTTTTCTTTTTTGGAATGCGCTTATTTTTTCGATGGAAACGATGTAGGATTGATGGACCCGGCAGAAGCGGTCAGCCGGCAAAAGAGCGTGAATCCCTTTCACGTTCATCCTGGTCAGCACCGGGTTGCTTCTTGAGTCGGTATATATTTTAACGTAGTCCTTCATTCCCTCGACATACAGAATGTCGGAATACATGATTTTGATGGTCTGATATTCCGACTTGACATATAAAGCAGCCTGCTCATCGGCTGTTTTCTGGGAAGGCATCTTCAGTTGATGCAGCAATTGCGCCTTTCGCGTTGCGGAAAGGAGCCGTTCAAACGAAATGGGCTTTAATAAATAATCCAGGACATTCAGCTCGAAGGCCTTCACCGCATATTGCTCGAAAGCCGTAGTGAGTATAATCATGGGCGGGTCCTTCATCTGCGATAGCAGTTGTAAACCAGAAAGGCCCGGCATGTGTATATCCAAAAAAATCAGATCAAAGTTGATGTGGTCGAGGACCCTTTTGGCGTCCACCGCGCTTCGGCAGGTTTTTACCAAATTCAGGGCCTCAATTTTGCTGATGTCGTCCGCCAAAATTTCCAATGCAAGCGGCTCATCATCTACTGCCAGACATCTCAGCTTATCCATGCCTCATGTTTATTTTTAATTCGACTGAAAAACGTTCTTTCAGGTGATGTATCGTTAGCGTGTGTGTACCGGGGTAGTAGAGTTCAAGCCTTCTTTTGACATTCGATAACCCAAGCCCGGTCCCGGGTATTTGTTCGTCGCTTACCGAATCAAAGCACTGATTGACACATTGGAACAGCAATTCATCATCTTTCACGATCAGGCAGATTGCTATTCTGGAGGGCTGTTCGGAATGGACCCCGAACTTGAAGGCATTCTCAACAAACGGTATGAAAAGCAACGGTTCAATTTTGACCCCGTCGTAGTAGCCGTCACAGGTAAAATCGACCTCGGTCATAGGATGAATTCTCAGTTTCTGAAGATTTACATACCTTTTGAGATACGTCGCCTCATCGTGGAGGTCCACCTTGCTATGTGCCACCTGGTAGAGCATATATCTGAGAATTTCAGACAATTCCATCACGGATATTTCGGCCTGGTCGGACTTGATCCTGGTGAGCCAGCGAATGTTGTTGAGTGTATTAAAAAGAAAATGCGGGCTGATCTGGAGGCGGAGCACGGCCAGTTCCGCACTTGTTTTTTCATACAAGATTTGCTGACTGAACTGCTGCTGGCGCAATCGGTCTGTTAAAACAGCCCAAAGTGAGCTAGAGAGGACGATAAGGATAAATAAAACCAGGTTGGCAAATAGCTGGGGCGGGCCGGGAAAGGTACCGCCCTGCATTTTCTCCGGAAAAAAATCGGGGCCTTTATTGTTCGCAAAATAGATCTGCAGATCATCTTTGATACCCAATAGCAGCAGGCTGTCCAGCAATGTCACCAGGAAGAACAGCAATACCAGATATGAAAAGAACCGGAGTAAATTTCTCGTCAGTAATAATTGAGGCGTTAAACGGAAAAGGTTCAGATAAAAGATGGCAATCAGGACCAGATTGATAATGACCCGGGTGACCACCAGATAATTGACGTAATACCGGGGAAGGTGTTTGAAAATTGGAATGGGCAGGATCAGCGGAGAAGTAAAAAAAGCCAGCCACCCGGTCACGTGCAGCCAGAAACGATAGTTTAGCAGAAAGCGCGGGTAGGTAAGTTTAAGCTGGGAGAGTGGGATCATCATCGGGATTGCTTCTTTGTTACCTATACCCACAAGCGGCCCGTTGTGTTGCATGGGCCCACGGGATAGTTCCCCTTTTAACAAAGCAATTTTTAGAATTTTACCCGGTACATCACGCCGAAATTAAGCCTGTTCTCCTGCACGTCGATGAGCTGGTAATCCGAAAACCCATATACATCGATAGACTGTCGCCTGGTTATTTCGATCACAATGCCTGCTTTATTTCGAAGCTGGTCGAAACCTGTCCCGATCCTGTAAAACAGGTCGGTTGACAGATAGGGTTTGAACCGGGTGTTGTTGGGGTATGAAATTTCAAGCTTGTTGCGCACGTAACTTTTGTCCTGGCCCTGCCCTTCGCTATCGTCTTTAAACTGGTTCTGGTACCTTAGCCGATAGTCAAACTTTAACCTGCGCCACTTCTGATCGTAGGATAAATCCGCGTAAAACCGGTGAAAAGGCTGGTAGGCGTATCGGTAGTATTCGTCATCCCATTTCCTCCGGGAAATATAGCGGTAGTAGCCCGTCACTTCCCACCGCTTATTGATTTTGTAAGACAACCCAAGCTCTCCCAGCAAAGCACTTCTGACAGCCAGGTTATCGCGATATCGGACCTGGGCATTCAGATGAACAGCCAATGAGCGCGTTACATTTTTCTCAAGATTAATTCCGGTCCACAATCCGATTTCGGGTGCCTGCGCATCGCTGACACCGTGTATACAGACTGAAAACAAAACAATGAGGACATATTTAAGGCGTAAGTAATGTTTCTTGCTGCGTATGAACATAGTTGATGGGTTCGCTCTGGTGGTAGTAAATGGTAATTTGTGCAGAATCTTTAAGGAAGTCCAGTTCCTTGATTTCGACCCGGTGGATGATCAGTCCGGTCCTTGCGGTCAGGTCTCGGATCAACTCAGGTTGCTTATCGGGCAGTATTAATTCAATGCGGTCGTAAAATACCGTCTTGGTGTATGCTCTTTTAATGAGCCAATTGCTTTCTAAAAGGTAGACGCACAGCAGGATCATGGCGTTGATCAGGGCAATCTCATCCCAGCCGCCTTTGATAATGGCAGAAATGAGCCCGACTGAAATCACAATAAACAAATAAGTCATGTCCTTGGCAGACAGTCCCTCCGTTCTGTATCTCAGCATCGAAAACACCGCGAACAATCCAAAGGCTGCCCCTATGGACATCTGGACTTTATTGAGCAGATAGGTGATCAGGAAGATGATTAAATTGAAGGCAAAAAATGTCAGGAAAAGATCGGCTTTATGATAAATTCTGTAGTATACCAATCGTATCAGGATAAAAGCGGTCAGAAGGTCGGTCCCGAGCCTGAGGAAAAATTTGCCGGATAGCTTATCAAACCATTGAAATCCCTGAAATGAATCCTGGGAAAGTACTTGCTGGAGTATGACCATCGTGTTTGTAATTCAGCTTGTAAAAATTATTGAACCTTTTTTTAAACCTGTTGTACCGGACCTGAGGGTACAGGCTGATGATACCGATACAGTATTTGCTTAGCGAACCTTGCTTAAACTGCTCATTTTTCATCAGCTGCATAAAAGGCGAAGCGCAGCTCTTATCCTGTTTTACCTCTGCAACAACAACCTGGGAGAACGTGCGTCGATCGGAATCGTTTTGGAAACTCAGATCGAGGTCAAGGGTAACCCGCTCAGTCCCTTCCCGGCTGACCAGCGTAATGCGCTGATAATCCACCGACAATACCGCCCTCAGGATGCTGGGGTCGAAGGGAAGGGCTCCCTTTAAAAAACGACTGCTTTCCTGGTCGATATGCTGCCTGTCCAACCCGCCCCGCTCTGATTTGATCCGGACACGGTTTTTGATCGTTCGCCCTTTGTTATTCTTTAGCTTGACTTCGGTAAACGATAACCTTGATTCGACATAGCTCCGTTGCCTTACCTTATACCGGTTGAGCCTGCCCCCGAGATGCTCTTTGTACAACATGAAATCGGGGGTGTCATAGTAAAGGGTCTGGTACCGGCAGATCCTGTGCGGGCCAATCTCAACCACCCGGTAATGGTCTGTTAACCGGCCAAGTATCTGTGGCAGCCGGACGGCCGGGACCACGAACTTTGAATCGATCCGGTCCATCAGCCTCACACTTTCCATTTCTGCCAGCGTGATGGAGGGTAGCTCTTCGATTTTCCTTACGATGTCTGCCATCAGCGATTCAGTCATCATAGCGGTATTTTTTTACCTGGACCAGTTTTCCGGCGGCGTCAAAAGTCTTCTTTTCCTTTTTAAGTCCTCTACGATCCATGATATACGTTGATTTGCTGATGAGCGCATTTTTGCCATCGTACAACATCTCGCCCACCTTTTCTCCAAGTTCGTTGAACTGATAAGTTTCTTTTCTGAGCTGTTTGTTGTTCGCATCCAGCACAATCTCCTCGGACTTATCGTCGAACTGGTTGAATTTGCTTATGATTTTTTCCTTGATCTTTCCGGATTTATCGTAGTCGATCTCTTCGATCTTATTTCCACGTTTGTCGAATTTTTCATAGGAATCGTTGCGCACCACCTCCTTTTCCCCGGAATAATCTGTGGTCGTGACGGTCGTGGCGACTATGTTATATTTTTTTGCTTCCTTTTTCTTTTGTGCGACACACCAGGTGGCGCTGAGGAGCATGAATACCAAAAGCGGATATTTCGTCATCAGACTGATTGTGATTGAAAATTACTTTAAATAAGTGTTCACAGCCTCGTTACGCTTGGTTACGTGATTTTTGAGGTTTGTAAGTTCCTGCAAAAATGCCGACGCTGTCGTATAGGTGTAATTGGTTTGCTCCACGGCATCAGGCCCGATCACATGGGGGGAAATTAAATTCGAATACTTGGTAAACAGCTCGGACATACCGGAATATGTAAATACCTCGTCATTGAAAGCCCGCACGTATGTTTTATAGCGCTGCTGATATACCGTATCGTCCATCAGGTATCGGATCAGCGGCCAGCTGCTGTTCACCTCGGACAGCGACAGGGACAGGCCCTGGCCCATACCTCCGGTGATACCCGTGCCCCTGCTGCTCATCGCCTCGTTATTGTCCCAGGGAATCCAGGTTAGTCCCTTCCCTGTCCAATGATACAGATAGTGATTGTGTGCCATGCTGCCGTACGTATCCCAGTTAACCATGGTCGTGTTAACAGCAAGCCATTTCATAAAGTAATCCGCGTTGAAAGTCTTTTCCAGGTTTGTGCGCCATGCCGCCGGATTGCTTGTCCGCTCGCTGCTGTTGAGCGTGGCGATGGTAGTCTGCACATCGCTGTAATCATTCTGGGTTTTATTGTTCTTCTTTTCGAATTCGCTTTCCGTGAAAGTTTTAAAGGTCGACTCCGGCTTGTAAATGTTTCCCGAACCCTCGCCAAACTGGTTTTTCACCATGGTATCATCAATGACCTCGACCGCCGTGTACACACCAAAATATTTCAAGCCGTCGCCAAGATCGACGTAGACCTTGTAAAATGCCGTTTTTGCCGATGCTATGCCCGCCATTCGAAAAATGTCGGAAGCTACTTTTTCCCTGATCAGCGAGTTGTCATTATAGCCGGGTGAAAACGAAAGTTCGTTAAATCCGTAGAAACGCTGGTTCTTGATCTCCGGGTACTGGTCTTCAAATTCATCAAAGTCGAGCCGGAAGGGAAGCTTGTAATTCCCTGAGCGCCATGCGCTCGACAGGCTTGAATTTCCTTTCAGCCTGAATCCCACCTTGTACCATTCCTTGCCGCCGTAGGTCATCGACACGGCGATGTAGCTGGGGTCGTCGGTCCCGAAGGTCGCATTGCCGCCGTTATTTCCGTTTCCGCCCGGGAAATTCACATTGGTCGAGTCCATGCCCGGCCCTGATCCTAACCCCGTGGTGTCGATCGGAATCCCTCCTCCAGGCATCTGTCCAGGGTTCTGGCCACCGGTCGTTTGTCCGCCTCCTGCTCCGAAGTCAGAACCGAATTTACTTTGCATATCTGTCCTGATCGCTTGCCAATCCTCGGAAGTCATGCGGATCTCAATGGTGTTAACCTTGTCCTGGGGAAGGACTTCATCGTAATCAGGAGCCGTTTCGTCGCCGTGGCTTTCGCTGGTCCAGTCGGGCGTACCCGAGCCTGAATCCGGTTCTTTGCACGAAACGATCAGGCACAAAAGGAGCGTGCCCAAACATAAATTGAATCTCATCATAATTGGTGTCTGTATGTTAGACCTAATTACGGTTTCTGATCTGAGCTTGTTGCCCGTGCCGGGAATATGCAGAGATTGGGTTTGAAATTGTATATATTCTGCTGTAATTTCCGCTGCAAGTACTTATTTTCAGGCAATTACAACCAAATTTTTGGGTTGAAGGCATCCGCCGATTTTAGGTTTTTTTTGGCGGATGGGTAGGTGTCGGGTTCGCCGCTGGCTTACTGCCCCAGATTAAATTTCATCTGAATGCCACCTGAAGCGCTGGAACGGTAATAGGTGGTGGAAACCAATGGATCGTTGAAGGTTTTGTCAAAATAAAACGTGAGGTTCAGGCGATTGCTGACCATATATTGGATGGTTGGGTGCAGCTGAAAATAAACGTTTCCTGCTATTGGCACGTTTTCCCCATCAAAATTCCTTTGTATCGAACGTGTATCCTTGTAGGTGAGCCCTAGCTGAAAGGTCATATCGTTTTTCAGGGTCCTTTTTACGCCATTCACTTTAAACGGCAGCGGTGTGTTATTTTTTGTAAAACCGATGTTCAGGGTCATGTCCTGATTGAAAAGCTCGGCAACCTGCGAATTGGATAAATTCAAAGCGATATTGCGGTCGCGGTTGTATTCGATTTTGGCGCTGATCTTACTGATCGTCCTGAATTCGATCCCGATCAGCGGCTGAAATTTTTCGGAAAGTGTAATGGTACTCATCACAAATACGGGCACATACGCACCCACATCATTGACGATGGAAGACAATGGATAACCGGTAACGGCCAGATTCACATACAAAGCCTCGTAGTCGAGCGAGGAAGTGAAGTTTCCAACGCTATAAGTGGAAAGGTATTTATGTCTGAGTGAGAGCGAACTGAACCATTGTTTAAACAGAGGAAGCTGCGCCAGCCCGGTATAGTTCACCTCCCAGTTGGGCATTGGCAAGCTCAAGAATGGGTTTACTTTGACCTTATTGGGATCTTTGCCCCGGTAGGCTGCTGAAAACGCGGCTATGAGCACATCCTGGGAATTTTCCTGGTAGGCGCCACCGTTTCCGTTTTCTCCGTTCAGTCTGTTTCTGACAATGCTCCTGTATGCTCTGAACTTCTCAAAGATCGGGGACGAATTGTCGCTTTTGATGCTTGCAAATGCGGTTCTCCAGGAAATAAACGACATGCTGAAGGAACCCGTTCTGACACCGCTCCGATGCGCAAATGATCCTGAAAGCGTGTCCATCTGATAAATTTCCTGGTAGGCGTCCTGTCTCGTATACCGGGCATCGAGGGTGATCCGGAGATCTTTAAAAGGCTCGATCGCGATATCGGCGGAGAAGTTTTTTGCCGCGGTTTGCTGGAAATATTGATTCTGCTCCACACTTCGGGTTATCCATCCTTTATCCGCCGCTTTCACCTGAAAATGGCGGTCCTGCTTTCCCAGCACGAAGCCCAACCCAGGGGCCCCTGCGTTATCGAGACCGAAATATTTAGGGCTTCTGAGATATCCAGGCAGCGAAGTGGTTTCCTTGACGGAATAGGAATAGCTGATGCCTCTAACGGCCATTAGTAAACGTGTGGCGCTTTTGAGGAAATTGACCTGGTTGTAACTGACTTCTTCTACGTCGCCCGGGCTTCTCGCAAAATTCTTCCGGGCGGTAGTCGGGGTATTGGCGAATTTCAGATAGCGGAGTTTATTATACAACAAAACCAGGTCCACCCTGCCAGAGAGCCCCCTGTCCCTGCTGTTGCCGATCACGTCGCCGTACAGCACGCCGCTCGAATCTTTCAAACCTGACGTATTTGCCCGGTAACTGTATCCGACCGCATGTTTGTAATCAGCCGTCATCCAGTCCAGAACCGGTATTTTGGCCAGGGGTAACCGGTACGTGAAGACGATTTGCTGCTCGAAATTCTTGATCCTTCCCATTTTTTTGATGTTTGACCAGATCGAATCTCTTTTTTGCTGCGTGTTCAAATCCCCTTCGGGTTCGTCGATAATTGCATTGGTCGTGGCAGAATAGGTGAGTGTCATGTTACGCGTCAGGTTCCATGCAAGGTCGTAATACCGGTTAAACCAAAACGATTTCTGGTAGGTTGGCGAGACCCCTTCGGTCGTTAGGTCCGCGTTCCTCAACTGGGTTTTCTGAAACTTCCTGTCTATGTCCGTACGGACAGAAACCATATTGGGCAGTAACGTTACATTGAATTCTTTTACAAATTCTCCCCACCGGTTTTGCGTTCGCCAGTTTTTGAACGGTTCAAATGATTTCGGCTGACTGCTGAACATATAATGGATTGCCCCGGCATACGACTTCTGCTTGTATTCCTGTGTCAGGATATTCCGGCGTTTGTCGTCGCTGAAGGAATAGCTGAATGTGAAGTTTTCAAAGTCGTAAAAATGACCCTTCGCACCGGCTTTGGTCTTCGTTTTTCGGACATTGGTGAAATTGATTCCGCGCTTTACCGAATTCTCTTCCACCATTTTACTGTAAACTTCGCGCTCCTCGTCCGTCTGTAAGTTGGCCAGTGTCGTGCTGAGCGGTGTGTCCGGGTTCAGCGGATCAAAGTGAGGTTTCACATTCCTTCGGTCGTAGCTCACGAACATGGGGACCGTGAATCCCCATCGCGTCGGCAACAATTTGTCCAGCGAAACATGGGAGGACAATCCATACTCCAGGGTGAGATTTTGAGACCGCTCGGCTATTTTTGTCTGCACGCTGCCAAAGCCGAACGTTTCAATTTTTCCCGAAGCCGACAGGGTCGCGAAGTCGGCGAGCTTAAGATTCAGCTGTGACACAGCTGCCATGCCGCCGGTATCGTCAAATCCTTCCACGTGCATTTCATCCACCCAGATGCAGAAAGTTTTTGCCGCCTGGTCGCTGGACCGGGGATTACGCATGCCGATCATCATCACTTTCACCGCACTCAGGTCGGGGTTGCCCAATACGGATAAATGATATAACCCGTCCTGGGTGGTCATGGTGTAAGGAACGCTGAGGTTTTTGTCTGTCTGGCGGTTCCTCTCGGATTTGGCCGCGACCAGGTCCGCCAGGGCAATGTTGATCTCATTTGCTTCCGGCCAGACATCTCCCGCCGCGGTGGCGGCCGGCCTGGTGGCAAGCAGCTTCGGTATTTCTATTTCGTAATAATGCTGCGTCAGGTCTGTCCCGATCCGCAGAAATGCCCCGGCCATATAGTCTTCGTCCTGATCATTTTGCATGTGTATGTACATGCGCAGGCGTTTTCGGAAAAGCAGGTTGAGATTAACGTTTTTATAAACAGCCCGGGCATCGCCGTCGCGCAGACCGGTCACACACAAGCTCATGGATTGCTCGTTCAAAAGCACTGCGGGCGTCTGCGTGTTATCCTGGTCCCTGACCCATCCGGGCGGCAGGGTGTATTGATATTTCCGGCCGGAGCCTGTCGTGCTGGATGAACTATTCTCTTCGATACTCACCGTCCCAATGGTCAGATTGGCATCATAGGGTTCCGGAATCTCTTGCAGGCCACTGGCCGACAGGTCGTTCGTGTAAGCGCGGTACTGCTGTCCAACGAGCTGAAGTTCGGCAAATCGCAGCACAACCGGCTGTTCAAATCCAGACAAATACATTCTGATAAAACGGATGGATTTGAAACCATCGATAGACCCGACCTTACTTGTAAAATCAGCTATGGGAACCCGGAATAAATACCAGTTCTGCCCGTCGGTGACTGTTTTGTCGACAATATAGCCGCTGCCAACAGCCAGCTTCTCAGGCTTCAGGTCAATTTCATACTCAAAATAGGCTTCCGTATCATTAATCGTCTGGTCCGCATTCAGATCTTCACTGTCAGGCAGATTGGACGAAGCTGGCGTGACCGAGCCGTCCTGGGAGCTCACAGGGGAATTATTCTCCATACCCCCATAATTTTTGTAGCGTTCCAAAACCTTGAGATTGGCTGCGTCCAGCTCATCGCCCAGATAAAACCTGAAATCATCCGCAGAAGGGTCGGCTATTATTCTGCTTCTAGCTTCTTCCGACAAATTCGCGGGCAATCGGTCCAGGTAGTTTTTGTAAAAAGCACTTTCTTCCGCATTGCTCAACCCGTCCAATCCCACATCCTGTTTCGGCCGGGCGCCATCTTCGTTGGTAAAAGCGTTAATGACATATTGAGATTTAGTAACATAACCCCAGGTTGTTGAATCCACATTATCGCCCCTGATCTTTGCAGTGAGCGGCAGCCCGTTTTCAAAGTTATAGCGCTCGTCGGGAAGTACGTCTTCTGAAATGTCGCCGAGATTAAAAACAAGCTTTCCGCCGGTTGTATTTCTTTTGTTCTCAAAGCCGTCCCTGACGATACCTTTGGTTTCATCCTTGATAAAAGGGTCGAGCATCCAGAACTCGATGGCCTTGATGTTGGCATTGTCAAAGTCGTTATCGGAGGTGATCGCCCTGGTTAAGCCACCGAAATTCTCCAACGGAGATTTAAGACGCCCGTCTGAGGCCAGGTTGGTGTTGTAATTGTACATTCCGCGTTCGCTGGGATAATAGGCGACGTCCAATATGCTTTGCGGATAAGTTACCAGGCCGCTGACCGACCGGTTCGGAAAAATTTCTGTGGGTAAAAATTGCCGCTCATAGAAATTGGCCCTGTCGGCATCGTCCAGATTGGAGGGGACCTTATACCCACCGCCCAGCGATGAAGAACCGCTGAAAACATTGTCGATCACATAAGCCGAAATCTTGGCCCTCTTGTAGGCATACGCCAAAGAACCGCCATTTTCAACGCCGTTCCGGAATTTGGAAGGTACCGAGGCAAGCCGCCATTGCGAGGGTTGCTGCGTCAGGCTGTATACCATCTTACCCGATTCAAAATCGTCGACCAAGGACCGCTTATCAACGCTTTTGGAAACGCCTGGGAAAAGTTTTGCTACTTCTCCCTTCCACTGAAACGATGACATTTCCTTGGTCTGGAGAAAGGGAAGTTTGTCGAGAAACTTCGTGAGGAACGGAAGATCTTTCCTCACGTTGGCATCAAAGCCGATCATCGTATTGTTAACCGGCTCATTCCCGATTGAAACGCGCGTGAGATAGCCTGCGGGCTTTTCTTTATAGGTCATCGCCGTAAACCCGAAACGCATATCCCTGTTCAGCGTATAATCCAGGCGGGTGCCGGCAAGGGTACGCGTCTGACTTTGAAATAAATCCGGACGCTCATATTCGATAACGATTTCCCTTCCTGAGCTCAGGATCCCAGCATTCATGATCCTGAGCTGGCCAAGCCCGGCTTCCACCACATAGTCGGACCCGGCCGACAGGGAAATACCGCCTGAGGTTACCGTTACAGAAGACTCGACTACATTGTAGGGCAGCTGGACCGTTGTGCCGCCGCTGGATTGATATGAACCTTTCAGATAAAACTTGTTCTTGTCGGCAACTTGCTGTGCGTCGCCCATTGTTTTGTCGTACAATTCACTGTAGACATATTTTGCTTTGAACACATCCTCCCCGGTGCCGAATTTGCCCGCAAGCGTAGTCCCAAACGGCTCCAAAACGGGGAAAATGACCCTGCCCGTTGCACTGCTGATGGTGACATTCTCTATGTAATCAAAATTACCATCCGGGTTCAGCTCATTGGAGGAGTTGAGCCTGTCGAGCCCGACAAGCCTGATGAGCGGCAAATTGGCAATGCTGCTTTCCTGCAGGCTGGGATTGTCAATGCCACTCTGGTCGTCCTTGTAAATGACGCGCAGCGTGAAATTTTCTTGTTCTATCTGGGTTGTTCCGAGGGAGTAAATATTCTTCATCATTAAATCCCACATCGGCAGGTCCAGGTGATTGCGGATGCTGGAAGATTTCAGCAGCTTCAGAACAATTACCTCATCATCCTTTCGGTTCTGATAATCTTCGGTGAGCTCGCCCACCTGGTACGATTTACCATTGAGCGTATACTCATAAGAAACAGCCAGAACTTCATCGTTTCTGAGTGCCGCGGTCAGCGACACATAGCCCAGCTGCGGATGGAAAGTATAGTCAATTCCTGCAGCCAGCTTTTTAGATCCCCGGAGCAGCTCATAATCCACCGTTTTCTCAAAACCCAGTCCGCTGATCACCGAATTGGCATTGTCGACCTGGCGAAAATTCTCGTTTGATTTGAGCTTGCTGTATAGTCCGTTCGTTGCGTTATCGACGGGCAATTGTGCCCTTACCGGCGCCAGGTTCGGGTTGGTGGCCTGGTGCGGGACGGGTTCGGCCAGATCGGAAAAACCGATGATATTCCGCCGGGTGTCGGTACTGGCGGTCCTGTTTGTTACATACACCTCAACGCGGCTGATCGTGACGCCCGAGGTAATCATCGGGGTTGTTCGCAGCGATTTTTCATAATTATTGCGAAAGTATTGAGAGAGAAAGAAGTGCCTGTTTTCATCGTAGGTCCCGGCGCTCAGCTCGAAATCCCGGCTGTGCGCACCGCCTTTTAATGTAATGCGCTCTTTACTGGACCGCTGCTGGGAAGCTACAAAAGTGGCACCCAGCCTGCCGAATTGGAAATCGGCCTTTACGCCGAAGAGATTCTGAACACCCGGTATCAGCTGACTGTTGATCGCCCAGTTAATGTTGCCGGCTTCCACTTTTTTGACAAAGCTATGTTCCGGGTTCTTGTAATTCAGCTTAATGGCATTCTCAAAGTTAAAGTTGGCCTTGGTGTCGTAATTGGTTTGAAATCCGAGCAGGTCTCCGAGTTTAGCGTCAAAATTGATGCTGATCTGCTCGTTGAAAACAAACTGGGTATTACGCCGCTGACTGATGGGGACGGACGGGTTATCTGAAAACTGATGCATGAGGCCCAGATCGAGCGAAACAAAACCTGTGGGCTTAAAATCGAGGAATTGGTCACCCATCAAGTTGGCAATGCTCGCCGGCATTTCTAGTTTGGGAAGTATACCGCTCCCTGGCCTGCCGGAGGCGTTTTCTTTCAAAATACTTCTGAACGCCCTTTCTTCCTGGATTTGCTCATAAGCTTCCCGATCCATCAGTTGTGGGAACCGGTAACGCATCTGTCCGGCCTTCGTCCGGATCAGCTCTTCGGTGATGATACGGCCCGAACTGTCCAGCATGATGCTGGTGGATATATCAGCTGGGTCGTTCAAATAAAAAACGGAACGGGGAGGCGGCTGAACGAACCGGTTGGTGTAATAATCCATCCAGCGCATCAGCACCTGGTTATTCAATCTTGCAATTGATGACCGGGTCACCGACCGGGTCGCCGACCGGGTCACCGACCGGGTCGAATCTACAAGCGTATCTCCTGGTGGGACTGTCTTAGGGTAGGATAGGGGCTTACTTCTTTCCGCACTGGCTGTTGCAAACAGGATGGTAACAGCCGAAAAAGTCACAGCCTTGCCCAGGTAAGAAGAAATCGTCGATACCACTGCAAATACCTTATTAAATCAGATGAGGTATCGGTTTATTCAAATGATGTCTATGTTTTAGCTCCAGAAAAGACCCAATCAGAAATAATATTTCTTCCCTCGGCCTGTTACGGCGGCCACATTGAAGAAGCCCACGACGGTCGACCCGTTTGCGTTGGTGTTGACGATGTTGGTGGAGACATTCGCCAGCGGGGCGGAGGTGAACAGCTCCGAAATCCCTCCCATCCGGTCGGCCTGCGAAACGACCTCGGCTAGGTAGTTGAATGAAACCAGGTTGATGGAATGGATCTCCACATAGATAGAATCCCCGTTAACCAAAGGAGATACCGGCCTGTCGTCGTCGTCCAGGTCGTCTGCATTGATCCCCACCCTGATCGGCGAAATGAAAGTCACGCCATCGAAGCCGCTGCCCGACGAGGTACCTGCGTCGTAGGCGGTGGTGATTTCACTTGCTTTATTGAGCAGGTTTCCGTTTTTATAAGCTCTGATCCAGTATGTATCCCCCTTCCCCGCGGGATCTGTTGCCCAGAATTCGGCACGGTAAGTGTCATCCATGATACCCACTCCCTCCTGGTAAGACAGGGTAAGGCTATCCACCGGAGGGACGCGTTTCATAACAGAAGTAGCCGTGTAAGTTTCCCCATTGTAAATTACTTTCAATGTATAGCTTTTGCCGACAGCCCCAAGTGTTTCTCCATTGGCCGGCTGCCAGCTGTACGCACCATTTACGCTTTTGGTATCCTCGGTAAATTCATATACGCGTCCCTCGTTGTCGGTCACAGTTACCAACGCCCCGGAAGCAACAGGCGGCAGGTTTTGATTGTCAAAATAGTCCTGGGTGAGGGTTAAATAAATGTGCTGCGTTTCAGGTTTGTTGTTAATCCACGCGTCTATATTGAGTATGGGATCCGCCGAGGAAGTCGTCAAATCAATTTCATCGTCGCAAGCCCACAAAAGCGGAATGCTGCATAAGCACAGGTACCTCACACAGGTTTGAATGGCAGTCGGAATCATATCGGATTTATGCTATTATTAAAATTTAAAGTTGTAGGAAACAGACGGGACCATGGACCCGATGATCGATACCCGGTGTGCCTGCGTCTGTATCGGCTGATAGGTCGTAACACGGTCCGACGACTGGGTAAAATAGGTTGAAAAAGCATTGCGGCGGCCATACACATTGTAAATCGAGAAAACCCAGTAATCGTGGTTTTTCCGGGGCATGCCGTTCTTTTTCAGTGCTTTCCCTTCCATTCTCAGCGACAGGTCGAGGCGGTGGTAGGGCGTAAGGCGCGCATCGTTGCGCGCGTTGTTGGTATTGTAGGGAATCAGTACACCCTGCGATAGGTAACGCTGATTGGGGTAGGTTGTCGGTGTTCCGGTTGTAAACGCAAAGTCCGCGGTGGTGGACCATTTCGGGTTAATGGTATAGGAAGCCACCACCTTTAAATTGTGGGTTTGGTCGAAGCGGGTAGGGTACCACTTACCATTGTTGATCCCGTCTACTTTCAGTTCCGAGCGGCTCAGCGTATAACTGACCCAACCTGTGATGAGCCCTTTTTTCTTTTGAAGATAGAGTTCCAATCCGTAAGCCCTTCCGTTACCGCTGAGCAAGTCGCCCTCCAGACGGTCGTTGTTCAGCAGCTCTGCCCCGTTGATATAGTCAATCTCGTTCACGGTATTGCGGTAAAATGTTTCTGCCGAGAACTCGTACTCGGCATTCTGCCCCAGGTCGCTGAAATAGCCCAGCGTGTACTGGTTACCCACGGCGGGCTTCACGTTATTGGTGCTTGGCGTCCATATATTGAGGGGGTTGGAGGCGCTGGTATTGGAAATAAAATGGACATACTGGGCCGTCCGGCTGAAACTTGCTTTGACGGATGTCCGCTCATTGACCTGATATTTGGCCGAAACCCGCGGCTCGGGGTTGCTGTACGATGCGATGGATTCCCCGCTTTTGTACTGCCGTTCGGCGATGGCGGTCCGCTTTCTGCCCGGGATGGTGTCATTGTAAGTATAGGCGGTGCCAGGCCCCAGGTAATTGAAAGAAGAAAAGCGGATCCCGTACTGGACTTCCAGCCTGGAGCCGACTTTCAGCCGATGGCTGAGGTAGCCTGCCAGCTCCAGAGCGTATTTTTTGGGCTGGCTGCTATCCACCGTTTCCCCATTGGTCGTCCCTACCGTATTGGAAGGGTTGAACTGGTAATAAGAACTTTCCAGGCCGAATTTTAATTCTGAATTGCTGTTGATGAAATAGCTGAAATCAGGCTTTAAAACATAATTGCTGATCGAGGAGCTCCAGCTGTACCTGTTATTGTCATCCTGGTTGAAACCGAGGTTATAATTGTAATTGCTGAATACCGCCGAAACGTTGGCGAACAACTTGCTGTTGATGACCGTGTTCCACCGTAATGTCCCGGATTTGTTGCCCCAGTTAAACTTGGCGTCGTCCGACAGCCCGAAATTGTCGCGACCGAAAAAACCGGAGAGATACAGGCGGTTTTTCTGGTTTAATGTATAATTGGTTTTCAGGGTTATATCGTAAAAATTTAGCCCGAAATTGTTGCTGGTCAAAAGCTTGGACAGCCCGTCGATGTACGATCTGCGTACGGCTATCAGATAGGAAGATTTGCCTTCGACGAGAGGCCCCTGGACAGCCAGCCTGCTGAAAATAAACCCGACACCTCCGTCTACCTCTGTCTTTTTATTGTTTCCTTCCTTCAATCGGACATCTAGCACGGAACTGATCCGGCCCCCGTATTCGGCCGGGATCGCCCCCTTATAGAGTTTTACATCTTTCACCGCATCGGGATTAAAGACCGAAAAGAAACCCAGCATGTGTGAGGAGTTGTATACCGGGGCCTCGTCGAGCAGCACGAGATTTTGACCGACACTTCCTCCTCTGACATTGAACCCTGATGAACCTTCTCCCACCTGACTGACCCCGGGCAAAAACTGCAGACTTTTGACAATGTCGACTTCGCCCATCAAGGCCGGAAGCTTTTGAATGGTTTTTATATCCATTTTATTGACACTCATTTCAAAATTCCGGGAGGTGGAAATTCTGCTTTCATCAACGATTTTGACCTCATCCAGGACCCTGGCCAGAACGGGCAATTCGATGTCGAGGGTAACATTGCTGCCGAGTACAATCTCTTTCACTACTTTTTCATAACCTATATACGAGTATTCCAATGTGTAGGAACCCCGCGGCAGGGTAATAGAGTAAAAACCATAGACGTTGGTCACGGCACCAGACGACTGGCTCTCCTTTACAAAGATGCTCGCCCCGATCAGGGTTTCCCCGTTGGCTTTATCCTTCATCGTTCCGCTGATGGTAAACTTGTTTTGTCCCAGGGCCGTGGTAGCGTTTGTAACGAAAAACAGTACAATTACACCAAAGGCTGCAAAGGGAAAGGGAATAGAAAACTTGTTCATTTTTTATAACTAAGGGGAAACGGAAGCTTTTTCAAACTGTTTGCATTGATGACGTAGCCTAAACCGACATTGAGGTTAAACCCTCTGATCGCATCGACTTTACCGGCACTTTCAAAATTTGCGGAATGCAGGTACCGGAGGTGGGCACCGAATGTGAAGCGCTTCGTGAACCTGAGGTCAATGCCGGTGCCGATCGTGGTATGGAAAACCATCCTCATTTCGGCATTCAGATTGGGCCGTACGCCCGAGGTCATGGAACCGGGATTCATTTTGCCGCCAAACACCATCACCTGCATGATACCGGATCCCAGCATAAAATAAGGATGGGCTCTGACCCTCGGAAGGGCATATTTAAAACCCAGCGTAAGGGGCATGATCATTCCCCCGCCCGTCCGGATACTGCCACTCGTGGTCGCTTCCTGGGTTTGCGGGACTTTTAGCCTTCCTATGTCAATAAACCAGGCCATGGAATCATTCATCCATTTCGTCAGATGGATATCCAGAAAGGAATGGGATTTATATAGCTTGGCATAGGTCCCGTCCGAAATGTCCGTCCGTACGGAGCCCAGCATGGCGAAGCCGCCGTATCTGACCTCGATGACCACTCTGTTATGCAGCCTGTACCCTTTGAGAGAGTCTATCGGGTCCATCTTCTTTTTTGCCGTGGGGTCGCTCCACAACGAATAAGTCGTATCGGCTTGAACAGGCTTCTTGAGTAAATTTTGGACACCGCCGAGGACTGCTGCACTGTCACGGTCAATGCCTGGTTTCCAGGTTTCAAATCCGGTCAGTGCCTTCGGATACTGCTTTTGGAAGCTTTGTACGATGCATTCGTTTTCCTTGTCTGCGACAACGAACACCCGGTTCCGGTCGTGGTGAAAGTTCTTGTAAGTCTCTGAAAGAATAAATTCCAGGAACTGAATGTCATTTTCAACCAGGGCCTCGTCGTTGCATTTCCATTCACTTTTGACGGCGTTTGGAAAAATGAAAATCGTTGGTTCCTTCGTCGATTTCCACGCGGCTTTTGAAAAAGCGTCCCGGGCCGTTTCCCCGTTCTTATGCAAAATGATCACAACGGGCTTATTGCTATTGTAGTCGTTGTTGATACTATTGGAATAATAAAGATAACTTCGGTTGACGCCTTCAACAGCATGCACAAAAACACGTTGTGCTAACCCTTCGACTGAAATGAACGCAAATAAAAAAATGAGTATTCGAGCTTGCTGCTTCTTTAGAAATAGCGGCATAAATAGGAGTATGTAATGCTTGATGTAATATCTACCGGTACTTGCTTCTGGTTCTGAACAATGAAAGGCGTCGATAAACAGAAGATTTGTGTAGATAAGTGGCCTCAGTTGCTGTAAGGGCCAATCAGCATTCAGTACTGGACTCCAAGGCTGTCGAGTTCGTGCATACTGATGGCGGGAGGGAAGATACCGTTGTCGAGTTTCTGTTTCATGAGTTGTGCGGTAGCCAATGCCTGCGCCTTTGTCTGAAAGCCCCGGTTCCCTGCAATGTGGAGCACAGATAGTTGCTCGATCACCGTTGTGGTATCCTGCCGGATCCGGTAGCCCCACCCGCCTTCGGTTTTAAAGGCCTCGGTACTGAAACGGGAACCATTTGTATCTTGTCCCCGAAGGAACAAAACACAAATGGCCGCAAAAGCAAAAATGCTGATGATCAGGTCGATGAAATTTTTCCTTTTCATATATCGTCGTCGTCGTCAATTTCCTGAGTGGGGTCGAAGCCCCAGAAGTCGTCTGTCCCGCTTCCGGACCCGTTTGCACTGCCTGTTCCAAAGTAACCGATGTTTCCCACTGCAAAGCCTGCTGCAAACCCGCGCGCTGACCCCGGGAACGACGCCCGTTCGGTCCAATCGTTGGTACGCGCATCATATTCCCATACGTCGGATCTTCCTTCGCCGCCTATGATGTATGTTTTGTTGTTGATAACCAGGGCCAGTCCGAAAGCGCGGGCGGGAAAGTCGTCCTCGTCGAGGTCGTCGTCGTCAAATTCGATACGCGTCCAGCCCCCTTTACCCTCGCTCCCGGCGGCCGATGGGTTGAAACTGTAAAGGTCCTTGCTTTGGGTCCCCGAATTGCTTTTGCCGAAACCTACGTAGGCGGTGTTGTCCACTGTAAATGCGATGGCGCCGGTACGTTTACCGCCTATGAATGTGGCCATTTCGCTCCATTTGTCGCTTGACGGATCATATTCGTAGAAATCCTGGAAGTAATTGGTTCCATTGTAACCCAGGCCGACAAACGCCCGGTCGTTCACAACGAAAGAAGTGGCAAACTGCCGGGTGCCTCCCGGGAAATCGGCTATTCTGGACCACGTGTTGCCGGAAGGGTCATATTCATAGAAATCACTTTTATACCCGTTTGCGACGGTGAGCACGTAATCGTAGCCTGTCCCTACATACGCTTTGCCTTTCAGCACGAACGCAGTTGCATTGTTCCGGCCGGTCCCGGGGAAATCCGCCACAGACGACCAGATCTTTGTAGTCGTATTATAGGCCCAGAAATCTTTCACCCGTGCAACGGTCTCGTTCGTATACCCGGTACCAATGTAGCCGATATTTCCGATCACAAAGCTCACGGCGTTGGTGCGGATCGAGCCTCCGAAGCTGGGGAGTCCCTTTCTGAACCAGTTTCCCTGCAGGTCGACGTCATCATTTTCACAGCCGGGCAGCGTGAATACTATTGTGGCGACCAGAAGGGTCAAAGAAATTTTTTTTAAGGTACTGAACATGAAAAAACGGTTTGGTGAATTGTTACAAATAAAAGATCGCTGCTGCCCTGTACTTCCGATCCGTGTTCAACCGACGAAAAGTGTAGATAAATGGCAGTTTTTCGTATAGAAAGCTGACGTGCCCAACATCGGCGGCTACTGTTCGGCCCTGAGGTAGGTGTAGTAGAGTTCAAGTTTTACACCAGGCTCCGAATGGTACCGGTCGGCAACCACCAGCCTGTCAACACTCTTGCTGAATTCCGTGTCCGCATCGCGATAGGCAGCACTGGAGCTGAAAGGCCCGCTGCGTATGACCAGCCCACCGGCATCGCCGGTTTCCGATGCCAGCAGTTCGGTGGCGAACGAACTGATATCAAGCAGGTAATATTCGTCATTATTAACATAGTCATGGATGTAGCTGCTCGATACGCCGGTAGCTTCGCTCGTTGCGACCAGATTGTACAATGGCAGCGGTGTTCCACTGCTTGTCGTATAAAACTGATTATTTTTATCCACCCGGTATACATAAAGGGTCTGCGGTACCCTCAACGCATTGGTCACTGACGGCCGGTAGGGCCTGATCCGCAGGAAAGCACGGTTAACCGCGGTATACTTGATCGACTTGAAGTGCTTCAGGAACGGCAGGTCCACCCGGATCATGTTACCCCTGCCCGCCTGCATAAAGGCCATATTGCCGGACTGCCTCGAGGGCAGCACGGTGCGTTTGTCACTGGGTAATTTGGCCAGTTGTGTGCCAGCATAGTTCCCCAGAATCTGATTGTAGTTCGCGGTAATTTTGAAAATGGTAGAGTCTTTCTGGTACCCGCTTACGAGCGGCGTATGGTAATGGAGCTGCACCGAACTGCTGTCGTTTCCTATTTTAAATCCGATCATCGCCCCGTTATCGGTCGCCCCGGGCATGATGACAAGCCCTTTTACAATGTTAATCCAGTCAACATTGGATGTAAGCAGGTTTTTAGTCGCCAGGTCAAAAACCTGCTTCCCGATCTGGTCAGACAGCCTGATTTTCAACATGTCTGTACTGTAAGGCCTGGGAGTAAACTGGATTTTTCCGATCGGCGTCGCTTCGTACTCTGTCGAATTGCCGCTCCAATAGGAGGATTTGTCGAGGATGTCGGCCAGCAGCCGGTGGACGGTCATGTTAATGGTCCTGGTTGTATCCCCATAGTTATATTTATCGTAGGGCAATGAAAGGATCAGGGAATCGTATTCTGCGTTATCTGCAATACTCACGCTCCCGTTGGTAGTGGGCTGGAAAAAATTCGTGACGCGTACCGTGCCGAAATAGGGATCAGTATAGTTTCCAAAGAGCATTCTCGAAGGCCCGCCGGTCATCAATGAGTCGGACCCAAGCGTCGAAAGCTCAACGGTTACCGTATCTGAAAACATGACCGAGAAATCATCTTGGTTGGGTTGTTCAATGGCCTCTATTTCATCGCCCCATTGGCACGATGTCAGCGAGAAATTGAGGCCGATCAGGATTAGAAGTTTAAAAACCAGGAGGGATCTTTGAAGAGAATGAGGCTTAAATTTCATCTAATGTTGGAAAAAGTGTAAACTATCAAAACCCACCGGCAAGTGTGATTAATTGCGGTGGTTTTTACTGTTTACGCAGAAAATTTTAAATAGTGGCAAATGCCGGGAAAAACAAATTGGCAAGGGTCGCTTATATGGGATGTTTGATGTCAATAGGATATTGATCAACGTAATTTCACGGGTGAGATTCTCTACAAAAACCAATTGTTTATCTACATATTTTATCAACAATGCATGGAATGCAGGTAATAGTGCTGCATTTTTTTATCCGTATATTTTTCAGTTTACGGACTAATATTAAAAAATAACTGCGGCCAACTAAAATGAATTGAAATGAAAATGAAATCGTTTTCTAATTTCATTTGATCAGTGTCGAAATTGAAAAACGGTTGCTCCGGGTTGACTTTGCCAATGATATGGAGGCCCGGATATGATCATAGCTCTTCGTTGCTATTGTCCTGCCGGGAATCCGCCCTGCGAGCCTGCGGATGAATTTATTTTGTCCAGGTGTTCGTACCTGGATCGTATTCCCACATATCGGTTATTCCTTTGCCGTCTGCCATATATGCTTTGCCTTTAACTACAAATGGAGCCTCGCCCCGCTGGCTGGTGCCCGGAAAATCCGCGACCTGTGACCAAACCTTTGTCTGGGTGTTATAAGCCCAGAAACCGTTCGCATCCGTGGCCGTAGCGGCTGGAAACGGGGCGCCTGTGTAGCCTACCTTGCCGATCATAAAGCTTATTGTATTCGCCCGGATCGAGCTTTCAAAGCTGGGAAGGCCTTTTTGGGGCGGGTTCCTTTGTGTGTCGGCGTCATGATCGCCGCAGCCGGGCAGCAGGGTAGCGGCAGGTGCGAGCAGGAAGGCTAACGACACTTTCCTTATGAAATTATTCATGAGAAAGTTTGATTAATTATTGAAATAGTTGATAAAGCTCACTGGATTTGGCGGTGAACGCGTGATCGGCCTGATGCCTCTTTTTCTTTAAAACCGCCATTTTTAAATGGGTCAATATTTCTTGAAAATCGACAATTGCCAAGTACTCCTGCTCAGCGTAAATCCGATAAGGGTGTCGATAAACAGTACCTTTTTGTAGATAGGCCTCCCGCCTTATAACTAGCTGGACCAATAAAATATAAAGCCAATATTGTATATATAAAATGCCCCGTTACAATCAACTGGATGGTGAAGGTTTTTGTGTTTAACAGGGTATTATTTATGCATTTCAATAAATGGGGGCAGGCAATTGGAATATCTGAATTTGACTTTTTTACTTGCATTCTCGTGTATTATAGTCAGTCAAAAACGGTGTATCCGGAATGCAATTCTGATTTAATGTTTGTTCGTGTTTTGATTTTGTATATCATTTGCCTATGACCGGGCGGCGCAGAAATTTTTTTACAATAGAGGAAATTATCTGCAACAATATCGGCTTTTCATTCGTAATTGAGGTAAACCTGCCGGCCTCTCTCCATTGCATTTAATGCTTGGATCAAATGCAATTGGGTACCATTTTTTTTCCGCCTTTTTGTAAACAGTTTGGGGCGATCTGTCGTCGAAGCCCCGGAGCTGTTTTAATAGAATTGAACAGAATTTAACATACGATGCCTTTTTACGATAAAATAGGAATAATCACTTTTGCGATAACAATAACCTGGAGTTGCACATCCCTCACTACCGAATCGAAGGCGCAGGCCTTAGGGAATTCGCCGTATTCGTCCCTTGGAATGGGCGAGTTTTATGGAGATGCCTATTCCGACAATGCGGGAATGTCGGGATCAGGGGTAAGTACCGGTAGCGGCTTCCAGATCAACAACTTAAACCCGGCACTTTGGGTGCGAAATAAATTTACGACGCTCGACGTGGGCCTGGTGGGGCAGTACAAGAATATCAGGACAAGCAGCAAAAGCCAGCAGAATGCAGGCGGCAACCTTGCGTACCTGTCGCTGTCTTTCCCGATCTCCCCCAAATGGGTAATTGGACTGAACATGAAACCGCACAGTTTTGTGGATTACGAAAACAAATTTACACGTCCCGTTTCCGGGTCGTCCGTGGAGGCATTGTATACGACCTCAGGTCAGGGCGGTGTGAACAAGGCATCGATCACCAACTCCGTTCAACTGGGCCGCTATGTGAGCCTTGGATTAGAGAGCAGCTATTTTTTTGGCAATATCCGGCGTACTTCGGAAGTTTCGCTGAGTTCGCAGGATTACCTCGTGAGCCTGAACGAGCGCAGCACCTATTCCGACATTGCATTTCGTGCGGGGGCAGCCAGCCATATCCCGATCCGGAAAGACAACAAGCTGTTCCTGAACCTGGGCGGCGCTTATACTTTCGCCACCTCGCTGAACGCGACCAAGACCACGTCATTTGAACTGACACAGGGATCTTACCCGGTCACAGATCCCGATACGCTCGACAACAACCTGGGCGGTTCGCTGAAAGTACCCGAGCAATACCAGGTAGGGGCGAGCCTGGAATGGCCGTTTAAGATGGTCGTTTCGGTGGACTACAACCACCAATCGTGGTCGCGTTATAGGACCTTTAACAACACTTCGGATAACCTGAGGGATGTGGACCGGTTAAATGTAGGCCTTGAATACCTGCCCCGATTTACATCCCTCAACTTTTTCGAACTCGTTCGGTACCGGGTCGGGTTTAGCTACGGCAATACGCCTTATGTGGTGAACCGCACCAACGTGAAAGATGTGAGCGCAAGTCTCGGGTTTACATTCCCGATGGGGCACGGGTATCAAAATTTCCTGTCTGTGGCATTCGTGGGCGGCCAGCGCGGGAATACCGGCAATGGGATGAGCCGCGAACGGTATGGACGGGTGGTGCTGGGGATCACGTTGCTGGAAAGATGGTTCCAGAAGCAAAAGCTTAATTAGCATCGGAACGGCTTTCCCGAAATGATCACCCGCCCTCGGCTGCGATTAACCCGCTGAACATTCGGATGGAAACGGGACTTTTTCTGATCGTCTATTTGATAAACAGGAATACGCACGCCAGTCAGATGGCAAATGACCAGGCATAACGGCTCTTTTAACAATCCGGATGCCTACACTTTCTGGGCAGTCCGGGTCAGTATAACGGGCTTTCTTTTCAAATCGGCCTGGGCGGGTTTGCGAACGGTGGGTTTTCGGGCAGCAGGCTTTCTGTTTTTCTTCTGGTACCAGATCAGAAAACCCGTGACAGGCAGCGTTGCAGAAAACAGGCTGGCAAGGAACATTACTATTTTACCCAAAAGGCCAAAAGCCTGGCCGGTGTGCAGGTTTCGATTGGCATGCTTCACTTGATCCGCGGCTGTATAATCTCTGAAGTATTCCGATTTGAGCAACTCGCCCGAGTACTGGTCAAATTCGAAGGTATTCTGATTCCTGACGACCTGGCAGGGGTAGCGGAAATGGAGCTTGATCACGTCCTTATCGCTTTTAGGATAGTTGATATGCGCCTCGGTCCAACCTTGGTTCTGAGATGCCACCGACTCGAAAACTTTGGCCGGGCTAACCTTTATGTCGCTCCGGAAATCCGTACCCAGTTTTGACTGAATTTCAGGGACTGCCTTATCTTCGGCCTTTTTTCCTTCGCCCAGTAAGGCATACACCAGGTTTTGAGATGGTTTTACGGCCCACCATATCCCGGTGAAAGTGACCAGTAAAAGCGGCAGCACAAAGTAAAATCCGAACACATTGTGGAAATCATAGTTGATCCGCTGCCATTTCGCATCGAATTTAACCTTAAAGGCATTTTTGACCTGGCTGCGTTTGCGTGGGAACCAGAGAACCAGCCCCGATAAAAGCATGGTCAGGAAAATGACAATATTGAATTTGATGATCCATTTGCCCGTTTCGCCCAGCAGTAACGTCTTATGCATTTTTTCGACGGTATGCAGGAAATCGCTTTCCATATTCCAGGGGCCCAGCACTTCTCCGGAATAAGGGTTGAGGGAAATCACTGTTTTTGGCCTGTCCTCGTCATCTTTCTTTTCTTTCGTTCGGCCGGGCTTGCCTGCGCCGGCTTTATGGGAGTCGGTCAGTTTTACAATGATTGCCCTGTCGGGCTGGGAAAATATCCTGATCTGGTCGATTTGCTTCCCCGGAAATTGTCTTTGAACGATCGCGGCTGCTTGCCTGGCGGAGATTTGCGGACCCTGTCCGGGTTCTACAAAACGAAATTCTTTCTGCGCGATATTCCGGATCTCTTCCTCGAAAACAAAAATACAGCCCGTCAGACTGACGATGATCACTACTGCGCCGGACGCGAGCCCCAGCCAAAGGTGCAGGATACCGGCTATGCTTTTGAATGAAGATCTGGCCATTTCAGAAATTGTAAGAAAGGTTGATGTAAACTTGCCTGCCCGGAATATCCTGTATTTTTTCGCTCGTCTGGGCAGTCGTATACTCGGTGGTCTTTTTATTATTGGTGTTAAAAATATCCATCATACGGACGCTCAGGGCCATTTTTTTCTGTGCAAAATATTGGGATATACTGGCATCCCAATACGCCAGCGTCCGTTCTTCTTTCTGGCTGGAAACCTTCGGGCCGATCCCGTTCCAGGCAACCTGGAACAAGGTGTTCTTGCCAACGGTCAGATCGGAGATCATTTTTGCGCACCAGTTAAACTGGTCCTTGATGGCGTCGCCACCTCCCTCACTTTCGTCTTTAAGCCTGGAGCCAAAGCGCGAGTAGCTGCCATTGAGGCTCCAGAAAGGCAGCGGCTTCACGGCACCGATCAGCTCGGCACCCTGGATATAGGCCGAATTGAAATTGTCCGGCTTTTCGAGCACAACGCCTTCGGATACGTCGTATAGCACCTTCTGGATAAGCCCGTTGATCTGCCTGCGGAAAAGATTAACGCCCACGTTCCATTTGGAAGCTGTTTTCATGTAACCCAGCTCAAACCCCCAGGCTTTTTCGGGCCGCAGCAGAGGGTTCCCGGTTTTTATTTTGGCTACGTCCGAGCTGTCTACAAACGGGCTCAGATCTTTAAAGCTGGCGCGCCTGATTTTCCTGTCGAGCGCGAATTTCAGGAATTGGGTAGTATCCAGATTATAGATGAACGAGGCGCTTGGCAGGGGGATCAGGTAATTGCCTTTTGTTGCGTACCCGTCCTCAATGGTTTCGTTGTGGAAGCTTGTGTATTCGGCACGAACGCCAATGATACTGCGCAGCCTGCCCCTCGTGATGGCCGATTGCACATAACCTGCCGCTATTTTTTCGGAACTCGTAAAATTGTTGGCCGGGCTCTGGCTGGTTACATACTGGTTTTTGTTGTAGTCGAATTTGTCTACAATCTGGATGTTCTCCCGGTTGCGCCCGCTGTATTTCAGGCCGGCGTTCCAGGTGAAAATGTGGCTGTGTTGCAGCGAGTAATCGGCCTGGACAAAATCGTTACGGTCATAGTTGTTTTCAAAAGTATTGGTCAGGGCGGGCTTGGAATCGGACGGGTTTCCTTCTGCATTCAGTTTCTGGTCTGTCTGGTATTTCGGTTTCGGATAATTCCCGTCCACGTGGTTATAGGAAATATTTAGTTTCCCGTGCGCCGACAGCCTTTGCGAAAACTGCGCGATGTATTCGTTGAAACTCCAGTCCTCGGTCTGGTCTTCCGTCCGGAGCGTCCGGCTGCCGAAGGATTGGTCGGCTTTCAGGACCCTAGTGTCCTGCGTTTTTATTTTCGACTCTTTTTGCCACCCCCGCAGGTATTCCGCACGGAGGTCGGCTCCTTTCCAAAGGTTCCAGCGCGTGCCCAGCTTGATATTGTCACTGGTGATTTTCCGGGCTTCCTTTGAGAAAATATCCTGATAGCCAGAAACCGCGCCATTTTTCAGCAGGGTCACCTTATTGGTTTCCGTCATGGAATTTTCGTCTGTCAGGGCAACCAGGTTACGGTCGTAGGCACCGTAAAACTCCGCCGACTTTACCTTATGAGAAGCCTGCGCAGATACGTTGTATCCCCCGAGGCTGTTGATTCCCAGCATCATCTGTCCATGTGTGCCGTAGCGCACGTTTTTCTTGAGTACGATATTGACAACACCGTTCATGCCATCTCCGTCGTACTGGGCGCCCGGACTCGCAATGATTTCAATCCGTTCAATGGCCGAAACCGGGATCTGGTTCAGGATAACTTCCCTGTTATTCCCGGTGATGCCGGCATTTTTGCCGTCGATCAAAACGAGGGTATAAGACTTCTCAAGGCCCCGGTAGCGGATATCCCTGGGTACCCCCGGAGGGCCGCCCATGGCAACAGAAGGCATGAGCCTGAGCATGTCGCCGACCGAGGACCCTTTTGCAATGGGCAGATCGGACGCTTTGTAAACAATTTTGCCGGGCTCGATCTTGGTAACGCCTATATCGCCCTTCACTACTACCTCAGAAAGCTGCGATACCATCGGCTGCAGGGCCAGGTTTAATTCGATGTGCTGGTTCCTGGATAAGATCCTGATGTCATCGACTACCTTCGCTTCATAGCCAATCCCGCTAACCTTCACCGTATACGTGCCTGCCGGAAGCTTATCCAGCATATAATCTCCGCCCGGCCCGGAGATGGCCCCCTTGATGAACTGTCCTTTCTCGAATAGCTGGACGGGTATATAGCTCACTGTCCCGTTGTTTTCCTGATCCGACAGGATACCCCGGATCTGCCCATCCTGGGCATTCGCGGCGGTACTGATCACAAAAAGCAGCAAAAATTGGTAGATTTTTCGCACCCTGAAATATATATATTATTTAGACTTAATATGAATAGTTGACAAATATACACAGCCAGCGCTCAAAACGGCACTTTTCGAGAATTATTTCAACAAAAAACAAAAGATGGTACTGGAACTGCGGGGACGTCGAAATTTCTATATGACCACATCCGTATAGAAGATAGCCACTTAAGCAGATTGCCCAATGCGGACTGCAAAACCAATGCAATAAGCATTGGTTATAGGGAAAATTGCCGTTTTATAAGTAAAATCACGGTTCTGGATCAATACAGAAAGTAAGTAATTCAGTCACTTATGGGCCACTCAATTGCAGCTGAACTCAGCTTAAACAAGCGCCTGGCGTCAATTGTGATCGATCATTTGATCATGACTTTCACCTGCCTGATCCTCTTGCATCCTGTTATTCGAAAAGACTTCTTAGGTGTCCCATTTTTTACTTTAAATGGGTTTATTTAAATTATTGATTATTAATGATTTGAGTTAGGTCTAATTGATAATCAATTTGTAAGTACTGTTGAACAGGATTACAGGGATTATGGCACTGGCGTTTCGGAATATTTAATCAACAAAACAGATACCACTAAATGGAAAAAGTCGAAATTCAGTACAAAAAAATACTTCCGGATAAATCAATCTCCGACTTTGTCGAATGCTTTTGGCAAGTAGAAAATGTAACAGGTTTTGAAAAAGAAATCATTGTAATGCCTGATGCTAATTTTGATTTGATTTTATATAAAGAGATGGACAAGCCCTTTCAAATAGGATTAAGGGGTCTTGATACTAAGTATATCCCAAGTAGAATTTCAGCCAATACCAGAATGTTTTTTATAAACTTTAAACTGATCGCAGTTGAGTATTTATTTCAAAAATCTATTGCTAATCTCATCAATGGAGGGCAACAATTATCTGATAGCTTTTGGGGCATTCATGAAACTGACTTGTGCGATTTTGAAATATTTACTTTAAAAGCTACAAAAGTCATAAAACAAATTATACCGGACGAGGTTGATAAAAGAAAACAAAAACTCTTCGAGCTGATGTACTCCTCAAATGGTTCTATGTCCGTTAAGGAATTATCCGAAAAAGTGTTTTGGAATAGCCGACAGATAAATCGCTATTTTACCCAATATTTTGGTATTTCATTAAAAGCGTATTGCAATATTCTTCGTTTTCGAGCATCTTTTGTGCAAATCAAGGAAGGAAAACTTTATCCAGAACGAAACTTTGCTGACCAATCTCATTTTAGTAAAGAAATCAAAAAGCTGTCAGGAGTAAATCCAAGAGATTTGCACAGAAATAAAAACGACCGATTTATACAAGTTTTAGTCAGCAGCGGAGCATAATTTTGCGCCATATCAAAGAACAATTGAAGAATGAACAAAATATTTTATAAGAACCAGCCGGGTGTGGTTCTAAAATTAAAAGCAAAGCCAGGAATGGGTAAGACTTTGGTAGAACTTGTCAATAATCTTCATTACACAAGCGACCCAGACGGTCCCGTGGATTGGGTTATTTGTCAACCAATTGATAATGAACCAGATACTTTGTGGGTCTTTGAGTTCTACAAAGACGAGGCATCCTTCACGCGACACTACTCTGACCCCGTTATCGACGAAGTACATCATAAGATGACAGAATTAATGGAAGATATGGATCAGCAAATGCGAAGTGAGGTACATATTTTCTCTAGCAGCGAGTCAGGGCGATAGTAAAAATGGGGGCAAACTTGTCGACCAAAAATTACTTTAAAATCAAGAAGCAATAAAAAATGGGGAATAATAGGCATATTAAGCTTTGAATTGAGACAGTCATCGGGCATTAAAATCACATATTCCCGCGTTGAAAATGCCGACTGACTAATTTGAAATTGTTGATATAGCAATAGCACATATGAGCGT
This sequence comes from Dyadobacter sp. HNCC25DJ185, assembly GCF_056895195.1. Taxonomy (NCBI): domain Bacteria; kingdom Pseudomonadati; phylum Bacteroidota; class Cytophagia; order Cytophagales; family Spirosomataceae; genus Dyadobacter; species Dyadobacter sp. HNCC25DJ185. The sequence continues at coordinate 220,051 of NZ_JBXHAR010000010.1, forward strand.
GCAAAAAATCGGCAGAGGCATTGCAAATGCCAATCGATTTTGAAGATATCTTCTTACTCATCAATCCGTCAGATATTGATTTAGTGGCAATATGGTGAAGTTGAATATCATTTTGAAATTGTAAATCGGCACTAGCACTAACAAACGTACTTATTGTATACATTCACTTGATTTATAATAATGGAATCTTTTTGTCTGGCCGTAGTTTGTACAGGCACTTCATAAGGGCGGGTAGGTCCACCGGTACCCAAATAATCAAATCGATTTGGTTTATCTTGGAGGTATAGATGCATTGATTTTACCGAATCTGAGAGATTCTGCACAGCTTGCGTCCATACTTATTCAGTTCTTATATAATTATATTTGGGCCAGAATATTGATAGTCTAGTTACTTCCCAATCAATCTTTCCAACCGCCCCATCATCTCATCCTTCTCCCTCAACATCCGCTCGTAGAGCTCCATTTTCTCATCATGCAGTTTCCTGATTTCCTCAATTGGATTATTGTAAATCGTAGGATGGACATTCATGCCATTTGACTGATCATGAGTATTAAATGTATTGGATATAATTTAGGGGCGGCCCGCGTAGGGTATTGTTATGTAAGTTACCGGGCAAAGGTATTGGGTACAGGCCGCCGCAGGGTATGCTTTGTAAATAACGTAAATACGTGATGCTGTGCCTACCTCTTCTTCTTTGAAGACTTGGCCTTGCTATTGAACGCCAGGGAAAGTTCAATCCAATAGTCGAATTCTGCCGAGGTTTTGAGCACATCCTGATCAACCAGCACATACCCGATCATTGGGCGGCTGGTGAAATCCATTGTGCGGCATCCGGGTTTTTCAATAGCCGTTTCATGAAAGACCGGATCGATCCGGCACATTAATTCGTCTTTGATGATCCCCACGCACATTTTGTCATTGTACATGAAAACCAGCCCGCCCATCATTGCTTTTTCTTCGATGTCGGGCAGCCCTGAAAGTCTTTGACGAATGCGATTTGCCAAATTTGTGTCGTATGCCATTGTCTGTGTTGGTCTGGAGCTATAATTTTATTAAAATATCGGTTAAATACAACACAGCAAATCCATGGGGTTAAAAACGGAGCGACTGCTGACCGACAAAGCGTATCTACTGGAAAAGTTTCCGGGTAAAGGCGGCTGGACATTCGCCAGCATCCCCGAGATCCTGCCGGATTCGCAAGCGCCTTTCGGATGGGTGCGCGTTCGTGGCTCTGTGGACGGGTTTGAATTCAGGAACTACCATCTCATGCCGATGGGCAATGGTCAATTATTCCTGCCGGTTAAAGCCGAGATCAGGAAGCGCATCAGAAAGCAGGCCGGGGACTATGTCCATGTGATCTTGTTTGAGGACAACTTACCGACTGAAATTCCGGAGGAACTGAAAGTTTGTCTTCAAACCGAGCTGCATGCACTCGAAACTTTTTTGAGCTATTCCAACGGAGAGCAAAAAAGGATTATAGACTGGATCTACGCTGCCAAAACGGATGAAACGAAAGTCAGGCGCATCTTGAAAACACTGGATGCAGTAAAGAAATCGGGGAATACAGCGAAGGAATAGATTTTGTTTCGAAACCGGCAGGATCTTAACGCAAAGTATCAGTGTCCCCTGGCAAACCAGAAAGAAGACACACGGCAGGCCAGTCGTACTGTCCCTCCGGCAACGGGCCACAAGCCGCCGGACTGAGGTTTTTGACCAAATCAAAAATTTTAAAGGTAAATTTGCGGATACGTAAAAATGGATATGAGCGCTTCTAAAAAATGGATGGAGTCTGGTATATTGGAATTATATCTCCTGGACGAGGTCAGTGAGGAGGAGCGGGCGGAGGTGGAGCGGATGGCAGCAGAACACGAGGAAGTCCGGCAAGAGCTTTTGGCCCTTGAGATCGCCCTGGAAAGTTACGCATTGGCCGAGGCAAAGCCGGTTGATCCGACCATCAAGCCGTTCCTGATGGCGACCGTCAAATACATGGAGCGTATTCAGGCAGGCGAAAGAGAATCTTTTCCTCCCAAACTGCATGCAGGTTCAAAAATTGACGATTACCGCTTGTGGCTGGACCGGCCGGACCTGGGCCTCGGTGAACCCCTCGATGAGATTGACGCGCACATTATTGGTTCGCATGGGGGAAGGACAACGGCGATCGTCTGGATTAAAAACGGGGCGCCTCCGGAAGTCCATAAAAAGGAACTGGAGACTTTCTTGATTGTAGAAGGGACCTGCAACATTGTCGTTAACGGAATTGACAATCACCTCAAACCGGGGGATGTGTTCTCGATACCGCTGCATTTATCTCATTATGTATCGATTACCTCAAAAGTGGCCTGTAAGCTGATACTTGAGAGATGCGCTGCTTAGCTGGCTTAGAGCGGGAAACCAGATGGGCAACCGGAAGCCCGACGTACCAAATCGGCTGCAAGAGTTTTACCGCGGCGCGGGGTGCTGTTGCGAAAGTCCGTCATTCAGCGCAGTAGGTGTCATCCCGAATTTTTTCTTGAACGAATGTGAGAAGTGTGAAAGGCTTTCGAACCCCAGGTCGAGGTAAATGGCTGAAGGTTTTTCGTGCTTGGTTTCGATAAGGTGCTTTGCTTCGGTGAGCCGTTTGTCCTGCAGCCACTGCCGGGGTGGAATGCCGAATGTTTTCATGAAATCGCGTTTGAAAGCTGCGAGGCTGCGGCCCGTCAGCTGCGCGAATTTTTCGACAGGCACGTTGAAATGAAAGTTGCTAAGCATGAACCTTTCCAGGTCGATCTTATACGGTTGCGAAAAGTCGAATAAAAAGTCGCGAAGTACGGGCAGGGCAAGCAGCAGCAATTTAACCCCTTCCTTTACTTTCAGGATGCCCATCTCATCCGTCATAGCTGCCCCCGAGCTTCGCGCGTAAGGGATAATAGACTGAAAATAACCCTGCAGGAATTCGTTGGACGGGATCAGGATATTGGGCGGGCCGATGTATTTCCGCTCTGCTTCAAGCCTTTCTTCCAATACGATCCTGCGCAGCAGGTCTTCCTGCAGGGATATTACAATGGTTTCGTAATTGCCTCCGGGCAGCGGTGTTTTAGTGAGCGTGCCCAGCTGGTTTCTGCCGATCAGCAGCATTTCCCCTCCGGACATCGAAATGTTTTGTGAGGACGTTTCCAGGATAAACTGTCCCGAAACCTGCAATACCAGGGTATGGTGGTTCCAGAAACAGACTTTCTCTCTCCGCTCTGCCGAGAGGTAAGAGTAAAAGATCACGCCGGGGAGGATTTCTGCTGGACTGGTCATTTAGCGTTGTAAGTAAGTGCCGCCAAGTACAGCACCTTCTGCAAAAGTAGTGTTTAAGGTGGTCATTTCTTCCGGCGAAAATTCGATATCCATTGCTGCGATATTTTCGGGCAAACGTGACCTCCGGCTCATGCTCACCAGAGGCATGATCTGCTCGCCTTGCTCCTTCACCCAGGCGATTGCAAGCTGTGTTGGCGTATAACCTTTTTGGCTGGCAATTTGCTTTAACACTTCGATTTTTTCCAGGTTGCTGATTAAGTTTTTCCCCTGAAAACGGGAGAAGTGGCTGCGGTAGTCGTTTTCTGGGAGTGGCGCTTTCATTTCGCCGGTCAACAAGCCCTCGGCTGTATTGGCAAATGCCACCACGCCAATACCTAATTCTTTCGCTGCTGGCAGCAATTCGCTTTCTATCTGACGGTCGGCCAGCGAATAGCCGATCTCCAGCGCGCTGATCGGGTAAGTGGCGTTGGCTTTACGAAGCTGGTCGGCGGTAATTTCCGATACGCCGATATAGCGCACTTTCCCTTCCTTAATCAGGTCGGCAACTGTTCCTATGATGTCTTCCACAGGCACGCTGCCGTCCATCCGGCTGGGCTGGTAAAGGTCAATGGTTTCGATGCCCAAACGGGTCAGGGAGTAGTTGATGAAGTTTTTGATCGCGATGGGGCGCAGGTCCAGTCCCAGCCAATGCCCGTTATGGAAGATAGCGCCGAACTTTACGCTGATGAACGCGTCGCCGCGCCTTCCCTGAATGGCTTTGCCTACCAGCATTTCATTGTGGCCGGCACCGTAAAAGTCTCCGGTGTTTAAAAAATTAATACCGCTGTCCAAGGCTTCATGGATGGTCGCTATGCTCTCTGCTGCGTCAGGTACAGCACCGCCCCAGATGGACGACATACGCATACAGCCCAAACCAAGTTTGGACACAAACGGGCCGTTTGACCCCAACTGAATTTTTTCGATGTTTTTCATGATGCAAAGATCAAGCCCCGCACCATGTCGACAGTTGCGCACACGGCTCAAATGTTTTGCCTGTACGGCTCATTTCACGTTAAATAGGATGGTGGGTTAAAATCCCTTACGCCAGCCATGTAGGCGGCTGGCCGGCGAAGGATGGTTTGCAAGAAGATGTAGCCAACAAACAGGCCGGCCAATTAGTCGAAATCAGTTTTTTTAACTTTCTCCCGCTTTGCCAGAGCAAGCTGGCCATGTTTTAGGACGTGCCATCCCTTTTTCAGTACCCACATCAAGAGCAAAAGCGGCGAGATCAGAATAATTGAACATACTGCTGAAACGCCGAGTATTGCTGCGAAAATAACCAGTATAAGTCGCCCCAGAAAATTGCTCATAAAATTAAAAAGAAAGAGGCTCCGCTTGCCACAATGCTTTCCCGCTTTTGTAATCGGATCATCGGCCGCTTGAAAAAGAGAAACAGATTTTATTTTGACGTATTTAATTCCGTGAATCCCGAACATGGAAACACATTCATGTATTATTAAAGTGCTTCTGTTTGCAAAATAACCTGCCAATAAAAATGAATATCCTGCTGGCCACACGGTTTCAAAGGTAATTATTATTTATTGGTATTTCAATAATTCGTTGATTGGCGAAATATTGAATAGATTTTTTAAACTATTCGCTCTGGTTCGGGTATATTCGGATATATAGCGTATTAATTTGTGTAAGAGGAATATCTAATTTAATCTGCAATGATAGAAAATTAATTACCTTCTTTTATAATCCAAACCATATTATAAGCTATTAAAATAGAACGAGTTATATATAGATAATGCTTTTTTGTTTCAGCGAATAAAATATCTATGTAGTTTAAATTCTATCATTTACATCGCTCTGATTTTGCGACGAAAAATAAACACTTATAGAATATTTTCGATAAAACGGAATAAATGAGAAATATATAGGTAGCGAAGCGTGCACGAAATACGCATCTCCATCACCTCTTTAATTGACGAGATTTGCTGTTAAATTAACTTTATTGATTCATTTGCATCACATATAGGGAAATCGAAATATTTCTATTTTTGCTAATGGACTTTGGAAACACATTTTTCTGATTTGATACAGCTTAACAGGTGTCAAATCAGAAAGCATTTGTAATATTTAATAATCGGTCAGCTGCAAGATGTCTGCATACACCTGCGATCCTGCAAGCCCCTCTTATCTGCTTACCTTTGTAATCCCTTCCTTGATATCCCCGCGCATAACGCACTGTCCAGGAAATTGTTATAAGCCTCCAAAGTGGTGGTATGTTGTAAATACCGGTGCAAAGTCTTACATGCCGCCCGCTCACTGGCTTACTTCTGCCGATCGGTATCCTAGGAGTTAGGGATTATAGGTTTGTTTGGTAAGCTGGAATTGCACGTATAAGTAATAGCGGTATCTCTTTGCCAACACAAAAATCGCGATAGCCGTAAAAGGTGACATGTTATTGGTCAGGTATTCATGGTTCGGGGGACGGAAATGAATGCTAGCCGACCGACGCCTATAGCCTTGACCCCGATGGCCCTTCCTTTTGCATCAGAATAAGCCTGTGCGCGAGTAACGCAATTGCGAAAGCCAGGGCAAAGGCGATCCATGGATTGACGGATGAAGACGGAAATACATCTGCCAGCGATCTGGCAAAGTTGCCCCACAAAAGTGAGAATAAGATGCAAAATATAATTCGCGAAATGGCAACATTAAAAAAAATGAATAAAGCGATCACAATGCCAGTTAAAATAATCAACAGACCATTGTAGCCATCCAGCTTAAACCAGCTGTTGAGCCATAACGACATATAAGCCCATAGACCAATCATTTCACTTGTAATAAAAAATGAGCGGGTATCCACTTTGAATTCCGGTTGTGTTGTCATATAGGGTGATATGAATAAGTGAGAATGTCGTATTTGTGGTGTGAGATGAATTCAAACTACCCTCTTGGTAAATGCGCCCGTTAATTGCGATTTGTTTTTACATACCAAAAACAAGTCTTGAAATTGCTCTCTGTTAATAATATGGCAACTAACGCTGAATTTAAACGCCTTGAAAAATGTGGTGCGAGGATTGCATTTCATTCGCAAATTTCAAGTTCGTTTGCCGGTCTATTTTCCATGACTGAATTAACCAATCACGGTTTTTCGTTAAATTCAAAAATATAAGTATTTTATTTAACTTGAAATAGAATAATTGCTGGTCGGGATCGAAATATTCCGCTTTTATTGAGTATGATGAATAGAACTATGACTATATAGATTCCATACATTTTACATAAGACAGCTCTCTTTCGATCTTCCGAAGGTGCGGCGCGATCCATAAAGATTTCGCATAAATGCGGGTGTAGGTATGCCTATTTCGGGAGATACTTTGGTGTATCGTGAAGATATCAAATAGTTCTTTCCTATTATTTGACAGATGCCGAAAGGCTCACTTCAATTTTTGCGGATTCAAGCAGATCATCGTCAAAAAAGACTATATATTTTGACAATACTGTCCTCTGGGTTTCGCAAGTTTTCAGGCGCGTTACGCACCATCTAAAATGCAAATACCAACGACACAGTTGAAGTAGCTTTTCCTAGTGTCGAACAGAGTTTTCCGCTAACTGTGGGTTTTGGCAAATTGATATTTACAAGCCCGACCGGCCGCGAGAGGCGCTGGGCGGAAGCAAATGTTAACAGTAAAAGCGGTTGCATGTTTGATCAGGCAACCGCTTTTGACATTAGTGAGTGAGGACGATCTTCTTTGTTTCTGCCGATCCCTGTTTTCTTAGTTGCAGGAGATAAATGCCCGCCGGAGCATTGGGCAGGGTAATGCGCTCCTCGTGTTCGCCTTTGCCTTCTAACGCGCGTTCGTGCCACACCCGGCCCTGCGTATCAGTCATGCGCATGGTACCTGATGTGCCTACTGGCAATTGGAATATGGCTTTGAATTCGCCGGGAGCGGGGTTGGGGTAGGCTTGCAGCAAAGGCATATTGCTTTGCATTTCCCGGTCACCCGGCGCTGCCATTCGGGTATACACATTTTGGTCGGGCCCAATGCAAATCTTGTCCTGACGACATGCTGCGCCAGGCAGGCCCTGAATGCGGATCGTGTTAGTGCCTTCAAACAACGTGATGTAGCATGTTTCTTCCAGTGTGACGATGTTCCAGCTGTAAGTAGGGGCCAGGTTCAGATTCGGGATTACCACAGTACCATTTACCGATATGTTCACCTGCGCCGTTGCTTCTGCGTAATAGCGGAGCGTCACAGGAAAAAAGCCTGCTTTGGTTATTCCGTGAACCTCGTAGTCGACAAAATAATCAGGATTGCTTTGTGCACTCCGGGTCTGACCATTCGAAGCATTGGGATCATCGGACACCGGCCCGTTGCTGCCGGAATGTTCCGCTTCCACGCAGGCGCTAAACAGTTCTCCGGCAGGCGAACAGCTGTTGACTGTGAAAGCAACGTTGACAATTTTGTACGCACAACCATCTTTGCCCGCAGACACATTGTATGAGTATGATCCGTTGACCGACGGCGCTGTAACTTCAATTGCTTGCGTATAGCGTGCAAAACCACCATGGCCTGACCAATTGTAGAAGATACCGCCGCAGTCCGGGCCGGTGCAGTCGGCAGTCAGCGACAGCTGGGTACCGCACTGGGGAGTTGCCGTGGAGGCATGCGCCGTGACATCAAAGTCGCAGGAAGGAGGGGTGCCGGGCATTTGTTCGACGCATATTTGATCTTGTCGTACTGGGCTGTAACCCGGCAATCCCTTCACATAAATGGCATTAAGCCCCTTTTTCAAAGTGAAAACGACAGAGTATTCCTTCCAGGCTATTTTCCATGAATTTGAGGACGGAAGCTCTATTTTATACGGATAGACTTCGTCATTGATGCGGACTTCGACAGCGGTATTTGCTTCGGTATAATACCGGAATGTAACTGCGTGCGGGCCTTCGGTCTGTACATTGTGAACCAGGTAAAATACACTGTAATCGTCCCGGTCCTGCGCGCCTCTGGTTTTGCCACCCGATGCGTTAGGGTCTTCGGTGATAGGGCCTGTCCCGCCAGTGTCTTCAGCTTCCAGGCACACGCTGAAAGGTGCGTTGCCGCAATCAGTGATGGTAAGTTTGAAGTCGCTGGCTTGATCAGGACAGCCAGGTTTGGAACTGGTCCTCGTGTAAGTGAACGTGCCATTTTCCGTAGGCGCATAAAAAGTGATCGAGTTTCCTGAGGCATCCAGCCCTGGCCCGGTCCATTTGTATTTGACCCCCGTGCAGTCGCCGCCGCAATCGGCACTGACGCCTATTCCCTGCCCGCACGACGGATAGAGGTCGCTTACGATCGATCCGACCACGTAATCACAGTTGGTGACCGGACTGCCTGGCCCGTTTTCAGTCCAGCAAGCCTTGTCCTGCCTGACATTGTACCCTGGAAGCTCTTTAACACGGACCCTTTTGTTGCCCGCAACTAAATCCACCTCGAAGGTATGCTCCTTCCAGGCAATGTTCCAGGAATACGAAGATGGGAGTTCGACTTGCGTTGCAGGCCCCGCGTTTACGGAAACACTTACCGGCGAATCCTGCTCGGCATAATATCGGATGGTTATCAGATACTTTCCGGTAGTTGGGACGTCGGTCTGATAATCGACAAAGTAATCCCCCGCATCCCGGGCGCCGCGCGTGAGGCCGTTGGAGGCATTCGGATCCTGCGAAATAGGGGCATCGCTGTTGGCTTTTTCTGCTTCGAGACACACGAAAAACGGAGCGGCAGGTGCCTTGAAAAGGTTACTGGCGGTGGTATTGCCGGCTGGCGTTGCTGCGTAACCGCCTGATGGTGCGCCACCGTAGGAGGAAACCGCTGAGAGGAGAAAACAAATTACGAACGTATAAATTTTCATAACGGTGCTGGAAAATGTGAGTGATGAAATGTGATATGCCAACAAGTCGTTGGAAAAGACAATTCAAACTTGGATTGTCCATATTTCTCAGACACCACCTGCTAAGTCGATCGTGGCGACAGACGTGAAAATTTATCTAAGTAGAAAGCACGCCAATATAGTAAGTGATCTTCTCGTAATACATAAGGGTGTCAGATGTAGCACTTCATGTATCCATTGTTATAATTGGTCCCGTCTCCTGATTTACAGGTAGGATTTCCCATGAACAGCGCTACCGAAAGAGCTGATAGTAACAACGGACTTCTCAAAGCATCCCGATCTACTTCTCTAATAGTCATCTTAAAAGCAATAAAGGGACTTATAACTTTCGATTTTTAGTGAACAAAACTACTATCGATGTTGCTAAAATCCTGATTTTCGGCATTTAAAGAGGTTGTATTTCAGATTGTTATTGCGGTTGAGGTTTCGGCGGATATTTCTTTAATGCTGGAGTGGTCTGCGAGAGAAACGCCTGCGTCTGTCGGTCCATGTAGGCATTGCCTTTTTCGTCGAGACAAGGATCAAGAGTAGGAATGTTCTGAGTTGTCGGGACGGTGGCGGAAAGCAACAGCAAAACTTCCTCAATGCTATTGCACCTGCTCATTCAGGAATGTCCCGCCGTCAAAAGAGTTAATAATTGCATAACCTGGACCTGTTTCGATGTACTCAACCGTACTCCGTACATTTGTGGCAGATTGGAGCAAATTGGTACATCTAAATTTTCAGGGCGATGAAGAGAATTCTGCGAACATTTTCACATTGTGCAATGATCATCCTGGCTGTCATGGAAAGTCAAGCACAACAAGCCGGGCAAATCCTGGACCGGTGGAAAGAAGGATACCTGGAAATTCATCACATTAATACCGGGGGAGGCAATGCAACCTTCTTTATTCTGCCCGACGGCACCACCATGCTGATCGACGCTGGCGAGCTGGATCCTACCGATCCCCGGACAAAAAGTGCGCGCAATACCCGCGTCAAACCGGATACCACCCGACGTCCTGGCGAGTGGATTGCCAGGTATGCAAGCAAGGCAATGAATTTCCGTGCTGATGATAAATCCATTGATTATGCGTTGATCACCCATTTTCATGACGATCACATGGGAGAGGTTTCCCGTATTTCCAAAAAGTCAAAACAGGGGCCTTACATGCTTACCGGCATTACTGAAGTAGGTGACTGGCTTCCGATCCGGAAAGTGATCGATCGCGGCTGGCCGGATTATTCCTTTCCGAGAGCTATTGATTCGAATACCATGAAAAATTATCGCAGTTTTCTGGATTGGAACTCAAAAAACAAGGCGACTAAGATTGAAAAAGCCGTAGCTGGTAGTAATGATCAAATCCTTTTGGTCAGAAATCCGGGAAAATATGCGGGCTCTTTTGAAATTCGCAATGTGGCCGTCAACGGCGAGGTATGGGCTGGCGTAGGCACGGTAACCAGGGCACAGTTTCCGGATCTGAAAACACTGGCACCACCCATGTTCCCCAGCGAAAATATGTGCAGCGTTGCGTTGCGGATTAGCTATGGCAAGTTTGATTATTTTACCGGTGGCGATCTGCCGGGTATCGTACGGCCCCGGATGCCACAGTGGCATGACATGGAAACGCCTGTCGCAAAGGCAGTCGGGCCGGTTGATGTTCAGATTCTCAATCACCATGGGAACCGGGATTCGCAAAATGAGTTTTTTCTCGAATCCCTGCGCCCGCGCGTGCTGGTGATCCCTGTCTGGTCGTCGGACCATCCGGGCCATGACGTGCTCGACCGCATTTATTCCCAAGACATATATACGGGCGAGCGGGATGTTTTCGCTACGGATATGCTGGAAGCCAATAAGCTGGTGATCGGCGAGTTACTCAACAAACTGAAAAGCGACAGCGGCCATATTGTTGTGCGGGTAGCTCCTGGTGGAGATAGCTACTATATATATGTGCTGGATGATAATGATGAAGAGCAAAAAATCAAAAGTGTTCACGGACCTTATGTATCACGATGAAAGACTTTTCCATTTTCATCTACCAAAATTATCTCCCCATTCTTAATGAAGCCAAATCATCCATTTTCTTTCCGTAGGAAGAGAATGGTCAGCCATACTTCAGAATCGCTAGCTCACATTGACTGCTTGTCGCTCATGCACCTGATATTGACATATGGTTCGTGCGGCCACATTTCATAACAAAAAGACAACATAGGCTTCCCTGTATTTTGGCTAATATTGGATTGGTTTCCCAAACAATGGTCAAAGACATGAAATGGCCGACAGGATGTTTATTGCTTTTTGCGGCTGCCTGCGCTGCGGATCAGGACACGATTAAAATCAAGGGGTCGGATACGGAGGTTAATCTGGCAGTTGAGCTGGCGGAGTCTTTCCACGCGACAAAACCCGAGGTTTTCATATCCATATCCGGTGGCGGCTCCGGCCTTGGCATTGCCTCCTTACTCAACGGCGCGACCGACCTGGCCAACTCTTCCAGAAGTATCAACAAGGACGAAAAGGCCCTATTCCAAAACCGTTCGATCCGGATCGATTCATTCATTTTTGCGCAGGATGCCATCGCCTTTGTAGTACAGAAAGAGCTGCCTATCGATTCCATCAGTACGAAAATGCTGGCGCAGATTTTCAGTGGCGGGTATAAGGACTGGTCATCGGTGACGCCGGTGAAGCGTCCGATCAATATCTATGGCCGACAAAGTAATTCTGGGACGCACGATTTTGTCAGGGATAAACTCAAAATAACATTTAGCCCGCATGCAAAGGAAATGAACGGGAATGCACAGATCCTTGAAGCGATCAAACAGGACAATTCCGGTATCGGTTATGTGGGAGCGGGCTATGTGAGCCACGGGGGCAGCAAGGGCCTGAAGGTTTTAACTGTCTACCAAGCGGGTGGCAAAGCTGTTTCTCCGCTTGATGCAAATGCGATTGCCGCGGGCAAATATTTCTTTCAACGGCCGCTGTTCCAATATTATAAATTGCTCTCCTATAAAAAAGTGAAGCCTTTCCTGGATTTTGAAAAAAGCAAAGCCGGGAAGGGAATTATCCAATCGGGGGGCTATTATCTGGTAGACTAGATCATGGATGCAACAAAGCGGGAAAAAACGGACTTGATCCTGAAAGTAGCCTTTCAGGTGGCCGGGATGCTCACGATACTCTTACTCGCTGGTATTTTTATGATGCTGGTTTACAATAGTATAGCCTTTTTCGCAAAGGTGAGGCCCATCGATTTCTTTACAGGTAACCAGTGGGACCCGGGCGGGAAATTCGGAAAATATAGCGTCATTCCGCTTTTGACCGGAACTGCACTGGTGGCTGTGGGCTCCATGGTAATCGCCATTCCGCTGGGCATTTTCACTGCGGCTTTTCTGTCAGAGTTCGCACACTGGAAACTGAAAGCAATATTAAAGCCGGTCATTGAAATGCTGGCCGCGGTCCCGTCCGTCGCGATCGGCTTTTTGGGAATTGTGCTGGTAGGGCCGGGGATAGCCCGGATATTTGGGATCCAAAACGGACTAAATGCGCTAAATGGCTCATTGTTACTGGCTGTGATGGCTTTGCCGACTATCATCACCATCAGCGAAGACGCGATCAATGCGGTGCCCGGCACCTACAAGGAAGCCTCGCTGGCGCTTGGAGCAGACAAATGGACCACATTGTTCCGGGTAACATTACCTGCCGCTGCGCCTGGGCTCATAGCCGCCGTGATGCTCGGACTTGGCAGGGCGCTGGGCGAAACAATGACCGTATTGATGGCCACCGGAAACGCCTCTGCCATGCCCAGCGGTTTTCTCGATTCGATACGCACCATTACTGCCACGATTGCCATTGAAATGGGCGAAGTACCTTATCAGACAACACATTACTTCGCGCTGTTTGCCATGGCTGCCCTGCTTTTCCTGCTCACCCTGGCTGTTAATCTTTTGGGTGAATTTTTCGTCAGCCGTTTACGAAGGTTCCAAGCATGAAAAAAAGGTTCATACATTTCCTTTACTGGACGCTTTTGGTAGGATGTACCTTGCTGGTATGTCTATTCCTTGGGGTCATTCTTTTTGATATTTTTTCAAAAGGCCTATCCTCTCTGTCATGGAATTTCATCAGCCAGCCGCCAACCGGCGCGATGACCAAAGGAGGTATCCTGCCGGCAATCACCGGGACGCTCTGGCTGACATTGATCACCACCCTTTTCGCGGTTCCCTTTGGCATCGCCTGCGCAGTATATCTGAACGAATACGCAAAGCCTTCGCTGCTCACAGGTATTATCAGGGCCTCTATCCGGAACCTCTCCGGTATTCCGTCTATCATTTACGGCCTTTTTGGGCTCGCTTTGTTCGTGCAGGCGTTTCATCTCGGAACTTCTGTTTTGTCGGCCGGCCTCACACTGGGACTGCTCTCACTGCCTTATATCATTACCACTACCGAGGAAGCGTTGAAACGTATCCCGAACAGCATGCGGGAAGCTACGCTGGCGCTGGGCGCCACGCAATTTGAGACAATCAGGGACGTCGTGCTGTCAAGTGCTTTGCCGGGAATTCTGACAGGCGTGATACTTACGCTTTCCAGGGCAGCGGGCGAAACAGCGCCTATCCTTTTTACGGGTGTTGCCTTTTATATCAACGGGCCTGCCACCTCCATTCAGCAGGAATTTATGGCACTGCCCTACCATTTGTACATGCTATCCACGCAACACCAGTCCATCGAACAAGTACGGCCGCTTGCTTACGCTACTGCCGTGGTTTTGATCCTGCTGGTTTTCATGCTCAACATGATTGCTTTTTACATCCGCTTCAAGCAAAGGACCCAATAGTCATATGGATCAGATCAAGCTATCGGCCCATGCTCTCAACCTCTATTTCGGTGATAAGCAGGTTTTGAAAAATATCAACATTGATTTTCCTAAAAATCAGGTTACTTCATTGATCGGCCCCTCCGGATGTGGCAAATCTACGTTACTTCGCTGTTTCAACAGAATGCATGATCTGTCTGCCGACGCCAGGATAGCAGGAACTGTGAAGTTGGACGAACTGGATATTTATGACAAAAAGAATTCGGTTACCGACATTCGTAAAAGGATAGGAATGGTGTTTCAAAAGCCCAATCCGCTGCCAAAAAGTATTTTTGAAAATCTGTCTTATGCATTGAACATTCATCAGTTTCCCAAAAATGAAATTCCTGGGCTTGTCGAGTCGGCGCTCAAAGAGGCTTATTTGTGGGACGAGGTGAAGGATGAGTTGAAAAAACCGGCGGTAAAATTGTCGGGTGGCCAGCAGCAGAGGTTATGCATTGCAAGGACCGTGGTGCTGCGCCCCGAAGTGATCCTGATGGACGAGCCTTGTTCGGCCCTTGATCCGGTAAGTACACGGAAAATAGAAGATCTGATCCTGAGCCTGAAAAAAGATTATACCATTGTAATCGTCACCCACAACATGCAGCAAGCCCAGCGCATATCCGATCAGGTTGCATTTATGTACCTGGGTGAATTGGTTGAATTTGGAAGCAGTCATGAAGTTTTCCAGAATCCTCAGAAGGAGCTCACCAGGAATTATGTCAGCGGGCATTTCGGATGAGCCGTTCGTGGGAGTAGTACGATTCGACGCGTCGGCAATCATATCGTCTGGCGAGAGTCAAAATAGCCCCGGCACAACCGCGTGTTGTCACGTCGGTAATCTTGACCAGGTTTTGGTACCCATCACAAATGCGGGAAAGTATTTGTAAAGCATGCACCTACGTCCGGTTACAGATTGGACGTCAACCGATCCGGGCCATCATCCTTGTTTCTTCACAACTGTCGACTAATCAACAACGAAGCTACACTTGTTAAGTGAAAGTTAACTTTCGCCGTCGAGTAGTTTAGTAATTCGGATAAGAATGATTTTTTCGCAAACGCATTTTTTTCTATAATTCATTCATTTGTAGTTATTTATATTCATACATCTTGCAATTTTCAGTTTTCGATGTGTTGGGTTAATGTTAAGAAGGGGCCGATTATTTAATTTTACATCAATTCTGACATCAACTTTCTGTTTGCGTGTGCCGATTTTATTGCAGGGTTCGGCTCCGAAAATCGGAGTCGCCTTTTATCTATCGTAACATCTGATTGAAGTATGGATATGATTACAACGATTGATCCTATCAATAATTCCGGCAGCAACATTCAGTCACATGATGGTTTGTATTATGTTGTTTACGAAGCCAGTACGACAAATGGTGCCACTCGTGATACAGCGTTCATTGAGCAGCGAACGAATTCAGTTGGTTTACCTTGTGAGCTGGCCGAGGACGAATTGTGTTTCCCATCTTTAAAAGAAGCCAAATCGTATGTGAAGGAGCAATTCAGCTCGGGCGCAGAATATTTCTCCCTGAACCAGTCCAATGACCCGGACAGCTTTCTCTATCTACTAGCCGACAAATTGACCTACCTGCTTGCCTGAGTCGACCGGTGTTCAAAATGTTGGCCCTTGCCATTCCGGTATCATGGAGATGTCTTTTCTCTCAGATCGCCGAAAATCCAGTAACTGATTTTTGAATTGGTGTGGCTGTTGAACTGCTTGTCACTTCCAAAAGTCCCTGATCAGCATTTCCGTGGTCGTTGTAATAATCACGGCCAGCAAAAAAGGTTTGTCGAAGCCAGGCAAAAAAAGCTGCCGGGAGTCCAGTACCCGGCAGCTTTTATGGAATTTATCTGAATCAATAACCCTGATTCTGGTACATTTTGGTCGGATCCAGCTTGTACTCGTCAAATGGGATGGGGTAGTACCGGTCCTTTGTGCCAAAGTTGGAAAGCTTGGCAAGACCAAAATCGGCCTGGTTCTTACTTTTGAAATAGGCGACCAGTTCGTCCGTAGTGAAAAAGCGTAATAGGTCAAACCACCGCTGGTTTTCAAAAGCCAGCTCCACGCGGCGTTCATGCAGGATTGCCAGTTTCAAAGTGGGATATTTCGCCTTGTAAGCCGCGTTCTGTATGGAAGCTGCGTAGGTTGGCAACCCGGAGCGTTCACGAACCTGGTCCAGAAAGCCGATTGCTGCGGCTTCATCTCCTAAATACATATTCACTTCCGCCAGCATCAGGATAATGTCGGCATAGCGCATCAGGATCCAGTCATTTCCTCCATACCCGTTGGTGGTTGCAGCGGCACTGGCATCACGGAATTTCGTGATGAAGTAATCACGTACGATCGGGTCATTTGCAAATTTGACCGAGAAGTCTTTCCTGACATCTTTTTCCTCGTAGTCCAAAACCAGGTCGCCGGTAACATTGCCGCCTGCACCGGTAGAGGTTACGAGTGAATTGATCGTCTCACCTTTTGCCTGATTGTTACGCGCGATCGCAGAAGAAAAGTTAATGTCGCCCTGGCGGTTCACGATCTGAAAAATGATCTCAGGCGTGGTGGATTTCTTAGCCACATCAAAAACATCGGCGTAAGGGATCTCTTTCAGCAGCCCGAATGCGCGGAGGTTATAGCAGGCCATCAGATAGGTTTTTGCTTCGTTCAGGTTGGCGGTCCGGTTCGCGGGATCCAATGTGGTGGCCATCGTCAGGTATACCTGTCCCAGCAGTCCGTTGGCGGCGGCTTTTGTTACTTTGCCTTTGGTAGCGGCTGTTTGCGTGTTTGGTAATGTACTTGCGACTGCGTCCTTCAAATCACTGACGATCTGCTGGTAAACTACCTCCTGTTTTTCGCGGAAGGTGTTGGCCTGCACTTCCGCCAATGAGTTCAGCGGCTTGGTGATCAGCGGAACATCGCCCCATTTTCTGACCAGATCAAAATAGATCATCGCCCGCATGTATTTGGCTTCGGCCTGGTACTGCGACTTCAGGTCATTATTGGTAAAATTGACCTTCTCAATTCCAGCCAAAACCTGGTTAGCGCGGGAGATCACCTGGTACAATGCCAGCCAGTGGGTTTTGAGATAAGTATTGCTGGGCAGCAGTGAAAAATCGTTGAACTGAAACGGCTCCCCGGCATTGGACTGGTTATCGTTCCTGCCGGTGTTGTCCGAGCGTTCCTCATTGAAAAGCCCGCTGGTTTCGCCGACGCCATTGCCATTTCTCAAAGCATTGTAAATGCCGTTTACCGCGGCAAGCACATCGCCTTCCGACTGGTAGTAAGATTCATTGGATACTGCATTAGGATCTTCCAGATCAATGAAATCGGAAGAGCAGGCACTGAGCAGGGATAATCCTGCAGCTACGAGAATAGGTGTTATTTTATATTTTCTAAAAATCATGGTCATGTAAAATTAAAATGTGATACGGGCACCAATGTTGTAGGCACGGGCAAGCGGGTATTTGCCATAATCGACACCCGGCGTCAGGTTAGCTCCGTTGTTGTAATCTACCTCCGGGTTGTATCCCAGGTACTTGGTCAGTGTAAATGCATTATCAACACCCACATAAATCCTCAGGTTGGTGATGGCATTGTTACTGATCCGGGCGATTTTCGGGAAGTTGTAGGCCAGGGTCAGGTTGGTACATCTCAGGAATGAGCCGTCTTGCAGATAAAAGCTGGAAAGACGTGTGCTGTTGCTCTGCGTACCGCCACGGGAAGCGCGATAGATCTTGCCGTCCCCGGGCTCGGCCTCCGAACGGTAGCGGTTGAGTACTTTGGAATACTGGTTTCCTGAACCTTCCATGTTGAAGATATAGTAATCCTGTCCGTCCAGTACCTGATTTCCATAAACCCCATTGAATGAAGAGCTGAAATCCAGGTTCTTATAAGTTGCTGAAATGGCAAAGCCGTACGTGAACTTGGGCATCGGACTGCCGATGACCGCCTTATCCGCATCATTTACCACGCCATCGCCATTCCGATCTTCGAAATAAAGATCACCCGGACGAAGCGGGTTGGTAGAGGCAGTCGAGCGGGCAGGGCCCTTGATCTGATATCCTGCCGGGAATTTCTGGGTAGACGCATTGTAGACGGCATTGTCGGCAGCGAGGTTTTCCATGTCCGATTCGCGCACCATACCTTTTACTTTAAACCCGTAAAACATCCCGATGGGCTGGCCTTCCTGGGTAATGTGCGTCACATACGAGCGCTCGGCGCCGGTAGACAAGATGGTATTTGCACCACCCATATCCAGCACTTTGTTTCGGTTTAAAGAGAAGTTGCCGCTGATATTCAGGCTGAAATCGCGTTTTGAAATAACCCGTGCATCTGCCTGTATGTCAAAACCAGTGTTCTGAACTTTGGAATTGCTCAGGTTTGTCAGGATGGTCGATGAGCCGGAAATGGCCGACAAAGGCTGATTGAAGAGCAGGTTGAAAGAGCGGCTCAGGTAATAATTGGCAATGATCGAAAGACGGTCGTTGAGCAAGCCCAGGTCAAGGCCGACATTGTACTGGGAGGTGGATTCCCAGCCCAGGTTCCTGTCCTTGATGCTCTCAGCCCACAATGCAGTATTGACCGTTCCGTTACCGAAAACCGCGCCGCCGGGCGCTGCCATCGTTTGCAGGAAGCTGTAATTTCCAATGTTGTTGTTCCCGCTCAGTCCCCAGCTCGCGCGGAGTTTCATAGTAGAAGCTTCGCCCAGGAAATCGCCATAAAATGGTTCATTTGAAATGTTCCATCCTGCCGAAACGGAAGGGAAGTTACCCCAGCGGTTGTTAGGGCCGAAGCGCGACGAGCCGTCGGTACGGAAGGAGGCAGTAAGGTAATATTTGTTGTCAAAATTATAAACAGCACGGGCCAGGTAGGATAGGAGCGCCCAGTTGGTTTTTCCTGTTCCGTCGCCTTCGGGGGTCCCCGAGTTCAAAGAAAAGTATATCGCATCCGCGCCTTTTCCGGTAATCTCTTCGATACGGTCGTTCTGGAAGCCGCGGGCAGTGACCGAGATTACGTCACGGTTATTTTCCTGCGTGGTGTAACCGACAAGACCATCAATGTGGTGGCGTCCCCAGTCCTTTTTATAATTCAGGGTAAATTCGGCCAGCTTGTCCATGTAATTGACCGTCCTCGCCAGGGAGTTGGCAGCGGCAATCGCCTGCGGCGATCCGGGAGGGTTGGCACCATTGCTCAGACTGGTTGGCAGGTAGTATTCGTATTTTTCATTGTAAGTCTGCAAACCCAGGTTCACCTTGAAATTCAGGTCTTTTACAATTTCAAGAATGGCAAATCCATTGTAAGTCCCGCGCTGGCCCCTGCGGTTAATGTGCGTTTCAGTGGCCAGTGCCACGGGGTTTTCGATGGACTGCAAACCATAGCCGGAACTCAGCGCCGCGGCCTCATTTTTGGCCAGACTTCCATCTTCATGATAAGCCTTAAAAATTGGCATGTACACCAATGCACCCAGGATTGGCCCCTGATTAAAACGTCCTTCCTGAACCTCACGGTTGCTGTTATACGTAAAAGCCAGATTGGCACCCACTTTCAGTTTTTTATTCACATCGGCATCTATGTTGGCGCGAAAGTTTGTCCGGTCCTGTTTGGTGCTCAGGATGATTCCCTGCTGTGTGAGATATCCGCCGCTGATCGAGTAGCGCAATCCTTTTTGTCCGCCCGAGAAGCTGACATTATGCCTGCTGACAGGCGCATTCCGGTAGAGTTCGTCCTGCCAGTCGGTGTTGTATTTAGGCGTAATCAGTTTTTGATTGGTAAAATCATACAGATCGGTAGGGATGCTGACCGACCCGGCGCTGCCGCCCAGGTTCTTGATGCGGGTCGCATTATCGTCGGAGAACATGCCATCATTCCAGGCTTTTCCCGAATTCACCATTAAGTCGCGGTAGGCATTGTTGCGACCATCTATCAATAGCTGCGCAAATTCCGAGGAATTAAGCATATCGATCTTATGGCTCAGCTGGTGCACGCCAAACTGGTAGTCATATTCCAGCTTTCCTTTTCCTTCTTTTCCGCGCTTGGTCGTGATCAGTACCACACCGCCTGCCGCCCGCGATCCGTAGATAGCAGCTGAGGCCGCATCTTTCAGGATATCAATGGATTCGATATCGTTGGGGTTGATAAAAACATCATTTCCGGCAGGATATCCGTCAATCACGTAAAGTGGGTCAGAGCTGGCATTGATCGACCCTACGCCACGCACCCTGATTTTGGTACCCACATAAGGCGCGCCGCTCACCTGCGAGATCTGCACACCTGCAACCTTGCCAACCAATGCCTGGCCGACTGTTGGCGTAGTCAGGTTCAATTCTTTTGCTTTTACGCTTGAAACAGCGCCAGTCAAATCGCTTTTACGCAGCGTCTGGTAACCTACGGCCACCACCTCATTGAGCATCAGCGCGTCCTGTTTCAACTGGACATTCAGGGGCTTCTCGTCTGAGACCACCACTTCCTGTGCGATGAAACCGACAAACGAAAACACCAGCGTTTTGCCGGCACTGGTTTCGATGGAAAATTCACCTGCTTCATTCGTGACGGCGCCCTTGTTATTATCACCTTTTTCGAGAATGGTAACACCCAGTAGCGGATCGCCTGTTTCGTCTGCTACCTTCCCGGTCACGGTGATCTTCGGTGCCTGCTGGTTGCGGTTAACCGAGGCTGGATTGAGGCTTTCTGCCGGTGCGGCCCTTAGTGACCCACACGGGTTAAACACCATCGAACCGGCAATCATTACGGGGACGATTGGTAAAAGGAGTTTTTTCATAAATTGAGTAGTAATTTAATTTTTACAATATAAGTCTCTTGCCCTGCAGTCTATATCACTCCGCAATAAGAGCCATTGAAGGGCGCAAAGGTATTCTGTTACTGTTACGCCAGGGGGAATGGTATGTTACCAAAATGTAAATTTTACAAGAAGGGTCAGCGTGATCCGTGCCGGTTGAACAGCCTATTTGTGTCCTCTAATTGTTTCTTGGTGAATTGCGAATACGAATTCTTAATACGCTGAAACGGATAATGGGAAGGCTCATCATTTCTTTCTTGCCTATGCTCACGGGATCATCAATGCGCCATATCCCTAACCCTTTCTTCAGGCAAGACGATTTCATTGCCAGTTTAGGTTACGGGATTGGTGATCGGGCAGAAGACGCCAGGCATAATTAAATCTGATCAGCTACATTCCTTTATGGACAGAATGATTTTTCATACGTGTTGGGCCAACAAAAAGGCGACCAACAATGGCCGCCAGGCAATCCGCAACAAAGAGTGGGCGCATGTGCTGCAAATACTTCTTTGTGGTGACAAGACCAATCCGTTGCAGGGCTAGCCCGCGGTTTGCTTTACAGTCACCGTTTTATCGATGGGAGATCGCAAGTAATTTCTCGTAGCGGACAAGCCGCACCCGAAATTCCGGATCCCGAAAACGGTAAAAGAGATTACCCCTGGCAAGATACATATCTTCGGGGGCGACGGAACAGTGTTAACCAAATCATAACATGCGGTTTCAAGGAACTCAGACTCTTGATTTGTCCAAGCTTTTCATCAAAATCGTTAAAGATCCATCCTGATCACTTGCCTTATTTGATTAAGATATGAAAAAACCGTAGGCGCCTGAACGGATCGCACATTCATCGGGCTTCTGCATGATAGGGCGCGACTAATAGTTCACATAACGCTCTTCAAAACTGCCATCGGCATAAAGGTCAATCAGACCGTATCCTGGCGCAGTTTCCCGACGGTTGCCATTCCACCACGCACCGCTGACCGCCCCGTTACATAGGTAATTGACGTTGTTATAAACCACTTTGTCCCGCATGTGCAAATGCCCGCTGAGGCAGAGTTTCACATTGGGATGCTGATAAAAAAGATGAATGATTTTTGCAGTGTCGGTGTGCATATCTCCCCCAAGCATCTCCCACCGGTTGACGACATGATCCTCGATCATCAGCAGCGCCGTGAGAATCGGGATGTGCGACATGATCAACACAGGCATTGCCGGGTCGGTATTGGCTAATTCTGCTTTCAGCCAGTCAAATTGTTTGTCCCCTAACTTTCCTATGTACCAGGTGTTGTCGATATCCAGGTGAGTGCTATCTAGCACAATGAACTTCCAGCCATTATGGACGAAGCTGTAATAGGGACTGGTCAGCTGAAGCTGGTTGAGGCTGTACTTTTTTCCATACCAAGGCAGTTGCCTGGAATCCTCATTCCACCACACGTCATGATTGCCCAGGCAATAGTGAATAGGTAAACTGCATTCCTGTTGGGTAATGTGATGCAGTAGTTGCCATTGTTTGTGAATAGAAACAATGTTCTCTTTATTCATGTCAAAGACGATATCTCCCCCATTTAACATCAGATCGACCTTTGGGGACTGATTCTGGATATGGTGAAGGCAGCTGACGAATTTGGCAGGAGCGCCCAAATCGTCTTTCAAATGCACATCGGTAAGATGAACCACCCTTAAGACCTGCTTTTTGACTTTTTCTTCAAACGGATTTTTGAGCAAAGGGGTCGATAAAATACCCCCTAAACCTTTCAAGATGGATCTTCGTTGCAACGTGCTGGCGAAATTAGGAGAACACCGGGAAGTAATCCTGGATTCTGAATGTGTATTGCCAAAATTAGCATCCAGGCATTTGTCGATTGTTACCGGACTATTAAATTGACGTAAACCTTGTGATGAGGATGTTTCGCATGTTATGATCTGGCGAAAATATGTCGCGACGTTGAAATGTGAATATGATCAGCAGGCTCGGAATGAGGGCAGGATCAGCAGGTTCTAAAATTGTCAGAATTGCTTCCAGCAGGGCGGTTTTGTAACAAACTCAGAGACTAAGACTGCTTCAAACTTTTGAGCGGATCGTCGGAGGCAGTTTTCGCAGCCTGGAAGCCAATGGTGACAGCGGCGACGATCAACGCTAATAATCCTCCTATTGCGAAGATTTTCCATCCCGGGGCAATTCTGTATGCAAAATGTTGTAACCATTTCTCTGTGAACCACCATGCAGCAGGAAAAGCGAAAAGCATAGAGATTCCAATCAGGATCAGGAAATCCTTTGATAAGACAAAAATGATATTCCCTGAGGTCGCGCCTAAAATCTTACGAATACTCACCTCTTTGACCCGCTGCTGGATTGCATAAGTGGCGAGCCCAAAAAGACCGATGCTGGCGATAAAAATGGCAAGAAATGAAAATAAAGTCAGGACTTCTTCCTCAGTTTTCTCAGATTCATATTGATTGGCGATACGCTGGTCAAGGAAGTAATAATTCAGTTTACTTTTCTGATCAAATTGGTGCCAGGTTTTTTCAAGAGAAGCCAATGTCGTTTTAAAATGGTCGCCCTTTATTTTCAATGCGACCATTCCCCAGCCAAACCGGCCCGTATTCGCCATCACCAGGGGGGTAATCTTCTTGTGAAGCGACTCGAAATGGAAATCTTTGACCACACCAACGACGGTATATAAATAGGTTGTTTTACCATCCCGGGAATTGAAAGGCAATTCCGTGCTTGATATCTTCGCCCCAATCGGGTTTTTCAAACCAAAATCTTTGACAGCCTGTTCGTTTAACAAAAGGCTCAGGGAATCACTGGCAAAGTCAGACGAGAATAACCTTCCTTCTTTCAATTTTATCCCCAGGAGCTGCGCATATCGTTCATCAACAAAAATCGTTTTTTGCGTTCTTGATGTTTTCGTATCCACCGCCTGCATAGCCATCGTGGCCGCGCCCCCGCCGCCCGGCAGATCGCTGCATCTGCTCCACTGCTCTACCCCCGCGATTTTTGAAACTGCTTCAACCAATGTATTTTTTGGAATTTGCTGTCCATTTGAAATCTGGCCGTTCAAACCGTCAATCACGATAATGTGATCTCTTTGAAATCCAAGGCTGTCGCCAAGCATGTATTTCATCTGCATGTTCATGGCGATCGTGCAGATGATAAGTATGATTGAAATTGAAAACTGGAAGATAACCAGTCCATTTCGCAACGCCATTCCCTGCGCAGTTGATTTAAAGCTGCCTTTCAAAATGCTGATTGGTTTGAAAGCAGACAGGACAAGCGCTGGATAAATTCCGGCCACTGCCCCGATCAGGACCCCGAACCCGATCATCAGAAAAATTTGGGAAGGGTTTGACAGGCTTGAAACAGAAATGTGAGTACCTGCGATATCACTAAGTAACGGAGTAAAAATGATGACGAGCAGCATTGCCACCAACAAACTTGCCAGACAGAAGACGATCGATTCGGAAAGAAATTGCCAGACCAGCGCATTCTTCCTGGACCCGAATGTCTTACGGATACCCACTTCCCTGGCCCTGTCGACCGAAATCGCCGTAGACAGGTTCATAAAATTAATGCAGGCCAGGAAAAGAATAAATGCGGCTATGGCGCCGAAAAGTATAACCCTGTTGATACTGCCGACCGGACTAAGTTCTTCTTCCAGTGTCGAATACAGATGTATTTTCGTCAAAGGCTGAAGAAAATAACGATAGCCGTTGCCTTCACGAATAAACTGCTGATAAGAAATCCCAAAACCGGTTTGAATAGCCCCCGAGACATATTTTTCTACGATCAAGGGTAATTTAGATTCGAGCCGTTCTGCGGAGGCATTTTTATTTAATAACAAATAGTTATAAGAAATCAGGTCATAGTAATTTTGGACGCCTGTGTTCAGGCCGAGCGATGAGAACAGAATATTGAATTTCAGGTGCGATTTTTCAGGCCAGTCCTTACAAACCCCCTCAATGTTAACGGTTAAAAAACCGTTGATTGTTAATGATTTCCCCATTGCTTGTTCAGGCGAGCCGAATAGTCGAGTGGCCTCGCTTTCATCCAAAACCGCAGTTCCGGGCTTATGGAGCGCCGTGCGGATATCGCCTTCTATAAAATCACCGCTAAAAACCTGGAAGAAAGCAGGTTCAACCGCCAGGATCTCATTGTCTTTGAAATTCTGATCCCCGACTTTGACCGAGGCCCCGTTTTTAGCAAAGTTCAATATGTTTACACTTTCCAATACTTCCGGGAATTCCCTCTTAACGGCTTGCCCAATTGGCAAAGGAATTTCGCCCATCAATGCGGAGCGGTTCGGATATTTCCGTTCTAGAGCTAACCTATAAATATGATCGCCCCGCTGGTGAAAACTGTCGTATCCCAGCTCATTCTGGATATACAGCGTCAGCAAGATGCTGACCGCAAAACCGATTGACAATCCTGATAAATTAATGAATGTGAACGCCTTTCTTCTCAGAAGGGTCCTAAGCATTACGGAAAGGTAGTTTTTCAGCACGGGACAGAAGTTTTAATATTTCTCCAAAATGATAATGCCAGAACTTCAATTGTTTGATTTATAGTCATTTGTACTGATATTCTTTCGCGCTACTGTCCGGTTTTGAAACACCGCTTGTTCGCTTGCGGATATTTGTTTCTGGGCAATTAGTGCGGAAGTCACGGACGAATGTAATGATACGCCTCACTGGCCTCTTTTAATGGGCAACCGAGCATGGCAATCATTTCAGGATTCGGATAGATAACCAAATGGTCAGGAGGCGCGTGTCCCTTTTAATACATTCTTATTGCTTTCCTAACCTCGGCCTAACCTAAGTCTTTCACCTTTGACCCAAGAAAGACCGGGTCGAAGCACTTCTCTCGCCGGTCCTATCCCAAACCGCTTTAACAGAAAGGAGGTATCCCATCATTGAACTTATGCTGTTCCCAAATGATCAGTCACGCATTTGTCGTGGCAAAAAAATTAAACCTATTCACCAAATGAATCCAAACGGTACAAAAAACAATTTGAAGGTTGCAAGGCTTCTTACATTGGCTTTACTATTGCAGCTCACTGGTTCGCAACTCCTATTTGCGGGTATCAAGCAAGGCCCTAAACAAGAAACGGTACGTGGAACTGTTTCCGAAGAAAACGGACAGGCTTTACCCGGTGTCAGCATTATTTTGAAAGGTTCGTCGGGAGTGGGTACGACCACCGACGCAAATGGAAAATTTTCGCTTACTGTCCCCGATAACAATGCCGTACTTAAATTTAGCTTTATCGGTTATGTGTCAGATTCCGTGGCGGTTAACGGCAAATCAGTCATTGATTTGGTGTTGCGGCGGGATGTGCAGGTGCTCAATGAATTGGTGGTGGTGGGTTACGGCGCGCAGCTCAAATCGGATGTTACCGGCGCCATCAGTTCTGTTGCTGAAAAAGACTTTAACCGCGGAAGCATCATTTCACCCGAGCAGCTGATACAGGGAAAAATGTCGGGTGTGAACGTCACTGCTTCCAGCGGGGAGCCGGGCGCGGCGCTTGCCATCACCATCCGCGGGCCGGGGTCACTTCGAAGCGGGAATACGCCGCTTTTTGTAGTAGATGGTGTGCCTTTGGACAACTCCGCAAAAAGCCCCTCCACGCCGGATGTGGGGTTTGGGTCCAGTGCGTCACCGAATCCACTTAACTTTCTGAACCCCAGTGACATTCAATCTATCGATGTGCTCAAAGATGCCTCTGCTACTGCTATTTACGGTAGCCGTGGCGCAAATGGCGTGGTACTGATCACAACCAAAAAAGGTTCTGTCAAGAAGGCAGGGATGGAATATTCGACTTATGTGGGCATTTCCACGGTCGCCAAAAAACTCGACCTGCTGACCGCGTCTGAATTCATCAAGTATGCGCAGGATAACAACAAGCCAGGAAATATTTACAATGCCAACATCAGTACCGACTGGCAGAATGAGATCTTCCGCAAAGCGACGACCCAGAATCACCAGCTGTCTTTCAACGGTGGTTCGGATCATTCTAATTACTATGTTTCACTGGGCCTGATGGACCAGGAAGGGCTTATCAAGCTCAATGAAATGAAGCGGTATTCGGCCAGGTTCAATTTTAACCAGAAATTGCTGAAAGACAGGCTAACGGTTGCGGTGAATCTGACGGCGAGCCATATCCGCAACAGCGGAACCCCGCGTAACGATGCTGCCGAGGCAAGCGCAGGGAACCTGATTTCGCAGATGATCAACGCCAACCCAACTTATCCTCCTTATGATGAGAATGGCGAGATTTTCCGGTTCCCCAATGGCAAAAACCCACTGGCCATGCTCGACATCTACAAGGATTTTACAAAAACCAACCGCGTGCTGGGTAATGTAGAAGGTACCTTGAAAATCATTGAAGGCCTTGAATACAAAATCAACTTCGCGATCGACAACAGCACATCCAACAGAGATACGCAGGTAAGCCCCAGCAGTTTGCCCAATATGAGTTATCCCGAAGGCCGTGTGGTTTTCAGCGGAACAGAATACACCAACCGACTGATCGAGAACTATCTGAAATACGCCCTGAACTTCTCCCGCCAGAACATTACCTTTTTGGCAGGACATTCATACCAGCGTTTTTACAGAAGGGCCAATTCATCCAGCATCAACAATTTTACAACCGGCCAGATCGACGCGATCTACAATCCTGGAATTGGTACTTCGCTGAATATCAGTCAGAACCTTCCCGCAGGTAGCGCCAGCATCGACGAACTTCAATCGGTTTTTGGAAGGGTTAACTATGCTTTTGGCAACAAATACCTTTTGACCGCGACATTACGGGCCGACGGTTCGTCCAAATTCGGTGCCAACAACAGGTATGGCTATTTTCCTTCACTTTCCGGCGCATGGAAATTGAACGAGGAAAAATTCCTGGCAGGTTTCCGTCAATTGGACGAGCTGAAATTGCGCGCAGGCTGGGGGCAGACTGGTAACCAGGAAATTCCAGGAAAAATCACCCTGCCCTTATTGCTGACCAGCGTTGCCGGCGGACAGGGTTACCCATTGTCGGAAGGCGGCATTAACAGTGGATACACTTACTCGCGGACGGCCAATCCGGATGTGAAATGGGAAGTTGTGACCCAATCCAATGTGGGACTTGATTTTGCCTTTTTCCGCGGAGCGCTTTCCGGTAGCATGGATTATTATCACAAAAAAACCAATGATATCCTGCTGAACCTCACCGTTACAGATCCCATTTCACCAACCAGCACGAAATGGACCAATGTGGACATGGACATCATCAATAAAGGTCTGGAAGTTGCTTTGGAATACACCAATAGAAGACCAAAAGGACTGCTGTGGTCCGTTGGAGGAAACATGACATTTATCAACAATGTCGTGAAACGCGCCCCTTTCTCCCTGATCAGCTCAGGAACATTGAAAGGGCCTGGTATGTCGGGCGTAACCGCCAATGGTTATATGAACGGCCAGAGCATCGGGACTTTCTACCTCTACGATTTCATTGGGTTGAACGACAAAGGCGAGAACATGTTCAGGGATGTGAATGGAGATGGCGGGATCAACGATGCGGACCGGGTCGCGGCTGGCTCGGCGGTTCCCACCTTTATGTACAACTTCCACGGACAGGTTTCTTTTAAAGGTTTTGACCTTTCCATCAATTTCAATGGCGTATCCGGTAACAAAATTTACAACAATACAGCCAACTCGTATTTTAACCTTCCTTCGCTTGCCAAAGGCCTGAATGTGACGCGCGACGTATTGGATACCAAAGGAGAGAGCCCGCTCAATTCGGCGACCTTCTCGACCCGTTATTTGGAAGACGGCAGTTACCTCAGGCTGAACAACGCGACTTTGAGATACAATTTCAGAACGTCCAAAATAGCCTGGCTGAAAAGCCCCGCCATTTTCGTGACCGGTCAGAACCTGCTGACATTCACCAAATACAAAGGATTTGATCCCGAAGTAGATGTGGCTTCCAACTCCGGAGACGTACTTTCCTACGGCATCGACTTTACCAATTATCCCAGGGCCAGAACTTACATGGTTGGCTTAAATGTGTCCTTTTAATTAATTATCATGAAAAAAATCATTTCCATCCTATTTCTCATCGCCGCCTTCGGCTGTACCGACCTGGAACCCGAAGTGCTCGATGAAGCCCTGAACAGCGACCTACTCGAAGGCGCAGGTGCGGCAGAAGGGATTCTCGCCCCGGTTTATGGCCGGATGAACCAGCTGTATAACTCCCACGAAGACTGGTTTTTATTGCAGGAAATCTGCACAGACGAAGCCATGGTACCGTATCGCGGCGGAACCGACTGGTTCAACGGCGGTATCCTGATCGAGGCATTCAGGCACACCTGGACACCGGCACATACCACACTCCGGAACGTCTGGAACGAGATCGTGCAGGGAATAGCGCGTTCGGCCATTGCGGTGAATACACTTTCCAAGCTGGATAGTCCCAATTCGGTGGCATATTCTGCCGAGGCCAGGGGAATGGGTGCATTTTACAATTATTGCCTGCTCGATGCCTACGGATTGTGCCTTTATAAAGATCCTGCGGCGATTTATTCGAGCGAAAAATCCAAGATCCTGAAAGGCGCGGAAGCAGTTGACTTTTTGCTTTCCGAACTGGATGCCATCGAGAAAGACTTGAAAACAAAAGCCGAAATCGGGGCCGGAAGGTTTACAAAAGGTGCTGCCTGGGCATTGAAAGCCCGGATATACCTCAATAAAGCAGTGTACACGGATCGCTATGCGACTTCATTCAACTTTGCAGCCGCGGATATGCAAAAGGTGATTGAAAACTGTGATAAAGTGATCAATACCGGCGGCTACCAGCTGGATAACACCGATTACTTCTCCATTTTTGATATGGATAACCACAATCATCCGGAGCATATTTTCGCGATAGATCATCGCGATGATGCCAACAATGCAGGCCGCCTGGTGTGGTTCTCATTGGCGCGTAACCAGCATTTCAGCCTGACCAACCTGGTATCAACAGGAACGGACGGCGGCTCGGTGACCAGCGATTATTACAATACCTGGAAAGGCAATATGGATGACCCCCGGTTTTATCTGGAACACATCAAGCAGGATGGTTCGGTGACGTCCATCCCCGATGCAGCTTACTCGCTCAACAGGGGCTTTTTGCAGGGTCAACAGTATGGTATCGTGCTCAACAGCGCCCGGACTGCTTTTAAAAGAGCTGCGAACGGTGAGCTGATCATCGAAAAACTTTTTAATACCCAGCGTACCGGCGAGCCCGTGAATTTCACGATCAATGTGGACCTGGAAACGCATAACGGACATTCGGATGGGGTGAGGGTTTCCAAATACGAAGTGGATCCCCGCTCGACCAATGGACGGAACTATTCGCGCGTAGACCAGCCGATGATGCGCCTGGCGGAAATTTATCTGACCCGCGCCGAAGCCAAATTCAGAAGTGGCGACCTGACCGGTGCATTGGCAGATATGAATGCGATCAGGACTGCGCGGAAGCATCCCCGCCAGATGACCGCTGCCGAATTAACATTGGACAACATTTACCGGGAGCGCGGCTATGAGCTTTATTGGGAAATGGTGAGAAGGACGGATATGGTGCGTTTCGGAAAATTCGAGGATACCTGGACTTCCAAAACCAATAAGGATATCTTCAGACGGATCTTCCCGATTCCCCAGGCGACCATTGATGCGGACCCCTCTTTTCTGAAACAAAACCAAGGTTATTGATGCGCGTTTATAGTAAAGCGTTAGTGTAAATGTTGTGCGGTATTTAATTTTTATTAATCAAATTATTATGAAAAACTCATTTCGGATCATTGCATTGCTTCTTCTGAACCTCGGATTCTACGGTGGGGCTTCTGCCCAAATGAATGGCCAGGCCAAGCACGTGATCCTGATCACCATAGACGGCATGCGTCCTGATTTTTATATGGAAGCCAAATGGCCTGCCCGCACCATTCAGACGCTGGCGAAGGAAGGTATCCACGCCAGGGGCATGCGCCCGGTGAACCCGTCCGTTACTTTACCCGATCACACCACAATGATCACCGGAGCATTGCCGGTCCGTCACGGCGTTTACCACAATCAGCCGTTCGACGCAGCAGGCTGGGCGGCGGGATCGTACGCCAATGCCGACCAGATTAAAGTCCCGACCTTATGGGATGCTGTGAAAAAAGGCGGCGGAACCAGTGCGGCCGTTAACTGGCCCGTGTCGATGGGGGCGCCGGTGAACTGGAATTACCGCGGATACCGTCCTGACGCTATTTTTCCAAAGGAATTTATGGAAGACCTGGAAGCGAATGTCATTGGAAAAGTGCCCGCGTATGACAGCAAAAAAGCCAGTTTTGATTTTGATGACTACGACGCAGACCTGAGAACGGCTACGGTAAGTGCGCACATCATCCAAAAACATAAACCCAACTTAATGACCGTTCATTTCCTGAGCACCGACCATGCGCAGCACGAACAAGGCAAGGAAGGCGACAAGGTTTATAAAGCTATTGCCGTGGTGGACATCTGCATCAGCCAATTGGTAGAAGCCACAAAAAAGGCGGGAATTTATGACAGCACCGTTTTCGTGATCGTCGGAGACCATGGGTTCGAGGACAGACATACCCAGCTTGCCTGGAATGCATTGCTCATCAAAGAAGGTTTGCTGGAAAATAAGCCTGATCGCGGAAACTGGAAGGCCTGCTTTAAGGACCAGTTCCTGATGTTAAAAGACAAAAATGACAAGGCTACGCTTACCCGTGTGAGAAAATTGCTGGAAGAGCAGCCTGCGCCCATCCGGAAACTGTACCGGATCGTAGAAAGGGCAGAATTGGATGAATATGGTACCGACCCGAACGCCATGCTATCTGTGCAGACTGTGGAAGGCGTGGTTTGCACTTCGCGTTTTAACCAGCCCGAGCTGGTACAGTCTACACCTGGTGGTTCACACGGTATGTTGCCTGACCGGCCGTCGCTCAATGCCGGTTTTATCGCTTTCGGCGCAGGCTTACGCAAGAAAATGGAGGTGCCGAAGATTGGCATGGAAGATGTTGCGCCGCTCATCGCTTTCCTATTGGGTGTGGAGTTTAAGTGTGCCGACGGCGTCCTGTATCCGGGAATGATCGCTGAAAATGTGATCAAAGGGTATTGATCAGTTTATCAAAAAGGAAAATTCATGAATTCGCATATTCTGACTAATGCCCGGATCGTCACTCCGAATGAGAACTTTACAGGGACGGTAGAAATAGAAAACGGGGTGATTGCCGATATCATCAAAGGAAAAGTGTACAGGCACGGCCGCGATATGAACGGGCAATGGCTGATCCCCGGCTGCATCGACATTCACACGGATTACCTCGAAAAAGAGCTGCACCCGCGCCCGACAGCCCATTTTTCCCTTCCATTTGCATTGCATTTTCTGGATGCGAGAGCGGCGGGCTGCGGAATTACGACGGTGTTCAGTGCCGTGAGCTTTTCCGACGATTTGGAAAAAAACAGGGGTTTTAAAGATGCGATCGAACTGGTAAGGCAGGTCGATCAGATCCGGGATACTTTGCTGGTAAGGCATTTCCTGCATGCCCGCATTGATCCCAATACCAACGCCATTCTTGATTTTCTTCCTGCAATGAGCGAATTGGAAAGCCTCTATCTGCTGGTATACAATGAAAACGTACCGGGACAGCGCCAATACAGAATGGACGACCTGGTCGAAAAAAAAGCCAAATCAGAAGGGATCAGTCTGGAGAAAGCGAGGGAGCTGCTTTTGAAGAAAGTGGACGAAACAATCCGGGTCAACACCAGGGGGGCCATCCAGGCACAATTTGGCGAGAGGTATATCATAGGTAGCCATGATGATACCACCATTGAGCATGTGATCGAAGCCAAAGCTTTCGGCGCCATGTTATCCGAAATGCCTACGACCATTGAAGCTGCCCGAAAAGCCAAAGAGCTGGGTATGTGGGTGTGCATGGGTGCGCCGAACTACTACCGGGGTGGATCGCATTGCGGAAACCTGTCGTGCGAAGATGCAATGAAAGAGGACCTGGTGGATATCCTCTGCAGCGATTATCACTTCCCGACCATGCTTTCCAGCATCACCCGGATGATCGAAGAAGGGATGGATCCCAGCAAGGCCGTGAACATGGTATCGCTGAACCCCGCGAAGCTTTTGAAAATGGATCGCGAGATAGGCAGTATTGAAATCGGCAAAAAGGCTGATCTTGTGGCTTTTGATATCAACAATTCCTTTGCGAGGGTAAGCAATGTCTTGGTCGATGGCCGGATCAAATACTTTACCGAATATTCCCGGGAAGGCAATCCTGCTTTTGCAGACGCAGAGTGACAGGTTTTGAAAAAACAGCCCGTCTGGTCTTGATGGATCGGACGGGCTGTTTTGTTTCTATCAAACTGACTTTACAAACTGCTCAAATTCAATGAGCAATTCCTCAGAATGCATTGAAATCGCTTGCTGAATAAACCTGGAAGTCTGCTGTGCCGCAAATACCAGAGATTCCTCTTTCGATTTATGTTGGTAGAAGAAACTTTCAATATAAAACGCCACAAAGGCATCGCCGGAGCCGCTGTAATTCTGCAATAATTTCGGATGATAGTAAGAAAACCGCTCCTGACCATACGATTCAATCCCGATCTGGTCGTCGGCGGTCATGCTCGTAACCACCAGTTCGGTATCCGGGAAAAGGGTTAAGAACGTTTCAATATATTTTTCAGACTCCTCTGTTCCATTCGGGTCATTTCCCGTTAAAATCTTTACCTCGCACAGATTTGGGAAAACGATATCGGACAATGGAATCAGCTCTTTCCATTTGTCTGCCACTTCCTGAGACACATACATTCTGCCATGATCGCCACAAACCGGATCGGTGATGATATGCACAATGTGCTCCCGGTAACGACTTATCAGCTCTATCAGGATCTCAGCATTTCCGGGATTGCCAAGATATCCAATGTAAAGCACGAGCTTTTGTTGCCGGTATACCGACAGTTCCAAGGTGCTGGTCAGCAATTCCCGAAAAGGCATATTGAATTTGGATATCCCGTGCATGTTGGTCAACCCATTGAGCACTAGGCTCGGAACCGGCAGTACTTTGGATCCCAGGATCCGGGTGACGACTTTCATACTAGCCATGCCGTGCACGGCGAAACTGTGAATGACCAGAATTTTAAGGTTTTCCATGCCAGGAAGAGGGTTTTAATGTAATAAAAGCGTTGTCGCTATTCCGAAATGATCGCTGGGATAAATTCCCGTTTCGGGATCCGGCGTATCGAGCACAATTTCGGATTGACAGAAATCAGGAAACCTGTTTTCCTGGATTAATGGCAGGCAAAATAGATGGTCCACACAGCGATGCAGCTGAAAAGAATCCGTAGCAGATCTTCCCATGCGAGGTTCTGTGCCATTTCCTAATAAATAACAATCCGCTACACGCGTGTTCTTTTTAAAAGCGGTGATTTCCTCCGCGTCGGCTTCTGCATTGAAATCCCCTGCTATAAGTCTGTATGGATATGGATCATAATCCCGTAACTTCTCCGCGACCGCATTTAGCTGGGCTGCCCGCAATTGCGCGGCATCTTTCAGGAATGTTAGGTGAATGTTAGCAATCAACAAGTTGTGAGCACTGCCTGTTTCGATTTCAGCCAATTGGGCTTTTCGTCCTCCGTCCGCCTGACTGCTGGGCAGATCAAATTCTTCTACCAGCCTGAGCGGAAGTTTTGAAAGTATCCCCAATCCGGAAAAACTGTTCAGCCTCTCATTTCCAACTTTTCGGATTTTAGCCCTGGCCTGTGTAAATACCGTATGCATGTCCAATTCCCCCGCCAGAAATTCCAACGTATTGATCCGGTTGTCCTCGGTTACAAAGATTTCCTGACAGATAATGACATCAAAAGCACCGTCGGCCAACTGGCGGGATAGTACTTTCATCCGTTCAAAATAATCCCCGTCGCATTTCCAGGTGTTGATGGTCAGTATCCTGATCTGGTCCTTCATTTTTTGTTTTTAAAACCGCAAGATAGCTTCCAATCATTTGAATGATATTAGGGCGATGTTTTTGGAAGGTTAAAAGGTGAAATGGTTAAAACGTTAAAAGGTCAGAAGGCGGGCCACCTTTGGCCTTTTCACCCTTCACCTTTCGTTCCTTTTGTTAGCAAAATGTTTGCCTTTGATGAGGGCCGGGTTAAACTTCCTGGTTTGAGGTCAAATGCGCTGTTTACGAGCACAAATCTTAACAATAAGCTAAAAATGGCCCCGTCTTTATTCTCTAATTTTGAATGAAGCAAATAAACAGGCAACCATCCAAATGCAATCCTAACATGCTGCAAACCATTGACAGGGATTGTCCTTGTTCCGGTCTTGGTATTTCTTCATCAAATCACTTAACCCATTTTTAGATGAAAAGAAATAAGTTGGTAGTTATTGACGATCATCCGGATGTCCTTGAACTGCTCACCTATTGGCTTAGCCGAGAAGGGTATGAAGTCAAGGTTTTTACCACGGCGGTGGACGCACTGAAATTTATCAATCAGGATAATACCGACCTGATCATCACCGATTGGGTCCTGCCCGAAATGGATGGACTCGAATTCTGCAAAAAACTCAAACAAAATATCGCTACTCTTTACATTCCCGTAGTGATGGCCACCGGCAAAGCCGACGAGATCGACGTGGTAACCGCCCTGGAAGTAGGTGCCGAAGATTATTTTGTGAAACCTTTCCGGTCCAGGGAAATGCTGACGCGCATTAAGAAAATACTCAAAAGAGTTTTCAGCGCGGATATGGACGGCGTAAAAAATGAAGCCGGTGAATCCATAGAAAGAGGGAAATTCAAGATATACTCGGCTGATTATAAGGCATTTTTGGATAACGAACCATTGGATCTGACAATTTCGGAATACAAGCTCCTCGAATTGTTCGTCAAGCGCCCCGGTAAAGTTTTTTCACGCAACCAGATCATCGAAAAGATCAACGGC
This sequence comes from Dyadobacter sp. HNCC25DJ185, assembly GCF_056895195.1. Taxonomy (NCBI): domain Bacteria; kingdom Pseudomonadati; phylum Bacteroidota; class Cytophagia; order Cytophagales; family Spirosomataceae; genus Dyadobacter; species Dyadobacter sp. HNCC25DJ185. Next base: position 255,844 of record NZ_JBXHAR010000010.1, read on the forward strand.
ATGGATTATTTTGCCACCGAGCGCTCCATTGATGTGCACATCGTCAGCCTGCGCAAAAAGCTGGGACCTTATAAATCAGTCATTGAAACCGTGAGATCAGTAGGTTACCGGTTCAATGAAGCAGTGGCGTGAGTGCCATTGAGATTTGGCTAACAGCTAACTTAATCTAACAATATTCTTCTCCTAATCGATTCCAAATAATCGGACCCTAGTTTTGAATAAACGATCAACAAATGGAAGATACGGACTACATCCTTTGTGAATGCGATTTGAATGTGCTTGAAGCATTTGTTTCAGGCCTGGAAAAGGATTTTGAAGTAACGCTGGTCAGGGCTCCGCAGATTTGCCTCACGATGATCAAAGCGGAGGATTCGGTGGAATTGCAGCCGTTTTTCCTGGGCGAAGTACTTACGACCGAGTGCGAAGTACTGGTCAACGGGATGCCTGGTTATGGCATTGTAACCGGTGACGAGCCAGTCAGAAGCTATTGTGTAGCCTTTATCGATGCGGCAATGTATTTGACGGGTGAACCCAATTCGGTCATTGTCCAATTCCTTGCCGCCCAGTCGGAGCTGATCGGGCACAGGCAAAAGGTAGAGTATAACCAGATTTTAAGGAGCAAGGTTGATTTTAAACTGATGGACCAGGATTAGTATGAAGCGCGAATTAGCTTACGACGAGGTTTTCGATGCGCAAGGCCATTTTCGTCTGTTGCTCGACAGTATGGCACGGCCCGGGAAGATCAACCAGTTTCCTGATTTGCCAATCGCTTATCCGGAAGGTATTCAAAGGGGCAGTGCATTGGTCGCTTTTGCATTGCTGAATGCCGATGCCGGTTTTCACATTTTGTCGGGGCACAGGGATGAAGTAACCCAATATCTTCAGCAGCATACCTCTTCGAATTCGCAGGATCTATCCGTTGCGGATTTCATTTTCATGGGTGGAAACGTGGGTAGCGGTGAAATAGCGCAAGTCAAAACAGGCAACTTATCTTATCCGGAAGAAGGCGCCACATTGGTGATCGACGTGGAAATACTCTCTTGCTCCTGGATCGAACATGCGACAGAGCTCACTTTAAGCGGGCCTGGTGTGAATGGAAAGAGGAACCTGTTTGTAAAAGGGATCGGTAAATCATTACTGATCGAGATAGGGGACAGGAATGCCGAATTTCCATTGGGATTGGACGTCATATTCTGCGACAGCCTGGGTCAGATTGCCGCAATGCCGCGCAGCTGCCGCGTTTATTTTGACTAAAACGGGCGGCGCGTACTTTTTCTAAATGTCTACTTTTTTGGGTTAAATTATGGGTTATGTAGCTGTTAAGGGTGGTACAGATGCCATCCTTCATGCGAATGAGCTGGTGGAATTTTATAGGCTGAGGGATGCTACCGATTTATTGGACATCCGGCAAATTCAATCCCAATTGCGGCTGGCGGTCGACAAAGTGGTGAGCGAGGGAGGTGTTTATGCGCCAGAGTATGCTGCCATTGCATTGAAACAATCCGAAGGCGATGTGCTGGAAGCGGCATTTATACTCCGGGCTTTCCGGGCTACACTCGAAAGAAGATATCATTCCGAAGTCATCAATACCAGGGAAATGTTCATCAAAAGGAGAATTTCCGCCTCCTTCCGGGACGTACCCGGCGGACAAATACTAGGCCCGACGCGGGATTATACCCAGCGGATCCTGGACACGGAAAAGGTATCGGAACAAAAGGAAGACATCGAAGCTTTTCTCAAAGATTTTGAAAATAAAGTCGATCAGACAAAGCTGAAGGAAATCGATACTTTCAATAAGGTCATTGACCTATTGAAAGCCCAGGGCCTGCTCCTGCCCGCATCCGACGACGACGATACGACTTTAAAAGACATTACCAGGGAGGCCATCAAATTCCCCGCACCGCGCTCCGCAAGGTTGCAAATGCTTGCACGGGCAGAAACGGGGGGGCTTATGGCGCTGGGATACAGCAATATGCGCGGATTCGGAAGCGTGCATCCTACCGTTGGCGAATTGCGTTACGGCTCGGTGCCTGTACGGGTCCGGGACAAAAGCGGGCGGGTCAGGTACATTGGAAAAATAGAAGTGACCGAGGCTGAAATGATATCCAAAATGAAAGTGACCAAAAAGAAAAAGCTGCCACTCTATTCCATTGGTTACGGATTGTGTTTTGGCCAGAATGATACCAAAGCCATCTGCATGGGAATTCTGGACCGCGCCATGCGAAACCCTGATCCCGATTCCCCTTCCAATGATCCCGAATTCATACTTTATCACACAGAGGGCGTGGAAGCGATGGGTTTTACCAATCACCTCAAATTGCCCCATTACGTAACCTTCCAGGCAGACCTGAACAATGTGAGACAGGCGGTTACCCGGAATGCCAAGACAATTTTGGAAAATGGTTGAAAACAAAAAATACGTCAATAGGTATAATTTTGCCTTTATCGACGAATCCACAAAGAAGGAGATCCGGAGAAAGCTGCTGAAAGCAGTCGCCATTCCCGGTTATCAGGTACCTTATTCTTCTCCCGAAATGCCCATTTCACGAGGATGGGGCACGGGTGGGCTGCATATCTCGCTGGCGGTGATAGGCAGGGAAGATGTTTTCAAGATCATCGATCAGGGCAGCGACGCGAGTGTGAATGCCTGCAACCTGCGCGCGTTTGTGCACCAGATGACCGGATGCAAAACCACATTCGATACCTCGGAAGCGACGCTGATCCAGTCCCGCCACAGGATCACGGAAGAAGCACTGCGTGCCGACCAGATCTTTATTTTCCAGGTACCGCAGCCGGAGCCGCTGAGACATGTTGAAAAGCATGAATTCAAAACCCGGCAGATGCACGGCGAAGCGGATTATGCCAAGATTTGGGTTTCGTTGTATGAATCTTTTGTCAGAAACGGAGGCATCATGCTGGGGGCGGATTATCCAGTCAAAGTGAATGGCCGCTATATCATGGCACCATCACCAATTCCCAAATGGGATATTCCCAATCTCAACCATGCAGAAACGCTGTTCCTATTCGGGGCGGGCAGGGAAAAAAGGCTTTACGCAATCCCGCCTCATACGTTGGTCGAGCCGCTTGAATTTGACGACGTGAAATTCGGCATTGAAAACTTTGACGGTCTTTTTTGCAATAAAACAGGCTATGAGAAAGCATTTCTGGACGAGATTTATGACGATGACGGATCCAGGCAACACGTGGTGAACGATAGTAATTTCCTCGACAAGCTGGCAGACGGTGAGTCTCCCGTCCAACATTCCAACCCATATATTAACCAGCTCTGATATGGTCACGAATAATGATAACTGGCTGCTGAGGGTTAGGAACCTGACTAAGATATATGGAGAACCCAACGCTGACTCCGTCCGTCTGACCGGTCCAATGTTCAACTCCAACATTTGTCCCGAAACGGAAAGCATCGTGGCTTGCGCCGATATCAGCTTTGATCTTTTTCCGGGCGAGGTATTGGGTGTGGTAGGAGAGAGCGGGAGCGGAAAAAGTACGGTCGTGAAGCTGCTGTACCTGGATATGCTGCATACGTTCGGGGAGGCATTTTTTAGAGCATATCACGACGGCTCGGTGAATATTTTCGATGAATCCAGCCAAAGGAAGCGCCATATCCGGAACCACCTGATGGGAATGGTTTACCAGAATCCCAGGGACGGACTGAATTTTAAATTTTCGTCGGGCGGCAACATTGCCGAAAAACTGATCATGGCTGGCCAGTATCATGTGGTCGATATGCGGGAACGGGCATCGGAGCTGCTGACGAAAACAGAGGTGCCGGTGGCGCGAATGGACGATATGCCGGCTTCGTTCAGCGGCGGCATGCAGCAACGTGTGCAGATCGCCAAAGCGATGGCCAATAATCCGCCCATTTTGTTTTTGGATGAGGTGACGACCGGCCTCGATGTATCGGTGCAGGCCAAAGTACTGGACCTGATCAGGAGCTTGCAGCAGGACCTGGGCATTGCGATGATCGTCGTTTCGCACGATTTGTCGGTGATCCGCATGCTGACCGACCGGACGCTGGTGATGAAAAACGGCCGAATCGTGGAGAGCGGTTTGACGGACCAGATTTTACAGGATCCGCAACATCCTTATACCCAATTGCTTGTAAGTTCTCTTTTGTGATTTTTAGTCAATTGTATTTGAAATGAAGATTCTGGAAATACGTGGTCTGAGCAAAGTGTTCCATATGCATGGGCTGGGAGGGAAAAAGATCGGGGCACTCAGGAACATTGATTTTTCGATGCACGAAGGGGAAGTAGTGGGACTGACCGGCCAATCGGGATCCGGGAAATCCAGCCTGATGAAATGCATTTACAGGACTTACCTGGCCAATTCAGGCGAGATGCTGTACCGCTCAACCCGCGGAACCCTCGACCTGGTGAAGGCGAACGATCACGAGATCATTGCTTTACGGAAAAATGAGATTACTTACTGCTCGCAGTTTTTGAGCGTGATCCCGCGTGTTCCGGCTGTGGATGTGGTGTGCGAACGACTTTTTGGAATAGAAAAAAATAAAGATACAGCCCGTAAAAAGGCAAAGGAAATGCTCGAAATGCTTGGGCTGCCTTCGGAATTGTGGGATGCATTTCCGGTAACATTCAGCGGCGGCGAGCAGCAGCGGATCAATGTGGCAAGGGCAATCATTTCACGTCCAAGGTTTCTTTTGATCGACGAACCTACCGCTTCCCTGGATCAGAAAACAAAAGACGTGGTGATCGGGCTGATCGCCGGCCTTAAAAAGAATGGAACCTCGGTGCTCTGTATTTCCCACGATCCGTATACGCTGGAAAGCATTTCCGATCGCCGGGTGCATTTGGAATCGGGTGAAATTATCCAATACCAGGCTACAAAAGTTGAGGCCAAATCTTAAATATCGATAACATGACAGACCAGTCATTTCGGGAGCACAATGAAAGGCAATTGGCCGAATGCAGCCCGGACCGGCTCCGGGAAAGGGCACTTGCAATTGGCGTCTCAGAACATTTCAAAAGTACGGGGTCGCACTGGGTCGTGGGCGCTTATCCCGGTTTTGGGATACTTGCCATGCTGGATGAAAACCCGCTGAACCAAACACTTTCCGAAAAGCTGGAACAGTTGCAGGAAGAACTGGCCTATAAGCTTGACATCCAGGGTGCTTTGTACCTGTTATCCCCCAAAAGCTTTCACCAAACGGTAGCCAATATACTTTCTGCGGATCGCTTCCAAAAAAATATCGCCGACCGTGGATTGGAGGCAGCTTTTCCTGCATGGGTTGAACGCGTTTTCGGTAGCATCAAAGGCGGCGGATTTCCCGAACCAGTCAGGATGCGGATGGCAGGACTGAGCATTTTTGGTACCGCGATTGGTGCATTGGGCGTATTTGAAAGTGAGGCGGATTATCACAGGATCACTGGTTTCAGATCTGCTTTTTATGGAAATCCACTGCTTGGCGAGCTGGATATCAAAATGACCAGGCCCTTTGTCGGGCATATCACGCTGGCCTATTTGGGAGCGAATTTGGACGATATCCAAAAAAACCGCCTGGCCAATATTGTAGCTGAAATAAACCGAGATTTTGAAGATACTGCCTTCTATTTTTTGATCCGAAACATAGGACTCAGAGAGTACAGAGATCTGTCCGGATTCGACAGGAAAAATCATTATCCTTTGATAACAATTTGATTCGCAATGCAATACTTTGATACTTACCCGGAGGTAGTCAATTCTCAGCTGAAAAGCAACGGACGGAACTTGGGGCCGAGCCCGTTCATTCATCCGTCCTGCAAGATTAAAGACAGCACCATTGGCAGTTGGACGGCATTGGGCGAAAATACATCTTTGGTCGAATCTTCATTCGGAGATTACAGCTATACCGCTGGAAATGTCCAGATCATTTATTCGGAGATCGGGAAGTATTGTTCGATCGCCAACAGCGTGCGGATCAATCCGGGTAACCATCCGCAGTGGCGGGTGACCCAGCATCACATGACTTACCGCCGCATCAACTACGGGCTGGACACTGTAGACGATGACGATTTTTTTTCATGGAGAAGAAGCCACCAGTGCGTAATCGGGCATGATGTCTGGATCGGGCACGGCGCGCTGATTATGCCCGGTGTCCGGATCGGTACCGGAGCTGTGGTTGGTTCGGGTTCGGTGGTTACCAAAGATGTGGCGCCTTATGAAGTCGTGGTAGGCGTGACGGCACGTGTGATCAAGAAACGTTTTCCCGACGAAGTGATAGAAAAGCTGATGGCCAGCGAATGGTGGGACTGGGACCGGGAAACGCTGGAAGAAAGGTTTAACGACCTGTTTAATGTGGATGTTTTTATTGAAAAATACTGTAAATAAGGTACTTATGAAATTCGCCTTTGCAATGCTTTTGTGCTGCACTTTGTTCTTTTCAGGCTGTTCTTCTAAAAAGGACCTGGATGAAAATGGGATACCTGTGACGCTGATCGCCGCGGTAACGCCAGGCGAGGATCCGGAGATGACCATGCAGAAAATGGAGCCGCTCAGGTTGTACCTGGAAAGGAAGCTGGGAATTGGCGTCAAATTTATCAAGGCTACGGATTACACCGCTGTCATAGAGGCCGTAAGGGCAAAAAAAGTACACGTTGCCTTCATGAGCCCTTTCTCGTATGTGCTGGCTTCGGAAAAAATCAAACTAACCCCATTGGTTTCATTGGGTTCAAAAGGCCAGCCAAGAATGTACCGGAGCATCTTGTTCACGCATCCTGGCAGCGGCATTAACAGCATGGAAGACGTGAAAAGGAAAGCAAAACAGTTAACGCTGACTTTCACCGATCCTGCCTCCACTTCCGGCCACCTGGTACCGCGTGCTTACCTGACGAGCATTGGGCTGAATCCGGACAATGCATTTAAAGAAACCATTTTCGCATCCAGTCACGTGGCGTCAATGATGACCGTCAAATCCAAAAAAGCAGATCTCGGCTGCTCTTTCATGGATACCTACAACCGGCTCAGGGACGGTGGTATGCTGAAAGAAAGCGACTTGAAGATCATTTGGACTTCCGGCCCGATCGTGTCGGGCCCGGTGGTGATCCGTGACGATATCGACAAGGGTTTTACGCAAAAATTCAAACAGGCGCTTCTGAATGTGCCCTTAGAAGATCCGCATGCCTGGGCGGTTTACAAAAGCGCCACTTTTGCCAATGATACCACTTTTGTTTACGTAGAAACCCAGGATTCGCTCTTTAACGGCCTTCGGCAGATTGCCGCCGGAATCAAAGAACTGAAGATGCAGGACCATTAGCAGCCGACAGGACTGACTATTACTAAACCAGATAAATTTTTAAGAACATGGTTGAGGTTGTGGGTTTGACAAAATCGTTGCCCAACGGCAGAAAAGTATTGGACGGGATTTCATTTAAGGTTGAAAAAGGGGAGTTCATTGGCATTCTTGGCCCCAGCGGCGCCGGTAAAACACTGACGATCCGCTGTCTGAACGGTTTGCTGAAGCCGGATTCCGGTTCTGTGCTTTTTACGGGAAACGATAGGCAGCAGGTGGATATCTGCGCTTTGCAAAGAAAAGAGCTCCGAATAGTACGGCGGCAGATCGGGATGGTTTTTCAGGGGTTAAGTCTGGTGAAACGATTGTCGGCATTGGAAAATGTCATGATCGGGAGATTGGGAAATATCAGCACGTTTAGAAGTTTGCTGTATGGGTTCACGGACCAGGAAGCCAGCGAAGCATTGACGGCGCTCGACCGTGTCAGGATAGGGGAACTGGCTGGAACGCGGGTACAAAGCATGAGCGGCGGCGAAATGCAGCGGGTGGCGATTGCGCGGGCGATTTTTCAAAACCCCTCCCTGCTGCTCGCCGACGAACCGATTTCGAATCTCGATCCGTACAATGCCAAAGAGATCATCAAAATCCTTCGTGACCTTTCCAAAGAAGTGCCGGTCATCGGTGTGTTTCACCAGCCTGAAATGACTGCCCGCTATTGCACCCGGGTTATCGCCATCAAAAATGGCAAAGTAGCCTACAACAATGATCCGCAGATACCCGCAGAAATGCTGATGGAGATTTATGGAGAGGAATTGTCTCAGATCACAGAAAAATCGTAACGCACCCCATGCAGGAGGCACTCAAAAAATACAGCTACAAACGGTACAACGGGCTGTACCTGCCGTTTGCAATGATCCTCGCGCTCACGGTCGGTTCTTCCATGCTGGTTGGTGTGGACTTTCATCTACTTGCAGAAGGGATCGGCAATGCATTCGAATTCATTTATTTCATGTTCCCGCCCGATTGGGAAGCATTTGATGATATGCTAAGTCCTGCACTCGAATCCATGCTCCTGGCTTTTTTGTCCACCCTTTTCGGGACTATGATCTCCCTCTTTTTCGCATTGGCGGCTGCGAGCAACATGGCTGGGAAATGGGTGAGGAACATCAGCCGGTTTCTCATCAGTTTTGAGCGTTCCGTTCCGGAGATCATCATTCTGCTCATCCTGATCGCCGGATTTGGCCTGGGCGCTTTTCCCGGTGTCATCGCATTGTCGCTTGGCTGCGTGGGTATGCTGGGGAAGCTTTTTGCGGACGCGATTGAAGAAATTGACCCGATTGTGCTCGAAAGTCTGCACGCGATCGGGGCCAATAAGGCCCAGATCATTTTGTTTGGCGTGCTGCCGGTTATTTTTCCAGCCATCGTAACCAATTCCATTTTCAGGTTTGAGGTAAATATCAGGATGTCGATCGTCCTTGGCGCCGTTGGTGCGGGGGGCATTGGCTTTGAGCTGTACAATGCATTCGCCCTGCTCGAATACCGTCGGGCGATGGTGTCAATTATCATCATCCTGGCCATGGTCTTTACCAGCGAAAGGATCTCGGATTTTCTGCGGAGCAGGATCAAGAGGCAGGAAACCTTATAACGCACCATGGAAATACATCAGCTCGAAAAGGATCTACTGCCGTCCCGGAAATTCAGAAAAAAGGCTACTCTAACGCTGGTTTCGGCGATTGGGGTTGTCGCCATTTGCCAATACCTGGAATTTAATCCCTGGATGATCTTTTCGGAATTCCATTACATGACCGATCTGCTGGCGGACATGCTGCCGCCGAACCTGGGCATTGTCAACGGCAATGGCAGGTTGTGGTATTCATTGCTGCAAACCATCGCCATGGCGTTCCTGGGAACATGGGTGGGCGGGTCGGTTGCGATGGTACTTGCTTTTTTGTCGGCCAAAAACACGACACCCCACTTTTTGATCAGAAATCTGATCCGGTTCCTTTTGGCCATGGAGCGGGTTATCCCCAGCCTGATCATTGTCCTGATCTGGGTTATTGCGGTGGGTCTGGGGCCTTTTGCAGGTACGCTTACCCTGATTATCGGCTCCATCGGGATGTTCGGCAAGTTGTTTGCCGACGCTATCGAACATACCGAAAACAAACCGCTGGAGGCCATACACAGTGTCGGCGCAAGCAGGCTGCAGATTATTCGTTACGGTATTCTGCCTGAGGTACTTCCTTCTTTTATTGCCAATTTTTTGTATGCATTTGATATCAACCTCCGCACTGCCATCGGTTTGGGGATTTTTGGTGGGGGAGGTATCGGATTCGAGCTGCATATGGCCCTGAAATTACTCCGGTACAGGGACGCGCTCGGCATGATCGTCTTTACCATTATCCTGATCGTCTCCATTGAAAAGCTCTCGGACTTTTTACGTAAAAAAATCCTTTCGAACGATCAGTTAAAATAAAAGTACGATTCCATGAGGCAAGTTCTCACAGGATGCTAACCCGTTTCTAACAATGCGGAGGCACATTTGCCGGAGAATCAAAATGACCTATGGGCCAGCTATTTTATGTGATCGGTGCATCCGGGGTGGGAAAAGACTCCCTGCTGAATTATGCAAGGGAAAAAATAAACGGGGATTTTCCAGTGCTTTTTGCCCACAGGTATATCACGCGTCCGGCCCACGCGGGTGGCGAAAACCACGTAGCACTGAGTAAGGGGGAATTTGAACAGCGCAAGTTGAGTGGCCTCTTCATCATGGATTGGGAAAGCCATGGAAACCGCTACGGGATCGGGCGGGAGGTTGATTTTTGGTTAAGCCAGAATTGCAGTGTAGTCGTGAACGGATCCAGGGAATATTTGCCGCAGGCATTGAAGAGATATCCCTGGATGACGACGGTTTTGATCAAAGCCGAACCCGAAACGATACATGAAAGGCTAACCACAAGGAGAAGGGAAAGCCTGGAGGAAATCGAAAAAAGAATGGCCCGCACCAATGAACTGAAGTTTTCCGAAAACAATAACGTCATTGTCATTCAAAATGACGGGTTATTGGAAACCGCCGGCGACGAGATCACATCCGTTTTGCTGGCCGGTATATTCACCGAATAATTTCAATTGCAGTAAGCAGAGCTCTTACTGCATGAATAAAGGAATTGATTCCAGTTCAAAGGTTTTTGTATCAAAAACCATAAAACCATTTTTAAACCTCCCTCTTGTAATACACGGCCCATATAGCCACTGGACCTGGTTGCCGAGCTGAAATTTCCCGAAATCGTTCCGAACGAGGATGTCGTGATTGCAGATACTTACCCCTTCGAAATGCATATGTCCCGAAAAACCGATCGTGCAGGCGTGCTTCTTCATGAAAGCCAGATGGCCATGGAATTCTTCAGCCATTTTCGGATAGTAAGTGCTCATGCCGGTGGGATCGGGAAAGGCGAAGTGGGATAAAAGGATTTTTACGCCGTCGAAATCCCGGACGATGATCTCGGGAAGGGAATGAAGGTACTTTTTGTCTTCCTTGGTAATGAGTGCCATTAATTCCACATCATCATACAGAAACACCAGGTCCTGCGCCAGCTGCTTTCTTTCGAAATAATCCAGTTCAAACCAGTTTTCTGGAAAATCAAAAACCTCATTATGGATGGGCAGTTTTTTGATCTGATACAGGTCATTATTTCCAATCACCACCTCGCTGCAATTGCTCCTGATGAGCGCAATACATTCGTTGGCATTCCTGGTTTCCAGAAAATTGTACCGGTTAACCTTATAGCCGATGATATCGCCCAGACAAACGATCTCGTCACAATTTAGAGTTTCAATGATCCTCAGCGCTTCTCTGAGCGCGACAATATCTTCGTGAATGTCCCCAATTACAGCTAGCTTCATTTCAACCGCTTCGAATAATTACTACCAATTTTGATAATCGCAATGATAATATCGAATTGTTAGAATTGTAATAATTTGCCTGTCGGCGTTTCCGGGGCTCCGTTAAATTTTTTCGGTTGCGGTGATGTTGAGGATAAAGTTGTGCAACTCGGTATTTTGTACAAACGGTTTCAGATTCTCGCTGCCTGGCCCGAACATGGCCAGCTCTACGTAATCTGCCGAATGGTCCATTCCTGCCCAGCCGATGCCCGTATAGTGGGTCTGGATATTTGCCAGTTCCCGGAAAAGGGATTTGTTTGTGATGTAAAGCCCGCTGTCGTTTTTCGTGCCAAACAAGCTTAGCAACTTAGCCGCTTCTTCTTTTTTGATGGCATAGCCTTGCGCAAATTCAATCCTTTCGATGAGCTGGGAAGCGGAAGGCATTTCTTTCAAATCGCCCAGGATCCAGTTATTGGTATGTCTGAATTTTTGAAGCATATCAAACTGCTTGTCGCTGCCGAAAAGCCCCGGATTGGCATTGCCATGGTCGGTTGTGATCACCACCAAAGTTTCTTTGTCAGCCGCGGCAAAGTCGAGGGCTACCCCGATCGCTTCATCGAAAGCAATTTGATCGTATACAAGTCCCCCGGCATCATTGGAGTGCGCCGCCCAGTCGACCTTTCCTCCTTCGATCTGGACCGCAAATGCTTTAGGGTTCTTCGAGAGAAGGTCCAGTGTTTTGCGCGTCATTTCCGCAAGTGACGGGACTGTTTTTTTGAGTTGTGCATCGTCAAATGTATCCAGCGAATAGGGTAGTGCTCCTTCGCAAAACACGCCCATAATTGGTTTTTTCAAATTCGTCAACCCGGCCAGATCCTGACTGTTCCGGGGCAATGCATACCCCGCCTTTTCGTACAAACCAAAAAGGTCCTTTTTATCTTTCCTTTTATCGGCCTGAAAAAATTCCGCACCGCCACCCATCATCACATCGAAATTGAGGTCTAGATATTGCTCTGCGATCTCCGATTCATCACCGCGGGACTTATTATTGATACAAAAACCGGCGGGGGTAGCGTGCGTAATAGTCACTGAAGTAACGCAACCAACCGACTTGCCTGCCGCTTTGAATTTCTGCAAAATAGGTTTGTTGAAACTGCCGTCCGCATTGACATTCAAATTGCCGTTGGGTACTTTCTTGCCACCGCCCCAGGCAGAGCTCCCGGCAGCGGAGTCGGTCACCAGCGCATTGGACGACGAAGTTTCCATGAAGGCCCGGCGGCCCGTTTTGTTGGTGTACAAACTTAACCATGCGCTTTCCCGTCCATATTTACGTTTTAGCAGCAGGTCGGCCATGTTCAGTGTTCCGGTGCTCATGCCATCGCTTACCATGAAAATAATATTCTTCGCCAGGCCCTTTGTCTTGCTCAAAGGCTGGGCTGTGTTCTTTTTTTCGGAAATTGAAATGGGCCCAAGCAGCAAACCTGCGGCGCTATTGGTAAAAAAGTCTCTTCTTCTCATGGAGGAAAATGGTTGCTTTATCGGTGTTGAGGTGTCAACAAAACTACATGTAAGTGTTTTACGGGAATGTTAATTTTTCTCATTCCATACCAGCATCGAAGTTGACCTAGTAATCCGATTTGAAAGAGAGTGAATTGCACCGCTTCCTATATCGTCTCACTAAGTTAACCGAATGTTAAAGTTCTGGTTACATCCTGGCAATACACAGGTGGTAGCTTTATGGGTTCATCTCAAAAGACCTATGACTGTATGAAAGGTAATGCTACGATTAACCGCAGAAAATTTTTAGAGCGCTCCGTACTGGGAGCAGGTGGCGTCATCTTGTCAACCGTTTTGGTTGGAAGTTGCACCGATCACAACATTCCCGACCCCAACGATCCTAATCAAAATGGCAGCTTTGATTACAGCGTGGCCAGTTTTGATCCGACCACCAGCCAGATCATTCTCTGGACGCGGGTTTCTCCTGCCAATTCTTCATCACAAAAAGTGACCCTTACCTATGACCTGGCTACTGACCAGGCATTTGGTCAGATTATCAAAACCGAGATGGTCGACGCGTCAGTTAATGATGATTTTACCGTCAGTGTGGATATCAGTGGTTTAACCTCAAACACCAGATACTATTACCGCTTCACGATCACCAATACCCAGGTTGTCTCGCCGACCGGTGAAACCAAAACGCTTGCCAAAGCCGGGGAAATGGAAGAAGTGAAACTCGCAGTATGCTCCTGCTCTAATTATCCGGCTGGTCTGTTCAATGTCTACGGGGCAATCGCTGCGTCCGAAGCGGATGTTGTGCTGCATCTGGGCGATTACATCTATGAATATGGCGCGGGACAATATGGCTCCAATCCGGACACGATCAAGCTTGGGCGTCTCCACAATCCTGCGAATGAAATCCTGTCACTGGACGATTACCGTACGCGTTTTAAGCAATATCGCAGCGATCCCCAGTTACAACTGGCACACCAGAAGAAGCCTTTCATTTGTGTCTGGGACGATCACGAAGTTGCCAATGACGCATTTAAGGATGGCGCACAAAACCATAACCAGAATGAAGGCAGCTTCCAGGAGAGAAAAGAACGTGCAATTAAAGCCTATCACGAATATATAGGCGTGCGAACGCTTGTTGACGAGAAAATTTACAGGAGCTTCTCTTTTGGCAACATCATGGACCTGCATATGTTGGATACCAGGATCATTGGCCGGGATAAGCAGCTTTCCTATGCAGACTACCTGACTCAAACCGGATTGGATGCCGCTGCTTTTCAAAAAGACTGGCTGAATCCCAACCGTACCATTCTTGGGAAAGAGCAGCTCACCTGGCTGGGTTCTGCCATGGGTACGGGCAAGGGTGCATGGCAAGTTCTGGGGCAGCAGGTTTTGATGGGCAAAATGTATGTCCCGGCTGAATTGCTGCTTGCCATTGTGCAGATCGTCGGCGAAGTAGATGCTACCGGCTCGGCTGCTCCTGCGACATTCACGATGTTTCAAACGCTTTTGATCCAGCTTACACAAATCAAAGGCCGGTTTCTGGCCAACGACCCTACGCTGACGCCGCAGGAAATTGCCCGGATACAAACGGTATTGCCTTACAACCTGGATGCCTGGGATGGTTACCCGGTTGAAAGGGAGATTGTATATGCCATGGCAAAAGGCAAAAAACTGATTGCGCTATCGGGAGATTCGCATAATGGCTGGTATTCTCATTTGAATGCAAACGACAAGACCGAGGCCGGGCGCGAACTGGCGACTTCTTCTGTTACTTCGCCTGGTTTTGAAGAATATCTCGGCGCAGATCCAGCCTCGCTGGGAGGATTTGAACAGGCACTGGCTTTGTTGGTCGATGACCTGGAATATCTGGATGCATCAAGAAGGGGATACGTGCTTGCCAAATTCAGCACCAGCCAAATCGTAAGCGAATGGCGGTATGTGGCCACAATTACGTCGCCAACCATTGCGACCACTGTAGGGCATACGGAGACTATTTTAGGTTAAAGGCCTTTTTGAACAGGTGTTTTGGGAGTTTTTTGACAAGGCCATCATCCCTCGGGTGGCCTTGTCAAATGATTGCTGGTTTCAATGTGATAGATTTTGTGAATTTTCCAAGGCAAACTATCCTTGTACATCAGAAATTGAAAATTTACTTCATTAAATACTATCAGCGAAGAGGGTGATAGCAAGAGTGACGAATTTGGAGCGGGCGGTTTATTTTCATCCCGGCATGCAAGTCAAACGTCTTAATTAGTTCAGCTTTCTGTACTCTTGCGGTGTTAAACCTGTTTTGCTTTTGAATAAACGGCTGAAATAATGAGGGTAGTTAAATCCTAAGTTATAGGAGATGCCGCTAACCGTTTCCAATTCGCCGAGTAACAGGTTTTTGGCTTTTTCGACAATGAAGTTATTTACGTGATCTTTTATTGCGTAGCCCGTTTCTTTTTTCAGCAAATCACTTAAATAATTTCCCGAAAGATGTATTTTGTCTGAAAAGTATTCAACTGACGGTATGCCCGTTTCCGCAAACTTTCCGCTTTTATAATAGCTGTTGAGTAACGTATGAAATTGGCTGACAATATCCGAATTCTGTGCCGACCGGGTGTTGAACTGCCTTTCATAGTAACGTCTGGACAAGTTTAATAGCAACTCCATTGAAGAGGCTATCACGGTTTGGCTATGGTTGTCTATGCGTTCCAAAATTTCGTTTTGAATCATCGTTTTGCAATCAGTGATTGTCTTTTGTTCGGTATCAGACAAATGAAGGGCTTCATGCACATCGTAAGTGAAAAAACCATAATCTTCGATACTATTCCCCAAAGACGTATTGCGAATTAAATCGGGATGGAAAAATAACATCCACCCCTTAATCTCATCCAATTCCTGGGCCTTTGATACAGACTGCACTTGGTCCGGTGCCGTAAAAATCAACACGCCTTCATCAAAATCATAAGTGTTTCTACCATATTGCAAACCACAACTTTTGTCTTTCAACCCAATGGTATATAAGCTTGATGTGTATTTCACGCCAATAAATTGCTCTGGGATTTCCCATTTTGAAACATCAATGATACTAATCAGAGGATGGGTAGGTTTGCCAAATCCAAAGATTTCGTGCAGTTGGCTAATTGACCTGATATTGTGAATGTCGTGGCTCATTGTTTTTGTTACTTTCAATACGTTTTTTCAAAAGAATATTGTGTTTTTCAAAAGCAGTCAGCATGGTCGGCAGGAATGATTTTGGCAAAAAATAAGAAAAAATGCCTGTGAAGTATTCCCCGTGCAGCAATTCCGTTTGGTTCGCTGAAATTGCTTTTAAATGATAATAATGCTTCGCTGCTATCAAAAGTTTTGATCCTTGCGACCCTTGCCAAACCAGTTCCTGGTTTTCCTTGTAACTTAATAAAACAGGGAAATAAGTATTCTTTAAAGGAACAATAAAGGTAGAGATTTTACCGCCTTCTTTCATTTCCCCTTCCAGCTTGCCCACAATAGGATTCCATTCAGGATATTCCTGGAAGTTGGTGAGCTCATTCCAAACCTGGTCTATCGAGCCATTAATTTTTACGGATGTATGATATTGTTTCATTTCTTTGAATTTTATAAGTTTTAGCTTACTTAACCTGACTCATAATGATTTTGTCATACACACGGTCACCAAACCATTTTCTGATGGCAATTGCCGGTTTTGCCATATTACCTTTTGCATACCGGGTTCTTGGTTTTTTGTCGGTAGCCGCTTGTGCAATGGTCTTCCCGAGTATTTCAACATCGGTCATTTGGTTTCCTGATTGCATTTTCTTAAAATTCTCGGCAACTTTTTTGGAAAAGCTGGCATAAGCGCCTGTGCTTGAGGTTTTCTCTAAATTTTCTGCTGCAATTTTACCCCATGGTGTTTTAATAATACCAGGTTCCACGATGACCACATCTATTCCAAATTCCTTTACCTCTAAACGCAGGCAATCGCTCCAACCTTCTACGGCATGCTTTGTGGCGTGATACCATGCTCCAAGCGGCGTGTAAATTTTACCACCCATCGAGGAAATATTTACGATTCTGCCAGATCGTTGCATGCGCATGCTTGGTAGGATCAACTGTGTCAGTCTTGCCATTCCAAAAAGGTTTACTTCAAACTGCCTTCTTGCTTCTTCAAGGGGCACGTCTTCAACAGAACCATAAGAACCATATCCCGCATTGTTCACCAAAATATCAATTCTGCCTTCCTTGTCGAGAATCGTTTTTACGGCTTCAACGATTGATGCGTCATTTGTTAAATCAAGAGAAACAACACCAATTCCTTTTGCCTTCAAGTCATTCATTTCATCGGTGCGTCTTGCCGCTCCGTAAACTGTATAGCCCTGACTAAGCAGGATGTTGGCTGTAGATTTTCCCATTCCTGAACTTGCTCCTGTGATGAATGCTACCTTTTTCATTTTTTCTAAATTTTTGAATGTTTTGAATTATTTACATTGCAAATTTAGATCGACCTATCCGCGCGGATTAACACAGTAAACGGGATATCTAACACAAATTACTGAATGTGATATTTTTGCTGTTGGGGGATGGGCTCGGGCCGTTTTAACTGATCGCTTGGCATAGAGTCAGATTGCGGTTTTCCATTTTGGCTACAACATTCTCCAAATCCGCTACAAGACGAAGCCGCGTGCGACGGAAATTTGTCTCTTGAAAATAATCAGTAAGACAAATGACAAAAACGATTTTTATTACCGGTGCTTCGACCGGGATAGGGAGGGCTACGGCTAAATTTTTTGCGGCAAGTGGCTGGAATGTAATCGCTACCATGCGTACGCCTGAGAATGAAACAGAGCTCAACCTGCTGGATCATGTGACGGTGCTGCCGCTCGATGTGACAAACCTGGCGCAAATCCGTGAAACCACGCAAAAGGCGCTGGCTTTGGGCGATATTGATGTGGTGTTCAATAATGCCGGTTATGCGTTGCTGGGTGCTTTGGAGTCGATTACCGATGAGCAGCTGGTGCAGCAGATGGAGACCAATTTCTTCGGCGTCGTGCGGGTGACGCAGGCTTTTATTCCCTATTTCAGGCAGCGGAAGGCGGGGCTTTTTATCACCACGGGCTCGTCGGCGGGTTTGATGGGCTTTCCTGTGAGTTCGATGTACGACGCCAGCAAATTCGCGCTCGAAGGCTGGGCTGAAAGTTTGTCGTATGAACTCAACGAGTTTGGTGTAGGGATCAAAACCATTGAGCCGGGACTTGTAGCAACGGAAATAGGCAGCAAATCGGTATTTGCGACGCACCCGGCGTATGAAGCTTTGACGAACAAGTTCATGGCACTGATTGCGCCCGATCAGATCGTGACCACCTCAGAGCAGATTGCCGAAGTGGTGTATGGGGCCGCTACAGATGGTACGAACACGTTGCGGTATGTATGCGGCGAGGATGCCAAAAAGCTCTATGCGCAACGCCTTGCTGTGGGCGACGAGGCTTTTCGGGACGGGATCAAGCAAATGTTGGCCGCGGTTTAAAACAATAGTCTGCCGGTGCGGGTTGGAACAATTTGCACCGGTAACTGCTTATCACATCATGAAAGGGGAACATCTCAAACCACGCGTTTACCACTCCATTGCTGAGATGCAGCGGGCATTTGGCCTGCCGCAACCTTTGCATCCGTTGATTAGCCTGCTGGATTACAGCAAAGTGCAGATTACCTCCGAAATGCTGGCCGACACTTTTGCGATGGATTTTTACAACATTACTTACAACGAATCGGCGGGTTGCAGGATGCGGTACGGGCAAACTACCTATGATTTTCAGGAAGGCGGGATGTTTTTTACCTCGCCCGGCCAGCCGTTGACGGGTGTCCGAACGGGCGAGTCTACGCGGGGATTCACATTATTGGTTCACCCGGATTTTTTGAGAAATTACCCGCTGGATGTTAAAATCAAGCACTATGGATTTTTCTCTTATTCTGTGACCGAATCGCTGCATTTGTCTGATAAAGAAAAGTCGGTCATCGCGGGCATTGCGAGAAACATCGGCGACGAGCTGGAGACTGCGATCGATGACCTGAGCCAGGATGTACTGATATCTCAGCTGGAACTGATGCTGAATTACAGTCAGCGGTTTTACAAACGCCAGTTTATCACTCGGAAACCGATCAATAACGCATTGCTGGAAAAGCTGGACCTGCTGCTGACCGATTACTTCGATGACGAAACTGCGTTGCTGAAAGGCCTGCCGACCGTCCAGTATCTCTCCAGCGAACTCCACGTGTCGCCCCGTTACCTGGGTGATATGCTGCGCACATTGACAGGTCAGAATACGCAGCAGCATATTCATAACAAGCTCATCGAAAAAGCGAAGGAGGTGTTGACATTCAGCGATTTGACTGTGAGTGAAATTGCCTATCAGCTAGGTTTCGAGCACTCGCAGTCTTTCAGTAAATTATTTAAATCGAAGACCAATTTTTCACCCGTGGAATTTCGTGCAAGCTTTAATTGAGGATCGATCGAAGGACCTGGTCCACAGGTTCTTTTAATAGAGCAAGTTACGTCTGAGGTAAAGCTATATTTAGCTCTGTTTTGCTATTTTTGTTTTGGCGGAATTCATATAAACCAGCCTGTCGATCAAGCGATGCGTATCTCCAATTTCTGTCCGACTGAACAATTAAGACCATTTGTCAAATCGATTAAGATCATTGAGAGTGATGGCAATGAATTAGAGAACCGGGTGATTCCATCCACTTCTGTTAGTATGGCATTCCGATTCAAAGGACAGAATGCTTACACAACTGTTTCGGGCAAAGAGATGCTTCCAGTTATTTGCGTTTCAGGCTTACGGAAATCTGTCAGGCTTATTAATTATGCAAAGCAGACTTCAACCCTTGTCGTCCTTTTCCATGAATGCGCTGCTCCGTTGTTTTTTAGAACTCCCCCACATGAATTATTTGAGCAAAGCTTTGCCCTTAGCGAACTGACCGGCGGCAAGGAATTACAAATTGTTGAAGAACTCCTAGGTTATGCAAAAACAGCTATTGAAAGAGTAAATGTTATCGAACAATTTCTGTTGCGTATACTAACCTATGAAAAACCAGATCAACTTGTAAAGTTTGCTGTCTCAAAAATTCATGCGGCGAAAGGGTTCATCAGAGTGAAAGACTTGGCAGATGATCTCCACATCAGCAGCGATGCGTTGGAAAAGCGGTTTAGGAGAGCAGCAGGCTCGTCGCCCAAACAGTTTGCTTCTATTCTCCGGATGTCCTCAATCGCTCAAATCAAACCGCAGGAGCGTATTTTAGACTTAGCGCTCTCGGCGGGTTTTTACGACCAGGCCCATTTCAATAAAGATTTCAAACAGTTTACAGGGCAGACCCCGACCGAATTCTATCGATCTGCCGATTTCTGGTAGATCAATGATTTTTTACAATTATGGGGTCGGGAGAAAGGTGATATTTGCTTAAAAAATATCGCAAATGAAACAGTTCAGCCTATTAGTAAGAGTGCCGGATACGTATGATACTGCGCTGGCGCAATCAGTCACCCCACAATGGGACGAGTTGATCGAGCAATGGAAATCAGATGGTATTTACATCTTGAGCTTTGCCTTTCCGGGCAAAAGTTTTACGGTTTCCGGAAAGAACAAGCTAATCAAAGAACAAACTGTTTTTTCGGAAGGACTGAAAGTAGTCAGTAACCTCGTTATTCAGTCGGCATCGATTGAGGAAGCGCTTGAAAGGGCGAAAGCATGTCCTATCCTGGCCTACGGCGGCACAGTGGAGGTACGGGAAATCCCAAAAGTCATCGCAATCATAAAGTAGCAGAAGTGTTCTGTCGGACCGGATTTAATTCAGCTAATTTACATGGGGTGTTTAGGATACCACCCCTTGCAAATAGCAAGCTATCTTTCTAACATCTTTTTGGTCTTCGGTAGAAATTGCTTTATGGCCAGCTTTGATGCCGACACCTGTGCGGTCGGCCAATACGATCACCCACCAGATGTTTTCGCCAAGCTTACGTTCCAGTTCAGCCTGTGAGCCCGGATTTGGCCTGCCGCCACTGGAATTCCGGGTTTGGTTCAACTGAAATTTATTTATTCAGGAAACTCAGGAACCGTTCCGGGTAGCGGGTACCTGAAACGCTCCCGGCAGGCATGATCGCTTCAATAGCGGCCAGGTCTTCGCTGGTTAATTGGACGTTTTCGGCTGCGATATTCTCTATAAGGTATTTGATGCGCTTGGTGCCGGGGATGGTGATGATATCTTCCCCCTGCGCTAAAACCCAGGCCAGGGCCAGCTGCGTCGGGCTACATCCTTTTTCATTAGCCAGCTTTTTGATCTTTTCGACCAGTTCGAGATTTTTATAAAAGTTTTCGCCCTGGTAGCGGGGCATGTTAGCTCTGCTATCTTTGATATCTTCGGGCTTTTGGAATTCACCGCTCAAGAAACCCCGGCTAAGCGGTGCATAAGCAACCAAGCCGATACCCAATTCGCGGATCGTTGGCAATACCTCGGCTTCAATATCCCGGCTCCAGAGCGAATATTCTATTTGAAGCGCGGTGATCGGATGAACGGTTACGGCTTTTCGGATACTTTCTGCCGATGCCTCCGACAAACCGATATAGCGAATGATACCCTTTTGCACCAGTTCGGCGAGCGCACCGATGGTTTCCTCGATAGGTATCTTAGGGTCGACCCGTGCCGGGGTGTAGAGGTCAATGTAGTCGGTTTGCAAGCGCCGGAGGCTGTAAAACAAAGCATTTTTTATAAAGTCGGGGTGCCCGGCTACGGATCCTGGACCCATGGCGCCGTTCGGGCCGGGAGCGACCAGCTGCCCTGTCTTTACCGACAGAAAAGCCTTATCTCGCTTGCCTTTGATTGCCTTGCCGATGAGTTCTTCGTTATGGCCAACGGCATAGTAGTCGGCGGTGTCTAAAAAGTTATGACCCAGTTCAAGGGCTCTTTCAATGGTGGCGATTGAGTTGATATCATCGCTTTGGCCGTAGGCGCCGGACATGCCCATGCAGCCTAAGCTTACAGCGGATACAAGCGGGCCGTTTTTTCCAAGTGTTCTGTTCATGGTTCGGTGTTTTGTTCCGAACAAAGGTCGGGAGTGCCGGTGTGTCAGGGCTGGACAAAACCAACTAATTCCCTGACAAATCCTGAATGAAGCAGGCAATGGTTTGGCCGGTCTCTTTTTTAAACAGGCGGGAAAAATAATCCGGGTCATTAAAACCCAGATCGAAAGCTAAGGACTTGACGGAGGTGTGCTCCCCATAATACAGGCGCCGCTTGGCTTCCAGCATCAGCCGCTGGGTAATGAAGGCCTTCGGGGAAAGACCTGAATAGTGTTTGACCAGCTGGTATAGGCCGTTGGTGTTGATCGCGAGTGTTTCTGCAATGGTCCTGATACTGGGCTGTTCGGTTAGCTGTTCTTCAATCAGGAGCCGGAAACGGATATAGCTGGCCAGTTTGTCGTCCTTAGGCCTCTTTTCTGCGGTAAAATAAGCGATGTTGGTCTCAGTCAGCAGGCTGTTGAGGTATGCCAGGATGAGCTCAAATTCGCTATCCATTTCACTCAACAGTCCGCGAAGGATTATAAATATAGACTTTAGCCGGGTTACAGCTGCCGGGCTGAAAGTGATCTTTTGGCGGTTAAAGGGATTGATCAGAAAAGGATAGGTCTTGGGTAAGAGGGAAAGACAGTGCTCATCGAAACCAAGCTTAAAATAATCACTACCATGACCTTCGCCTGGGAGCTGGTGCATCTGGTGCGGCAATATGAAAAGCAGTTCGTTATTTTGGATTTCGTAGGGCTGCAGATCAACGCTATGTCGGGCGACTCCTTCCAGCATCAGGAGGAAAAAGTAATGGGTTTTATGCTGGGTAAAATCGTAGTTCGCCGCGATACCCGGATCGAGGTGTCCGAAATCCGGGGCGACCAGCCGAATCGACAGCTGCTTATTTTGCTTATGGGGATTGAGGTAGAATTCACCGTTTTTCATAGTTAAAAATAGTAAAAATAAACAGGCCGGGTGCATGTACCGGCCTGTCGAGGGATCATACCTGTACGGTGCTGCCCCCCGTCCACGGCAATTTGATGTACCAGTAATAAAACTGGAATCATCCGAAGCCAGGGAGAGCGCTGTTTTAGCGATCTCGTCCGGGTGTCCGGCCCTGCCGAGTGGCACATTCATCCCCCTTGGGGTGCGCCGTTTACATACACATTGTGCAAATAAGTATCGGAGTAACGTGGCAAAAAGAGTGTAGGGGACCCATGCAGATTTTTCGTGCCATTAGCCGCTTTGTATTTATTGCAGACAAAATCCTTAATTTTTGTATTGATAATGATCCATATCCGTCCCTTTCCGTACCAGGAGCATACTGGACCGTTTTAATCGCGTCTTCGCCTTTGTAATTGGCCAGCACCTGAAAAAGTTGCTCGTCTTTTTGGTTAGTATGATTCATATGGAGTTCATCGTTCGCCCGGAGATAGATCAGAACGATGCAGACCAACCCCGTAGACTGAGCAGTCTGCTAGGAATGGCTAGCACCATCCCCAACTACAAACCAGTGATATGAATAGCCACTCTAAACTTTTTTATGAGAAGTTGCGCCATGCAACCGGTCGATAATTTGTACCATCATGGCCGGGTTACCTGTTACCCTGCCGATGTGGGTCAGCGACGTTGACAACGCTGCCGCGGCCAGTGTTAACCAAACTTACTTCCTTTGCATGAACGCGAACGCTACCATTTGCGCGGGATACCACGTTTGCTTTATCCGTGGTTAAATTTTCCGCATCAACGAATCCATTCGCCAGGTTGGTTAGATTCATTGTTTTGATGCTACCTAGCAATGTTACTATGGCATTGCCCTGATTTGCAAAGTTAAGTGTGCTTCCTCGTAGGTTGTTCACTAACAGTTTGCTATTAGACTGGTATGTCAAACTCGTTAACTCTGGTGTTCTGATCGTAATTCTTATGGAATTACTGCTAATCCAGAAGGGTATACCTTGTGGGTGTTCAAAAGACAGTTTCAATTTGCCTCCCTCGTCATCAATTCGCAATAGGGGTCGTAGGTTTTCGTCAATCGTGAGGGCTACCATCGACTCATTAGCTCCCGCGTCAATGGTAATTTCTGCCGGGAACTGCCTGATTTCAACATCCTTGAATGGTTTGGTAATTTTTGTGAACTGAACCGGCTTTCCGTTACCGCGCACCTCGTTTTTAGGGTCATATAGGCCTTCCTGTGCATACACATCGAGAGATAGCAAAAGCACTAGTGCCATCATTAAACTTTTCATAGTCGTAGCGAATTGAAGATTGATCCCAAAGTTGCTGCAACTTTTATTCCATCGGAAAAAATGCGTTTTTGGGCTTATTGAACCATTTTTGGAGAGCTGGCTTGTCCAGATTCGGACACTTGTGTCCGAATCTACCAGTTGTCATTTAGTAAGCGCAGCATTGCAAATCTAACAGGAACTTTAACGTTAAGTAAAACAGTAAGTCGGTTGCGGAGCGTCATTTTATACCAAACTATTTCTTGTCGGCACTTTTTGTTGCGGAGTAATCGTGGTTGCTATGGCAATTCATCCCGTACGCGACGAAGGAAGACCTGCACGAGTGTTCCTTTGGTGAGCGCCTTTGCTACACCTGCACCGATCCAGTAGGCACAGCGGACAAACTCGGTTACCTCTCTTTTTTCTCCTGACTTTGTCTGATACCTGTCATTGATGGCGATGCTGAAATTGACCACTTGTTTGTCGCCTTTGGTGGTTGCTACGATTGCGTCTGCGGTTACTCTGCCTGTGATTTCCATAATTGTCGTTTTTTGTTTTTTTTAATTGTAAAAAATTGTTTTCCCCTCGGCTTGGCCTACGCGGCGGCGGCTGTTTTACTGTTGTTTTGTTGTGCTGTCGGTGTTTTGATGGACGTTTTCATTCTTCTGATTTTTTGTAGTAAAATGGAAAATGCGGCCGCTTTGACGGCAAGGGGACGTGGAATACCACAGCGACGAAGGAGCGCGGATATGCCGCGAAAGCCCCTTGCAGGCAAAAGGGCGGCTGCATTATTTTTCGGAGAAAACAATCCGAAGAAAACGGCCAGATACCGACTGCTGAACACACAGCGGAATAGCCTGCAAGAGGGCAACGGGAAGGCCGGAAAAGTCTTTTACACTTAATGATATCTTTTGTAAACCGTCAGGGATAGCAGCGGAAATCATCACCATAAGTGATATTGAATCGGATAGCCCGACCGAAGGGGACGGCATTAACCTTCGATAGCAATTCATACAACATCGATTGGTCGAAAGAACTTTCGACTTCGATAATATACTCTTATTTATATTTGCGTCTACTTCCAACTTTGTAACATGAAGGTAGACTATATAGATCCTATGTCCGCAGGTGAACTCCACTTAACCTTACACGAACCTGGTTTCGACCGATTATTTTTTCAGCGGGATCGTAAAGACAAGTTTTTAACCATCGCATGGAATGACGGCCCTGCCCAAACGGTAACAATAGATGGCATCCAATACCAGTTTCCCTCCCAATCCATTTTGCCACTGATGGTCAATCAAACCTTTACTTTTGAAAAGCCTGAACAGATTATTGCCTGGCAGTACAACCGCAACTTTTATTGCATCGTAGATCATGATAAGGAAGTGAGCTGCGTTGGCTTTTTGTTTTACGGTTCCGCGGAAATCATGTTCATCACTTTGGATGCGAGACAGCAAAAAAAGCTCAATCTGCTCCTGCAGGTATTTATGGATGAATTTGAAGACAAGGACGCCATACAGCGCGATATGCTGCAAATGTTGCTAAAGCGGCTGATCATTATTGTTACCCGACTGGGTAAAAAACAATACCTTACGGAAAAGGCTCTGACTGAAGATAAACTCGATGTGCTGCGTAAGTTCAACCTAATGGTTGAAAACAATTACCGAAAACAGCATACCGTGCAGTTTTATGCAGATCAATTAAATAAATCACCCAAGACGTTGGCTAATTACTTCGCTTTATATAACCATAAATCCCCACTTACTGTAATACAGGACAGGATCATACTGGAAGCCAAGCGCCTGCTGATGTATACCGATAAATCTGCCAAGGAAATCGCCTACCACCTGGGCTATGATGATGCCTCGTACTTCAGTAATTTCTTCAAGAAGCAAACTGGATACGCCCCATCCGATTTCCGGAATGCTAATGCAGCTTTACTTTCTTCAGGGCAATAGTTCCATGTCGGCGGGAAATCTCTCTATTCTTTCTTCTTTAGCCTTTCCCGTCTCTGCACCTTTGTATTGTTCAATCAGAACATACAAAAGACATGAAAAAGTAAGAAAATAAAGTTGCCGTGATTACCGGCGGTAACAGCGGCATTGGTCTGGCAACAGCTCAATTATTTGCCCTAGCGCGCGCATGTGGCCATTACAGGCCGGACCAACAAACCCTGAACAGCGCTGTAAACCAGATAGGGTTAGGTGCAATAGGCATTGCTAGCAACACGGCAGATCTGGCGCAAATAGATCAACTCTATCAACAGGTCGACCAAACTTTTGGGAAAATAGATATCCTCGTTGTTAGCGCAGGCGTTTATATTACGGGGCTATTGAGTGATTATACCGAAGCTATGTTCGACCAGGCCAGAGATATCAATTTCAAGGGTGTTTCTTCTCCGTTCAAAAAGCATTGCCTTATCTGAATGATGGGGCCTCCATTCTCCTGGCAGGTTCGACCGTTAGTGATAATCGCCTGCCTATCATTGCGGCCTATGCGGCTACCGAAGCGGTCGTACGCTCGTTGGCCCATAGCTTTTCCGCAGAACTGCAGGCCCGCAGGATCCGCGTCAATGCTTTGTCCGCGGCCCGGCGGATATCCCAGTATTTGAAAGAAGCGGTGCCAGCCAGGAAGAAATTGCTGCTGATAAAGTTTATATCGCACAAGCTACGCCAGTTAAGTGCATGGGGACTACCGAAGAAATGGCCCAGGGCTTTCTTTACCTCGCCTCTGACGACTTCAGGTTCATGGTGGGCGGTGAGTTGTTGCTGGATGGCGGCTTAAGAACGTTATAATCAAGAACAGTATTACTGGCTTCAAAAGGTCTCTCTGGTGAAAGGGGCCTTTATTTTTGATGGCTATGAGTCTCCGGTCGTTTTCTTATATAGCATGAGCCGGGATGCAGGTAGAAGCAGAAGTAAAAATAAGAACCTTTTAAAAATCCTTCCGGAAAGGCAAATTTTACATATCGTCGGGAATTCTCTCCATTCATCAGCCCACGCCTTAGCCGCACCTTTGTAATGTCAAAAGACAATACAAAAAATAAAAAAACAATAATCATGGAAAAATTCTCAATTCCAACCAAAGAACAAGTTTCTCCAGCTAATCAGGCTATTTTTGAAAACCTGAATGGAATGGTTGGTTTCGTACCTAACCTGTATGCCATCTTCGGTCACGCCGATACAGCTTTAAGCGATTACCTTGCCCTGCAAAACAGGAAATCATCTATTCGTGCCAAAGAGCGTGAAGTGATCAACCTGGTAGTTAGCCAGGTAAACAACTGTTCTTATTGCCTGAGCGCCCATACACAGTTTGCCAAAATGAACGGCTTTACCGATGAGCAGATCTTAGACATCCGCCGTGCAAACATCAGCTTTGACCCTAAACTGGATGCATTAGCTAAACTGGTTAAAGCAACTACCGAAAACCGCGGCCATGTTACCTCTGACATTTTAGAAAACTTCTTCGCAGCTGGTTACACAGAAGCTAATTTGATCGATGTTGTCATCGTTATCGGCGATAAGATCATTACCAACTACCTGCATGCTTTAACAGATATCCCTGTTGATTGGCCGTTAGCACCCGCATTAAATTAATCAATCAAGGTCAAACGGTGGACGGTGGTGTTTAAACCACCACCGTAATTAATTATAATTTTTTCATTTCTAATACAACAATATCATGTTTATCAAAAAAACCGCTTTGGCAATCGCAATAGTTGCAAGTTCCATCAGTACAAAAGCTCAAACGCACAACCCCGCATATTTCTCCCGTTTTGATCATCTCAATATGACCCGTACCGCAGATGGTATTCTTGAGGTACGGTTCACAACCAACAACGGCCCAATCGTATTTACCGGAAAGGATCACCATGACTTCGTTGAAGCATTTTCACAGATCGCCCAAGACAGAGATAACAAAGTTATAATCCTTACGGGTACCAGCAACGAGTTTTTCGCACAGATCGACGGCCCGAGCCTCGGTGACATTACTAACCCGCGCGAATGGGACAAAACCTGGTGGGAAGGCCAGCAATCACTTCAAAACCTGTCAAGTATCGGCGTTCCGGTAATCGCCGCCGTAAACGGGGCTGCAACCGTCCACTCTGAATATGCCCTCACCGCAGATATTATCATTGCCAGCGATGGTGCTTATTTCCAGGATTACCCGCATTTAACGTTTGGCATCGTGCCAGGTGATGGTGTACAAACCGTTTGGAAAAGGGCCATCGGAGATTACCGGAGCCGCTATTTCTTGTATACACAACAAAAGATCAGTGCCGCAGAAGCTAAAGATATGGGCGTAGTTGCTGAAGTGTTACCCAATAACGAGGCATTAAAAAAACGAGCTTACGAACTGGCCAAAAAGCTGCTGGCAATACCAGAACTGACCAGAAGGCATATGCGCGCCATGTTTGCAGACAACCTTCGCAAAGATCTTTTGGAACAGGTAGGCTACGGCCTTGCAGTTGAAGGCGTTACAGCAACGGATCTGAAAGTAGCGACTGAAGAAAAAGCCAAAGGCAAAAAATAACTAAATCAATTGAAAATGAATGATCAACATACCAGTGGTGCTTCATTGCAAAGTGAATTGGCAGCATTCCAGGAATCCTGGAACGCCAAAGCGCCTGAAGGCTTACAGGATAAATTCGAGAACGGAATTGAAGAGATCAAAGCGTTAAACGATACGGCGCTAAAGGTTGGCGACACAGCTCCAGACTTTGAGCTGAGTAATGCTTTGAATAAGCCGGTCAAATTAGCTGATCTGTTAAAAAATGGTCCGGCAATACTTAGCTGGTACCGCGGGGGCTGGTGCCCGTATTGTAACATCCAGTTGCGCTATCTGCAAAGCTATTTGCCCCAGTTGGAGGCTGCAGGTGCCACCTTAGTTGCCCTTTCGCCGGAACTGCCTGATAAATCATTGAGCACAAGCGAGAAAAACGAGCTGGCTTTTGAAGTGCTGACCGACTATAACAACGAAGTGGCCCGCGCATTTCGTATCGATTTTACCCTTAATGAAGAACTGATCGAGATCTACAATGAGTTCCATAAGCTGGAAAACTACAATGGTGTATCTACCAACGGACTGCCTGTTCCGGCAACGTACCTGATCGGTACGGATGGGTTGATCAAATATGCTTTTGTGAACACCGATTACCGTAAACGCGCGGAGCCCGCGGAAATTCTGAAAGTTCTTAAAAGCTTATAATCATGTGGAATTTAAATCAAAAAAGGATACTGATCACTGGCGGCACTAAGGGTATTGGTCGCGCCGCCGTAATCGAAACGTTAAAGCTGGGCGCTCAGGTGCTATTCACCGCCCGTAACAAGGAGGAGGTATCATACTTTGAACAGGAACTTCGGGAAGAAAAGTTTAATGCAACCGGATTAGTGAGTGATATCGCCAATGCGGAGGACCGCGGTGAAGTGGCCACCTGGATAGAAGCGCATTGGGGAGCATTGGATGTGCTGGTTAACAATGCCGGCATGAATATCCGTAAGTCGACATTGGATTTTACACCGGAAGAATACCGGAAGGTATTAGAGGTAAACCTGGTTGCACCTTTCGAACTTTCGCGTGGCTTACATGCTTTACTGATCAAAAGTCAAAACCCTGCCATTATCAACATAGCTTCTGTTGCCGGTTTTCTGGATGTTCAAACAGGTTCGCCCTATGGCATGTCTAAAGCAGGATTAATTCAGCAAACAAAAAACCTGGCTTCAGAATGGGCTAGTGATGGGATCAGGGTAAATTCGCTTTCGCCGTGGTTCACTGAAACACCGCTTACTGAGGCACTGCTCTTGAATAGTACCAAAGTGGATGCTGTAGTTAGCAGAACGCCTTTAAAGCGGATAGCCCGTGCTGAAGAAATGGCAGCCATCATTGCTTTCCTGGCCATGGACAGATCTTCTTATATCACCGGTCAGAATATTATTGCGGATGGAGGCATGACCGCAATGGCGCTATTTAACCCGGTTGAATAATGTCATTTGTTTTTTTAGCGTTCCTTAATTAATTCACGATCTCAAACAATTGCACTTACAATTGTTAAAAGGATTCTTCGCAAACGAAAAGTGGATAGCGTGCTATGCGCGAAGATTGAGCGTCTAACTGGTTTGAAAAGCTCCGATGAAACCCTTGTCGCTGAATACTTGCAGGAGAGAAGGCGCGATTACTAGTCCTGCAAGGGAGAGCGCTTGCAGCTGCATTCAACATGCAAGTAGAGCCGGTACAATAGTAAAGGCAGCCGCATGCATAATAGCCAGGAGAAGAGAAAGCGGGCTATAAATGCGCGTATCTCTGCGTGCAAATTTTGTTCTTCGCGCCGCAGGACTTGCAAATCCTCCTTTGTGACAAACTCGATATTCATTTTGTAAAGTTTATTTATTTAGACTAGGCCGATCCGGAAGCGAAATCTTGCTGGGCTGATTTTTCTTGAATGACGGCTCGTAGCAGATGTAGCCAAATTCATTCAGCTCCCGGATCGCTTTGTAGTAAGTCTTTCCGCTAGCACCGGCCTTAGTGAATTGCTCCCAAAAACTTGGACACTAACCAAGCGTCAATTTTATGGGAAAAAGCAGGAAATTCAGTCCGGAGTTCAGACTCAAAGCTGTGAAAGAATACTTGAAAGTCGGGTCGATCCGCGGGGTGGCAAGGAGCTTTGGCATTGGTAAATCGCTGTTGGAATTGTGGGTGACCCACTACCGGCAGAAGGGCAAAGCCGGGCTTGTTAAAGGACCCCGACAAAAGCACAGCAGGGAATTTAAAGAGCATGTCGTCGGGGTTTATGAAAACAGCGGCTTATCTTTAAGAGAATGCTGCCTCAAGTACCAGATACCGACGATCACCTCGTTATCCTTATGGGTCAGCCAGTTTGGGAGGAATGCAACGAAAAAGCCCAAAGAAGGGCCTGCACCTATGAAGCAGAAACGGACATCGAAAAAGCAGGTAGAGCCATTGACCCGTGTACAGGAACTCGAAGAACAGGTCCTGTATTTGCGTGCTGAAAACGCATTGCTAAAAAAGCTGGATGCCTTGATCCGGCAGAAAGACGGCACGCCAAAGAAAGGGCAATAGCCGTCCAGGGGTTAAGGCATGAATTTCCACTGGATTTGCTTTTAAAGCTTTCCAAGCTGCCCAGGAGCAGTTTCTATTACCATTTGAAAAGCCCGGCGTTTTTGCAAAAGCACGCTGATGCCAAAGAACAGGTCAAAGAGGTTTACCATCAGCATAAAGGACGTTTTGGCTACCGCAGGATCACATTTGCCCTGAGAAATTCGGGTAAAAGGATCAATTACAAAACTGTATTGAAACTAATGCGGGCTTTGAAGTTACAATCGCTGGTGCGCAGCAAAAAATACCAATCCTACAAAGGTAATGTAGGCAAGATCGCACCTAATGTCCTTGAACGGAACTTCAACCTTTGTCCCGTTTTTTCGTCCAGTTTGAGAATTCCACTTTTCTGGTTCACACTCCCTCTTGGTTGATATTTGCATTCGCTCTCCTTCTACGGTAATGCGGATGTAAATTGGCAGTTTGCCGGTTTTGTAGTTGCTACGTTTTTTCAAATAAAAAAACATAGTCAGATTTCTTAATAACATAACATTCGATATTTAGTGGAACAAAACTACTACCGATGCTTCCAAAAAATCAAGATGTTTATCTGATGAACAGGTTGTAATTCAGATTGTTACAGCAGTTTAGGTGAGCACTTTTTTTACTATTTCGAAGTGCCCACCCGATGCTCACCTAGATATTGCGAATATTTGCATATTTTGACAAAATCTGAAAAACAAAAAAGCCTGTAAATGTATGATTTACAGGCTTTTGATGCTTTTTGGTATTCTTACTTGCAGAGAGGATGAGATTCGAACTCACGATGCAGTTACCCACATACTACCTTTCCAGGGTAGCCCCTTCAACCACTCGGGCACCTCTCTATTTGTGGTTATGGGGTGCAAAGATAGCTTTTAATGCCTTTTACACAAATTTGATGCGTTATAATTTAAAAATAAGATCGGTGCCGGGCGTTTCATATACTCATTTCACCGCGCAGAGGACGGGCAAGCATTGCTATACACTTCTGAGTGTCGGTTTCTTTTCCGAAAACATACATCATTTTTGTGATCGCCGCCTCGGCTGTGATGTCTGACCCACTTACCACGCCAACCTGTTTCAGAAACTTGCTGGTTTGATACTGGCCCTGCGTAACGCGGCCACCATCGCACTGGGAGACATTGAAAATCACCAGGCCGCTATTTATGGCGTTGCTGACTGCGTTGAGGAACCAGGTATCAGTTGTTGCATTGCCCGATCCGTATGTTTCCAAAACAACTCCCCTAAGTCCTTCAATGCTGAGGACAGACTCCACGACTAATGGCGTAATACCCGGAAACATTTTTAGAAATGCTACCTGAGTATTCAGCTTTTTGTGAACGATAAGTTCAAGATCGGGCTGGAAAGTTCTCAGGTAAGGTATATTGTAGTCGATCCGCACACCGGCAGTCGCAAGTGGCGGGTAATTTTCGGAATGGAATGCGTTGAAATCGGAGCTCTCTTTCTTTTTGGAGCGGTTACCACGGAGCAATTGGGAATTGAAATAGATACACACTTCGGTGATCATCGGGTGCCCGAGCTCATTTTGTGCAGCCGCCAGTTCTAGGGCGGTAATGACATTTTCACGTGCGTCGGAGCGTGCTACGCCTATCGGAAGTTGTGCACCGGTAAGGATAACCGGCTTGTTCAGGTTTTCCAGCAGATAGCTTAGTGCCGAAGCTGTGTAGGACATCGTATCCGTACCATGCAGGATCACGAAGCTGTCGTACTGACCGTAGTTTTCGCCAATGATCTCGGCCAGTTCAATCCATATGTCCGGATTCATGTTGGAGGAGTCTATGGGCTCCGGTAGCGACAAGAAAGTAATATCAAAATCCAGCCTGCCGATTTCCGGGACACGCTCTATAATTTGTTGAAAATCAAAGGGTACCAATTGTTTTCCCTTTCTTTCGTAAACCATTCCCAGGGTACCGCCTGTGTAAATGACCAACACAGAACCGTTGGTTGGCTCTGGTGAAATGGGGTTGATGTGAATTTTGGTATAATTCGTCATGGTTTGGGCGTTAACAGGGCCTTCGCCGTCTGGGTGGTTGCATGGATTACTTCTGCTTTGGAAATATGTTTCAAATCCGCCACTCGCTGGGCGACGAGGTCCATGTAGGCAACTTCATTTCTCTTGCCACGGTAGGGGACGGGGGCCAGGTAGGGGCTGTCTGTCTCGAGTACCAGGTGTTCCAGGTCCACAAATGGAAGTACTTTGTCCAATCCGCCGTTCTTGAATGTCGCAACGCCGCCGATTCCCAGCTTGAAGCCAAATTCTATTGCTTTTTGCGCTTCTTCCAAAGTTCCGGTAAAGCAATGGAAAATGCCTTTCAGCTCAGGGTCCGCAAATTCTTCGATCAATTTTATAGTTTCCCAAAATGCGCTTCTGCTATGGATGTCAATCCAGAGCTTGTGCTTTCGGGCGAGCTCGCATTGGTATAAAAAAGCCTTCTCCTGCTGGTCGCGGAATGTGACGTCCCAAAAAAGGTCCATGCCAATTTCGCCTACTGCAATAAACGGATACCTGGTCAGCCACTCCTCCATGATCACCAGTTCTTTTTCAAAATCCTCTTTCACATAGGTCGGGTGCAGGCCGATCATGGGCAGGCATTTGCCGGGAAAACGATCGGCGAGTTCCAGCATGCCGCCAATGCTGGAATGGTCGCAGTTGGGCATCCATATCTGCTCTATTCCAGCCGCCCAGGCGCGTTCAAGCATGGCATCGCGGTCATCAGCGTAATCGTCGCTGTATATATGTGCGTGGGTTTCAATCATTTTTACTTTGCTGTTTAGTACTCCCTTCCTTTCCAGATA
This sequence comes from Dyadobacter sp. HNCC25DJ185, assembly GCF_056895195.1. Taxonomy (NCBI): domain Bacteria; kingdom Pseudomonadati; phylum Bacteroidota; class Cytophagia; order Cytophagales; family Spirosomataceae; genus Dyadobacter; species Dyadobacter sp. HNCC25DJ185. The sequence continues at coordinate 289,656 of NZ_JBXHAR010000010.1, forward strand.
GTTTTACTGGGCAGTGCGTAATTTATTAACATAATCGGCCCGATAACTACCATATAAAACCAGAAAAGCAGCGCTGCTTTCCATAGGTCGGGCTGTTTAAGCATGACAACGGCCAACAGTGAAATTCCTGTTACGAGCAGGTAGTATTGGATAATGCCAGTCAGTGGATGAATAGGGTACCAAAGAGAAACCAGTAACAAGAGCGGCACCACCAGCGACGAAACGAACAGACTGAGCCGAGTTACCCAGAAAGACTGCATTACACCGTGCATCCACCTTTTCCGTTGCGTTAATAGGTCCGGAAAAGTATTGACAGGCTCTGAAATACTTAAGACCTCAGGTTTATACGCCATTTGAAAATCATATCCTTTCGCAATGACCGCCATGAAAAGCGCGTAATCCTCTACAATCGAAAAACCAATTTTCTCATATCCCCCGGTCTGAAAATAAGCCTCGCGGGTCACGGCCATATTGTTGCCCATCCCGGTAATGGGGATTTTAAGCAGGGAGAAAAACCTCATGGTGGTGAGCGCGAACAGCCATTCCATCGACAAGAGGTCCGCGAGCAGGTGGGTGTGTTTCATTCTGGTTAAGCCTACGACAACGCCTGTTCGCGGTTTGAAATGAGCCAGCATTTCCGAAGCCCAGGTTGGCCTGACAGCTATATCTGCATCACAATAAAAGAAATATTTACCACGGGCCTGATGCGCCAGCTGGGCCAGCACATTGGCTTTGCCTTTCAACTGGGCGAGCTGTCCGGCTATTTTGATGTACTTAAATTGAAATTTGTCCTTTATAAAATGCTGGACCATTGCTGCCGTACGATCGTCGGAGTCGTCATTGCCGACGATAATTTCGATGTTTTCTTTTGGGAAATCAAGTTCGTGAAGGGATTTCAGGCATCTTTCAATATTCTGTTCTTCGTTTCGCGCAGCTACCAGCACACTGACTTGAATGGGATTATCACTAGGGGGCATAAAAAATACGCGGTTAATTCATGGGCAGGGCGTCGAATGTATATCCTTTTTGCGTGTAATGTTCCAGAAACCTGGGCAGCGTATATTGCATACTTTTCGAAGCTTTGATGCTGTCGTGGAATAGGATAATAGAGCCGGGGCGGGTATATTGAATGGTTTTTTTTAAACAGATTTCAGGCGTAACTGTTTTGGAGAAGTCGCCGCTCAAAACGTCCCACATGATGATTTTTTTGTCAGCTAAAACTACTTTCGACTGGCTTCTCTTGATCCTGCCATAGGGAGGTCTGAACAGCTTCGTTTCAAAATCCAGCTGTGTCGAGCACCTGGCAATATTTTCGAGGTAGGCCGTATCCTCACTGTTCCAGCCATTTATATGATTGAATGTATGGTTTCCAACCGAATGCGATTCATCCAGAAGTTTTTGAAATACCCCGGGATGTTTCCTGACGTTGTCACCGATGCAGAAGAATGTCGCCTTCGCATGATATTGTTTCAATGTATCCAGCACCCATTCAGTGATATCCGGGATCGGGCCATCGTCAAACGTCAGGAATATCTTCTTTTCCTGCGTTTTAACTCGCCAGGTGAAGCCCGGGAAAAAAGCTTTTAGCCAAAATGGGGAATGATGCAAAAACATGGAACTTGCTCTGGTGTCGGTCTTATTTGTCAAATATAAAGGGTATAAAATAAGAAGCTGCCCATTTAGGGCAGCTTTCTCACCGATACTATGATATAGAGGCTGGCTTAAAACCTTGCTGAAAATTATGCGTGAGCAAAAACAGGGTTAAACATGGATACCGCCTTAGCTTCAAGAAACGACTCGCCCATCAGGAACTCATCTACTGCGCGGGCTGCTTCCCGGCCTTCGCTGATCGCCCATACTACCAGCGACTGTCCGCGGCGGCAATCGCCGGCAGCAAATACTTTTTCAATGGCAGTAGATTGGTAACCATTGGTTTTGATGTTCCCGCGTTCGTCAAATTCCAGTGCAAGGTCATTCAGTAGCCCTTCCTGCTGCGGATGTAAAAATCCTGCGGCCAGGAATGCAAGCTGGCAAGGAATGTTTCTTTCGCTTCCTTCAACCTCTTTCATTTGCATACGACCCGTTTCCGGATCTTTCTGCCAGTCGAGGTCAACGATTTTCAGTTCTTTGAGGTTGCCGTCCTCATCGCCTACGAATTCCTTTGTGTTAATAGACCAATGCCTGTCGCAGCCTTCTTCGTGAGAAGTGGAAGTGCGCAGCATCATGGGCCAGTTTGGCCAGGGCGTGCTTGCATCACGTTCTTTCGGAGGAATGGGCATCAGCTCGATCTGCGTTACAGATGCGGCCCCGTGGCGTCCGGAAGTTCCTACGCAGTCGGACCCTGTATCGCCGCCGCCGATCACTACCACGTGCTTGTCTTTCGCAATGATCTGTCCGTTCACATAGGGGGCACCCCGATGGTCGAATTCGGGATGGATACCGGCAACGCGTTTGTTTTGCTGGCTCAGGAATTCCATGGCGAAATGAACGCCCTTCAGGTTACGCCCCTGGATCTTCACATCTCTGGGAACTGTTGATCCCATGGTAAGTAATACCGCGTCGAACTCATTCAATAGCTCATCCGATTTGATATCCACACCCACATTTACATTGGTGCGGAACTCAATGCCTTCTTCCTGCATCACAGCAAGCCGACGATCGATAACGCTCTTGTCCAACTTAAAATCAGGAATTCCGTAGCGAACCAGGCCGCCAATTTTATCCGCTCTTTCCAAAAGAACAACGGTATGTCCGGCTTGATTCAACTGATTACTTGCAGCCAATCCTGCGGGGCCGGAGCCAACCACAGCCACTTTTTTACCGGTACGGTTTTTAGGGATTTTTGGTTTTACAAGATTCAGTTCAAAAGCCTTCTCGATGATGGCTTTCTCGATGTATTCAATAGCTACCGGAGGCTTGTTAATACCCAGAACGCACGATGCCTCGCAAGGGGCAGGGCATATCCTGCCGGTAAATTCAGGGAAGTTATTGGTTGACGCTAAAATCTCATACGCCAATCCCCAGTTTTCGTCGTAAACCGCGTCGTTGAACTCGGGAATGATATTTCCAAGCGGACAGCCATTATGGCAAAAAGGAATTCCGCAGTCCATACAACGGGCTGCCTGCTGTTTGGAATTAGAGTCGGTGGGTGCCGTTTCAATCTCCTTGTAGTCGTGAAGACGTTCTTCAACGGCTCTTTTCTTCGGTAACTCCCTCTGAAACTCTAAAAATCCGGTTGGTTTTCCCATTCTATACTTCTTATTAAATCGTTATTCTAAATGACTGGAAGCTGAGCTATTTGGTTTACTGATGAACGACGTCCACCACGATGTCTTTGTAAACTACATTTTTGTCCGCAATCTGCTGCGCCAACGTAATACCGCGTCCGTCCAATGCTTTTTTGAAATCGCCTGGCATTACTTTCACGAATTGCGAAACGGATTCTTCCCAGTTCTGGATCAGCTGGAACGCAACATTGCTGGTGGTATACTGGAAATGTTTGTCGAGATACTCGTGCAGGATACCCTTATCCTCTTCATTCAGAGTTTCCAGCGTAACCATTTCCATGTTGACCTTATCCCTGAATGTTCCGTTTTTATCCAAAACATATGCTACCCCGCCCGACATACCTGCTGCAAAGTTCCGGCCCGTCTCTCCCAGTACAATAGCGAGCCCGCCGGTCATGTATTCAAGCCCGTGGTCTCCTACGCCTTCCACAACCACCCTTGCACCTGAGTTACGTACGCAGAAACGCTCACCCGCAGTCCCGCGGATGTATGCGTCACCCGAAGTAGCACCATAGAACGCCACGTTGCCGATGATGATGTTTTCTTCCGGCTTAAATTTCGATTCACGATCGGGATAAACGATCAGCTCGGCGCCGCAAAGGCCTTTTCCGAAATAATCATTCGCATCCCCTTCCAGTTCCAGACGAACTCCGGCGGTATTGAAAGCACCAAAGCTCTGCCCGGCTGTACCACGGAATTTGAAGTGGATATTACCTTTTGGCAAACCAACGCCGCCATATTTTTTGGAGATTTCGTTGGAAAGCATGGTCCCCAAAGAGCGGTTCAGGTTGTTAACTGTAAACTCGCCATAAACTTCCTCCTTATTTTCCAAAGCAGGGGCGGCAACTCTGATCAGGTCAAGGTCAAGGATCGCGTCGATACCGTGATCTTGTTCTTCTTGTTTGAACTGCGCTACCGACAGGTCGCCTTCTTTGTATAGTATCGCATCGAAATTCAGATTCTTGTATTTCCAATGCTTGATATCGTTTCTTAATTCAAGGTACTGCGCCTGTCCCACCATTTCGTTCACGGTCCTGAAACCAAGCTGCGCCATGATCTCACGCAGTTCCTCTGCCATGAAAGTGAACATATTCACCACATGTTCGGGCTTACCGGAAAACAATGCACGCAATTCTTTCCGTTGCGTGGCAACACCTACCGGACAGGTATTGAGGTGGCATTTACGCATCATGATACAACCGGCAGCAACCAACGCGGCGGTTGCAACGCCCCATTCTTCTGCACCAAGCATGGCTGCGATCGCAAGGTCCCGGCCTGTTCGGAGCTGACCGTCGGCCTGAACGGTTACCCTGCCACGCAGTTTATTTTTTACCAAAGTCTGATGTGTCTCGGCGAGGCCAAGCTCCCATGGCAACCCGGCGTGGCGGATCGAGCTCAATGGCGATGCACCGGTTCCACCGTCATAACCCGAGATCAGGATATGGTCTGCATGCGCCTTCGCAACACCGGAAGCGACCGTACCAACACCCGCTTCGGAAACCAGCTTCACACTGATCCGCGCTTGGCGGTTTGCATTTTTGAGGTCAAAGATCAATTGGGCCAAATCCTCGATGGAATAAATATCGTGGTGCGGGGGAGGGGAAATCAACCCTACACCGGGCGTCGAATGCCGCGTACGTCCGATCCAGTCATCCACTTTAAAGCCTGGCAATTGACCACCTTCGCCTGGTTTAGCACCTTGCGCGGTTTTGATCTGCAGCTCACCTGCATTGCTCAGGTAATGGCTTGTTACACCAAAACGGCCGGACGCAACCTGCTTGATCTGCGAATTCATCCAGTCTCCGTTCGGCAGCTTATTGTAACGCAATTCGTCTTCGCCACCTTCGCCGGAGTTTGATTTTCCGCCAATCCGGTTCATCGCAATAGCAAGCGTGGTGTGCGCTTCCCAGGAAATTGAACCGAACGACATTGCACCCGTAGCAAAGCGTTTGAATATATTCTCAACGGGCTCAACTTCTTCGATTGGTATGGAAACTCCTTTTTTGAAACGCAGTAAACCACGAAGGGTCAATGCTTTATGGCTCTGATCGTCAATCAGTTTTGAGAATTTCTTAAATAATTCGTAGCTGTTGGTCCTGGTTGCCTGCTGCAGCATATGCACCGACTGCGGATTGAAAATGTGCGCTTCTCCGCGTTGCTTCCACTGGTACACACCGCCTACTTCCAGCCTTGGCTTTTGATCTGGTGTTTCGTGGTAAGCCACTTTGTGACGCACCAGGATTTCACGTGCGATATCATAGATACCCATACCACTGATGCGGGAGATGGTACCTGTGAAATATTTATCCACTACGTCGCGGTTCAAACCAACGCATTCAAAAATCTGCGCGCCCTGGTACGACTGCAGGGTAGAAATCCCCATTTTGGAGAAAATCTTCAATAATTCCTTGTTAACAGCCTTGATGTAGTTGTAATGCAGTTTTTCGTCGGTAAACTCACCTTCGATCATGCCTTTTTTATTCATATAGGCCAATGTTTCAAAAGCCATATATGGGCAAATTCCGGCTGCACCGTAGCCGATCAGGGTTGCCACATGGTGCGTTTCCCAAACGTCCCCAGCTTCTACCAGCAAACCTACTTTTCCTCTCAATCCTTCGCGGATCAGATGGTGGTGGATGGTTGCGGTCGCCAGCAATGATGGGATAGGGGCATGGTCCGAGTCGATCGCCCTGTCGGACAGGATCAGGATTTCAAAACCGTCTTGAATCGCATCTACAGCATAGCGGCAAATGCGTTCGAGTGCTCTTTCCAATGCTTTTCCGCCTTCGTCTGCGCGGAAATAAGTATTAATGGTTTTAGCCTGAAAGCCGTCCCTGTCTACAAAACGCAGCTTGTCAAACTCCTGAACCGAGAGCAACGGGTGAGGAAGTGCGATCTGGCGGCAATGTTTAGGGCTTTCAGTCAGAATATTTTCGTTCCCTCCCACGAATGAGATCAACGACATGATCGCCCTTTCGCGAATAGAGTCGATAGGCGGGTTGGTAACCTGAGCAAAAAGCTGCTTGAAATAAGTGGACATATGCTGGCTCTGATCAGACAGGACGGCCAGCGGGCTGTCTGTTCCCATGGAACCAATTGCCTCCAAGCCAGTTTGCGCCATAGGGGCAAGGATCATTCGGAGGTCTTCAGATGTATACCCGAATGCAACCTGGCGTTTCAGCAATGCATTTTCGTCATAGGCACGATACGTACGGATCGGATGTTCGAGCTGGTCAACATGCAATTTATTCTCGTCCAGCCATTTTTGGTAAGGCTGTGACGAACAAACCTGGGCTTTCACTTCTTCGTCCGGAATAATACGGCCTTGTTCCATATCCACGACGAACATGCGTCCTGGCTGTAAGCGGCCTTTTGTCACTACTCTGGATTGATCTACATCCAGAACACCTGCTTCGGAAGCCATGATAATGGTATCATCGTCCAAAACCCAATATCTCGAAGGGCGCAGGCCGTTCCTGTCCAAGGTAGCGCCCACCATTTTTCCATCTGTAAATGAAATCGAGGCAGGACCGTCCCAGGGCTCCATGATGGCAGCGTGGTATTCGTAGAACGCGCGTCTTTCGGGATCCATATGATCGTTACCGTCCCATGCTTCGGGGATGAGCATCATCATTACATGTGGCAATGAGCGGCCGGAAAGATGCAGCAATTCAATTGCATTGTCGAGGTTGGCGGAGTCGGACTGGTTCCTGTCGCAAATCGGCAGGAGCATATCCATTTCTTCTTTGGTAAAAAACTCCGAATAGAAGGATTTCTCACCTGCACGGATCCAGTTTACATTACCTTTTACCGTATTGATCTCACCATTGTGTGCGATATAGCGAAATGGCTGCGCCAATTCCCACGAGGGAAATGTATTGGTAGAAAACCGGGAGTGGACCACTGCCAATGCGGATACCACCGATTCATTTTCCAGGTCGGGGAAGTAATATTTTAGCTGGGCGGTAGTGAGCTGCCCTTTATAGGAAATGGTACGGCACGAAAGCGACGAGTAGTAGAAGCTTTTGGCACCGCCTTTCACAGTATCTTTAATAAGTCTCGTAGATACCTGGCGGAGGATAAATAGCTTCCTTTCGAAAGCAGTATCGTCGGAGATATCGTCCGGGCGTTTGATAAAAACCTGCTCCACCCATGGTTCAACAGACAGCGAGCCTTCGCCTAATGTGTTGTTCAGCGTCGGCACTTTACGGTAGCCAAGTAAAGTCAGCCCGAGCTTCTTAAGTTTGCGGTTAACGATATCCCGGCATTCCTCGCGGATTGTTTCATCGCCTGGGAAAAATATCATCCCCACGCCATATTCGCCTGCGAACGGAAGCTGGAAGCCCAGCTTTGTGCTTTCCTCTACAAAAAACTCATGCGGTATCTGAATAAGTATACCCGCACCATCGCCGGTGTTAGGGTCGAAGCCGGTAGCACCCCTGTGTTCCATGCGCTCTAACATGTGAATGGCATCGGCCACAATCTGATGTGACTTACGGCCTTTGATGTTAGCCCGGAAACCGATCCCACATGCATCGTGCTCAAATTCCGGGCGGTACAGTCCCTGATTTTCTACCATTTGTTCAGACATTTTCGACATTCGCGGCTATTGTAGAGTAATTAGCAAATTCGTAATTAGAATTTGTTTAAATAAGTGGTTAAAAAAAAGCGCCAAACCACATTTGCATGATGAATAGGGTAAAGCCTCGCAAGATAACCATAAAAAATATTTGGCTTAATATGAGAATGGCAAAATTTTATGGCACTCTGTATTTTTTGATTGTTTAATCACAATTATTATCAAAATATTGATAATCGTTCAAAAACCCAGTGTTATGCTTAATAAAATCACAATACAAGGTTGGTTTTATATGCTCTTAAAAGATTACAAATCAAATCTGAATAAAGTAATAAAATTCGGGGAGACGCTTGCAAACAGAACGTCCCGCCTTTGGAGCGGGACGTTCGATATAAGACCTTACCTTAAAACTTATTCAAGGTTCCTTTGACTCACTTACACCTTCGTAATCTTCATCATCATAGTCGTCGTCACCGGCGCCGAACTCGTTTTCAAGGTTATTCATAAAAACCGCGTCTATCGCTTCTTCCTTGGTAGGCAATACATTAAGGTCCGGGATCTTCAGGTTTTCCAGCAAATCAATGAAGTCATCGTCCCTGGTTACGATGACCAGCAGCCCAAGATCATTGGCGCAAAGCCAGTTTACCTTTTTCAATACGGTTGTTCCCACAACGTCTACTGATTTTACAGTTTGCATATTGACGATCAGGCTGTGGTAGCCTTCCCTGAAAAGAGATTTTACCGTTTCTTCAAATGAAGCCGGAATATCCTGTGCAAATGCGGTTTCTTCCAAATCGATGAAAACGTATTGCTCTTTCTTTTCCAGTTTATAGTTCATTACAGTGATTGTTTTGTCGAGATAATTAGTTCAAAAATGGTATCTGATGAATTGATTATAAGGATCTTTCAATGGCCGCTTCGATGCGTTTCAACGGGTTGTCCAGATTGTTCTTCTGGAATTTTTTTCCGGTTACTTTTTCGAACAATTCGATATACCGGTCCGAAATCAGCTGGACGCGCTCATCGGTCATTTCCGGCACCGACTGGCCTTCTTTGCCCTGGAAACCGTTTTGTATAAGCCATTCCCTTACAAACTCCTTGCTAAGCTGTTTTTGCGGAAGACCTGCCTGTTGGTTCCCTTCATATACGTCCATATAGAAGTATCGGGAGGAATCCGGGGTATGAATTTCGTCGATCAGATAAATGACGCCGTCCAGTTGCCCGAATTCGTATTTTGTATCAACCAGGATCAATCCCTGATCAGCGGCCATTTCGGTCCCTTTTGAAAACAGTGCCAGTGTATATTTTTCCAGATGCTCGTATTCGTCCTCGCTGACCAAGCCTTGTGCCAGAATTTGCTCACGGGAAATATCTTCATCGTGGCCCTCATGTGCTTTGGTAGTTGGGGTAATGATCGGGGCCGGAAGTTTATCGTTTTCTTTTAGCCCATCGGGTAGCGCGACACCGCAGACAGATCTCTTCCCTGCCGAATATTCCCGCCATGCATGCCCGGCAAGATAGCCTCTCACGACCATTTCCACCGGATAGGCCTGACATTTAATTCCGATACTCACATTAGGGTCAGGGACTTCCTGTAGCCAGTTCGGTACAATGTCGGAGGTAGCGGTCAAAAAGTGGGCTGCGATCTGGTTTAAAACCTGTCCTTTGTAAGGGATAGCCCGCGGCAGGATCACGTCGAACGCTGAAATCCGGTCTGTTGCAACCATGACCAGGCGTTTGTCAAAGGAGTAAACGTCGCGTACCTTCCCTTTGTAAAATGCGGTCTGGCCGGGGAAATTGAAGTTTGTTTCGGATATGCTATTCATCAGTATATAGAAAAATTACCATTCGATTTCGTCCTTCTGGCGGTTCATTTTGTTGTATTGCTTCCGCCGGAGCTGGTAAATATATTGCGATTCATTCGATTTCATGGCATCTAATATCGCTCTCGCCTGGTCTTCCGACATGTTCATTGCTTTCAGACTTTTGAGTAATTCTTCTTTCTTGGCATCTTCGGCCACCTGCCGGGCATCCTGCTCCGTTTCCGCATTCGCTTCCTGCTCAGTTTGTTTATTGGCTTGCTGTTCAGAGCGTTGTTTTCTCATATTGAGATCGGATGGCTGCTCTGTACCGGTAAAATTCTTTTTTAGTATGATATAATTGTTTCTCGCCAGCGTGTTCCCCGGTTCAAGCCGGAGCGCTGTTTTGAGATTTGCCAATGCAGTGGCCGTATCTTTCTGGATGACCTTAATTAGTGCGATCTGAGAATTTGCAATAGATGCGACGGTATTATTGTCTACATTGGCAAGCAACTCATAATGTTTCAAAGCCAGCGTCTTATTACCCAGATTAAAATAGGAATGTGCAAGATTTAACCTTGCTGCCGGGTCCGAAAAGATGGACCCGTAAGTAATCTGGTTATAAAGTTCAGCGGATCTGGAATATTGTTTATTGTGATAAGCCCGTTCGGCATCCAGCTTCCGCTCATTGGCTTTCGTGATAGAATCAAAAGTCCGGTTATCCCAAAGCCAGAGCAGGACATAAAGAATAAGTGCGGTCATATCGATCCGGGTTGAGTCGCAAAAATAAGCATTGATCCCTTAGAGACGAAATGTTCCGATGGTAATTAAAACATCCAGCAGGATTAAAATAAGTGCAGCGCCGAGGAAATAGTAATATTTGTTACTGACTACGGTAATGGTCCGGGAGTCCACCAGCGTACCTTCCGCGAGATTGATGTCGTTAATCAGCCGGTGTATATCGTTTTTGACATTATTAAGTTCGTAGTAAGTTCCCCGGGAGGCGCTGGCAACTGTTTTCAAAAAGTTTTCGTCCATTTTACTGATCACCAGCTTGTCATTTTTGTCCATTAGCGGCTTACCATTCTGTTGGATGCTGATCCCGATTTTTGTGCCCACTGCCACCGCATAAAGCCCCACTCCGAACCGCCGGAGGTTATTGTAAAGCGCGTTGCTGCAATTGGCGTTATTTTCGCCGTCGGTAAAAATTATCATCAATTTTGCGCGTCCGGTAGGATCTGCGGCATTCATAAGCTTGTCATAGGCCAGTTCGATGGCAGCACAAACATTGGTCCCGGTCGTAGGAAGCAGGTCTGTCTGCAGGGACTGAATAAACAACTCCAGGGCCTCATTATCGTATGTAAGCGGAACATGGATAAAAGCGTCGTTCGAGAAAATGATAATACCGATCCTGTTCGATTTTTCTTCCTGAACAAACCGGTTCATTTCAAATTTTACTTTTTCGAGGCGTGACGGGGTTACGTCCGCAGCATCCATGGATTTGGAGAGATCGACTACGAGGAAAATATCTTTGCCCTTTGCCTGAATGTCACGTTCGGCCTCACCAAAGGAGGGGCCGAGTAAGCTGATGATGAGCAATGAGAAAGTAATGGATCTTAAAAAAAGTTTGATGATCAGAGTCCGGGCGGTGGTTTGCAGCTGCCGGGCTATTCTGACGGTGCGAATAATGTAGGCGACGTAAACAAAAATGAAAATAAAAATGAAAAAATATTCGGTACTGCCAAATGGATAATTCCAGTTCATAATGAACGTTTTGGGTAATTTAAACTTTTTCAAAAATAGGCATTTGCGGCTTCTGATAAAGTTTTTTTGCAGTAATGTTTGTTTTTCTGAAGATCAACCGTCTATATTTGCAACCCAGAACGGAAAGAAGGAGGGATGGGTGAGTGGCTGAAACCAGTAGTTTGCTAAACTGCCGTACTCGCAAGGGTACCGCGGGTTCGAATCCCGCTTCCTCTACACGTCTTCTGGAAGTTTGAAAATTGGCTCTGATTAGCGCAAGCGAAAAGGCCGGAATTACCTCGGGGAGTGGCGCAGCCCGGTAGCGCATCTGGTTTGGGACCAGAGGGTCGCAGGTTCGAATCCTGTCTCCCCGACGAGAAAAAAAGGTAAGATAGGTGGCGCATCTGGTTTGGGATCAGAGAGTCGCAGGCGTAGCCCGATGGCGTTCGAATCCTGTCTCCCCGACGAAAAGGCAGTCAGCCGTATGCAGATACTGCTAACTGCCTTTTTCTTTTGGTCCGGTAGCTCAGCTGGATAGAGCAGCTGCCTTCTAAGCAGCAGGTCTTGTGTTCGAATCACAACCGGATCACGTTAAAAATTGAAGAGCTAGCTTTTATTGGCTAGCTCTTTTTTCATTGTTAACTATGAAAGTGAAATTGGATCAGGGATCATGGATCAAATCAAAAACTTGTGGAGCGCATAGGATTTGAATTCTTGGGGGAAGTTAAAAAAGTGGTTTTTGCGATGAATTGATATTGAATGCATTGCGGGACTCAAGGTTTCATACTTTCGTTGTAACTGTGACACCTTTCCCAACAAGCAAATCATAGCCAACATTTGAGGTTCTTTTTGGTAAATTGCCGGTCAAATTAACGATTCCACCCGCGAGCCAACTCGTATCGCCAAGGTCTGCGAGAAGAAGATTGACCATTTCTGATGTCCAATTTTGTCTCTCCGAAATTTTGATTACAACTTTTCTCATGTTTACTGGCCAAGCTCTATGGGTGTAAATATATTGCCCATTTACGGTTTCATCATTCCGGTATGTGCAAAGTGGAGGTAAATCTGCAAGATCGCCTGTTAGAACAGGAGTGTGGTCATATATGCTCTTGAACTTAAAACTTATTTTAGTGAGTGCACGCGGAAGGTCGTTTATCCTGCCATCTATCATGCTGCCGGCGTCGTGTATTTCGAGAGAGGTTAATGTTTCAGGTAAATTAGCTAAGGCCCCCCTTAGATCAACGCTGAATGAATCATCTACCTGTTTAATTGTCAAAAGCGATTTTGGAAGGCAATTAACTTTTTGATTATAAACATTTGGAGAATGAACTTCATCAGATTTAGTATAGAGATTGTCAGTCTCGCCTAAATTGGTTATAGAATACGCATTGCTAATAGTTATAAAACCTGCCTCGGAAAAACACCTCACAAAGATGCTGAGATCACCCGCGGTAAGAGCCAGCCTCCTAAGGGCATTCGTGTTGGCAGAGGCGTCGGCTGCTG